>JALQCR010000015.1 GCA_023336205.1 Pseudanabaena sp. Salubria-1
TATATATAAAACACCAACAAACCCCCCCCGCCCCCGCGGGGCGGCCCCCCCCCCCCCCCCCCCCACAACAAATGGCTTCTTTATTAGTTTATTAAGGAATGTTACTTTGTTTCCAATAGATGAGACTATGCGTACCTCGATCTTTTATGTTCTATGTGTCTTGTAAATCAAACAAGCGAACCACGTTTTAATAAGATAACCAATTTTTTTTAAGGAGAGCGAAATGCTTGACGCTTTTTCTAGAGCTGTAGTTTCAGCCGATGCTAGCACCTCTGTAGTAAGTGATATGAATGCTCTTAAGGCATTCGTAGCTAGCGGCAATCGTCGTTTAGATGCTGTAAACGCGATCGCCAGCAATGCAAGTTGCATGGTTTCCGATGCAGCAGCAGGTATGATTTGCGAAAACCAAGGCTTGATTCAAGCTGGTGGTAACTGCTACCCTAACCGCCGCATGGCAGCTTGCTTGCGTGACGCTGAAATCATTCTACGTTATGTCACCTATGCTTTGTTGGCTGGTGATTCTTCCGTATTGGATGATCGTTGCTTGAACGGTTTGAAAGAAACCTACTCCGCTTTGGGCGTACCTACAACCTCTACAGTACGTGCTGTCCAAATCATGAAGGCCCAAGCAGTTGCTCACATCCAAGACAATCCTAGCGAAGCTCGTGCAGGTGCTAAGCTCCGCAAGATGGGAACTCCTGTCGTTGAAGATCGTTGCGCTAGCTTGGTTGCCGAAGCTTCCAGCTACTTTGATCGCGTAATCGCAGCTCTTAGCTAATTGATTGCTGATTGCAATTTACTGATTGAGACTTGCTCAGCCCGACTAAAACTAAGCTCACTAGTATAAAAAAGAATCCAGTTTGGAGATTTAATAAATGAAATCCGTTGTTACTACCGTTATTGCCTCTGCTGATGCAGCTGGTCGTTTCCCTAGCACCTCTGACTTAGAATCAGTACAAGGTTCTATCCAACGTGCAGCAGCACGTTTGGAAGCTGCTGAAAAGCTAGCTGCTAACCTTGATAACGTAGCTTCCGAAGCTTACAATGCATGTATCAAGAAGTATCCTTACTTGAACAATGCTGGTGAAGCAAACTCCACCGATACCTTCAAATCCAAGTGTGCTCGCGACATCAAGCACTACTTGCGTTTGATTCAGTACAGCCTTGTTGTTGGTGGTACAGGGCCTTTGGACGAATGGGGTATTGCAGGTCAACGCGAAGTATATCGTGCATTGAGCTTGCCTACCGCTCCTTACGTAGAAGCTTTGAGCTATGCTCGTAACCGTGGTTGCACACCTCGTGACATGTCAGCACAAGCATTGACTGAGTACAATGCATTGCTCGACTATGCAATCAACTCACTCTCCTAATCAATTGATTTGATAAGGGCTGTGCTTTGCTTAGCTCTTGAGAAAAAAAGAAGAGGAAGTGCTTAGCGCTTCCTCTTCTTTTTTGGTGTTGCTAGTTAATACTAATTCAAAAAAGTGTTGCCACACTTTTTTGAATTAAAAGCCAAACCCAGTAAGGGTTTTAAAAGCACAAAGTGGCTACTCTACTTCATGCTTTTGGTATAGGTTGGTTAGCGATTGATATAATTTTAAGATTATGGATAAACGCTTTAATAGTTTTTTTAATTTGACAGAAGATCAAGCGATCGCCCTTTTAGATACGCCTCAAGCTCAAATAGGCGAGGAGGATTCTCGCTATATTGCCGCTTCGCATTTAATAAATTTCCCGACCGATAAATCGATCGCTGCTCTTAGTAGAGCCATTCAACAAAAAGACGATGCGATGGATAATCGCATCGTGCGGCGGAAATCTGTCGAAACATTAGGAAGACTGCGAGCATTGCAAGCGTTACCTGTTATTCGTGAATGTTTAAGTGAGCCTGATTGTTTTTTAGTAGAAAATGCCGTTTGGGCAATCGGTGAAATCGGCACTGATGACACACAAATATTAGAGGAAGTCGCTCAGTTATTAGATAAATCAGGGCAATCCTATCGCGCTATTATTCAGACCTTAGCCAAACTAGATTACAAGCCAGCGTTAGAGCGAATTCGTAAATTTACCTCTGCAAGCGATTTGCCCTTAGCTAGCGCCGCCATTACCGCAGTTTGTCGTCTGACAAAAGACTATTTACAAATGGAGAAAGTTGTCGAACTGTTGCATAACGCCAGTGTGATTGCCAGACGTTTATCAATTCAAGATTTAATTGATGCAAATTATCATGCGGCAATTCCTGATATTTCGACCTGCCCAGTATCCCTAGTGTTTCGATTGCGCGGAATTAGAATGTTAGGCGAAGAAGGAATTAAAGCAGGTGCGATCGCCTTCACTGATGTACAACCTTATTTAGAAAAATCCTTACGCGACCATCCCGAAGATTTGATTTTGGTACATAGTTACGATACTTTGCCTGAGCTTTCTTTTTTACTACGCGAGTTGTACGAAACAGATTTTGGGCGTTGTTATCTTGCTATAAAGACAATCTTAGAAAACTATGCTGAGGTAGCACCTGAAGCTCTTTTTGGAACATATGCAGAAGAGGCTCACAATGACTATGGTGCTCACTTTCATGTAATGAAACTTTTCGGCTGGCTGAAATATGCTCCCGCATACGATCTATTACTGACTGCTTTGCACAATAAGCAGCCGCAGTTCCAAAAATCACGCGCTGCAGCCGCGTTCTCCCTTGCCGAAATCGGTGATAAAAGAGCTATCCCAGAAATCAAGGCTTGTCTAGATACGCCCATTTGGGATCTCAAATATGCATCTCTGATGGCTTTAGAAAAATTTGGCGATCGCAGTGGTTACGAAGTACTTACTAACGATAGCGATCTACTAATTCGTGAAAAGACAAAAACCAACCCTAAAATCTAACCTTTTCTCCTTTACTTTTTCCCTTTTACTTTTTCCTTAATAAATCATGTCAACCGAAACTCTATTTCAACAACTAAAACATCCCAATCCTAATCTTCGCAATCAAGCGATGTGGGAACTAGCCGAAAACTATGATGAAGAAATCATCGCCAAGTTAATGAGCGTTCTTGATGAACAGGATACGAACTATCGCCGAGCGGCAGTTAAAACCCTTGGCGAAATCGGTCATGCTACAGTGCCACAATTGGTACAAGCAATGCTGCATAGTGACAATGTCACCGTCAGAGGCAGTGCGGCTAAGGCGATCGCGCAAGTGGTGATTTGCCATCCTGAGCAGCCATTGTCACCAGAAGGCGTTCAAGGTTTAAAAACAGCGTTGCAAGATCCTAATCCTGTCGTCAATATTGCGGCGGTAATGGCGATGGGCGAGATCGGTGATCCTGTTGTGGATATTTTGATCGAGGCTTTGGCGGAGACCGATAATCCTGCTTTGGCGGTTTCTCTAGTCAATGCGATCGCCTCAATTGGTGATAGCCGTGGCATTGATGTGTTACAAGCAATTATTAATGATGAGTCTGCGGATTCCTATGTACGCGAGACTGCTAATAGTGCATTCTCTAGACTAGAAATGATGGCGGGTTTTAAGAGAGGACAAGCTTAGGTTAATATGCTAGCAGTCTTTTTTGAAGGAAAATCTCCCGAATACCATGTCTGATCCCAAAGTTAGCGCCGCCGTAGCCAGTCTCTATAATACTTATCCTTTTCCCCCAGAACCAATCTTGGATGAACCACCACCTGGATATAACTGGCGCTGGAATTGGCAAGCAGCCTATAGTTTTTGTACTGGGCAAAAGCATACAACAGACAATATTCGGATTCTTGATGCTGGTTGTGGATCAGGAGTTAGTACAGAATATCTAGTCCACTTGAATCCTGAAGCCACCGTAATTGGAATTGATCTCAGTGAAGGAACTCTTGCCGTAGCCAAGGAACGTTGCCAAAGATCGGGAGCAACCAGAGTAGAATTCCATCATCTCAGCTTATTTGATGCCGATCAGCTTGAAGGAGAATTTGATTTAATCAACTCAGTGGGAGTGCTGCATCATACATCCGATCCAATTCGGGGAATTCAGGCTTTGGCAAATAAGCTCGCCCCTGGGGGATTGCTACATATCTTTGTTTATGGTGAATTAGGTCGATGGGAAATCAGACTGATGCAAGAGGCGATCGCCCTATTGCAAGGTGATAAACGGGGAGATTATGTCGATGGCGTAAAAATTGGTAGAGAGATATTTGCCAATCTGCCTGAGAATAATGCTCTACGTCGCCGCGAAAAAGAACGCTGGGAGATGGAAAATACGCAGGATGCATGTTTCGCAGATATGTATGTGCATCCCCAAGAAATTGATTACAACGTTAATACACTGTTTGAATTAATTGATGCATCAGGTTTGGAATTTCTCGGTTTTTCTAATCCTCATGTGTGGGATTTAGATCGCTTAATTGGGAAAGCTCCAAACTTAATTGAGCGATCACAACATCTTACCGAACGTCAGCGCTACCGACTCATTGAAGTTCTCGATCCCCAGACAATCTCTCATTATGAGTTCTTTTTAGCACGTCCTCCAATTCCTAAACAAACTTGGGAAGCCGATGCGGACTTACTAGTAGCAGTCCCTGAACCTAGTCCCTGTATCTATGGTTGGAAAGATAGCCCTAACTTCTTTGACTATAATTATCAACTTGCGAAAATTGGTGATGCTGCGTGGAAGTTCTTGCGAGCTTGTGACGAAAACCAAACTAAACAGCAAACTGTTGCTCAGATCTTACAGTCTGTAGATGCTAGTTTAGAAGATGTGCGATCGCTTCAAAAGCAACAAGTTATTCTTTTAAATAAAATCTAATCAGTATCTCAAAAATAGCACCGCCCACTGCGTAGGCGGTGCTATTTTTTGCGTTTATCTCAGCGTAAATCGCTGTCATACTCTTTTCCCAGATAAGAAATAGCGATCGCTATTTCTTATCTGGGAAAAGAGTAATTAATTCTCAAAACGGCGTTCCCATTTTGAGAATTAGTATAATATACAAACTAGTAACCATTTAGCAGTCTTTCTCCATGCCATCCCGATCTGCAAATTCATCATTTATAAACAATTACTGGCAAAAGTTCTTACCTTGGATAGAATCCTGTGCGATCACCGCTTGGGGAATCACATTGCTGAAGCTATGGCTTGCTGGACAGCTATATCTCTTAATCCATCCTAACTATATTCCACTAACTATAATTGCAGGTATAGGACTAACTGTAGTGGGAATAGCAGAAGCTTGGCGCGTAGCCAAACGGCGACGAGGCTATACCAATACTCAGCAACATGTGGCATTGATCAAACCATCCTTGAGCAGTAGTTTACTTTTAATAGTAGCGATCGTCGCTTTATGTATTAATCCTCGCCCTTTCACCAGCGAAAAAGCAATTCATCGTGGCGTAATTGATAATATTGCCGATGCTAGAACCATTCCCAAATCTTTTCGCGCTAGTAACCGTCCTGAAGAGCGCACTCTCGTAGAATGGGTTCGTACGATCAGTGCCTATCCTGAACCTGATGCTTATAAAGGACAGAAGGTAAAGCTTACAGGCTTCGTCGTCCATGCACCTGATCAACCAGACAATATGTTTCTAATTACGAGATTTGTGATTACATGCTGTGCAGCTGATGTATATCCTGTCAGCTTGCCCGTAAAGATTACTGAAAGCCGTTCTATCTATCCCTCCGATAGCTGGTTACAAATAGAAGGTCAAGCCGATGTGGACAACTCCAACGGCAATCGCCAAGTGGTGATTATCGCTAGTAATATCACTGCGATCGCGGAACCTAAAAACCCATACGATTACTAATACAAAAGCACAAAATGACATAGCCATTTTGTGCTTTTGTCCTGTACTAAGAATTTTTCTTTACTTATTTTGAGAGCGGAATGTGGGTTGTAGAGTCAGTGCTAACTGATATATTTGGCGACGCGGTAAATCGGCTAATTCTGCCAGTTGACGACTTGCATCTGATCGCGAAACACCAGAATCAATCAAATTTTGCAACTCTTTTAAGATTACTTCCTCTGTCCAAACTGGCTTTAGACTGGCTTTAGCTCCTTCTAATACCAACGTAAATTCGCCGCGAGGAGCCTGAATTGTAAAATAGGCGATCGCATCTTCTATAGAACCGCGCCAAAATTCCTCATGCAACTTGGTCAGCTCTCTAGCGATCGCGATTCGACGTTCTTTTCCCAAGCTCTCGGCAAGCTCTTCGAGAGTTCTTAATAACCGATGTGGCGATTCATAAAGAATCATCGTGCGAGTTTCTAATCGCAATATTTCAAGGCGATCGCGCTTTTCTTTTTTGTCAGTTGGCAAAAATCCATCAAACCCAAAATGCTGAGTAGCAAAACCCGAAGCGGTTAAAGCAGCAATTCCTGCGGTGACGACAGGAATCGGCACAATCCGAATTCCTGCCGCAATACAGCCCTGCACAAGTTCTACCCCAGGGTCAGAAATCGCGGGCATTCCTGCATCGGTGACTAAGGCGATCGCCATACCTTGCAACAACTTTTCTACCAGTTCGGGGACACGCTTAAAAGCATTATGTTCGTGATAGCTTGTCTGTGGAGTCTCAATCCCAAAATGATGTAGAAGCTTGCCAGTATGTCTGGTATCCTCCGCCGCAATTAAATCTACCTGCTTTAGCGTTGCGATCGCCCTGAAATTCATATCCTCCAAATTACCGATCGGCGTTCCCACCAAATACAGAATTCCTGAATCTTCCATTAACTAGCGCCACTGTTTATTTTCTAATTCGCGAAGTTGCCGCTCTAGGCGATCAATCCTTCCACGCAATTCATCCATTTCATTTTGACGTGGTACGCCCAAATCTTGCATCACATTACGAATCTGTCGCTGAATCAAAGTCTCCAAATTTCCTTGCTCTGACTTAAGTCGGCTCGCAATATCATTAAGGATATCCGAAGCCTGTTCAGGATCGATTTTGCCATCTTTGACCCAATCTTCACTAGCTTCTTTTATTTTTTCTAGCACCATCGAAGTTGTGCCAACACCAAGCATGAGTAACTGCTTGAGCAAATTATTGCTATCCATAACTATATGTGATCCTCAAAAGCGATCTATCACTCCATCATACTAAACAAAAGCAGGGGCAATTCATGAATTGCCCCTGCTTTGGAGTTTTAGATCTTAACCGCCTTAGCGGTTGCTATACTTTAAGCTGATTTAAATTTCAAAAACTTTTAGGTAAGTCTACTTATGATCCGTGCTGTAATCGAGACCGCTAAGGGAACCATCCGTGCTGAGTTTGACGATCAACACGCCCCAATCACTGTCAAAAATTTCGTAGACCTAGCTAAGCATGGTTTTTATGATGGATTAACTTTTCATCGTGTCGAACCAGGGTTTGTAATTCAAGGCGGCGATCCTCTTGGTAATGGTACTGGTGGATCAGGCGATCGCATCAAACTTGAAATCTGGGCAGAGGGTGATACCGAAGCGACTATTGGCAACATCTTAACTGGGGGCAAAAAACCTGTTATTAAGCACAACAAAGCAGGAGTTTTCTCTATGGCTCGTACTAATGACCCTAATAGTGCTACCAGCCAATTTTTTATTACCCTTGGTGATGCATCATTTTTAGATGGTCAATATGCAGCTTTTGGATATACGGAAGATACCGAAGTTGCTCAAGCAATTCGTCGTGGTGACAAAATCCTCTCAATTAAAGTTGAAGAATAAAATCTACAGTGCTTTGTGCTCAAACAAAAATCAAGAAAGTTTCTGAAAGTGTTGCTTTGCAAGACTTTCAGAAACTTTCTTGTGGTTCATTTGATCTGTAATACCAATTCACAAAAGTGCGGAAACACTTCTGTGAATTAAAAACCAAACCTATAAGGGTTTTAAGAACACAAAATGGCATAGCCATTGATTGCTGTAAAAGCCAGCAAAGCGATCGCCACGCGGTCGCTTTGCTGGCTTTTAGTTTGCTTAAGAAGAAACTAAACTCTGAATAACAGATTGTAAGTCAGTAAGAACTTGCGAGGAGCTATTACCATTTGACATAGAGCCCAAATCCTGAACTGCCGCCTCTAACTGTGGACGTAACGTGTCCACAATATCTTGCACAGGACGTAAAAGCTGCTCTTGAGCGCTAATTTGTCCTAACAACTCAGCCACAACTCTAATCTGATCTTGCTGTTGAGCTTCGGCTGCGCGAATTGAATGATCTTGTTGCTGATGTTCGTGAGTTTGCTTAGCAAGAACATCTTGCTGCTGTTGCGTATAGTTCCTGACTGCCTCAATTTGGCTTTCCATCTTCCGCAGCTCTTGTTCTTGGCGGTTCTTTTGAGATTCAATTTGTGATAACAAAGGCAATAAACTCTGGACTGGATTTGAATCAACAGAAATTCCTTTACGGCGATCTAAAATAGCCTTTTGTTTGCTTAGAACTGCAAGGCGCTGTTGCATAACCAACCTTGAACCCATCACACTTTCTTCAAGATACTTATACTGCTCTTCGGCAAACTCCTTATTAATCTCCAGTTCAATACGATCAAATTGATCAGCATTTTCAACTTGATTTTGTAAGTCTGCAATTTCACCTTCTAGCCCAGCAAGTTCATCTTCTTGAGCGCCTACATAATTAGCTTGTTTATCAAAATCTGCTTGCAAGGCGTTAATTGTTGACTCTAGCTCTTCAATAGACATTGACTGTAAGCGGCTTTCTTCTTCGGGGCTGAGCAAATCCATGCTTCCAGGTCCGCCAAACTCCTCGATCGCCTTATATGTCTGTTGATAGAGATCAATCTGAGCATCAAGCTGAACCCTAGACAACGCCATATTATTTTCTTGTAGCTTCAGAATGCCACGCTGAGCTTTAAGTTCAGCTTGAGCATCAGCAAGAGCTATTTGTGTCTGCTGCCACTGATTCTTACGAGCATTAAGGTCTTCTGTTGATTTGCTTAAACTACCTTTTTGCTTTTCGGCTTCATTTTTTAGTCTATCTAAACTTTGCCAAAACCCTGTAAGTATTTCTTGGCGTTGGTTGAGCAGATCAATAGCGCTATGAATTCTGTTTCTAAGAGAATCTGGATTTGTAAAACTTGTTGATAATTGACTAATCAGGGATTTGATATGCTCAGCCTGATCGGCAGTTAAGGCTGCGGCCTTAGCCTCAAACTGTCCGCGTTCTGCGTCAATATTTTTACGTAATTGCTCAAGTTCATTACGCTCTTTACTAAACTTGGATTCTAATTCCTCAATTTCTTGTTTTCTAGTGTCAAGATGTTCTAGCTCTAGTTCCTTTTGTTCTAATTCCTGCTCACGCCGATGCAACTCTTGGCTCTGAAAATTAAGAGATTGCTTCCACTGCTCGACTTCTTCTTCGGCGGATTTATATTTATCTTGCGATCGCGAAAAAGCCTGCAAGATATTGACAATTTTTTTAGAAGCATCTTGGACACTTTGCACTTGGTTACTGCCAGTTATCTCGGCAATTACCATTTGACCATCTTTAAATTCTTTTACCTGCGCCGCATCTTGAACTGGTAAAACTTGCTCGTTAGTAATCGGTTGCCAAACGTTTTCACCAGTATTACGTGCTAATAAACGGACTGACGAGTTACCGCCTAATCCAAAAGCTGCTTTCGATATTTGAAGTTCCGCTAAGTACTGCACGCTGAATATACTCCTATTTTGCTGATGCTAACTTTCAGATTGACATGACGAAAGAGCAAAAAACCCGTCACAAACAATACAAAATAGCCTAAATCCTAGTCTCATACTACCTAATTGCCTAAGCATTTTGGCGACATATTTTAAGACTGTTGGGAATTTTTTTAAAAAAGTCTATTGCCTAATGTTTTTTGGGTCAAGGGCATCACGTAAACTATCACCTAAGAGATTAAATGATAGCACCGTCAATACGATCGCTAATGCAGGAACCCATACAAGCCAAGGTTGTAAAATTACAATCGAGGCATTTGTAGACACAGACAGCATATTACCCCATGAGGGATCGGGAGGCTGAATGCCTAGTCCTACAAGACTTAAAACTGCTTCTACAACGATAAATCGGGGGATATCGAGGGTTGCCGAGATAATGATAAATGTGATGGTTTGTGGTAAGACGTGATTGACAATGATCCTTAATGGGCTTGCTCCTGATGCACGAGCTGCCAAAATAAAAGTCTGTTCTTTGATGGACAGTACCTGTCCTCGAATAATTCTTGCTAGTCCTGCCCATGATACAAATGAAATGATCGCAATGATTAACGCGAATCGCTCAGTATTACTGATTTCAGGTGGCAAAATTGCAGTTAATGCTACTAACAAATAAATAGAAGGAACTGACATCAGAACTTCAACAAAACGCATTAATACCACATCCAACCAGCCTCCAACATAGCCCGAAATACCACCGACAAGACAACCTACAGTGTAGGAAATAATTGTACCGATAAAGCCAATTAGGAGGCTAATTCTACCGCCATACAATAGGCGGGTCAACTGATCCCGCCCTTGCTCGTCAGTGCCAAGTAGGTTTAGTTGGGCATTGCTAGTGGTACTAAACAAATGTCCGCCATGAAAGAGCTGAATCTGCGAGGGTTTGCTGTAGTCAACGATTAAGGCGCGATCACCTGTTTCCATATCGACTTTGCCCTGTGTAGTAGGGTAGACATGGGCTCCAATATATTGACCTTGGCGATCGCGCCAATGAATTTGGGTAGGTGGAAGCAATGCTCCATTTTTAGCTGATTCGTTAACACCATAGGGAGTTACAAAATTGGCAAATAGAGCCAAGCCGTAGAAAGTCGTTAAAATTACAATGCCAATCCAAGCAAGAGGATTGGTTCTGAGTCGTTTCCACCAAGTCATTAGGAGCCTTTAAGTGCTTTAAAGAAATTTTTGCGGTAGTTGCCATTCATGGCAAATAAAACTGGCCATAGCAATGCTAGTCCGATCTGATTGCCTGAAAAGTCAGTACGACGAAAACCTTGCAAAAATTTCACTACACCAAATACATAGGCAATTAATACCAAAATTATAATTAGCTTTGACATATATCAATTTCTCCTTACTTAGTTATCTAATTTAACATCAAAAACTCCAGACCATTCCGCCCATAGCTGTTCGCCTATTATTGCTCCTTTGCTCAAGATTTCCTGCTTTTGATTGATTATATTTCCAACATCACCCAAATAAGCTGAGGCGATCGCCCCAGCTTGGAGGGCGATTTGGAGATTATTTGGATTATTTGATTGTGGATGCCTTTGAGCTCGTTCAGTGATTAAGTACCAACTGTGGGGTGTACTAAGAAAATAATACAAACTACTAGAGATTGCTTCAGATAGGCTATTAGCTCTATGCACTGTAATCGCACTTGCGCCTTGGTTAACCAGTTCTTGTGTCAGATGTAGTTGATCTAAGCACTTTTGTTGGGATTTGAGATTACGACTGAGAGATCTTCTTTTATTAAAGTCATGACAAATCTGAGCAATAAATGATTGCGGTTTTAGCTCATCTCGACATGCCAAGGCGATCGCATAGGCTAATAC
The DNA here is from genome assembly GCA_023336205.1 of Pseudanabaena sp. Salubria-1. GTDB lineage: Bacteria > Cyanobacteriota > Cyanobacteriia > Pseudanabaenales > Pseudanabaenaceae > Pseudanabaena. The sequence goes on from JALQCR010000015.1 coordinate 11,494, forward strand.
CAATTCTTGAATATCGGCATTGCTATGGGACTGTAATTCTAATATTCGCGATCGCACTTCTTGTAAATCTTGATGCCAATATGCACCGATTGCGATCGCCACTATAGTTGTATCAATAGTGTCTATTAGTTCTAGATTGCTCACTGAGTCATTAATTACAGAGCTTGCTAGGGCTTTTAGGCGATCAGCATAATTTGGTGGGGCAATCAACAAAATACTTGTAAAAATAGCGCTAAATCGACTTTTTAAAGATTTCTCTGTGATCAACATAAGGAAGCCGCGAATTGATAATGAACCAGTTTTTTTGGTGGCGCGGCTTCGCCGCGCCACCAAAAAAATTATTGAGACAGCAAATAGATAAGAGCAGCGATCGCCAGCATTAGCAAAAAAACGTAAATGATCACGCGTCCCCAGACTGCCACAAATAGAGAGACTAGATCCCAAAAGGTTACTCTTGCTGTGCCATTCCATGTAGGTCGAAATCGTGCAATCTCATCTTTTTCGTAGGAATGGATTTGATTCGGAGTCAATACCTTGTAATGAAGTCTTCCAAACGGATGCAGTAGTTTAAATTGTTGATAGCGATGATGGGCAGTTTTCCAGCGACTGCGTAAATTTTTGGCTTTGCCAATATATAGCACAATCCACAGAGCCGTAATGTAATATACACCAGCATCTTGGGGTAATTCCTTTAACTTCTTTACGGGTTTAGATGGTAGCCAAAAGATACGAAGCCATTCAGTCATAAGTAATTTGCTATCCTAGCGTGCTTATTCCCAGAGATTTGATTACTTTTGCGCGATCGCTATAAGAGTTGAGCTATAACTAGAATGTTTTGCTTAGGTAATCTAAATCATTTAGTTAGGTTGTGCTTGTATGACAGATTTTAATCGCGGCATCATGAAGTTTGAGAATGCTGACAGCCCTTTGTCAATTGTGCTTTCTAGCGTTGTTGTTTTGAGTGCGATCGGATTCTTACTCTGGTGGGGATTCCAGACTGCTTACGTCTAGGCTGATATTTAAAATAAAAAGCGGCGCATTGCGCCGCTTTTTATTTGCAGTTAAGCTAAGACAACTCTTTTACAATTTTAGTGAATAATGACCGTTACCACCCCTCAAGATGAACATCTCGGAGCTGCAATTGGCGCGATCCCCAGTGGGTTGTTTATTGTTACATCTCAACAAAATGGCAAAACTGCCACCATGCTAGCATCATGGGTACAACAGTCTGGGTTTGCTCCTCCTTCTGTAACGATTATCGTTGCTAAAGGTAGACCAATTGAGTCTTACTTAACAGTCGGCAGTCCAGTCGTCGTTAATATTGCCGAAAAGGGACAAGGCAAAATCATCGGACATTTCGCTAAGGGTTTTGCTCCTGATATTGATCCGTTTGATGGTATCGAAACTGCTACTGCGCCAAGCGGTCAGCCATATCTAACCGATGCGATCGCCTATCTTGATGCAACTGTTGCAGGCAGTCTGGATGCAGGTGACCACATAGTAATTTTGGCAACTATTAACGCAGGTGAGCGTCTCCGTGAAGGCGAAGCCGCTATCCACACACGCAAAAATGGTTTCAAGTACTAAATAAAGGCGGCGCTTTGCGCCGCCTTTATTTTTTAGGCTTTAGAATTAAAAAAGTAGTTGACATTGTTCCCAATGTTTGTCATATTAGTAAAGCGCTAAACGCAAGCAATTGCGAAATGCGGGTGTGGCTCAGTGGTAGAGCATCTCCTTGCCAAGGAGAATTCAACTGATCTGTAACGCTCTATTCATAAGGCTTTTACAAATTACAAATATTTTCTGTACCAATTCCGTACCAACTCCTTAATAGTAAAGCATTTCAAACGTTAAGTAAAGAGAAATGATTGCTAATCAGGGGTTTTTTAATGGCTATTTATATAGGTATTTCTTATAGTTTTTTGACAAAATATAGGAAATACGAATACGATAATTCCAAGATGTTGACTGTCGCAAATCTCAGGCTAGTAAAGCTAGACTCACGATAAGACTAAAAGGCAGCCATAGAAATAAAGTATGTTTGAGTGACAACCCATAAGTATAAATGCTTATACCTATATTTCCTTGTAACACAAAGGTAGATCATGTTTCTCTCATGAGCTAACTATACTTTAGTTTGGACTAATGGGCAGGTATGAGAGAGGAACCAAAAGACACGAGAAAATTGAGCAGGAGCTTGCAATAGCAAAATCCAGCTCAAAATTGAGAAGAGAAGCAGAACCTAAATGGCAATTGGATGGGTTGGCGCAGGAGTCTTTTCAGTTTTCTTTCTTTTTGAGGCGTGTTTTTTAACAGTCGGATAGCGAATACGAGGAGGAAGGCGATCGCCTAAGGAGCGTCCGGGCGATTTACCGCGTAGTTTAGGAGGGATTGCAGGAGTACCAATCGCGGCAATAATTACCGCAAATGATTGAGCGACACGACCAGGAGCAAGATTATCCTGAGGAGACTGCCAAGGTAAAGGAGCATCAACACAATCGAGACGAGCGAACCAAAGTTGCCAAGTCATTAAAGGCATCAAAGCACTCCAACGCTCAGCCGCCTGAGTAGAGGTAATCTGGGGCAGAGTCCAATGTAACCGTTGCTTGGCAAAACGATACCAATGCTCTATGGCAAAGCGACGCAAGTATTTTAACCAAAGAGTTTCCAAAGCAGGCATAGTTTTACCCAACCAAGCCAACCACATGGGCTGAAACTTACGGTTGCGCCCCAAGGGTTCAATCACCTCAATTCTAAAAATCTGCATCGGTCTTTCTGGAGAAGTACGGAAATGAAAGTCACGCCAATAAGTTACCCGTACCCGACCTATTTTTGGGTCTGTAATTTCTATAGTGGTGTCGGCAACAGCCCAAGTTTCTGGGGCATTCAGTTTGAATTTATGCCCATGTTTACAAGGTGCACCACGACCGCTATAGGCAGACGGAACTCCCCAAACACAGCGATTAGATGCCAAACGTAGTAATAAATCCGCCTCAATATTCGCTGTTGCTTTCACAAAACTTGCATTCCCATATCCTCGGTCATAGACAGCTAGGGGGCGTACGCTTAACTGCTTTGTGACTTGTTTGAGTTGGAAGGCAGCTTTACTCACAGGAGTCTCGAAACTGGTGATCCGCTCATGTTTTATCGGTAGCGCCCAACTCCCACTTGCTTCGGGAATCCACGCCAACGTGCTGTAGCTTTGTCCTACGCCGATACTTTCGTCTTTGCCATGATGGAATCCTCTTTCCTTCAGCGTTTCCGCATCTGGTCGCAACCACACGCTATTATCTCCAGCCAGACAAGGTTGCTCTTCGGTTGGGATCTCTTGCACCATTAGTTTCATCAACTTTCCTCTTGCTGGTCGGCTATCGCGCAGTCCCTCATAAATACTTGACCATTTTCGCCGAAATAATGGATTCATTGACAGACTCACATACGAGCTAATGCTCGGACTTGTCAGGACGGCATCCATTAATTCAAATACTGCATCTTTTCCTGTTCCTAGGTATTCATATATCGACTTGCGAAATTCTTGTAATTTTTGGAAAATCATAGTAGTCAATGTCAATTTGGTTTATTGATCATTGCTCTTTTGGCAGTTTGTGACATTCACTTCCTGCCTTTCTTTTCTTCTTTTTAGTCTAAAGTCCAGAACTATACTGAGCAAAGCTATAGTTGGGTTATTTGGCGGCAAATAATCAGTTTAATTGTCTTCCGTAAGACTGTAGCTTTCCTTGCAAGTTGGTTGTACAGTTTTTTAAGCAAAGTTATACAAGTTATACAAAAGTATCTTATGTGGTGGTTTCTAATTCCTTTTGGTGCTGGTTTAGTAGCTCCATTTTTGAAAGACAGTAAGGTTTTGAATGATCCGAATAAATGGTACGGATCAATGGAGTGCAACAAATGTGGTTATGAGTGGAAGGCAAGAAAGAATACGCCTCCAGCAAGATGTCCAAAATGTTCTTCAAAGAATATTGATGTGGTTTTGGGATAATAAATGTTTGACAATAGGGATTAAATACATTTTTACCCATAAATTTTATTAGTCGTTTTATACAGATAATACACAACCCCATAAGGTCACTGTTTCCAATAAATGAAAGCATCAGAAACCAATTTTCAAAATCTTACAGATCGTAAAGTTCAATATCTTGTACCTTTATTTCAACGTCCATACAGTTGGGATAAAAAAGAGTGGAATGATTTACTTTCTGACATTACTGAACTCTGTATAGATGACAACTCAAGAAATCATTTCATTGGTTCGATAGTTGTTACAGATTTACCTAGTAAGCCTAAAAAACTTGCTTGTTACTATTTGTTGATTGACGGTCAACAAAGACTGACAACAATCTTTGTTTTGCTAATTTTAATGCGTGATATTGCAGCTACTGCTAGTGGATTTTCAGTTTCTTCAGAACAAATTGAAGAAGATAATTTAGTAAATAAGTTTGCAGAAAACTTAGAGCATTTTAAAATACTTCCTACGCAACAGGACAGAGAAGTTTTTATAGCCTTAGTTACATCTGAACCTAGCTGTTTACAGAGAGTTCATCCACTTATTACCTGCTATAACTTTTTTAAGAAAGGCATCAAAAAGTTAAATCTCGATAAATTACATGAGGTAATTTGCAAGAAACTATCAATTGTTGAAATAGTTTTAGAGAGTGACGATAATCCTTACGTTGTTTTTGAAAGCTTAAACAACAGAGGAAGATTATTGACGGAAGTTGATTTGATTCGCAACTACTTTCTTATGAAGATAGATAAAGACCGTCAAGAAGATATTTATAAAGAGTATTGGCTACCTATGCAAAAATCTTTAGGTGATGAAACGCTTAATGATTTTATGTTTCACTATTTATCTAGTGGAGGGGAAATTGTTGGACAAAAAGAAATATACCTTACTTTAAAACGAAGGGTTGATAGATATGAAGATGCTTTTGAAGCGCTAAAGCGGATCAAGAAATTCTCTCATTTGTATGAGAAAATCATAAATCCACAAAAAGAAGTTAATTCAATTATTCGTTCTAAATTAGTACGGATTAATAGACTGGACTATACATCTGTTTATTCATTTCTGCTAAACTGTTATCACGAATATGAAAATAACACGCTATCAGTGAATGACTTTGCGTCTATTTTAGAGATATTGGAAAACTTTATAGTTAGGCGTATTATATGTAAGATCCAAATTAAAGGATTAAATAAAGAATTTCCTTTGCTGTATCAAAATGCTATTGCAAGGTCATCTAGTCTATTAGATGGAGTTAAGGCTATATTAGAAGCAAATGAGTATCCAAGAGATACGAAATTTAGAGAGTCTGTCATTAGAGCAGCTTTTACTTACTCCAACGATAAGTTAAAGCTCATATTAGAAACAATAGAGCAACATATATTAAAATCAGAACCATTGTCTCCAACTAAAGTTGATTGGATTATGCCCAAAAAACCAACTTCAGATTGGATAAGTGAGTTAGGTGAAAACTGGCAGCAATATCACGATTTATATGTAAATACTTTGGGGAATTTGACTTTAGTTCCCCTTAATTATGACTTGTCAAACAAATCATTTTTAGACAAGCAAATTTATTTCAGTAATAGTGACTTAGCACTAAATAGATATTTTCAATCTATAGATAAATGGGATCATACATATATTGAAAAGCGTGCGGAATATCTAGCAGAAATAGCTTTACAGATATGGTCTTATTTTGGGATATCCAATCAAACTTCTGGGTATGAGATTCAAACTTCTGAGCATGAGGTAACAGGAACTAGACCTACCAATTTGGAAATACTAGGAGATGTTTTTCCTGTTAAGGCATGGAAGGAAGTCTACTTGACTGTATTAGACTGGATTAGTGAGTATGAACCTAGTTTATTTGTTGAATTGAGTAAACAATATCCCAACTTAATTAGTGACTACTATCATGAAGGTATTCTTAAAGTTCATGTGCTTAAAAATGGTTATTATGTTGGAACGTGTCTTAGTGCAAAATCAATCTATCAATTTTGTTCACAGGCATTTCAATATATAGGGTTGTCCGATGAAGACTGGAAAGTGGAAAGACAAACCAAACCATAGAAGAAAAAGTGAACACACTATAAAACCAAACCTTTTCTTCTACGGTTATTTTGCGTTTTAAGACTTGCAGGACTTTTTGCTTATGTTTCTATGCTTGGAACATTAAAACGCCTACAGGGGCTAAAAATAGGCATCTTTGCTGATGTTTGCATAGTATTATAGAAGGATTTGCAAATAATCAGTTTAATTTTTTATTTTTCGTGACACCGTAGCTTTCTTTTAAAGTTGGCTGTATAGTTTGTTTTAAGTAGTTACTGTAATTTTGAATATGTTTGACTGAGTGTAAAACTTTCTCAAACATTACCTGAATCAATCAATCAAACTACTATGAAATTTAGGTATTTGGATTTATAGGTATTTGGATTTATAGGTTAATTAGCAATGTCTGAAGATTCTAATCGCAATTCTGGGGTTAATGCAGCAGCTAGTAATCAAGTTCACCATGTCACACTAGAAGACATCAGACAGTTTACACCTGAAAAGGTAGACCATATTTATAAGGGTGGGATACGAAAAGAAGCTATTCCTATTAGAACAGATGCAAAAGCACAGCAAATGGTCGAGAAGATTCCTGCTTCACATCGAGCTGGCATTGATGGTAAATCGGCGGCGGCTAAAGTTAAAGAATATTTATATGACAAAGATGCGAGTCATATTATTGCTCGTAGTAAAGGCGGCTCATCTGATCCCAGTAATTTAAAATGGGAGGATCACACTCCTAACCAAAAAAGAGGCGGCAAAATAATGACCTCTAAAGACCAGAGGGCCTTAGTGGTGCAGAAAAGCCTTAAAAGCGTTGACGCACATAGAATCTCATAATGAGACAGGAGATAGGGAAGGGGCAAAACATGAGATACTCAAGTTCCTCAACAAAAGTTCTCATGCAAATACCCCACCTCTATCTTCAACTACAACAACAAATGCGTCAATGGATTAAGCCAAAAGACAAACGACATCTGCAAGGATTTGCTGAGGCAGTAGCCGCAATATTACAATCAGGAAGTGCAAGTCTGAGTCATTGGTTGCCCTATTTGAGCCATCGGGACTGCAAAGCAAGGAGCCAAATGGAAAGACTAAACTACTTTGTGCATAATCCGCACATCAGCGCTGAAACATTCTATAACCCATTGCTGAAGCACTTTCTGCAAGCATTTGCAGGAGCATCGTTAGAACTGGTTCTAGATACGAGTATGCTGTGGGATAAATTTTGTTTAATAGAAGTATGCTTGATTTGGGGAGGACGGTCGATTGGCTTGGCGCAAGTAGTGCTGGAACATCGCAGTGCCACAGTTGGCTTTGAGGATTATCGTCCAGTATTAGAACAAGTACTCACCCTATTGCCACCGCAAAGCACGGTGACCTTACTTGCCGACCGAGGTTTTGAACATGGGGAATTAATCCGTTGGTTAAACCGAAATCAATGGTCTTGGGCAATTCGAGCAAAGACCGATCTGCAAGTGACTCTAGCCAAAGGTTCAACCAAGAGTGTGGAACAACTGATACCACCCTCAGAGCAAGCTTATCTATTCCCTAATGTTACGGTGCTGGGTGATATTAATTGTCACTTAGCTACGGCAAATCTAGCAATGGCTAACGGTTCATGGGCTGTCCTTACTGCTATTTCCCCATCATTACAGACCTTTGCTCTTTATGGCAGACGTTTCGGTGGGATTGAACCTCATTTTAAGGATTACAAGTCTGCGGCTTTTGATATTGTTAGCTCTCATCTCCGCGATGCTCAGGCTCTCACTTGTTTATTTATGCTTCTTGCCACAGCTTCCTTGATTGCTTTGATTCTCGGTATCATGTTGGTGCGTTTGGGGCAAAGGGCTTGGATTGATTGGCATGACCACAGAGGCTTGAGTTTTCTGCAACTCGGTCTCCGTCATCTTCACAGTCTTCTTTACCAACAGAAACCACTTCCTCAATTAGAGGCTTTTCCTAAAAGTAACCCTCCTCCTGCCTGTGCTTCTATTGCCAAACGAGAAATGTTAGATTTTCGTATTGAATTTTCTCGTGTTACCACTGTCTCAGGATGAGACTCGCCTAAGTTTTCTGCACCACTAAGCCAGAGGGCATTGGATGCGAAAGTAAACTCTGATAATCTTTCAGGTGCATTCAAGGTGGGAATGGAGGCGGGTGTAAAAGGTGCTGTGATTGGCGCAGTTACAGCTTTACCTTTTTCTTGTTTGAGAAATGCTTTACGAGTTTCGCGTGGTGAAATGACTAGTGAAGAAGCAGTATTAGAAACGATAAAAGATACTGGTATTGGTGGTGCTGTGGGTGGTGTGACAGCTATTACTATGACCGCAGTTGCTTCAGCTTTTCCACCAATCGCGATTTGCCTTACAGCCATCTCTCCAGCTTTATTGGTAGTCGGCGGTGCTGGCATGGTTTATGAGTTCTTTAAAATTCTTGAGGATCATAAACAAGAGGTTAGAGATTATTACAATTCTCTCACTGAGAAACAATTAAGTTATTTGCAGCAAGTTGACGATGAGATGAGCTATGAACACAATAAAAATCTCGGATTCCTAGATGAGCAGAGCGCGTTTAGTGAGGAAATTTCTAACCATCCTCGTGGGACTGGAGTTCAAGGTGCTTTAGATCGTTTACAACATGCAATGATAAATGCTGAAAGAGCAGGATTATCATTGTCAGACACCAAACTTTTATCATCATTTGACTAATCAATTAGTATTACTACAAGGCTAAAACTATATGTTTTTCTTACTTCCTTTAATTGGAGCAGCAGTTGGCGCAACCATTGGAGCTATAATTGCTGATGATTGGGCTGAAAGTGATAGGGCAGAAGCAAGACACCATAGACAAATGGAAAATGCTCTAACTGACAAGTATTCAAACTTGCAAAAACAGTATTATGAAATTGCTGATAAAAGTAAAGAACTTGCTGAAGAACAGAACAAAAAATTAGCGGCGATGAGTTTAGATTACTCATATGTTGATCTTGCATTGGAGCTTAGTTGTTCTCTTTTTGTTTTAAGTCAAGACATCAGCAAAAATCCTAGTTATGAGTCTTTAATTCAATTTCGGGAAGCGGTTCAGCAAACTAATCAGGTTTTATTAAAACTGAATAAAAAACCGATATGTATTTCTCAAGACTATTTTACTAAGAACTTTGCAGAAATAGAAAGAAAAAAAGTGGCAGGCGTAAAATCTGAACACATCAATAATAATGATGTTAGTAAACTCGAAGTCAAGCACCGCAAGATATTGGCAGCAGATGAGAATACACCATCTGAACTACTATTTAAATTGTCAAGTGATCGTAGTTCTGAAGTTCGTAAGCTTGTAGCAAAGCACCCTAACACGTCTATTGAAGTTTTAGAAAAGCTTGCTATAAGTAAAAATTTAGAAGTCAGAATGACAGCAAAAAAAACATTGCAGCTAAAACATCAATTCTCATTAGGGAAATTCAACTACTATTAGCATGAAGATCAAGCTCTAAGCCTTGAATCATAAAAGTCAAAAGATGATCTCAGCTATCAAAAACAAGATACCGAGTCAAGGCGCGTAAATCGTAGCAATTCTCATTAGGAAAAATGAGGGGGTATTTAAAAGCTTACAAGAGCTAAAAAAAGCTATCTCTGTAATATTTGAATAGACCATAGAAGAGAAAACAAATTGATTGCATCTTGCTAATAATAGGATCTTTAAGATGACAAGCATTTCATCCACTTACCTAGTCGGGCAAACGGGTTAGGTACTCTTCAGTAATGGTTAGTGTTTAGTAAAATGTTAAACAGCAATTGAACCAGATTTTCTTGATTTGCAAGGACAGTATAAGGTTAATCATTTAGATAAGCTAAACTTTCTCTTTCTTGGGAAAATAACGCTTCCCGCCTTAGAGAAGCGTCAAGGGAAAACAGAAGTATAAACTCAACACCATTTGAAGACAAGGCAATCTGAAATGATCGCTACATATATGAATAATCAAGTTCAGTAGCATCAATCAGATCGCAAGGTAACGGATCATATTCAAGGCTTTCATTGTACTCATACTCATCGCAATAATCGCTGTCTGTAATATCTGTAGATATATACAGGTCATCTTCATTAACGAAGTCACAAAGTGGACTATTAGCTCTCTGTTCAAAGCTCTGCAAACCTAATTCTTTTTCTTCATCTGTTACACAAGCATTTTTTAATGGAAAATTAGAGTAAAGATTAACTGTGCATAGTTCGGTGTTTACCCTAGCGCGACCGATAGCTTGTATGAGTTCGGATTCAATGAAATGAAACTGAAGATTTCTCAAGTGTAGATTGTTATAGGTGTTAAACCAGAATCTAAACCCATTGTGTTCTACGGTTTGCTGATGGAAGTTTTTTATGTCAAAATCATCGGTAACAACAGGTAGATTTAATACCTTTGCATATAAAGCAATTTCTATGGGATGACGGTGTGGTGTTCCAACTACGTTAATGTTCTTGCCTTTTAGCTTGTCACGTCCCGTACAGTTATAAAAATATATATCTTCAACAATATCGACTCCCTTACTCATAAAATAAGCGCCATATGATTTAAAAGTAATGGTTTGTTGACCGTTCTCTTTTAATCGTTTAGTCATGTAGTCAAGGTGTTCATTAAGAGAGCTATGACTTAATGAGTATGTAGTATCTTGAGAAATGAAGCCAGTAGAATCTACATTAGAAATATCATAAAACTTTACGCGATCTCCAAATAAGCATCTATAGATAGTCTCATCAGCAGTTGCAGACATGATAATAATTTTCTTGTCTTGAGGTAGCCTGTCGGTATAACTACTAATAAAACGAATTTTTGTGATGTCACCAGATTTTGCGTCTTCAGCTTGAAAATAAAGAGCATTAAAAAAGTGCAAGATAGGTGAGTTATAAGCAGGATTATTTAGTACTTCATCTCTTATGCTCTCTAAATCCTCAAATATAAGTTCCATAATTCTAGGGGTGTTTACCTTCCCTTCTCTAATGTCGTTAATCAGTGCTGTTACTTTCGCCTTATCGTTGGTGTTGTTGATTTTACTCTCAAGACGCAATAGATCAGTTAGGTCAATAACCTCAATAGGTAGTAACACTTGAAATATATCTTCATCAAAAATAATTGTGTCATGTCCCCAATCTATAAATAAAGCTTTCTGATGGGTTGTAAGCACTGTTTCTTGTGATCTATAGCAACTAAAGTTTTGTGAGCGATATTCTCTTACTTCTGGATAAATTTCAGCCATTTCTTTTAAGTAGTTTGTAGCTTCAGCATTAGCTCCTATAGCGTAAAGAAAAGATAATCTGTCTTTAACATGTTGAGGTAGCATGTCATCACTAGGCGTACAACTGTGATGTATTTGTTTTTGTTGCATTAGCAGTGACACATCATTTTTTAGATCGTGAGTTGGTAGAGCTAAGAGTACATTGATAAGATCCATACAAGCGCTGGTTTTTCCTAGTCCAGTTGCAACTTTAAAGATATGAATATAAGTATCTTGTGTTGCAATCACAGTTTTTAATGTGTCTATTAACAGTTGTCTTGCTCTCTCTACTGTCACACTTTGAAACTGCTTCAATCTTACAATCTTCTTCTTTTTGGTTGTATTTAGTAGATTTAAAAAACACCAATCTTCTTGATAAGTTGAAAAGTGTTCTAACCTCATTGGTAGATAACCTGATGTTTTACAGTAATGAAGCTTTTGTATTTTTTCTTTGTAGTTATAATCAGGGTTAGCACGTAGACACTTTTCGTATAAGTCCTGACCACCACTAAGATATATCAAGTTAGTAACAAGTCCTAAGAGTTGCGGATCTAACAGTTTGATATCAGGGTTCATAAAGTCATCAAGGATCTTAACTTGTTTTCTAAGTTCATCCCAATCGACATTATCAATGATTTTGATTTTTGAAGCATTTACGGTTTTCTCTATATTATTAAATATAGGCGTAATCGTATTTGCTTCAATTTTATTCACACCTATTTTTTTTCTTGCTGTGGTTAGATCGCGCTTCATATTTTTACTGCTTGAATTCTTGATTGCATAAAAATCAGCAGCTTGAAATAGTAAGCCAAAATCTAAGTAGTAGTCATAGTTGGTATGTACAATATCTTTACCACCATAGAAGAATCTAGGCTCTTCTGGGTTTGAGGGGATAAGCAGAACTAATGGTAATCGAAAGCCCGTCTGGGCAATGATTACAGCCTAGCAACACCCGCAAATACTGTATCACATATATACAATTTACCCCTCAAACCCAGAAGAGCCAGAATCTACAGGCATCTTTGTGCAACCTTTATCGCACTCTGGGAATAACATCATAAGTGCGTTTTGGACTCCATCACGAAGATCTCTATCTATGACAGGTTCTTTAACCTGAAATACAACGCGATATTTATGCCAATCATCAGCATGACCAAAAGTAGTGTAAGCAAAAGCGCAATCTAAACCGTAGTCTTTCAAACGTTCTAGTACTTGTCCAAAGCTTATGGGGTTAACAACCTGTGATTTAGTTTTAGAATCTTTGTTGTCAAAATCAATTGCAAAAACTGACTGGGATTTCCAACTAGCATTCTTTCTAGCACCTTCAAGGTAAGCAGGAACCCAACTTTTACCATTAGGGCTTGTAATTTGGTTGCTAAATTCAACAATATCAATATCTACAGGATGGTTTACAATTCTATTATTAATTGCAGCAGCATCATTTGGCTTACTCTGATACTGTGTATTGTCTAGCAACAATTTATGGGTTATAATGTTAGTAGGAACAGAATTATTAGTCATAGTTTTATTTGTTAATAGATATACGAATAGGTAGGCATTACTTTGAAGGAGTAATGCTTTTTTGTTGTGCATATAATCAGGTTGTTAGAGTGTTTTAATTACCCGATTTGTCGAGAAACTTTTTCTTGTTTCTACCTTCATTGTAACATATCTTAATGATAATATGATATAATAAAGATATAGAAGAAATAGGATGGTTGATGATGGCAAGAGGCAGAAAATCAGTATTACGAAATGCAAAATTACTTAGTGTTTATTTAGATGAAGAGTTCACAGAAAAACTTGAACAATTATCAAGTCAAACGCTAGTTCCTAAAGCTGCTATAGCTAGGGATATACTCACTAAGAAACTAATAGAAATAGGTACAAACTAGGAGCTAAAAACAAAAAAAACTACGCAATTACTCGCATAGTTCTTCTGGGGTTATTATTCTGGTAGTTATATATCTCGTAGGGAGACTTTATACGGGTATTTCCTACTTCTTTTCTATGGTTATATTTTACAGTTGATACTGAAAGCTTTATATGATCTCTTCATTGTCAGCACCGTTAGCCAACAACCACTAAGAGCAGTGACACACATCAAAATGTGGTTTGCTTCTCAGTCGCGAGATTAGAGAAAACTAGTTACCACATGTCTTTGGTAGCTACCTGTAACTCTTTAACAGGTCGGTATTAAGAGCTTGATAGCCCGTTCGCTTTGCTCGTTGCATTGCGTTTCTCTATAGCGCATTAATATAGCAAACATATCCCAGAAAAGCAAGCCCGTAGAAGAAAAGGCAGCAATTCCAAATTCAAAAAGTAGCAAGATATACAAAACCAAGAGTCTAAAAATTAACAGGAATCTGCAAAGACGGGGGCTTCATCAAGCATAAAGTCGATTAAATGTTGCCAACTCTTAAATAAAAAGTACTTGGTAAGAGAGAGAATATCTTGAAAGAATCCTCTACGAGTGCCACGCTTACGACGAATCTCTTGATAACTGGAATCTATTAAATGTAAAATCGTGTGAAATAGAAAAGCTAACAAATTAAGAGATAGAAGTGTCGATGACAAATGTTTTTGTCCATGACCAAAGTTATGTTCCAAGTTGTAGCCCTTGGTTTTCAACACATTGTGGTTCTCATTTTCGGTTTTCCAACGACATCTACCCGTTTCAACTACGACCGCCACATTGTCAATATTAACAGCATGATTAGTCACAAAAGCATTACGGTAGACTTCAGAATTATCAACACTATTGCGAACAGTCAGTTCACACCAGTTCACTAACAGAGAGGGTTCTTGTTCTCTTAAAGGTATCTGATTCACAAATCGATAACTATATATTTCTATAGATTTCCCCTTGCGGTGTTTAGTCGTCAAATTCTGCACTTCACCATTTTTTTCAATGTAATCTAACCACTGATATAAACTAGGATGACTGGATGGTAAGCAGGTGAAAATGAAGTTCATATTTGCCTCTAAACAATTCTGACACATCGGTTGACGGCTATAGAGATCATCCCCTAATAACGTAATCGCCTGTCCTTCAAAAAGATGCCCATGTTTACTAATCCAGCGTTTCGCTGCGGCTGTTTCACAATCTTGTTTCTCATGTCCATCTTGCGGAGTGACGAATTCGGGTGGTAGAGAAATCACCTGTTCGCAACCTGGTGCAGCGATTACGGGCAAAATTGCTGTGTGTGAGTATGTTATTTTGCCACTGCGATGATTACGGGTACTACAACATTCGCAGGATATTTTCGATGAGCTATGGTACTCCGTTCCATCTAAACAAATCAGTAAATTCCTATCCAATCTTTCATATCGTTTCAGGTGCTTTCCCATTTGCAGAAATTTATACACTTTCTCAAATACAGCGTTCAGACTCTTGGCGCTAATTAGGTCGAGGATATTGCGTATTTGCTGGTCAGAGGGTATTTTCTCCACTCCAAATATACTTTGAACGTTATTTTTTCCACTTCGACTCTGCAATTGTCTTTGATACTCTAAAAATGATTGACACTGCATAAAAAACATCGAGAAAGCCGACAGCATCGCATCGCTGATTTTAAATTTTGTCCCATTGCTTTCGCTTCTTGGGTCTTTTATTTTCTCTATCCCCTCTTGCAGGAAATCTAAAAAAACACTAAAAACTAAGATCGTTGGTGGCATTAACTGGATAGGATTATCATTTTTGCTATGTTTTAAGCTCTACCTTTATCTGGTTCCTTATATCTGTATACTTTGCTGCTTTTTGAATTTGAAACTGCTGAAGAAAAGGTTTAAGGCAAGTTTTAGGTTTATTGACTCAATATTTATACAGTGCGTTTTAGTGCGATCGGTAAATTTCTTTGCGATCGGTAAAATGACAGACTCACCAGAATCAAATCTAGTGAGCCGTACAGTCAATGATTTAACTAAAGTCAGGTAAAGACGGTCTATTTATAACGTGTCCATAGGTCTGCATAATCATTGTTGTATCTGAATGCCCCAGAAGATAAGCTACAGAAGTAATAGGCATATTAGCTTCTAAAGCCATTGAAGCAAGAGTATGTCTAGTTGTATAGGGCTTACGGTACTCAATATTTAACCCTGCTAAAACGACCTTCCATTGTCTCGTTGTAAAGTTCTTGTCATCAATTGCATTTCCATTGGGAGAAGTAAAAACCAAGTCATCAGGATTAAGATTGCGACATCTAATCTCCAGCATTTCAGTTAACCTAACTGTCATTGTCAGAAAACGAATAGATCCTGTTTTTGTTTCTTTGCGGACACGATGTTTACTCGCAGTTTGTCCTTTGTCACCTCTAGCCAATACTGAACTAATGACAATCTCATTACGAGTAAAGTCTACGTGTTGACGCTGAAGCCCTATAGCTTCTGAAGGTCTAACACCAGTCAAAAACAAAAACTCAATGTAATCAGCATAAAAACTATGCTTGTACGCTGAAGACTTTGGACAATAGAGATTGTTGCGAAAAGCGTTAACTATTGCCTTGACTTCTTCATGATTAAAAGGTTTAACCTGACTTTTTAATACTTTTCTACGTTTCAACTTTGAAAAAGGGTTGTCAAATACGAGTTTTTCAGAGATTGCCCAGTTGATGCAAGATACCAAATAGATCAAAGAACTATTCCAGATACTAGGACATAGACTTTCAATCTCTTCATACCAAGAAGCATCAGTAGCCAAAGGATCGGCTTTTTCAATGTAGCGCCTAATTCTAGCGTAGTGGGAACAAAGCGTTCTAGTTGGTAAACACAAGCTAATAACCCATTTGTCCCAGATAGGAAGCAACAGTTCTTTACTTGGTTGTACAACATCAGGACTTGCAATGACAGCTACTTGCTTAATCCTATATTTGTTTAAAGTAGGGTCAAAGTTGCCAGACAAAATATCTAGCTCGATCTGTCTAGCCTTTTGCTCAGCTACCTTCAAATTTACATCTGTATAGGAAAACCCTAGAGACAGACAATATCTTTTTGACTCACAAGACCATCTTAAACGTATGCGATTATCATTTTTTTCTATGGCTACAGTGCCTTTCAGGGTTTTCATTCCGTACCAATTCCGTACCAATAGTTAGTTTTTGGTTTGGTATTTGGGGTTAGAAAATTTCGTAAGCGTGTAAAGCAATGTGAATAATGACTGAGATCAATAAACTAAGTCTATTTCCTCTATTATTTTTTAAAAACCTAGAAAACCTTGTTATATAAGGCTTTTAGCAAGACTTTTAAAAAAGTAGTTGACATTGTTCCCAATGTTTGTCATATTAGTAAAGCGCTAAACGCAAGCAATTGCGAAATGCGGGTGTGGCTCAGTGGTAGAGCATCTCCTTGCCAAGGAGAATGTCGTGGGTTCGAATCCCATCACCCGCTTAATAATTGATAAAGTAAAAGGGACGCATCGCGTCCCTTTTACTTTATGGATTTTCCCTGATGCAATTTGATTTAAAATCTGCCTTATCTCATATTGATCTGCCATCTGCCGAATGGATCGGTTTGCGTGAAGTCAAAGAAATTAATACAACTCGGTATGTGCGCGATCGCAAACCACAATCAAATGGACGTAGCCAATCCCATGGCGTAATGATCGAAGTGATAGCTGATGGTCAATTCGGCTATGCCAGCACCAATCACCTAGACCTCGCAAATATTCAATTAACAGCCCAGAGAGCTTATCAACAAGCGAAAATATCGGCGCAGTGGGCCGTGCATCACTTTACGATCACTCAAAGACCAAAGGCGATCGGGCAGTATTTTTCCCCATTTCTAAAACCATCGGACGCGATCACACCCAAAGAAATTAATGAACTCCTGATCGAGATCTGCAAGACCCTAAAGGTTTCCGATCAAATCGTCAAAACTAGTGCTTATGCCGTAATTACCGAAATCGAGACAAAATTTGCCAGTAGCAATGGCTCTGATATTTATCAAAAATTTCTCACCATTGCTACAGATTATGCTGCTACTGCTCAAGACGGCACAATTATTCAAAAACGCGGCGATAATGGACAGCTTGCCCGTTGCAATCAGATCGGGATGGAAGTATTTGATCGTGAGGCAATCTTGCAAAGGGCTCAAGTTGTCGGTGAACAAGCCGTTGAATTACTCACCGCCGCAGAATGCCCCACGGAAACTACATCACTAGTTTTAGCCCCAGATCAAATGTTGCTGCAAATCCATGAGAGCATCGGACATCCATTAGAAATCGATCGCATCTTAGGTGATGAGCGCAACTATGCAGGTGGTAGCTTTATTAAGCTCGAAGACTTTGGCAACATGCAATATGGCTCATCACTGATGAATGTTTCCTTCGACCCCACGATGGCAGGTGAATTTGCTAGTTATGCCTTTGATGATGCTGGGATTCCAGCCACCAAAGAATATTTAATTAAAGATGGTAAATTATTGCGTGGTTTAGGCAGTTCTGAGAGTCAAGTGCGATCGGGTATTGAAGGCGTGGCTAATGCTAGAGCCACTTCGTGGAATCGTCCTGCGATTGATCGCATGGCAAATATTAATCTTGAGTCGGGAGAATATGCTTTTGAGGAGATGATCGCCGATATCGAATGTGGCGTATATATGGAATCAAATCGCTCATGGTCAATTGACGATTATCGTAACAAGTTTCAATTTGGCTGTGAATACGCGAAACTCATTGAAAATGGCAAATTATCCAAAACACTCCGCAATCCTAATTATCGCGGGATTACCAATCAATTCTGGAATAGCCTGACAAAAGTAGGCGATCGCCACACTGTCGAAGCCTATGGCTCCCCTTTCTGCGGCAAAGGTGAGCCTAACCAAATAATTCGTGTAGGACATGCTTCACCCGTTTGTTTATTTGAAAACATTGAAGTCTTCGGCGGTGCATCCTAACAAAAAAGGGACGCTAAGCGTCCCTTTTTTGTCTAATTTAAGCCCAGTTGCTTCATTTCTTGTTCAAGGACATTTAGTAATCCAGCATCATTGTTAGTACGCGCAACTTCCATACGACGTTTAATTGAAGCTGATAGATTAGCTTTATGATTTGCTGCTGCTTCAGCCTTTCTTTGCATAGTGTTCATCACTAATATCCTTATAAATTACATATTGTTTACATATATCTACTATAACATATAATTATCTAAATGGTAACATATAATACTAAAAATTTATTAAAAAAAGTTTAAGAAAAACATCCTAAAGATTATGAAAATTACCCATAAAAAAACATAGCGTTGCGGTGCAACGCTATGTTTTTTTATGCAGGGTTTTAAGGCTGCTTAATTTCTGTATCAATCTAATTGCAGCCAGCCGTCAATGGACGATAAGTTCTGTAATTGATATCGGGAAATATATTGTCAATATATTCAATTTTTTCTAGCCAGCCAGCATCGATTGTGCCAGCCTCAATGTCATCAAATAGTTTCTCCAACCGCATTAAATGCGATCGCGTCCTTCTAATTGCATAGGGAACCATCGTACCAGTGCGCATGATGAAAGCCCAATCAGAAGACTGCGCTAAAAGCAACTCACGTGCCGCTTGATTAAGCGCTCGCCACTCTAGCTCATCCACAGGCTCACGATAGGACAAATGAATCATCCTCTCTGCACCTTTATGTAAATGTTGATAAACCCAAGCATTTGTCTCATTTAGCCAATATTCATGGAAGCCCTTATAACCCCAACTAGATTGAGCAGGACGAGATACTTGTTGAGTTGGATTGCCACGTAGATAGTCGGCAAGATGCGTCATCTCAAAAGTTGTTTGATCGTAATGAGACTTACGAATTAGAAAATCAATAAACCAAGGCCCTTCATACCACCAATGCCCAAATAATTCTGCATCGTAGGGAGATACCACTAGCGGTGGGCGACCCATCATGTTATGGAGATAGCCAATCTGACTTTCACGATTTTGCATGAAATTAGTGGCATGTTCGGCAGCTTTTTCCTTTGCCCAATATGGATCATAAAGCTGCTTTGCATCTAACCCAAAATCACTTCCTGTAATGCGGTGATACTTGACACCTGTATTTTTGCGCTGACCGTTAGGCATGATAAACGGCTTGATATACTCATACTCCGCCTCCCATCCTAGGTCTTTATAAAATTCTCGATAAACAGCATTACCGGGATAGCCAACTTTTGATGACCATACTTGCTGTGAAGACTCATGATCACGGGCAAATGCAGCTACGCCTGTCTCAGTAAAAATAGGCGCATATGTCCCAAAGCGAGGTCGGGGCTGACCATACAAAAGACCATGTCCATCGGTGAGGAAATAGCGCAATCCTACATCCGCCAATAATCTCTCTAGCCCATCGTAATACGCACATTCTGGCAACCAAATTCCATTAGGTGCTCGTCCAAACTCTTGCGTGTAATGTTCAACGGCGACTTCTAATTGTGCCCAAACTGCCTCTGGATACATTTTCATCAGTGGCAGATAGCCATGCGTTGCACCACAGGTGATGATCTCAAGGTTATTTGTATCTTGGAACTGTTTGAATGCAGTTATAAGATCGCCACCATATTTTTCCCAAGTTTCGCGGGTTTCTGCAAATTCTTTAACGTAGTATTCAGCAAGATACTTGACATGACCATTATGTTCATTGCGAATTACTTCAAGTTCAACCAATTGCTGTAGCATCGCTAGATGCTTGTCATACCGTTCTTGCAGAAGTGGATCACGCAGCATTGAGACAAGTGGCGGTGTCATGCTCATGGTCATCTTGAAATCAATGCCATCTCGCCTAAGTCCCTCGTAGACTTTGATGAGGGGAATATAAGTCTCGGTGATCGCCTCATATAGCCATTCTTCTTCAAGTACGTAGTCGCTTTCGGGGTGGCGGACGTAAGGCAGGTGAGCGTGTAAGACCAGCGCGAGATATCCAATGCTCATAGATCTTCTTTTCCTAAAAAGTCTTTAAATTAGCCGATAGTGCTAAAAATGGCAGAATTTCAGTATCACAACTGACAACGCTATATGTTGCCTATCTTGATATTGAAATCTACTCATTAGTCTGACAACAATTTTCAAGCAAGTATTAAGTACATTTAGAGCTTGTCTACCCTAAATTTAAATGTGGGTAGGGGCTCAGTACCTTGGTGATGCTGATGAAAGCTGCTATCTACAAATGTGATTTCATTTTTTAAGGCATTTTTAAAGTAATTTTAAGCTATTCCTGTACCCAATGTGATTATGTATACATCTTGACCAACAATTCTCATTATGAAACCGATTTTGGTGTTTCCAGCGCCAAAGGCGCTGGAAACACCAAAATCGGTTTTTTGAAAGCCCACCTATGGTGAGCTTTCAAAAAAACGATTTTTATAGGGTCATCCCAAAGAGAGTTGTATCGCTTCACGGTGAAACTCTCTTTGGGTTTTGATTGATCGCCTTGTAGGAAAATAAGTAATACCAAATTAAGAAACGGCTACACCATTTCTTAATTTAAAAAACCTTACTGGGTTTGGTTTTTAATTCATACAAGTGTTGTCACACTTCCGTGAATTGGTATAAAGCGGTCTCTATGGAATTTAGATGAGCCAGTCTTATCTGAAAATTCTAACCAAAAGATAAAAAAAATCTGTAAATAACTTGCGTGAGATTTATTTTGTAAATTTTTTCTAGCAAATTGTTAAAAAATGATTACACAATGAAATAAATTAATTTTAATCGTTAAATGCAGTAAATAGGAGCAAAATGGAGATAGTAAGAGCTAACTACTATGAAAAACTATAATTACTGCTATTGCTATGTGTGGAGATGAGAGATACCTTAAGAACTCGAATTAAGCAAAATCATCTTCTAGACCCAAAAAAGGGATCGATTAGGAAATAAGGTTTTTAACAAAAACTATCTTTAGGTATAGTTAAGTACAAATTGTTTTTTTAAAGATTTTGCAAGATTATTTTACCAAATTGATGGTTGACAAAACCATGTCTTATGTGTAACGAGAAAGAATTGCTGCTTCAATACATAAAATCTGCTTTTTTACTGTTCACAATGAACTTGTTTTAAGGAAAAAAGCAAGGTAACTTATTAACTGTAATTGCTCCTTAAGTTGAGTTAATAGTTCAGCAGTTTTAAGCTTAATTATTTAACTCGCTTTATTCTCACACTTGATTTATCAGGAGCAAAGCTAGTTAAGAGGAGGCAGTTTTTTGAAAAAGATATCTTCCAAAGACGAGGATCTAACAACCAATGTTTCCCTGACGTTGGGCGAAAAGATGTCCTCTTTGAAGGTTCGTCGTTCACTTGCAGTTTTGGGATTTGCTCTATCCGCTGGGACTGTGGGGGTGTTGGTAAACCAACAAACAGCAAATAATAATCTTAAAGCTTCACCTGTTGCTGCGTCATCTCGCACCTTGACTGATGTGATGGCTCAAAATCAGGATCGCAAATATGAAATGGCAAGAACTGCGATCGCCTCAGGTATATGGGACAACTCCCAAGGCGTTATTGTCCATGAGGTTCGAGAAGATGAAACCCTATGGAAACTAACTCAAGTTTATCAAGTTGACGCGGCAGCGATCGCAGCTTCAAATAACATCAGTGCAAATACTGAGTTACAACCTGGCACTAAGCTACTAATTCCTCCTGTGAACGGGTTGGTGCACAAGGTTAAATCTGGGGACACTCTGGAGGCTATTTCCAGTTACTACAACGTTCCTAAGAGTGAAATTATTAAGTTTACGTCTTTAAGTTCTGGCGATTTTTTGGCTATTGACCAGTCTCTAGTAATTCCAGGAAATGTATCGACTTTAATGCAAGTTAAAGAAGGTCATGTTAAGAGACAGTTAGTTGCTGAAAAAGAGCGCTTAATGCAGCGTTTACAGGAATTAGAAGGTAAAAAAGCAGTAGCTACATTAGCTAGCACTAGTTCTAAGTCAACTATGGCTGAGAACGACATTGCTAAGCAGCCAAAGTATATTTCCTACCGAGTTCAGAATGGCGACACCATTGAGACTGTTGCTCGTCGATACGGGATTACTCAAAAGTCAATTATCGAAGCAAATAAGCTGGAAAACCCCCAATGGTTGGAGCTTAATCAAGAGTTAAAGCTTCCTCAAGATCGCAATCTTCCTTTAACCCAGACGATTGCATCTACTAATGAAAAACCGATTAAGCAGATTCCATCGCCAGTAGCGTCATTGTCAGAGACTACTAGAGTTGAAGCTGTTAGAGTTACTGCTGCTACACCAATGGTTTTGCCTAAAGATGCCATAAAAGTTGCCGCAGCTAATCGCATTTCACCTTGGGGCGGATTAATGCAGCTAACTGGATCTGAGGCTTCACAAAATCTGCCAATTGCTCCCGCACAAGAGCAGTCACCTAGCCTGCAAGCTAAAGCGTCAGCCATACAACCTAGCCTACCTGTAGCTGGCGAACCAGTGCTTAAAGTTGCAGTTGCGCTTTTCCCCTTTGCGCCCAATCAGCTATTTGGGGAATTAAACGCTCCAAATAGTAAGAAAAGTCCTGCGATGTCTCCAACGGCACTTAATTTGCCAGCTAGATCGATCGCCACACCAGCTATCCCTTCTGCAAGTGCAGCCGAGCAGTTCAGTAGTAATCGAGTTCCCATTGAAGCCAACTCTTATCAGCCAGTAGCTGAACCTAAGATTCAATTCTCTCCTAGAATTGCGGCAGCGTTATCATTACCACAGATTCCTACGACCCTGATTAAGGAGCAAAGAGTCAGTCTTGGCACTGCTCCTCTGGAAACTATAAACCAACCAGCGGCTGAGCCAGTTACAAAGTCTTCGCCAGTAGCCGCAATATCAGTTCCGACTATTCCTGCAAATCGAGTGATCGAACAAAGCGGTAGCTCTAACTCTGAGCCTGCATCTGTTATACCCCAACCTGCATCTGAGCCAAACGTTCAGATCCCTTCAAGGTTAGCGGCTAGCCTTGCTCCGAAAGTGCCTGCATCAGCATCTGTTGATCAACAGACTGGGATCATTGCACAGCCAAATCAAGTTGCTCTATTACCTGAGCCTGAGGCAAGGATGACTTCTCTAGAAGTGAAGCGTCTAGAATCAGAAGTTGATCAACTTAACGCTAAAGTTCGTGACGCTGAAATCAAGGAAGCAGCTCGTAAAGCTGAAGCCGCTAAAATTGCAGCAGCAAATTTAAATGCCTCGCCTAATCCTGATCGCAATTTCGATAGTAATCGTAGTGCGATCGCAAATCCAGGAGATCGCTCAGGTATTTCTCCGCAGTTGCCACAACTTACGGCTAGTGCTTACTTGCCTGATGTTCAAGACTATGGACTATCGACTGGGTTTATCTGGCCCGCCGATGGAGTATTTACCTCCGGATACGGTTGGCGTTGGGGAAGAATCCATGCAGGTATAGACATTGCTGCACCTGTTGGCACACCAATTTTAGCCGCAGCTTCAGGAGTAATTGAGTATGCCTCTTGGAATGATGGTGGCTACGGCAATATGATCGATATTCGTCATGCTGATGGCACAATCACCAGATATGCTCACATGAATGAGCTCTATGTCAAAGAAGGTCAAACTGTTAGCCAAGGTCAAACCATTGGTGCAATGGGAAGCACTGGTTTTAGTACTGGACCTCATCTCCACTTTGAAATACGTCCAAACGGTGGCAGTGCGATCGATCCAATGGCATTCCTAGCTAGTGCAAAAAGATAAAGTTTGATCGTAAATTTGAGTAAAAAACAAAATAGAGTTGTGGCGCTTTACGCCACAACTCTATTTTGTTTTTTATAGACTATAGCTATAGAGCAATACCAAGAAAATTTAGTGATCACTGTAGAGTTTGTATTTTTTCTGCTAAAGTTAGGAGAGAAAAATTCTTCACAAACAAATAGGAAGCGTTGATGGCAACGGACTTAGAGGGCTTAACCGCTCAATTGCAATCTCTAGCAGAACTCGCTACAAAATCAGTTGGAGATGTGCAAACTCCTGAAGAATTAGAGCAGTTAAGAGTTGAGTATCTAGGGAAGAAGGGGACTCTTTCTCAGGTTCTTGGCGCGATGGGTAAATTATCCGCTGAGGAACGTCCTCAAGTTGGCGCGATCGCCAATCAGGTTAAGCAAACACTACAAACGCAGCTAGAAGAACGCAAAACCACAATCCAGCAATTATTAATCGCCAAGCGTCTAGACGCAGAAACTCTTGACGTAACAATGCCAGGAATACTGCATTCCTGGCAAGGTAGACAACACCCGATCCAAAGCACAATTGACCGTATGTTGGACATTCTTGTGGGCTTGGGATTTACAGTTGCTCAAGGGCCAGAAATCGAGACAGATTATTATAACTTTGAAGCTCTTAATACTCCTGCCGATCATCCAGCTCGCGACATGGCTGACACTCTATATTTGAGCGATGGTAAATTGTTGCGATCGCAAACTTCATCAGTGCAAATCCGCTATATGGAAGAGAATGAACCTCCATTAAGAATTGCTTGTCCTGGGCGTGTTTATCGTAAAGACGACATCGATGCCACCCACTCACCAATTTTCCATCAGATCGAGCTTTTAGCTGTAGAGGAAGGACTAACTTTTGGAGATCTCAAAGGTACGGTCAAAACATTTGTCGAGGAACTTTTAGGTGAATGCCCAATTCGCTTTCGCCCAAGCTACTTCCCTTTCACCGAACCATCTGCTGAAGTTGATGTGATGTGGAATGGACGATGGCTCGAACTTGGTGGCTGTGGTATGGTTGATCCAAATGTTTTCAAGGCTGTGGGCTACGATCCTGAACTAGTCACTGGCTTTGCTTGGGGATTTGGTGTAGATCGTGTTGCTATGGTTTTACATAAAATAGACGATATCCGTCGTCTATTTACTAGTGACTTACGCTTTTTACGCCAGTTCTAGCAATTAATTTTAGTCAATCCCATTAACATGGGGTCAAATATACAGCAATTTGCTTTCAAACCCGCTGCGATTAAGACTATAAATCCATTGCGGAGCTTTGCCATGTGACCATTCTTTTGGCGGGTTTGAGCGAACACTGGTGTAAAACGAATCAAACATCTCTTATAACCATACTTTCAATGCCATTGAAAAAAGGACTTATTTATAAAATATGGGTTTAAACTATTAATAGACAGATCAGCACAATGCTTTAATAAGGTTTAAGATTAATCATCTATTTCTTAAGTAACATCAATATGCAAAATGTCTTCGCATCCTTACGAAGCCTAATTAAGGTTACTTCTTTTTGGAAAGAAAACCATATTTTTCTACGAGAATTCAAGTATTTTTGGGGTGTGGCAGTTCTTGCGATTATATTCTCATTTTTAGGGGCATTTTTTGAAGGCGCAGCACTTGCTGTGATAAATGCTTTTCTACAAGTTTTAACTAGCCCTGATAAACCATCAGTCAAGTTGGGAATTGATTGGCTGAATTTATGGGCGATTGGTAATCAATCTAACACAGGTGATCGACTTTCATGCCTTGGTTTTTTAGTAATCTTATTGTCTTGGCTTAGATCTCTTTTTGCTTATTTAGGTCCAGTTTATGCCAAATTAACCGACGCATCATTTGCTGACCGAATGCGGAAGACCATGTTTGAGCAATTAATTAGTTTAAGTCTTGGATACTACTCTCAAACGAGATCGGGCGATTTAGTAAACAGCCTAAATAGCGAGATTGCAACTATTCAAAGAGGATTTGGTTCTGCTTCGGCATTTGCAATTAGAGGGTCAACTCTTATCGTTTATATCGTTGCCATGTTTTTGATCTCTTGGCAGCTTTCGATTATATCACTAATGCTTTTTGGAATGCTCTCTGTAATGATATCCAGCTTTGTGGTTCGGGTAAGGGAAGCAAGTTTTCCAGTATCACAGGCTGGTGCAGATTTTACATCTTCAGGCATTGAATTAATTAGCGCAATGCGAACAATCCAGACATCATCTACACAAGATTTTGAGAGGGTTCGCTTTTATAATGTTTCTGAAAAAGTCAAAAATGCATTATATAAACTGAATAAAGCAGTAGATATTATTCGTCCTCTAGCTGAGGCTATTTCTACAACGATTTTAATCTGTGTGATTGTTTTTGCTTTTAATTTTTTTGTAGCTAGTGGTCAATTGCAGACCGCTTCTCTACTTACTTTTATGTTCGTTCTATTTAGAATGATGCCTCTAATTGAGCAAGTAAATGGATTGAGAGTTGAACTAGGAAGCTATGGCGGCTCGATCGCTAAGATCAAAGAAATTTTAACAACGGAAGATAAGATTTATCTTAAGGATGGAGAATTAGAGTTTACGCATCTTGAGAATTCAATTGATTTCTTCTCCGTTGACTTTAGTTATAACGCTCTTGACAATCCTGTATTGCATGATATCAATTTATCAATTAAGCAGGGTCAAACAACCGCTTTAGTCGGTACTTCTGGAGCTGGGAAGACAACTTTGGCTGATCTAATTCCCAGATTGTATGATCCGACGAATGGGGTGATTTTGATTGATGGCATTGATTTAAGGGATCTTAAAATTAGCTCATTGCGCCGCCGCATGGCAATTGTCAGTCAAAGTACATTTATTTTCAATGCTTCAGTGCGCTATAACATTGCTTATGGAGTCGATGACATTGATGACGAGCTTGTAATAAAGGTGGCTCAGCAAGCTAATGCTCTTGACTTTATTTTAGATATGCCTCAAGGCTTTGATACTGTACTAGGTGATCGCGGTGTTCGATTGTCAGGTGGTCAATGTCAAAGAATTGCGATTGCTCGTGCTTTACTGCGCAAACCAGATATTTTGATTTTAGATGAAGCGACAAGTGCTCTTGATTCTGTAACAGAACGATTGATTCAAGAATCTCTCGATCATCTATCCAAAGGATGCACTGTAATTGCGATCGCCCATCGTCTTTCGACCATAGTTCGAGCAGATAAGGTTGTTGTGCTGGAGAAAGGCAGAATAGTTGAGCAAGGGAAATATCAAGAACTGATTGAAAGAAAAGGGGCATTATGGAAATACCATCAGATGCAAAATTCTTCTGCTCAAGGATGATCACAGGTAAAATTTAAATGTATGAAAGAGCAAAATGTTGCTTCCTCAAAGGAACTGGTGATTGAAGCTGGACGAACTGAGAAGCAGTATTGGAAGGATTTGTGGCGCTATCGTGAACTATTTTATTTTTTAGCATGGCGCGATATTTTAGTTCGATACAAACAAACGGCGATCGGCATTACTTGGGCGTTGATTAGACCATTTTTGACTATGATTGTGTTCACTGTAGTTTTTGGTCAGTTGGCTAAATTACCTGATCAAGGAGTACCTTATCCAATTCTTGTTTTTGCGGGAATGTTGCCTTGGCAGTTTTTTTCTAACGCATTGGGTGAATGCAGCAACAGTTTAGTTGGAAATGCTAATTTGATTTCTAAGGTTTACTTTCCTAGGTTGATTGTGCCTACTAGTGCTGTGATCGTGAGTTTTGTGGATTTTTTGATTTCAGGGATGATTCTGTTGGGATTAATGGCATATTATAATTTTGTCCCTGATTGGCGCATTTTGACTTTGCCAGTTTTTATTCTGATTTCCTTTGCGGCTTCTATGGGGGTAGGTTTATGGTTGGCGGCTCTGACTGTTCAGTATCGAGACTTTCGGTTTGTTGTGCCTTTTATCATCCAATTTGGGCTGTATATTTCTCCAGTTGGTTTTAGTAGCAGTATAGTTCCAGACCAATGGCGATTGCTATATTCCATCAATCCAATAGTAGGTGTGATTGATGGTTTTCGTTGGGCTATTTTAGGAGGTGAATCTAAGCTTTATTTACCTGGATTTATTCTATCTTTGGTACTTGTTTTGTTATCTCTTTGGAGTGGAATTTGGTATTTTCGCAAAATGGAACGAACGTTTGCTGATGTTATCTAACTGTTTAAGAAAGCATTTACTCCCTTCCCAGTCAAAGAATAGGCAAAGGGACTAAAGAAAAAATGTGATTTAAAGTTTTTGATATCTGCTCTGAGTTCATCAAAATATGAACATCCTTTAGATTCTCCTCAATTTCAGCAATGGTTGTATTTGAAGGCAAGTGATGTAGCTTCTCTAAGCGTAGAAGATGAATTTCATACTCGGCAAGATTAAGCGAGGGCGAGTATGCGGGTGTATGGATGAATTCGATACCAATTTTATCGTCGATTTCTGCGGCTTTTAGATTCTCAGCTAATAACCTTTTCATCTTCTGTTTATGAGTTGAGTTGTTATCTAAAACAATAAATAGCTTTTCGACATCTTCTTTTCTGGCATCTTCGCATAGCTCGGTAAGGTATTTGACTACATCTTCAGTTTTTGATTTGGGGGTTAACTGTAGATAGATTTCTCCAGTTACAGCATCGACTGATATCATCCCATTAACTTTATTCCGTTTTCGCTTCTCATTACTGGGGACTTTTGGGTTGCTATTGCGCTCAGCCCAAGCATAGTAGAGACTTGGTCGATCATAGACAGCAAACTCGTCATAAAAGATTAGCCTTTCTCTAGGTTTTAGTTCTAGCAGTTTTTTTTAATTGTGGCAATAAACTTCTGCTGTTGCTCTTTGTCTGCATTCTCGTAGTCACGATGCGCTTTTTGGTGTGACAATCCCATCTCTTTGAGAATGTCATAGATCCGACTGTCTTTCAGTTCCACTTGCCATCTCTGGCGAATTACCTCTTGAATTATCTTTCCTGTCCATATCTGTCGATCAATACCGTAGGTAGTTGGCTTCTGCTCTAGTAGCATCACTTTCATTTCTGCTTTTTGCTCCTTGCTTAAGCTCTGTGGTTTTTCCCGTTTTACCAATTTTGTCAATCCCTTCAAGCCTTCCTCATCATACATATCTAGCCAAGTCGCTATACTCTCTCTGGCGCAACCCAGTTTGACAATTACTTCTTTTCTAGATTGTCCTTCATGTAGATATTTGATTGCTTGCAGTCTTTTCCTGATGTATTGTTGTTGATACTTGTTCCATGACTTTTGCCACTCATCTTCATCTAATCCTTTATTTTTCAGTCTTTCTAGTCGATCCATTTTTTTCTTTAGTTACCTGCCTAATCTTACACTGGGAAGGGAGTAAGAATTGACAGCAGTAAGATTTCTCAGCATTTTACGGATTAAAGCAAGGTAAATAAATGACTCCGAGGTATTCTCATAAAATTCATATTCCTTACTGAGTCTGCGATATTTTCCTATCCAAGCAAAGGTTCTCACCGCTACCCAACGCTTTGATTCAACAACAAAACCTTTTTGTGTTTCAGCCCGTTTGCTGTCTTCCCAAGTGCAATTAAGCCCACATTCCGCTCTCAAAAATATGGACACAAAGGCTAGTCTTGCTGAATTCCAGTGCAGATGTTGCTGCAATTTTTCGCGGAATAGGTTAATCTCTTCCATAGGAATTTTACGAGTGATGTGGTTATCTTTTATAAAATCCCTTCCTCTCTACCTTTGCAACTTTTTGTCCTGTACTAAGGTTTTGGGATCAAAGGGTTTGAGCTTTTAGCCCACACTTAAGTGCAAAGCTATTTTATTTTCTGCGTCTTAGAAATACTAATAACTTCTCAAAGCCTTCAGGTATTGGAGCAGTGTTTTCAATTAATGCACCTGAGACTGGATGGGTAAAGGTCAACCGCCATGCATGTAGTGCTTGACCTGCAAGGTATTGCGAAGTTTCCTTGTTCGGATATCCATAGACAGGATCGCCAGCGATCGCCCAGCCCATATATGCGGAATGAACACGAATTTGATGGGTACGCCCTGTTTCCAAATCAAACTTAACAAGCGTGTAATTTCCCAAACGTTCCTGAATTTGCCAATGCGTAATCGCTTTTCTGCCATCGGAAATGACTGCCATTTTTTTGCGATCGCTCTTATGTCGGGCGATCGCAGCGTCAATTATGCCTGATTCACTTTTGGGAACGCCGCGCACGATGCCTAGATATTCTCGTCGCGCAGTTTTTGCTTGAATCTGGGCTTGTAAATCTTGATGAGCGCGATCGCTCTTGGCAACCACCATTACGCCACTGGTATCTTTATCTAAACGATGCACAATGCCTGGGCGCTGAGTTCCATTTATCCCCGAAAGCTTTGTGCAATGTGCTAAAAGTGCATTCACTAGAGTTCCATCGCTATGTCCCGCCGCAGGATGGACGACTAGTCCCGCCGATTTATTAATTACAATTAAATGCTCATCTTCATACAAAACATTCAGGGGGATTTTTTGGGCAACTATATCGAGGGGCGTTGCATCAGGAGTAATGAGCTGGATGCGATCGCCTGCTTTGATTAAATCCTTTTTGTTATCACAAAGCACATCATTAACAGTGACATGACCTTCATCAATTAATGCTTGAATGCGCGATCGGGATAGATCCATGAGGTGTTGTGCTAAAAAGCGATCAATTCGCTCAGATTTAATCAAATCTGTCCCGACTTCAATCAAGTTAGTATTATTATTTGCTGTAGGGATGATTTCTAGGTTCATAGCAGATCTAATTGTACGGCAAAGTAGGCGTACACAAGCGATCATCAAATTAAAGCAATGCAAATTTTGCTTAGGGACTAAACCCAAAAAGCAATGGCGGCGCGAAGCACCGCCATTGCTTTTTGGGTTTTATTACATCAAGATGTTTAGTTGATGTTTTGAAAGGCAGCGAATGGGAGAACCGCAGTGATCGCTTTCGGAACTGCTCCAGTTAAGGTATTAACTGCCATATCCCATAGCTTTGCAGGTTCAAGATCTTCACCAATCATTTGCCAAATTCGCATTAGCTCCTCGGTATGTAGGCGATTATCCTCGGTGAGAGCTAACAAAATGCGGCGGCGAATATATGCACCATCCTTAGAAGTCAAGAATTTTAAGCCCATACTTGCGGTCGGGATAATGTCAAAATCACTATCGGATTTAGCGATCGCCAACAAATTCTCTAATCTTGCCCATTGGAACTCATCGTCTTTAAACAGGATTCCAACTAAACGTTGACGCAGACTTTCCGATTCATCAGTGAGCAAGCGTTTTGCCACATATGGGTATGCAACCTGCACGATCTGAAATTCTGGGTTGAGACTCAGCGCAACACCTTCTTGGGTAATTACAGAGCGAATAATCAGTGCAAACTTGGCTGGTAAACAGAAGGGATAGTCATACATGACCTTGGAAAAGCGATCGGTCACAACTTTAAAGTTGAAGTCTTTCACTTTCTCGGACATAATATCGCCTAATACCGATTCGAGAGCGTGAACAATAGGCTTCATCTCGATATCTGGTTGTAAGAAGCCAAGTCTTACATAGTCTTGTCCCAGCTCATCGTAATCCCTATTCAGCAGGTGAACGACTGAATCAACTAACTGCTCTTTGGTAGTGAGATCCAATTGATCCATCATTCCAAAATCAATATATGCCATCTTGCCATCATAGGTGGCGAACAGATTCCCAGGATGTGGATCAGCGTGGAAAAAGCCAAACTCTAGAAGTTGACGTAAACCAGACATAACACCAATTTTTACAAGATTGTCTGTATTTAGTCCTGCGGATTTGATCTGAGCGATTTCAGTGAGCTTGATGCCATTAATCCATTCAAGTGTCAGAACTCGATGAGTACTAAACTGGCGATAGATGGATGGAACTTTGACATCAGGATCGTTTTTGAAATAACCAGCGAAACGTTCGGCATTGGTTGCTTCATGGACATAATCGATTTCTTCAAATAGTTTCAAGCCGAACTCATCAACGATCGCTTCTAAACTATTACCTAAGTTAAGCGGCAAAAGTGGTCCCAGCCATCCTGCAATGCCACGCATGATGTAGAGATCGAGGGTGAGCGTAGGCACTAATGCAGGACGTTGTACCTTGACGGCTACTTCTTCGCCAGTGTAAAGCGTGGCTTTGTAAACCTGTCCTAAACTTGCTGCGGCGACTGCGTCTTCAGAGATGGTGCGATAAACTGTATTTACGGGTTTGCCGAGCTCTGACTCAATAATTGCAAAAGCCTGTTCGTTAGAAAAAGGCGGTAACTGGTCTTGCAGTTTCGTTAGTTCTTCTAGGAAATCGACACGAACTAAGTCAGGTCTTGTCGATAATGCTTGCCCAACTTTGATATAGGTGGGGCCAAGAGCAGTAATAATGCGGCGTAGTTGTTCTGCTAGCTTTGGCTGACTGACTGTGTTGCCAGTCAAGACATCCCAGCCAAAGGCGAGACCAAAGCTCAATGCAAAATAAATTATTTTGAAAATACGTCCGATCGCTAACCAAGGACGACGACCGTAATATTCGGCATTGGCTTTTGCGTCGTAGCGATTTAGCTGTTCGAGGGGATGCTGACTCACGCTGATAAATACCTTTTTTATATCCCATTTAACCTATCAGTATACAAAACTACATAATATATTTGTAATAATTTTTAAAGACTTAAAGACACACTAAAAAACAAGGAAGCAGATTTTTTGTGGTATTGCAAGACATAACCACAAAAAACCTGCTTCCTTATTAAATCGCCAAACCCTTACGGTAATGTAAATGCTGGCAACAAAATCAAATTTTTTGAGGAAGCTATGCCAATTAGGATTTTTACCAATTTGTGAGCAATAAACTCGGTAAATATTCCAATTTGAGCATATTATGAGTTTAGTAAATTTTATAAGTAATGATTAGCGATAAAAATCAAAACACCAAAAAAAATCGCCAAATCTTCCTGAGATCAGTTTTGATTATCCCCTTTGTTTTGCAAATTGTCGGCGCAGTCAGTTTAGTTAGCTATCTTTCTTACCATAGTGGACAAAAAGCAGTAGAGAACATTTCTGAATCTTTAATGAAAGAGGTCGGAGATCGCATTCATGAAAACCTAAGAGGTTACTTCCGTAAACCTACAGAAGTTCTTCAAAGTAATGCTAATGCCATTAAACTTGACATGATTCCTTGGCAAGATTTTCCTAGTTTAGAGCAATACTTTCGGCAACAACTGCAAGCTTTTGATGGCATCGGTTCTTTAGGCATTATTAATGAACAAAAAGAACTTTTAATTTTACAAAAGAACGACAATAATTCTCAGACAATTAGTATCAGAGATCAATCAACTAATTACTTTTTCAATAGCTACATTGCTGACAATCAAGGCAACCGACTTAAACTAGTTAGAAGTTCCAATAAATCTGACACCCATAAATATCCACCTAACGACCCTTGGTATGAAAAAGCCAAAAAAGCCAATCGTTTAATTTGGATAATTAATGTTGAGCGCATTAAAACTGATAAATCCCCCTTTGTTGCTTTAAACTTTATGCCTTTTTACGATCGCAACAATGTCTTTCAAGGGATTGTTGGTTCGTCCGTATCTTTAACACAACTTGGAGATTTCTTAAAAAGCCTAAAAATCGGCAAAACTGGTCAGGCTTTTATTATAGATCGCGAAGGATTACTAATTGATAGTTCTACCAATGAAACTCCTTTAATATCAGGATTACCTATAAATAATACGAAACAAAATTTGGGAAAGAATAAGTTTGCTAAACCAGAACGTTTAAATATTCTTAATAGTAATAACTTCGTATTTCAAAAAACAGCTGTTTATTTGAAAAAGTATTTTATTGATTTTTATCAAATTAAAAACAGTCAAAATCTTAGCTTGGTTATTGATAACAGAAAATATTTTATTCAAATCGTTCCCTTTCAAGATCAAGTAGATTTGGATTGGCTAACGGTTGTGATCGTTCCTGAATCTGATTTTATGGCAGAAATTCAGGCAAATACTCAATTGACAATTGTTCTATGTAGTTTTACTTTGTTGATCGCTATTGCAATTGGTATTTTGACTGCAAGGCGAATTACCAAGCCGATCCAGAAGTTAAGTCAAGCAAGTCAAACGTTGGCGCAGCAAGAATGGCAAAAATCTACAATCGAGCAAGGATTATTAGGATTTGATGATATTACAGAATTAGCAACCTTATCAGACTCTTTTAATCAAATGGCGACAGAGTTACAAACGTCATTTGAAACATTAGAAAATCGGGTAGAAGAACGCACGGTAGAGCTAGTTATTGCTAAAGATAATGCAGAAGTTGCAAATCAGGCTAAAAGCACCTTTATAGCTAACATGAGCCATGAACTACGATCGCCTCTTAATGCAATTATTGGTTTTTCGCAGCTGACGTTACGCACGAAACATTTACCATCTGCACAGTATGAAAACGCAGGAATTATTCAGCATAGTGGGGAATACTTACTAACTTTAATTAATAATGTGTTGAATTTTTCTAAAATCGAAGCAGGGAAAACGACGCTCAATCCCAAAGATATTGACCTCTATCAATTGCTTGATGATTTGGAGGATATACTACATTTGCAAGCGGTAAACGCTGGTTTAGAGTTAATCTTTAACCGCAGGGATAACTTGCCCCGCTATATCTACACAGATGGCATGAAATTACGTCAAGTTCTGCTAAATTTATTGGGTAACGCGCTCAAATTTACGAATCATGGCGAAGTGATTTTAAGTGCCAATTCTATAGAGAATCAAGATAAAAAGAAATATACTTTAAATTTCAGCGTTAGTGATACTGGAGTGGGGATCTCCTCTACAGAATTAGCCAAATTATTTGAGGCTTTTAGTCAAACAGAATCAGGACGAGAAGCTCAAGAAGGAACGGGATTAGGATTAGCAATTAGTCGTCAGTTTGTCCAGTTAATGGGAGGAGATATTACGGTCGAGAGTCAATTGGGTAAAGGTACAACTTTTAACTTCTCAATTCAGACCCAATTGGGTAAGGAAACTAACAATGAAGATGCTGATCCAAGACGAGTAATTGCGATCGCCCCAAATCAACCAATTTACAAACTTTTGGTAGTGGATGATAAAGCAATTAACCGTCAATTATTGCTTAGACTTCTCGCCCCTTTAGGATTTAACATCAAAGAAGCTAGTAACGGACAAGAGGCGATCGCAATTTGGGATAAGTGGGAACCTCATTTAATCTGGATGGATATGCGAATGCCCGTGATGGATGGCTATGAAGCTACTAAATTTATCAAAGCTCATGTCAAAGGCAGCGCAACAGCAGTTATTGCCTTAACAGCAAGTGTGTTAGAAGAAGAAAAAGCGATCGTGATGTCGGCGGGATGTGACGACTTTGTGCGTAAACCCTTTAAGGAGCGTACAATTTTTGCTGCTCTAACAAAACATTTAGGGGTGCAATATATTTATGAGCAGTCATTACCCGAAGATAATAATAACGATCACCCCAAACTCCTATTGTCATCTATAGATTTAGCTGTAATGTCTGATGAATGGCGATCGCAATTGTATGAAGCCGCATTAGAAGCTGATAGTAATCGCGTTATGCAACTGATTCAAGAGATCCCCAACCAAGAATCTCATCTAGCAAAAGTGCTCAAAAAGCAAACACATCAATACGAATTTGATGAAATGGTAGAATTATTATCCTAAGCGATCGTAGCATGTATCAATTAATTAACGGGGCTTTAGTGAATCTTGATTCTCAGTCTGAGTCAAAAGGCAACATTCTCTTAGTAGATGATTTACCAGAAAACTTAAAATTATTGACCGAATTACTCTCTAGCCTTGGTTACACCGTTCGTAGTGTCGTCAGTGGAAGTAGAGCACTCAAAACTGCAAAATCGAAACTGCCTGATATCATTCTGTTGGATGTAAAAATGCCAGAGATGGATGGATATCAAGTTTGTGAAGCTTTTAAAAATGATCCCGATCTTCGTGATATTCCCATACTGTTCATCAGCGCTTTAGACGAAGCCTTTGATAAATTAAAAGCATTTCAAGTGGGTGGTGTGGACTATATCACTAAGCCATTTCAAATTGAAGAAGTGGTGGCTCGTTTAGAAGCTCATTTGACTATTCAGAAGCAACATAAGAGATTGCAAAATGAAATTGTAAAACGTAAGGAAATTGAAGAAATACTATATCAATCCAGATCGCTCCTTTCTGGCATTTTAAATACTGCATTAGATGGAATTGCCGCGATGCAAGCAGTCCGCGATCCTCTTACGGGAGATATTCAAGACTTTTACTGCTTAGCGGTTAATCCCATTGTCTCTAGAGTTCTCAACCGTAATCGTGAGGATTTAATTGGCAAATTAGTTCTGAGAGAGCTTCTT
Source organism: Pseudanabaena sp. Salubria-1 (assembly GCA_023336205.1). GTDB lineage: Bacteria > Cyanobacteriota > Cyanobacteriia > Pseudanabaenales > Pseudanabaenaceae > Pseudanabaena. The sequence continues at coordinate 47,916 of JALQCR010000015.1, forward strand.
GAAAATCTTTCTCCAGACCTATTTAATCGGTTTGTGAAAGTTGTTGATTCTGGCGAACCCTTAGATGAAGATTTTTACTATCCTTCAGGGGATGGTTGTTGGTATCACTATGTTGCTGTGAAGTTAAGTGACGGTTTTGCGATTACGATCCGAGACATTACCACCCGCAAGCAAACTGAACTTGCTTTACAGGAAGCAAATCATAAATTGGAATTGATTGCCAATTTAGATGGATTAACCCAGATTGCCAATCGTCGATGCTTTAATGACTACCTAGCAAAAGAATGGCAACGCCATCAAAGAGAACAAAACCCTCTCTCGCTCATCCTCATCGATATTGACTATTTCAAACGCTACAACGATAGCAATGGACATCAAGGTGGTGATGATTGTTTAATTCGAGTTGCACAGGAAATTGCTAAAGTCCCACAACGTCCGACTGATTTGGTTGCTCGCTATGGTGGGGAAGAGTTTGCCGCAATCTTGAGCAATACAAATATGGAAGGGGCACTACAGGTTGCAGCAGATATCCAAACAGCGATCGCGAATCTTGCAATTCCTCACGACAATTCTGATGTAAGTGATCTTGTCACCCTGAGTATGGGTGTTGCTAGCCAGATTCCGACATCGGAACGAAGTCCCAAAGATCTAATTTCCAGAGCCGATCAGGCAATGTATACAGCGAAGAATCGGGGACGCAATCGGGCGATCGCATCGCTAATACGATAGCTCAAAACCTTACTCCATCTCTAAATAGCCTTTTACCCAGATCCCCACAGGGTAACACGATCGCTTTATCTTTTGCTCTAATTTCTGACTCTATTTCAATTGTTCGGCTTCGGCGAGGATGGGGTTGAGTCCGAACCATGTGCCGAGTTCGTCGAGATATTCAAACACAAAGAGACTGCGGAGGAGGGTTTGATAGCCTTCTTCTCCGACTACAGCTTTTTGTGCTTTGACTTGTTGCAGAAGTTCCCATTCATTGGCGGTGATCGCTCTGACGAGGGAATCGCGTTGGGTGGCGATTACTTCTTCGAGGGTGTCGCGATCGATAGGTGGGTCTTGTTTTTGGAGGCAGCCATAGAGGAGAACGAGGAGGTTGCGGACGTGACCGCCACTGACGGTGCAGAGCCGATCGCAAGTTTCTTGATTTTCAAATACTTGGTCGAGATGTTGGGCGCGTTCCTCTGAGGGCAGGTCGGGAAAGGCACGGGCGAGAACCATGTCGCGCAATAGGTGAATGCCTTCGGTGTGGAGTTGGTTGTCGCGATTTTTGACGCGCACCATTGGTAGGACTTTGGGTGCGCCGCCAAAGCGATCGCTGAGGGGGGCGATCGAGTTAGAGAAGTTGAGGACGAGGGGGGTGGTATAGACGATGTGGCAATGGAATTGACGCAGTTTTTCGCCGCGTGTGACGAAGATATATTCGGCTTGATTGCGTTCTTTGGTGTTTTCGAGGCGATCGAGGCTATCGACGATGGCGACTATGCCTTTTTGTCCGCGTTCTTGGAGGGCTTTGTTGGCAGGTTCGAGGAGTTCTTTGTTGATCAGTTCCAGTAGGTTATCGGTTTGGGGTTCAAGGTGTTGGCGCAGTCGGGCGCGTGCGTCGGGGTTGCCTTTGAGTTTGGCGCTAAATTTGCCGATGCCGAGGAGGTCGGCGGTGAGTTCGCCTGTGGTGCTGGCGGCGACTTTGCCGATGAGGGGAATGTTGCCTTCGCCTGAGATGCTTACATCGCTTTGGAGGACGCTCCAAGTTTTTTGGAGGAGTCCCTGAAAGCCTGTGGGGTTGAGTTCGATTTTGGCGGCGGTGAGGCTTTTGCTGATTTGGCGGGCGACGGTGAGGAGGATGTCGGATATGTCTACGTCGGTCATGACGAGATCTTCGCTGGAGTCGAGATAGACGACGTGAAAGCCTTCGCGTTCGAGTTCGTATTTGAGTTTGCCGAGTTCGGTGGATTTGCCGCAGCCGATGTGACCTGTAAAGAGTTGATGGCTGCGATCGTCGCTACGGGTAATTGTGCGATAGAGTTCGTCGATGAGGCTGACGGTTTTGCGTTTGCCGCTTCTGGCGGGGGTGAAGTCGATGTAGTAGCTGCGGTCTGTTTCGTTGGAGACGATGAGGGTTTTGTTGGGGTTGCAAGCTTTGAAAAATTTGAGAGGGTCGAAGGTCATGGGTTTGTGGATGGGTAAGCAAAAGTAATCTGTAAATGTCTAGATCCCCGACTTTTTTTGTGACTAGCAAAATCAATCTGTGGTTGCAAAGAAAAAGTCGGGGATCTTAGTCTCTTTTACCGATGAAAATGGAGGAGAGAAGGGTTAGGTTTCCATTTTTTAGGAAGTTGAAGGAGGGATTGGGTGGGGGGATGCCTTCACAGGCGGTTTTGGCACGTTGACGGAGAATTTGGGTTTCTTTGGAGAGTTGACGATCACTATTGGGAACTATAAATTCTCGCAAATAGAGTTTAAGATCATTATTTAGCGCCATAAAATCTTGCAAATAGTTACAACTTCGTGCCAATGAGAAATCTAGATCGATATGCCATAGTTGTGCTGTTTTATCCCCACTGCCAGTGAGAATGCTCTTGCCATCGGGAGAAAAGGCGACACCAAAAACAGAAGATTGGTGTCCTTGGAAGGTTTGCAGCAAGCGCCCGTCAAGGCTCCATAACTTTGCCGTTTTATCCCCACTGCCAGTAAGAATGTTCTTGCCATCGGGAGAAAAGGCGATGCTATTGACAGAAAATTGGTGTCCTTGGAAGGTTTGCAGCAATCGCCCGTCAATACTCCACAACTTCGCCGTGTTATCCCCACTGCCAGTGAGAATGCTCTTGCCATCGGGAGAAAAGGCGACATCAAGGACAGAAGATTGGTGTCCTTGGAAGGTTTGCAGCAAGCTCCCATCAATACTCCACAACTTCGCTGTTTCATCCGTACTGCCAGTGACAATACTTTTGCCATCGGGAGAAAAGGCGACACCAGAGACAGAAGATTGGTGTCCTTGGAAGGTTTGCAGCAATCGCCCGTCAATACTCCATAACTTCGCCGTGTTATCCCAACTGCCAGTGAGAATGCTCTTGCCATCGGGAGAAAAGGCGACGCTATTGACAGAAGATTGGTGTCCTTGGAAGGTTTGCAGCAAGCTCCCATCAATACTCCACAACTTCGCCGTTTTATCCGTACCACTGTCTGTGACAATACTTTTGCCATCAGGAGAAAAGGCGACACTAGAGACAGAAGATTGGTGTCCTTGGAAGGTTTGCAGCAATCGCTCTCCAAGGCTCCACAACTTCGCCGTGTTATCCCCCTGCTAGTGAGAATGCTTTTGCCATCGGGAGAGAAGGCGACGCTATTGACAGAAGATTGGTGTCCTTGGAAGGTTTGCAGCAAGCGCCCGTCAAGGCTCCATAACTTTGCCGTTTTATCCCCACTGCCAGTAAGAATGCTCTTGCCATCGGGAGAAAAGGCGACGCTATTGACAGAAGATTGGTGTCCTTGGAAGGTTTGCAGCAAGCGCCCGTCAAGGCTCCATAACTTTGCCGTTTTATCCCCACTGCCAGTAAGAATGCTCTTGCCATCGGAAGAAAAGGCGACGCTAGAGACGAAATCTTGGTGTCCTTGAAAGGTTTGCAGCAAGCGCCCGTCTATGCTCCACAACTTCGCCGTTTTATCCACACTGCCAGTGACAATGCTCTTGCCATCGGGCGCAAAGGCGACGCTATAGACAGAAGATTGGTGTCCTTGGAAGGTTTGCAGCAAGCTCCCATCAATACTCCACAACTTCGCTGTTTCATCCGTACTGCCAGTGACAATACTTTTGCCATCAGGAGAAAAGGCGACACTAGAGACAGAAGATTGGTGTCCTTGGAAGGTTTGTAGCAATCGCCCGTCAATACTCCATAACTTCGCCGTGTTATCCCCACTGCCAGTGAGAATGCTCTTACCATCGGGAGAAAAGGCGACGCTATTGACAGAAAATTGGTGTCCTTGGAAGGTTTGCAGCAAGCGTCCGTCAATGCTCCACAACATTGCCATTTTATCCCCACCACTGTCTGTGACAATACTCTTTCCATCGGGAGAAAAGGCAATTCTTTTATCATTGGGGGGAGAAAAGTAAATTATTATAGTGGGTCCAGAGATAGAATATTGGAATACTTGGAAACGATTCTTCTCTCGGAAGACGTTAATTGCAGGGCGTAAAATACCGATTGGGCGACGGTAATTGCTACGCAGAGTTTCAGGCTTAGCTTTGCCACTCTTAACATTATCGATCGCCTCAACCTGATCCTCTATCGTCATGGCATCAGCATTGAGCAGTCCATTCCAAACAAGGATATCAGCAGTCTTTTTAGCCTCACTGGCTGTATCATCAGCAATAATTTTCTGCCAAACTGCCAAGCATCCCAAACTAACAGCCAACACTGCCACCCCTGCCGTAGAGATCAAAACCTTAGTTAGCCTTCGATTATTCCGTTTCGATTCATCTAGTTTCTCCTGCAAAACTTGCTCAGCTTTTTGTTCCGCTTCCTTCCTTTTCTGTCGCTCCTCCTCCAACTGTTTCTCCAACTTCCCACCAAACTTCTGACGGATCGGCTGCACCAGATAATCATGAACTAATTGATAACAAACCTCTGGACTAGCAGGAATCTCAAACGCCAACCCCGCACCAACAAGAACCTTCAACACAAAATCCAAATCACCCCACGCTGCTAAATCTATTTCTTCGATATCAAGTTCAGACGTAAACAACCGCACATCCCTCTGTAATTCCATGTTCGTTTTCTTCGGACGCTTCTCTGGCTCCTCAGTCAACGCATACAAAACCCTCTGCGCCAACTCCTCATTCACCTGCCCACAATCCCTCACCACCTGCATCAACCACCCCTCCACCAGCGCCCGTTTCGGATTCTTCCCCAACCCCTCATACGCCGCCAAAGTCGTAATCTTCGCCTCCCCATGCAACATCTGCGCCCCCACCACCTGCAACTCAATCGGACGCACCTCCCCAAACTCCGCCGCCAGATCCGCCACCAACCGATCCACCAGCGCCTCCTCCAACCGATAGGGCGATCGCTCCGTCAACTCCTTAATTACCGCCTTCGCCCTCTCCTTCGAGAAATTACCAAGGTAATAGCGCACATTCTTATTGAGAATGTCATTGTTAATCAGTTCAATATTGGCAAGGCGATCGCACTCCAGCAAATAGTGAATATAATCCTCCCGCAACGACAAAATCACCCAAACATTAGCCACATTCAGACATTCACGCAAAAAATCATATAACTTGCGGCGATCGGGTACTTCCGTATGCTTAAAAAAGAACTCCTCAAACTGATCGAAGATGAGAACAGTAATTAGATTCTGGCGATCGCGATCGTGTAGTTGAGAAATCAAAGTATCTGTAAGTCCATCAAGCCTCCTAAATCCCCCAATAATGGGGGACTTTGAAGATTCTAAATTATCTTGTTCCCCCCAGAATTGGGGGGCTAGGGGGGCTATCCCCAACTTACTCGCCAATTCCCCTTGCCAATCTTCATAATGCTCAATCACCACAGGCTGAACTGATCGCGAATTATGAATAACCTTCCGCAAGGCTGGCACTAACCCCGACTGCAACAGCGAACTCTTACCCACACCTGAAGGTCCATGCACCACCGTTAACCGACAATCGCTACGTTTAACCCGATCCACCAACGCCCCAATATCCGCCTGTCGTCCCGAAGCCGCAACCTCCTCCATCGCATCCTCACCGATCGCCCCGACACGACGCTGTGGTTGCAACCTTCCCGCCCCAATAAACGCCCGAAAACCATAACTCGTTTCCACCGACTCGCGATCGCACTTCACCGTAAACGCATCGCGATAATTTCCCACCACCGTATAAGCCCGATGCAAAGCTTGCAAAATCCGAATATGCAGATCAGGATCGACCTCTGGCAATACTAAAGCTTTCGCCTGTTCTAAAGGTGCGATCGCTTCCTTTGCCCGATCCATACCAATCAGCGATCGCCCCAAGGACAACAAATAAAAACCTTGACGCTCCTTTCCCTGTAAAGCTTTCTCCGATTCAGTCTTAGCAACTTGCCAATCTTGACGCGCGATCGCCACTTCAGCCCGTAACCCCGTCGCCCAGTCGGGCAAAATTACCAACTCATTCGCAAAATTTGCTAATGTTTGCCATTGAGGTACATTCCCAGTTTCAGGCAAAGCTAGAGCTAACAAAATCTCACCTAAAGCCAAGGCTACCGATGCTTGTTTCCCCTCTGGCTCATGCCAAGCCATCTGTAACTGCTCACGGGCGCGATCGCAATAATCCAAAAAATTTACACGCTCCTGTTTGCCTCGCAGTTGCCACCACAAACCCAACCGATAACGCGCCGCCGCCGCCAAACTCCCCGTACTCACTTGTGCCAGACAATTCTCAAAATGCTCCTGTGCAGCATCACCACTCCCCGCCTCAATCCCAAATGCCAACGCAACCTTTGCCGCTAACTCAGGCGATCGGTTTTCCTCAAGACGCTGCCATTCCTGCCATGCCCACTGTAACTCCTGCCCAATCCCCCGTTTACCCTCCCGCGCAAATGCCCAATCCAAAACATCCGCAGTCTCACGCTCCAGCATTGCTTGCAACTCCGCACGATCCAAAGCAAAGTCAAAGGATGGCGCAGCCCAACTTGCCAAGTCAGGCGATCGCCTGCGTAGTTCTGACTCCACCTCATCCGTCACCCATAGCACTAAGGGAAACTTAAACCGCTTCCGAAATTCCTCCCGCGCATTATTTGCCAGCGCCAAAATATCATGCAAGTGCGGCGAAGCTTCCAACCCCGTGACACTAATTACCTGAGTCCCCTCACCCACCTCATCCAAAATATCGACAAGATTCACCACCCCATCCGCATCCGTGACATGGCGATCATAAAGTCTAGATCCCAATTGTGCTTTTAAATCCGCCACAAGGTGATCGCGCACCTCTATCGAGTTACAACGCGCCAACAGTAAAGCAAAATCGCCTTCAGAAAGTGCGATCGCTCGTAATAGCCGTTTCAGAGTAGCCAGTCTATCTGCACTCATTTCTATTCACATCAGCGCTTTTCAATTAAAACTTTCGAGCCAATTCACTGAACGAATCGAAATAGCTCAGAAGCTGCTCAAGTATAAGTGTTATTTCTCAATATTTCGATAGTTTATCATTTAGAAATATTTGCTCCAAAAGTTTTCTATAGCGCGATCGCCTATCTTGACTGATTCATTCCCATCAGCGATCGCCCCAATGCGTAAACACAAAAAGCAAAAGTATACTAACTGTAAGTTCTCGGACTAAATTTATGACCATGACCGAATTAATGCCGCTATTGCGGAAACTAAACCGCGCCGAAAAATTACACGTTATGCAATGCCTAGTATCAGACTTAGCACAAGACGAATCTGACCTACTCAGACAAGATATGTCCTATCCCATCTGGTCGCCCTATGATGCCTTTGAAGCCGCAGACACCATGTTAAAAGTCTTAGCATCAGAAAAAACTACTCATGCGTAAACCTCAAGGATATTCCTACACCACCTTCGATCCTGCCCTTGGAGAAGCTGGATTTAGACCATTACTTCCCATTACCCTTGATTATCAAGATCGATCTATTCAAGCAAATGGACTGCTTGATACTGGCGCAACCATCGCCAATTCAAGGATGAAATGCAACACCTAGAGATCTTTGCGTAAAGGGACTCATAAGGATATTCTGATATTAATCACAATAATTAGGATACCCTCATGAGCTTTGTCCATCTTACCACCACAGAAAGAAGTGAACTGTATAAACTAAGAGTAATTGAGCAATTATCTGTATCAGAGATAGGTCGTCGCTTGAAGCGAAACAAAAGTACGATTTCAAGAGAGTTATCGCGCAATACAGACGAGCGACAGATTGGCTATTTGCCAGATACTGCGGTTGCCCTGATGAAAGCAAGACGGAAACAAGCAAAGGTAAGATTTCAGAGCATCAGTGCTGAGACGATCGCCGAAGTCAAACAACGGTTAGAGCAACACCACAGCCCAGAGCAACTAGCAGGGAGAATGGAAAGGGAGGGGCTAGGTAAAATCAGCTATGAGACGATTTATCTGATGATCTATGCAAACCATCAAGAGATGGGAATATATCAACAATATCTGAGGCAGAAGCAAAAGCAACGAAGGCGCAAAGGTCGCCATCAGAAGCGAGGTGGCATTCCCAATAGGGTAGGGATAGAGAATCGACCGAAGATTGCAGATTTAAAAACAGAGATTGGACATTGGGAAAGTGATACGGTAATCGGGTGCAACCACACAGGTATCGTAGTTACGCATGTTGATAAAGCATCGAAGTATTTACTTGCTGGACTAGCTAAGAACAAGACGATGGATGAGATAAACAGAGTGACATTCAATCTATTTGAGCCTATAGAATCAACATCTCGAAAGACAATGACCTTTGATAATGGAAGAGAATTCTGTGGGCATGAGAAGCTATCTGAAAGATTGAAACTAGAGACCTTCTTTGCGAATCCATATCATTCATGGGAACGTGGATTGAATGAACACACCAATGGATTAATTAGAGAGTTCTATCCCAAAAGTACAAACTTTAAAATCGTGAAAGAAGAGGACTTTCAGAAGGCAGTGAATTTGATCAATCACAGACCCAGAAAATCACTTGACTATCGTACTCCTTACGAAGTATTCTTTGCTTCATCAGAACCCGTTGCATTTCATCCTTGAATTGGCGCATTAACGTCTTGCCATACCAGTTAGGGCTTGAGGTTGGTGCTATTTGGGAAGAGCAAACAACATCGCTGCAACTTACTGGAAATCTTGCTCAATTTGATGCGCGAGTACTTGTTCTGAATGCGAAAGTATCTGATTTTGAAACAGCAAGATTAGTATTTGCATGGACAAAAGCACCTAATGTTCCTCTAATCTTAGGACAAGTCAACTTTTTTATGGAATTTGATGTTTGCTTTTATCGATCGCAACTTTCCTTTGAGGTATGCCATAAGAAGCAAGTCTAATGTTTCCTCGACTAAAGACTCATGAGCCTAGCCAAAATCCTCACTTTTTTGTCATCTGGACAATACAACTAAGATTGCATAATTGTAGTAGTAATAATTTTTTAATGACAATCATGACGACCACTCTCAAACGTACTCCTCTTTATGACCTTCATGTTGCTGCTGGTGCGCGGCTAGTGGAATTTGGCGGTTGGGAGATGCCCGTGCAGTATAAAGGGCTGGTCGCTGAACATAATTCCGTGCGATCGCAGGTGGGGATGTTTGATGTGTCGCATATGGGCAAATTTGCGATCGCAGGTGAAGGCGTTCTCGAAACCTTAAACAAACTCGTGCCATCGAACTTAGGGCGATTAAAAGTTGGGCAAGCGCTATATACAGTTTTACTCAATGAGCAAGCTGGAATTATTGACGATGTGATTTTTTATCGTCATGAGCCAGAAGGCGATCGCGAAAATTGGTCAGTCATCGTCAATGCCTCAACCACCGAAAAAGACAAAGTATGGTTACAACAGCAATTAGGCGATCGCTTGATTGATAACTCAGCATCGCAAATCTTGATTGCTGTACAAGGTAAAACGGCGATCTCTACATTGCAAGAACTAGTAACAGCGGATCTATTGAAATTACCGCGTTTGCGATTTGGGCATACTCGCACCGACATTTTGGGAACATCCAGCTTTATTGCGCGGACGGGATACACAGGCGAAGATGGCTGCGAAATCATGACTGATATTGAAACGGGTAAAGCGCTTTGGCAAAAATTACTCGATCTTGGGGTTGTACCTTGTGGCTTAGGTTGCCGTGACACCTTGCGTCTGGAAGCAGGAATGCATCTCTATGGACAGGATATGAATGACACGATCACACCTCTTGAAGCCGATCTTCAGTGGATCGTGCATCTCAAAGAGAAAGGTGATTTTATTGGGCGTGAGGTTTTAGAAGAGCAGAAACAGAATGGAGTCACCCGCAAATTAATCGGCTTAGAATTACAAGGACGCAATATTGCCCGCCATGATTACCCAATTCGTTATGAAGGCGAAACTGTCGGCATTGTCACCAGTGGTACGATGTCACCAACATTAGGCAAAGCGATCGCCTTTGGCTATGTCCCATCTGAACTAGCAAAAATGGGGCAAATTCTCCAAGTCCAAATTCGTGACAAAGAATTTCCCGCTAAAGTCACTAAACGCAACTTTCTATGATTTTTTCTGTTTATTTCAAGATTTATCACCCCAGCGGCGTGATAAATCTTGAAATTGGGTTGTAGGGAAAAAGAGCTTGACAATTAGATCATAGCTGCGTTAGGATAATGTGCTTATGTCTTGAGTCAAACCTAGACATATACTCCGCCCACTAAAACTGCAGTCACTTAGTGCATGAATAAGCCTACTCTTGTTACTCCTGCCTTCGTTCTACCAGATCTTGTAGAAATCCAGCGGGAGAGTTTTCGATGGTTCATAGAAGAAGGACTTATTGAAGAGCTTGAGAGTTTCTCACCGATTACAGATTATACGGGCAAAATGGAACTCCATTTCATTGCCAAAGATTATAAACTCAAGCGACCCAAATACAGTGTTGATGAGTCCAAACGTCGGGATGCCACCTATGCCGTACAGATGTACGTTCCCACGAGGCTTATTAACAAAGAAACAGGAGAAATAAAGGAGCAAGAAGTTTTTATCGGCGATCTGCCTCTAATGACAGATCGTGGAACATTTATTATCAACGGTGCTGAGCGAGTCATCGTCAATCAGATTGTGCGTAGCCCTGGGGTTTATTACAAACAAGAAATTGACAAGAATGGTCGCCGTACTTACAACGCCAGCCTTATTCCTAACCGAGGAGCATGGCTGAAGTTTGAAACCGACAAGAATGATCTTGTATGGGTTCGTATTGACAAAACCCGTAAACTTTCTGCGCAGGTATTACTCAAAGCGATCGGCTTGAGTGATGCCGAAATTCTTGATGCTCTTACTCACCGTGAGTACTTCCAGAAAACAATTGACAAAGAAGGTCAGTTTGACGAAGACGAAGCACTCAAAGAACTTTATCGTAAGCTGCGCCCAGGTGAACCACCTACAGAGTCGGGTGGTCGTGAACTATTGCGATCGCGATTCTTTGACCCCAAACGTTATGACCTCGGAAAGGTTGGACGTTACAAGCTCAACAAGAAATTGCGCTTAAATACCCCAGACACCATGCGGGTATTGACTGAGAAAGATATTCTCACAGCCATCAACTATCTGATCAACCTCAAGTTTGACATCGGTGAAATCGATGACATTGACCACTTGGGCAACCGTCGTGTTAGGTCAGTTGGTGAATTGCTACAAAACCAAGTTCGTGTTGGCTTAAATCGTCTAGAGCGGATCATTCGCGAACGGATGACTGTGTCTGATGTTGACGCTCTCACGCCAGCCTCGTTGGTTAATCCCAAGCCGCTAGTAGCCGCAATCAAAGAATTCTTTGGTTCCAGCCAACTGTCTCAGTTCATGGACCAAACCAATCCTCTTGCTGAGTTAACTCACAAACGCCGTCTTAGCGCTCTTGGCCCTGGTGGTCTAACTCGTGAACGTGCAGGCTTTGCGGTGCGGGATATTCACCCAAGCCATTACGGTCGCATCTGCCCTATTGAAACTCCTGAAGGTCCTAACGCAGGGTTGATCGGTTCTTTGGCAACTCACGCTCGTGTTAACCAGTATGGATTCATTGAGACTCCTTACTACGCGGTCGAAAACGGCAAAGTTCTAAAAAATCAAGAGCCTGTCTATATGACGGCTGATGAAGAAGATGAATTCCGTGTCGCCCCTGGTGACGTAGCTACCAACGACGAAGGCTATATCTTCCTTGAAATCGTGCCAATTCGCTATCGTCAAGAATGGGGTACGGCAAGTCCCGAAGAAATCGATTATGTCGCGGTCTCGCCCGTACAGATTATCTCGGTGGCAACATCGCTGATTCCCTTCCTTGAGCATGATGACGCTAACCGAGCCCTGATGGGATCGAACATGCAACGTCAGGCGGTTCCACTATTGCGTCCTGAGCGTCCTCTGGTTGGTACTGGGCTAGAAGCTCAAGCCGCTCGTGACTCAGGGATGGTGATCGTCTCGCGAGTTACAGGTGAAGTCTCCTATGTATCTGCCGATGAGATTCGTGTCAAGGCTGATGATACTGGACTAGAAAGCAGCTACCGTCTGCAAAAATATCAGCGATCGAACCAAGACACCTGCTTAAATCAGCGTCCTCTGGTCTGGGTTGGCGATACGGTAGTTTCAGGACAAGTTCTTGCTGATGGCTCGGCAACCGAAGGCGGCGAAATCGCTCTTGGACAGAACATTCTTGTTGCTTATATGCCTTGGGAAGGCTACAACTACGAAGACGCAATTTTGATTAATGAGCGGCTCGTAATTGATGACGTATACACCTCGATTCACGTTGAAAAATACGAAATTGAGGCAAGGCAAACCAAACTCGGTCCCGAAGAAATCACTCGTGAAATTCCTAACGTCGGTGAAGATTCACTGCGCAACCTTGATGAGCAGGGCATTATCCGCATCGGTGCTTGGGTAAGTTCTGGAGAAATCCTTGTCGGTAAGGTCACACCTAAGGGTGAATCCGATCAGCCACCTGAAGAAAAACTTCTCAGAGCGATCTTTGGCGAAAAAGCTCGTGATGTTAGAGATAACTCTTTGCGCGTACCTAACGGTGAGAAGGGTCGTGTTGTTGATGTGCGCGTATTTACTCGCGAACAAGGCGATGAGTTACCCCCAGGGGCAAACATGGTCGTCCGCGTCTATGTCGCTCAAAAACGCAAGATCCAAGTTGGTGACAAGATGGCGGGTCGCCACGGTAACAAGGGTATTATTTCGCGCATTTTGCCGAAGGAAGATATGCCTTTCCTACCCGATGGCACTCCTCTTGATATCGTGTTGAACCCTCTGGGTGTACCTTCACGTATGAACGTCGGACAGGTGTTTGAATGCTTGCTCGGTTGGGCTGCGGAAAACTTGAATGCCCGTTTCAAAATCGTGCCATTTGATGAAATGTACGGCGAAGAAGCTTCAAGAGAGCTGGTGAATGGTCAGCTAGAACATGCCCGCAAGCACACTGGCAAAGACTGGATCTTTAATGATGAATTTCCAGGTAAATTGGTCGTTTATGACGGACGTACTGGTGAGCCATTTGATCAGCCTGTGACTGTTGGTAAAGCATATATGCTGAAACTAGTTCACCTTGTCGATGACAAGATCCACGCACGTTCGACTGGTCCTTACTCTCTGGTTACACAGCAGCCCCTCGGCGGTAAAGCTCAACAGGGTGGTCAGCGTTTTGGAGAAATGGAAGTATGGGCGTTGGAAGCCTTTGGTGCAGCCTATATTCTCCAAGAGTTGCTCACGGTCAAGTCTGACGATATGACGGGACGTAACGAAGCTCTCAATGCGATCGTTAAAGGTCACGCAATTCCTCGACCTGGTACGCCAGAATCATTCAAGGTATTAGTGCGAGAGCTTCAGTCTCTATGTTTGGATGTCTCAGTCCACAAGCTGTCCGAGGACGGCAGTAACCAAGATACTGAAGTGGATTTGATGGTAGACACTGGCTCTCGCCGTACACCAAATCGACCTACCTATGAGTCAGTCTATCGAGGCGATATCAACTTTGATGAAGATGATGACTAGCTAAATCAGATAACTCGTAATTCGTAATTCGTAATTATCAATTACGAATTACGAATTTATTGATAATCAGTTGAAGAATTTATAAATAGTCAATTTACTAAGGACGTTGTAACGTATGGCGAAAGTGGAACAGCGATTTGACTATGTCAAGATTGGCTTGGCATCACCCGATCGCATTCGTAAATGGGGCGAGCGCGTTCTACCAAATGGCAGTTTGGTTGGCGAAGTCACAAAACCTGAAACTATTAACTACCGCACATTAAAGCCAGAAATGGATGGCTTATTCTGTGAACGGATTTTTGGTCCTGCAAAGGATTGGGAATGTCATTGCGGTAAGTATAAACGTGTGCGCCATCGCGGTATTGTCTGCGAACGCTGCGGTGTAGAAGTGACAGAATCACGGGTACGTCGTCATCGCATGGGCTTTATTAAGCTAGCTGCCTCAGTTACCCATGTGTGGTATCTCAAGGGTATCCCTAGTTATATGGCTACTCTACTGGATATCCCTCTACGTGATGTTGAGCAAATTGTTTACTTCAATGCCTACGTTGTCCTTAATCCTGGAATTCAGTCCGAGGTTGATGGCGAAGTTACGGTAGTTAATAGCCGTGAAATTCGGGTGCGAGGAGTAGACGGTGTTGAGGTGGCTTATCCACTACACCCCAAGCACACTCCAACTACGACAGAAGGAAAAATTGTTGAGGTAGGAGAAGTGATTGCCACTGCCTACAACCTCTCTTATAAGCAGTTACTGTCAGAGGATCAATGGATTGATCTTGAAGATCAGATTTATGCTGAAGATCCTGTCCTAGACGGAATTGAAGTAGGTATTGGAGCAGAGGCAATCAAGCAGCTATTGCAAAATATCAATCTTGAGAAAGAAGCTGAGCGTCTCCGCACCGATATCGAAAACTCTAAAGGTCAAAAACGCGCCAAGTTAATTAAGCGCCTGCGCGTGGTTGATAACTTTGTGGCGACAGGTTCTAGACCAGACTGGATGGTATTGGATGTCATTCCAGTAATTCCTCCAGATTTGCGTCCGATGGTACAGCTTGACGGTGGACGCTTTGCTACAAGCGACTTAAATGATCTCTATCGTCGAGTAATTAACCGTAATAATCGCCTAGCGAGATTACAGGAAATTCTTGCGCCTGAAATTATCGTCCGTAACGAAAAGCGGATGTTGCAGGAGGCTGTTGATGCGTTGATCGATAACGGTCGTCGTGGACGCACGGTGGTTGGTGCAAATAATCGGCCACTCAAGTCTCTCTCGGACATCATCGAAGGCAAGCAGGGTCGTTTCCGTCAAAACTTGCTCGGCAAACGGGTTGACTATTCAGGTCGTTCCGTTATTGTGGTAGGTCCTAACCTCAAGATTCACCAATGTGGTCTGCCCAAGGAAATGGCGATCGAGCTATTCCAGCCTTTCGTGATTCATCGCCTGATTAAAACAGGACTGGTCAACAACATTAAAGCGGCGAAGAAATTGATTCAACGCAATGATCCAGCCGTTTGGGATGTCCTTGAAGATGTAATTCGTGAACACCCAGTCATGTTAAACCGTGCACCGACGTTGCACAGATTAGGTATTCAAGCTTTTGAGCCTTTGCTGGTCAGTGGTCGAGCAATTCAATTGCATCCGCTTGTATGTCCAGCCTTTAACGCTGACTTCGACGGTGACCAAATGGCGGTTCACGTTCCTTTGTCGATCGAAGCTCAGGCGGAAGCACGTCTATTGATGCTTGCATCTAATAACATTCTCTCACCTGCAACTGGTCGTCCGATCGTTACACCTAGCCAAGATATGGTTTTGGGTTGTTACTATCTCACAACGGACAATCCTTATAAACAGAAGGGTGTAGGACGTTACTTTTCCAACTTCAATGATGTTGTGATGGCGTACGAACAGGGCGAAATCGATATTCACGCCAGTGTTTGGGTACGTTTTGAAGGAATTCTTGAAGGCCAAGGCGAAGAAAAAGACGATGAAGAACCAAAGGTCACAGTTCTAGAAGATGGTACGAAAGTAAAGGAATTTGAGTTCCGTCGTATTCGTGAAGATGTTGAAGGCGGTTTGATTTCTCAATACATTAAAACCACTCCTGGGCGTGTGATTTTCAATCAAGCAATCTATGCATCCCTAGCGAGCTAACTGTTTATAGTCACATCGCTTGGCGATGTGACTATAAACCATAGAATTTCGATTAATTACTCTAAAGATTATTTAATAGCTTAATACCATGGCAGATTTCACGACTAGCAACACGGACTCGCCTGAGCAAAAGAAGCCTCAGCGCTTTATCAATCGCACTATTGACAAAGGACAACTAAAAAAGTTAATTGCTTGGGCTTTTACTAATTATGGGACCACTAGCGCTGCTAACGTTGCTGATCAACTTAAAGCGTTAGGCTTTCGCTATGCCACTCAGGCTGGTGTCTCAATTAGTATTGAGGATTTGCAGGTTCCTGCTAGTAAGAAAGCTTTGCTAGCGGCGGCAGAACTAGAGATTGAAGAAACAGAAAGCCGTTATACAAGGGGCGAAATTACCGAAGTAGAACGTTTCCAAAAAGTAATTGATACATGGAACGTGGCTAACGAAAACCTCAAGGATGAGGTGGTGAAAAACTTCAAGAGCAATAATCCGCTTAACTCTGTCTATATGATGGCGTTCTCTGGTGCTCGTGGCAACATTTCGCAGGTGCGACAGTTAGTAGGTATGCGCGGTTTGATGGCTGATCCTCAAGGGGAAATCATCGATTTACCAATTAAAACGAACTTCCGCGAAGGGCTCACAGTTACTGAATACATTATTTCGTCGTACGGTGCACGTAAAGGGCTGGTAGATACAGCGTTACGGACTGCCGACTCTGGATATCTTACTCGTCGTCTGGTGGACGTATCGCAAGATGTAATCGTGCGTGAAAATGATTGCGGTACAACTCGCGGCATTCGATTAAAAGCTATGAAAGATGGGGAAAAGACCCTGATCAAGCTTTCCGATCGCCTATTTGGTCGAGTGGCTGCCGAGGATATTGTCGATCCAAAAACAGGCGAAGTGATTGTTTTTCATAACCAAGAAATTTCTGAAGACTTGTCTTTAGCTGTAGCCAAAGCTGGTGTCGAAGAAGTTTGTGTACGTTCAGCCTTTACTTGCGAATCTACTCGCGCAGTTTGTCAGATGTGTTATGGCTGGAGTCTAGCTCATTTAGAGTTAGTAAACATCGGCGAAGCCGTGGGGATTATCGCGGCACAGTCCATTGGTGAACCTGGTACACAGCTAACCATGCGGACATTCCACACGGGTGGTGTATTTACTGGGGAAGTTGCGGATCAGCAACGCGCTCCCCATGATGGCACGATCAAATACAACAAAAAGCTGAAAGTTCGCCCCATGCGTACTCGTCATGGTGAAGATGCTTTTATTGTTGAGTCAAATGGTGATTTCTCCTTAGAAAGTTCTGAAGGTAAAAAAGTCTATGCGATCACCCAAGGTTCAACTTTGTTGGTACGTGATGGCCAGAAAGTAACTCAAAACCAATTGATGGCTGAGGTATCCATCACTGGTAAAACCTCACGTAAGACCACCGAAAAAGCGACTAAAGCACTCAATACTGGTTTAGCTGGCGAAGTATTATTCTCAGATCTAGCGATCGAAGAGAAAAAAGATCGTCAAGGCAATACTAGCTACGTCGCTCGCGGTGAAAAAGGTCGGGTTTGGGTATTGGCTGGTGAAGTCTATGATTTACCGCCAACGGCAGAACCAACCGTCAAAAATGAAGCTCAAGTCCAAGAGGGTGACGTGCTTGCGGAGACCCGCTTGATCACAGAGCATGGTGGCGTTGTACGTCTTAGTGAAGAAGATAGTCGCCATAACCGTGAAGTGGAAATCATTACAGCTTCGGTGATCTTGGATCAAGCGATCGTCAAAGAAGAAAGCTACCAAGGGCGTGAGCATTATGTGCTTGAGACTCAAGGTGGGCAAAGCTTCTCCCTGAAAGCTTCGCCAGGCTCAAAACTGATTAATAATCAAGTCGTTGCCGAATTGATCGATGATACTTACCAAACTAAGAGTGGCGGTATTATCAAGTTTGCTGGCGTAGAAGTCGCTAAACGCAGCAAGGGCAAGCAGGGATATGAAGTCGTTAAAGGCGGCACGCTGCTTTGGGTTCCTGAGGAAACCCATGAGGTCAACAAAGATGCTTCCCTGTTGATGGTCGAAGAAAATCAGTTTATCGAAGCTGGTACGGAAGTTGTCAAGGATATCTTCAGTCAAACTTCTGGTGTGGTCGAAGTATTCCAAAAGAACGACATTTTGCGCGAAATCGTGATCAAGCCAGGTGACTTGCACTTGGTCGATGATCCGCAAACGGCGATGCAAAAGAATGGATCTTTGGCTTATCCCGGAACGGAAATCATGCCAGGATTGACTTCGCCTGAACTGCGCTATGTGGAATATCTGGACTCAACCGAGGGACCAGCATTGCTATTGCGACCTGTCGAAGAATACCAAGTTCCTGACGTACCAACGGTTCCTAGCCAAGAATCAGTTAACCAAGAAGGTCGTTCAATTGGTCTGCGTGCGGTACAACGCATTCCTTATAAGGATGGCGATCGCGTAAAGGCGATCGATAGCGTAGAGCTACTCAAAACCCAATTATTGCTAGAAGTTGATACTGATGCTCCTCAATTAGCAGCGGACATTGAGTTTATTCCTAACGACACCGACCCAGGCAGTCTACGCTTGCAATTGGTAATTCTAGAATCATTGGTAATTCGTCAAGATAATTCTGGCGATCCTGCCCATAGCAACTCGCGTACAAGACTACTGGTAAATGACGGCGATCGCATTGAGCCAGGTGCAGTTGTTGCGCGTACCGAAATCCTCTGTAAGAAACCAGGTCAGATCCGTGGTATCCGCCAAGGCTCTGAAGTAGTTCGTCGTTTGCTAGTGGTCACTGAAGCGGATTGCATCACGACACATTGTCCTAATCCCAAAGTTCAAGTTGGCGATCTATTGCGATCGGGTGATGAAATTGGCGATGGTGTAATTACAGAAGAGTCTGGACAAGTCCTCAGGATTGAGAATGACTCAGTCGTATTTCGGATCGGTCGCCCCTACCTCGTATCCCCTGGAGCCTTGTTACAAATCCATGATGCTGACCTTGTTCAGCGTGGTGACAACATTGCGTTGCTGGTATTTGAACGTGCCAAAACTGGAGACATCATCCAAGGGTTACCTCGGATTGAAGAACTGCTCGAAGCACGTAAACCTAAGGAAATGTGTGTACTTGCGCGGACAACTGGAACTGCTCAAGTTACCTACGACTCTGACGACAATCCTGAAGTAAAAATTCTTGGAGATGATGGCGTTCTGGATGATGACTATTCATTCAATGCGGGTCAGAGTGTAATTATTTCTGATGGTCAAAAGCTTTTGGCTGGTGAAGCACTTACCGATGGACCTGCTAACCCCCACGATATTCTCGATATCTATTTCCATGCTTACAAGGAATCCCTTGGAGTCAGAAAAGCGGCTCTAATTGGTTTGCAAAAGGTACAAGAGTTCTTAATGAACGAAGTCCAGTCGGTATACCAATCTCAAGGCGTAGACATTTCTGACAAACACATTGAGGTAATCGTGAAGCAGATGACCTCTAAGGTGCGGATCGAGGATGGTGGCGATACTACTCGTCTCCCTGGTGAGTTGGTAGAACTTCACCAAGTTGAACAAATCAATGAGGCGATGGAAATTACAGGCGGTGCGCCTGCTGATTACACGCCAGTATTGATGGGTATTACGAAGGCAAGTTTAAATACCGACAGCTTTATCTCGGCGGCGAGTTTCCAAGAGACCACTCGTGTTCTCACCGAAGCTGCGATCGAAGGTAAGTCTGACTGGTTGCGCGGCTTAAAGGAGAACGTGATTATCGGTCGTTTGATTCCTGCGGGTACTGGCTTTAATGCTTACGATACGCCGATCGTAGATGTTGATAATGGCTATGAGCCAGAACTCGGCTATGACGAAGAAGCGGATGATGTGATCATTGATGACAATACTGCACGTAATTATCAAATCATTGAGCCTCGAATTGAGCCAATTCGCGTCGTTGATAAACCTCGTAGTCGTCGTAGCTTTGACGATGAGCTGGTGGATGATGATGTGGAGTTTGAAGATGATGATGAGGAAGATGATGATGATTTTGATGATGAAGACTAGATAAAAAGAAGGGTTCGCGTTGCGAACCCTTCTTTTTTGGCGTTGCATATATTTACAATGAAAATTTTCACAGAATATGGCAATTGAAGTTACAGAAGATTATCGAAGTTTGTTAGTGGCGGTGAAGCATCGGATTCGTGCTGCTCAGTATGAGGCTTTAAAGGCAGTTAATCGAGAGTTAATGGCGCTGTATTGGGATATTGGTGAGTTAATCGTTACTCGTCAAGAGATCGCTGGTTGGGGTAAGTCAGTGGTGGAACAATTAGCTAAGGATTTACAGGTTGAGTTTCATGGTATGGCTGGGTTTTCAGCGCGGAATATTTGGAGAATGCGGGATTTCTACCTTACCTACCACGGCAATGAAAAACTGACACCATTGGTGGCAGAAATTGGCTGGACTCATAATCTGGTGATCTTGGAGAAGTGTAAAGACGATTTGCAGAGAGAGTTTTACATTCGCATGACACAAAAATTTGGCTGGACAAAAAATGTGTTAATTCACCAAATCGAGAACAAAACTTACGAAAAGACTTTGCTGAATCAAACAAATTTCGATCGCACTTTATCAGAGGAGATGCGCGATCGCGCTAAGCTTGCGGTTAAGGATGCATATACATTTGATTTTCTGGAGTTAGCGGATGAACATAGTGAACGCGAACTTGAGAAGGCAATTTTGACAAGGGTGGAACCATTTTTGCGAGAGATGGGTGGGATGTTTACTTTTGTGGGTAGTCAATATCGTCTAGAGATTAGTGATGAGGAGTATTTTATTGATTTGTTGTTGTATCACCGTGGGCTGAAGTGTTTGATAGCGGTTGAGTTAAAGATTGGGAAGTTTTTGCCTGAATATGTGGGGAAGATGCAGTTCTATTTGGCGGCTCTGGACGATCGCGTGAGGTTGGAGGGTGAGAATGCGGCGATTGGGATTATCCTTTGTAAGTCGAAGGATCGGACGATTGTGGAGTATGCGTTGCGGCAGTCGAATCAGGCGATCGGGGTTGCCAGTTATCAAATTGTGTCGTCTTTGCCGTTGGAGTTGCAGGGACAGTTGCCTGCTCCAGAGCAGGTGGCTAGGTTGTTAGGGGGAATGTAGGCGTTTTTGTTTTGATGAGATCGCGATGATATTAGCTCTGCTGAGATTTTGAATATTTTGTCTGTTGTTTTCAAGCCGTGAACTCAGATAAGCCGTGTAGTATAGTAGATACGTTAGTAATGGAGGCAAAAATGACAGAGTTACTTACACCTCAATCTCTTTATGATCAAGATATTTTGCTTTGGGTCGAAGATACGATCGCTAAGCTGAAAGCCCATGATTTTGCAAATTTAGATTTAGAAAATTTAATTGAGGAAATAGATACTTTGGGTAAAAGTCAGCGTAATGCGATCAGAAGTTTGTTAAGAAGATTGATTGAGCATTTACTGAAACGCTGTTATGTTCCATTACCCGAATGTTATGTTGGCTGGCAAAAAGAAATTAGAGCTTTTCGTAACGATATTAAAGATATTTTGGAAGATGCACCAAGCTTAAAAAATCAAATTGTAGAGATCTTGCCTAAGGTATTTGAGACTGCTCTTGCGTCAATGAGGGAAGAATATCCACAAGTAAGTTTTCCTAATTCTTGGCTTGAGAATTGTGATGTTAATGACATCCTCAATCGGAACTTTTGGGAGAATAGCTAACCGCGATCGCTAATCACACAACTTTTTAGGCAAATAGGCGATCGCGTGATTTCGTTGGCGGCGATCGCTGAGTATTATGGAAGTTTGCAGTAATGGTTAAGAACTGGACTTTAGACTAAAAAGAAGAAAAGAAAGGCAGGAAGTGAATGTCACAAACTGCCAAAAGAGCAATGATCAATAAACCAAATTGACATTGACTACTATGATTTTCCAAAAATTACAAGAATTTCGCAAGTCGATATATGAATACCTAGGAACAGGAAAAGATGCAGTATTTGAATTAATGGATGCCGTCCTGACAAGTCCGAGCATTAGCTCGTATGTGAGTCTGTCAATGAATCCATTATTTCGGCGAAAATGGTCAAGTATTTATGAGGGACTGCGCGATAGCCGACCAGCAAGAGGAAAGTTGATGAAACTAATGGTGCAAGAGATCCCAACCGAAGAGCAACCTTGTCTGGCTGGAGATAATAGCGTGTGGTTGCGACCAGATGCGGAAACGCTGAAGGAAAGAGGATTCCATCATGGCAAAGACGAAAGTATCGGCGTAGGACAAAGCTACAGCACGTTGGCGTGGATTCCCGAAGCAAGTGGGAGTTGGGCGCTACCGATAAAACATGAGCGGATCACCAGTTTCGAGACTCCTGTGAGTAAAGCTGCCTTCCAACTCAAACAAGTCACAAAGCAGTTAAGCGTACGCCCCCTAGCTGTCTATGACCGAGGATATGGGAATGCAAGTTTTGTGAAAGCAACAGCGAATATTGAGGCGGATTTATTACTACGTTTGGCATCTAATCGCTGTGTTTGGGGAGTTCCGTCTGCCTATAGCGGTCGTGGTGCACCTTGTAAACATGGGCATAAATTCAAACTGAATGCCCCAGAAACTTGGGCTGTTGCCGACACCACTATAGAAATTACAGACCCAAAAATAGGTCGGGTACGGGTAACTTATTGGCGTGACTTTCATTTCCGTACTTCTCCAGAAAGACCGATGCAGATTTTTAGAATTGAGGTGATTGAACCCTTGGGGCGCAACCGTAAGTTTCAGCCCATGTGGTTGGCTTGGTTGGGTAAAACTATGCCTGCTTTGGAAACTCTTTGGTTAAAATACTTGCGTCGCTTTGCCATAGAGCATTGGTATCGTTTTGCCAAGCAACGGTTACATTGGACTCTGCCCCAGATTACCTCTACTCAGGCGGCTGAGCGTTGGAGTGCTTTGATGCCTTTAATGACTTGGCAACTTTGGTTCGCTCGTCTCGATTGTGTTGATGCTCCTTTACCTTGGCAGTCTCCTCAGGATAATCTTGCTCCTGGTCGTGTCGCTCAATCATTTGCGGTAATTATTGCCGCGATTGGTACTCCTGCAATCCCTCCTAAACTACGCGGTAAATCGCCCGGACGCTCCTTAGGCGATCGCCTTCCTCCTCGTATTCGCTATCCGACTGTTAAAAAACACGCCTCAAAAAGAAAGAAAACTGAAAAGACTCCTGCGCCAACCCATCCAATTGCCATTTAGGTTCTGCTTCTCTTCTCAATTTTGAGCTGGATTTTGCTATTGCAAGCTCCTGCTCAATTTTCTCGTGTCTTTTGGTTCCTCTCTCATACCTGCCCATTAGTCCAAACTAAAGTAAGAAGGTCAAGCAGACCAAACAGGCTAGAGAAGTTCTATCTCCTAGTAAGCAACCTCGAATAGCGGTAGATTCTAATAGTTATTAGCAGAAAAGACCTAGTTGGCGAGTTGCG
The DNA here is from genome assembly GCA_023336205.1 of Pseudanabaena sp. Salubria-1. Lineage (GTDB taxonomy): Bacteria > Cyanobacteriota > Cyanobacteriia > Pseudanabaenales > Pseudanabaenaceae > Pseudanabaena. The sequence continues at coordinate 71,276 of JALQCR010000015.1, forward strand.
AAGATGGAGTTTGTCGATCCTTTTGGTTGGCATATTCTAGATAAAAATTGTAGTATAGTATTTAGGTTAGTATGTAGAGGCGAAAATGACAGAGTTACTTACACCTCAATCTCTTTATGACCAAGATATTTTGCTTTGGGTCGAAGATACGGTCGCTAAGCTGAAAGCGCATGACTTTACAAATTTAGATCTAGAAAATTTAATTGAAGAGGTCGAATCTTTGGGAGTTTCGCAAAAAAAAGAGTTGCTGAATCGCTTAATCACTTTGTTGGAGCATTTACTGAAGCGGATTTATGTACCTTTACCCAATGATTACAACGGATGGGAAAGAACAATTCGGAACCAACGCAAAAAGTTAGAGGCGTTATTAGTTGAAGTACCGAGTTTAAAGACAAGATGGAACATCAGTTTTAGTTCTGCTTGGAATATTGCGCTTAAAACTGTCAGGGCTGAATATTCAAAAGTAGAATTCCCTGATTCGTGGCAATTTTCATCAGATCTAGAACCAATGTTGGGCGATCGCTTTTGGCAAGAAGCCGAGTAGTAAGGTGTATGGAGTTGATGCGATTCGGGAGAAGTTGGCAAATTTTGAGACGATGACTTGGAGGGAGATATTGCTGGATGCGAAGAAACAAAATCACAATATTTCGGTGTAGTTGATATTAAAGATGAAGTTTAGAGTGAATAGTATATTTTGTCTGTTTATGGAGCTGTTCTAATAAGTTTTACAGGCTGACCATCAGCTTGCAACTCTTTCCCATCGGATGACAATGTGTAGGGCTGCTTCGGAGGAGATTGAGGCGGTACTTCTCCATTTACGGTTTCTACTTGAGAAACAACTTTGCCGTCTTCAATGGTGATCTTGCCAGCAGTCTCAATTTCTTGCTCTTCTCCCTTAACTGACACCGCTTTGAGGGTTGCTTTAAAAGTACCTTCTGGCTTGATTGTCCATTTACCTGTTACCGACTTTACACCTTCTTTTTCAGCATCAGCTAAAACTTTGGGATCTAAAACAACTCTATATTCACCTGAAATTGTATAAGGACTGGTAACTTCAGACGTAAGTGGATTTTTTTCTGTTGGAGAGGGAGAAGGATATTTTTCGCTAAGACTGGTTGTTTTTGGAGAGGGAGAGGGAGACATAGACAGCATAGGAGGATCGTTAGTAGCACCTTGTGTCTTTTGAGGTGTAGGTAAATCGTTAGTAGATTTTGCTTTTGTGATGGAAGATGTTGTATTGCGAGAAGTATTTTGATTAGATGTCATATAGATAGAAACTAAAACAGGTAAAAATATTGGAGATATAACAATAACTAAAATGAGGTAAACCATATTCTTGACTACACTACCTAGAATATTTTTCATTGTTGGGATAGGTTGTGTTTGGTTAGTATGAGAAGGTTGGATTGATTTGACAGAAGGTGTAGTCACAGGAAGAATAGAATTTGATGATGCAGTAGCAGGAAGAGACATTAGATTTCGCGAGAAAAGAAGTGTTTTTTGGAGATTAGTCTTGGGTGTATATGTAGAAGTTCGCCAATTCAAGGATGAAATGCAACACCTAGAGATCTTTGCGTAAAGGGACTCATAAGGATATTCTGATATTAATCACAATAATTAGGATACCCTCATGAGCTTTGTCCATCTTACCACCACAGAAAGAAGTGAACTGTATAAACTAAGAGTAATTGAGCAATTATCTGTATCAGAGATAGGTCGTCGCTTGAAGCGAAACAAAAGTACGATTTCAAGAGAGTTATCGCGCAATACAGACGAGCGACAGATTGGCTATTTGCCAGATACTGCGGTTGCCCTGATGAAAGCAAGACGGAAACAAGCAAAGGTAAGATTTCAGAGCATCAGTGCTGAGACGATCGCCGAAGTCAAACAACGGTTAGAGCAACACCACAGCCCAGAGCAACTAGCAGGGAGAATGGAAAGGGAGGGGCTAGGTAAAATCAGCTATGAGACGATTTATCTGATGATCTATGCAAACCATCAAGAGATGGGAATATATCAACAATATCTGAGGCAGAAGCAAAAGCAACGAAGGCGCAAAGGTCGCCATCAGAAGCGAGGTGGCATTCCCAATAGGGTAGGGATAGAGAATCGACCGAAGATTGCAGATTTAAAAACAGAGATTGGACATTGGGAAAGTGATACGGTAATCGGGTGCAACCACACAGGTATCGTAGTTACGCATGTTGATAAAGCATCGAAGTATTTACTTGCTGGACTAGCTAAGAACAAGACGATGGATGAGATCAACAGAGTGACATTCAATCTATTTGAGCCTATAGAATCAACATCTCGAAAGACAATGACCTTTGATAATGGAAGAGAATTCTGTGGGCATGAGAAGCTATCTGAAAGATTGAAACTAGAGACCTTCTTTGCGAATCCATATCATTCATGGGAACGTGGATTGAATGAACACACCAATGGATTAATTAGAGAGTTCTATCCCAAAAGTACAAACTTTAAAATCGTGAAAGAAGAGGACTTTCAGAAGGCAGTGAATTTGATCAATCACAGACCCAGAAAATCACTTGACTATCGTACTCCTTACGAAGTATTCTTTGCTTCATCAGAACCCGTTGCATTTCATCCTTGAATTGGCGGTTGATTTGGTGCTTTTTGTAGGTGTAGTTTTAGGCTTAAGTTTAGGAGTAGTAATTTTAATAGGTGACTTTTTAGAAGTAGATTTACCGATCGCCGCAGGTTTCAGATGTTGCCCCGAACTAATCCCACCCAACGCAGGAAACGGATCGCGTCCCCCTAACTTCGCAGCCCTCTCACACCAAGGACAAACACCCAAATGTCCACTGTAATAATGCTGACCATTTACCCCACACCTCACCAAACCATCCTCAGCCACACCCAACGCCTTACTCCAAACATCCGCCGTAGGACGAGCCGCAGGATTGCCATGTCCCACCTCAAAACAAAGCAGAAAAAGCTCCTGCAAAGCCACAGGTAACATCTGAAAAGAAGGAGCCAAAGGCATCGGATTATAAGGAACCCCGCGCCGACCATGAGGGAAATGTCCCGCCCTTAGTGGTGCAGAAAACTTAGGCGAGTCTCATCCTGAGACAGTGGTAACACGAGAAAATTCAATACGAAAATCTAACATTTCTCGTTTGGCAATAGAAGCACAGGCAGGAGGAGGGTTACTTTTAGGAAAAGCCTCTAATTGAGGAAGTGGTTTCTGTTGGTAAAGAAGACTGTGAAGATGACGGAGACCGAGTTGCAGAAAACTCAAGCCTCTGTGGTCATGCCAATCAATCCAAGCCCTTTGCCCCAAACGCACCAACATGATACCGAGAATCAAAGCAATCAAGGAAGCTGTGGCAAGAAGCATAAATAAACAAGTGAGAGCCTGAGCATCGCGGAGATGAGAGCTAACAATATCAAAAGCCGCAGACTTGTAATCCTTAAAATGAGGTTCAATCCCACCGAAACGTCTGCCATAAAGAGCAAAGGTCTGTAATGATGGGGAAATAGCAGTAAGGACAGCCCATGAACCGTTAGCCATTGCTAGATTTGCCGTAGCTAAGTGACAATTAATATCACCCAGCACCGTAACATTAGGGAATAGATAAGCTTGCTCTGAGGGTGGTATCAGTTGTTCCACACTCTTGGTTGAACCTTTGGCTAGAGTCACTTGCAGATCGGTCTTTGCTCGAATTGCCCAAGACCATTGATTTCGGTTTAACCAACGGATTAATTCCCCATGTTCAAAACCTCGGTCGGCAAGTAAGGTCACCGTGCTTTGCGGTGGCAATAGGGTGAGTACTTGTTCTAATACTGGACGATAATCCTCAAAGCCAACTGTGGCACTGCGATGTTCCAGCACTACTTGCGCCAAGCCAATCGACCGTCCTCCCCAAATCAAGCATACTTCTATTAAACAAAATTTATCCCACAGCATACTCGTATCTAGAACCAGTTCTAACGATGCTCCTGCAAATGCTTGCAGAAAGTGCTTCAGCAATGGGTTATAGAATGTTTCAGCGCTGATGTGCGGATTATGCACAAAGTAGTTTAGTCTTTCCATTTGGCTCCTTGCTTTGCAGTCCCGATGGCTCAAATAGGGCAACCAATGACTCAGACTTGCACTTCCTGATTGTAATATTGCGGCTACTGCCTCAGCAAATCCTTGCAGATGTCGTTTGTCTTTTGGCTTAATCCATTGACGCATTTGTTGTTGTAGTTGAAGATAGAGGTGGGGTATTTGCATGAGAACTTTTGTTGAGGAACTTGAGTATCTCATGTTTTGCCCCTTCCCTATCTCCTGTCTCATTATGAGATTCTATGTGCGTCAACGCTTTTAAGGCTTTTCTGCACCACTAAGATGTCCCGCCTTAATCCGATCCTTTAACTCTGGCGCTTCACCCTGCCCCCTAAACACCCCACCAAAAGGATGCGTCCCCTCCATCAACAACTGATAAATCAACACCCCCAACCCAAACAGATCATGCTCCACCGAGCGATCAACATCCCGAAAACTCACACCCTGTAACTCAGGCGGAGTATACTCAGGCTTACCCACCGTACAGCGATAAACTGTAGTTCCATCATTCACCTGAAACGAATCCGTATCCACCAAAGTCACGATCGCATCATCGGCAACCAACACATTCGACTCATTCACATCCCCAATCACATATCCCCGCGAATGCACCGATCGCACCGCCCGCGCCAAATTTCTCGCAGTCCACAACAATGAGACATAGCTAAATGTAGGACTTTCTTTACGGCGCTCAGAAGGATTGTAATATTGAAAAATTGGCTTTGCCTTGCTCGTATCCAGCTTAGGCATCAAAAAGCCCACCACCAGACCCAAATCCGTCACCAACTCAGTCGCCCAAGCGATCGAAACCCGACCCGAACTTGCTAGAGGATCGACAGGGGGATTAGCAATCATAAACGCTAACTTTCGCGCATAGTCCCCATGCGGCTGATGATAAACCTTGGCTACCAGTTCAGGTCTAATCCGCACCGTATAGATATTTGCCTCACCACCCGATCCAATCGGTGACTTTAAGAAAATGTAACTTTTATCCATGTTGTTTTTACCAAATACTCTCAGGTAATTAGGTCAGCAAAAGAAACCTGTAAATGCCCAGATCCCCGACTTTTTCTAGGCAAGCAAAGACAATTTGCAAATTCACAAAAAAAGTCGGGGATCTTAATCTTTGCTTTTTAAGTTTTCTTATGCCTAGCTACTTAACGCTGACGCAACTATATCTCCCAGAATTTCGCCACTTCCTTTCATGACTCCAAAAGCAGGACGTTGATTTTGAATTGGCTCAACCTCGTCAACATTAGGAAAATCTTCATCAATATCTTCCAGAGTTGCTAATAATTGCAGTAAAGCCCCTTTCTTAAATGGCTCAATAATTAGCCGATCGCCATCTTTGCGAATTACCACATCATTACTAGGCATTTCAAAAGCATGAGGGATATTCAGAGTTTGATTGCGACCATTATGAAACAGCCGAACTTGATATTGCGTAACCATAATTTTCATCTCATCTATTTACAGCAAAAGCTCGTTTTTAAGTATAGCTCTATTAACTTGGTAATGCAGTCAGCATCAAATATTAAAAATTTGTGTTGGCGTTAACTTCAATTCAGGAAACAGAAAGGACTTAATCACCTCATCGCCTCGATAAACTATTTCTTCATATAGCCCATCTACGAGCAGTAAAACCGTTACTTTGCGATCGCTAAAATCAATAATCCAATATTCAGGAATCTCAATCGCATTGTATTCTGCTCGCTTCTTACGATAGTCAATATTGCGCGTACTATCACTGACGATCTCCACAACTAATAAAGGAACAGAATCCGTTAATACCGCTTCCCGAAATCGCATATCCTGCCATTGCTCCGATGTAATCACCACCACATCAGGAACTCGACAAGTGATTTTGCCACGAACTAGCCCCGTTTGTACTGCAATCAAATCCTGCTTAGAAATCAATGGCAACTGCAAACGCTGAATCTCGAAACGGAAAGAATCATTGACAAATTCACTCATGCCGCCATGAAGTCCCGTAGGTTGTGCCATCGCCACTAACTCTCCATTAACTAACTCATAGCGCGTATCGGTTCCATCATCGTAAGCAAGATATTCCGCAAGTGACAGCAAAGGACTGGCAACAATCATGACTGAATCCTCCTAAATCGATAAGTTAGCAGCGCATATTCACTCATTTTATAACACCCCGCTTGGTAATGCAGCCAGCAGCAAAGTTAAATCGTCATCAGTGCGATCGCAAACTCTCGGTGATCGCAAAAATCCTGTTAACTCCTGATTCGCCACATCTAAATCCTTCGCCTCAGCAATGAACTTAAATAGCGGTGCAAAAAATGGCGCGTGAGCCACACCTTGAGGCATTTGCAGCGCCAACATTTGCAACCCATCGGAAAACATCGCTAACTGAGCAGGTTTCCCTTCCCATAGACAAATCTGAGCAGAATCAATGCCATTCGGTGAAGTCAAAAACGTAGCTAAATCTAGGGATTCCTCAATGGGAGGAGCAGTTAAAGCGATCGCCGTTCCCTTCTGATTAGCAACCACAATCGCCCCATCTCCCACCTGAATCGCCGCCACAATCTCAGGAGTTGCTACTACGATTAACAAAGTCGTTGATAGCTCACGCACATTTACCTGACGCGATTCTGCTTCAGTTTGAATGGCAGCTAAAGCATCTTCTAAACCACTGTTAAGCAGCAGTTTCCATCCTTCATCATTATCAGGAATTGATGACTCCGCTATTTTAGAAGCAATTCCCTTCACCGCCGTTTGCACCGCCAGCAAAGATCCCACCTCCGAGAGCGAGACAGATCCCGCCCCATCCGCAACACCCGCCACTAAAATGCGATCGCCTACCACTTGCCAAAAATGAGCATCCTGACAGGGCAAATCGCGCTTTTGATGACTAGTTCCTTCAAGAGAAACCGCTACCACTGACCATTGATCAGGATTTTCTGAATTACAGGAATTATCAAGATTCATCAAACTGACATCCAATCTGTAGGAGGTGCTAAAGGAACTTGCTCATCGGGCTTAGAATGAGAAACGCGCTGCATACTTGCCGATAGCCACACAAACATCTCGCGGAAACTTAATCCCTTGAGCTTAATCGGCGATCGCACAGACATCGTTTGCAACTGATTCATATCCGCACCTTCCACACCCACCGCAAAAAAGGCAACCCGTTTATTTGTTTCCTCTTCCTTCACCCGTTGCGCCGCCTGAGTCAAAAGATAGGCATCCTCGCCATAGGGCGCACCATCAGTAATCAAAAACACCCAAGGGCGATAGTAAGTAATGCCATTATCCTTATACTCGCGCTTACGCGCTTGCAACAAATCAAGGGCTTTGTTAATACCCGCAGCCGTATAGGTGAAACCCTGCGCTGTCAAAGTTGGAGCTTGAAAATGCTCAGCCGTAGCAAACTCATGCTCCACGCGCACCGTCGAATCAAAAGCAACGATCGCCACTTCCACCCGTTTACTCGCCAAATTGTCCTGCAACAGATCATCCCGAAAAGTTTGCAACCCTGCATTCAAAGCTGCAATTTTTTCCCCACCCATCGATCCAGAAGTGTCTAAAAGCAACACACAAGGGCAACGTGGCTCTGGATTTTCCGCAAATTCGATTGCATCAAGAGTCATAGCACCGAAATAAAGCTAAAGTATTTATAATTAAACCATAATGATTCACGACTGGGGATTACGCAAAGACGAGATCGCCTGATTGAGCGATCGCATCTCTTGCAAAATTTCTCGTAATAGTCGATTAGTCTCGTTTTGGGCTGGCTCCTGCACCTGAATAGTCACCTGTTTCATTTTTAAAACATCCCTTGCAAATCTTGACACCTCAGTAGGATGAAATAATAAAGGTTCGCGATCGCTTTGGCGTAGCTCAGGATTTAACCGCGTTGGATCGTAAGGTAAGTTTAGTAAACCTTGCAATGGATCGGTATTAGCATAGCGATATACCGAAGCACGCGATCGTCCTAAAGCCTTTTGGATAGCTTCTACATCCATTAACTCGTAAGTATAATCAGATTTAAGTTCAGAGTGAGAAAACGAAGGACTCAAGTCATCGTTTGTATTCATAGTGTATTTAACGTGAGTTCGGGATAATTTCAAATTGGCTCTAGTAGAGCGGAAAGGCAAATTTCTCAAGCTTACAGCGCTTTGCGCTTAAACGAACCACAAGAAATTTTTTGAAAGTGTTGCTTTGCAACACTTTCAAAAAATTTCTTGGTTCTGGTTTGAGCGTAAAGCACTGCAATTTAAACTGACGTTAGTTTAGTCCATCTATAATAAAAACTGTATTTCGTGGAGATTTCGGTGAAGCGTAATTTTATGCTCTCTTTTTTGAGTCGAGGACTAGCCACCGCGATCGCAGTGGTGATGTTCAGTAACTTGCCCCTAGCTTGGCAATCAACTTTGGGGCAATTGTCAGGTGGTCAAGCATTTGCATCTCAACCTGATCTAGTTGCCAAAACTACGACCATTGCTAACCAATCGCCCGAATCGTTGACAGGAAATGTGATTAAAACTGTCCTAGATAACGGTTTGACGGTGTTAACGAAGCAGGTGAATACAGCTCCTGTTGTCAGCGTGCAGATCTGGTATCGCGTCGGTTCCCAAAATGAGAAAGCAGGAATAACAGGCATTTCTCACCAGCTCGAGCATTTGATGTTTAAAGGGACAAAAGATCGTCCAATCCAGTTTGGACGATTGTTTAGTGCCTTAGGAAGTGACTCTAATGCTTTTACTAGCTATGACATGACCGCCTATGTGGGGACAGCAGGAAGCGACAAACTGGATGCAATGCTTAGGTTGGAAGCCGATCGCATGGTCAATACAGTCGCAGGCGAAAATGAACTCAAAAGTGAGCGTACTGTTGTTTTATCAGAGCTAGACGGCGGGAACAATAGCCCAGGCACAAGACTTTATCGACAAGTGATGCTAGCGGCTTATCCTGATAGTTCTTATGGTTGGCCAGTGATTGGCTATCGCCCTGATGTTGAGAACTATACAGTTGAGGATATTCAAAATTATTACCGTACTTTCTATCGCCCCGATAATGCAACTTTGGTAATTGTTGGTAATTTCGAGACAGAAGCCACGCTCAAAAAAGTGCGCGAAATCTATGGCGCGATCGCCGCTCCACCAAAGCCCAAAGTATTAATCACACCTGAAGCACAGCAAAGTAAACCCAAGCCACCAGAACCTCAATCGGCACAAAAGCCAATTCGACTCAAAGAGCCTGGTAGTGTGCCATTTTTGCAAGCAGTTTATCCAGATTTGCCTAATGTTAATGGTGCAGATGTAGCAGCGATCGATGTAATGGATAGCATCCTGACATCAGGTAGAAGTTCACGACTCTATCAAGCGTTAGTGGAGACAGGCTTAGCGAGTAGTGCTAGTGGTAGTGCCTCATCAATGATTAGCACAGGCTGGTACTTTATGAGCGCGACACCAACAGAGGGTAAATCGCTCGAAGAACTAGATCGCTTATTGTTGGCTGAAATTGATAAGCTCCAAACGCAGCCAATTACCACAGAAGAACTAGAACGAGCCAAAACTAGTATGCGAGCTAGTTACATTTTGGGCAATCGGGATATTAATTCTCAAGCTAGCCAAATTGGCTATAACCAAACTGTAGCTATGGATTATCGCTTTAGCGATCGCTACTTGAGTGCGGTTAATAAGGTCACAAGTGCTGATGTCAAGCGCGTCGCCAAGCAATATTTACAACGCGATCGGCGTGTAGTCGGATATTTCGAGCCGTCGGTAATTACGGCTGGTGCTGGCACAACTCCCAGTAATGCACATTCTTCCCAAGCATTTAAACCTAGCTCTCCTGTCGATCCATCAGAAGTAGCTAAGTATTTGCCAGAAAGTGCATTAATTAACAAAGTCGATATTCCCACGGCGGTGGAGCCCGACAAGTTCACGTTAGCCAATGGCTTGAAAGTATTGTTATTGACCGATCGCAGTACGCCGACAGTAACTCTAATGGGTGAAATCAATGCAGGCGCAGGCTTTGACTCAATTGAAAAAGCTGGTTTGGCAGGAATCACGGCGCAAAATCTTACCAATGGCACTACCACCAAAGATGCGCTAACCCTTGCATCACGCTTAGAAAATCGTGGAGCTAGTTTAGGATTTTCGGCAGGTCGTGAAAGTGTAGGTGTTTCAGGCATCGCATTATCCAAAGATTTGCCAATTGTGATCGATCAATTAGCCGACTTGCTGCAAAATGCAACTTTCCCAGCCAAGGAATTTGACCTAAATCTTCAGCGCAATCTCTTAGCCTTTAAGTCAGAGCTGGACAATCCTAATGCTTTAGTGCGTCGGATCTTCCAATCAACGCTCTATCCTAAAGAGCATCCATTTTATGCGATGCGAACTGAAGCAACTCTCAGATCTTTAAAACGCGAAGATTTAGCGAATTTCTATAAAACCTATTATCGTCCTGACAGTACGATTCTCACACTCATGGGAGATTTCGACCCTGCGATAGTGAGAGCTTTACTCGAAGAAAAATTGGGTAAATGGCAAGCAACAGGCAAAGCTCCAAAGTTCCAATTTCCTAAAGTTCCTAACCTTTCTGCAACAAATGAGAAGCAAACGTCTCTAGCGGGTAAAACTCAGGCGGTCACGATCATTGGACATCCGAGTATTTCTCGTTCCGATCCTCAATTTTATCCCGCACTATTGCTAAACCAAGTTTTAGGTGGTGATACATTATCCAGCCGCCTTGGTACGGAAATACGCGATCGCCTTGGTTTGACCTATGGCATTTATAGCTATTTCCAAGCGGGTAGACCACCACAGGGCGCGTTTATAGTACAAATGCAAACCAGTGGTAAGGATACGGCAAAGGCGATCGCGGCTACTGTATCTTTGCTCAGAGATGTGCGCGATAAGGGGATTACCCAAGCCGAATTTGAAGTGGCAAAGAAGAGCTTGATTAACAATTTCTCGACTGAGTTTGCCGATCCTGATAATATTGCAGACTCTTTACTAAGTGATGAGATCTATGGTTTACCAGTGGGCGATTTTTACAAGTTTCCTCAGCGCATTCAATCGATAAAGCTTGAGCAGGTCAATCGTGCTGCGAAGGAATTATTGCAACCCGATAATCTCTTGATTGTATCGGTAGTTCCTAAAGCTGAGAAATAGTAAAAGTAGGGTGGGCTTTGCCCACCTTACTTTTTGATAGTTTAGAAATGGAATTTCATCGCGATCGCCAATTATTAAATGAAGTGATGAACCATAGTGGATTGGTAAGACATCCTAACGAGTGGTGGCATTTCTCCTATGGCGATCAACTTTGGGCATGGATTAGCAACGAGAAAACTGCGATTTATGGAGGCATGATCTAGTTCAAACGCAAGTAAAACTGTTAGGATCAATCGCATTAAGCATTTGAAATTAGAAACTGGTTACTGTTGTGGACGCGATCGCCATTAGCTCTTTAGCACTTAATATTGTGTTGGGTTTGTTCATCTTGATGTACATATTCCGTATCGTGATGACATGGTATCCCCAGATTCCCCTCAAACAATTTCCCTATAGCCTGATTACTTTTCCCACAGAGCCTTTGTTGTTTGTATTGCGTAAGCTGATCCCACCTATCGGCGGCATCGATATTTCCCCTGTAATTGGTGTCGGTATTTTTAGCCTGTTGCGCGAAATGTTGCTCGGTCAGCAAGGGCTTTTGACAATTACAATTATGCAATAATAAAATCCAATTACTTTCGTAGAAATCAACAATGAAACTTCAATCATTTCGGTTCTCTTTAGCATTACGCTTCATCGTTGGGATATTAATTGTGGCAATAGCTATTTGCACAATTAACCAAAGATTAGAAACTAGTGAGGCATCCGCCCAGAATGTGCAATCTCAAAAAATTGACAAACAAAGCGCAAAAGGAAAGTTTGTACTTCCTCCATTGCCCTATGCATATAATGCACTAGAACCATTTATTGACGAACAAACTATGAAGTTGCACCACGATAAGCATCATCTTGCCTATGTCAACTCCTTAAATGCAGCGATCGCTAAATATCCACAATTCCAAAATGCAACCATTGAAGATTTGTTCCAAGATCTAAGTAAAGTTCCTGAAGATATTCGTAGCATCGTTAAAAACCAGGGCGGTGGTCATGTGAATCACAGCATGTTCTGGGAAATCATGGCTCCAAAAGCAGGGGGTAAACCCACAGGAGAGATTGCTAAAGCAATAGTTCGAGAGTTTGGCAGTTTTAGTGATTTTCAAAAGCAATTTAACGAGGCTGGACTCAAACGATTTGGAAGTGGCTGGTCGTGGCTGATTCGTGCAAAAGATGGCAAACTCAAGATAATTAGCACCGCCAATCAAGATAGCCCATTACTGGATGGAAATTATCCAATTTTGGGTAACGATGTTTGGGAACACGCCTACTATTTGAAGTATCAGAATCGTCGCGCTGATTATCTCAATGCTTGGTGGAATGTAGTAAATTGGGATGAGGTGAATAGGCGTTACGCAAAATCAATCGAATGACTGCTAATATTTTAAGGGCAATTTATCATTGGGTCACTAATCTCAATACAAGTGTTTCTCTAGTCACTCTAAAATCTAGTAATAGAGCCCTGCATTCAGGACTTATTCACAAACATGATATAAAATGGTTGGCAATGTATTCCCTTGTAATCTTGCTTATTATTTAGCAAATGTATTAAAAAGGAAACTTGGTAAGTGTCTTGTTTTAGCTGTGGCTTGCTATAATTAGAAATTGTGATTATTTTAAGAGCGTAAATCTTGATAGAACGCTATACACTGCCCGAAATGGGGCGATTATGGACAGATCGGCATAAATATCAAACTTGGCTGCAAGTTGAGATTGCCGTTTGCGAAGCACAGGCAGAGTTAGGCTATATACCTGCTGATGCTGTCGAAGAAATAAAGGCAAAAGCAGATTTTGATGCCGATCGCGTCAATGAAATTGAGTTAACGGTCAAGCACGACATGATCGCGTTTTTGACCAACGTAAATGAATATGTAGGTGATGCAGGACGCTATATTCACCTCGGTTTGACTAGTTCCGATGTGCTAGATACGGCTCTAGCAGTGCAATTAGTCAATAGCTTAGAAATTATCCAAGCCCAGTTAGAAGAAGCAATCCAAGCCATTCGCTTTCAAGCCCAACAACATCGCTACACGATTATGTCGGGTCGGACGCATGGTATCCATGCAGAGCCAATTACCTTTGGATTTAAGCTAGCTGGCTGGTTAGCGGAAATGTTGCGCCATCGAGATCGCCTATTGAACTTAAGCAAAACTATTGCTGTCGGTAAAATTTCGGGCGCAGTGGGAACCTATGCCAATGTCGATCCGCGTATTGAGGCGATCGCCTGTCAAAAGTTAGGACTACAGCCCGATTGTGCATCGACGCAGGTAATTTCTCGCGATCGCCATGCCGAGTTCTCGCAAGTACTAGCCCTTATCGGCGCATCGATCGAACGCTTTGCCGTCGAAATCCGTAACTTGCAGCGCACCGATGTCCTCGAAGTAGAAGAACATTTCACCAAGGGACAAAAAGGCTCGTCAGCAATGCCTCACAAACGTAATCCGATCCGTTCGGAACGCTTAACGGGTATGGCGCGTTTGTTGCGGGGCTATGCGACCACGGCTCTGGAAAATGTGGCTCTATGGCATGAACGCGATATTTCCCATAGTGCGGCGGAACGGGTACTGCTACCTGATAGCTGCATTCTCACGCACTTCATGCTTAGGGAAATCACGGATTTAACCAAAAATCTGTTGGTGCATACCCACAACATGGAACGCAATCTCTATTGTTATGGTGGTGTGGTCTTCAGTCAGCAAGTGCTGCTGGGACTGGTCACTAAAGGCTTGAGTCGTGAAGATAGCTATGCGATCGTTCAGAAAGCTGCCCACCTTGCTTGGAATAAAACTGACGGTGATTTCCGTAAGTTGATCAGCGAAGATGAAACCGTGAAGAAAACTTTCTCTGAAGAAGAGTTAGCTGCTTGCTTCGATCCTAATAAGCATCTTAAAAATCTTGACCAAATCTATCAACGTTTGGGTATTTAAAAGAAAGGCAGCGCTTCGCGCTGCCTTTCTTTTTAGTAAACGTTTGAGTGTTTATAAAGAAAAGTGGCGCATCGCGCCACTTTTCTTTTTGGAATTAGTGTTAGTGATTCTGGTATAATACATATCTAAAAAATAAATGTTTTACTAAATGTTTTTAACGCAAATTCATTAAGAAAAGTCAAGAAACATCAATGCAACTCACACATCGTCCTCGCCGCCTCCGCCGTAATCCTTCTGTCCGTAGCCTAGTTAGAGAAAACCATCTATCAACAGATGACTTCATCTATCCTATGTTTGTGATGGAAGGAGAGAATAATCGTGTTGAAATCCCTTCAATGCCTGAAGCCTATCGCTTTACTCTCGATCTATTGGTTAAAGAAGTAGAAGAGATTTATGCATTAGGAATTAAGGCGATCGCCCTTTTCCCTGCGGTTCCTGAAGAGAAAAAAGATCTTACAGGAAGTGAAAGTTTCAATCCTGAAGGACTAGCACAGCGTGCAGTTAGAGCAATTAAGGCAGTAGTTCCCGATATTATTATTTTTACCGATGTCGCTCTTGATCCTTTCACTACACATGGGCATGACGGCATTATTGATGATAATGGCGTAATTCTTAATGATGAGACCGTTGAAGTTCTTGTCAAAATGTCTGTTTCCCAAGCTGCTGCTGGCACTGATTTTGTCTCACCTTCCGACATGATGGATGGTCGGATTGGAGCGATTCGACAAGGGCTGGATGAAGCTGGATTTGAGAATGTGGGCATTCTCGCCTATTCCGCCAAATATGCCTCTGCTTACTATGGACCTTTCCGCGATGCTCTAGGCTCTGCACCTAAGTCTGGTGACAAGAAGACCTATCAAATGGATCCTGCTAATTCCCGTGAAGCTATTAAGGAAGTCTATCTAGATATTGCTGAAGGTGCAGATATTGTGATGGTCAAACCAGCTCTCGCTTATTTGGATATCATCGCCAAGGTGAAAGATGCAACCAATGTACCTGTAGCCGCCTACAACGTCAGTGGTGAGTATGCAATGGTTAAAGCGGCGGCGCAACTCGGCTGGATTGATGAGAAGAAGGTCATGTTTGAGACACTGTTAAGCATGAAGCGTGCTGGTGCAGATATTATCTTGTCCTACCATGCCAAGTCAGTCGCGCAGTTGCTTGCTTCGGGTTATCGTCCCTAATCATCTGTCAATCAATCATGAATGCAAAAGAACTTCTCGAAAGTTACGCTTTGGGCGATCGCGACTTTAGTAAGCGATCGCTCATCGGATTGATTTTGACTGGAGCGAATTTGACTGGAGCAAATTTTATTGAATCAGATCTTGAGGAAATAACTCTTGATATTGCCAATTTAGAAGATGTGGAACTAAATCTGGCAAATTTAGTAAGAGCAAATTTGAGTGGTTCAATTCTGATTCAAGCAAATCTCAATGGCACTATTCTCGAACAAGCATCATTAATTGGCGCAAATCTATCCGAAGCATTTTTAATTGAAGCCGATCTCAGTGATGCGGTCTTAGTAGAGACTAATTTTAGTAATGCGTTTTTGACTAGCGCCAACCTCACGCGATCGCGCCTATGTCGAGCTAATTTGTCAAACGCCTTTTTGACGGGAGCTTACCTGAATGGGGCAGACTTACGTGGGGCAAATCTCACCGAAGCTGATCTCACAAGGGCAAATTTAACGGGTGCAAATCTCGCTGGAGCCGATCTTAGCCACGCTAATTTGACTAATGCCAAGCTAAATTGGGCAAATCTAGCTAATGCCAAATTAATTGGTGCAGATTTGACAGGAACTTATCTATCAACACTGAAAAGTATTGAAGGAACGGATTTTACTGATGCTCGTAATGCCCCGAACTCAGTCGAGCTTGTTAATATGGAAGAGTCAAACCCTGAAGAATAGAAATTTTATGGTCTGCTATACGGGCAACCATAGAAAATCATTAATGTAATTTAAAAAGCTTATGCGCTTGTTTCGTTCACTCACCAGCCTTACAAATCTCGCTCTAGTATTAACGATCGCAGGGGTTATGACTCTGCCGATGACCGAAAGTGCTCATGCCCAAGCCCAAAAGGATGCTACGGAATGGATCAGGCAGGGGCGACAACTGTGGCAAAACAATAACATTTCAGGCGCGATCTCAGCTTATCAACAGGCTGCGAACTTGGAGCCAAGGAACTCACGCATTTTTACTAGCCTTGGATTTTTACTAACTCAACAGAATAATTATTCTGGAGCGATCGCGGCTCTAGATAAAGCTACTAAATTAGATGCCAATAATGCGAAAGCCTTTAATGCATTAGGTTTTGTCTATGTCCGCATTAAAGACTATCCTAGCGCGTTAAACGCTTATCGTCGTGTGATCGCCTTGGAACGCCAAAATATAGATGCTTACAACAGTGTTGGCTTTCTGTTGACTGAACAAAAACAATATGCCGAAGCTGCAAAAATCTATCGTCAAGCGATCGCAGTTGCACCTAGGAATGCCAAGATTTATCTGAATTTGGGCTACGTTTTAAAACTCTCAGGAGATCGGAAAGGTGCTTTTGCCGCTTATAACCAAGCCGATAAGATTGCTCCTTTTGACGCTGATGTACTGGTGGCTCTTGGTGGTTTATTTGCTGAGCAAAATCAATATGAAGAGGCGATCGCTAAGTTCAAACGAGCTTTAGAAGTCGATCCTCGACACCCTCAAGCTAATCTTGCCATGTCTAAGGTCTTTCAAAGAGAAGGTAATTATGCTGAAGCGATCGCCTCTCTCCGTCGCGCCGCAGGAGCAAGAAATATCCCTGTTAATAATTTGATCGAGTTGCAACGGGAGATCGCTGACATTTATATTCAGCAAGGTTCGCTATCAGGTGCGATCGTGGCTTATCGCCAAATCCTTGAAGCTGAGCCAGAGGATGCACCAACTTATCTAGCTTTGGGTAAGGTTCTGGCAACTCAACAACGTGCGATCGAAGCCCGCAAGATGTTAGAAAGTGCTGAGCGATTCTTTAATCAACAAGGCAACATTGATGGTTTAACCCAAGCTCGTAAAGCTCTAGCAGAGCTTAAATAACAAAAAAGAGGCTGTGCATCGCACAGCCTCTTTTTTGTTAAGCACCTTCGCGTAACTTATCTAAAATTGAACGATCTTCTAGGGTGGAAGTATCGCTGGTGATTTCTTGACCAGAGGCTAGCGATCGCAGTAAACGCCGCATAATTTTCCCCGATCTCGTTTTCGGTAAAGCTTCCGCAAAGCGAATCTCATTCGGACGAGCGATCGCCCCAATTTCACCGACAACGTGTTTTTTGAGTTCCTTGGCGAGTTCTTCACTAGGTTGGCGATCGCCTTCCAGAATTACAAAGGCAAAGATATCCTCACCTTTTAACTCATCAGGCTTACCAACTACAGCAGCTTCGGCAACCGCAGGATGGGAGACTAATGCCGATTCGATTTCCATAGTTCCTAAACGGTGACCAGCGACATTAATTACATCATCGACGCGACCCATCACCCAATAATAGCCATCTTCATCCTTACGAGCGCCATCACCCGCAAAATAGACATAGTTGCCATCTTTGGGAGGAATATGCTCCCAATAGCTCTTACGGAAACGCTCTGGGTCACCGTAAACCGTTCGCATCATTCCTGGCCAAGGATGACGTACAATCAGATAGCCGCCTTCGTTCTCATGGGCAGGATTACCTTCAAGATCGACAATATCAGGAATAATCCCTGGGAATGGAAGTGTCGCCGAACCTGGTTTTGTGGGAACTGCTCCAGGAAGCGCTGTAATCATGATTCCACCTGTCTCTGTTTGCCACCATGTATCCACAATTGGACAGCGACTACCGCCGATCACGCGGTGATACCACATCCAAGCTTCAGGATTAATCGGTTCACCCACGGTTCCCAACAAACGCAGTGAGGAGAGATCACGGGTGTTGGGATGATGTTCACCCATTTTAATAAAGGCGCGAATGGCTGTAGGAGCGGTATAGAACACACTCACCTGATACTTCTCAATTACATCCCAAAAACAGCCAAGATTAGAAGGGCGAGGCGCTCCTTCATACATCAGTGTAGTTGCACCATTGGATAAGGGTCCATAGACAATGTAGCTATGTCCTGTAATCCAGCCCACATCAGCTGTACACCAATACACATCGGTATCTTTGAGATCAAAAATCCATTTGGTGGTCATGTGGCTATAAAGATTATAACCAGCCGTAGTATGCACAACTCCTTTTGGTTTACCAGTACTGCCAGAAGTATAAAGAACGAATAGCATATCTTCACTATCCATTGGCTCTGCATCACATTTAGCGGAAACTCCTTGCTGTAAATCATGCCACCAATGATCTCGCCCTGCGGTCATATGCGTATTTTGACCTGTCCGTTTCACAACTAAGACATCGGTAACGGAAGGTGCGGCTCCATTGGCGATCGCCTTATCTACTTGCTCTTTTAATGGCACGATCGCATCTTTGCGCCAACCACCATCGGCGGTGATGACGAGTTTTGCTTCGGCATCGACAAGGCGATCGCGCAAAGCTTCGGCGCTAAATCCACCAAATACGACACCATGTACCGCGCCGATTCTGGCACAGGCAAGCATGGCGATCGCAGCTTCAGGAATCATCGGCATATAAATACCAACGCGATCGCCTTTTTGGACTCCTAATTGTTTGAGGGCATTGGCAAACTGACAAACTTCGCGATGTAATTGGGCATAGGTAAGTGTGCGCGAGTCGCCATTTTCACCTTCCCAAATTAGAGCCGCTTTGTTTTTGCGCCAAGTGGTCAAGTGGCGATCGAGACAGTTGTAGGAAATATTAATTTTGCCACCGTCAAACCATTTCACCGATGGTGGTTGCCAATCGAGAACGGTGTGCCATTTCTCAAACCAGTAGAGTTCCTGCTCGGCTAGCTCAGCCCAGAAGGTAGCAGGATCGGCTTTGGCTCGATCATAAATTTGTTGATATTCAGCAAGACTTTTAATATGAGCAGCTTGCGAAAACTCCGCAGAAGGCTCAAACAATCGCTTTTCTTGTAAAACAGATTCAATCGTGGGTTGTGACATAGGTATAAGGTTAGTAATTACAACAAATTGAGTTTAGAAAGATTAATAATTCATGTAATAAGTTGATAGCTA
Source organism: Pseudanabaena sp. Salubria-1 (assembly GCA_023336205.1). Classification (GTDB taxonomy): domain Bacteria; phylum Cyanobacteriota; class Cyanobacteriia; order Pseudanabaenales; family Pseudanabaenaceae; genus Pseudanabaena. Next base: position 90,565 of record JALQCR010000015.1, read on the forward strand.
TGCCCCTAGTGTAAATTACTAAGAATACTTAATTGAGAAACGGTAAAGTTCCGCAACGATTAGCAACATAGAAATCAATAATTACTATCAGCAACACAAATACCTTGGCATTTAATACCATTAGTGGCTGTGCGCAGGCAGTGAGGGCAGAGAATTGGTTCTTGCTTAGTCTCAGGTTGCTTATCAGGTTGATCTTGAGTATTCATATATTTAATTGAGCGAGAAAGAGCATCGTATCCGCAGCAGCCCGTACTCAAGTGCGGGCTAAAAGCTAAAACCCGTTGAAACGGGTTAATTAGAATTATTACTCTTCAGTCTGCTGAAGCAGACGAAGATTTTAGCCAGCAATTGATTGCTGGTCAGCCTTAATATTTTAGCTACTAGCTTTGATCGTAGCAGCCTGCTCTAGCAAAGACTCAGCAAAAGCGATCGCCTGAGACACCGTACTACTAACACTCTCCTTATCAATATTTTTTCCTTTTTCCTTTTTCCTTTTTCCTTCTTTCCCCTCCTCAACATTCATTCCTGAAGCAATCTGAGCTAGTTCCTGTTTGCGTTCTTCCAATTCTAATAGGCGAATTTGCACTTGAGTCCGATCGCCGATTACCTGCTTACTAACATGGAAATGTCGATCAGCGATCGCGGCAATTAATGGCTGGTGAGTCACGCAAAGGACTTGAGAACTACGGCTCAGTTGCCAGAGTTGCGTTGCGATCGCTTGGGCAACTCGACCTGATACGCCAGCATCAATTTCATCAAATACCATTGTGCCGACCTTCGCATGATTAAATTCTGTAGATGCTGGTTGAGAATCTTGGGTTTTCTGCTTCACAAAACAAGTTTTCAGCGCTAATAAAAATCGACTCATTTCTCCTCCTGAAGCTGTTTCCGCAAGAGGTTGCAAAGGCTCGCCAAGATTAGGGCTGAACTCAAAGACTATACGATCACCGCCTAATGCGTTGGGTTCACTCGGATAAATTCCGACCTGAAAACGAACTTTTTCCATCGCCAGCATTTTCAAAGCATCGATTTGCACTTGTTCGAGAGCGATCGCCGTTTGCCGACGTAATTCTGTCAGTTTTTTACAAGCCTTCAATAAAGCCTGTAAATCAGCTGCCGCTTTGCGTTCTAAATCTTCAATTGAGATACTTTGATCGGTGAGTTCGGCAAGTTCAAGTTGCAACTTTTCGGTATAGGCGATCGCTTCTGGAAGAGTGCCATATTTACGACAGATTTGCTTGATTTGATTGATCCTTTGCTCAATCGATTCTAGTTGTTCAGGATCAGAATCAAGACGATTGACATAATTGTTGATCTGTCGTCCTGCCTCTTCTACTTGAGCAAGAGCGCTAGAAACTAATTCGAGAATGCCCTCAGCTTCACGATCAAGTGTTGTCATTTCTGTGAGAATAGACTCTGCTTGCCCTAACAAATCTGCACAAGCATTGCCACTGTCATTCTGATAAAGCACTTCGTACACTGCATAGCCTTGCTTTTGTAATTCCACACTATGGGCTAACCGATTGCGATCGCTTTCGAGATTATCTAATTCATCGGGATCATCTAATTTTGCTGCCTCTAATTCCTTAAGTTGATAGCGCAACATGTCCAAATGCTGTAGCCGATTGCGTTCATTCTGCTGACGATCAAATAAAGCTTTGCGCGATCGCTCCTTTGCTTCAAATAGCTTTGCGACTTTTTGCCTTTGCAATGACACAGCCTGACTAAAAGCTTGATCGCCAAAGCTATCTAGCCATTCCCTCTGTTGAGCAGCTTGACTCAGTAAGATCGTCTGACCTTGCGCCGTAATCTCGACAAGGCGATCGCGCAATTCTTGAATTTGCTGTTTATTCACAACCACGCCATTAATGCGGGTACGATTGCTCTTCGCAGTGATTTCACGGCTACACATCAACGTTTCGGCATCAATTGCATCAATTTCTTGAATCTCTAGCCACTGGGCGATCGACTGATTCGTTGAAAAAGTAGCTTCGATATTGGCACGATCTGCACCAGTTCGTAACATTCGCGCTGACACCTTGCCTCCAAGTGCAGCATCTAGAGCATCGAGGACAATTGATTTGCCTGCTCCTGTTTCGCCTGTGAGAATATTTAGACCCGCATATAGCTCAAGCTCTAAGCGATCAATTAGGGCAAAATTTTCAATTTTGAGACTCAGCAGCATAGTTTTTTCTTAATTTAAGAATATGCAAAGCACATTCTTAAATATTTTAGATAGGCAGAGTTTCTCCAGCTAAGAGACGCTTCGAGGCACTCAATAATTCTTCTTCAAGATAGGGCTTAGTGAAGTAACCCTTTGCCCCAAGTTGAATTGCTGACTGACGATGGCGATCGGCTCCGCGTGAAGTTAACATTGCCACAGGAATCTCTTTCAGTCGAGAATCCTTTTGCAATCTCGATAGTAGATCTAATCCATCCATCCGTGGCATTTCAATATCGCAGAAGATCATGTCACAGGGCAGCCCAGCACGAAGTTTTTCCCATGCATCTTGACCATCCTTTGCTTGTTCAACGCGATAGCCTACTTTCGCAAAGGTCAGTGATAGCAACTCACGTACTGTAATCGAGTCATCGACAATTAGTACCGTTGGATCGACAGCAACATCTTCTTCGACCGTTGGCTGAATAGTCAGCCCTGAAGTCGAAGGACGCAATCTGCCGCTAGCGATGTCAAATAGCTCCAACACGTTAGCGATCGCCATGACGCGACCATCCCCTAATACAGTTGCTCCCGCAATTCCTGATGGCTGAGGAATTGGGCCCTCTAGTTGTTTAATTACGATTTCATATTCACCAAGGAATTGATCGACCTGTAGGGCGAGATAACTAGTGTCATTGCGGAGAATAATAATGCAAAGTTCATCGTTTTCCTGCTTACCATAAATGCTGCTGCGGCTGAGATGGCGACTATAGGATAGCAAGTTAGACAAATGTTGGAATGGCAAGACTGTATCGCGCCAAGGCAAGCAGGGCTGTCCCTTCTCGTTAAGAATGATCTGGCTTTGTGGAACTTCCACCATATCCTCGAAGCCATCAACGGGGAAGGCAATTCGAGCGCGATCGCTAATGCAAAACATTGCCTTAGAAATACTCAGAGTCAACGGTAAGCGAATTGTAAAGGTCGTTCCCTTACCAACTACCGATTCCACGATAATTACACCACGGATATCATCAAGGCAGGTTTTAACCACATCTAGACCAACTCCGCGACCTTTAAATTCATCGGCTTGGGCCGCAGTACTAAATCCAGCCTCAAACAGCAAGGAATACACTTCAGTTTCATTGAGACGATCAACCTCAGCTTGCGATCGCACCCCCTTGGCAACAGCACTTTTCTTAACTCTGTCTGTACTGATACCAGCACCATCATCGCTAATTGAGATTACGGTCTGGTTACCTTGGTGATAGGCTCTTACAGTCAATCTTCCAGTTGCTGATTTCCCAGCCGCTTGGCGAGTGGTGGGATCTTCTAAACCGTGATCGATCGCATTATTTACAAGGTGCGTAAGTGGATCAGTAAGCTGCTCCAAAATCGCCTTATCGATCAGCGTCTCTCGTCCAAATATTTCTAGCTCCGCCTGTTTGCCTGTTTTGAGAGCGCGATCGCGAATACCTCTGGGTAAGCGATCGGCAATCTGCGCAAAGGGAACCATGCGCGATTGTTTTAAATCGTCTTGAACTTGAGTGGTAATCGTGCCTAACTGACGAGTTACTTGATCTGTCTCACCAACCACGAACTCAATGTCCGAAGCCGACTCACGAACTCGAACAATCAACTCAATGATCTCTTGCGATAGAACGTGGAAAGTATTGTAGCGATCAAACTCAATTCCTTCAAAGTCATTGGTCACCGAAGTATTTGAATTTGAACTATCACTTAATTGTGATGGCGTGTCAAAACTATAGGAGGATCGTCCACCACGCCCTGCGGTTAGCGAAGCTTCGAGCAAAGAACGATCGTATTGATCACGCATTCTCTGCGATACATCACTTAATAACTGCACTTGATGCAATAGGTTAGTAATAAACTGTTGAAGTCTTTCCTGATCCTGTTCCAAAAGATTACGGTTTACAACCAGTTCCCCAACAAGGTTATTAAGACTGTCAAGGTACTTTACATCAACACGCATGGTTGAATCTGTAAGCCTTGGCTTGCGAGTGGCGGCGGGTTGACGTTTAGGAGTTTTAGTGATCACCTGCCCGACCTCTGGAGCAAATGTATTTTGAATCAGGAATTCTAACTCATCAAACCCATCAGTTGCCTTCTTAGTTTTTTCAGTCTCGTCAAAGCTGTTACTCTCACCTAGAAGAGCTTCCAATTCATCAAAATTCATATCATTGGAATCCGATGAGCCCTGATCATTGATAACAGTAGCTGTAATCGGATCATCAAAGGTTCTATTATTCACATCATTTGGCATATTACTAGAACTGCCAATCATCGCTTCTAAATCATCGAAGTCGAAGTTGTCATCAATCCCATTTAGTTCTTCAGTCTGCAATTGCTGCTCAGGTTCTAGTTTTTTTGTTTCTGGGTCTTGGGAGAGAGAAAAATCTAATTCAGAAATGTCTTCATCTAAGTCAGCAAATTCGTTAAATTCGCCAAAGCCTAGAGGTGTGTCATCAGTTAGATTAGAGATTACCAATTCTTCTTCAGAATTTTGCAGAAAATTATTTGCTTCCAAATCATCATCACCTTGGAAGAAATCCGCCAAATTATCAATGGTGGTCTTTGCCGATGCGTCATTATCCTCCAAATGTAGATCTTCTTGAACATTTGGAGGCCACTGCAAGTTCTCATCTAACATATTTGTCAAATCATTAATGTCATCTGCTTGAGTTAATGAAGTTGCCTGATCAAAGTTGAGTTCATCTTCCACTACGGTTAAATCTTCCTCTTCAGCATCAGCAAATAAGTCAGCCAAATTTAACTCATCTGAAGAGTTGATTTGCTCAAAAAATTCTCCTGACAAATTTGTTGGCGTTTCTTCAGAAATATCTTCATCTAGCATTGGCAAGGAATCGGAATTGATATCTTGAGGTGAATCAAAATCAACAAATGCTTCTTGATCTTCTTCGGATATATCAACTACATTATCGTATTCATCAAGATTAGTTAGATTCGCACTAAATTCATCAAAATCATCATTTACAATATTTTCTATTAAACTTTGGGATTCTTCTACTTCATCAAAGAAATCGCCTAAAGATTCAGTGTTGTTGAATTCATAAGTAGATTCACTAGTATTAAGGATATCAATAGAGCTTTTAGGTTCGTCTGACGCTGCAAAGAAATCCTCTAGATCTTCAGTATTAGAGAATTCTTGTTCAAAACCATCAATATTACAATCGCTGATATCAGTAGAAGTAATTTCAGAATCTTCAGAATCGCTAAAGAAATTATCCGATTTCTCAGTAAAATCTGTACGATCAGCAAAAGCATCTAATTCTTCATTTACTTCGACAGAAATCTCAGGCTCTTCAGCAGTGGAAAAGAAATCGCCTAAATCATCAGTATTACTATATTTCTCATCAAAACTATCAGCAGAGTCATTACTTATATCATCAGGAACATCAAGATCTTCCGATCCCGCAAAGAAATCTCCTAAATCTTCAGAGCTAGAAAATTCGACGATCGCATTATCAACATCAGAAATATCGCTAGCAATTTCAGGCTCTTCAGTTCCTGCGAAGAAATCTCCTAAATCTTCAGTGCCAGAAAATTCGGGGATCGCATTGTCAACATCAGAAATATCGCTAACAATTGCAGGCTCTTCAGTTCCTGAAAAGAAATCTCCTAAATCGTCAGTGCTAGAAAATTCAGCGATCGCATTGTCAACATCAGAAATATCGCTAGCAATTTCAGGCTCTTCAGTTCCTGAAAAGAAATCCCCTAAATCTTCAGTGCTAGAAAATTCGGTGATCGCATTGTCAACATCAGAAATATCGCTAGCAATTTCAGGCTCTTCAGTTCCTGCAAAGAAATCTCCTAAATCTTCAGTGCTAGAAAATTCGGCGATCGCATTATCAACATCAGAAATATCACTGCTGGCTATTTCAGGCTCTGAAGAGCCTACAAAGAAATCTCCTAAATCTTCAGTGCTAGAAAATTCGGCGATCACATTGTTAACATCAGAAATATCACTAGCAATTTCAAGCTCTTCAGTTCCTGCAAAGAAATCTCCTAAATCTTCAGTATTTGAAAATTCGACGATCGCATTGTCAACATCAGAAATATCACTGCTGGCTATTTCAGGCTCTTCAGTTCCTGCAAAGAAATCTCCTAAATCTTCAGTGCTAGAAAGTTTGTCATCGAAATCATTAGCGATTGTGTCAGGAACAACTACATTTGCTGATCCTACAACTTCCTGCGGGTTCACTACTTCGTCAAACTCATCATTGTCAAATCCTAGCTCATCAAATATATTCAATCCAGTCGTATCGATGCCATCAGAGCCGTAGTTAGGGACAGCCCCTATGTAGTCGTTAGATACAATTTCTTCGGAATCTTCAAAGGAATTATCTACATCAGCATTGACAGTTTCTTCATTAATAAGGTCAGGAGATGATTCTAATAAGACTTCGTCCAGACTTCCGTCGATCGCAAACGGATCGTCAAGTAAATTCATTCCCTCTTCCGAAAAAGTTAAGGCAAATGGCTCGCTAGGAATATTGTCATCACCACCAGCATTCTCAATCTCTGCCCTTGCGATCGCGGCAAAATATTCTTCGCTAGAGAGAGGCTGAGAGTCATCTGTGTCATCCAGTTGATTGTCTACAAACTGTTCTGCACTTTCTAATTGAGATAGTAATTCAGGAAAGCTATTCTTCTCAACATCTATTTCACTGACCTCAATATCGCTACTAAACTCATTGTCAATTGAAAGTGCATCATCTACTTGATAATCGCTAACTTGCTCAACACTAATTTGCTCAACAATGTCCATCCCTAAATCAAAATCAAATTGGTTGTCTAGAGACTCTTCATCAGCCAAATCTTCTGTAAATAGGCTATCTAAACTTGCTTGTTCCCTTTCAGGAATGATTTCAGGACTGACTTCAGCGGTCTGCACCCATGAATCTTCTAAATCATCTGGAAATAGAGAACTACTATTCTCTTCAATGGTTAAGTCTTGGTCATAAACCTCACCAAACAGTTGCTCAATACTAGATTCTCCACGGCTTAAGTTTGGAGCAGTTACATCATTGTTGTCAGAATTATTGTCAAGGAGATCGGCAAACTCATCATGACTGTCAGAAGTCTCAGTAGCGCTATGGTTTGCGATATTCGTTTCATTGGATTCGATATCCTCCCATGCAGCATCAAAATCGATATCATCGTTTTCAAATAGAATAGCCAGAGATTTTAATTCTGAAGCACCGACTTTTGGCCCATCAACATGCTGATTTTCAGTGATTTCATATTCGCTATCCATCCAATCCATCTGATCAATTTGATTTTTACGGGTATCTGGCAAATCAAATACTTCTTCATCAAGCTGATCAGCAAATAGATCGATATCTACATCTGGATTTAAAACGAAATCTCCATCGGTGGATATATTGGATGTATCGGAAACATCAAAATCATTGACATTTGAATCTTCGCCTATATTCCCAGACGCAGTAGTAAAAATTGTACTAACTTCATCATCCTCTGGCTCCGAAAATCGATATGGCAAGAGGTTTTGAAGTTGTAATGACACAGCAATTTCTAATTCCCGATCTGCCAGTACTAGATCTTGAGCTTCTTTTAACTCTCGAATCAAAATAGGTGCGAGGGTACGGTATGAATTGTTCGGCTGAGCGATCGCATTTTTAATTTGAGTGACTAAATTAGTCCAATTGCGTAAATCAAAGTTATTGCCGATTTCTTGGAAGTAATTACAAACTGCTTGTAACTGCGATCGGCTTTCCGCACTATCTGCCGCCCGAAATAATTGCAGCATATCTCGCATTTTGGTCGTAATTTCTTGCTGAAATATTGACTGTTGAGAAATGGCTAACTCTTGTAGCTGAGGAATACTTTCTTCTTGTTGATTATATGTATCAGTAGATATCTCCCCATCATTATTTGAGACCAACTGATTTAGGTAGGACTCTAGCTCAGCAAAGACAGGCTTGACTCGGTTATTCGTCTCAAGCGTTAACTCATCAGATATTTTATATCCACCTTGTAACTCATCCAAAAGTTCTGCAAGTGGGTCAAATCCCGCTAATAACAAACTTTTTAATCGCTCATCGACAGTTATTTGTGGATTTTCTTTGAGGATTTTGAAAAAATCTTCTAATCTATGGGCAACATGCTGAATGCTGCCTACTCCTAACATCGCAGCGCCACCTTTAATTGAATGAGCTGCTCGAAAAAGCTCATTAACTGATTCGGAATCATTGAGCACATCTTCCAAGTTTAATACGCCTTGTTCAATTGTCTGAAGATGTTCGCGGGCTTCTTCAATGAAGTAGCCCATGATTCGCTGCTGTTGTTGTTCCGAGTTCATGATAGAATCCTCTCAAAGATTTAGGGTGTGAGTAGTATAGCTAGAGGTAATAATCCTAACGAACTCCCGTTGTTTTATCACCCGCGTCAACACGGAAACGTTCCACAGAATCTTGGAGGCTGCGAGCCACACCCACCAGATTTTGGAGCGATGCTGACACCCTTTGAGACTCTTGCGAAGTTTCTTGGGCTGACAATTCAACTGACTGCATAACCTGAGATACCGTCCTAGAAGTCTCGGTCTGCTTGACTGTATCTTCTGTAATCGATAGTACCAAAGTTTCAATGCGATGGGAAACTTGGATAATGTCTGTGAGCGATTGACGAGCCTGTTCAGCACGTCTTGTACCATCAATAACCTGTTGTGTACCGATTTCCATCGCTTGTTGTACACCACTAGTTTCACTCTGAATCTGTAATACGATTTGCTCAATTTCCTTAGATGACTTCGCAGCGCGATCTGCTAGCTGGCGAACCTCATCGGCAACGATCGCAAAACCTCTTCCCGCATCGCCCGCTCTCGCCGCTTCAATACTAGCGTTTAAAGCAAGTAAGTTAGTACGTGAAGCGATCGCGGAAATCAAACCAACAATCTTAGAAATCTCTTGTGAAGACTCTCCAAGGCGTTTAACCTTGCGCGTAGTTTCAGCAACCGTTTCGCGAATGTCTAAAATACCTGCTACGGTACGTTCTACCGCGTCGCCGCCCTTAATCGCGGTTTCGGAGGCGAGTTTAGCAACCTGATCCGCTTCACGCGCACTTTCGGCTACACGTTGAATCGATTCAGTCATCATTTGCACTGAGTTTAAGGTAACGCTTAACTCTTCAGCTTGACGTAACGCATCCGATGACAAACTACGGGCAAATGCTTCATTTTCGCGAGAGCTTTCGTTTACCTGACGAGCCGCAATTTTTACTTGGTTAACAATCTCGCGCAGGTTTTGAATCGTGAGGTTAAAGGAGTCAGCAACCGCGCCTAATACGTCAGCAGTCACCTCCGCTTGTACAGTCAAGTCACCTCGCGCTGCGCCTTCCACGTCATCAAGCAATCTGATTACCTGACGTTGTAAATCCTCTTTAGCTTGTTCTTGTTCGGCGGCTTTGCGTTGGGCTTCGGTGGTGTTAGACACAATCGACTGAATCATTTGGTTAAAACTTGCTGCGAGTCTACCAAACTCATCTTCGCTATAAACGGTCGCACGAGGACTCATATCACCACGAATTACGGCTTCAAACTGAGCCTGCAAGTTGGAAGTCGATTGATCAATCAGACGAGATGAGCGTTTGCCCAATCCCCAAGCGATTGCCCCACTTGCCAAAGCTGCGGCTCCACCCATCATCCAGCCAGTATTTCGGACTTGCTCCCTTGTTGTTTTGTCTGAAATAGAGCCAGTAGCAAAATTTGTAACCACACCCGCAGCAACCATTGCGATGACCCCTGCTGCGATCGCAGTGATCACGTTTTTGGTCTTGAGCGGCATATTATCAAAAGGAGAGAATAAGCCACCCTGCTCAGAAGCTTCGGCTACAACATCCGCACCTGCTCTCTTTGAGCCGACTGGTGTATTAATTGTCCCTAAGCCAAATAACTCTGCCTCATTTTCCGATTGCTTAAATCTTGCCGAGGGCATGTCTTGATTGGCTAATGATGTCGTATTTGAGCGTCCCGAAGTTGTAAAGTCTTGACTACCAAAATCTGACATAGATCGATCTGAGACCATCTGTGTTGCTTCTGAGTCTCCAAATGAATTAGAAAAAGATGATTCACTAATGTCATCAAAATCATCAAAATCATCCATAAAGACAACATCAGTGTCTGAATTCATATTGCCTGAAGTACCACTAGATTTGTAACCAGAGTTAAAACTTGAATCCCCTGCTAGCTGAGTTTCTGCACCATAGCTGTATTGACTAGAGCCGTTCATCGAAGTATCAGAACTAAAATCTTCAAAATCAAAATCGTCAATACGACTTGAGCCAGTACTTTGACCACCACTATCATCAGTAGACCAAGATCCTTGCGTATTAAAATTCGATTGATTATAACTATTATCTTCGTAGGCGTATTGCTGCTTACTACTAAACTCATCTGCGCTGCCCATACTGTAGCTATCATCATTGATATCTAGTCTTTCTTTAGCTGCCGCAATACCACTATGGGCATATTCTAAAATAGAGTTGTCGTCCGTCAAATGTAAAACAGTTTCATATTCACCAATTGAATCTTGATAGCGCTCTAGGGCGAGATTTATATGGGCATGAAGAAGACGATACATAGGATCGCTAGGGCAGGCTTTAACCAACTCTTGAGTCAATTTGCCAGCTTGACTGTAGTCTCCTTGCATATAGGCTAAGGAAGCCTTTTCGTATTCTTTTTGGTATTGTGTACTTGATGCCATGTGCTTTCTCCTAAAATCCCTAAAATCTCTGCCATTTGCGCGAAATCATCTTGAAATTACTATGTCTAGGATGCCCACCTTGCTGATCGTAAAATGTTGACTTGATCTAACAGCTTTAGGGGATCGCTATCTTCCATTATCCACTCACCTTTAATAAATGGAGCCATACTATCAGAGCTGTTTCTTGAGACATTTAGTTGTGAAGAATCAAGCCAAGCCATTACGCCAATTTGTTCTACCGCTAAACCTAACATCATGCCCTGATCCTCGATCGCAATAATTGAAATTTCTGCGCGATCAGTATTAACTGGGGGAGCCTCTCCCAAAAATTGACCGAGATCTCCTACCCAAACTACTCTACCCCGAATATTCACTGTGCCAAGCAGTAGGGGTGAGACATTGGGCATCGGGTTAATCCGATCTGGAGCAAATTCCAAAACTTGACTGACTCCAATTGCAGGTAAAGCAAACTCAATTCCAGAAGCCACAAAAAATCTTAAGTGCAGCTCACCTTCTGGAGCTTCGATGCCTTGATCAAAGTCTGTAGCCTGATCTTGTCCGATGCCAGGGAAGAATTCTTGGTTTCCTACCATAATTTGAGGATCTCTACCTTGCAAAATAGCAAATTTTAAATGTCTTCAAGTCTTAAAAAGTGAACATTGAGAATATTGAGAAAGTATTAGAGTAATGATGTTAACCAACTGCCATTAAATAATCAAGAATTGTCTACACTTTTAGCATTCTTAGTGAAATTCTTAAGCTTTTCTCAGTAACTGTTTAACAGTACCAACTAGCTCTTGAGGCTGAAATGGCTTAGCTATGTAGGCATCAGCTCCCTGCTTCATTCCCCAATAGCGATCGAACTCTTCACCCTTCGATGAACACATTACGACAGGAACGCGCTCAGTTTTGGGATCAGTTTTAATGCGACGACATAACTCATAGCCATTCATGCGGGGCATGACAATGTCCATAACTACAATGTCTGGGCAATTGCCTTGCATTTGCTCTAGCGCTTCCACACCATCGCCTGCTGTTTTAACGGTTAGGCCACTACCCTTGAGTAAGTCCTCAATCATTTCTCTTTGTGTCACACTGTCTTCAACCACCAGAACTGTACTCATACATGAATGCCCCGATAGGATTCTTCCACTAGCAAATCACCAAACAAATATATTAAGGTTAATATGATTGGCATTCTGCTTTGCCCATCTTAAATTCTAGGTTAGCGTTTAATTATTTATGAAACTGTTCATATTTTAGTCTTCTCCTGTAAAGAGATTAGGTATAGAGCCGAAAGTCAAGACAAAAAATAGCATGTATATGGCTTTGCTCTAGCACTAAAACCAAAATAATTTTTTGAATCACCTAAATAATACCAATTATCGAAAGTATGACGACAATTTTGAGAATTAAAAATTAAATCCAGCATAGTTCTAGCAGGGTTTTAGCCTTCCCAAAATGGCAATGTCATTTTGAGCATTTGCATACATTCCCAGCCTAAAAACAGACATTAAGTAGCTACGTCCTTCCCCGCCAAGAAATAGCGGTGCGCGGCGAAGGGCGTAGGCATAATTAATTACAAAGGTGTGACAACACTTCTGTGAAATAAAAACCAAACCCTGCGAGGCTTTTATTTTAAGGATTGTAGGCTACCAACCCTAACCCACACTAACTCTAAATGCTGCGCTTCATTTAAGTGACTCGATCAAGAGTGCGGTATTGAACTGCTTCAGCAACATGAACTACTTGAATATTTTCGACATTGGCTAGATCGGCGATCGTGCGGGATACCTTAAGAATGCGATCGGTGGCACGAGCTGATAAACCTAAACGTTTAATAGCGGATTCCAATAGGTCACGGGAAGGGTTATCTAGCTCACACCATTGGCGTAAATGTCTGGATTGCATCTGGGCATTGCAATTTACCCTTGTTTCCTTTTGAAATCGATTTTGTTGAATTTTACGCGATGCTTGTACTCTTTCTTTAACAGCACTAGAGTTTTCTCCCTCAGGCGATCGCGTCATCTCTTCTGGCTTCAATCTTGCCACAGTTACCTGTAAGTCGATCCGATCCATTAATGGTCCTGATAATTTTGCCCAATATTGTTCACGCTGACGAGGTGTACAGGTACAAGGCTGAACAGAATCGCCATAGTAACCACATTGACAAGGGTTCGTACTTGCGACGAGTGTAAATTGGGCGGGAAAGGTTACGGATTGGCGAGTACGGGAAATACTTACAAATCCATCTTCTAAAGGTTGTCGTAAAAATTCCAGTACATCACGTTTAAACTCAGTCAGCTCGTCCAGAAAAAGGATGCCGTTTGTGGCTAGCGTTATCTCCCCAGGGCGCGGGAAACTGCCACCACCGACTAATGAAGGGCCAGAAGCAGAATGATGGGGACTGCGAAATGGGCGATCGCTTACGAGTCCCTTACCTTTTAATAAGCCAGCTACGGAGTGTATTCTAGTTACTTCTAGAGCTTCATCAAAGTTCATATTTGGCAAGATGCTAGGTAAACGCCTAGCCAATAGAGTTTTTCCAGAGCCAGGTGGACCAACAAAAATCAAATTATGTCCACCAGCGGCAGCGATTTCTAGAGCACGGCGGGCATGTTGTTGACCTTTAACATCCTTAAGATCCAGTTTAAATTCACTTTCATGCCATTTTAGATCTGGATTGGCAACCACTGGCGGATATTTGTCTGGATTTGCTAAGAAATCCCCGACCTCGGTAATACTTTGTAATCCATACACAGCAAGCCCTTTAACTAAAGCAGCTTCTTGCGCGTTCTCCTTCGGCACAATAATCCCAATCATGCCTAAGCGCTGAGCAGCGGCAGCGATCGGTAATACGCCAGAAACGGGGCGAAGTGAACCGTCAAGGGAGACTTCACCTAAGAACAAGTGATCGCCTAATAACTGTGGATCAACCTGTTCAGAGGCAGCTAAAATGCCAATGCTAATTGGTAAATCAAAGATGGGACCTTCTTTACGCAAATCAGCTGGAGTGAGGTTAATCACAATCTTGCGCATGGGAAAAGAGAATCCTGCATTTTTGATTGCTGCTTTAACCCGCTCTCGACTTTCTTGAACTGCGGTATCGGGTAATCCCACCAAGGTAATGCCAGGCAATCCTCCTGATACATCTACTTCTACACCCACTTGAATGGCATCGATACCTAAGATTGCTGCGCTCCAAACCCTTGCTAGCACTTTTTACCTATCACAATAAGACTTGCAAATTCTCAATTAATTAAGATTATCACATGTGAATTTACTATGGATTGCATATTGTGTGGAGCTAGACTTAGTATTTATCTGGTTCTAATTATTAAAGATTAGTTTCTTGAAATTCATAGATATATTACGGTACAAGTACCTACGCACAGTTATTGTGCTTTGCGCTCATACCTAATCAATATAAATTGTGAAAGCCTTGCAAAGCAAAGATTTCACAATTTGTATTGGGGCACTTTTGATCAGCAATTGCTGTAAAATATTTGCTTTTCAAGCCTTCTAAAAAGCTTTTTTGGTTTAAATATAGAGCTAAGCTCTGTAAGAATATCTAAATTTATGGATGACTACATCTAACAAGAATAATAACCATCAAAACTTAGTATATTTAATACTTCATTTAAAAATTCTCTTGAATTTGAATTAATTATTACTAAAGGTGAAAATTCCAACATTATTTGTTAGTTTAAAATACAGATTGCTTGTTATCTTCAAGAATTAATTGAGCATTTTAATACTTTGAGAAACTAAGCGATCGCATATTAATTTCTTGTAGTTCTAAGCTTTCTTCATTCGTTAGGGGAATTGAGTTATGAAAGGATTCATTTAGTAGGGAATTGAAATCATTGGTAGATTGCCAAGATGGTTCAAAGGGATGGACTGCTAGGCTACAAGCTTCCCATGCGGGACTGACTGGAACGTCTAATTTTCCACAAAAGCCGCCCCTTCTTCCTTCAGGGTTGTAGTGCTGACACAATCGACAAGCTGGAACCGAGTTGTCTGAAGTGTTCATATATCTTAAATTTGGCTTTGCCAAAAATTTATTAAATGCGATTTATTAATTAACTTAATTATGCAGGGTCGTAATTAAGGTTTAAGCAAGCTCTAATCCTTGTTTAGGAAGCATTTCAGCGATCCCAAATTAAATATAAATTTAATAATGTCTTAACTGATTCCTGTAATGCTTTCATAACAATCTTCTTGAGGAGTTTATAGAATCAAAGCAACCGTTTTAATAATTAAGAAAACATAAAGATCTTTTAAATTTATGTTTCTTCTAAGTGTTTGTACTTAAAAGTTTGAGGCTTTCGTAAAATCAAAATAATTGTTATACCAATCCTCAAAATGACAAACATTTTGAGGATTTACCGTGTTTTTAGATCAAACCCTACTCCTTTTCAAGTCAAGCTACGCACCATGCCTTTTACTTTGGTAGGAAGGAAGGAAATAATGAATTTTTTAAAAGTACTGAAAAGTAATCCCAAAACACAAAGTGGCGTAGCCATTTTGTGTTTTGGGATAAACAGGATTTATAATAAGAAGTCAAAATTTAAATGCCAAAAAGATATAAAGTGCCTTTCTAGCCCTTGAACTTTTATATCGTAAAAATACTTACTTCAAAGCAATTTCTTTTGATATTGCTGTCTGAATTTGCGCTGTTACTGAATCTTTTGGCTTACAAAGATGATCGGGTAAAGCCGAGCCTGAGGGGTCAAGTTTGTCTGCTAGATGTGGGTATTTAATCCTGCCATGATTGCGCTCTTGCCAAACCTTAATAAATACAGGTGCAATTCGATCTAAATCTTCCCAAGACAAAGAGCAATCTTTGAGTTGACCGTCATCCCATCGAGCTTGAAAAATTCGCATGAGCAATTTTTTGGCAGCTTCAAGAGTTGTTTCAGTACCCAGCGATCGCAAAGCGGCTTCACAGGCATCAGCTAACATAACAATTCCTGTCTCACGAGATTGAGGAATTGGTCCAACATATCGAAAATCTTCTTCAACTAGATGATTTGATCGCTTTTGAGCTTGGCAATAAAAATAACTAATCGTGATTGTGCCTTGGTGCTCTGGAATAAAAGCTTGTAACATTTCAGGAAGATGGTATTTTTGGGCTAATTTGATACCCCCTGAAACATGCTCTTTAACAATTCGGGCACTTTCCCAAGGATCGTTAAGTACGTCATGGGGGTTAGGCTGCCCCATTTGATTTTCGATAAAATATTCAGGTCTGAGGGTTTTGCCAATATCGTGATAGAGCGTACCTGTTCTTACTAAGGCTGTATCTGCTCCCAGTTCACGGGCCGCAGCTTCGGCGAGGTTTGCCACAAATAAAGTATGTTGAAAAGTTCCTGGGGTTTCGGTGACTAAACGTCGTAGTAAAGGGCGATCAAGGTTAGCAAGCTCTGCTAGACGAAATGGGGTTAATGCATAAGAAATATGCTCTAAATAAGGAATTGCTCCAAGAGCAACGATCGCGGAAATCAGTCCTCCCGATGCATACTGAAGCGCAGTAATCGCGATCAAGACTGGTGGAGTCGCACCTGCAATAAGTGCGATCGCAATATATACAGCCGCTTGTAAAAAGCCTACTAGTAGACCTGTTGCAGCTAAATGCGATCGCGTAAGAGGGCGGTTAGTAATTGCCGCAGCAACAATTGCCCCAATTACTATAGGCGTGAGTACTAGCAAATCACTACTAATTGCAAGCGCGAGTAAGCTTGAGGTGAGGCAGGTAATTAAGAGAGCAAGTCGAGAGCTGTAAAAGCTGCCGATGATTAGGCTGACACTAGCTAGTGGGAGAAATACAAGCATATTAGGAGCCATGAGCACAGTTGCTAAGGCACTACCAGTACAGATAATTCCAATCGCTAACAGATCTTTAATATGTAATTTTACTTTGAGTAAATATTGCCATCGCTGATTGGCATAGCCAAATATGCCAAAGCAGATTGCTGTAGTTGCGACCATCAAGATCAATCCATTGAGATTGACTTGTCTTTGCGTCATTTTTAGCTCGTCTAAAATAACAAATTGTCTTTCAGTAATCTTTTCCCCACCCTTAACGATCAAATCACCTGCCTTAAGTGAAATTCTTTGAGCCTGAACTGATTCAGATGCTTTGAGCACTCTTTCGGTTGTACCCACATAGTCCAGCGTCATATTGGGCTTGACTGTAGCACTGAGCAAAGAAATCGACATAGCTCGATGCTCTTCATTTATCGGTAAGTTGCTCAGGTTTGTTAGCCGTTTTTGCAACATATCATCTGGTAATCCAGCCACAATTCCTGTGGACTGGACATCGATCAATGCTTGCCTTGTCAGTTTTTTACAAGTTTCCCATTCTTCATTGGTCATCTCCAAGAGACGATCTCGAAACATCTCTGGTCCTTTTGCGGCTTTCTGCTGAGTTATTGCATAGGCTTTGCGAATATCAGTCACAGTATTAATGAGCTTTTGATAGTCTTGGGGAAGAGCATTAATTTTGTATAGAGTTAGCTCAGCCAATGCTACGGATGGGGCTTCTTTATCTCTATTGATAAAACTAGCTATAGCAGCCTGATTATTGACATTAGCAGCAAGTTTATTGGCTCTATCTTGTAACTGTGACCAATCCAGATTAGAGATCCGTCTAAGATATCGTTGCACGTCATCACTGAGGATTTTGCGATCGACGTAAGGTAAATTGCCAGATGATATTCGCAGGTTATCGCCCACTTGCAGGAGTTCTTCTAGATGCTTAATGGCATTAGTATCTATCTCTGGACTACTACGATAGATCGGGGTTACTTGTTGTTTAGCTAGTTCTTTTGCCTGTTTAGTTGCCTCAATATCAGTCGCCGTTATCGTTCTTGGCGATCGCAAATCTTGATCGACAAATGTACCGATTCCTAAGCGTGGCTCAGAGTAAAAACGAATGCTGAGGGTGGAAATCAAACAGACAAATGTAATTCCTATAACTGCTCTACCAGACCACTTGCGAGATATGCGATGGGTCGTCTCAGGGAGCAATGATGAATGGTTGGGAGCAATTCCCATAGTTTAATTACTCTAGTTAAAATGTGTCGTAAGAACAAATGCAGTTTAAGGTTGCAATTCAATCGATCTCATATAGATTCTAGATGTACCAGATCTTCAAGGTTAATATCAATCAAAAAACTTAAAATCTGCTTTTTGTTTTTTGATTACCTATGGCACAAAACTAAAGAATATACAAAAACATTTATTAAAAGGCAGCAATTCTCATTATAAGTAGATACGCTTAATTAATTACACATCCCAATATGTAAGGTTGTACTCTTCAGAGGCGCAACCTTACATGTTAGGTAATTTATTCTGTACAGGTACTTAAAAATTGGTTTTGTGAAAGTCCACCTAAGGTGAGCTTTCACAAAACCAATTTTGGTGTTTTGAGCGCCAAAGGCGCGGGAAAAACCAAAAAAATTGTTTTTATTTTAAATTTTTTTTTTAAAGCTAGAACATAAAGCATGAAGTGGCGTAGGTTCTGGTTTTAGGGAATTTTAATAGGAAGAGTAAGACATAAGCCGGGTTCTGTTTCAGGAGTTTTATCAACTGCCTTAGCGGTTATCTATCTGGGATATTTGTTACCAAATACCTCATGCGGCACACACTTAATTGCGATCGCGTAGTTTTCACTAAACAACCGCAGTAAGCAACGGACACAAGATCAACTGAAGATCGCAACACTTGTATCCTCTCGCCTTGCTTCCAACTGGGGTTTACCGAGCCAGAGCCTCACGACTCTGCTGGTGCGCTCTTAACACACCTTTGCACCCTTACCCTTTGTAGATATAGCGCTTCGCGCTATGTCTACAAAGGGCGGTATTTTTCTGTGGCACTATCCTCACGATCGCTCGCACTGGGCGTTATCCAGCAGCCTGATCTTCATGGAAGCCCGGACTTTCCTCAAAACTTGTGCTCAAAATATCCTTTCGTTAATTTTGAGACAAATTTCGCAACCACACGCTTACTCTCCCTTATTACCATTATGTACTAAGTGACTAGGCTCAATTAAATATAAAACCAAAAAACGTTTCGGCAGGCTTTGCCTGCCGAAACGTTTTTTGGTTTTATTAAATTACCTCGGTAAAATTCAGGCAAAAGCTGCTATAAGTATGCAGAAATAATGTTTATCAAAATCGGATTGTTTTGCTAAACTATCTGGTTATCCGAGGTTAAACTAAAATGCCTCAAATCTTACTCAAAATTAATTACATTCTTTGCTTACAGGTGTGAGTGACTAACTAAATGATGAAACACTTCTCCAAAGCGATGTACACGCTAATTTTGTCCTTGCTGTTAGTAATTGTCGCAGGAGTTTCTCAGGCTGCTGCTGCCAATTTATTGAGGGTTTTGGTTAGAGAGGAAAGTGGCTCCAAAATGTCTGTAGCTGTGACTCAACCATCAACCCTACAAGCATCAGGACAGGCAAGCCGCCGTCTCGATCCTGGTAAGTGGTACACCTTGCCCCTTACTTCGGCATATCGGATTACCCCTAGCAATAATGGATTGGTGCAGGTCGGCAGCAATCTTTATCCGGGCGAGATCGAATTGCGAGCTTGGAATAACAAGGCGATCGCGGTTAACGTGTTATCCCTTGAGGAATATCTTCGTAGCGTTGTACCTAGCGAAATGCCTGCAAGTTGGCATATGGATGCATTAATGGCGCAAGCAGTAGCAGCGCGTAGTTATGCTGTCAATACTCAACGCCAACGTAAATGGGGTGAAGCACCCTACGATCTAGTGAGTGATACTCGCGATCAGGTATACAAAGGCTTCTATCGCTTTGACCCGAAGACTGGACAAGCGATCGCCCTAATCCATAGCCGTAGCGATCAGGCTGTTGCGTCAACGGCAGGCTATATGCTCAGCCCTGGGTTTAAAGGTTATTATCGCGCCCGTTTACCTCGCAACTGGATTAGCTGGGGTGGCGGATATATGCCAGTCTCTGACGGACAACACCTAGATCAGGAAATGACTCAACAAATGGCTGAAAATGGCTGGAATTGGGTTCAGATTTTATCCTGGTGGTATCGAGATCAACCGATTAAAAACTAAAAAAAGAGGCGACACAATGTGTCGCCTCTTTTTTTAGTTTTGTGTGAATATAGGCTTAACTCTCTATTCACACAAAAGCCATGGCTATTCAAAAATTATCTGAAGTCGAAATCTCATCAGCGATCGCACAGTTAGCTGGTTGGGCGGTTGTTGATCATAAGTTGCAAAAAAACTTCAAGTTTCGTGATTTTGTCGAAGCCTTTGGCTTTATCAGTAAAGTAGCGATCGTTGCCGATAAGATGGGGCATCATCCTGAACTTTTTAATGTCTACAACAAAGTCAAGATCGATCTCACTACCCATGATGCTAATGGTATCAGCGCTCTCGACTTTGAGCTAGCTCAAAAAATTGACAAGCTGCTATAGCACTTTTAGTAGGGTCCTTTATCCCCCGTGCCGCGGCGGCGGGGGCACAGCCCTGCCGCCTTCGGCGGGGAAACAACCCCGTACTTCACTAGACCGATAAACACCATAAGCATTTAGTCTTTGGCATTAACAAAAACGGGACGCTTCGCGTCCCATTTTTGTTAAGCATGTCGTTTTTGATGCCATTGCCATGCATGTTGCAAAATCAAATTTAAATCAGCATATTTAGGTTGCCAGTCCAAGATAGTTCTTGCTTTCTCGCTACTGCCAACTAAGGCTGGCGGATCTCCTGCACGGCGATCGCCCATCACCACATTAATCGGCTTACCCGTAATTTGTTTGGCAGCATCAATTACCTCTTTGACCGAAAAGCCGTTACCATTACCAAGATTAAAAATTTCACTCTTGTTACCCTTGAGTAAATATTCCAAGCCTAATACATGCGCTTCAGCTAGATCAGTTACATGGATATAGTCACGGATGCAAGTTCCGTCAGCAGTTGGATAATCAGACCCATAAACTGTAATTGCTTCACGGATACCCATAGCTGTCTGCAAAACTAACGGTATCAAATGTGTCTCAGGATTATGATCCTCGCCGATCGCCCCAGCAGGATCAGCTCCTGCGGCATTAAAATATCGAAAAATTACTGACTTCAATCCATAGGCGACATCAAAATCTTGCAAAATCCGCTCAACCATTAGCTTAGTCGCCCCATAGGGATTGATCGGCGATTGCGGATGATCTTCAGTGATCGGGATTTGCTGCGGTACGCCATAACTGGCACAGGTTGAAGAAAAAACAAAGGATTTAATGTTTGCGGCAACCATCGCCTCTAGCAATGTCAAAGTCCCAACCACATTGTTGCGATAGTATTTATCTGGCTGTGTCACCGACTCACCCACATAGGCATAGGCGGCAAAATGCATGACTGCACTAATTTGGCGATCGCTAAATAGGCGATCGAGCAAGGCTCGATCATTTGTGTCACCAATAATCAATTCCGCGTCTAGGGTTTCAGCGATATCTTGGTGACCATAGACGAGATTGTCTAAAATTACTACCTTATAACCAACTTGCTGCAACGCTTTGACTGCATGAGAGCCAATATAGCCTGCGCCACCTGTAACCAAAATTGTCTGTTTGCTCATAACTTTGCTGGGAAGGGTTCTTTATTTTACTGCGCGTCCCTTATTGCTAATTGAATTTGGCTTAGAGACGTGATTTGAGAATGTCAAAAATTTCAGGTGGAATTTGGGTGCGAAGCGATCGCCCTAAGCGATTTTTCTTTTGGGCTAGTTGTAAACATTCCAACTTTTTACACAGATATGCTGATCTCCCCATACCATGATCAAGTTGAATTTGATTTTGATCATGTTTGGCTTTAGCCTCGATGAGATTCTCATCTGTTGAAGCGATCGGCACTCGCACCACCCTCCAAAAAGTATCGCGGATGGCGATACATTGGCAACTAACACAACGACGGTGTAGCTTTAGAGTCAAGCTAATTTACTCCTTAATCCCAAGTTGTAAGGTTTCGCCCCTACGAGACGACACCTTACAACAAATCTGTGGATTTTTAATCTTCACTGTTGTCATAATCATTTTCTTCATCATCTAGATTAGATTGTTCGAGGATAGGCGCTGACCTCGCAATACTCTCTTGAGCTTTGCGATCTTCATCTTCATAGTCGTACTTGGACAAATTTTTGATGTCAATTTTCCAGCCAGTCAAACGCGCCGCCAAACGTACATTTTGCCCTTCCTTCCCAATCGCGAGACTTAACTGATCCTCTGGGACTATAACATGAGCGATTCTTTCATTAGCATTAATCAAGCGCACTTCATGGATTCGCGCAGGGCTTAATGAATTAGCGATATAAGTCGAAGGATCGGGCGACCATCTGATCACATCGATTTTTTCACCACGCAGCTCGGCGACGACAGCTTGAATCCTTGCTCCTCGCGCCCCAATGCAAGCTCCCACAGGATCAACATCGCGCTCAAGCGTATCTACGGCAATTTTAGTGCGGGGTCCAACAGCAGGCGATGGGGGATTGGCTTCTCTTGCCACCGCCACAATACGAACTATTTCCTCTTCAATTTCGGGTACTTCGTTAGCAAACAGATACACAACCAAACCTGCATCAGCACGAGAGACTAATAACTGAGGACCACGCCGTGAACCTTCAAAGACCTTCTTTAGATAAACTTTAAGGGTCATATTAGGACGGTAGGGTCTTTCGCCAGCAAGTTGTTCTCGTTTTGGTAGTTCTGCCTCAGCTTCAGGTTGTCCAAATCCACTACTAACAGAAACAATTACGGAAGTAGTCTCAAAACGCAGTACTCGACCTTGTAAAACGGTTCCTTCAATGTCTTGAAACTCTTCTTGAATGATCTTGCGTTGTTGATCTCTTAGTTTTTGAGCTAGTACTTGTTTAGTCTGAATTGCGGCCATGCGTCCAAAGTCACCTTGTTCTGGGGTGACATCCACAACTACAGTTCCACCAGCTTGAGCTTCAGGCGCAACTTCTCTCACTTCAAACAGACCAATTTCATGATCAGCATCGCCAACTTCATCGACAATAGTCTTCGTCGCTAGAACCCGAAACCCTTCACCTTCAAGATCTAGTTCTACATCAAAGTTATTAAAATGTTCCTCTTCAAAGTTAATTCCATCGGAGCGATAGGTTTTGCGAAAGCGCTCATATCCCTTGAGTAAAGCTTCACGCAAAGCATTTTGGACAGCATGTTTGGGGAGATTGCGCTCTTTACTAATCACCTCCACCATTTGTCCTAATCCAGGTAAATTCAATAATGACATAAGTATTTCTCGCTTCAATAAAAATCAACAATTGCAATTCTCTATAGCGGTTGATATTTTGCCTACTACAAAATATCAACGCTAAGCCCTTACTGTGGTTGGCTTTTGTTTAGCTAATTAGTACACACTCATTTGCTAAACGCTATAGGTTCTATTTATTCCATTTTGCTTAATTCAACACGGTCAACAAGTTCACGGGGAATATTGACAATCCGCCCCTTGATACTAATCGTCACATGTGTCTCGTTTCGCGACATGAGATGTCCACTCCAACTTTGTTTACCTTCATGGAGATCTGTTGTGCCAACGGTAACCATGAAACCTCGAAAAGCCACAAATTCGCGATCGCCTTGTAACTGACGCTCGGCTCCTGGACTAGAAATTTCTAACACATAAGCATGGGGAATCAAATCGGCTGCATCAAGAGTGGGCTCCAGTGATCGACTCATCCGTTCACAGTCGTCTAACCCCGTGTTTTGATCAGGATTGCGAATATCGACCCGCAATACCACAGGATTTTTATTGGTATGCAATACAACATCGACAACCTCCAACCCAAGGGGCGAGGCAACTTCTTCAGCAATTTGAAAAATTTGCGGAATTAGAGGATGACTCATAGAATTTAAGATTTGAGCTTACAGTGTGAACGTTTCTTTGTTTTTGACGTAATACCAATTCACAGAAGTGTTGTCACACTTTTGTGAATTAAAAACCAAACCCTGTAAGGGGTTTAAAAACACAAAATGGCTACGCCATTTTGTGTTTTGGTATAAGAGTTTTAAAGCCAAGCTGTAAAAAGCTATTTTAAAAACAAAAAAGTGGGACGATCGCCCACTCTTTGAGTGCTTTTATCTTTAAACCGATCACAGTAAAAAGGATCACAGTTGCGATTCTCTTGCTGCTGAAGATCTGATGGCTACCTGCAAAATATGCAACAAGTAGTATACAGATACGTTTCTTCGGAGCTTGTGTACTACAGGAAAAACATGGCTATCTTAGCGTGTTTACTCTTGACTACTTACCTGCCAGTACTGGAGCTATACTATCACGTTGAAACCAATTTTGATGTTTGCAGCGCCGAAGGCACTGCAAACATCAAAATTGGTTTTTAGATTACTAATTCTGGACGCTCTTCTGGCAAAATAGCCCCCTGAACTGGGCAGACCTGCAAGCAAACACCGCAGTCAATACAAATTGAGGCATCAATCTTAAACCAAATTGTCCCTTTAATGTTTGCGCCCTCCCCTTGCTCAATACAGGCAACAGGACAAGCAGGGACGCAATCTGCTATGCCTTCACATATATTTGAGGCGATCGTATAAGACATATTGGCAATATCCAATTTGGATCTAATGATTACAGCTATTTATATTATGAAAGCAATTTAGCGACTTAATACCAAAACATAAAATGGCTACTCCCTCCCTGCCCGCCAAAAAAATAGGCATTATAAAGTGAATAATTAGGTGTGCGCGGCAAAGCTGCGCACACCTAATTATTCACTGGGAAGGGATTAAGTAATTAATTATGCCTAACTACTTAGCCATTTTTAGCCATTTCGTATTTTTATAGCTGTTGCCATTCTTGTTAGGACATAAAACCCAAAGAGTGAGAGGGGGGGGGGGGGGGGGGGGGGGGGGGGGGGGGGGGGGGGGGGGGGGGGGGGTGGGGGGGGGTGGGTGGGGGGGGGGGGGGGGGGGCGCGGCCCCCCGCCTCTCACTCTTTGGGTTTTGATTTGTCTTGATAAAAGTGGCTAATGCTATAAAACCAGTTACAGGGTTTAGTTTTTAATTCACAGAAGTATCGCCACACCTTTGTGAATTGATCTTGTAGTGCCGCAGGAAAGGCAAACCCCTAAAATTTTTGGGAAATTAATGTCAAAGGAGCTACAATTCCACAAACCATTTAGAATTGCTGTATGTAGATATCTCAATAGTTAATAAATTTGTATGAAAACATTACAGCTAGGTACAAGCTGGTTTTTAGAAGAAGCAGGTGGGTTAGCTCGTGTTTATTACGGTTGTGTAACCTTTCTGCCCAAAGTTGGTGTTGAGGTTAAAGGCTTGGTGGCTGGCTCCGAGCAAGTTTTCCAAAGTTCAGGCGGAAAAGTACAGACATTTGCATCGACGAATAGCTCAACATGGCAACGATCGCTAGGTGCAAGAAGAGCTTTCAATCAAGCGATCGCAAATTCAGAATTTGATTTGGTAGCATCACACTTTGCCTTGTATACCTTGCCTTTACTAGATCGTTTAGGTAAGCTGCCCCTAGTGATGCACTTTCATGGACCTTGGGCTTTAGAGAGTCAGGCTGAAGGCGCGGGACGGTTATCGACTTGGGGTAAATGGGCCATCGAAAAGCTTGTTTATCGGAGGGTAAATGGATTTATTGTTTTGTCAGAATCATTTCGGCAGATTTTGCATAAAACCTATAACGTGCCACTAGAAAAGATCTTTATCATTGGTGGGGGAATTGATACAGAAGAATTCAATGTAAATTTGACGATCGCTCAAGCTAGAGAAAAACTAGGCTGGCCGAAGGATCGAAGGATTATCCTTTGTGTAAGGCGATTAGTTCAGCGCATGGGTTTGGAGAATTTGATTGCATCAATCGCCTTAGTGCGTAAGCAACATCCTGATGTATTACTACTCATTGCTGGCAAAGGGGCGATCGCGGAGGCTTTGCGATCGCAGATTCAAGAATTGCAATTAGAAAATCATGTGCAGCAATTAGGATTTGTGCCAGATCAAGACCTTGCGATCGCTTATCGTGCCTCAGAACTATCAATTGTGCCAACAATATCATTAGAAGGATTTGGTCTAATCGTAATTGAATCTTTAGCTGCGGGTACGCCTGTATTAGGAACACCAATTGGAGGTATTCCTGAAATTTTACAGCCATTTTCTCCAGATCTTGTCTTGGAAGGTAGCTCAAGCAACCAACTAGCTCAGGGGATCAGCGAAGCATTATCAGGACAGCGAAAAATTCCAAGTGCTGAAGAATGCCAAGCCTATGTTAAGCAAAATTATGATTGGCAAGTAATTGCCGCGCAAATGAAATCTGTGTATGAGCAAGTTATCAAATCATAGATAGTCCCACTTCGTGAGACTATCTATGATTCTTCGATCGCACCTAGGGCAAGTAGCTTAGCTTTTTGGGCAGAAGTTAAACCTGTAGCTTCAGAAATATTGAGCCCTTCATAGGGGCGAGGTTCACGATAGGTTCTGATGCATTCACCCGTTTTAATATCCCAAAGTTTGACTGTTTCATCACGACTACTGCTAGCAATCTGCTCACCATTAGGAGAAAATGACACCGCATATATAGTGCCAATATGTCCAACTAAAGTGCTTACCACTTCGCCAGTTTGCCAGTTCCAAATATTGATTTGGGCATCTTCGCCAGCACTTGACAGTAACATTCCTTTGGGATCGGCGGCAATTGTTAAGACATTGCCATCGTGACTGCTCGGTTCAGCGATAAATTCACCACTTTTGATATTCCAACGATAGATAAATCTTTCCCCACAGCCAAAAACCATATGGGGTTGCATTGGCATAAATGTAACATTAGAAGCAAAAGAGGTAAGTTGATCTAGCGTTTGGACACATTCTCCTGTTTGGGTATCCCAAATTTTTACAGTTTTATCACGACTGCTACTGATCAGATAACGGTCATCGGCGCTAAAGGCGATCGCCAAGATTGCCGATGTATGCCCCTCTAAAATCAGTAAACATTCACCAGTGACAATATCTCGGAGTTTAATTACTCGGCTAGTTTCTCCAGTCGCCAGCAATTTACCATCATGGCTAAATACTAAAGTCTTAGCTAAATCTGGATGTTCAGAAATTGTGGTTAGACAATTTCCACTGCTAACATCCCATAACTTGATCGTGCAGTCTTCCGCGCAACTTGCTAGCAATGTGCCGAGAGGACTAAAGGCAACTTGCCAAACATGTCCAGCATGACCATGCAAAGCCCGAATACATTGACCTGATTGGATATCCCAAAGACGAATAATTGAGTCATCACCACCACTAGCTAACAGGCTATGCTCTAAGTTAAAAACAACTGAGCGCACTGCATTGGTATAACCTTGCAAAATCCGAAACTGCTTTCCTGAGGTGACTTCCCAAAGATTAAGGAGATGCTCGTTAGAAATATTGCTTAATGTATCGGTATCGTCATCGCTCTGATTGCCGCTTTTGACTGTCCATGACCGTCCTGTATGACCTTGAAAAGTCCGCATACAGAAACCTGTATCGATTTCCCAAAGCTTAACCATTTCATCGCCGCTACTGCTTGCAAGAACTAAGCGCTCAGGATGAAAAGCAACTGAACGTACCCAATGGTTATGACCTGTTAAGGTTTTAAAGCATTGGGCTGTCTTCAGATCCCAAAGACGGATTGTGCGATCGCCGCTTCCTGTTGCGAGGGTTGAACCATCATGGCTAAAACTAACCGCAAACACAGTGTGGGTATGCCCTGCCAATGTCTTTATGCAATTACCCGTTTCCACATTCCATAGTCGCGTCGTTTTGTCTTCACTACCACTAGCTAATACATTGCCGTTATGACTAAAGGCGATCGACCAGACGATATCTTCATGTCCTTCAAATATGCGTACACATTCAGCAGTATCGATGTCCCATAGTCTTACAGTGCAATCATCACTGCTACTTGCCAGTAAATTTCCTTTTGAGCTAAAAGCAACAGCTTCGACAATATCTTCGTGCCCATGCAAAATCTTAATAGCTCGTCCCGATCTCCATAGTCTTACTGTGCGATCGGCGTGCCCACTAGCTAAAGTTATGCCATCGGGACTGAAGGCAACTGACATAACTGCACCAATATATCCTTGCAGCGTATTTAGGCAATCGCCTGTAGAGACATCCCATAACTTAATCGATTGATCGACACTACTACTAGCTAAAACTGTTCCTTCTGGGTTGAAAGCTACAGAAACAACCCATCCTTTATGACCTCTATAAGTGAGGATTGGCTTACCATCGCTAACTTGCCAAAGATGAATATCGCCTTTAGTGTCACCGATCGCTAATAATTTGCCATTAGCGCTGAAAGCTACCGACAGAACACCACCAATTACCTCCGCAAATACAGATTTAATGACAGCAGTTTGAGAAAAGTTAACTCGATGTAATTTGACTTCCGACAAATAAGCCTGGCGAATGGCTAAATAAGAGAAGTCAATTCCTGTCAAATCAATGCCAAGATGACATAACAAATTAATTATATTGCCACCACCATAGCCAAAAGTTGATTTATGTTCACCTTCAGGACGTAGTTCGCGCCTGCGTAGCTCTTGAAGGTTCAGCAAAAGTTCTTTAGCCACCATTTGCTTACTACCCAAACGTCCTAAGAGCTTGGTAGCCAGTGGTTCTAAAATCAGACGAATTTGACTTTGGCGAATATAGTCCTTAGTTGTTGCTTTGATCAAAGCATAGTGACGGAGCTTAGTGGTGCAGAAAACTCATGGGAGTCTCAAGATGAGACAATGGTAATACGGGCAAATTCGATACGAAAATCTAACTTTTCGCGTTTAGCAATAGAAGCAGAGGCAGGAGGAGGATTAGTTCTAGGCAAAATCTGCAAAATAGGAAGAGATTTTTGTTGGTAAAGAAGAGTGTGAAGCTGACGGAGACCGAGTTGCAGAAAACTCAAGCCGCGATGATCGTGCCAATCAATCGCAGCCCTTTGCCCCAAACGCACCAACATTATGCCAAGAATTACAGCAATCAGGTTAGCCGTGGCAAGGAGCATAAATAAACAGGTAAGAGCTTGAGCATCACGGAGATGAGAGCTAACCACATTAAAAGCCGCCGACTTGTAATCCTTAAAATGAGGTTCAATACCGCCAAAGCGTTTGCCATAGAGAGCAAAAGTCTGTAATGAAGGGGGAATATCGGTAAGGACAGCCCATGAACCGTTAGCCATGTCTAGGTTAGCCGTCGCTAAGTGACAATTAACATCACCGAGTACGGTGACATTGGGAACTAGATAAGCTTGCTCTGTGGGAGGTATCAGTTGTTCGACGCGCTTGGTTGTACCTGTCGGCAAAGTCACTAGCAGATCCGACTTTGCGCGAATTGCCCAAGACCATTGATTTTGCTGTAACCATCGAATTAATTCCCCATGTTCAAAGCCTCGGTCGGCAAGTAAGGTCACTTTGCTTTCTGGCGGCAATAGGGTGAGTACTTGTTCTAATACGGGACGGTAATGCTCAAAGCCAACAGTAGCGCTTCCATGCTCTAATACCACTTGCGCTAAAGTAATCGACCTTCCACCCCAAATCAAGCATATTTCGATCAGACAGAATTTATCCCACAGCATACTCGTATCGAGAGCTAGTTCCAACGATGCTCCTGCAAATGCTTGGAGAAAGTGCTTCACCAATGGGTTATAGAATGTCTCGGCGATGATATGTGGATTATGCACAAAGTAGCTTAGTCTTTCCATCTGACTTCTGGCTTGGCACTCTCGATGGCTTAAATAGGGCAACCAATGACTCAGACTCGCACTTCCTGATTGCAATATCGCAGCTACAGACTCCGCAAATCCTTGGAGATGTCGCTTATCTTTTGGCTTGAGCCATTGACGCAATTGTTGTTGTAGCTGAAGATATAGGTGGGGCATGGATAAGATCTTTTGTTGAGGAACTTGAGTATCTCATCTCTTGCCCCTTTTTGCCTCTTGTCTCATGATGAGATTCTATGCCTAGCAACGCTTTTCAGATTTTTCTGCACCACTAAGGTGACGGAGATAGAAAAGTTGCCTATTCAGCTTTAATTGGATACTTGGTAAAGCCCCAAGAGGATGCTCTTGAGTAATTTCTTGGTAAATTTGATCGACCAGTAAGTTAGTGACAAACTCCATAACTACAGGCTGCTGAGTAAAACCTGCGGCTGAATGTTCGACTAGAGATCGCCTCTTGAGCGATCGCAGCGACATCATCAGATAATTTTGCTCAATCATTGGCACAATATCAGAGCGCAGTTCATTTGGCTGGACAGGCTCGCGATTAATTGCTAGCCAGATCATAATTTGCTTCTCATGTGCAGTCAGTCTCTGATATTGCTGCTCGATCAAATTGGCAATACCACTAAAAATAATCGTCTTTTGTTCCAAGAATCGATTAATACTACCCGAATAAAGATCTTTGATCGAAGTTGCAGCGATCTTCAGCGCCAAGGGGTTACCACGATACCAGTCCACTAAACGGTGTAAATCATCTGCCATAGCCTTAACCCCCTTAGCCTCGAGGACATGTTCTGCAGCAGATTCATCTAGTCCAGTCAGTAGCAATGCTCTCACGGGCAAAATATCTCCCTCTAAAGTTGCGACTTCTTCAGGCATTTCGCGGCTAGTAATCACCACGCAACTGCGATGGGAGACCTCCCCAATCCTTCTAAGCAGAGAGCCATAACCTTCATAATCCTTACGATATGCTCCTGCTTGCGCCTCATCTCTCAGGACCGATTCAAAATTGTCCAACACTAGCAAACAACGATAACGCTGCAAGTATTCCATTAATCGCGAAATCAAGGCATTGGTATCAGTGGTTTCAGGGGTTTCTCGCTGATGTGACAAGAAGTGGATTACAGCAACCAACATTTCGCTAGGTGTTTTGGCGTTATTTAGCGATCGCCATACCACAAAATCAAATTTCTCTTGCAACTGTTGAGCTAACTTAACAGACAGCGCAGTTTTACCTAATCCACCCATGCCCAAAAGTGCTATCAACCGACAGCGATCACGATCAATCCATTGATCGAGGATTTCTAACTCGGATTTACGACCATAAAAAAAAGTGACATCGACTACCTCGCCCCAGTCTTGATAGCTGCTTGCCGAACCCTGTAAATTGGGGACAGTCGTGGGAGAATCAGCTAGCTTCTTTTGGATTTGACGGCGAATTACATTTTGTACCGTACTTTTGGTTACTTTTTCGCCAAAAGTCTCCGTTAATAAATGCCAAAGCTTATGGCTGACTAGCTTGATGTAACCAGCATCATAGCCTGTCTGCTTCGCAATCTCAGAATAAGACAAACCCTGCCATACCCCAAGAAAGACAGACTGCTCAACTCGAGACAGACTGCGCTCTTTTAACGACAACTCTATAAATGTCACCGCCTCATCAGCCGTCATAGATGCGCCTTAAAGATATAAATATAACTTTTATATAACTTCACAATTGTCATTCTAAGACGTTTTACTCTTGTCATTCTAAGAAGTTTTATGCTTTGTTGTATTTTGTTATGAAATTGCTTATGAAATTGCTATCGACTCTTAAATTATGAAACCAATTTTGGGATGTGCCACTCTTACTGTGATACATAACCCAAAATTGTTTTTGATAAAAGTCTTCCACAGACAGACTTTTATCAAAAACAATTTTTATAGCGAGAACTGTGGGAATATAGCTTTTTCAAATTAGTGGCTCATCTGGGTTTGAGGGGTAAATGGTACAGTATCGATACAATTATTGGCGACATGGTAGGGCTGTAACTGTTGCTCCGAGAGGATTCTGATTACTATTAGCTGTGCTTATCCCCATGAACCCAGAAGAGCCAAATTAGTAACCCTAGTCAGACCCATTAAAATCAAATGAAAATAGCTTTAGTTCATGACTATCTTACGCAACGTGGTGGAGCTGAAAGGGTTTTTGAACTTTTGTGCAAGCACTTCCCAGATGCAGATCTGTATACCTCTATATATGATCGCCAAAATACCATTGATTTAGGTGATCGCCCAGTTCACACTACATTTTTACAAAATATTCCTATAAATCGTAAATACTTTCGCATATTTGCGCCTTTTTACTATAGCGCATTTAAATCGCTTGATCTTCAGCAATATGATTTGATTCTTAGCAGTAGTGCAAGCTTTGCTAAAGGAATACAAAAGCGCTCTGATGCGGTGCATATTTGCTTTTGCCACAATATTACCCGTTTCTTATGGGACACCAATACTTACTTGAGAGAATATGGTGCATACAGCTTTTTTAAGCCTCTAGTTGAGATAGTCTTTCAGAGAATGCGTCAACAAGATATCTTTTACGCGCAATCACCCGATTATTACATCGCTAATTCCACCACAGTTGCTAAGCGAATTCGAGAAATCTACAACAAAGATGCTGTAGTTGTAAATTATCCTATTGATGATTGTAGATTTACCTTTTCCGATCAAAAAGACGATTACTGTCTGGTCTCCTCGCGACATCTTAGTTATAAACGTCTTGATATAATTGTCGAAGCCTTTAATAGTCTAGATCTGCCTCTCATCATCACGGGAGAAGGTCCCGAAACGAAACAATTACGGACAAGAGCTCGTCCCAATATTCAATTTCTTGGTCATGTTAGCGATCGCGATCGGTGCAATCTCATGTCCAAGGCAAAATTTGTAATTGTTGCGGCTTTAGAAGATTATGGGCTTGTGCCTATTGAAGCAAATGCCAGCGGTACACCTGTAATTGCTTATGGCGCTGGTGGTGTCATGGACACGCAAATCTCAGAGCTAACTGGTATTTTGTTTGAACAACAAACAGCAGAGTCATTAAAAGATGCCATAATCAAAGCACAAAAAGTAGATTGGGACTACGCCAAAATCCGAGAACATGCAATCTCTAACTTTTCCCAGTTGGTATTCTTCAAAAAAGTGGATCAGATCGTAGAGGAAATCTGTATCAGCCGAGGAATCAAGAAATAACTTAACGAAACAGAAGAGTTTTTTTGCTGGAACTATTAAGAAGTGAAACCCTATGAGTATCAATGCAGCTAATCCAACAGCTCCAGTTCTTGCTGAGCAAGATCCAGGTTACGGGAAAATTTTTGCAGTTCTTTCCCGTAGACGTTTTTGGCTTTTGGGTGGCTTAAGTTTAGGGCTAGTAATTGCCATTTCTTTAAGCATTATCTCTAAGCCTAAATACACAAGTTCCATGCGCTTGCTAGTCGAATCAACTTATAAGGCTGACGAAAAAGCTGCTGGAAACTCATTAAATATTGACTCAAACATCCAGATTGACTATGCAACACAACTACAGTTGCTGCAAAGCTCTTCATTATTTCAAAAAGCTGCTACTTTACTAAACGATAAATATCCTGGAATTACTGGCGCTGATCTTCAAACATTAAAAATTGAGATGCTGGGAGGCAAAGAATCTCCAACCAAAATTATTGAAATCCAATACATTGCCTTAGATCCTGTGAAAGCAAGAGAAGTTTTACGGGCTTTTCAAAAAGTGGTAGTCCTAAAAAGGAAAGGATGTAGGAAAATATCCAGATAGTTGATACAAAGTAAAGTAATGTCAGAAGCAAGGCCATCCTGTCCATCCTGCCAGTCCGTATCCGTTGTAAAAAACGGCAGTACACGACATGGAAAACAAAATTATAAATGTCGGGACTGTGGTCGTCAATTTGTAGAAAATCCACAGTGGCAGAGAGTTTCAGAGCGTACCCAAGACACTTATGACCTTCTTGAGAAACTACTACTAGAAAAAATCCCACTAGCTGGAATTGCCAGAGTCCTCAAGGTCTCAGAGAGATGGTTGCAAAGTTACGTCAATCATAAATATGAAAACGTTCCTCAGCAGGTGGAGGTAGAACCAAAACCAAAACGCCGTTTGACCATACAGATGGATGAATTGTGGTCTTTTGTGGACGACAAAGGCAATAAACAGTGGGTATGGCTTGCCATTGATGCCGAGACTCGTGAAATTGTCGGTTGTTATATAGGCGATCGCACTGGTGAATCAGCTCAGAAGTTATGGGAATCGTTGCCTAGCGTCTATCGCCAATGTGCGGTTATTTATACTGACTTCTATTCGTCTTATCCAGTTGTCCTGCCCAGCAAACGTCATAGGGCTGTCGGGAAAGAAACGGGAAAGACCAACTATATTGAGAGATTCAACTGTACGTTACGTCAACGAGTATCAAGACTAGTTAGAAAGACCTTATCTTTTTCTAAGAAATTGGAAAATCACATTGGAGCCATTTGGAATTTTATTCATCATTACAACGATTCTTTACCTCCGTGTGCGTCCTTTCCTTTTTAGGACTACCCAAAAAGTGTATACCGACTACAACCGAGAACAACAAGAAAAGCGTTTGCAGAAAGGCTTAGCAGGTATAGACGAGCAAGTAGACAATATTCGTAAAAGCATCTCTGAAGTTTCTGAATCAATCGAATTATTTCGTCGCAAGAATAATCTGTTTGATGTGACACAGCGAGTAACCGAAGTTACAGCAGCACTGAATGGGATTGAGCAACAAAAACGTACTGCTAAGTTAGAACTTGATCAAGCTATCACTCGACTAGAATCTCTACAACAAAACCTTAACTTGTCTTCACAGGATGCAATATTACTTACCCGTTTAAATCAGTCGCCACGATATCAAGCACTTGTCCTAGAAATGCAAAGTATAGAAGTTGCATTAAATCGCGAAAAAGCTAGATTTCAATCTGCTAGCCCTATTGTTGAAGCCCTTGAACTACGTTTTAGCCAGCAGCAGAATAGTCTTGAAGAGGAAAGAAGAAGTGGGTCTTCTGGGTTTAAGGGGATAAGTAAATCTAATGAGAAAGACAAGCTAATAATCTAGAACGAAAATTTAAAAAATTTAAAAAACCATAAGCCTGTCGTTTAATTAATTTAATACGATTATTAAGTCCCTCCATCACACCACTAGATGTACGATTTAAAAAGTAGTTACAAATATTATCAAGATGATTACGAATGGTTTCCAAAACTGCGCCATAAACAGCTTTAGCTTTTTGAAGCCATTCTTTTAATTGTTTCTGACCCTCTTCAGGAGTTTTACAAGTCTCAAAAATACTTCTAAAGTCTTCTTTGAGATTATAAGCTAGTCGCAAGCGTTTAGAACATTTCAAGACATTTTCTAACTTCACTTTTTCTTCTTCTGTTAAGTCTACCTTGTTCTTTAGTAGAATAAATCGACTACCTTTAATCTTGATTTTAGCTTTTTGACGCAGTTGATTTAACTCTTTGATTAGTGGCTGCATAACATGAAATCTGTCGATGACAATTTTCGCATTTGGAAATACTTCTTTGACAACTTTGGGAAAGCCTCCCCACATATCAATGCTAACCTCCTCTACTTTTTCCCTTATCTCAATCGGTTGCTGCTTCAGGACTTCAATGATGTCATCTTGTTTATGACTATCAATTACTTCTAGTAATGCTCCTGCGTCAATACTTGATACGACTGTCACAAAGTCTTTATGTCCTTTGCGTTTACTCACTTCATCAATACTCACTCGTTTTACTTCTTTCCAATCATCTTTTTTTTTAGAGAAAATTGGTGATTGAAAATCCCTTGTATTTGATCCCAACTCAAATATTCATCTCGACTTACTTGCTCCACACTCGCACTTTGTACTCGTTGATAAACATACTCCTCAGGCTCTTCTGGGTTTGAGGGGATTAATGTATAATGAAGCACAAAGATAAGTGGTGACAGGTATGGACTTGTATCTAGATAGGTTGCTAAATTTACCCAACACAACCGTTGAAAGTTTTACGGAAGAAGAAAATAAAATCACCCTAAAGTTGAGATTTTTACAGGATGAAATTACTTGTCCGCATTGTAATACGCATGGTGGAAAATTAAAACAAAAGGGTCTTCTGGGTTTAAGGGGATAAGTAAATCTAATGAGAAAGACAAGCTAATAATCTAGAACGAAAATTTAAAAAATTTAAAAAACCATAAGCCTGTCGTTTAATTAATTTAATACGATTATTAAGTCCCTCCATCACACCACTAGATGTACGATTTAAAAAGTAGTTACAAATATTATCAAGATGATTACGAATGGTTTCCAAAACTGCGCCATAAACAGCTTTAGCTTTTTGAAGCCATTCTTTTAATTGTTTCTGACCCTCTTCAGGAGTTTTACAAGTCTCAAAAATACTTCTAAAGTCTTCTTTGAGATTATAAGCTAGTCGCAAGCGTTTAGAACATTTCAAGACATTTTCTAACTTCACTTTTTCTTCTTCTGTTAAGTCTACCTTGTTCTTTAGTAGAATAAATCGACTACCTTTAATCTTGATTTTAGCTTTTTGACGCAGTTGATTTAACTCTTTGATTAGTGGCTGCATAACATGAAATCTGTCGATGACAATTTTCGCATTTGGAAATACTTCTTTGACAACTTTGGGAAAGCCTCCCCACATATCAATGCTAACCTCCTCTACTTTTTCCCTTATCTCAATCGGTTGCTGCTTCAGGACTTCAATGATGTCATCTTGTTTATGACTATCAATTACTTCTAGTAATGCTCCTGCGTCAATACTTGATACGACTGTCACAAAGTCTTTATGTCCTTTGCGTTTACTCACTTCATCAATACTCACTCGTTTTACTTCTTTCCAATCATCTTTTTTTTTAGAGAAAATTGGTGATTGAAAATCCCTTGTATTTGATCCCAACTCAAATATTCATCTCGACTTACTTGCTCCACACTCGCACTTTGTACTCGTTGATAAACATACTCCTCATACCTTTGTGTGTATCGTCTTTCCCAGTCTACAAAGGGTAACTTTTCCGTAAAATGTCTTTGACAATGTTGACAATAAAATTGGCGGCGCGGCGTATTTAAATAAACTATTTTCCCAAATACTGACAAATCTCGAATCAATATCGGTCGATTTTGTTTTAATTTTCCACCATGCGTATTACAATGCGGACAAGTAATTTCATCCTGTAAAAATCTCAACTTTAGGGTGATTTTATTTTCTTCTTCCGTAAAACTTTCAACGGTTGTGTTGGGTAAATTTAGCAACCTATCTAGATACAAGTCCATACCTGTCACCACTTATCTTTGTGCTTCATTATACATTAATCCCCTCAAACCCAGAAGAGCCAAACAAAATCGACCGATATTGATTCGAGATTTGTCAGTATTTGGGAAAATAGTTTATTTAAATACGCCGCGCCGCCAATTTTATTGTCAACATTGTCAAAGACATTTTACGGAAAAGTTACCCTTTGTAGACTGGGAAAGACGATACACACAAAGGTATGAGGAGTATGTTTATCAACGAGTACAAAGTGCGAGTGTGGAGCAAGTAAGTCGAGATGAATATTTGAGTTGGGATCAAATACAAGGGATTTTCAATCACCAATTTTCTCTAAAAAAAAAGATGATTGGAAAGAAGTAAAACGAGTGAGTATTGATGAAGTGAGTAAACGCAAAGGACATAAAGACTTTGTGACAGTCGTATCAAGTATTGACGCAGGAGCATTACTAGAAGTAATTGATAGTCATAAACAAGATGACATCATTGAAGTCCTGAAGCAGCAACCGATTGAGATAAGGGAAAAAGTAGAGGAGGTTAGCATTGATATGTGGGGAGGCTTTCCCAAAGTTGTCAAAGAAGTATTTCCAAATGCGAAAATTGTCATCGACAGATTTCATGTTATGCAGCCACTAATCAAAG
Organism: Pseudanabaena sp. Salubria-1; assembly: GCA_023336205.1. Classification (GTDB taxonomy): domain Bacteria; phylum Cyanobacteriota; class Cyanobacteriia; order Pseudanabaenales; family Pseudanabaenaceae; genus Pseudanabaena. Next base: position 128,246 of record JALQCR010000015.1, read on the forward strand.
AGTTAAATCAACTGCGTCAAAAAGCTAAAATCAAGATTAAAGGTAGTCGATTTATTCTACTAAAGAACAAGGTAGACTTAACAGAAGAAGAAAAAGTGAAGTTAGAAAATGTCTTGAAATGTTCTAAACGCTTGCGACTAGCTTATAATCTCAAAGAAGACTTTAGAAGTATTTTTGAGACTTGTAAAACTCCTGAAGAGGGTCAGAAACAATTAAAAGAATGGCTTCAAAAAGCTAAAGCTGTTTATGGCGCAGTTTTGGAAACCATTCGTAATCATCTTGATAATATTTGTAACTACTTTTTAAATCGTACATCTAGTGGTGTGATGGAGGGACTTAATAATCGTATTAAATTAATTAAACGACAGGCTTATGGTTTTTTAAATTTTTTGGCTCATCTGGGTTTGAGGGGTAAATGGTACAGTGTCGATACAATTATTGGCGACATGGTAGGGCTGTAACTGTTGCTCCGAGAGGATTCTGATTACTATTAGCTGTGCTTATCCCCATGAACCCAGAAGAGCCAATTTTTTAAATTTTCGTTCTAGATTATTAGCTTGTCTTTCTCATTAGATTTACTTATCCCCTTAAACCCAGAAGACCCACTCCTCATACCTTTGTGTGTATCGTCTTTCCCAGTCTACAAAGGGTAACTTTTCCGTAAAATGTCTTTGACAATGTTGACAATAAAATTGGCGGCGCGGCGTATTTAAATAAACTATTTTCCCAAATACTGACAAATCTCGAATCAATATCGGTCGATTTTGTTTTAATTTTCCACCATGCGTATTACAATGCGGACAAGTAATTTCATCCTGTAAAAATCTCAACTTTAGGGTGATTTTATTTTCTTCTTCCGTAAAACTTTCAGGCTCTTCTGGGTTCATGGGGATAAGCACAGCTAATAGTAATCAGAATCCTCTCGGAGCAACAGTTACAGCCCTACCATGTCGCCAATAATTGTATCGATACTGTACCATTTACCCCTCAAACCCAGATGAGCCAACTTTCAACGGTTGTGTTGGGTAAATTTAGCAACCTATCTAGATACAAGTCCATACCTGTCACCACTTATCTTTGTGCTTCATTATACATTAATCCCCTCAAACCCAGAAGAGCCGAAGAAGTATTTTAGGAGATACTAATTTATCAAATTATCCTAAATGGAATACTGATCAGCTCAGTAGTATTGATATAACTCTAGCAAACCAGATTGCAGAAACCCAAACTCAGATTGCTTTATCGCAATCTCGACTTGATTCTTTGGGATCTCAAGAACAAGTTTTAAAATCTGAAATTAAGCGTTTACCTAAATTACTCGGTGAATATGAGTCCTTAATACCTAAATTGAAAGTTCAGCAAGACACATTGCAAACATTGCTCAAAAATCGTCAAGATCTAAGCCTTGAAATTTCTCGTGGTGGCTTTGATTGGCAAGTTGTTGAGGAGCCTAGTCTGGGTTCTACTGATGCTGCTGAGTCACTCCGCCGCAACCTATTGCTAGGTTTGGTAGCAGGACTGTTTATTGGTGGTATGGCTGCTTTTTTTAGGGATATGCAAGACGATACGATGCATACTTATAATGATTTGGAGCAACAAATAGCTTCTTTATCCTTACTGGGCATGACTCCCGAATATTTGCAGGCTGAAGAATCTAGCTCTGGCTTCATACCACAGTTTCTTAAAGGTCAATCCGTTTCACCTCTTACTGTGGACATTGTTCAGTGGTTGCCTTTTCGAGAGGGGCTAGATGTAATTTATAAAAATATTCAGCTTAATAGTTTTTCTAAAGAAATAAGTGTCCGATCGCTAGTAATTACCTCAGCTCTTCCTGGTGAGGGTAAATCCACTATTGCTCTTGGGCTTGCCACTAGTGCTGCGCGTCTGCACAAACGTGTCCTGCTAATTGACGCAGACATGCGATCGCCATCTTTACATAAGAAACTTAATTTACCTAATGAAAGAGGCCTATCGACATTGCTGTCTAGTAAAGGCACTGTGGATAGCCAAGATGTGATCCAATCATCCAACTCAGTTATTGATATTCTTACGGCTGGTCCAATTCCTAGCGATTCAGTGACTTTGCTTAGTTCCGAATGGATGCAAAAGTTGATCACCAGTTTTGAGCAGGATTATGACCTTGTAATTATTGACTCGCCTCCAATTCTCGGCACAGTCGATACAATTCAAATAGCCTCTTGCAGTGGTGGTGTGGTTTCAGTGGCTCGTATTGATCGGATTACTCGCGGTGAATTTTCCCAATCTATCTCTATTCTCCAAAAGCTAAATTTAATCGGGGTGATTGCTAATGCAGTTAAAGATTTACCCCATAGTTACAACCCAGTTGGTATTGGAGATGAGGAGATTCAAAAAGTTTAAGACTTAAAGCTCAACAAAACTACTTGAATCATTAGCTTTATATCGCCTTAGCCATTTTTATCAGGACAAATCAAAACCAAAATAGTATGAGGCGGCGCTTAGAGCCGCTTCACACTATTTTGGTTTTATGTCCTAACAAGAATTGCGACATCTATATTTGAAGTTTGAGCGCAAAGCGCTATACGTTAATACGACTATAAATGAATCACCCTCACGCAAGAAGACGATTATCAAATTTTTTACTAGCAAATACTCACACCGCATAGCGGCGGGGTATTTGACCTCTTATAGCGCTTTGCACTCGAAACCAGACGAAGAAAGTTCTTGAAAGTGTTACTTTGCAACATTTTCAAGAACTTTCTTGTGGTATTGAGTTGAAAGATAATTTCTAATTGTGAGTAAAACCCAAAAGAGAATTATGGCTCTTTGCGCCATAATTCTCTTTTGGGTTTTACTCACAATTAGCAAGACTACAGCTATATGTTTGAAATCTCAGCAAAAACCGAACGAATAATATAACTTTTATATAACTTTTGGTATGACCTTTTACTAACTTCTAGTAGTTGATATATGTATTGAAATGATAGATAAGTATATATATCAAAAACAATATGTAGTCCCAAAATTACTAGTATTAAAGTTTATTGCTATAGCAGACATATGATTATCTTACTAAACAAGAAATCTAGTTTACCCTAATATATCTATCAATTTCTTGATCAACTAAATGATCTTGATGTGTCGCTTTCTTGAAACTTCTAATATTATTAAACATTAGAAATTGCTATTTAATATTATCAAAACTAAGTCATTACTATCTAAGCTAGGTAGATTGTTATTGTAGAGTTGTAGAGGTAATAGAGAGGTAAAAAAGATGACTGGTCTTATTGTAAATAAAGTGCAAGGAAATAAACTGGCTGATTACCCAAAAGTGGCTTCTTGTATATCTAGTTCAATATTCTATTTGCAGCAAATTAAAACCTCTATAAATTCATTATTTTGTACTTTCTTGAGTATCAACAAATTCATTATGTTTAATAAAAACTCTGGTGAGTCTAACCAGTTTTCAATTAAACTATTTAAGGTTGAGTCAAATATTGGAGAAGCTAAACTTAAGGATTTGGCTGATGTCTGCTATAGGTCTGAGAAAGCTGTATTCTTGAATTTGCCTCATGCAAATGAACTACCACAAAGCAATAGTCCGATTACTTGGAATGTAAAACGAACTTTGGATTGGCTAGCTGCTTTTTCAATTCTATTAGTTCTTAGTCCCGTTATGTTTTCATTAGCTGTAATTATTGCTAGTAGCTCAAGTGGTCCAATATTTTTTCATCAATGGCGTATTGGTGAAAGTGGCAAATTATTTAGAATCATTAAATTTCGTACCATGATTACCGATGCTGATAAATTGCATCATCTGGTGATGAGTGGTCAAACTGGACTTCATAAGTGTGAAGATGATCCAAGGATTACTAATGTTGGTCGTTGGATGCGGAAGTATAGTCTTGATGAACTTCCTCAGTTATTCAATGTTTTGCTTGGAGAGATGAGTCTCGTAGGTCCACGTCCTTGGGCTTTGTATGATGCTTTGCGTATTAATGGCGATCGCAAAAGAAGATTGAATTCATTACCAGGCGTAACAGGGGCTTGGCAAGTTAGCGCTCGTTCAACAATGCTTGATTTAGATGCGGTTACTGATTGCGACTTAAATTATCTTCGTAACTGGTCTTTGTGGTCAGATTTAAAAATTTTATTAATGACCGTTCCTAAGGTTTTGTCTGGATTTGGAGCTTACTAAAGTTTTTGTTTTTTAGATTATGAATTGAGCGACAGATATCAACTGATTTTCATAACTTATGATTTCTGTAGCTAATATCCTTAAGTTTGCCCATGTATTTATGTGGGCTTTTCTACCCTAAACAATAAGGGTGCGCTACTTTGAAGCGCACCCTTATTGTTTAGTTTGGATGTAGTCGAGGGTGCATCATTGAAGGGATCTCTACATTGCCAAGTAAGTGTGTTGCAATGATTATCTGAGCTTTTTTTGGGGTAACTCGCCAGTAATAAATATTATCTGGGAGCACTACAACTATTGGTCCAGAGCCACATAGTCCTAGACAGCCACAAGCTTCTACACTTACATTTACAATTTTTTGCTGTTGTAATGTTGCCAAAACTTTAGCCGCACCATCTTTTGAGCAGGTGCGATGCTGACAAACAAGAACTTGACGGATGGGGGAACTCTCCAAGGTAGCGATCGCAGTTTTTTGGTATAGACCAAGGGTATTGCCAAGCAATACTCTTGGTCTTCTTAAATTTTAGCGCACGACTAAAACTGGTGAAGCACAATGGTGTACAACATAATCACTGACACTACCTAGCATCAGCCGCTCAACTGACCCCAATCCTCGCGATCCCACTATTACTAAATCGGGGCTTTCCTCTTTTGCCACGTAGCAAATTACATCACGAGGTTGACCTGTTTCTAACCTAGTACGACTATCCATCTGGGCAGCTTGACAAGTGTCTTGAGCTTTTTGGAGCAAGGCTTGACCTGCGCTCAAAATTTTACGCTCTAGCTCAATGTCAGGAAGTCCGCGCCAGCCAACCCAATCACCAGTGGGCAGCATGACTTCAGGGATATAGCTGCTAAGTGGTTCAACAACTGTCAGCAAAACAATTTCGGCTTTTAGAGGATTAGCAAAGGTCAAGGCTTTCGCAAGCGCATTTTCGCTAGCTTGAGAGCCATCAATAGGAACTAAGAATTTCATATGGTTACCGTAATATAGAGCTTATATTGTTTGTAATGCATCTGTAATGCTTGGTAAGTAATGCATTCGTTGCATATATAGCGATCGCCAATTTTAATTTTCAAGATTTGGTTAACCTAGCGCGTTTATTTGCAATAAATGATGTGTAACTGCAATAAACCGAGAAAACTCAAATTTGCAAATATCTATATAACTAATTACAGACCCAAATATACTGAAGTTAATAAACAAGTTGTAAATCTTTGCTGTAGTTCATTTCTTGTAATATTCCATGACACGCGATATTCGTATTGGTTTTGCTAATTCTGTGGGTAATACGCCCCTGATTAAAATTGAGTCTCTTTCAGAAGCAACGGGCTGCACTATTTTAGGAAAAGCTGAATTTCTGAATCCAGGTGGTAGCGTTAAGGATCGGGCAGCTTTGTTTATGGTGTTAGAGGCTGAAAAAGCAGGAACACTCAAAGCTGGCGGCACAATTGTGGAAGGGACGGCAGGTAATACTGGCATTGGACTAGCTCTTGTTGCTAATGCGCGAGGTTATCGTAGTGTGATTGTGATGCCCAGCAACCAATCGCAAGAGAAAATTGATTTGCTCAAGACTTTGGGTGCTCAAGTTGAACTAACTAATCCTGCTCCTTTCTCTAGTCCTGATAATTACTATCATGTTGCCCGAAAACGCGCAGAAGAAGTTGAAAATGCTTTCTGGGCAAATCAGTTTGAGAATATTTCTAACTCTGACGCGCATTATTTTACGACTGCTCCTGAAATTTGGAGTCAGACTGACGGCGATCTAGACGGGATTGTCATGTCTTCTGGCACAGGTGGCACGATCGGCGGTGTGACAGCTTACCTTAAAGAACAAAATTCTGCGATCGCAACTTATTTAATTGACCCGACTGGTTCAGGGCTGTATAGCTATATGACGACGGGTGAATTTAAGGCTGAGGGTAATTCAATTACAGAAGGTATTGGCATTAACAGAGCAACAGCAAATTTTAATCGCGCTAGATTAGATGGAGCTTTTCAAGGAACTGACCAGCAAGTAATTGAGATGTCACAATATTTGCTAAAGCACGATGGCTTGTTTGTTGGTAGTTCGGCAGCACTAAACGTAGTTGGAGCTGTGAAACTAGCTCGCAAACTTGGTAAAGGTCACACGATCGCAACAATTCTCTGTGATGGAGGTGGTCGATATCAAAGCCGAATGTATAACCCAGAGTGGTTGGCAGAAAAAGGCTTAACTCCAGTATCTAAAGGATTGGACTTTATGGATGACTAATTTGATGACTGATTTAACAACTAAGAAGTATCGATGTATCGGTGTTGGTGTGGTCTGGGATCGCGATCGACATAGGATTTTAATTGATCGTCGTTTACCTGAAGGTGAACTGGCGGGATATTGGGAGTTTCCTGGTGGAAAGATTGAGGGTCATGAAACTGCGGCGGAATGCATCAAGCGTGAGTTGCAAGAAGAACTAGCGATCGATGTTGAAGTTGGCGATCATTTGATTACAGTCGATTTTGAATATGAAACGCTGCGGGTAAGTCTGATTGTGCATCACTGCACTCACCTGTCGGGTGAACCGCAGACGATCGCCTGTTCAGAAATTTGCTGGGTAACAGTTGACGAATTAGACCACTATCAATTGCCAGCCGCCAATTACCAAATTGTCCAAGCTTTAAAGGAAAATAGCTCGTCAAATTTTTGTCGCTAGTTTCGCAAAGTAACTAAGGAACTTGCGACTTAATAAAATACCAAATATAAAACCAGAATCAGTGGGGCGGCTCCGCCACCCCACTGATTCTGGGAAATCTGGATTGGTATCTTATTTTCTTGCAAGTCCCTAACAGCAAAAATTTGTCTTTTACTAATGGAGAAAATATTTACTGATGGAAGAAGTCAGTGCAGAACAGCTAGCATCGCAGCTATATCAAGAAGGGGTGAGTAACTTTGAGAATGGTAACTACCAGAAGTCGATCGCATTGCTAGAACGCGCTCGTGCTTTAGCTGTTGTAGAAACTACTTTGGGCGGCGAAATTCTTATATGGCTAGCCAATGCCTACGATGCAGTTGGTAAAACGGAGGAAGCAGTTGCTATATGTCGCAGTCTCAAAAAACACCCAGTTAATTCTGTTCGCAAATCAGCACGTTATATGTTGGGGATTTTGACTGCCCCGCAACTGAGCAAACTCGAAGGTGTTGTTTCTGAAGTGCCGATTTTACAATCACCTGACACCTATCAGTCTAAACCCGTAGCTAGAAGTAAAAGTTCAGGTGATACAGAGCGAAAGCCCTTTCGTGAGGTTTCTCTTGAAAAACCAAATACCAATAGCTCTAACAATTTTCTGTGGGTTGCGATCGCAAGTTCTCTCTTGCTTTTAGCTATTTGGGCAGCTAAATAGCTAAGAAAAACGATTTTGTTATTTCCAGCGCCAACGGTGCTGGAAATAACAAAATCATTTTCATAATGAGAATTGCTGAGGTTTAAGTGCTGTAAACCTCAAACTCAAAAATGAATGGTATGCTAGCTTATACTTTTGTTAAGTTACTTAAAGCAAAGTTCAAACTTACAGTGATTTGCGATCAAGAGAGCCACAAGATTTTTGTTGCAAGTGCTGCATAGCAGCACTTGCAACAAAAATCTTGGTTCTGGTTTCAGCGCAAAATGCTGTAAACAAGTAAATTTCAACTATTTCTGGGAGTAAATGGCGTGATGAGGCGAGCGATCCCCGCACAATGGATTAATTTAGGAATGCACCTAGTTTCAATGGTGTTTGGTCTATTTGGCTTGATTTTCGTGCTGCCAAACACCGAGTTTATTGAAAGCTTATCCGAGGCTGGTTTGCAGGTCTTTTCATGGGGAATGCAAAATGGCGGCGCATCCTACATGATTTTTGGTGCGATCGCCGCATTTCTTTACGGTAAGCAAACCATCGGGCTTAAGCGTACTCTTGCATTTTGCATTCCTGCGATCGGATTATCGGTAAGTAGCGAATTACTAGGAACTAGTACAGGGTTTCCTTTTGGTGCTTATGCCTATCTGAGTGGGCTAGGTTACAAAATCGCTGACTTAGTTCCATTTACAATCCCCTTGTCATGGTTCTACATGGGGTTTTCCGCTTTTCTCGTGTCTGCAACTTTGATGCGGTTCGGTACAGGTTGGGGCTATCGAATTGCCGCGATCGCACTTGGAGCTTTGATGCTGACATCATGGGACTTTGTACTTGATCCTGCCATGAGCCAAACCCCCTATCCTTTCTGGGAATGGCATCAAGCAGGCGAATTCTATGGAATGCCTTACCAAAACTTTTTTGGTTGGTTCGGAACTGGCGCATTATTTATGACTGTTGCCTCTCTAATTTGGGGTAAAGACAATCAACCAATTCTCAATCGCCAGCAAATCATTTTCCCATCGATTATGTATGCAGGCAATTTTATGTTTGCACTTATTCTTAGCTTTAATGCAGGTTTTTATGTTCCAGCATTACTAGGTATTGTTGTTGGCGCTTTGCCACTTGTTGTGCTTTATTTCACCACACCAAATGCTGAAGCTGACAATGCGATCGCCAACTCTACTGCAAATATGCCAGTAGTATCGGTAGATGCTTCTAAAATAGAAACGATCGCAACTCGCTAATACCAAAACACAAAATGGCTACGCCATTTTGTGTTTTTAAAACAATTACAGGTTTTAGTTTTTAATTCACATAATTGTCGTCACACTTTTGTAAATTGATATAAAGCAAATAAAAAAGAGGAGGAGCTTAGCTCCTCCCCTTTTTTATTTGCCCTGTAAAGATTTTAGCTCACGCAAAATCACCATCAAACCTTTATTTTGATGATCGATTTGTTCTGAAATTTTTTCCATGCGCTGAGTCAACGCATTGATCGCATTGTCTTGATGATCAATTCGAGTATTTAACTCATTAAATCGCGCTACAACTTCACGCTGAATCAAGTTCTCGATCCCCTGTACTAGCAAAGTCTCAGTCGCAGTGAGGCGATTGATAATTGTTTGCAAGCTAGGTTCTTCAGTAGGGGGCATCTGTCTTGCAGGAGCAGATGTAGTGCGGGCAGTTGCAGCCGAAACTGGTTGTTGAGCAGGCTCAGGAGTTAAAAAGTTTTGAATTCGAGCAACTAATACATCTGCTTCAAAGGGCTTTTCGAGAAAATCAAACTCAGTGAATGGCTCAGGTACATGCTCGGTGACTTGCTCTTTGAGTCCCGAAATCATGATTACAGGAACTTTTTGTAATCCTTCAACACGACGGATTGCCTGTAAGGTCTGATAGCCATTGTATTTGGGCATAACAAAATCAAGCAAAATTAGGTCAGGAAAGGCTCGGCGAGCAGCATCTAAACCTGATTTGCCATCACTTGCTTCTAAGACATCATACTTGCCCGATAAAATGCTTTTAACCATTTTACGGATCATGATGCTGTCGTCAATTACCAGTACTTTCTTTGCAGTCATGGATTTGAAGAATTCGCCCCAAATAGCTATTATGCAAGACCATCATATTACATCACAAAACTTGGTTGCTTGAAATATTTTCTGATCGAGCAATTTAAATCAAAACCAATTGCGTTATTTTCAGCGCCTTAGGCACAGAAAATAACGCAATTGGTTTCACCCGTAAAGTTGTGCTCCTGCGGGGCGCAACTTTACGGGTTTTGGTAATTTATTGTGCTTAAGTACGTTTATACCAATTCACAAAAGTGGGAGGACACTTCTGTGAATTGAAACCCAAACCCAGCGAGGGTTTTACAAGCACAAAATTGCTACGCCATTTTGTGCTTTGGTATTAGTTAAGAATTGCTGTTTGTGGAACAGTGCAAGATGAGCGCGATCGCGTTAGACTTAAAAGACCCATTTTCTTTCGGTTTTATGGCAAAACGATACACTATTGACTCATCGCAAATTATTCGTCGTGTCGAAGAACTGATAAGTGCTTCTTCCAATCGTTATCGCATTACTGTGCAAGTTGCGAACCGAGCCAAACTCAGACGCTATGAAGATGATGACTATGACGATCGCATGATGAAGCCAATTTTACGCGCCATTCTGGAAATGTCTGACGAAATTTCCCAGCCTGAAATTCTGAGCGACTGAAAGCCCTAGAGTTGGCGGTGCTAAGCACCGTCAACCTTCCTAATTACTATGCTAAATTTCGCATCTCAAGATACATCTAAGCAGTTGTTAAGCGGTGAAGGTTGGCGGATTGGTCTGCGATCGGATGTAGATTTGTATAAGGGATTGGTGGGGACAGACAGTTGGGCGATCGAGCTAACTGAACGTGAGTTTAAAGATTTTTGTAAGCTAGCATCACAACTTGCCGAGACGATGCAGATTATGGCAGCCGAGCTATCGGACGGCGAGAAGATTTGTTGTACGTTGAAAACTGAAGATATCAGCCTTGAAGTTAATGGGTTTCCCCATGCTTTTACTTTGCATTTACAATTATTGACTGAGCGAAGCTTTGAAGGCTTTTGGGATGCGGCGGCTGTGCCTTGTTTAATCAGAGCGATCGCAAATCTCGTTGGATAATCACCACAGCTAGGAGTTGAAGAAATGACCAGTGTCGTTATTGAAAAAACTACGCCTGAATCAGAAGTAAAGCAAAAACTGACATTAGAGCAATTTTTGCAATTGTCCGACCTAGATGGAAGTTATGAACTATTTGAAGGAGATTGCATAAAAAAAATGTCACCAAAGTTTTTTCATTCTTCTTTAACAACTGTGTTTTGGGTCGAGCTTTCGGCATGGTGTGATGGACGTGGGCGAGTGAGGGTGGAGTGGTCGGTAGTCCTCAAACGACGAGGACAAGATTGGGTTCCTGTACCTGACTTGCTGTATGTTTCTTACGATCGCCTTGCCGCAGATTGGCGTGAGGACGCGCCTTGTCCTGTATTGCCTGAATTGGTGATTGAGATTGTATCGCCCGAACAGACTTTTAACCAGTTAGCCCAGAAAGCGATGGACTATTTGAATGCTGGAGTTGATCGAGTGTGGGTCGTTTATCCACCAATGAGAAGTTTGACAGTATTTTTCGGCGATCGCCCACCTGAAACTTATCGCAGTGATCGGCTATTAACTGATGATTTATTTCCTAATTTGGCAGTGACATCAGAGCAGTTTTTTATGAAGGCAGGAATATAGATCTTTAGTTTGGACTAATGGGCAGGTATGAGAGAGGAACCAAAAGACACGAGAAAATTGAGCAGGAGCTTGCAATAGCAAAATCCAGCTCAAAATTGAGAAGAGAAGCAGAACCTAAATGGCAATTGGATGGGTTGGCGCAGGAGTCTTTTCAGTTTTCTTTCTTTTTGAGGCGTGTTTTTTAACAGTCGGATAGCGAATACGAGGAGGAAGGCGATCGCCTAAGGAGCGTCCGGGCGATTTACCGCGTAGTTTAGGAGGGATTGCAGGAGTACCAATCGCGGCAATAATTACCGCAAATGATTGAGCGACACGACCAGGAGCAAGATTATCCTGAGGAGACTGCCAAGGTAAAGGAGCATCAACACAATCGAGACGAGCGAACCAAAGTTGCCAAGTCATTAAAGGCATCAAAGCACTCCAACGCTCAGCCGCCTGAGTAGAGGTAATCTGGGGCAGAGTCCAATGTAACCGTTGCTTGGCAAAACGATACCAATGCTCTATGGCAAAGCGACGCAAGTATTTTAACCAAAGAGTTTCCAAAGCAGGCATAGTTTTACCCAACCAAGCCAACCACATGGGCTGAAACTTACGGTTGCGCCCCAAGGGTTCAATCACCTCAATTCTAAAAATCTGCATCGGTCTTTCTGGAGAAGTACGGAAATGAAAGTCACGCCAATAAGTTACCCGTACCCGACCTATTTTTGGGTCTGTAATTTCTATAGTGGTGGCTGCCCCAGCCCAAGTTTCTGGGGCATTCAGTTTGAATTTATGCCCATGTTTACAAGGTGCACCACGACCGCTATAGGCAGACGGAACTCCCCAAACACAGCGATTAGATGCCAAACGTAGTAATAAATCCGCCTCAATATTCGCTGTTGCTTTCACAAAACTTGCATTCCCATATCCTCGGTCATAGACAGCTAGGGGGCGTACGCTTAACTGCTTTGTGACTTGTTTGAGTTGGAAGGCAGCTTTACTCACAGGAGTCTCGAAACTGGTGATCCGCTCATGTTTTATCGGTAGCGCCCAACTCCCACTTGCTTCGGGAATCCACGCCAACGTGCTGTAGCTTTGTCCTACGCCGATACTTTCGTCTTTGCCATGATGGAATCCTCTTTCCTTCAGCGTTTCCGCATCTGGTCGCAACCACACGCTATTATCTCCAGCCAGACAAGGTTGCTCTTCGGTTGGGATCTCTTGCACCATTAGTTTCATCAACTTTCCTCTTGCTGGTCGGCTATCGCGCAGTCCCTCATAAATACTTGACCATTTTCGCCGAAATAATGGATTCATTGACAGACTCACATACGAGCTAATGCTCGGACTTGTCAGGACGGCATCCATTAATTCAAATACTGCATCTTTTCCTGTTCCTAGGTATTCATATATCGACTTGCGAAATTCTTGTAATTTTTGGAAAATCATAGTAGTCAATGTCAATTTGGTTTATTGATCATTGCTCTTTTGGCAGTTTGTGACATTCACTTCCTGCCTTTCTTTTCTTCTTTTTAGTCTAAAGTCCAGTCAATCACCTCAACTCTAAAAATCTGCATCGGTCGTTCTGGAGTGGTACGGAAATGAAAATCACGCCAATGAGTTACCCGTACCCGACCGATTTTTGGGTCTGTAATTTCTATGGTGGTGTCGGCAACAGCCCAAGTTTCTGGGGCATTCAGTTTGAATTTATGCCCATGCTTACAAGGTGCGCCACGACCGCTATAGGCTGGAGGAACTCCCCAAATACAGCGATTAGATGCCAAACGCAGTAATAGATCCGCCTCAATATTCGCTGTTGCTTTCACAAAACTTGCATTCCCATATCCTCGGTCATAGACAGCTAGGGGACGTACGCTTAACTGCTTTGTGACTTGTTTGAGCTGGAAGGCAGCTTTACTCACAGGAGTCTCGAAACTGGTGATCCGCTCATGTTTTATCGGTAGCGCCCAACTCCCACTTGCTTCGGGTATCCACGCCAAGGTGCTGTAGCTTTGTCCTAAGCCGATACTTTCATCTTTGCCATGATGGAATCCTCTTTCCTTCAGCGTTTCTGCATCTGGTCGCAACCATACGCTATTATCTCCTGCTAACAAAGGTTGCTCTTCCGTTAGGATCTCTTGCACCATCAGCTTCATTAGCTTTGCTCTGACTGGTCGGCTGTCGCGCAGTCCCTCATAAATACTTGACCATTTTCGCCGAAATAATGGATTCATTGACAGACTCACATACGAGCTAATACTCGGACTTGTCAGGACGGCATCCATTAATTCAAATACTGCATCTTTTCCTGTTCCTAGGTATTCATATATCGACTTGCGAAATTCTTGTAATTTTTGGAAAATCATAGTAGTCAATGTCAATTTGGTTTATTGATCATTGCTCTTTTGGCAGTTTGTGACATTCACTTCCTGCCTTTCTTTTCTTCTTTTTAGTCTAAAGTCCAGTATAGATCGCTGGGCGCTCAAACCAAAAGAGAGTGGCAATGCAAAGCATTGCCACTCTCTTTTGGTTTGACATTATGCCGAGAGGTAGGTTGATGTGGAATCTTTTATTTCTTGCAAATAAGAATTTTTTTGCAGTAGTCGCAAAGGGTTTGTGAATAAATGGATTTTGCTCCAAGAGTCGCTATAGTCGGTGTCAGCGATTAAGGAGGCTAATAACTCATTGGAGATTGAATGCCAATGTGGATGAGTGGCGATGATCGCTTGTTTCCATTGAAATGTGACCTCACTGTATTCTGAGCAAATTTGTCTGCTGGCATAGTTAGGGTCATGCTCAATCCAAGTTAGACGATTAGGATTAAGCTGAAAATCCTGAATAATCTGCGTAGCAAGTTTTTCGATCTGAGATGGAATAAACCAACCAATTTCACAGTTTTGAGGTGAGACGATCACGATTTGCTGTCCAAATTGTTGATAGATAATGCGTAAATGACATTGCAGTTGCCAAATTGCAGAATTTTGACCAGTAACGTGACATTGATAAAAGAGATTGATGTTTTTCATAAAGTTAAAATGTGTGACCTAAGCTGCAATATCAAACAACAAAGCTTGATTTAAGTCCAAATGGGGCAATTTTTTTCGATAAAAGATGGTGCGATCGCAGTTCGTCTCTTGTCAAAGTTAATTGACTGGGTTGACAAAATAGAATGTTAGCCGAAAGGATTGTCGCGCTTTCTAAAAGAAGATCTTCGATAAATCCTGCTTTTAATTGTTGGACTTCTTGATGGCTTGTAAATGCGCCAAAGTAATACAGACAGAGAGGCTGTGCAGTCAATATTTCAATCCACCAACCTAATTTAGAGACTGAGCTATTCAGTTTAGTTTGATTCATAATTTTGGTGATTTACTTAACGTGTAGATAGAAAAAGTTTTTGCACCCTCAGTCAGTCCAAGTTTTTTCAAGATGTGACCTTACCACTCCTCCAAGATTAAAAATAAAAAATGAGGAAATTCTGTAGTTAGTAAAATATTTCCTGAAAACTCTTTGTGCTGAAATAAAAATTAATATTTTTGGCAAAAATGTTGCCAAGCGATCACTACTACCAGCCTAAAATCTTGGTAATTTGATCGACGAGCTTAGTTGCATGAAATGGTTTAGCGATCGCGCCTTTGACACCCAACTGGGAAAGTTTTTGGGTTTCAAGCAGATCTAAACGAGCGGTAATAAGTACTACAGGGATATCTGCAAGTTGAGGATCGGCTTTTAAGTTTTTGAGGAAGGTAAACCCATCCATATTTGGCATCATCATATCTAGCAAAATTGCATCAGGTTTTGCCTTAGCTACTGCAGCTAATCCTTCATCGCCAGAAGCTGCGAGTGCTGGTCGCCAATTGCTGAAATTTTCTATACAAGCCTCTACAATTTGGAGAATGTAGTCTTCATCATCAATCAATAAAATCGTTTTACAAGATGCCTGTTGCGTTTCCATTTTGTCTTCTAATTACTAGTCACTAGTGTAAAAAATAAAAATGAGGACAATCTGAGAAATCGTAATTACCAACCGAGCATCTCGGCAATTTGGTCAGAAATTTTGAGCGGCTCAAAGGGCTTGGCGATTGTCCCTGCTACGCCTAACTGGGTAAACCGTTCGCGATCGCTTACTTGTACCTTAGCTGTTAAGAAGATTACGGGAATATTTTGAGTAGCTGAATTCTTTTGCAAGTTTTGATAGACAGTGATGCCATCCATTATGGGCATCATCACATCAAGGAGAATTGCGTCAGGCTTGAGGGTTTCCACAATGCTAAGTCCTGCTTTACCAGAATTAGCCACTTGCACCTTCCATCCTTTAAAGCTTTCGAGACATACAGCAATAACTTCCGCAATATTTGGCTCGTCATCAATAAGTAAAATTGATTTGGTAGTCATAAATCTAGAATCTCCTCTTAGGATTGCAAATCAAATAACTTATGCGATTTAAAGCCCAATAATTGTTGAGTCGAGCGAAGCTCGGCTCAACAATTATTGGTTCCTTAGCTTATGCGATGGGGAATGGTAAACGAAAAAGTACTGCCTTCTGACAATACACTCTCTACCCAAATCTTGCCACCATGTTGTTGGACTATGCTGCGACAGATCGCCAAACCTAAACCTGTGCCTCCCATTTGGCGGGAATCGGAAGCATCGACTTGGTGGAATCGTTCAAAAATACTTTCTAGCTGATCGGCTGGGATACCACGACCGCGATCGCATACTCGAAAGACAATCTGATTGGCAATTTGTTTAGATTCCAGTTGAACTTGACTTTGCGGTGGCGAGAACTTAATGGCATTGCTGAGTAAATTAACTAAGGTTTGGACAAGGCGATCACGATCGGCAAAAATTTGCTGTGATTGAATATTGCATAATATTTCGATCTGGCTTTCGATTGCGATCGCTTGCATCGTTTCGATCGCATGCTGACATAGATCAACCACATCACACCAATTGCGATCGAGTGTGACTTTGCTTGATTCTAAACGCTCTAAGTCGAGAATGTCATTGACTAGACGCACTAATCTCTCGGTATCTGAGGATGCAATATTGAGCATGTTTTGGGCAGTTTCAGGTCGATTAGCCAATACACCTGAAGATAGCAAGCCTAATGCGCCCCGAATCGAAGCTAAAGGAGTTCTGAGTTCATGACTAACAATGGAAATAAATTCACTTTTGATACGATCAACTTTTAATTTCTCAGTAATATCTTCACCAATGCTCAGGGTTCCAATAATTTCGTTATCTTGACTGCGCAGGATTGTATTGTTCCATGAGATCATTCTTTCTTCGCCTGCCTTTGTGACAATGGCATTTTGATGATATTTCGGAAAGTCATTAATCAGTAGACTAGAAAATCCCTCTCTAATCTCCGATTGATCGATCTGGGGTATAAATTGAGAGAACCAGTCTTTGCCGATTACTTCCTCTATGGTATAGCCTGTAAGCGCTAACAAAAATGGATTGATATATTCCACTTCTCCAGCATAGGTCAAACCCACCACGATTAAGCTGACATTATCTAGTAAATATTGCCAACGACGGTTTGATTCTTGGAGAGCGATTTCATTTAGCTTGTTCTGCGTAATGTCATAGAAGAGCGATAGTATCGTGGCAATTTTGCCATCTGAAGCATATTCAGGAATGAGATGAGCGCGATAATATCCCATGCCCCGATCTTCTGGGAATGGATATTCGATTTCATATCGCTGGTCTTGACCAGTTTCGAGCAATCTATGAGCAGCGGATTCGAGCATGGTTACATTCTTCTCAGGGAATCCCATTCCTCGCAGGGTTTTACCCAGAAACTCTTTAGCGGGGATACCTGTAGCTCTTTCTATGGCTAGATTAACGTAGAGGTGTCGCAGTTGGAGATCGAGGCGCATAGTCACGTTTGGTGAATTCTCGGCAAGGGCGATAAATTCTTGTTGACGTTGATATAGCTCGGCAGTGCGCTCGGCAACACGAATTTCTAAGTTTGCGTTAGCTAGCTGAAGTGCAAGTTCGGCTTTTTGGCGTTCCCCAATTTCTTTCTCTAAAGAGAGATTCGCGATCTGAAGATTGCGATAGAGTTCAGCTTGTTGAATCGAGATCGCTATCTGTACTGATAATTGCTGAAGTAAGCGAATATCTGTCTCTTCCCAAACGCGCGGCTCAAAACATTGATAGGTACATAGCAAGCCCCACAGAGGATCGGTTTTGTTGTTGGGGCGAAGGATCGGTACGATCAAACTTGCTCTTGTGGGGAACTGTTCTAACATTTGCAAATGACATTCACTGAGATTCGCCTGATACACATCAGGAGCGACAAAAACTCTTCCATCTCGATACGCGCCGCCCATAGTCTCAGGAAAGTGTTCATCACTTAGTTGTCGATGGAGACAGCTTTCCCAAGGTGGTAAGATTGACTCAGCGACAACCAACCCACTCATATCAGGATTAAATTGATAAATAACAGTGCGATCGGCTTTCAAAAAGAATCGTACTTCTTGAACGATCGAATTCAAAATCTCTTCCAAATCAAGATATTGCCGAATATGGAGCGCAATTTTGGCAATTAATAACTCTTGCTGTTGCGATCGCTTCATCTGGCGAGTAAATTGAGAAATCGAGCTAGAAATAGGATTGGAAGATGAATCTGGCATGAGTTCTGGCAATATTGAGAAAACACTTTTTTTTGCACAACTTAAGACAATAAGTAGCTTTAGCCTAGCCTATAAAAATGAAGACAATCTGAAGGAATCAAGCCGATGTGGGGATATTTAGAAACCATTTAAGAATTACTTTCTGCGATCAAAAGCTCCAAGAGATCCCCCTCAATCACCCTTAAAAAACTACCGTGTACACACAAGTCGGACTTACCCCCTTTAATTCCCCCTTGCAAAGGGGGAAGACTAGAAATCTTGTTCCCTCCCCTTTGCAAGGGGAGGGTTAGGGTGGGGTAATTTCTTTGATTTCACGCACAAACTGAATTGTGTGTACACCGTAGCTTAAAAAGAGGGGAGAATTTAATTCCTCCCCCTTTTTAAGGGGGATTGAGGGGGATCTAGCTCAATTCTTAAATGGTTTCTTAACCATAACGGTGTGTATGCCCATGCCCATCTGCCGCCTGCCTCAGACGGCGACGCTCTAAACGGCTGAGAATACGTGTATACAAATCTTCCTCCACAATTGGCTTGCTGAGATAATCATCAGCGCCAGCGATAAACAATTGACGGATTGTTTCCCGATCTCTATGGGCTGACAAAAACACAATCGGTAAATCTTGCCATAGCGAAGATGCTCGCATAGATTGACACAAATCCATACCGTTACAGTCGGGCATAATCAAATCTAAAATTAGTAGATCAGGAGAAGTTGATTCCAAAACCTGCCAAAATTGCTGGGGATCTTGCAATGCGATCACCTCAAGCTCCCAACGTTCCAGTAAACCCCGCAAAATATTAAGAATAAGCGGATCGTCATCAACAATCATTACTTTGGAGCGATCGCTTTGCTGTTGTGGTTGATAAGATGGGGACTGAGAGGTAGAAAGGATAGGAGTTACAGTCTTCTTAAGTGGGGCGCTAGTACTTGCCTCTAAATTGGTAATCAATTGCCGTAACATCGTCGTATCAGTCTGCTCTAAAGCAAAATCACTTTTTAGGATTTGCTCAATCTCACGCGCAATCGTCGATCCTTCTGGGAAACCTAATGAACCCATTGATCCAATTAGCCGATGCGCCTCTACATATCCGTCATAGCGCAAATCTGCTTCCAAGTTGCCCTGATCCAAGGCGATCGCTACTCGACGTAAAAGCGCGATCGATTCTGGCAAAATTGCGATTAATTTCTTGGTCATTATCGCAATTACCTCCAACACTCGCGATTTATCTATCTGCGGCAAGGTTTCCTCAGACAAAGAATTTGTCGTCACTACAGACTGAATATCTTGCCTCTCTGTAGCTGCAACAGGCGCAGGTTTGAGACGATATCCCAATCCATATAATGTCTCAATCGGATCTATAGGCAGTCCCGCTGCCTTCAGCTTGTGACGTAATCCCTTAATATGTGTAGTCACCGCCTCCTCACTGGGAAACTCTCCCGCCGACCACACCTGATCTAGCAAAGCACCACGATTAAACACCTGTTGTGGATACCTGAGAAATAGCTCTAATAGTCCATATTCCTTATGCGTTAAGCGCAAAGATTTCTGCTTATAAGTAACGGTATTCGTTCTAAGATCTAGATGAAGCTGCTCCCATGTTAATTCTTGGATGAGCGTATCGCGATCGCTATAGCGACGTAATAGCGCCCGAATCCTAGCCACTAATTCTTGAAAGTTATAGGGCTTCACCACATAGTCATCAGCACCTGCCTCTAAACCCATCACGCGATCGTTGGTACTATCCTTTGCTGTTAGCAATAGCACGGGGGGATTGTAACCAGCGGCGCGAAGCTTGGAACATAGCTCAATGCCATTGCTATCAGGCAATATAATATCGAGAATAATCAAATCGTAGGCATAGGTTTCGATGTATTGCCACGCAGTCTTAGCATTTAGAGCAGAGTCAATTGTGTAATGCGACTCTGATAGTAGCTGCGAAAGTATTTCCGCAGAATGTGGATCATCTTCAACCAGTAAGATTTTCAAGAATTTCTCCTGCAAAACATGAATCCGCATGACTGGTGAGATGCAAAGCAAAGCGTCTCAAAATATCTCTTCCCAGTTAAAAACTATGTCAGGGAAAGCAACCATAACCAAAGTGTCATTCTTATCATAGCGCTGCATCCGCTTATATCCTGATGCTGATGGTTGAGAATATCCTTCTACTACTCTTTTATTCACATCAAATAGCCACATCTCTGGAACCCCGTTCGCAGCGTAAAGAGAGCTTTTGACATCACGATCATAGGCGATCGTGCTATCCGCAACCTCGATAAGCAACAAAATATCGTCAGGCGTAGGCAAAGCCTCTGCGTAAAAATCATCACGTAATTTGAGTATGGCAAGATCAGGCCGTGGCTGAAAATAATTACTAAGGAGAATTGGATTCTGAGTCCAGATAATCGTCCGATCGCCAAGCTTTCGTTCAAAATTTTTAGTAGCCTTCGCCACACAAACTGCATGTTTCCTGCCAATGGGGGACATTACTCTGATTTCTCCGTTAATTAGTTCAAGGCGATCGCTTTCAGCAAATACTCCCGCTTCGAGCATCAGCTCATATTGCTGCACCGTGAACTTATGAACATTAGACGTAGAGTTTGACGTAATTAATTGTGATGTCATCATGGTTCACCTAGACAATTTGATAGTTATTGATCAAGTCTATGCATATTCCAAAGATGCGACTAGCGCACCCTCAATTCTTGGGATACTCCCTGCCTACCCAAGGGTTAGAGGTGCGACGCGACACACCTCCAATCCTTGGGTTTTAATGTCTATTTTTAAACTGAGAAGGGAGTAACAGTTTTCAAATGAGTTCATACTCATTTGAAAACTGGAATATTGACCTATTGCATGGACTTACGCGCAAGACTAACTGCTTTGACAAAGCTATAAACACCCACAGGTAAGCTGATTAGTAAAATCGCCCAAGTAGTTACAAACCCGAAATCTGGAGCGCCGTAGGATATTTCATAAATGCAGCCAACAAAGGCGATCGCGGCAACGATGGCAATAAGCAGGATTAATTGAGCTTTTATATAATCGGGTGACATAAGTTAGATTAGGGCTTGATGTTTAGTATTATTAAGTATGAAGGTGAGTAGCGCATCGCGTTGCTCACCTTCATATTCGCATATAGACTGATACGTGATGGAAACCAGATATAACCCCCAGCAGATCGAACCCAAATGGCAAAAAGTTTGGGCTGAGAAACAACTTGACAAAGTAAGCAACGATGCAATTGGTGCAGACAAAAAGAAATTCTATGCGCTGTCAATGTTTCCCTATCCATCGGGCGATCTGCATATGGGGCATGTCCGTAACTACACGATCACCGATGTAATCGCCCGTTACAAAAGAATGCAGGGCTATCAGGTGTTGCATCCAATGGGTTGGGATGCCTTCGGGTTGCCTGCGGAAAATGCAGCGATCGATCGCAATACCCATCCTGCGAAATGGACTTACGCCAATATCGACAATATGCGATCGCAACTTCAGCAAGTGGGCTTGTCCTACGACTGGGATCGTGAATTAGCAACCTGTTCGCCTGACTATTACAAATGGACACAATGGATCTTTTTGCAATTTTTGGAAGCAGGTTTGGCTTATCAAAAAGAGGCAAAGGTTAATTGGGACCCAATTGATCAGACTGTAATTGCCAACGAGCAGGTGGATAGTGAAGGCAGATCTTGGCGATCGGGTGCGTTGGTGGAGAAGCGCAAATTACGTCAATGGTTCTTGAAAATCACCGACTATGCCGAGCAGCTTTTGCAGGATTTGGACAAGCTCAACGACTGGCCCTCTAATGTCAAGATCATGCAAGCCAACTGGATCGGCAAGTCCACAGGCGCAGAGCTAAGTTTTCCCATTGTCAATCCTGTAGGGGCAATTCATGAATTGCCCCTACAGGCGGATTGTGAAAAAATCACAGTTTTTACTACCCGTCCTGATACCGTTTACGGTGTGAGCTATGTTGTGCTTGCCCCTGAGCATCCCTTAGTCGAGGCTTTGACCACTGCTGCTCAAAAAGAATCCGTCAGCAAATTCATCGAAGAAGTCAAAAACCTTAGCGAAATTGATCGCACCTCCGATGATCGCCCCAAACGTGGCGTAGCGATCGGCGCAAGTGTTGTTAATCCATTTACTGGAAAAGAAGTCCCGATCTGGATCGCTGATTACGTTCTATTTGAATATGGAACAGGCGCAGTCATGGGAGTTCCTGCCCATGATGTCCGCGATTTCGCCTTCGCAAAACAATATAACCTTCCAATCCAAACGGTAATTAATGCTCCTAATGCCACGGGTGAAGCGCTAAAGGTTGCTTACACTGAAGCAGGAATCATGGTCAATTCTGGTGAATTTGATGGCTTAGATTCCGTAACTGCAAAAACCAAAATCATCGAACTGGCGGAATCAAAGGAATGGGGAACTGCCAAAATCACCTATCGCCTTCGTGATTGGTTGATTTCTCGCCAAAGGTATTGGGGCTGTCCAATTCCCGTCATCCATTGCCCTAGTTGCGGCATCGTTCCCGTTCCTCATGCTGACTTACCCGTAATCTTGCCTGAAGATGTGGAACTCACAGGACGCGGAGCTTCGCCTCTCGCTCAGAAGGATTCTTGGATAAATGTTCCCTGTCCTAGTTGTGGTACGTCAGCCAAGCGCGAAACCGACACGATGGATACCTTTATCGATTCCTCTTGGTACTTCTTGCGCTTTGCCGATGCTAAGAACGATCAAGAAATAGGCAATCGCGCAGCTATCAATAACTGGATGTCCGTCGATCAATATGTCGGTGGTGTCGAACACGCGATTTTGCACTTACTCTATTCGCGGTTTATGACTAAGGTTTTACGCGATCGGGGCTTGCTTGATTTCGATGAGCCATTTACGCGATTGCTGACGCAGGGCATGGTGCAGGGCTTAACCTACATGAACCCCAACAAAGGTGGCAAAGACAAATGGATTCCATCTTCACAAGTCAATCCCCAAGATCCGAAAGATCCCAAAACTGGCGAACCTTTGCAAGCGCTCTATGCCACGATGTCTAAATCTAAGGGCAATGGGGTATCGCCAACTGTTGCGATCGCAAAATATGGAGCCGACACCTTGCGGATGTTCACGCTCTTTAAAGCTCCACCTGAAAAGGATTTGGAATGGGAAGATGCCGATGTCGAAGGTCAACAACGCTTCTTAAATCGCGTGTGGCGTTTAGTGACTAGCTTTGCGGAAACTAAGCAGAATGGGATCTCTAAAAAAATTGATAAGAATTTGCGCCGTTCAATTCACATCGCGATTAAAGAAGTTTCTGAAGATTTCGATGGAGGCTATCAACTAAATACTGCCATTTCGGAAATGATGAAGCTCAGTAATGCCTTGCAAGATGCTGAAGATAAGAGTTCTGCTACTTTCCTAGAAGGTGTGGAAACTCTCTTAACCTTGCTCGCTCCCTTTGCACCACACATTGCTGAGGAACTTTGGACATTGATTGGAAATGAAGGCTCAATTCATTTGCAGTCTTGGCTCACCCACGATCCCGATGCGCTCATCGTTGATGAGATTACTCTCGTCATTCAAATCAACGGCAAAGTCCGTGGCAGTCTCCAAGTGCCATCTAGCGCCAGCAATGACAAGCAAGCATTGGAAGAATATGCGCGTAGTTCGGATGCGGCGCAGAAGTATCTCGAAGGTAAGGAGATTAAGAAAGTGATTGCGGTTGTCGGGAAGTTAGTGAATTTTGTAGTTGTCTAGGTTTTTCAATCTGAAATTTGCCTAATCAATCCCAATGATTTTGAAAGGTTTACAGAGTAATCTTTTTAAAATTATTGGGATTTTTGTATTTTAAAAGCTCTCATGTATAATGTTTGTATTACAACGCATTACTTGATAATACGATGTCAACCATAGCTAAGGAAACGATTACCTTTCGGCTCGATCGCACAAAGCGTGAGGCATTAGATGCGATCGCTAAGGAACTAGATCGCGATCGCTCTTATCTGTTGAATGAGGCGATCGAGAACTATATTGAAATTTATAAGTGGCAGATTGCGGAGATTAATTTAGCGATCGCTGAGGCGGATGCTGAAGATTTCGCCAGAGATGAAGATGTAGAGGCTATGTTTGGGCGCTTTAATGAAAGTTAGGTGGTTAAGCAAAGCCCTACATAATCTAGAAGTAATTCATGAATATATTGCTAGAGACAATCCAGAGGCTGCTCTAAAATTGGTAATCAAGATTCGCAGTGCTGTAAAGCAATTGGAATCTTTTCCAGAAATGGGACGTGTTGGGCGAGTAAAGGAGACAAGAGAAATTGTGGTCAATCCTTATTTCATCGTGTATCGAGTTAATGGAAGTTTTGTCGATATTTTGCGAATATTACATTCAGCGAGAAAGTTCCCAGATTAGATCGCGATGAGATTTTGGCAGATGCAGTAAAATTAATTGAGCAGGAGTCAGTTAATTAAGCGGTTACAAGAAAATAATAGGAGTTTATATGCATTTACAAAGAGTTCAAGTTCCTGATTTTCGAGTTTTAAAGGATGTAGATATCATTTTTGAGAAAGATTTTAATCCTAGAGTTTTCCCCCTTGGTAGTCAAAATGGTGGTGGGAAAAGCACTTTATTGCAATTAATTTTTGTATTGCTACATTGCTCAGGTAATTCCGATAGTTTTCTCGCTTTAAAAAATCTACTTAATGGATTTGATTTGCATAAAAACAAAGATAGAAGAGTATTAGCAATCATTGATATTTGGGATGGTCAAAATACAGTAGAACTAGAATTTTTTGTCTGTAAGAATTTTATCGTTGAACAGGCTTCAAATACTTCAAATAGAACAATAAAAGAA
>JALQCR010000103.1 GCA_023336205.1 Pseudanabaena sp. Salubria-1
ACGATTTACATATTTCTCGCTCTTACCCAGATATTGAGCAGTTTCTCTCCATGCTTCTAGTTTCTGAATATCCGCAACGATGGAATTTGTGGCACTCTCGATGATCGGAAATGGCACAATTTTACCATCGACATAATCTCCCAATGGCTGAAAGTGCATTCCCCATGTATTGCTATGTCCTAGAAATGTCAATAATTCCTTAGCCCCATGCTTTTCCATACTCACCCATTGTTTCTGATATTCCCCATCAGTCAACATTTCCTGTGAGATTTTGTACTGCTTTCCTACTTGAAAGGCTACTTTCTGCTCCCCTGCATAGGCGATCGCGATATCTCCTTCCTTAAAGTTATAGGCGGCATAGGGTTCAAATCGCCGTGTAGTGTGAGATCTCCCATGTCCGCGCATTGCTTCAATACAAGTATCCACAGGCAATTGATTCACTTCTCCATGCATCTTCAGGGGATAAACCATCTGGATCGGTTTACCCGTTATTTCTACTGGTTTTTCTGGCTTTTCTCTCTGGACAGAAGTGGCTTGATAATATCCCTGTGGTTGCCAGTTTAACCCATACCCTTTCTCTTGCAGATAGACCATGACTAGTTGATCTGTGCCTTTAGCATTGCCTAACAATATTTGACTACCTGCGGCGATCGCTTGATCTAGTAATGGCTGGTAATGAGTTTTGAATACTTGATTGAGGTCTTTTTCTATCTGCGGTTTGGTGCGATCATCTCCTTCGCGCCGCCACGGACCTGAGCCACTGACCATAATTACATCATCAGTTTTATATTTACCTGTATTCGCTTGTTCTCCCCAAGCCTGTTCATATAGCCGCGTACTGGAGTACACAGTTTCTGGAGTAGCCGCTTTACCAATAAATTGGGTGGCGATTTCTGCCATCGATTTGTCTTTACCAAAATGACTGAGAACGGATGCTCTTAATTGATTTTCAATTTTGGTTAGAGGATTTACCTGAGTGTTCATTTCTACTTCTTTATGCTCAGCTTGGATTTCTAGGCGATCGCTGGTTTGGTTCATCGCTGGAATCGGAGCCGATGTAATTGCTTCGCGATCTCTAACAGGATCGTATCGCACTCCCATCGCGGCGAGATTCTTCCACGTTAACTCTACTAAACTAGCCTTGACTGCTTGCCCTTCATAAAGATAGGTAATTCCATTAATCCTACCGCCAGATTGCACTTGAGCTTTAATACCAACCTGTTCAGCGGCTAGCCTTTCCACAAATTCGGTCATGGTCGGTTGGTTCTGAGATGCTGTGGCGATCA
>JALQCR010000104.1 GCA_023336205.1 Pseudanabaena sp. Salubria-1
ATATTCCCCAACGATGACTTTTGCCGAGTCCTTAGCAACCAATCCCAGTAAATATGGTTTTTTCCTGCTATTTCTTACGACTTCAATTTGATATCTGCCATCCTGCTCACGTTGAGATACAACAATGGAAATACAAGCGTGTTCTCCATTGCCTGTCCAGTTGGTTGATGCGAGTTCTCCATACTGCGCTCCAACTACTTGCAGTCGCATCAGTTGGTTGTCATGGAGGCGATCGCATACTTCGGGTAAGAACATATTGAAGACAACACTTGCAGTGCCATGATCGCCGTTGTGACTGGCTTGCCACATCGCGGCACTAGAGGTTTGGGCGGTTTTCTCGCTTTTCTCCCGTAGTTTCTCACCTAAGCCTTTTGCCCATTCCACGGCGGCGCGGAGGATTTTCTTGCGTGATTCCCGATCGCTTGATAGTTTCATTGCTTCCCTAATTTTACTGGTATATTCATCACGGCGGGCGATCGCTCTTTTGTAGAGAATCTCGCTTGGTTTGACGAATAGTTCGCGGAATTCGAGCAGGGTACGTTCGTGCAAATCTACGGGTTGCCAGATCGCATTCACGGATTGAATCAGGAATGATATCGGGTCGTTGTATTCTCCACTAGCTACCAAGGTTCGGGCGGGCATCTTGCATCTCTGTTTGGAGTCGTAGTAGCTACCATATACGCCTTGCTTCTTGCGATCGATCAGCCAATCCAGTTTCGGTAGGCTTTTGCCGACTTCATCGAGAAAGGCTTGGTCGTGGCTGAGGTCGGATTTGAGCCGATCTACAGCAACTTGGACTTCTTGGGCTAAGCCTGCGATGTACTGATGGTTGCCTGTAGCCCATGCGGTGGCTAGGTAATAGGTAATCAGTCCAATTTGGTTTTCCGTGGATCTGAGAGCGACTTCGGCTAATGTGCCTTGCACTGCTACTTTGTCGGGTTTGTAGGTGGTGGGTTTGATGTGGTGCTGACGGATTTCTTTGGCGATTTCAGGTAGTTTCTGAACTGATTTCACGCAGAAAGTATCACCATCAAAGTCCATGCCGCAATAGTCACGAGCGATGTCTGGATTGACATACATCGTTCCCTGTTGGTTGAGTCCTTTGATGTGTTTGTTTGTCCAGATCTGCAAGTCATTCCGATCGCGGATAGGATAGCGAAATCCGACATATTCGCCTTGTGGCAGTTCAGGGATACACATTTCCAGTTTTCCTAATTCGGGGCAGGGCTGGGCCATGAAGCTGGAGAAGTTGATACCGCCACTGGTAGCG
>JALQCR010000016.1 GCA_023336205.1 Pseudanabaena sp. Salubria-1
AAAAACTCCCCGAGGTCCCCACACCCCATAACCCCCCAAAGGGCGCGGGGCCCCCCCCCCCCGCTCCCCATTTCTGGGTTTTATTTTCTTGCTGACATTACTTCCGTTACATCGGGACGGATCATGACCTGCTTATTGACGGAAATAACTGGTAAGCTGACTGAAGAAGAAGTATCCTGTCCAGTAAACCGCAAGGCACTCCACATCTCGTCAGACATTGCTTCATTATCGACATCCCGATATTGATAGGGAATACCCAATTGATTGAGTTCCTCTAGCATTTGTTGAGTCCATCCACAGGATTCTCTACCATATACCAAGACTGTATTAGATGCGTTCAGGAATTGTTGCGAATTTCTTAACAGAGAACCCTTGTATATAACAAAACATTCTGTCTGACCTGTTTTAGGATTTATCCAATAGTTGGGACAATCTATTGATTGGGCTGATACTTTGGTGGGCATGGCTGCGATCGCTATGGCTACACATATACCAAATAGAGGTAAGCGAGGGATCTGAACTGAAGTGAGGTTAAACATAATTTGCTGCTTCCTGATTTGAGATGCTGTTGAGGATGTAT
Organism: Pseudanabaena sp. Salubria-1; assembly: GCA_023336205.1. Classification (GTDB taxonomy): domain Bacteria; phylum Cyanobacteriota; class Cyanobacteriia; order Pseudanabaenales; family Pseudanabaenaceae; genus Pseudanabaena. The sequence continues at coordinate 581 of JALQCR010000016.1, forward strand.
ATCTCGCGGTCAGATAGCTATGCAGATGTGATACCAAAACACAAAATGGCTACGCCATTTTGTGTTTTTAAAACCCTTACAGGGTTTGGTTTTTAATTCACGAAAGTGTAGCCACACTTTCGTGAATTGGTAAGAGAGGGCTTTGTGCTTAAATCTGCTCCAACAAAGTTTTGCTAGGTTTTCTCTGTTGCTACAGTGGAGTTAAGTTATGGAAAAGATAGTAGCCACGAATGGATTTCAATATTACAACTTGCTGATTCTCTTTTTTGCTGCGTCTAAAGGATATCTATCAACTTTTATTAATAACTCTCTTTCTAAAACTCTTTCTTCATTATTGAAATCAAGCATACGTGCTGTTACTTCGCCAATATCTGTAACTGACTGAATTATAGCTCCATCCAGTTGAAAGTGTTCTCCCCAGAAGTCTCCGTGAGGATTAAAGAATCTGACGAGTTCGCCATTTCGCCAATTAATCGATCCTAAATCTATTCCTTTTTGTAGATTACAGAAGATACAGGCATAGCAAAGATTATCTGGGTTAGTATCTCCTCCATGCTTAACACTGATGATGTGGTCAACTTGGCAACTAGAGCGATGTTCGCAGGTTCTCTCAATCTGTTAGAAGTCATTGAAGTATTGAGAATCAACTGCATTGGATTCTTGATGTTGGGTTTGATGAAGATGCTTCTCAATGTTGTCGAGGCTATGCTGCTGAAAACTTAGCTGTTATTCGTCATGTTGGCATAAATTTACTTTCCCGTGACAAAAAAACTAGGGTCGAAGTCAAGACTAAACGACTTAAAGCTGGCTGGGATGACAACTATCTCAAGCATATACTTAACTCCTTAAACGTAGTCTCACCTTGATTTTCATTGTTTATTCATGAACGTGTGCGGTTGCCCTACTCTACAATCCTATTAATTTGAAAACTTTTGTTACGCAATGCCCCCCGATGTTTTGGCTAAGATTGCAAGTATAGCCCTCTCTTTCAAGATTCAGGTATCCGAAAAATCAGCATAAATTACATTAATTACAGCGGTTGCCTTTCATTCTTTTTTTTCGAAATCTTAGACAAGATTTTGACACAGCGGTGAGATTTACTAATTTTTAGACAGTTAATCGCTTATGCTGGCAGCTATTTTCATTTTCCTGAGATCGCAGCAAGTTTCTTCACTATTCTTAATAACTTGGTGTTTTTTTTAGTAATTTAGTTGCGGACACTTTACGCCCGCAACAAAATTACATTGCATGACTAAACTATTGTTTGTTTTGCTCTTTGAGCATTTTGGCATATTCTTGATCCGCCAAATCTTGCTCAGTGGTATAGGCAAGATTATTTTGATCGATCGCCTCTTGTTTCATCGCAAAAGTCTTCGCAAAATCTAGCTTTTCACGTAGAGCAGACGATGGTTTTTGCAATTGCTCGACTCGGGATGCCCGTTTTTGGTTGCGATCGCTGATACCCTTATTCAAAAATTGCAAGACAAAATATCGCACCGCAGGCGTGGATAGGAATAGCACAGCATAGCCTAGCAGGAATCCATAAGCCGCATTGATAAAGCCTAAAAAGCCAACAAGGGACTTAGCGAGACGCGGATCGCCCAGCAAACTGCCTAGATACAACGAGGCAACTAGATAAAAAATACCTAAGCCGATCGCTAAAGCAATTTTGCCTTGAGAGGCTTGACTGAATTTCCAAAGTTTTTCTTGCAAATAGGAACTGCTAGTTTTAGCTTTGCGCTCTGAGGCTACCTTTTGCAATTCAGGGAATTTATAGGCAAGGGTTCCCGCATCACTGACTTCGGGGAAACCATTAAATTTTGACAGCACAGGGATCACAAAATATTCGTCCCCCTCTAGACGGCTAGTTTCATCGAGGTAGGGTGCTATTTGCTCAGCAATGACCACACCATTGTTACTGCGGATCATTGAAGCAATATCGCGCCAACGACGTTCATCAAGATCGGCGTTGGGGTTACCATCTCCAAACAAAAATGAAAATACGCTTTCCAAAAAACCCATTTCATCAGGATCGCGTTTACGAACTTGCTCTGGTTCGTAGTAGTAAGGATCAAACATGATGAATGGGTTGCCGAAGGGGCTGCCCCAACCACCGAGCCAGATAAATCCACCGCCACCGCCACGATTATCGCTACGGCGATCATCGCGATCGTTGTCGCTGCGTCCCTGACTTTGGATTGCGATCGTCGCGGCAATAATGCCCAGTACTACGATCAAAATCGAAACAATCAGCAAAATGCCGAAGGAAATACGGATCGCGTAAAACACCCATTTCCATGCGCCCTTTAGCCATTCCTTGACCTGTAGCCAAAATGAACGACTGACAAGGACTTGACGAAAATTGGGCGCAAATTTATAGGCAATCTCGCCCGACTCGGCAACTTGGATATTGCCCCCAGTCTCCGAGGCAAGCGCCAGTACTTCACGCTGTGCTACATTCAAACTAAGTCCAGATTGTGCCGCCACATCACCTATCGTGACCCGATAATTGAGCTTTTCGACGGCTTCCATCACTGCTGTACGCGGAGCCATATGCTTTCCCTAATCGAACTTCTAAGACTATTATGATGGAAATAGTTAACAACTAGCGCATAAGCAGTTTTAGGATATCCGTCATGCAGCAAGAACCAATGCGATCGCCTGCAAATCAAGATTTCACTTCAGAGCCAACAGGGGATAGTGACTCTGAATTTGTGTTGACACCTGCACAGGAAGCCGCCATGCTGGCTGAATATGGCAATACCGATGACTCACAGTACGATCTCCAAGATCCTGACGCTGAGACTGTGCAGGGAAAAAGCTTGACGCAAGAGGCTGACAAAGCCTCTGACCTCAAACATTTTCACAATCATTACATTGGCAATATGGAATTGCTTGCTGATAAGCAAACCGTGATGAAATATTTTGATGCTCATCAGGGCTGGTTTCGGCGCTGCGCTCATCCTTTTAAAGCTGATCCGATTGGGGAAACTGGCTATGCGATGGGTATCGGCAAAGTGGGAGCATTAGGTTTTCAGGTTGATGCCAGAGTGGGGCTAAATTTGTTGCCACCAGATGAAAATTGTGTTTATCGCATCGTTACTATTCCTATTCCTGAGCAAAAGCCCCAAGGCTATGAAGTAGATTTCCAAGCCGAAATGCGCTTACAGGAGAAACAATTGGACTTAAAAGCGGGTGAAAAGCTCAGTTACGATCCGTTAATCACCAGTGTCGAGTGGGATTTAAATCTCACGGTTTCCTTACATTTTCCCGCCTTCATTCAGAAACTAGCTAAAGATATGATTCAAAAAACAGGTGATAGTGTTTTGGGATTTATTGTGGAGCGAGTTTCTAAGAGCTTGACAGCGAAAGTCCAAGATGATTTCCATAAGACCCATGAGATTAAGGTTCCTAAGCAGATTAAGCTGAGAAGATAAACCTTGGGCAAGGAAAAAGGAAAAAGGAAAAAGGAAAAAATGCTTTATACGTTTGCGATTTTGCTTGCGCCTGTTCCAGACAATTTGCCGTTGGGAATTATGGGTAAGCCGATTCAGTATTTGCAGTGCGATCGCCTGATTGCGGCGATTGAGCCAGATGTGGATATTGAGGCGTTGAAGCTTTTACCTGAGCAGTCTTTGATGCAGGTGATCGTTCAGCACGATCGCTTGATTTGTGAATTGTTTAATGATCGCACGCTTTTACCTTTGCGATTTGGGACGGCATTTGTATCTATTAGTGCTTTAGAAACTTATTTAAAAGAAGAGGGAACTAGATTATTCACAAGTTTAGAGAGATTAGATGGATATGCGGAATTCTTGATTACTGGTTCGGCGATCGCCCCGAAAGCAGAAGCTGCTGCGAATCTAAAAGGCAAAGATTATCTCTTGGCTAAGCGATCGCAATATCTGCAACAGGAACAATGGCGATCGCAGTTACAAGCGGAAGTTCTTGACTATCGCCAGACGATTACTGATAGCTTGAATCCTGATCTCTATAAACCTGAATTTCAGCATGTGGAAACTCAAGGCTCGGAGGATGTGCGGGTTTATGCTTTGTTGCCGCGATCGCAGGTTGAGTATTTGCAAAAGATATTGCGATCGTGGGAAGCGGAACATTCCCATTGGCAAATCGCATGGAGTCAGCCTTTACCGCCTTATCATTTTTTGAATTAATGCTGGTAGCGATATAATGAAATTAACCATAGTTTTGGCAATGCCTATCTATAGTTAGAAGTCAAAGTAAGCAGCCTGTAAAATATCTAAAAATCTGGATATATATCGTGATTGCTTTAGCAGTCTAGGTCTTATCAAAATTAGAACATACTTAGAAAAATGGAATTATCTGATGTTCATTTAGAAGACTATCAAGTATTGCTCAATAAAGGTCTTGAGCTACTTGATCCAGGAAAATATGAAGAAGCAATAGTTGCCTCTGATCAAGTACTACAAGTCAATCCTGATAGTCACCAAGCATGGAGATATAGAGGCATTGCACTAGCTCTTTTAAAAAGATATGAAGAAGCATTTTCTTGCCTTGATAAAGCTTTACAAATTAATCACAACGATAGTGAGTCTTGGAAAACAAAAGGGACTTTACTAAGTATTTGTGGCAGACATGAGGAAGAGGCTGCATCTTATAAGCGAGCGATACAAATTAAACCGAATGATTATGAGGCGTGGAGTAGATTAGGCAACGCTTTAGATAGCTTAGAAAAATATGAACAGGCTATTTTAGCTTATGACCAAGCCTTGAAAATTAAACCTGACCAATACAAGGATTGGAAAGACAGAGGTATTGCACTTAGTAATTTAGATAAATATGAGGAGGCTATTACATCTTATAAGCGTGCATTAGAGATTAATCCTAATGATGATGAAACCTTAAAAGAAATAGGTAACGCACTATTTGTCTTGAAGAAATTTGAGAATGCAATTGAATTCTATGATTTAGCAATTCAAATTAATCCTGATCATTATGGTGCATGGGAAAGGCGAGGAGATTCTCTAAAAGAACTAAAAATGTATGTAGAGTCAATGCGTTCTTATAATGAAGCATTGTCAACTATGCCAGATGAATACTATAGCTGGATTCATAAGGGTTTAATCCTACTTAAAACGGGCAGATTTGAAGAATGTATTGACAATCTGTTTCAATCTTTACCATTTAAGAATGATGATATATCATGGAATTATTTTGAATATTTTCTAAGGAGTTTAAAAAAAGTTCCTAACTCCTCACAATTATTTAAAAGAACTATTCAAATTTATAAAGATTCAGTTAAGCTCCTAAAAGATATTGATGATGATAATCGTCTCGTTCGGTTTAGTTACCAGCTAGGGAAAGTATTATTTGAATTAGGCAACTACACCGAAGCAATTGAAAACCTAAAAATATGTGAGCAAATTTCTCTAGAGCTAAATGATATTTCTAGTTTAGCTCTCACCTTATATGATTTAGCACGCCTATATCACCTTACAGGTAGGCTAGAACAATCGAGACTATATTTTAAGGACTCATTACGACTATTTAGGCGCTTACAAGATCCTGAAAAAATTGCAGCAGCAACATTGGCATTGGGCAATTTAGAAATGCAGATAGGTAAGATTTCTCAAGCTTTAACTCATTTAAAAGAAGCAGAAACTTATTATCAATCTCAAAACAACTCAGATCGCTTACAAGAAATCAATTACTTACTCCAAATCCTACAAGCAGCATGAATTATGTCACCTAAAAAATCTCGACTTGACGGTTATCTAGAATCTCTCAAAAAATGGGAGCTACGAGAAAATCCATTTCATGCAACCCCGCCCGATGATCCGCAACTACTAGCTCAAATATTTTATGGACGTGATCAAGAATTAGATATTGCCATTCCTACACTCTATGAAGGTAATAATATTCTTGTAAGAGGCACTTGGGGCATTGGCAAAACAGCTCTCATCCTCAATTTGATCTATCAACTACAACAAGAAGTAGTGGCTCAAGATGAAAAGATGTTGGTGCTTTATCTGAGTAGTATTCCAGCAGATAAGCCTGTGGATTTTTATCGATCCTTATTAATGGCGATCGCAGATAGTTTAAAAGAGCAAGATTCCGAAGCTCAGGACATTGTCAATAGTCTGTTAGGTTAACTGAGATCTTGCACCATTCCTGAAAGAGTTAAGTAGGAATGGGTTTGAGAATAATTTCAAACCCATGACGAGCAGCAATATCGGCACTAATTTGGAGATACCTAAGAAGTTTCAACCAAAGGACAGAAGGAAATAAAACGGAAAGTGTCAAATCACAGGTAGCTTTCCAGTCCAAGACAGGAGGACTCGACCATTGATCAATCCAATGGGCCAAAAGATAAGCAAGCAGAGAGAGGATAAGCCAACGATAAACACCAAGTTTTGTAGATTGCCCAAAACAATGCAAACCAAAGCGATGTTTGATGGTTTTGAAGAATCCCTCAATCGCCCAACGCTTACGACCTAACATCACCAGATAAGCACCAGAATAAGGATGAGAAGAGACAACAAAGCGTAACTCCCGTTTACTATCAGCTCTTTTGAGCCAAAACCAAGAGATCGTCAAAGGCTGAGTTAGCCCTTCTAGCAAAATTTGTTGTCCACGTTTGCCATGACGATAAAGTTGTTTGACTGTACGGCCATCTTGAAGTTTACGATTGTTGCGTACACCGACAACGATGCGCCAAGTCTTGGCGCGGACAGTATTGAAAAACTTCACCGTACTAAACTCAGTATCAGCAAGGACAATCACAGTCTTGCCTTGGGTTAGTTGCTTGGGTACTGTCCCCAATAACTTACAAGCTAAGTCAGAGGGACTGGGGTATCCTTTGCCGCGCCATACTCTAAAACTCCATGGTACGCGCCACTCTCCATAGACCAGATACAGTACAACCAGATGTAGTCCTCGCTTTCCGTTTAGTATTCTCACCCATGGGTCTGGTTCGTTTTGGGTGGGATTGCTCAAATGTAAAAACTTGCCGCTTTTTTCTAGGGTAGTCAAGTCTATCAGTATCTTTAATGGCACTTGTTTCGATGGGCGATGCTTGGCGATTTGTCCCAAAATAGCCTGCCGTGTTGACCGAATTACTGCTCTCGTTGACCAGTTATAGTGATTGAGAAATCGGCTGAGTGCACTCGCTGATTTTATCTGTGTATGTTCTGGATAAGGATGCCTTTGTGCTTCGAGAAATAGTCCTAGTATTGCATTGAGACTTGCTGTTTGATACACACTTGGCATCAAACACAGAAGACTATACACTAGCCCTTGGGCGTGCTTAACGATGCTTTCCATGCTCGTTATTTAATTTACTACTACGCCCTTTTTTTCACATTTCTGCTCTTTCTGCAACCCCTTTTCTTGAATGGTGCAAGATCTCAGTTATTCTATCCAACGTACTAAAACTTCTACTGAAGGCAAAGTTCAATTGTGGTCAATATCCTTTAGCGTCAAAGATGAAATTCCCTCTAATCCACTTACGCCAAATACTAACGCTGATCCTTATCCTTTACTAATGCGACTATTAGATAAAGCCGAACAGAAATATAATCGCATAGTTTTTGCGATCGATGACTTTGACAAAAAAGACCCAATCGTTGTCCAAACTATTCTAGAAGGAAGCCTCGACCTTTTCCGTAATAGTAAAAATCGTGCGTTTATCATTACAGGTAGAGGCTTTACCGATCTCCAAGAAGCAACATTAAAAGCTTTAGGCATCTTTTCAGAAGATATTAACCTTCCACCTATGGCTCCAGACGATCTACGGCACATAGCTATCAACTATCTCAATAGTGCCAGAAAATCTTTCCGCGATGATTGTTATCCTTTTACTGATGAAGTGATGTCATTAATCACTGACTATGCCCAAGGATTTCCTCGCCAACTAAACACCATTTGCGAGAAAGTGCTACGCCAAGCCGCATCTAAAGTATACGACGAAATTAACTTAGAAGCTTTTACAGATGTCTGGCAACTAGTCCAACAAGACTATACACGTTCTATTTCTCCTCAATTACGTCATTTACTTTATGTTGCCCACCAAGCAGGAGGTATAAGCGAAGATATTGAAGATGAAGATCTAGCCAAACTAGGTGCCCTAACCTATGTCTCATTATTACCAAAACTCAAATCGATGGAGGAACTAGGAGTATTAATCCGTCGAGAAGATGAGGGCGGCATTCGTTTTATACCATCCAAACTATTTCAACCACCCACCTAATAACCAGCCTCTTTTGCTAATTGCCTCTTTCAAACCTTGAGATGAATGATAAAGCTGAGATTGTTATATTGGAGATAGTAATATTGCCCATATAGCGATCGCCCTACAAGATCATGACTTTTGCCACCACTGCCTCACCCACCCATACTAACTTCAAGATTCGTGCCGATATTCTCGATCTCAAATCTAGTTTAATTCAATGGCGGAGAGACTTTCATCGCTTTCCTGAGCTTGGTTTTAAAGAAAAGCGCACAGCTAATGCGATCGCTGAAAAATTAACCGCATGGGGTATTCCACACCAAACAGGCATCGCCCAAACTGGACTCGTCGCCACGATCGCAGGGACAAAAAAAGGCAATAACAAAGTTTTAGCGATCCGTGCCGATATGGATGCACTCCCGCTCCAAGAAGAAAATATCATAAGTTATAAATCGCAAATTGACGGACTGATGCACGCCTGCGGTCATGACGGACATACAGCGATCGCGATCGGTACGGCAAAATATCTATGGGAAAATCGCGATCGGTTTAGTGGCACTGTGAAAATAATTTTTCAGCCAGCCGAGGAGGGACCAGGCGGCGCAAAACCAATGATCGAGGCGGGTGTGCTCGAAAATCCTAAAGTTGATGCGGTAATTGGGTTACATCTTTGGAATAATTTACCACTTGGTACAGTTGGTGTAAAAAGCGGTGCATTGATGGCTGCAACAGAATACTTCCATTGCAAAATTATCGGACGCGGCGGACATGGCGCACTTCCCCATCAAACTATTGATTCCATTTTAGTTGCTGCTCAAGTAGTAAATACTATTCATAGTATTGTCTCGCGCAATGTTAATCCCCTTGAATCCGCTGTAATTAGTATTGGGGAATTTCACGCAGGTTCCGCTAATAATATCATTGCCGACTCCGCTCGAATCAGTGGCACAGTGAGATTCTTTAATCCTGAAGTTGGCGTAAAATTAGCATTGCGACTGGAAGAGGTGATCGCTGGTGTCTGTGCGACTCATGGAGCTTCCTATGAGTTGAAATACACCAAGCTCTATCCACCTGTAATTAATGATTATGCGATCGCAGAATTAGTTCGCTCCGTAGCCGAAACCGTGATCGAAACTCCCGCAGGTATCGTTCCTGAATGCCAAACGATGGGGGGTGAAGATGTATCTTTCTTTTTGGAAGCTGTGCCTGGATGTTATTTCTTTCTCGGTTCTGCAAATCCAGATAAGGGCTTAGCCTATCCCCACCATCATCCTCGCTTCAATTTTGATGAGACGGCTCTGGCAACAGGCGTGGAGATTTTTGCCCGTTGTGTAGAGAAGTTTTTGGGATAGTCAAAACCCAAAGATCGTGAGGTGGCGTTTCGCGCCACCTCACGATCTTTGGGTTTGGGTTTTCGATAACAGCGATATAATCAAATCAACCTGAGTTTGGACAATGCAAAGCTATGGTTCGTCAATTAAGCAAAAGTCAAAGCACGGCTGAAAGCATAGGAGATATCTTCTATCCTGAAAGTGATGGAAAACCAATGGCAGATAATACGAAACAGTTTCGTTGGATTTTGACAATTCAGCAAAATATTGATTGGCTATATGCCAATGATGCTCAGGTATTTGTAGCAGGCGATCTGTTTTGGTATCCCGTCAAGGGAAAAAATAAAATCGTGGCAGCTCCCGATACGATGGTGGTGTTTGGTAGACCAAAGGGCGATCGCGGTTCATATCAGCAATGGCTGGAGGATGATATTGCACCGCAAGTTGTATTTGAGATTCTCTCGCCTTGTAATTCCCGAATCGAGATGTCAAAGAAGTTGCTGTTTTACTCGCTCTACAATGTCGAGGAATATTACGTTTACGATCCTGACACCAATGATCTAGAAATTTGGATTAGAGGCGATCGCAGTCTGGACAGTGTTAGCGAAGTGCATAACTGGGTCAGTCCTAGACTTGGTATTCGCTTTGATATCAGTGAGGAGTTACAGATTTATCGTCCTGACGGTACTAAGTTTTATTCTTATATCGAGATTAATCAAAAGCTAGAGCAAGAAAGTGATCGGTCTGATCAGGAAAAGCAAAGGGCTGATCTAGCGGCTCAACAGATTGCAGAAATGGCAGAACAACTCAAACAATATCGCGATCGCTTTGGAGATTTATAGGAGAGTTATGTGATGATTGCTCAACCACAATACATAAGCCCACAAGATGAACAACTAATCATGTCGCCCGCTGAATATCTCGCTTGGGAAAGTGGGCAAGATAGCAGACATGAATACGAAAACGGTAGAGTTATTGCGATGACTGGCGGCACAGTTCCCCATAGCCAGATTCCTGCAAATTTATCGGCATTATTAATTCCGCATCTGCGGGGTAAAGGTTGCAAGGTATCTGTCAATGATGCCAAGGTCACCATCAGATCTGGGAAGTATTATTATCCTGATGTTGTGGTTTCCTGTGATGAGCGCGATCGCTTCTCTCGTGATTTCTTGCAATATCCTACTCTCATTGCCGAAGTCTTATCGCCCACAACAGAAGCTCGCGATCGCGGTATCAAGCAGCAAAACTATATGTTGATCGATACGCTACAAACCTATATTCTCATCAACTCTGAACGTCCCAGAATTGAAATTTACCAGAGGCTTGATCGAGCTTGGGAATATATATCAATTGCGATCGAACAGACAAATTTCGATCAAGATGATCCGCTTATTCACATCACCAGCATCGATCTGCATTTCCCTCTATCAGCACTTTACGAAAATATTGATTTTCTTGACAGTTAGGACTTACGCAACGCGCAAAAAGAGGTAAAAAAGAAGAAGAGTTAGGCAAAGCCAAATGTCAAAGAAATTTAGCACCTTAGACTATTGCCAGTATCTACTGAGTAGCCAGATAAACTATACGATCACAAACTTAGCTGAACACATAGAGGGATACAGTCACGACCAAATCAACCGATACATGAGAGGACAAAAACTAACCCCAAGGATACTCTGGCAAAATGTAGAACCAACTATCGTTACCGATGAAGCCAAGTACATGTACGTGCTGTTTGATGACACAGTTTTAGACAAACGTCATGCTAAGCAGATTGAGATGGCACAAAGACAATACAGTGGTAACGAGCATGGAGTTGTCCAAGGAATCGGGATAGTCACCTGTATCTATGTCAATTTCAAACGGCATGAATTTTGGCTAGTAGACTATCGGATTTATGACCCCAAAGGCGATGGTAAAAGCAAACTAGACCATGTATCCGATATGTTGCAAGGATTAGTCTATAGCAAACAACTACCCTTTCAAACCGTGTTGATGGATAGTTGGTATGCCACGCAAAGATTAATGGCAGAAATTGATAACCTCGGTAAGATCTATTACTGTCCACTCAAGTCGAATCGTTTAGTCGATGATAGTGGTGGAGTAGAAAAATATAAGCGGATTGACCAGCTAACTTGGTCTGAGCAAGAATTATTGCAGGGGAAATTGATCAAAATCAATAAATTCCCCAAAGACAAAAAGGTGAAACTATTCTGGGTCACTGTTTCTTCCAGCAGGACAGAATATGTCGTGACTAACGACTTAACTCAAGACTATACCCCTGAAGCACAAGCTATTTGCTCCATTAGGTGGAATATTGAGGAATTTCATCGTGAACTCAAACAATTGACGGGTATTCAGGCTTGCCAGTGCCGCAAGTCCAGAATTCAGCGTAATCATATCGCCTGTGCCATGCTTGTTTGGCATCATCTTAAGCGTTTAGCTTTTCAAGTTGGTAACACTATCTACCAACTTAAATTTGGACTTTTGTCTGATTATTTAAAATCCCAACTCAAGCATCCTTCTATCCCTATGGCTCTTGCGTAAGTCCTAATTAATTCACTATAATTTGTGCCATGCAAACACCTGAAATTCCCGCCAATGAAAGCGATCGCTTAGTTGCCCTAGATCGCTACAAAATCCTCGACACCTTGCCAGAGCAGGTCTATGACGACTTGACGCAACTTGCTGCGGATATTTGTGAAACCCCGATCGCACTCATCTCCTTAGTTGACAAAGATCGTCAATGGTTTAAATCGCGGGTGGGAGTTGACGCAACAGAAACACCTCGCGATATTTCTTTTTGCGGTCATGCAGTTGCAGAAAGTGCAATTTTAAATGTTCCTGATGCTAGTCTCGATCCTCGCTTTGCTGACAATCCATTGGTGGCACAAGATCCAAATATTCGCTTTTATGCTGGAGTTCCTTTAATTACTGATGATAATTTTGCTTTAGGAACGCTATGTGTGATCGATCGCCAACCTCGCGATCTTACCGAGCAACAGATTAGACAACTAGAAGCATTAAGTCGTCTGGTGATCAGTCAATTAGAGCTAAGGCTAAAGGAGGATTCATCTCGGCTATTAGCATCTGTGGTCGAATCCTCCAGCGACGCGATTATCACCAAGAGTCTGGATGGAATCATCACTAGTTGGAATCCTGCCGCCGAGAGGTTATTTGGATACTCAGAGGCTGAAGCAATTGGGAATCCTGTTTCTACGCTTTTTCCCCCTGACCGATTGGAAGAGGAACCTCAGATTTTGGCTCGTCTGATGCGGAGAGAACGGATAGAACATTTTGAAACTGCCCGCATCAGTAAAGAAGGCAAAAGTATCGCAGTCATGGCAACTATCTCTCCTTTAGTGAACGACGTGGGTGAGGTAGTTGGGGCTTCTAAAATTTTGCGCGATATTAGCGATCGCAAGGCTTCAGAATTGCAATTGAGCGAAGTCTCTATGCTCAAACAAGCGATCTTAGATAGCGCTAGCTTTGCAATCATTTCTACCGATTTGCAAGGGATTATCCAATCCTTTAATGTTGCTGCTGAGAGGATGTTAGGCTATGCCGCTTCAGAAGTTGTCGGTAAAACTAATCCTGCTATTTTTCACGATCTCGATGAAGTTGTTTCCCAAGCTAAGCATTTATCTCAGGAACTGGAAAGAGATATCGAAGTTGGTTTTGAAGTCTTTGCTGCCAAGGCTAGATTGGGGCATGTGTATGAACGGGAATGGACTTATATTTGTAAAGACGGCTCGAAATTTCCTGTAATGCTGACAATTACAGCAATTCGCACAGTTCAAGGTGAAATCACTGGTTTTATGGGCATTGCTCAAGATATTACTGCGGAAAAGAAATCAGAGAAGCGAGTAAAAGATATCACTGCTGCTCTCGATCAAACGGCAATTGTTGCCATTACTGATGTGCAAGGAACGATTAAATTTGTCAATGATAAATTTTGTGAAATCTCTAAATATAGCCGTGAGGAATTAATAGGACAAAATCATCGCATTCTCAATTCTGGTCATCATCCTCGATCGTTTTTTGTGGAAATGTGGCTCAAGATATCCAGTGGTCAAACTTGGCGGTCTGAAATCAAAAACCGAGCTAAGGATGGTTCTTTTTATTGGGTCGATACTACAATCGTTCCTTTTCTAGATGAAGATGGCAAACCTTATCAATACTTGGCTATTCGTAAGGACATCACAGCCCGCAAAGCCAACGATATGGAATTGCAAAAACTATCGTTGATTGCTAGTCAAACTGATAATGTGGCGATCGTTACCAATTCTCATGGCGAGATTGAATGGGTTAATCATAGTTTTGATAAATTGACGGGTTATACCTTGGCTGAGGTAATTGGTAAAAAGCCTGGGGATATTTTGCAAGGGGCGAAAACTTCGCAGGAGACTGTTGCCTCGATTCATGATGCTTTAGCTAAGCAAGAGCCTTTTTTTGGTGAAATCCTGAACTACAGCAAGGATGGCAGATCATATTGGCTATCGCTAAATATTAACCCTGTCTTCGATGACGATGGTAAGTTATTACAGTTCGTTGCGATCGAGAGTGAAATTACTACCCGTAAGGAAATCGAGATCAAACTGCGAAAGGAAGTAGAAGGGGCGATGAAAAAGTTAAATGTGATGAATGAGCGACTAGAAGTCAGTAACCGCGAATTATTAGACTTTGCCTATGTTTCGTCCCATGATTTGCAGGAACCCTTACGCAAAATTCAGGCTTTTGGCGATCGCCTTAAATCAACTTGCCAAGATTCCTTAAACGAAAAAGGATTGGATTACTTAGAACGAATGTTAAATGCGGCGAGTCGCGCCCAGATATTAATCAATGATTTGCTCGACTTCTCGCGGGTGACGACCAAGGCGCAGCCCTTTCAACCGATCGAACTGTCTGAAGTTTTAGATGGAGTTCTCTCTGATCTAGAGGTGCGGATCGAGAAAACAGGTGTAATCCTTGAAGTCGATCCCCTGCCTATTGTCGAAGCGGATGCTCTGCAAATGCGGCAAATTTTGCAAAACCTGATCGGCAATGCTTTGAAATTTTTGCGAGAAGGGGTTACGCCTGTGGTGCAGGTGCGATCGCGGGTTTACATGGAAAATGAGCAAGAATGGTGTGAAGTTCGGGTTATTGATAATGGCATTGGCTTTGAGCAGCAATATGCTGAGCGCATCTTTCAGATTTTCCAGCGACTACATGGGCGAAAGACTTTTGAAGGTACGGGGATTGGGTTAGCTATTTGCCGTAAAATTGCAGAGAGGCACAATGGAACCTTAACCGCACAGGGCGAACCCGATCAAGGCGCGACTTTTATTTTTACTTTACCCATTCATCAACTTAAAGGAGATCTTCACGAGGTCTAATAAAGACTGAAGCAGATATCCAGCGAACCTACGATCTAGGCGTGATACCAAAACACAAAAAGGCGTAGCCATTTTGTGTTTTAAAACCCTTACAGGGTTTGGTTTTTAATTCACAAAAGTATGGCAACACTTTTGTGAATTGGTATGAGTACTTTTATTGGTAAGCCCGTTCTGCTTGACTCGATGGTGCAGAACCTATTGGTTTAAAATTGTAGAATTGCCCGATCGCGCTTCTAGGGAATAAATTTTGCTTCAATATCTTGCACGGATAAGGGCTGAGAAAATAAATAACCTTGCCCAAATTGACATCCTAAGTCTCGCAGTATTTGCAACTGCCCTGATGTCTCAATACCTTCGGCAACAACGGCTAATCCTATTTGATTGCCCAAGGCGATGATGGTACGCACGATTTGGTAATTACGGCTTGCTTCTTGCATTTGATTGACAAAGGAGCGATCGATTTTCAAGTAATCCGCAGGTAACCGATGGATATAATTTAGCGATGAATAGCCTGTACCGAAATCATCAATACTAACTTGGATATTTCTGGCTTTAATTTGAGAGAGTAGATCGATTGTTTGGTTGATATCCTCAATTAACATACTCTCAGTAATTTCTAAAGTGATCGATTTTCCATCTAAGCCAGTTTTCGCCAATATGCGATCGATATCTGTCAGTAAGTTGGGGTTGCGAATATCTTGTGCCGATAGATTGATACTCATTTTTAGGTCGTGAGAACTCGCAAATTTAGCCTTCCATCGCCAATTCAAGGATGAAATGCAACACCTAGAGATCTTTGCGTAAAGGGACTCATAAGGATATTCTGATATTAATCACAATAATTAGGATACCCTCATGAGCTTTGTCCATCTTACCACCACAGAAAGAAGTGAACTGTATAAACTAAGAGTAATTGAGCAATTATCTGTATCAGAGATAGGTCGTCGCTTGAAGCGAAACAAAAGTACGATTTCAAGAGAGTTATCGCGCAATACAGACGAGCGACAGATTGGCTATTTGCCAGATACTGCGGTTGCCCTGATGAAAGCAAGACGGAAACAAGCAAAGGTAAGATTTCAGAGCATCAGTGCTGAGACGATCGCCGAAGTCAAACAACGGTTAGAGCAACACCACAGCCCAGAGCAACTAGCAGGGAGAATGGAAAGGGAGGGGCTAGGTAAAATCAGCTATGAGACGATTTATCTGATGATCTATGCAAACCATCAAGAGATGGGAATATATCAACAATATCTGAGGCAGAAGCAAAAGCAACGAAGGCGCAAAGGTCGCCATCAGAAGCGAGGTGGCATTCCCAATAGGGTAGGGATAGAGAATCGACCGAAGATTGCAGATTTAAAAACAGAGATTGGACATTGGGAAAGTGATACGGTAATCGGGTGCAACCACACAGGTATCGTAGTTACGCATGTTGATAAAGCATCGAAGTATTTACTTGCTGGACTAGCTAAGAACAAGACGATGGATGAGATAAACAGAGTGACATTCAATCTATTTGAGCCTATAGAATCAACATCTCGAAAGACAATGACCTTTGATAATGGAAGAGAATTCTGTGGGCATGAGAAGCTATCTGAAAGATTGAAACTAGAGACCTTCTTTGCGAATCCATATCATTCATGGGAACGTGGATTGAATGAACACACCAATGGATTAATTAGAGAGTTCTATCCCAAAAGTACAAACTTTAAAATCGTGAAAGAAGAGGACTTTCAGAAGGCAGTGAATTTGATCAATCACAGACCCAGAAAATCACTTGACTATCGTACTCCTTACGAAGTATTCTTTGCTTCATCAGAACCCGTTGCATTTCATCCTTGAATTGGCGGATGACTTACTGCGCCTCTCTCGTGTATCTAGATCGGAAATGCGGTATGACAAGGTTAACTGAGATCTTGCACCATTCCTGAAAGAGTTAAGTAGGAATGGGTTTGAGAATAATTTCAAACCCATGACGAGCAGCAATATCGGCACTAATTTGGAGATACCTAAGAAGTTTCAACCAAAGGACAGAAGGAAATAAAACGGAAAGTGTCAAATCACAGGTAGCTTTCCAGTCCAAGACAGGAGGACTCGACCATTGATCAATCCAATGGGCCAAAAGATAAGCAAGCAGAGAGAGGATAAGCCAACGATAAACACCAAGTTTTGTAGATTGCCCAAAACAATGCAAACCAAAGCGATGTTTGATGGTTTTGAAGAATCCCTCAATCGCCCAACGCTTACGACCTAACATCACCAGATAAGCACCAGAATAAGGATGAGAAGAGACAACAAAGCGTAACTCCCGTTTACTATCAGCTCTTTTGAGCCAAAACCAAGAGATCGTCAAAGGCTGAGTTAGCCCTTCTAGCAAAATTTGTTGTCCACGTTTGCCATGACGATAAAGTTGTTTGACTGTACGGCCATCTTGAAGTTTACGATTGTTGCGTACACCGACAACGATGCGCCAAGTCTTGGCGCGGACAGTATTGAAAAACTTCACCGTACTAAACTCAGTATCAGCAAGGACAATCACAGTCTTGCCTTGGGTTAGTTGCTTGGGTACTGTCCCCAATAACTTACAAGCTAAGTCAGAGGGACTGGGGTATCCTTTGCCGCGCCATACTCTAAAACTCCATGGTACGCGCCACTCTCCATAGACCAGATACAGTACAACCAGATGTAGTCCTCGCTTTCCGTTTAGTATTCTCACCCATGGGTCTGGTTCGTTTTGGGTGGGATTGCTCAAATGTAAAAACTTGCCGCTTTTTTCTAGGGTAGTCAAGTCTATCAGTATCTTTAATGGCACTTGTTTCGATGGGCGATGCTTGGCGATTTGTCCCAAAATAGCCTGCCGTGTTGACCGAATTACTGCTCTCGTTGACCAGTTATAGTGATTGAGAAATCGGCTGAGTGCACTCGCTGATTTTATCTGTGTATGTTCTGGATAAGGATGCCTTTGTGCTTCGAGAAATAGTCCTAGTATTGCATTGAGACTTGCTGTTTGATACACACTTGGCATCAAACACAGAAGACTATACACTAGCCCTTGGGCGTGCTTAACGATGCTTTCCATGCTCGTTATTTAATTTACTACTACGCCCTTTTTTTCACATTTCTGCTCTTTCTGCAACCCCTTTTCTTGAATGGTGCAAGATCTCAGTTAACCTAAGTGCATTGGTTCAAGAACAAGTAAGTGAACTACAAGTATTAGAGCCTGAACGAGAAGTAGAAGTGGTCATCCTTCCGAACATATTCGTATCGGCCGATCTCACCTTGATGCGAGTTGTGATCAGTAACTTAGTCCAAAATGCTTGGAAATTCACTAGCCATCATGCAACATCATGCATAGAATTTGGCATAATGGAGCAAGAAGATCAGTTAATCTACTTTATCCGTGATGATGGTGCAGGATTTGACATGGCATTTGCTAAAATGCTCTTCGGAGTCTTCCAGCGTCTACATAACACCAATGAATTTGCAGGTACTGGGATCGGTTTGGCAAGCGTACAGAGAGCAATCCATCGACATGGTGGAAAAGTCTGGGCTGAGGGATTTGTAGAAAAAGGTGCGACAATTTATTTTACAGTACCGCATACATCGTCTAGAGCAGGAGGCTAAATCATGGCAACGCAAGCGACCATCTTATTAGTTGAAGATAATCCCGATGACGAGCGTTTGGCTGTTAGAGCATTACGTCGAGCCAATATCTCTGCGGAAATCCTCATCGCTCGTAATGGAGAAGAAGCTCTAGCCACAGTTTTTAATGCAAATTGCCTTCCTATCGTTATGATTTTAGACTTAAAATTGCCAAAAATTGATGGTCTGGATGTTTTAAGAGCCATCCGAGCTAATGCAAAAACTCGTCTACTACCCGTAGTAATCCTCACTTCATCAAGTGAACAGCGGGATATTATTGACAGCTATGACCTAGGGGCAAATAGCTATGTTCGGAAACCAATTGAATTCGATCGATTTACTGAAGCTGTAGGGCAATTAGCAATTTACTGGACAGGTATTAATGAACCAATCACTTTAGAGAAATAAACATGGTTGATGTTTTAAATGTTTTAATCGTCGAGGATATAGAAGATGATGCGCTTTTGGTCGTTCGAGAGTTACATCGTGGAGATTTTAGCGTTGAATGGGAGCGAGTGCAGACCTCTGAAACAATTCATCAGGCTCTGAATAAGCGAACTTGGGATGTGATCATTTCTGATTATCATCTACCTGAAATTACAGCGCCTGAAGTATTCGAGATCCTCCAGCAAAGACAGCTCAATCTACCCTTTATCGTCATTTCAGGAAAAATCAATGAATCTCTGTCAATTGAGCTTATGCGGCAAGGGGCGAGTGACTACTTGCAAAAAGATCACTTAAAACGACTGCCCGAGGCGGTACGTCGAAGCATAAAGGATGCCAAGATCCTTGAAGAACGACAACAACAAGCTCTAGAGTTAGCTCGCACCAAGGAAAGCTTGCAACTGGCGATCGCAGGCTCAGGGATTGGCTTATGGGATTGGGCAGTTCAGACTGGATCTGTGACATTTAATGATCGTTGGGCGGAGATAATTGGCTATAGCATTGAGGAGCTAGAGCCTCTAAATGTTGAAACATGGCGGCAAAATACGCATCCTGATGATCTACAGAAAGCCACCTTAGCTTTAGAACAACATTTCCGCAAAGAAACTGAGACTTACGAATGTGAACTCAGGATGCGCCACAAGCTGGGCGGATGGGTGTGGGTTTTGGCAAGTGGCAAGGTAGTGGAATGGGATACTGATGGGAAGCCACTGCGGATGGCTGGGACACATCTCGATATTAGCGGACGCAAACAGTCAGTCGAAATGTTAATCAATCTTAATCAAAATTTAGAGGAAAGAGTACAAAAACGTACATCTGAATTGCAGTTAAGTGAAAGCCGCTTGCGAGAAGCACAGCAAATTGCCCATCTTGGTAGTTGGGAGTTAGATGTATCAACCAGACAAAATTCTTGGTCAATAGAAGTTTTTCGGATTTTTAGGCTCGATCCTAACGTCCCAGTGCCAAACTGTGAAGAGATGCTGGCATATTTCCCCACCGATGATCGCATACGAGTTCTCCAACTCATCGATAGAGCAATTCAACTTGGGGAAAGCTTTGAGATAGATTTACAAATTATTCGCGCAGATGGTTCTTGGGGTTATGTGTTTGTCAAAGCGGAAGCTGTCTGGAATGCAGAAGATGTAGTGACGAGACTGTTTGGGATTGTAATGGATATAAGCGATCGCAAACAATCTGAAGCCCAATTGCAAAAGCAAGTAAAGCAGCAAATCTTGATGGCAGAAATCACCCAAAGGATAAGGCGATCGTTAGATCTGCAAACCATTTTTGACACTGCTGTACAGGAAATGCAGAATTTCCTTAATACCGATCGCGTCGGGATCTTTAAATTCTATCCCGAATCTAATTTTGATGATGGGGAATTTGTCTCTGAAGCCCTTGTCGCAGGCTTCCCATCAGCTTTAGCCATTAGGGTTCATGACCATACATTTGGCGAAAACTATGCCGCACTCTACACTAAGGGACGAGCCTATATCGTCGATGATATCTATAAAAATGGTTCGCAAGTCTGTCACGTTGATATTTTGGCAAAGTTTCAGGTGAAAGCAAATATCGTGATGCCGTTGCTTTGCGGTCAAGAGTTATGGGGCTTGTTATGCATCCATCAATGCGAGTCAACTCGCCATTGGCTCCAACATGAGATTAACTTTTGCTATCAGATATCCGATCAGTTAGCGATCGCCATTCAGCAAGCAAGTCTATTGGAACAAGCACAACTAGAACTTGTAGAAAAAAAACAAGCAGAAGCAAAGCTATCTGAAAGCTACCAACATCTCGCCCACATAAATGAAGAACTTATTCGTGCAACAAGGCTTAAGGATGAGTTCCTTGCCAACATGAGCCATGAGCTACGCACACCGCTCAATGCTATTTTGGGGATGACCGAAACAATGCAAGAAGGCATTTTTGGCGCAGTTAGCGATCGCCAAATCAAAGCATTACTGACTATCGAGCGGAGTGGTAATCACCTCTTATCATTAATCAATGACATTTTGGATGTTGCCAAAATTGAATCAGGAAAAATCACTCTCGATCTGACGGCAACATCCATTCAAATGTTATGCCAATCGAGCTTAGTATTTATCAGACAGCAGGCTCACCAAAAATCTATTCAATTAATAGAGAAAATCTCTAAGGATTTGCCAGATCTCATGGTTGATGAAAGGCGTATCCGTCAGGTACTCATCAACCTACTTAATAATGCTGTTAAATTTACGCCTGAAGGTGGAAGCATTACTCTAGAAATATCACGACTCACCTCCGAACAAATGCCCACATCCTTCACTCCAGATACTATGGCTTATTTGCAAGTTGCTGTAATTGATACTGGCATCGGTATTCCTGCTGAGCATATCTCAAAGCTATTTCAACCTTTTATGCAAATTGATAGCGCCCTAAATCGCAAATATGAAGGAACGGGATTGGGATTAACGCTGGTGAAAAGAATTGTGGAACTACATGGGGGGCGCGTGTGGCTGACTAGTGAAAGTGGTGTAGGTAGTAGCTTTATGTTTGCCCTTCCCTACAATGAAGTCACCTCATCTTCTCAAAACCTTTGTCTTGCCGCGCTAGATTTAGAAAATACTCCTGAGAAGAGTCAACGAGATCCATTTTGGTCACCATTGATCTTGATCACAGAAGATAATGAGGCTAGCATTGTTACATTTGCTAGCTACCTAGAAGCTAAGGGTTATCGAATGCTCTTAGCAAGGAATGGACAGGAAGCGATCGCGATCGCCAAAGCCCATCAACCTGACTTGATTTTAATGGATATTCAGATGCCAGGTATAGATGGAATAGAGGCAACCCAACAAATTCGTTGCGATCCTAATTTGATTAATGTACCGATTATTGCTCTGACTGCTCTAGCCATGACAGGCGATCGCGAAAGGTGCTTAGAAGCTGGCGCTAATGATTATCTATCTAAGCCTGTAAAACTTAAAGCTTTAGACCAAATGATCCATACCCACTTACAGCAAATACCGATCAAACCCGCCACAAGTCTAATAAGCTAAAAGTATTATCAAGGAAAGATTACATATGGCAGCATATTCGCTAGATTTACGAAAAAAGATATTAAGTGCTTGGGAAAACAAAGAAAATACGCAGAGAGGCATAGCTAAACGATTTAAAGTAAGCTTGTCATTTGTTCGAGATTTTTTGCGTCGGTATCGAGAAACAAATGAAATAGCAGCAAAACCCCAAGGAGGAGATCGGCGGTCGAAAATCAAAGGCAAAGATGAAGAATTAGTAAAGACAATTGTTGAAGCGCAAAATGACATATATCTCAGAGAGATCAAAGAAAAACTACATGAAACAAAGACAATAGAAGTGAGCGTATCAGGATTGAGTCGTACGCTTAAGCGCTTAGAATTAGGGCGTAAAAAAAAACTTTAGTAGCCAGCGAACAAGCGACAGAAAGAGTGAAAAAATTGCGTTATGAGTTTCGTCGTTGGCTAGATACGATAGATGTCAAAAACCTTGTATTCATTGACGAGACAGGGCTAAATCTAGCGATGACGAGGCTTTATGGTAGATGTCAAGGAGGATGTAGGGTATATGATGACCGTCCAGGTAACAAAGGTAGAAACATCACTTTAATTGGAGCCATGAGTGATGAAGGGTTGATTGCTGCGATGACTTTTGCTGGTAGTCTCAACACCGCCAGTTTTTTGGTTTTCATTGAGAAAATACTATTGCCTCGGTTATGGGTTGGGGCAATTGTCGCTATGGATAATTTGCCTGTACATTACGCTGCAATGGCTAAAACCCTAATTGAATCCGTTGGTGCTCAGGTTAAGTTCATCCCTCCCTATTCTCCTGATTTATCGCCAATCGAGTTATGTTGGTCAAAATTAAAAGAGATTATTCGCTCGGCTAAAGCTCGCACAATTTCGGCTCTTGACGACGCAATTACTATGGCTATTAATTCTATTACTGATGAAGATGCTCTTAATTGGTTTCATCATTGTGGGCTCTGCTTCGACCCTTTTAGTTAGCTCCTTTTGTGGCGGGTTTGATCGGTATTTGCTGTAAAAATATGCAACGACGAATAATACCAAAACACAAAATTGCGTAGCCATTTTGTGTTTTGGTACTATATAGCTATCGTCTCGTGAAAATAAGTGTAATCTAGATAGCGATGTCCATCATTTCCCATGTGAATCACATCGACAAAACGGCGATCGAACATGATGTTGCGTGCTGCATACAAGTGTCGAGCGTGAAGCGTACCCTCAACTGTTTCATCCACACCAGTCAGCGACACGAGAATTTGGGCATGTAATCGTTCCATTGATTCTACAGTCAAACCATACAAAGGACTACTCTGATCGATCGTATGCATCACTGTCCATGACAGTAAAAAGACGGGAGAATGATCGCGCACTAGTTTTAGTTCATGCAAACGTCGCATCATCTGCCCTTCTTCTGTTACTTCATCGATCATCAAATAAACACTCAGTTTCGCTTCGAGAATATTATTGCGTCGCTCGTTAGCAGTACGAAACATGAGAGTGGGAATACCGTTGTAGTCGTGAATTGTCGCGACACGGCTAAACATCACACGGGAAGAAGATTTGGCAAATCTAGTAAAAGCTATTCCCGTGATCACCGCAAATAACATCAAACTTGCTATCGATTCTAAGGTAACCAGCAGATTGGCATAAAGTGTATGGGGATTCATCACTCCATAGCCAATGGAAGCAAGTGTCTGAACACTAAAGAAGAAAGCTTCCATAAAACCTACTTTTTCGACACCTGCGATCGCCTTGGCATCGAGTAAATAGAGAACTGCAAAAACCGCATTGAGAAATATATCAAATCCCACCACGATCCCCACAAATCCAATCCAAGGAATTGTTAACAATAGATGATAAGGATCGCGAAAATAAGAATGCCAAGAGTTTCCGCCGACAACTTGCAGAACGCCATCACGCTGTTCTAATTTGATTACAGGACGATGGAGGTTACGTTTGATTCTCATATTAACTTACTGTCAAAGTGACTTTCTCTTCATGTTAATATGGTCAGCGCCTTGCGCCGTTCATATCAAACTAATTCAACTAAAAATGTCACAAGTTCATACTTATGCTGATCTCATCTCAGGTCGTCTGGTCAGCCGTTATAAAAGGTTCTTCGCCGATATAGAACTAGATAATGGTGAACTAATTACTGCGCATTGTGCTAATACTGGACCGATGACAGGTGTCTGCAAAGTTGGCAGTCCTGTTTTGATTTCTCATCATTCCAATCCTAAGCGTAAACTTGCGTATAGTTGGGAAGCAATTTATATAGATGAACAATGGATTGGGATTAATACGAGTCTTCCCAATCATGTGATCGGAAATATGCTCGATCGCCATTTACTTCCAGAGCTAGAAACCTATACCGATGTAAAGGGTGAAGTTAGCTATGGTAACGAAAAGAGTCGGATTGATTTCCTCTTGACTGATAGTGCTACTGCTAAAAGAACCTATGTAGAAGTTAAAAATACGACTTGGTGTAAGGGTAACTTAGCTTTATTTCCTGATACGGTGACAACAAGAGGACAAAAACATTTACGTGAATTGATGTCAGTGATTACAGAAGATACATCTGCTGCTTTAATTTTCTTTATCAATCGAGGGGATTGCGATCGCTTTGCCGCAGGAGCAGAAGCTGATCCCGAATATGCAAGGCTTTTAAAAGAATCGATCGCTAAAGGTGTGAAGGTATTACCCTGTCGATTTGCGATCGAGCCGACGAAAATTACATACTTAGGCTTAGCAAATTTAGAAATTTAGCCCAAAAACAATAGTTATAGGCGGCGCTTCACGTCACCTATGACTACTCAAAAAAATAGAGGAGGCGCAAAGCGTCTCCTCTATTTTTTTGAGTTAAGCAGTTACGCATCTGTAAAAGGTTTAACGATTTTCCAGAATGTGTAAGGAACACCAAGACTCAAAACAAAACAAACTGCTAGTTCTGCCATATGTCAAGAGACAAGTTTTATATAGGTAAGTTTTTGATCAATAGCAGAGGCTGCTAGATAGATCCTTGATAATACAGCCTTTTCTCTATTTTTGCTATATCCAGTTGGGGGATACAAAGTGGGGCGCTTTGCGCTCTACTATATTTTTTGCTAAATTTTTTCGCCAAACTGTCCAACTTATGATAGTCTGTCTCCCTGACGGGGTTACTCAGAAAAACAAGTAAAAAACTAAGTAAATAAATCGTTTCTCACACAAGGAAGTGATATCAATGAAAAATATAACTAACTTAAATAAAATTTTGATCGGCTTGACTGCATTGGGATGCATGTCTGCGATCGCAGCAGTTCCCTCAGCTCAAGCTCAGCCTGCTTATGGTAGCTACGTAGGCGCAGGTGCTAGTTTTGGCTTTACAAGCGGCAATTCTGCCGCAGGCGAAAGCTCTCGCACATCTGGTCTAATTGCAGCTCGCTATAAGTTTTTAGAACTCCCTATTTCGATCAGAACCCAGATTTTAGTTGGAAATAGCACCGCAGTTGTCCCAACAGTTTCCTTTGATGTGCCATTAAACTTCGATACCGATGTTTATATTGGTGCAGGTGTAGCGCTTTCTAATACTGTGGATACGACACCTGTTGGCAACAAAAATAGCTTTGTAATTCAGCCTGGTATTGACTACACAGTACCTAATAGTAACCTTGTCCTATTTGGCAATGTGCTCTTTGCCTTCGATGCCTATCGCAATTCGCCTGGAACATCGGCAACTTCTTTACAAACTGGTTTGGGTTTACGATTCTAGAAAAGGCTAATTTGATTATGTCGCCAAAAAACAAACTAAAGGCAGCTCTTGGAGCTGCCTTTAGTTTTAGCAATTTTCATTTTTATAGCTGTAGTCAATGGTCTTAGGATAAATCAAAAACCAAGAATTGATTCACAAAGAGGCTACGCCTCTTTGTGCTTAGGTATAAAATCAGTTTTGATGAAAGTCTGCCAAAGGCGGACTTTCATCAAAACTGATTTTGGATTTTTTAACGCTCTAGGTACTGAAAAATCCAAAATCGGTTTCATAATGATAGTATTCGTAAAACTGCCATAGGTAAGACGATGAGCGCACCAACAGCAACTAAAATCGGACTCAATACGGCGCTGCCAAGTATTCGCCGCATTCATGCCATTATTCGCGACAAAAACGAAGTCCAAGTCAAACTAACCACAGGTGATGAATTGCGTGGCAAGCTTGTTTGGATTGACGATCAATGTATTTGCATGGATGCATCTGGACATAAGATCGTGATTTGGCAACATGCGATCGCCTTTATCAAGGGCTAAGTAACTTTTGAGGTTTGTGCGAAACTCGTTGTGATTGTGTATGGCTCACGCGTCGCGTGAGCCTTAGCTACATGATTAGTTAGCATGTACTAGCTAGATTTTTTGGAGGATATATGGTTGCGACACCGCCTTCTATTGTGAAATCTCCCCTCGTCATCAAGTGGGAAAAATTGCCAGATGATGTGCCTCTAGAGGAAGAACCTGTGGAAAATGAAGGTCAACCCCTTTTAGCTGGTGCTTTGCGCGAAAGCCTAGAATTGGTAGGTTTTATTCAACCTGAGATGTTGATTGCTTCTAACTTTGGTTTATGCGCCACGGTCAACGATACGCTCTCGATCAAGGCTCCCGATTGGGTATATGTCTCGTCTGTGCAAAAGTATGAGACGATTCGCGATCGCCGTAGCTATACACCTACGCTCGAAGGGGCGACCCCGACTGTGGTGATGGAATTTTTGTCCCATAGTGACGGCGGCGAATATTCCGTAAAGCGAACTTATCCACTTGGCAAATGGTTTTTTTATGAACAAATTTTGCATGTACCTGTATATGTGATTTTTGAACCAGTTACAGGTGAGCTAGAGGTCTATTATCTACAGGGCGATCGCTATGAACTCGCTCAACCAGATGTGGAAGGACATTTCTGGATCGAGTCGATGAAGTTGTACTTGGGAGTATGGCAGGGCAATAAAGAGCATCGTGATGGCTATTGGTTGCGCTGGTGGGATGAGCTAGGTAATATTTTGCCTTGGGCAGTTGAGCTAGTTGCACAGGAGCGTTTACGGGCTGAGCAAGCAAATGAACGTGCTGAAAAGTTAGCTAATTATTTGCGATCGCAAGGGATTAATCCCGATCAATTACCTCAAGCTGAAATCTAATGAGATCAGCGCTTTGTGCTGCTCTTATTAACGAGTAAATCATGAAAGTAGAATTCTATTACAGTCAGCGCAAGTATGAATGCATGGTTGTGGTGCTGCCTGATGATCAAGGAGAGAAAAAGGAATTACGCATCCGCAATCACGAAGGTGAAATTTTAGCCATACGGCAAGGTCAAAAAACAGCTTTGCGCGGCAAAAGTCGGGCGACTTCGCAGGAAGTAGATATTTTAAAAAATAATTACTATAACCTTATCAAAGCTGCTGTAAATGCTCTTGATCTTGCCGAAAAGCGCAAGCTACTTAAGGATAAAGACGAAGAAATTCGCTTGCTTAATGCGGAGATTGCTATTTTTAAGGAAAAAGCTAATCTTTCAGAGGCAGAAAGAGGTGAGATATTACAACTCAGGGATCAGATTAAAACTTTAGCTGATCAGCAAAATATTCCCATCTTTAATTATGACGAGCAAGAGACTGAAGCAAAACTAATTAAAAGAATAGGAATTAAAGCTTGGCAGAAGTTAGAAATATCTAGCAAGAATGATCTGTTTAGTGCTTATAAGCATAAGTATTTAGTTGAATCCGACATTTTTACAGAAGATTTTTGGCTCTATCGTTCAAACTATGCTCGACCAATATCTAAATGCCAACAAATTAGAGATCGCAACTTAAAATTATCAAAATTCCTGAAGCCATACCCAGATCGTTTAATTAGCTTTAACTTATTATTGATACCCTCAACAACGCCATTAGTAGTGCGGTTCTCAAAGTAATTAGTAACTTCTCCAAACCATCGACAAATTGTGCCAACACTATCCTTATACGTCTCCTTTGCTGTCTCCATCCAGTCGAGTAATTTTGATGCGCCATCTCCCCAATTTTTAGCATCTTCAAAGACTCTTCTAAACTCTTCTTTTTGCTGATGCATTTTCCCTAGCAATGGTACCACTTCTCGAATTTCTTCTAATTTTATTTTTTGCTTCTCTGTTAAATCTTTTTCGTTCTTTAGTAATGCATACTTACTCTGCTTAAGTGCTTCTTCGATTTTCTTTTTCTCGTTTACATTTTTGTTTTCTTTATTTGCTTTTTGCAGGTCATTTCGTGCTGTTTTTAGTTCCTCAGGAACTATCTTTGTTACATGGAATCGGTCGGCTACTACCTCTGCTTTTGGTATTAGTTTGTTGATCAGTCCTTTATAATTTCCACTTAGATCCATACTTACCTCAATAATTTGCTCTAACACCTCTTTTCCCCACCCCTCAAGCTCTTTCCTTATTTCTTCTTGTTTCCGTGATCGCACAAATCCTATCGGTATTTTTCTGTCTAAATCTACCAATACTACTATGTAGTCCCCTTGTCCTTTTCGTAATGCTATTTCATCAATCCCAAGTCGTTTTAATGGCTTTAAATCTATTCTAAGTTTTTTTTCGCTAATGTATTTTATCATCGACCACACTTCCTCATCTGTTAAGTCATTTTGCTTCCCTACATTATGCATATCGCTATGCAATACTTGCTGCACTATCATCTCTGCAAATCTGTTAGTTTGTTTTCGTCTCTTTCCTATAAATTCTAGTTCTTCACTGAACGGCTTTTCACATTTTTTACACTTGAATTGACGACGGTTTACTTTTAATAGTACTTCCTGTCCACTAATGCTTAAATCTCTTGCAAAATACCAGCGATTTTGATGCAGATGATTACTTTCTTCTCCGCATCTTGGACACTTTGCTTTTGTCGTTTTCGCTTCAACCTCTAAAATTAATCGATCTGCTACTTTTGTGTAGTTTTCTACTTCGATTCCTGGCAGATTTAAAAGTTCGGTTAGAATTGGCTGCATATTTGTTGTTTTGTATCTTATGTTACCTTAGCATCATTTAGACGATTGAGCCACATTTTTCAGACTACAAACCCTCCTGTTTATATATTGCTAGCGTTGTCGAAAGAGAGATTGTGCAGTCTTTTTTTAAGAGTTTCTATCACTTTCTTTGCAAGCAAAATCCGATGCGTAAAGACTTTGTGATCGGTGGAGTGATCCTTAAAAACAGAGGGAAATATACAATCGGCAGCTTGCCTTATCTGATTGCGAAGGAATGGGATACTTTTAGTGATGAAATTTTAAATAGAGACAGTTTATCTATTGCCGATCGCGATCGCCTTTACTATCACAAAGTTAATGATCAGAAAATATCTGCCAGCGATCGCCAATTAGTAAATGAATTTTTAGAGCAGTGGGATCATCCAGTCTCTGGTTGGCTCTCAGGCAATCAAAGAGCCGCTAGTAAAATCGACCAAATCGCAAAATTACGCAACTTGACAGCGCATCCTATGCCAATATACAAATGGCAATTTACAGAATTATGGCTGCTAGTGATTGGTGGCAAAACTAAAAGCGGTCGGAACCAGAAAGGGTTGCTCAAGGAAATACACGAGAAATCAAATGCAATCCATTGAAAATAACCAATGGTTTTAGAAATAATCCAATTCTTAAGTTAATGCTTATTTTTTAACTACAAGTCCTAGTAATCAAAAATAATTAAACATTAGTGAGCTACTTTCTTTTATGGCTAAATCCTTTCCTCCTTCGCAAGCCTCTAGCCTCTGGCAACTCTGGCAACATGGTGCAGAGAATCATCCCGATACGATCGCACTTTATGATCCCCATGCAAAACCGCCCGTCAGAATTTCTTACAAAGACACCTTTGAGCAGATAAATGCCTTTGGGGCTGGCTTGCGATCGCTGGGTATCCAGTTTGGTGAAAAAGTTGCCCTAATTGCCGATAACTCACCACGTTGGTTAATCGCAGATCAAGGAATTTTAGCGATCGGCTCAGCTAATGCCACCCGTAGCTCCCAAGCTGAACGTAGCGAATTGCTCTATATCATTGAGCATAGTGATAGCGTCGCGATCGTCGTTGAGAATCTCGCCACCCTCAAAAAACTCGAACCTGAACTACACACATTGCCCGTCAAGCAGATTATTTTGCTCTCAGACGAAACACCACCAGAAGGCGCGTTGAACTTTCAGCAACTACTGACAAGAGGCAGTAGCAAAGATCTAGGTAATGTAGACATCAAGCGCGACGCACTGGCGACACTGATCTATACATCAGGGACAACTGCTAGACCCAAAGGCGTAATGCTCAATCACGGGAATTTCTTGTACGAAGTGGAAGGGGCGCAGTCAGTATTACAACTAAAGGTCGGCGAAAAAGTATTAAGTATCTTACCAACATGGCATTCCTACGAGCGCACCTTTGAGTATTTCATCTTTTCCCAAGGCTGCACGCAGATTTACACCAATCTCCGCACCATCAAAAAGGATCTCAAAGAACATAAGCCCGACTATATGGTTGCCGTACCGCGCTTATGGGAATCAATCTATGAAGGGGTACAGAAAAATTTTCGGGAGCAACCTGCAAGCAAACAGCGCTTGGTGAATTTCTTCTTAAAAGCTAGCCAGAAATACATTACGGCAAAGCGAATTGTCCAAGGCGTAAATGTGGAAAATCTCTATCCTTCTTTAGCGGATAAATTGAAGGCTTCGCTGGTAGTTTTGGGACTATGGGCAGTCCATAAGCTTGGTAACAAATTGGTTTATCAAAAAGTACGCGAAGCAACGGGCGGGAATTTCAAATACATCGTTAGCGGTGGTGGCTCGATCGCAGAACACCTCGAAGACTTTTATGAAATTGTCGGTATTGAGATTTTGGGCGGCTATGGCTTGACTGAAACTTCTCCGATTACCCATGTACGTCGTCCAGCTCGCAATATTCGCGGCGGCGATGGGCAGCCATTGCCCAATACCGAAACTCGCATTGTCGATATGTCTACAAGAGCCGATGTGCCAGTCGGTCAGCAAGGGCTAGTTTTAATTCGTGGTCCCCAAGTGATGCAGGGATATTACAAAAATCCTGAAGCCACGGCAAAAGCGATCGATCCGCAGGGTTGGTTTGATACAGGGGATTTGGGCTATGTCAGTAAATGGGATGATTTGGTCATCACAGGTCGCGCCAAGGATACGATCGTTTTAACTAACGGTGAGAATATCGAGCCGCAGCCGATCGAAGATGCTTGTATACGTAGTGCCTATATCGATCAGGTAGTACTAGTGGGGCAAGACCAAAAGCAATTAGGAGTCTTGATTGTTCCTAATCTCTCGGCATTAGAAGCCGCAGGTTTAGTTCCTGCTGATTCTAATTTGGCGAATATTTTGCCAATGTTGAATAATCCCAAAATTCGCAATCTCTATCGCGAAGAACTCAACCGTGAAGTCCAAAACCGCCCAGGATATAGCATTAACGATCGCATCGGTGTTTTTGAGTTTTTACCTGAGCCTTTTACCATCGATAATGGGTTCCTAACGCAAACATTCAAGATCCGACGTAACATCGTATTTGAGCGTTATCAAGATATTATTGTCAAAATGTTTACTTCATAATGTGAAGGCGGCAAAGCCGCTTGCACATTAAAAACTACTTCATAATGTGAAAGCGGCTTTGCCGCTCTCACATTAAACACTACTAAATTTGGAGATAAGTGTGAATTCGATGGATTTTTCTAATCAGCTTTTATTGCGTCGCACCGCCAATATTCAAGTAATTGTGACGCAGCGCTGGAAAGAGGAAATGCAGCAACAACTGCAACAACAAATTGCTCAACTTGATGGTCAAGTGCAGCAAGTCGATGCTCAAGGCTCACGTCAGATTAACGAAATTGAACGCCAAAGCATCAAACCATTTTCTGCCGAAGTTTCCAATGCGATCGAAGGTATTCGCGCCGAAATGAATCGGGTCAAGGCAGAATTATTAGAACAAAAAAATCAATTGTTAACCCAATTGACTCAAGTTCAAAATCTGGAACTAGAGCAGGAAGTTTCCCAAGGGCAGCTTGACAGCTACTTCCCCGCAGGTAAAGGTGATAACTTGATTGCCCAAATGCGCGTAGAAATCGTCCTCCGCGACGGCATCATCGAAGATATCCGTACGGGTTTTCCTGCTGTCTAAATTAAAAAGCCTGCTGAACACAGCAGGCTTTTTTGTATCCGCCCACTTATCCCTAAACGCATGAACGTTCTACTGGTTTATCCACTTTTTCCAAAAACGTTTTGGTCTTACGAAAAAATCTTAGAGCTAGTAAATCGGAAAGTGTTACTACCACCGCTAGGGTTGATCACGGTTGCGGCAATCTTGCCCCAAGAATGGAACTTTAAACTAGTCGATCGCAATGTACGCACAATCACAGAGGCGGAGTGGCAATGGGCGGATCTGGTGATTTTATCGGCGATGATCGTCCAAAAAGATGACCTTTTGTCTTTAATCAAAGAAGCAAAGCAACGCGGCAAAAAAGTTGCCTGTGGTGGCCCCTATCCTACTTCTGTGCCTGAAGACCCTCAAAGTGCAGGAGTTGATTATCTGATTTTGGATGAGGGGGAAATTACTTTGCCAATGTTTGTGGAGGCGATCGCCAAGGGAGAACCCAGTGGCATTTTCCGCACTACTGAAAAGCCAGATATTACTGGTACTCCTGTGCCTCGCTTTGATCTTTTAGAATTAGATGCTTATGACTCGATGTCGATTCAGTTCTCGCGGGGATGCCCCTTCCAATGCGAATTCTGCGACATCATCGTGCTGTATGGACGCAAACCCCGTACCAAGACCCCAGCCCAATTACTTACAGAGCTTGACCGTCTCAATGAGCTAGGTTGGCGACGTAGCGTATTTATGGTTGATGACAACTTTATTGGTAACAAGCGTAACGTCAGGTTGTTACTACAAGAGTTAAAAATTTGGCAGCTAAATCATCAATATCCTTTTAGTTTTATCACCGAAGCATCTGTAGATCTAGCGGCGGATCAAGAACTGATGGATCTGATGATGGAATGTCGTTTTGATGCCGTGTTCGTTGGTATTGAAACTCCCGACGAAGAAAGCTTGCAACTCACTCAAAAGTTCCAAAATACACGCTCTTCTTTGATTGAAGCCGTCGAAACAATTACTAAGACAGGATTGAGGGTAATGGCGGGGTTCATTATTGGGTTTGATGGTGAAAAATCTGGCGCAGGCGATCGCATTGTCCAATTTGTAAAACAAACTGGCATTCCTGCCACCACTTTTGCAATGTTGCAAGCGCTGCCTCATACGGCGCTCTCACATCGCCTCGAAAAAGAAGGCCGCTTAAGGAGTGGGAATGGCAATATCAACCAGACGACACTGTTGAATTTTGTGCCGACTCGCCCAATCGAAGAAATCGCGCGGGAATATGTTGAAGCCTTTTGTGCTATTTATGAGCCGAATGCCTATCTTGATCGGGTTTACAGCTATTACCTGAAGATGGGCGCACCTAGAGTTAAACCACCAGATCGCGCTCCTAGCTGGATCGATCTCAAGGCTCTGGCGATCGTTATTTGGCGGCAAGGATTTAAACGCAATACTCGTTGGAAATTCTGGCATCATTTGTTTAGCATGATCAAGAAAAACCCTGCGGTTTGGGAACAATACCTAACTGTCTGCGCTCACAATGAACATTTCATGGAGTACCGTGACATCGTGCGCAATGAAATCGAAGTGCAGCTTGCTGCTTATTGGGTAGAAGAAGAACGGCTGAAAAAACTTCAGGATGTTTCCAAAAAGGAGCTTGATCTTCTTGCTAGCTAAGCTCATAAGGGGTGGTGCTTCGCACCTCCCCTTATAATATTTACAGTACAACATTAATCAAACCCAACCCCAAAATATAAATAATGCGTGTTTTACTCGTCTATCCCTTATTCCCTAAAAGCTTTTGGTCGTTTGAAAAAACTCTAGAATTAGTTGGTTATAAGGCTCAACTACCACCTCTTGGCATGGTTACAGTTGCTGCAATCTTGCCACAAACTTGGGAATTTAAGCTAGTCGATCGCAATATTCGTGATATCACCGAAGCCGAGTGGCAATGGGCGGAAGTAGTGATCCTCTCGGCAATGATCGTCCAAAAGGAAGATTTCTTAGCCCAAATTCAAGAAGCCAAGAAACGCGGTAAATTGGTTGCTGTTGGTGGACCCTACCCCACAGCTCTACCTGAAGAAGCGAAAGTTTCGGGTGCGGATTTCTTAATCCTTGATGAAGGCGAAATCACTTTGCCGATGTTTGTCGAAGCAATTGAAAGAGGCGATCGCTCGGGTATCCTCAGAGCCAATGGTGAAAGACCTGCGGTAACGGAAACACCGATCCCTCGTTTCGAGCTGCTCGAAATGAGCCGCTATGCCGAAATGTCGGTACAGTTTTCTCGCGGTTGTCCTTTCCAATGCGAATTTTGCGACATCATCGTTCTTTATGGACGCAAGCCCCGCACGAAGACCCCCGCGCAAATTCTTGCCGAATTGCAATATCTCTACGATCTCGGCTGGCGACGCAGTATCTTTATGGTTGATGACAACTTCATTGGCAATAAGCGCAACGTGAAAGTCATGCTCCAAGAGCTAAAACCTTGGATGAAGGAGCGCAATTATCCCTTCTCCTTTGCCACAGAAGCATCGGTCGATCTTGCCCAAGATCCTGAAATGATGCAGATGATGGTGGAATGTAATTTTGGTTCCGTCTTCCTCGGTATTGAAACCCCTGATACTGATAGTTTGGCGCTTACCAAGAAGTTCCAAAACAATCGCGATCCTCTCTCAGAATCAGTGATTAACATCGCCAAAGCAGGTATTCGCGTCATGGCTGGATTTATCATCGGCTTTGATGGTGAGAAAAAAGGTGCAGGCGATCGCATTGTCCAATTTGTCGAAGAAACCGCCGTTCCTACAGCACTATTCAGTATGCTGCAAGCTTTACCCGATACAGGACTATGGCATCGCTTGAATAAAGAAGGGCGGATGATTAAGCAAAACAGCAATGGACATCAAGCCACTTTGATGAACTTCGTACCTACCCGTCCGCTCGAAGACATCGCCAATGAATATGTTCATGCCTTCTGGACTCTTTACGATCCCTTGGTTTTTCTCAATCGCACCTACCGCCATTTCTTGATTTTGGGTGAATCACCCTATAAAAGCCTCAAGCGAGAAAAGACTGATAAGAAGAAAAAAACGGAATGGACAGCTATTCGCGCATTGTTAATCTTGGCATGGCGACAAGGTTTTGTCCGTAAAACCCGCTTCCAATTCTGGATTAATCTCTTTGACTTGATGAGGCGTTATCCTAACGTGGTCATTAGCTATCTATCAGTTTGTTCTCAAGCAGAACATTTTCTCGAATATCGTATGATTGTCCGTCAACAGATTGAAGCACAGCTCGCTGACTATCTTGCTAATCCTCCTATAGTTCAACCGAAGGTTCTACCAAAGGTTGAACCAGTAGAGCAACTGCAAGATTTGCAAGAAGTTAAGTAGCAAAAAAACAAAAGCGGCGCTTCGCGCCGCTTTTGTTTTATACCAATTCACAAAAGTGTGGCAACACTTCTGTGAATTAAACCCCAAACCCTGTAAGGGTTTTAAAAACACAAAATGGCGTAGCCATTTTGTGTTTTGGTATTATTCAAAAATTTGAGCTAGGGGACAAGAGAATTCTGGTAATAATGGTGAAGTGAGTGTATCACTTACAAATAGAGTCATGGTTAGTTTGAGAATGCCATTCTCTCGGCGATATACTTGGATTTGCTTAGCTCTCCAATCGGCGATCCAATATTCCAATACACCCTGAGATGAATAGAGCTTTAACTTAACTTCGCGATCGCGTCTTTCATTCTCTTTGCCTGATGACAGGATCTCGATCGCAAGATCAGGCGCACCAAGTAAATGTCCTGACTCATCAATCAAAGCTTCATATTTTTCTTTGCTGACCCATACCACATCAGGAATAACATCATCTTTATCACCAAAGATCACACCTGCTCCCATAGCGGTTTCGCCTAATTTTGTAGCGATCGGCCAAATATCTAAAGCAGTAAAAAGTCTGCCGCAAGTTTTTTGATGCTTCCAGTGAGGCGCTCTAGTCACGTAAAGTTCTCCATTAATAATTTCATAACGGTTGCCGTTATCGGGTAGTAGTTCTAGGTCGGCACTTGTCCATAGAAGTTTATCTTCCGAGGCATTGGTTGCGGCTATTGGAGAAATGATCGCTTGAGTCATGATAGTTTTTCCTTGGCAGAGCGATATAGTAATTATAACAAGCCATCCCCATTCAAGGGCTTGGATTCTAAGGGAATAGTGATTACACAGGTTGTTCCTCGTCCAACTTCGCTACTGACGAAAATATTCCCTTGATGTAAATCTACACATTTTTTGACGACAACCAAACCTAGACCAGTACCAGAGATGGTCTTTACATTTTTGCCTCGATGAAAAGGCTCAAATAATTGTTTTTGATCTTCCATTAAAATACCAATTCCTTGATCTTGAACTTGAATTATGAGGTTGTCTGATTGGAACTGTAGAGAAAGAGATATATTCCCACCCTGTGGAGAATATTTTATTGCGTTAGAAAGTAAGTTAGAGAGCATTGATCGCAATAGCTTTTCATCCAGACAAACATGCTGAGACTTTCCTTGACAACTAAAAGTGAGCTGGTGTAGATTTCCAGCATTGAGTTGCATCTCTTCTACGAAATGACGGCAATATGCCTCTAGCGCTAGGGATTTAGGGTTAAATGCGAGTTTTCCTGTCTCCGCACGATTGATTGTCAAAATATCATCCAGTAACTGCACCATATTCCTCACTGAATCTTGAATGCGATGTAGGTTACGCAATCTTTTTTCAGTATTATCCCATTCCTGTTGAGAGTTTTCGAGAACCTGAGCTGCTGCCAGTGCTGTGCTCAATGGCGTGCGAAACTCATGGGATGCCATGGAGAAAAAGCGCGTTTTTAAAGCACTTAGTTCTTTCTCTCTTTCAAGGGCTAGCCAAATTTCATCAAGGCGTTTACGCTCGGTGATGTCACGAGCATTGACCATAACTCTCAAAGTCGCAGCACTATCAGCAAAGGGTTGACTGATCGCTTCAAGAATTCGCCAAGAGCCATCTTGATGCCGATGCCGAAATTCGATGGGATTGAGAATTTCTGCTTGATTATTATTGGTAAGGCGATCGCGCAATGACACTTGTGGAAAACTTTGAGCGATCGGCAAATCCTCTGGATGAATAAATGCATTTACATTTGTTCCAACAAGTTCAGTTACGGCATAACCTAAAACTTTCTCGACAGAGGGACTAACATAACCAATTGTGCCATCAGGATCGAGGATCATAATAATATCTAAGGCATTTTCGATCAGCGATCGGAAACGTTCCTCACTTTGTCGAAGCGCCTGTTCTACCTGCTTGCGCTCGGTGGTGTCACGTTGGACGGCAATCCAATGGGTATACCAACCTTTTGCGTTAGCGACTGGTACTAAACTAAATTCGTTCCAAAATTCCGATCCATCTTTGCGATAGTTAATGACTTCGACAGTGACTGATTCCCATCTGGCGAGCGCATTGCGAACTTTCTGTAGTTGAGTTGGATCGGTTTTTGCCCCTTGTAAAATTCTTGGTGTTTGTCCTAATACCTCTTCGGGTTTGTAGCCAGTGATCCTTGTAAAAGCTTCATTTACATAGAGGATTCTGGGATCGGGAGCGTCAATAGGTTCTGCTTCGGTAACGATTACCGCATCATTGGTATTGACTACAACAGATTGTAATAGCCGCACCTGTTCGGCTTGTCTTTTTTGTTCGGAAATATCTGCAATTACGGCGACGAGTCCGCTGATTTCTCCATTTGTATCGGGCAAGGGAGCCGCCGAAAAAATGATGTCGATCGCAGATCCATCTTTTTTAAAGCGAGACATTTCTAATCTAGTATAGGTTTTGCCCTGAAGAACGCTGTTTTGGATAGTAGTACTATCTTCCAATTGTTCATTTAATAGAATTGGACTAGGACGATTAATTACCTCATCTTCTTTCCAGCCAAACATATGCTCAGCAGCAGGATTCCAGATCTTAACTTTTCCTTCCAAATCCAGCATAAAAATTGCACGGGGAGAAGCGCTGACTAAAGCTTGTAGGGTTTCATTAGTATGGCGCAGGGCAATTTCAGTACGCTGTCGTTCTGAAATCTCATCTCGTAGGGAAGCATTAACATTAGCAAGTTCGACGGTACGCTGTTGGACTCGTTGTTCGAGTTGCGTATTGAGATGTTGAAGTTGTTTATAAAGCTCTGATTGTTGAATAGAGATCGCTACCTGAGTGGCTAGCTGTTTCATTAGTTCCACTTCCCAGTCTTCCCATTGACGTGGATGATTGCATTGATGCGCAATCAATAATCCCCAGAGATAGGGCTGAGAAGTTTCTGACTCATTCCCCTTACGATTTTCTTGAATAATTGGTACTACTAGTTTAGCTTGAACTCCAAACTGTTTTACAAAATCAGCAAGACACAGTTCTACATCAGCCTGCTTAACGTTAGCAATGGAGCGAGCTTTTCCTAAAGAGTAAGCTTGATGATATTGTTGAGGGAAAACTTCTTCGGGAAAGACTTGACCTAAGATACTGGGATAGGGTGGTAAGACAGTTTCATGGATAGCGCTACCAGTACCATCGTCCCATAGGCGATAAATTAGAACGCGATCAGCTTGCAAAAAAAGACGAACTTCTTTGACTGTTGTGGAAAGAACTTCATCCAGATTGAGGGATTGGCGAATTTGTTGAGCAATTTGTGTAACCAGTCTTTCGCGATCGCTTTGCTGTCGCAATAATTTTTCTGAACGACGACGGCGAGTTCCTTCTCTTGTAAAAAAAAAGAAGCCTATCAATAGGATTAAAAGGCTAAGGCAAATTGCGATCGCATAAAAACTGGTCATACTCCCAACCATCCTGAAAAGGACGTAGCTCCAAACGCTCTAATACCAAACACAAAGTGGCGCAGCCATTTTGTGTTTTTAAAACCCTTACAGGTTTTTTTCTAATTCACAGAAGTGTTGTCACACTTTTATGAATTGGTATAACTAATTGATGTTACGTGGAACGAATATAGCCCTCACCCCCCAGCCCCCTCTCCCATTAAGGGAGAAGGGGAGTAAAACTAATTTCTTGTTCCCCTCTCCCCCTTTGGGAGAGGGGCTAGGGGTGAGGGTCTTGTATGCTTCCACGTAACACCAGTAACTAACTATAAACAATCTTAAAAAAGCCTTGCTTTGCAAGGCTTTTTTAAGATTGTTTATAAATTATAAAGTTTACAACCCAATTAAAACTACCAATATCAATACACCAACAAAAGCAGCACCAGCATAGGTAATACCTGCACCAATTTTGCTGATAATAGCAGGTGGGTTCTTTTGCCATTCCCAACGGACATAATCCAATCTTGCTGCGCCTTTATTGCCTTTAAAGACTTGTTTGGGCAAGCGATCGCGATAGTCAGCACCGTAGCGAGCAGTATGGGCAAATGTGACTTCTCCCTTGGTCTGCTTAGCCAAGATACGACGACGTTGATAGGGAACAACACTATCACCAAAGTTACTGAGATATTCTTCGCTACTAAGCAACTCATCAACAAAAGCTTGGAGCCCCTTAGTTGCAATCACAATCGACCACGCAATCTTTTCGCGATCGCTATAGACATTACGACCAAGAATTCGCTGAATGCAAATCTCGGCAAAGCGATAGTTATTATTACTATCAAAGGTCAATCGTCTAAAGGAATCAGATAATACCAAGCCACGAATGAATCCTCTAACCGTAATTTGCCCTGCTCGCAACTGAGACTCTAGGTTTACTTGGCGATGGCTTTCTAGCATCTGCTGTTCGTTACAGATTTGGCGGTAGGCCGCGCCGATCAAGAGATCTAGCTCAAAGCCAGATAGCAAATTGTCGGTGCTATAAATCCGAGGTTGCTCATCACCAGCGACTTCAAAACCATCCACGCGCTGGTTTTGGGATAAAGGATTGTACTCTAACAATGGAATCGACATAAATTTCTTCCTAAGGGATTTTAAATTGGACTAAATAAATCACTGGATTTTGTAGAACTTGGTGCAAAGCACCAAGTTCTACATTGAGCGTTAACTATTGAAAACGCGACTGCGCCATTTGTTCAGTCGCGCATCACCGATCGCGGCATATCTCCGCGCATCAGCAATCTGAGCTTGCAGGTTGGTAATCTGTTCAATTTGGTTATCTGACTGTTGCAATAACGAATCAGAGGCATCTCCTTGAACCGAGACAACCGAAGGTTGCCAAGAATTTTTAAGATAAGATGCACCAATAGATGCCGATGGACGGAGATCGGCTAGTTGTTTTTGCAAACTTTCGATGATGAGATCTTGATCGAGCAGAGTTTGGCGTAAAGCTTGCTCGGCGGCAAACTTTGCCGATGTCGCCCAAGAATCGGCTTGTCCGATACCTGAAACTTTAGGCTTAAAGACCTCAGCAAGGATGGCGGCAGCATCGCTGGCTTTGAGCTTGCCGTAGGGGGAATTCTGAACGATCGCTCTGGTCAGTTGTGGTTTGTTATTGGTAGCGAGATCTTTATCGCTGCTGGAAGCACTTCGCAATAATTGGAACATATTGGTAAATTCCAACATTGATTGTCCATTCTGAGTGCTGAAACCTCGGTAATAAGGAACGATTGCTTCACCAAAAGCAGTTTGATACTCGTCGCTATCGATATAAGTATCTATGTCTGCTTCAAAACCTCTTTGATCTAAGACGCTGCTGTGATAGCGCATTTCATCGAAATTGTCGGGGGCCCGTCCAAGCAGATGCTTAAAGTTCAACTCGATTGCCCGATAACGATAGCAGCTATCAAAGAAGCGAGAGCGATAAAACTCAGACTTTGCCAACTGGCGCACAAATTCACGTACACTCAGTTCGCCGCGCTTAAACTGAGATTCAGCAATAGTTAAGCGTTCGCTCTCCATCACATGAGCATTTCCAAAAACCTGACGATAAACTGCCCGAATCACAACTTCAAGATCCGCATCCGAGGAACCAACGCAGAATTCTATTGGGTCAGTTTCTTTGAAAGGTTGGTAAGCTTCATAAAATTGCTGCTGACGTTCGGGTGCACTAGCCGACTTAGGCGCAACTGGCTTGAAAGATAGATCGGGCGATCCACTTCTTAATCCAAAAACCTTGGATAAGAGTTGGTTGACATCCGTAACTGCCGCAGGACGTTGCCATTGCGAAGGAGCGCCTTTGATCTGTGCGATCGCGCTAGGACGATTTCGCAAAATATAGCTATTCAATCGGGAGCGGTTTTGATGTTTCGGATCTTTATCGCTGCTAGCCGATCCGCGCAAAAGCTGAAACATATGCGTAAAGCCGACCATTTTCTTACCCATCTGGGTTTTATGCCCACGATAGTAAGGCACAGTATCTTCGCCAAAAGCATCATGATACTCATCACTATCGATGTAATCATTGATCTCCATCTCGAAACCGCCGCGATCGAGTAACTGTGCATGAGCAGCCATCTCTTCTGCACTTTCAGGAGCGCGACCGAGCAAATGCTTGAAGTTGAGTTCAATCGATCGCATTCGCGGACATGGCTCAAAAAATCTAGCTCGATATTGTTCTGACAGAGCGATCTGACGCACAAATTCACGCACAGATATATCGCGCTGCTTAAGCTGCGACTCGGCGACAATCAACCGTTCGCTCTCCATCACATGGGCATTGCCGAGCACTTGGCGATAGGCGGCGCGAATGACTAGATCGACATCAGCTTCAGAATGGGTTTGCCAAAGTTGAATCGGCGCTGTTTCATCGAATCGGCTAACCCCAAGGTTTGCCTCTGGATTAACCAGTGGATTGATAAAAGTACTGACCATATTAAATATCTCTGTACTAAATTAACTTGCGTTTATTTTGAGGGTTGTAATTAAAAGAATGTAATTAAAAGAAATTAAGCTTGATCGTCAAACCTTGTCTTAAAACTGCCATATTTAATCCAATATCGCTTTAAATCATGGTGTGGAGTATGCAAACTTGCTTTGGCACGATATAAAACAACTTGCCGATGATCGCCAATCCAAACCTTACCGATCGCATCTATAGAAATAACAGATCCGCCTAAAGCCCTAATCGATGTAGTGAATCTCTCAAGAGCCGCATAATCAACTGTTTCAAAGACAAAAAAGTTGCCCGAACAAATGACATGACGACTGCGAATCCAAGACTGTACTTTCTTTTCAGCGATGGGTGGTAGCATTCCAACAGAGTGAGGTGCGATCGCAAGACTCATGATTGTTCGGGGTTCGTAACATTTTGAATTTGATTCTAAATAGATGAAGAACCTGTCTTACCTACTGTGATTCAATCCAAATCAAATAACTGATTTGTGATTAAAAGTATTGAGAAGCAATACTTTTAATCACAAATCGTGGGTTGTAGATAAGACAGGAGGATTGGAGAAAATATGCGGCGTTAAACGACCTCAGTGATGCTGACGATTTTGCCAGAGGTACGATTAATCCGTTGGATCTGGGAAGTCATATTGTCGCCTGCAACCAAATAGGTGCTGGTGCTGACACGACGGCGGGTGTCGAACTTAGAACCCTGAACCACAATTTTGAATTTCTTTTTGTTGGCTTCGCCCGAACCACCGAGATCGATGCTGGCTGGTGCAATTTTGTTGCTGCTATTGGTGGCAACTTCAAAAACCAACTGGGAAGACTTAATCGCGCTGCTGATTTGAGACTCACCACGATTAAGCGCATACATGCGGTTAAATGTCACTTGGCTTTGTCCTGCTTGGGTATTGCTGCGACTAAAAGGAACCACATTTTCACCAAAGGCAGTTTGGTATTCGTCACTATCAATGTAGGAATCGATCTCAGCATCGTAGCCCTCGGTCACGCAACGCACAATATGCTCGGAAATCTCGGCTTGAGACTGAGGAGGACGACCGAGGAAATGCATGAAGTTCAATTCCACAAAGCGGTAGGGAGCGCATGAGGTGAAGTAGCGATCGCGATAAAATTCGGATTTACCAATTGCGCGGACAAATTCGCGTACCGAGAGGCTGCGATCGCCCAACTGCGATTCAGCTTTGACAAAGCGCTCGCTTTCCATCACATGGGGATTGCCTAATACCTGCTTATAAACTGCGCGAATCACAGCCTGAACATCATCGGCGGAACTCGTTGGCCATAGCTCTACTGCACTAGCATTGATGACGATACTACCCATTGAAATTCTCCAAATTTAAGTTGTTTGTAAATTCACTAGGATGCACAGCGCTTTGCGCCGCGTACCCTAACTTTCAGATTGAAAATTGTTTATTTAAATCGAAGTGATGCTGGCAATCAAGCCTTTCTCACGATGAATCTAGATAATCCCATACCAAAAGTAAGGAAACTGGTTAGAGAATTGTAAAGAAAACGGAAAGATTGATTCTAGGCAATAAATCTTGATATTCTGTTACATTTATTTGGGTTTACAAGTCGCAATCTGTGATAGGTAGCTGTCGCCACTCTCCAAAGCCCAAGAAATAATAGCGGTGCGAAGCACCGCTATTATTTCTTGGGCTTTGGAATCGGAATTTTGGTAACAAATTTTTGTAGAATTTAGAGAAGTTTGATCGCATCTCCCAAAAAATTCCATCCTATGAGGATTCTTCTAGTTGAAGATGATATCCGCCTTGCCGAAACTTTGGCTGAAGCGCTAACCGATGAGCGTTATGTTGTAGATATTGCCACTGATGGTGAAACAGGTTGGCATCAAGCTCAGTCCCTAGATTACGATTTGATGCTTTTGGATTTAATGTTGCCAGAACTGGATGGTATTAGTCTCTGTCATCGGTTGCGATCGCATGGTTATAGCTTACCAATCTTGATGCTCACTGCCTGCGACACAATCGATCATGAAATTAACGGTTTAGATGTAGGAGCCGATGATTATATTGTCAAACCCGTTGATTTACAAAAGCT
Source organism: Pseudanabaena sp. Salubria-1 (assembly GCA_023336205.1). Taxonomy (GTDB): domain Bacteria; phylum Cyanobacteriota; class Cyanobacteriia; order Pseudanabaenales; family Pseudanabaenaceae; genus Pseudanabaena. Next base: position 44,648 of record JALQCR010000016.1, read on the forward strand.
ATTTGCAAGGATTCGCGCCCTATTACGTCGTGGTAGTCAAATCGCATCGCCAGTTTTGGAGTGGGGTGACTTATATCTAAACCCAAGTACTTGTGAAGTTGGCTATGGTGAAAATCCTATCCATTTAACCCCCAAGGAATATGCTCTTTTAGAATTACTACTTCGGAATGGAAGACGGGTCTTGAGCCGTAGTGTCATGATCGAACATGTTTGGTCTTTGGAGTCACCTCCAGAGGAGCATACTGTGAAGGTGCATATTCGAGGTTTGCGCCAAAAGATGAAAGCCGCAGGTGCTAACGAAGATTTGATTGAGACAGTGCATAGTATGGGCTATCGTCTAAATCGAACTTACAGTAAACTTCGCTAAGAGCCTATACTTTCCGCTACGCGGGCGATATAGGCTTTTCGGTTTTTTATTAGAGTTACTTGGAATGCAGATGATGAATCTCTTGATGCTAGCCAAGCAGGGCAACCACGAGGGGATTGCCCCTACCTGCAATAATTCATGTTTTGTAGGGGCAATCCCCCGTGCCAGCCCTGAACCTATGCCATCAGAGGAAATCATTCCACGCAATGTCAGTTATTTGGGATCGTATGTTGAACCATCAAAAAAAGTTTCTACTCCACGTGAAGTTGAAATGGGGATATTGGTATCAGGAACCCCGATCGCTTTAGCTGCATTTTTCCAAAGATCTTCACGGTTTACGGCATCAATAGTTTCTTTTGTCTCAAACCCAGCAGGTAAAGGATTCCATCGATGATATTCTCTCAGAAACCAAAGATCGTGGCTTTTGTATGGATATGAAACCGATATCCCATCATTTGACCAATACTTAATGGAATTAATGGAATTATGGCTATCTATTTTCAGTCTTTTCATACTTTGTTTGGGACTGTTTTGAAAAAGCTGAGAAAACATCTTGATCGGCTCATATATGAGGTTACGGTTTGTAAAACTTAGAGCTAAAAGTGTATCCAACTCCCTAGCATTAGCAGGCTCATCACACCAGATCTGAGCTTCCATAATTGCTTGGAGCAGAGCCTGAGTAGCGATCGGGTATTTATCTACCCAATCAGCTCGCATTGCAAGAATCTCCCCTGGGTAATTGCGCCAGATTTCACCAATCGCGATCGCAGGATCAGCCAAACGTGATTCAATTAATTTGAGCGTTCGCCAGCTATCTAAGCAGAGTAAATCAGCTTTATTCTGTTTAACTTGCGGAATGATCTCATCAAATGGAATCTCCAGAATATCTATACTCCGTTTCGGAATTACATCCATAGAAGCCAGCCAATATCTTAACCATAAGTCGTAATTACTACCTAGTTCTGCGATCGCGCCATGCATTGGCTGACCAAAGAACTTGGCGACATCTTGCCAAGGCGAGAAAGTAGCACGTTTAAGCTGAATACCAAAGGGCTTAAGTCGCCTAGAAACAACAATATATCCGCCATGAGTATGTAGTCGCATCAGTACATACATAGCGGTTTTGTGCGGTCGGTTGACTAAGCCCTCATTCATCAGTTCAGGTAAAGGGCTATAGAAATGTCCGCCATCAATACCATCATCATTTGTGCCTAACTCAGTTCCTATCGCCGTGCGATCGCAGATATCTTGCCAAGATTTAAATGGAACCAGTTCCACATCAGTCATGCCATATTTGGCAAATAGTTTTTTATTTTGGGCAACTAAAATTGGCGCAATTTCGAGCGATGGAATTATGCCAAGCCGAACTGATTGTACTTCTGGGATGTCAGACACCTTCACTTCATGAGTAATCGGCAATGACTGATTTACTGAGGTTTTAGGCATACAGTTACTCAGCAATACTGTACTTGCTGCTACACCAAGGGTCGTTAAGAGCTTACGTCTAGAAAGTTGCATAACATAAAAAGTAGAGATAAAGATCTCCGACTTTTTCTAAGCTAGCAAAGGTAATTTGCAAATTCACCAAAAAAGTCGGAGATCTGGGCTGTTACAAGTTTCTTTAGTCGGGGATCTGCGCCTTTACAGATTTCTTTTACTGACCAACTTAGCTTAAAAATGAACTAACTATATCTAGGATACGCTGACTGGATTTACCATCGCCAAAGGGATTCGCAATATTCGCCATTTGGTCGTAGGCATTGCGATCGCTGAGTAGTTTAGAAGCTGCTGCCACAATATCACTAGTTTCTGTACCGACCAGCTTACTTGTACCTGCATCAACCGCTTCTGGACGCTCAGTAGTAGAACGCAATACCAATACTGGTTTACCGAGGCTCGGAGCTTCTTCTTGCAAGCCACCTGAGTCACTCATGATCAGGTAGCAGCGCTGCATCGCCCCAACCAATTGTTCATAATCCAAAGGCTCAACCAAAAAAATACGTGGATGATTTCCCAGTTTCTCGATTAAAGGCTCCCGCACCACAGGATTAAGATGCAATGGTAATACCAGAGCAACATCGGGAAAATCAGCCAAAATCTGTAACCATGCTTGGATGATTTGCGCTAGTGGTTCTCCCCAATTCTCACGACGATGAACGGTAGCTAAGATCACCCGATGTACTGCCCAGTCTAGACCCTTAATCTCACATTTAGGCGATCGCCCTGAAACATACAACAGCGCATCAATTACAGTATTACCTGTATTGTGGATACCCGTTTTCACACCAGAAACTTGGAGGTTTGTAACTGAGGCATGGGTAGGCGCGAAATGAAGTTGAGCAATTTGTGAAACTAAACGACGATTTGCTTCTTCAGGAAATGGATTAAATAGGTTGTCTGTACGCAGTCCTGCCTCCACATGACCAACAGGAATTTGCTGATAGAAGGCAGCCAGAGCCGCTGCAAATGCTGTGGTCGTATCCCCTTGGACTAAAACAATATTGGGCTGAATCTCCTTGTATAACTTCTCTAAACCGATCAAACTACTACAAGTGATTTGGGTGAGAGTTTGCTTAGGCAGCATGATATCTAAGTCATAATCTGCTTTAAGTTCAAACAACTGCATCACCTGTTCCACCATTTCACGATGTTGCCCAGTTAAAATCACCGAGGTTTGGAACTTCGGATTGTTTCTAAATAGATGAATAATTGGGGCAAGTTTAATTGCTTCTGGACGAGTTCCTAAAGTAATACAAACGTGGAATTGAGTTGACACAATAATCCTTATTAAGCAAGCTATGATTGGTGCATTATATCCAAATAAAGGCGGCGCGAAGCGCCGCCTTTATTTGGATATAACCAATTGTGTTGAAATGGAAGCAGCTTTAGGTGCTTTGCTACTACCAAAGACAGCATGAATTCCTCTTAAAGCGGCAATAATAATCACACAAACAACAACATATTGAGCAAGCTGAATTACAAAAATTGGCGTTTTCAGTAATGCTTGCCAAGAGATGCTATTGGCGGAAGATGTTGTTTCCAAAGGGAAATCACTATCTTGCGATGAGTGGGTATTTTCTAAATCAGAATCTAGATAATTAGTTGCTTGAATATTTGGCAAAGGTTCGGGAAAACTTGTGTCTCCAAACATTTCATCTAGATCAGGACTAGATGCTGGAAGATTGTTTTCGCTATTGGCGCGATCACTACGATCATGCATAGATTTTAGTGGCAGTACTGGTAAAGGAGGTATTTTAGGACGTTGTCTAGACTCCGTGATTCCGCCATTTTCATTAATATTGAGATCTTCTTGCTCAACCAAGTAAATTTCCTCAGTCCATGCAGGTTCATCACATCCTGTTTGCTGCCAAGACACTGAGATTGTCGAAACATTCTTAACTTCAAGGGTAATAAACCACTTTTTGAGCATCCCCACTAGTACCTGCCGATTAGGAATTCGCACCTCATCGTCCAGCGATCGCAGATCTGACTCAATTAAAATTTCTAAGCGATCGCCCTCACGCTCAACGTTTGCTAGCATTGCTTGAGACTTGAGCAATCGATTCATTAGCGATGCGATCGCATTAACGTTGCCCTGTTTGGCTTGTTCAACTAGTGGATTTTGTGTCATGGCATCAACCTTGAAGGCTAATCCTAAAAATTGGTTTTCAGATTAAGCCAAATGTATCAGATTTTTGCAACTATAGCTGTCGCCAAAACTAAAATGTAAATGGGAGCACCTCTCATCGCTATTTCTAGCTAAAAAAATAGAGTGGGTGCAAAGCCCACTCTATTTTTTTAGCTAGAAGCTACCGCGCATAACTTTATTTAGCATTGCTTCAACCTGTGAAGCAAACTGAGTATGGCTCATGCCCAGTTGGTCTAAAACACTAAGCGATAATTCTAGCGATCGCAAAGACTTGCCCTGATATTGATATTGAAACTGCGAACTACCGCATAGCTGATATAGACAAGCTAAGTCGTAGAGAGATTTAGCATATTCATACATCATTCCGAATTGCTCAAAAGAGAGCGAAGCATCAAGTAATGAGTCTTCGGCAGTTTCGATCGCATCTTCATCAAGACTATCTAAGCCATCGAGCAATCGATATACATAGATGCGTCCTCGGATATGTTTGGCGATCGCAATTCCTCGCAAATACTGGTAATCACGAAAACGAGGTAGAACATTCACTCGAATACAGATTAAGCTCTCTTCAACTTGGCGATTGCCTAGCAAAGCTTCAGCCAAATCGCAATATATATAGCCAATTTCGATGGCATCAACAGGATCTTTGAGCAGAGAGATCGCATCTTTACTTAATTCAAGAGCTAATTGCCATTGAGACTCAGCGATCGCAACTTTCACCATTCCTTTAATCGCCTGCAACCGCAAGAAATTATCAGAATTGGCTAAAGCAATATCGAGAGTACTTTGAAAAAGGCTAGCTGCTTGATTAATATCACCAGAAGCCAAATACAATTGCCCCAAGTGGACGTAGCTTTTGGCGATCGTACATTCATCTTCTATTTCGAGTCGTGCTGACAGCGATCGCTCGAAGCTCATTAGCGCAGATTGAATATCATTTATTTGTAAATAATATTGACCAATGGCATCATCGACGAGAGATTGTCCCTCCTGACTATTGCTATAAGTTTCATAAGCCATCTCCAAAACATGTAAAACATCGCCCAATTCCCCCAATTCAAGCGCCAGAATTGCACGCACATAGAGCAAATAAGCCTTTTGTTCGTGATCATGATCTGGATTTTGATTTAAAGCTTCCCCCGCTTGTTGCACAAGAGCTTGTGCTCTTTGTAATGATTCAGATTGTTTTGTGGCGATTAGCTCCACAGCAAGGTCAAGTAAAACCCTTATGGCTGTACTCGGATCTTCTTCCACATTTTCGCCAGTGTTTGTATTTTGAAGACATTGCTCAAAATAGGCGATTGCTAAGGTGCGATCCTGCTGCCGCAAGTGCTGTCCTTGGATCAGAAATTCAGCTAATTTCATGAGAAACTCCAAAATTATGCGTGTAAGTCACCTAACTTCTAGGCTTTACACTTCATAGATAATATCGTACCCAAAATAATCTATCTCAAACTCACCCATAGGATTATCAAACCGAACTTTGGGACTTGCCTCGACGAAGGCGAGGCAAGTCCCAAAGTTCGGTTCATTATGAATTTCTCATAATGAATGAAAATTAATTAAAACCAAAATTTGTTGGGGGCGGGCTTCGCCCGCCCCCAACAAATTTTGGTTTTAATTGCACAAGTTAATTAATTTTCATTCCTTAGGAAATTTCCAAGAGAAAATATACCCATGCGTAGTGGCAGGTTTTGGAATAAATCTATAGGTAAGCCATTGACTTGTAACTAAACCTGCCACTACAGGGATTTTATTTTAGGGAAATTACCTAAATTCAATTTGCTGTTTAATGGAAACTGCCTGATTAAGGGCTAAAGAATTCCAGAAAGAACGAATTTGATTACTGACTGCTTGCCACTGTGAATAATGAAAGAAATGTTTTCCCTGAGCACTTAGCCACAAGCGATCGCTATCTTTAAGATGCAATCTCCATTTTTGACAGGCGTTTTCACCACTGCCACCAATAACATAGTCGTCTAAAGCTCCACAAACTAACATTGGTACAGCAATCGGTGTGGGAGCGATACATGTAGGTGCATAGAGAGAATGGGGAACCAAAGAATTATCGAGATCTTGTTTTAGTAAATTGGCGAGCCAAGACAACATCTCTTGATCGCGATAGCCAAATAGATAAAATGCTGTGCGCATTAGCATCGTTTCCCGACTGCAACCAATTAACTGACGCTGCTCGTAATAGTGACTATGCCAGCTAGTTGCTAAGTTAACTCCCACTGATAACAAAGTGAGCGATCGCACCTGTTCAGGATATTTTTTGGCATAGAGCCATCCGACCAGACCTGCAATGCCATGACCAACTAAATGCACGGAGCCTTTACAAGTTTGTAAGTATTCGTGCAATGTGGCGATCGCTATATCTAGATCGATTGCTTCGTCAGGGTTTTGACAATATTCCCACTGGGCAATCTCATATTGTCGCGATAGAGATCGCAATAGTTGTAAATCAAAACGGCGTAAGGATTGACTGGTGCAAATACCAACAACTTGAGGTGACGTGGACTGTTTAAAGGTCATATGGGGATAATTTTATTGCTATTAATTATTATTAAGATTTTAAATATTGATTGTTATTCCATCTAGAGAAAAGAAAGGAGTGAATGACAAATGGTTGCTTTTACTGAAATCCATGTCAGAAATCCCTGTAAAAAAGCATTTCGTCACTCACTCCTGCCAACGCATTTGAACTATGTGAAATGAAGCGTGCTGAGTCAAGCCGCATCAGAACATAATCAACACTCTAATACTATTGATAATTATAGTTAATAGTATAAAAAATAAAAGCGGCGCTATGCACCGCTTTTATTTTTTATTTAGGTTGTAATTGCCAGACCTTGACTGTGCGATCGGCACTACCACTGACTAGGGTTTCATCCTTAGGATTAAAACTGAGTGACAGAACTGGAGCCTCATGTTGATTGAGGATTTGCATCGATTTACCTGTTTTTACGTCCCAAATTTGAATTGTTTTATCAATTCCACCAGAAGCGATCACGCTGCCATCGCGATTAATGTCAACCGCTAACACTCCACCTACATGCCCAGAGAGAGTACGAATGACTTTACCGGTACTCACATCCCATATTTTTACAGTTTGATCTTGGCTACCACTGACCAGTAATTTACCATCAGGGCTAAAGGCGATCGCATTTACAGGCGCAGCATGTCCAGTCATGCTACGAATTGATTTACCTGTATTCACGTCCCAGATTTTAATAGTTTTGTCAAAACTTGCACTGGCGATTCTTTTACCATCTGGATAAAAAGCGACAGAGACGACCTTATCTTGATGACCTTCAAAAGTTTGTATTAGTTCACTTTTACGCCAATTCCAAAGCTTGAGGGTTTTATCAGCACTGGCGCTGGCTAAAGTATTTCCATCAGGACTATAGGCGACACTATAGACCTGTCCACTATGCGCTTCGATGTTCCTTACTGGTTTACCACTACGGAAGTTCCATAATTTGACTGATTTATCAATACATGCAATAGCGAAAGTACTTCCATTGGGATGTACAGCGATCGCATTAATTCCCGAAATCGAGCCAAGATGATTCGACAAAGTTCCAAAAGACTGATTGTCGCGGACATTCCATAACTTTAAAGTGCGATCGTAACTACCACTAGCAAGACTAAATCCATTGGGAAAGAACGCGACGGCTCTCACCCAACCTGTATGCCCTTTGAGAGTCTGCCGTAATATATAATTAGAAGTTACGGGCGCAGGCTCAGTAACGGTAGGGGTCGGGGTAGGAGTAACGGCTAGTTTTGGGAAATATTGAGAGAAATTGATCGCACCCCAACTAATTCCTGCGATACAGACCAGCGCGATCGCCCAACGATTCGTATTTTGACTAAAAGTAAATGTGGGCATTTGGAAACTTTCAGCATCTTGCATGGGCAAGTTATCAAGATCGTAGAGAACTTCTTGAGCAGTCTGATAGCGATCTTCAGGATGATGCTTGACCATGCGATTGAGAATGAGCGCTAATTTAGGATGAATTGTTGAACCCATCTGCCAGTCAAGCAAATTCAGATCTTCTCGGCGCACTAGCTGACTAGGATGTAAACCCGTGAGTAGTTGTATCGCAGTTAAGCCAAGGGCGTAAATATCACAACTAGGAGTAAAATTTCCAAGGGCTTGCTCAAAAGGCATATAGCTAGGCGTGCCGAGGACGACTCCATTTTGAGCTGCCGTTGCATAGATCCCTTTGAGAACTGCAAAATTAGTGAGTACAAAATGCTGTTCACTGTCATTGGCAAATTGATTAACACTCTGATTATTTCTGGGATTCTGTTTACGACGAATTAGATTCCTCGGACAAATATCTCCATGCACCATATTAGAGCTATGGGCAGTATGCAGGCTAGTCAACAATTGCCGCAGAAATTGAATTACTTCTGACTCGCTATAGAGTTTCCCTGCCGCAGTTTCATCGCTAAGACGAGTTCCATCGATCGCTTCTTCTACGATATAAAATTCCTCCTCTTGTTCAAAATAGGTTGTAATCTTTGGGAAGTCAGTACTGCTATCGCTAAGTTGTTGCAATTTAGGAACTTGATTGCGAAATAGCGATCGCGCCCAGTCAAGTTGCAGATTAGTTTTATTAATCAGACAAAAACTTTTCGCAATCCAGCGCGGCATTTCCGCAGCAACGGTATCTTCAACTAAGTAGGTTTGCCCATAGGAATCATCAGCAATCGTTTGTACAACTCGAAAGCGTCCGCCCAACAGATTTCCAAACGCTTTACCTATCGTTTGTGATGTCGCCATGAGAACCTTACTCCAACCGCACAACTTGTTTAATTATAATCTAGCTTTACCCCGCCTTCGACGGGATAAAACTAAGTCTCTAAGTATTAAGTAATCTTAAAATCTAAGATCCTGCACCGTCCGCTGCGCGGGCGGTGCAGGATCTTAGATTTTGAGTTTTAACTATTCTTAGGTATTCAGATTATAACTAGCGCTTTGATGTTGGCACAACATAGAGAATGCCAGAAATTAACGTAAGTGCGACTGCGATCCAGAAAAAGGCGATCGCATAGGGGATTTTAACCAATAAAGCAGCGATCGCCACGATTTGCATTACGGTTTTTGCTTTCCCCCAAAAATTTGCGCCGATAATTTGTGGCTTAATGGTTTCGCCAGAAACCTCCTGACTAGATGCACTCGGCGCACCACGCCAAGCGGTGATCAATAGTTCTCGCGTAACAATTAAAAATACGGCCCAAGCAGGAACCTGACCAAGTTCAATGAACAACAAAAATAAGGCGATCGTCAGGACTTTATCGACAAGGGGATCAAGAAATTTCCCCAGTTCAGTTATTTGATTAAGTTTTCTTGCTAAATACCCATCCAGCCAATCGGTAATTGCGGCGATGATAAATACACTTAAAGCAATTAAGCGACTAAGTTCGCTATCTTGCCAAAGAAACAGTCCAAAAATAATCGGGACAGCAATTAATCTCGATAAAGTTACCCAAGTAGGCAATGTAATCATAAATAACCAAATAATATATAAAGTGCTGCTTGGCAGCACTTTATATATTATTTGGTTTGGGTGACTCTCCAGCTAAGTTTGAGATTAAACCAGAAGTTCCAAATTGTGACGATCGCGATCGCGATGAGATTAGCGAGATACTTATTTATATGCAAATTGTTATAAAGAAAATTGAGAATAATTAAATTTAATCCAATTCCCACTAAACAAATAAGATTGAACTTCACAAATCGCTTAATTAATTTTCTCCGCCCAAATTGTTGCTGAGCAAGATCCCGAAATGTCCAAAGATCATTCCAAAGAAAATTATTGAGAACTGCCACTTCAGCTGCAATTATCTTACTGCGTGTTAGCCCCCATCCCAGAGTAGAGGCATCACTAAGTAAATAGAAGATGACCATATCGACAAATACGCCACTAAAGCCAACTAGTCCAAACTTAAAAAAACGTTTGACAGGAACTCGTAATTTTTCACGTAGTTTGGTAATTCGACCACGCGATCGCAATCTTAGTAAATGCAAAAGATAATCCACATATTGCCGCCAAGTCACCTTACTCTCGCCCTCCTGACGTTCTTGAAATACATAGCCAACCTCAGCAACAGAACCAATATTGCCCCGACCAAGTACTTCAATCAATATTTTGTAACCTAAGGGATTCATCGGACAGTTAGCGATCGCGCTACGCCTGACCATAAAATAGCCACTCATCGGATCGGAAACCCTCCCGATGACATTAGGAAGAATCAGCAACCCTAGCATCTGTGCACCCCTCGATAGAAACCTCCGAATAAATCCCCAATCACTCACACCACCTCCCTCAACATGGCGACTAGCCACCACTAAGTCTGCTCCATTCACCATTTCATCAAGCATCTTAATCAGCGTTTCTGGCGGATGTTGTAAATCTCCATCAATTACACCTAATATTTCTCCCTCCGAAGCTTGCCAACCACGAATCACTGCTGTCGAAAGCCCTTTTTCTCCTTGCCGACGCATTACTCGCAATTGAGGATAGCTTGACATTAGATCTAGTCCAACTTGCCAAGTCAGATCTGGACTATCGTCATCAACAATAATTAACTCATAGTTTTCTTGGAAATAATTATTTAATAACTGAGTCAGGATTTCCACTAACCTTGCTAAATTCTTGCTCTCATTGTAAGTGGGCACAATTAGTGAAAATTTAACCGATTTCTCCAGTAGCTGAGAAACTTGATCAAAATTTGAATCAGCTAAATCGTCAGAGAAGAGAAGTTCATTAACTTGAAATATTCCCAAAGGAACAGACATGAGAGGGTAGGACATTATCTAGCAATTAAAAAGAATTTTATGGAGATCCGAATCTAAGGAATGTGTGATTATTTGCTATATCTACAATGGACTTTAGACTAACTTACAACAAATTGTGAATAAGCGAACCACTATATTTTTATAAAAGCCATGCGAAGCATAGCTTTTATAAAAATATAGATTAAGCCATCCAAAATCCATGGAAAATATATGTAGTGTAAATTCTGAGCGTTCTTAGTTGATAATGTATTGGGTTGGGTAGCGAAAACTTCCCTATCTATGTAGCTCAAAATACCTGCACAGATAACATTATGGTTCAAAAAGCAGTAAAAAATAGCTTTGTTGCCTTAGAGGGTGTCGGTAAGTCTTACTTACAACCAAATGGGCAGACTATTTCGATTATTGAAAATATTAATTGTCAGTTGCAAGTAGGTGAAATTATTGCTTTGTTGGGTCCTTCAGGTTCTGGCAAATCAACATTAATGCGAATGATTGCAGGCTTAATCCCACCTTCTACTGGGAAAGTACTTTATTACAATCGCCCATTAGTAGGATTAAATCCAGGAGTAGCAATCGTTTTTCAAAATTTTGCGCTGTATCCTTGGTTAACGGTTCTAGAGAATGTAGAACTTGGACTGAAGGCGAAAGGAGAAGCCAAGGATACCAGAGAGCAGAAAGCCCTTCGGATGATCGATGTGATTGGTTTAGACGGATTTGAGAACGCTTACCCTAAGGAGCTATCGGGGGGAATGCGTCAGCGGGTTGGCTTTGCCAGAGCTTTGGCGGTTGAGCCAGAACTGTTATGTATGGATGAACCGTTTTCGGCATTAGATGTGTTAACAGCAGAAAACTTACGCTTTGAGTTACTGGATCTGTGGTTAGAAAAACGCATTCCCACTAAGTCAATTTTGATTGTGACCCATGGGATCGAGGAGGCTGTGACCCTCGCCGATCGCGTGATTGTGTTAGGGCGCAATCCTGGGCGGATTCGAGCCGATTTGCCGATTACACTACCCCATTATCGCGATCGCAAGAGTCCCGAATTTCAAGCTCTAGTTGACCAAGTTTACAAGATCCTGACAAATCCTGATCTACCAGATTTATCAACTCAGACCACCACGACCACAACTTCTACTTCAGAACCTAAAGCTCAACCCAAATACCAATCTCTTCCCCATGTGCGAATTGGCTCTGTAGCTGGTTTACTAGAACTGCTTGAAGGTCGCCAAGACAAAGATTTATATCGAATCGCTCAAGAACTCCTTTTAGAAGTTGATGATATATTGCCAATTGTGGATGCTTGTAAATTAATGGAACTAGTTGCCATTACTGAGGGTGATATTCAACTATCAGCGATCGGCGAAAGCTTTATCAATAGCAATATTGACGAGCGTAAAGCAATTATTCGGGAGCTATTACAGAAGAATATTCGTTTAGTCCAGCAGATTTGTCAGCTTTTACAGGCTAAGCGCAATCATCGTATTTCTGAAGAACTAGTTCTCGATATTTTAGAAAACTACTTCACTACCAAAGAAGCGCAACGTCAACTCCGAACTGCAATGGATTGGGGACGCTATGCTGAATTATTTAGCTATGATGAACCTTCAGGCGAAATTTTTATTGAAGAGAGTACTCCAGAGACTGAAGAGTCTGAATAGATTAAGATGGACAGTGCAAATTGCCACCTTGAACCAATAAATTTGGGGAAAGTGTTGCTTTGCAACACTTTCCCCAAATTTATTGGTTCGTTAATTGCTGTATCTAAGGATGTGCAGGAAAATAAAGAACCGATTTTTTGTGGCGCGGCTTCGCCCATGCCACAAAAAAATTGGTTCTTTATTAAATCGCAGAATCCTAAATGTAAATCACCTAATTCTTGTTTAGTCTGGATTGCTTATGTATCAGCCCACTATCGATCCCAAATCAAAATTTAGCGCACGTTGGAGCCTTGGTGATGTCTTACTGCCTTTAGCGATTATTGCTTTTATATTCATCATTGTGCAAACTGCTAGGAATTTTACAGGTACTTATGAAAGTGGCTATGTAGTTAATCTATCGCTGAGCTTTTTACCAAGTTATGCATTGCAGACCTTAGTAAGAATGCTAGCCGCCTATTTAGTCTCCTTAGTGTTTAGCCTTTTGTATGCCTATGTTGCTTATCGGTCCACTTTATGGTCAAAGGTTCTGATTCCTCTATTGGATATTCTGCAATCAATTCCAGTACTATCATTTTTGCCTGCGGTTGTACTTGCTTTGGTCGGTTTATTCCCTGGGCAAAGATTGGGAATTGAGATAGCTTCAATCTTGCTGATCTTTACGGGCATGACTTGGAATATGACCTTTAGTTTCTATCAATCCCTAAGTAGTATTCCCAAAGAGTTGATCGAAGCAAGTCAAGTTTATCGGCTTGGGGCATGGCAGCGTTTCTGGACGTTAGAACTTCCTTCGGGGGTGGTGGGTTTAGTGTGGAATAGTGTGATGTCTGTAGCTGGTGGCTGGTTCTTTTTGATGCAAACAGAATCATTTACACTTTCCAATCGTGACTTTACGCTTCCCGGACTCGGCTCTTTTTTGAAGGCGGCAGCGGATGCAGGGGATAATTTGGCGATTTTTAGTGGGTTAGTAGTTTTAATTGGCATAATTACGATCATTGATTATTTTGTGTGGCGACCGCTAATTGCTTGGGCGGAGAAGTTTAAGAATGAGACAGTTGAAGCAGCTCAAGTACCAGAATCCCGAGTCTTAGACTTTTTAAGGAGATCACCTACGATGCGAATTATTAGCGATCGCCTGTTTATGCCGATCGCGGAAGTTGTCAATCATAGTTTTAGCCATAAAGCGCCAAGTTCTCTAGTTAATCAACATAAAAAAACATCACAATGGCTCAATTGGTTTAACTGGCTATTGGTTGGGTTAGCAGGTTTTATGGTTTTGAGTGGCACAGCCAGCGCGATCGCCTTACTAAGTAGTATGCCCTTGAGCGCATGGAGACAAGTAGCGATCGGCGCTCTGTTCACTGCTATTCGGGTATTTATCGTCTTGATTATTTCCTTGATTATTACAGTTCCCATTGGCGTAGCGATCGGTCGCAATCCCAAACTAGCCCAATTTTTGCAACCAATTGTCCAAATAGCTGCTTCAGTTCCTGCGACGGCTTTATTTCCGATTCTATTATTGTATTTAGGAAATATGGCAGGTGGGCTGGACATTGGCGCAGTGATTCTTATGACTTTAGGAAGTATGTGGTACATCCTTTTCAATGTCATTGCGGGGGCGCAAGCCATTCCCTCTGAACTTTTTGAAGCTGCACGAGTGTATAAACTTTCGCCATTGCAACGCTGGAAAACTCTAATTTTGCCAGGGATTTTTCCGTATTTAGTGACGGGGATCATTACGGCTGTTGGTGGAGCATGGAACGCTAGTATAGCGGGTGAATATGTCAAGTTTCAAGGTAAGGTACTGACTGCAACAGGATTAGGCTCGACGATTACGCAAGCCTCTGATGTGGGTGATTTTCCGCTTTTATTGGCTTCGACAATTGTGATGTCATTGCTAGTTGTGACGACCAATCGCTTGGTATGGCGACCTCTTTATCGATTAGCTCAGGTCAAATATCAATTAGTTGTCTAAATAGTTGTCTAAAAAGAGAGAGGCTGCTGAGCAGCCTCTCTCTTTTTGGTTACAAAACTTTGCTTGACATTATATATATGTATAAGGTCTAGGATGCAGTGATTAAGTTTCGTGAGTATACCAATGACTAGTCACTTAGCTACACGTCTGCGCGAAGGCACTCAAAAGTCCCATACTGTCACTGAGAACACTGCATTTATGAAGTGTTTTCTCAAGGGTATTGTGGAAATTGTCCCTTTCAGAAAATTATTGGCTAATCTCTATCTTGTTTACAGTACGCTCGAAGCCGAATTAAAGCGTCATTCTGAACATCCAATCGTTGGCAAGATCTATTTCCCAGAACTCGATCGCCAGTCAAGCTTAGAGAAAGATTTAGCTTTTTATTATGGTGACGATTGGCGACTGGATAATTGGCGATCGCACATCGTCCCACTTAAGGCAGGACAAGTTTATGTTGATCGCCTCAAGGAAATTTCTAATACTGATCCGACCCTTTTGATTGCCCATTCCTATACACGCTATATGGGTGATTTGTCGGGCGGACAAGCCTTGAAGCATATTATTCGGTCGGCTCTAGATCTGCCAAGCGATCGCGGTACGACTTTCTATGAATTTGAGCAATTGCCTACCATTGAGGCAAAAAAAGATTTTAAAGAGAAGTATCGTCAAGCACTAGATTCTCTAGTTATTGATGAATCTACAATTTTAAGAATTGTGGAAGAGGCGAACTATGCTTTTACACTTAATCGGAATGTGGTAGATGAGCTAGAAGCTGATGTCAGAGCCGTCCTCGATCCCCATGTTTTTGAACTGCTCACCAAGCAGGATCGGGCTGGTAGTACTGAGCGTCACAGTAATGCGGCTTAGATAAAACATTTCGATTAAAAATAAGACTTTACGGTTTTGAATTTGTTTTAGTCAAATTCAAAATCAATATATAAAAATACAAGGATTGAGTGGATGAGTACATCACAAGCGGTCAAATTTGATATTAATTTATTGCATAAGTATAATCAGCCAGTTCCACGCTATACCAGTTACCCACCTGCAACAGAGTTAAGCGAAAATTTCGATGAGATGGATTTTCGAGGTGCGATCGCATCAGGCAATTTACAGAAGACCCCTTTATCTCTCTATGCTCATATTCCCTTTTGTGATGCACCCTGTTATTTTTGTGGCTGCAACACTGTAATTAGTACTCGCAAAGAAATTGCCGAACCATATCTAG
The DNA here is from genome assembly GCA_023336205.1 of Pseudanabaena sp. Salubria-1. Taxonomy (GTDB): domain Bacteria; phylum Cyanobacteriota; class Cyanobacteriia; order Pseudanabaenales; family Pseudanabaenaceae; genus Pseudanabaena. The sequence continues at coordinate 60,333 of JALQCR010000016.1, forward strand.
GCTACTTGATGCGACATATTGAGCAGGTTGCGGCAACGGTAGATCGCGATCGCTTAGTACAACAAATGCATTGGGGAGGCGGTACTCCCAATTATTTCTCTTTCGATCAAGTGGAACGTCTGTGGCATTGTCTGCAAGAGCGTTTTACCTTTGCCGCCGATGCAGAAATCTCCATCGAAGTCAATCCGCGATCGCTAACTAAGGAATATTTGCAAGGTTTAAAAAATCTTGGATTTAATCGCATTAGCTTTGGTATTCAGGATTTTAATCTCAAAGTACAAGAAGCCGTCAATCGGATTCAGCCAGAAGAGATGCTCTTTGATGGAATGCGTTGGATGCGCGAAGTGGGGTTTGAAGGGGTGAATGTGGATTTAATCTATGGATTACCATATCAAACCCTAGAGACATTTCGCGAAACCCTTGACAAAACTATCGCCCTTAATCCCGATCGCATTGCGGTATTTAACTTCGCCTATGTGCCTTGGCTGAAGCCTTTACAAAAGAAGAAAATTGATCCCGAAACTTTGCCATCTCCTGAAGAGAAGTTGCAAATTATGCAAATGACGATTGAAACTTTAACCAATCATGGTTATGTGTTTATCGGCATGGATCACTTTGCTAAGCCTAATGACGAACTAGCGATCGCTCAACGCGAAGGCAATTTGCACCGTAACTTTCAGGGTTATACCACTAAGCCTGAATCTGACCTCTTGGGCTTTGGCATGACTTCCATCAGCATGTTGCAAAATGTCTATACCCAAAACTATAAAGGGTTACAGGACTTTTACAAGGCAATTGATGCGTGTGAATTGCCAATCGAACGTGGTGTCACGCTGAATGCCGATGATATTTTGCGCCGTTCCATAATTATGGAACTGATGTGTCAATTTGAACTCTCACAAGATGAGATTGAATCTAAATATCATTTGACCTGCGATCGCAACTTTGGCAAATACTTTGATTCAGAGCGTATGAAATTGCGTCAGTTACAGGCAGATGGCTTGCTCAACATAGACCACGATCGCATTGAGGTCACTCCTGTAGGACGCTTGTTAATCCGTAATATTGCTTCAGTGTTTGATACATACCTTAAAAAGCAAAATATTGATAAATTCTCAAAAGCAGTCTAGCTAAGCTTGAGATCGAAGCACCATTAGAGGTTAATCATGACACAACAACTCAATATCATGGGCTATCTTAATCGTTCTGAGGTAAATGGACCTGGTTGTCGTGCTGTGGTTTGGGTGCAGGGTTGCTGGCGTGAATGTCCAGACTGCTTTAATCCAGCCTCTTGGTCTTTAGCGGTTAATCAACTCGTGTCAGTGGAGGAACTCGCAGAACGAATTCTCAGCGAACCTGCCAATCAAGGAGTCACCTTTTCTGGAGGTGAGCCATTTTTGCAGGCTCCTGCACTAGCCGCCCTAGCAAAGCAGATCAAGACAGCAGGACTGAATGTGATGTCGTTTACAGGATATACATTATCGGAACTGCGATCGCCTAACGCCCCTAAAGGAGCAGAAGATCTCCTCGACCAACTTGATATTTTGATAGATGGCCCCTATGTTTCGGCTCTTGCCATTCATGCTCCCAATTCTCCTGTTTCGTCGCGCAATCAGCGTTTGCATGTCTTTAATCCCGCTTTTGCAGACAAAATTGATTGGGCAAGCGATCAAACCGAAATCCATATTCTTAAGGATGGTACTCGTGTTTTTACTGGATTTCGTGGACAAATGGACTTCGATTAAATCCGATTGCAAACACGTTTGTGCTTCGCTCAACCTTACACATACATAGTTTCTACAAATTCATGCTTTCTACTTTGACTAAACCGATCGCCTTTTGGCAACAAGAATATAACACTGGTAACTTACAGGTCGATGGACAACATCAACAGCTATTTGAGATTGTTAATGCCCTCCATGATGCTGTTGTCACCAGAAAAAATGTTTATACAATGCAAGAGCTTCTAGAAGCCCTAGCTAATCACACTACCGAGCATTTTCAAACAGAAGAGGCTTTGATGATGAGGGTAGACTATCCTGATTATGATCGTCACAAGCAAACTCACGATTGTCTCTTGTCCAAAGTCGATAATTTGCTGCTGAAATTTCGCGATCGCAATACAGAAGCAGTAACTACAGAAATCACCCAATTTCTCACTGAATGGTTGGCGCACCATATCAAGGGTGAAGACAAAAAGATGATTCAGTTTTTTCAAAATCAATAGATCCCCCTCAGCCCCCCTTAAAAAGAGAATTATCTTCTTCCCCCTTTTTAAGGCTAACTTGTACACACATCTTGTGTGTGAAATCAAGGAAATTACCCCACCCTAACCCTCCCCTTGCAAAGGGGAGGGAACAAGATTTCTGGTCTTCCCCCTTTGCAAGGGGGAATTGGGGTAAGTCCGACTTATCTATACACCGTAGCTTTTTAAGGGGGATTGAGGGGAATCGGATATCTCAAACTTTATAAAAACCTTTATAACTAATTACTACTATGGTTTCAATTCAATCTAGACCCGAACCCGAACTCCTCCGTGAAGGTATTAAAGTTCCTGTTAAAGAAACTCTATTAACTCCAAGGTTCTACACCACCGACTATGACGCAGTTGCGAAGATGGATGTCTCATCGCAACAGGCGGAACTGGAAGCCGTAGTTGAAGAGCTTCGTACCGATTACAACCGCTATCACTACAAACGGGATCAAGAATTTTTACAATCTTGGGAACATATTGACGGTGAAACTCGCGCCGCATTTATTGATTTTCTAGAGCGCTCTTGCACTTCCGAATTCTCTGGATTTCTGCTATTTAAAGAACTGTCTCGCCAACTCAGCGATCGCAGTCCACTCCTCGCTGAAGCCTTCAGCCTCATGGCAAGGGATGAAGCACGTCATGCAGGATTTTTGAATAAGGCGATGAAGGATTTTAATCTGTCGTTAGATTTAGTCAATATGACTAAAAAACGCAGCTATACCTTCTTCAAGCCAGAATGGGTAATTTACTCTGTTTATCTGTCAGAGAAAATTGGCTACTGGCGCTATATTCTTGTGCATTACCATTTAAAAGAGCATCCAGAAAACCAGTTTTATCCTCTCTTCAAATATTTTGAAAGTTGGTGTCAAGATGAGAACCGTCATGGCGATTTCTTTAAGGTATTGTTGCGATCGCAGCCAGCGCTATGGGGTACATGGAAAGCTAAACTATGGGCGCGTTTCTTCCTGTTGACGGTATTTGCTACGCACACGATTACTGTATTTGAACGGGCTGATTTCTATAAATCCATTGGTTTAGATGCTCGTGAATATAACAAGCAAGTGGTGATCAATACTAACCACACTGCCATCAGTGCATTCCCTGCGGTGCTAGATACTAGTCATCCCGACTTTTTCCCTAGATTGGAGAAATGCGTTGATTACAATTTCAAGCTGATGGCAATTAATGATAGCGATCGCCCTCAGTTTATAAAGACCTTGCAGAAGTTACCTCTATTCGCGGCGATTTTCTGGCAGTTGCTGCTGGTGTATTTAGCTAAGCCCATTGATGCTGAAGCTAAACGTGGCGAGGTTCATTAAAAAAAGCGGCGCAATGCGCTGCTCAACGAGATCGCTGTTTCGTTAAATACAGAGTAGCGATCGCTGTACCGTTGAATAGAATAAGCGATCGCTTATTCTATTCAACTCATGGAAGTAGTCCACCACCACTACCAATACCCAGACGCTCGGCAACGCCAGAAGTAAGTGGAAGCAAAGTAATCAACATCCAAAAGAGGGCAACTACACCCAAAGCTTCGCGATCGCCATCGAGTTCTGAAAGTTCATTTAGCATTGGACGTTCCAGATCTCGCAATAGAATCAAGATAATGCCACCCCAATAGAGCGCAAGGGGATTAATCACTGTGGCAATCACCAAGAAAATCAACGTCAATACCGTCGTCCAGCTTGCCGTGCGTCTTCCATAAATTGATTGCACAATTCGACCACCATCTAGCTGACCTGCGGGCATCAAATTCAAGGCGGTGATAGCCGAGCCGAGCCAGCCTAGAACCACTAACGGATGAATCGAAATAAAACTCGTATGTAAAGCATCACCAAGGAAGAGTTTCGCCAAGGTTCCCGCCAGTACTGATGCTTGGAAAATTTGACTAGGAATATCGATACTTCCCATACCGATCGCAGATAGACGTAAACCAACTAGCAGCATGAGCAAAGATAGTACTCCACTTGCTAAAGCTGGGGCGATCGCAATATCAAACAGAGACAGCCGATGGGGTAATGGCGAAGAAATCCGACTAAATGCACCAAAAGAACCTAACTGTGATGACGGCAATAGAAACGGTAAACTCATATTTACCTTGTATTTCTTTGCCATCAAACGCATAGCCAACTCACGCACCCCTAAAATTATCCCAAGCCCAATAGCAAAGGGTAGTCCTGCTAAATATTGTTGAGGTTCTTGGACTACAGGAATACCCGCAACTAACGCACCCAAATTCAACGCTGTGTAACCATTCGCGACAACCAAAACCCCAATTAATACTCTTTGAGGAATTGTATTGTTATCGACATTACTAACTCGGCTAGGCAGCACAATCACTACTGGTTTACGATCTTGACCTTCCACCAAAAATAGATTGTATTTATCGCTAAGGCGATCGCTGAGGGATTTAGTCAAGCGATCGTGAACGACATCAGGCTCACCACGCAAATTACCTTTAAAAATGGCTCCTTCTTGATAGGGAATCGTTTCAGTGACGTAATAGGTCTCAATCCCAAAGATTCCCTGTATCAGCTTCATATCTTCCGCAGGCAGAGCCTTAAACAGCTTTAGCTGCGTCTTGCCCTGTGACATCGCCACAGCGATCGGACTGTTAACAGGTGGCTTATTAGTTGAATTATCGGGAGAATTAGGGCGATCGCTAACTGTATCCAGATCTTGTTTTAGCTTTTGCTCGATCGCTGCTCTCTCCTCCGATACAGCTTTGCGCAATTGATTACTAATTGATACATAGGCGATCGTGGAACCGAGCAATAGGAATAATAGCGTTGTGAAATTTATAAAAACACCCGACACAAACAAGCCAAAGTAAACTAGCCAAGGTGACATGAGCGCCACAAATTGCAGCCAAGACAGTAACCCAAGCTTGCCAAACTTGCGGGAACGAAAATATCCCCAACCCAGCAAAGCAAGGGTGAGTATAAATACGGCGATCGGAAGAAGTGGAGTTGATATCATAAAAATAAATTACAGGAAATCCTAGGAATTCTCGACGACAAGCCATAATTCCCTACAATTTCTTAGTAGTTTGGCGGTGTTTTGTATATCCACTTTAGCGATAAACCGTAATCTCATGTTCAGAAAGTTTTATAAAGAACTTGCGACACAAGCTATAAGTACCTCGACGTAATTAACCCAAACAAACTATGCAGCCCACAGCACAGTTTATTTGGGTGTACTTTTATAAATTTTCTAGTTTTTCTAGCAGCGCGAAGTACTGTAATATATGATCATATTCAATCAACGGTAAACACATAGATTAACTGTGGATTTGAAAAACTTTTAATCGCATCGGTCATATCAAGCATATCAAGACAATTTGAGGTAAGTGCAACGTGGGCATTGTTGTAGAAAATGTAGTTAAGCAATTTGGTGATTTTTTAGCCCTAGACAATATCAATCTTGAGGTCAAAACTGGCTCATTGGTAGCGTTACTAGGTCCATCAGGTTCTGGTAAGTCCACCCTATTAAGATTGATCGCAGGGCTAGAAACTCCCGATCGCGGCAAAATTTTTCTGACTGGCAAGGATGCCACTGACCAAGATGTGCGCGATCGCAATATTGGCTTTGTATTTCAGCACTACGCCCTCTTCAAACACATGAACATCCGCAAAAATATTGCTTTTGGTCTAGAAATCCGCAAAGAACCGAAAGCAAAAATTGCCGAGCGCGTGGAAGAATTGCTAGAACTAATCCAACTCAAAGGCTTAGGCAATCGCTACCCCTCCCAACTATCTGGCGGACAACGCCAACGAGTTGCCCTTGCCCGAGCCCTCGCTGTCCAGCCGAGTGTCTTGCTTCTCGACGAACCATTTGGAGCGCTAGATGCAAAAGTCCGAAAGGAACTGCGGGCTTGGTTGCGCCGACTCCATGATGAAGTGCATGTCACCAGTGTATTTGTCACCCACGACCAAGAAGAAGCGATGGAAGTATCTGATGTGATCGTGGTGATGAACAAAGGGAAGATCGAGCAAATTGGCACTCCTGCCGAAGTTTACGACAATCCTGCGACTCCGTTTGTGATGAGTTTTATTGGTCCCGTGAATGTACTTCCCGCCAATCGCGATCGCATTAGTGAATTCTCTAAAATCCATAGTGCTAGTGAAGATGTGTATATTCGTCCTCGCGATATTTTGATTGAGACAGAGGCAACTAGCACATCGGTATCAGCACGCATCACAAGGCTAATTCATCTCGGTTGGGAAGTTCAAGCTGAGTTGATGCTAGGTGATGGACAGGTTTTGACGGCTCATCTCACTCGTGAGCGTTTTGATGAGTTAAAGTTACAACCACAACAATATGTCCATATAGAACCCAAGGATGCCAAGTCATTTCCTCTAGATTATTCAATCTAACTAACTCCACCAATTAGCGATCGCCTTTTCTTAGCTTTTGTTGGCTAGATTAAGATTTTGGCGATCTCTTTAGCTTTGATACCTTCGGAGGTTGAGACTGTTTTAAGGAAATTTTTTGGAGCTTTTGGACTTGTTTTAGGGTTAGTCCTGTAAGTTGGGCGACTAAATCTGGAGCAATGTTGGAGCGCAACATGTTTAGAGCAATCTGGTTTCTTTCTTGAGTTTTGCCTTTAGCTTCACCTTCAGCTATCCCTTCAGCCTTGCCTGCCAACAGTATTTCTTGATAAATTACTGATTCTTTCATGATTTCGCTCCTTAGTAATCTTTGGATGATTTCTTTATTCAGGGCTATTCCTGATATTATAGCGGTCGATGCGGCTACGTTGCTTTGTACTTGTTTATCTTCAATATTTTCGATTTGTCTAGCAACTTGTCTTACAGCAAATACCGATCAAACCCGCCACAAAAGGAGCTAACTAAAAGGGTCGAAGCAGAGCCCACAATGATGAAACCAATTAAGAGCATCTTCATCAGTAATAGAATTAATAGCCATAGTAATTGCGTCGTCAAGAGCCGAAATTGTGCGAGCTTTAGCCGAGCGAATAATCTCTTTTAATTTTGACCAACATAACTCGATTGGCGATAAATCAGGAGAATAGGGAGGGATGAACTTAACCTGAGCACCAACGGATTCAATTAGGGTTTTAGCCATTGCAGCGTAATGTACAGGCAAATTATCCATAGCGACAATTGCCCCAACCCATAACCGAGGCAATAGTATTTTCTCAATGAAAACCAAAAAACTGGCGGTGTTGAGACTACCAGCAAAAGTCATCGCAGCAATCAACCCTTCATCACTCATGGCTCCAATTAAAGTGATGTTTCTACCTTTGTTACCTGGACGGTCATCATATACCCTACATCCTCCTTGACATCTACCATAAAGCCTCGTCATCGCTAGATTTAGCCCTGTCTCGTCAATGAATACAAGGTTTTTGACATCTATCGTATCTAGCCAACGACGAAACTCATAACGCAATTTTTTCACTCTTTCTGTCGCTTGTTCGCTGGCTACTAAAGTTTTTTTTTACGCCCTAATTCTAAGCGCTTAAGCGTACGACTCAATCCTGATACGCTCACTTCTATTGTCTTTGTTTCATGTAGTTTTTCTTTGATCTCTCTGAGATATATGTCATTTTGCGCTTCAACAATTGTCTTTACTAATTCTTCATCTTTGCCTTTGATTTTCGACCGCCGATCTCCTCCTTGGGGTTTTGCTGCTATTTCATTTGTTTCTCGATACCGACGCAAAAAATCTCGAACAAATGACAAGCTTACTTTAAATCGTTTAGCTATGCCTCTCTGCGTATTTTCTTTGTTTTCCCAAGCACTTAATATCTTTTTTCGTAAATCTAGCGAATATGCTGCCATATGTAATCTTTCCTTGATAATACTTTTAGCTTATTAGACTTGTGGCGGGTTTGATCGGTATTTGCTGTAAGGTTTCTTCAGGGTCTTGGTTGTTAGTGAGCACGGCAAAGGGTAAGAGTCCTTGATATCGCTGAAATATTTCTGTAGGCTGTTCCCATAGTCTAATGATGTTAAATTCATGGTTGAGTCTGCCAATATTAAATGTGTTCTCATAAACTAAGCGTGATTGGCTGGGACTAAGGTAGATAACGACTTGATGGATTTGCTTTTCAGGAAATTTACGATATAGCCTGAGTTGATAATCTGTCATTCGGAATGGAATATTTTTATTTGGCTCGGTCTGAAACTCTATGTGCAGAACGATCGCTGTTGATTCTAGAAATATTACAGAGTCTGCGCGGATTGGTTCGACTGACAGTTCTGATGGTTCAATTTTGGTTAGGGCGATCGCTTCTCCTAATATCCAACTAGCGAAGTCTGAGGAGAAGCTCTCTGCTAAGAATTTACAGATGTTATCGATCATATAGTTGAATGTAGATGACCCAAAAACTATACTAATTAATCTTGCAAATTTTATTAACGAAGGAAGCCAAAAGATTTCTTACTCGATCACTTCCAACACTTTAGCGATACTACCAAAATTTGCTCGTTGTTTTTTAACTATAGCAAAGCCTTGCCTTTTGCTATTCTTCTTGCTAGCCTTAAAAAGACTGATCGGTCTTTAATGTAAATGTCAAAAGCTCAAGAAACTAAAACACGTATTATCGAGCAAGCGGCGACTCTGTTTAATCAGCAAGGATATTCAGGAACTTCCGTTTCAGATTTGATGCGGGCAACAGGATTACAGAAAGGAGGCATCTACAACCACTTCGTTAGCAAAGACGAATTAGCTTTAGAAGCATTCGACTTTGCCGTGAATTGTGTGCAACAGAAATTCATGGGCGCTTTGAAAGGCAAACGTCATGCAGTCGATCGCCTGCTTGCCATCCTTAGCGTTTACGAAAATATCCTCGATAATCCACCTATCCAAGGCGGTTGCCCAATTCTGAATACAGCCGTGGAGAGTGACGATTTTCATCCAGCTTTACGAGAGCGATCTCAACTAGCAATGGATGCATGGCGTGATTTGATTCGGAAGATTGTTGACAAAGGCATAATGCGGGGTGAATTTCAGGCAACGGTTAATGCAGATACTGTCGCCACAATTTTGATTGCGACCATTGAAGGAGCGGTCATGCTCAGCAAACTATATGGCGATGTTTCCTATATGGAACGTGGATTAAAACATCTCAAACTTTACATTCAATCACTTTGACTTTGAGTCTTTTGGCGTTTGAGACTGTTTTACAGAAATTTTTTGCAGCTTTTGGACTTGTTTGAGGGTTAGTCCTGTAAATTTGGCTACTAAGTCTATGGCAATGTTGGAACGCAGCATATTTAGGGCAATTTGATTAGATGCTTTAGCTAAACCTTTAGCCTCGCCTTTAGCTAAACCTTTAGCCTCGCCTTTAGCTAAACCTTTAGCCTCGCCTTCCAGCAATATTTCTTGATAAATTACTGATTCTTTCATGATTTCGCTCCTTAGTAATCTTTGGATGATTTCTTTATTCAGGGCTATTCCTGATATTATAGCGGTCGATGCGGCTACGTTGCTTTGTACTTGTTTATCTTCAATATTTTCGATTTGTCTAGCAACTTGTCTTAAGGTTTCTTCAGGGTCTTGGTTGTTGGTGAGCACGGCAAAGGGTAAGAGTCCTTGATATCGCTGAAATATTTCTGTAGGCTGTTCCCATAGTCTAATGATGTTAAATTCATGGTTGAGTCTGCCAATATTAAATGTGTTCTCATAAACTAAGCGTGATTGGCTGGGACTAAGGTAGATAACGACTTGATGGATTTGCTTTTCAGGAAATTTACGATATAGCCTGAGTTGATAATCTGTCATTCGGAATGGAATATTTTTATTTGGCTCGGTCTGAAATTCAATGTGAAGGATAATTTGGATTGATTCAAGAAATACTACTGAGTCAGCGCGAATTGGCTCGACTGAGAGTTCCGATGGTTCGAGTTTGGTTAGAGTAATGGCTTCGCCAAGTAGCCAACTGGCGAAGTCTGTGGAAAAGCTCTCTGCCAAAAACTTACAGATGTTATCAATCATTGCGAAATTTTATCATTTCAATGACATTTGAGAACAACTCAATCCATAGTTCAAATATGCGATCGCTAGTAAGATTGCTATCAAAACAATGCTATAGTTTTGGCTCTTCTGGGTTCATGGGGATAAGCACAGCTAATAGTAATCAGAATCCTCTCGGAGCAACAGTTACAGCCCTACCATGTCGCCAATAATTGTATCGACACTGTACCATTTACCCCTCAAACCCAGATGAGCCATAGTTTTTTGAGCAAAAAAGACCGATCGGTCTTTTTTGCTCAAACTCATTTAATAGACAACATCCATGCTGAAACTTTACTATGCTCGTCCTTCGGCATATGCTCGCCCCGTATGGTTAGCGCTACTAGAAAAGCAACTTACTTTTGAATTGATTCCAGTGGATTTAAGTGGCAAACAATTCGAGCCTGAATTTGTTGCCCTTAATCCTTTTAGCCATGTCCCAGTTTTAGTTGATGGTGATTTTCGGGTGATTGAATCGTTAGCGATTTTGGATTATCTGGAAGCGAAGTATCCCACCCCATCATTACTTCCTACCGATGCGATCGCTTTAGCAAAGGCTAGGATGGCACAACTGGTTGCGCTCAATGAGTTACTGCCTGCGGTCATTAAGCTGATCATTAATGAAGCTCAAACTGAAAAATCAGCAGACTGGGAGTTTGCTCGGCTACGCGCAATCAATACCTTAAATTTTTTAGAGAACTTATTGGGAGATTCTCTCTACTTTGCTGGTGAACAACTCACAATGGCAGAGATTGTGGCTGGAACATTTGTTTATAGAATGCCTTCTCTGGGAATTCCTTTAACCGATTATCCAAAATTGCAAGTTTGGTCGGATCGATTATTATTGCGTTCTGCTTGGCAGCAGATTGAGCTAAGTTTAGAAGAATGGAGTAATTTTAAACGACATATGAAAGTAATTCCAAAAATCTGGGAGCGTCGCCGTCGTCAACGAATTAATTCTCTGTCTGAGCAAAGATTACAAGCAATTTAATCATTCTATGCAATACGTTTTAATCATTCATGAGGTTGAGGCTTATCCAGCATGGAAAGCCATTTTTGACCAAGCCGCAGATATCAGAAAAAATGCTGGAGAAATCAGCTATCAGTTACTGCGCTACGACAATGACGCAAATAACATCGTTCATTTCTCAGAGTGGGCTTCTCTCGATCAGGCACGACGCTTCTTTGAGTCCAACGAGTTAATAGAAATCAGAAAGAAAGCTGGCGTAAAAGCACCAAACTTTATCTACCTACATGAGATAGAACGCGGCGTACTATAGCTTATGGCGATTTCCGACCAAACGAACCATAATAAATTTTTGAAAGTATTGCGAAGCAATACTTTCAAAAATTTATTGGTTCGGGTTTGAGTGCAAACCGCTGTAATTTTACGGGCGATCGCTACCAGTCACAAAAAATTTGGTATAGACTAGTGACTAGATGTTATCAAGGAGCAAAAACTATGATTTTTAGAACTATTTCGCTAGTCGCGACTAGTCTCGTCTCAGCTACTTTATTTGCAGCGGCTGGTGCGATCGCCCAAATTACACCCGCGCCAACCCTATCGGAGCAAACCTTACGTGAAGCTCAACAACAAGAAAGAAGCTCGCTTAGTGTCGGTGGCAGTAACCTCAACTTATTGCAACTAATTAATAATATCAACCTCGCTGGTGGCAAGTCTCCAGAGCAGTTTCGCGCTAGTCAAGCCGAATCCTTTGACGAGGCTGTGACTAATTTTAGATCGCAACAACGCCGCGAAGTGAAGATTGAGATTCCCACAGCAAATACGCCAGCCAATTAATAATCAAAAAAATAATGGCTCTCGAAAAGTTTTTGACGTTGAAATAAAGAAGAGCTAGCACTTAGTGCTAGCTCTTCTTTATTTCAACGTCAAAAACTTTTCGAGAGCCGTGACCAATGAGGGGGGCCAACGACGAATATTTCTTACCCAATTGATATCTCGATAGCGTGGATCGAGATTGTCCACAGAGACCCAATTGCTCTCAGCTTCACCTTGCTTTTTATTTGCCCAAAGCGCCGCCGTCAGAGCAGCTCTCACATCTGTAAAATTTGGGTATTTGCGTAATATATTTTTCATCGCCTTAATTGCTTCATCGCTTTTACCGATCTCGTACAAAGCGATCGCATTATTACCAAAAGCCGTACTAAAGCGCGAATTAACATTCATCGCAATTTGATAATCTGCGATCGCTTCTTCCCATTTGCCTAAGCCAGCTTTGGCATTACCACGATTGTTATAAGCTGCTGCATCCTTAGGATCAATTGCTAACACGCGATCATAATCCGCGATCGCCTCTTCCCATTTGCCCAAGCTTTCCAAAGCTGCGCCACGATTAAGATAAGGATCGGGGAAATTAGGTGCAAGTTCTACCGATTTGTTATAGTCTGCAAGCGCTTCTTGAGGACGATTTTGGCTCATTTTTGAGTTGCCACGATTGCTCCAACCTGCGGCATTGTCTGGATAGAGGTTGATTAAATCTGTCCAATAGCCCTCTGCGGCTAAAAATTCACCAGCATCAGTGGCGGTAAAAGCTTTTTTGACCAAGGCATCCAGTTGATTTGATTCGGCTTCGGTAATGTTGAGTTGAGCTTGCACTGGTGCAGGATTCAAAAGTAGACATAAGGCAAGAAAAAGTGCAAATAGCGATCGCATGAGTATTGAATCCTTGCCAAAAGTAGAGATAATTTTTGTCCTAATATATCAGGCTGAGAGATGAATTGTGTCTTGCTGCTTAACAAAGCAGTAATTCTCATTATAAAAATCGGTTTTTTGAAAGCCCACCATAGGTGGGCTTTCAAAAAACCGATTTTGGTGTTTTTGGGGGCGGGGGGGGGGGGGGGCCCCCCAGCGCCGTAGGCGCTGAAACACCAAAATCATTTTCATAATGATTTTGCATTTAACAATGCCCGAAAGCGGGACTAAGTAACAAAGCAAAATTACAGTGATCGCTGATCAAACGAACCATAAGAAATTTTTTGAAAGAGTTGCAAAGCAACACCTTTCAAAAAATTCTTGGTTTGGGTTTGAGCATAAAGCGCTGTAAATATAAAACCCAAAAATCTGCATCAACTAGGCAGCGTTTGGTGCAGATTATGTCTCTGTTTTTTGAGAAAACCAACTCTGTAAGACAAGCTTACAGCAAATACCGATCAAACCCGCCACAAAAGGAGCTAACTAAAAGGGTCGAAGCAGAGCCCACAATGATGAAACCAATTAAGAGCATCTTCATCAGTAATAGAATTAATAGCCATAGTAATTGCGTCGTCAAGAGCCGAAATTGTGCGAGCTTTAGCCGAGCGAATAATCTCTTTTAATTTTGACCAACATAACTCGATTGGCGATAAATCAGGAGAATAGGGAGGGATGAACTTAACCTGAGCACCAACGGATTCAATTAGGGTTTTAGCCATTGCAGCGTAATGTACAGGCAAATTATCCATAGCGACAATTGCCCCAACCCATAACCGAGGCGGGTCTTCTGGGTTTAAGGGGATAAGTAAATCTAATGAGAAAGACAAGCTAATAATCTAGAACGAAAATTTAAAAAATTTAAAAAACCATAAGCCTGTCGTTTAATTAATTTAATACGATTATTAAGTCCCTCCATCACACCACTAGATGTACGATTTAAAAAGTAGTTACAAATATTATCAAGATGATTACGAATGGTTTCCAAAACTGCGCCATAAACAGCTTTAGCTTTTTGAAGCCATTCTTTTAATTGTTTCTGACCCTCTTCAGGAGTTTTACAAGTCTCAAAAATACTTCTAAAGTCTTCTTTGAGATTATAAGCTAGTCGCAAGCGTTTAGAACATTTCAAGACATTTTCTAACTTCACTTTTTCTTCTTCTGTTAAGTCTACCTTGTTCTTTAGTAGAATAAATCGACTACCTTTAATCTTGATTTTAGCTTTTTGACGCAGTTGATTTAACTCTTTGATTAGTGGCTGCATAACATGAAATCTGTCGATGACAATTTTCGCATTTGGAAATACTTCTTTGACAACTTTGGGAAAGCCTCCCCACATATCAATGCTAACCTCCTCTACTTTTTCCCTTATCTCAATCGGTTGCTGCTTCAGGACTTCAATGATGTCATCTTGTTTATGACTATCAATTACTTCTAGTAATGCTCCTGCGTCAATACTTGATACGACTGTCACAAAGTCTTTATGTCCTTTGCGTTTACTCACTTCATCAATACTCACTCGTTTTACTTCTTTCCAATCATCTTTTTTTTAGAAAATTGGTGATTGAAAATCCCTTGTATTTGATCCCAACTCAAATATTCATCTCGACTTACTTGCTCCACACTCGCACTTTGTACTCGTTGATAAACATACTCCTCATACCTTTGTGTGTATCGTCTTTCCCAGTCTACAAAGGGTAACTTTTCCGTAAAATGTCTTTGACAATGTTGACAATAAAATTGGCGGCGCGGCGTATTTAAATAAACTATTTTCCCAAATACTGACAAATCTCGAATCAATATCGGTCGATTTTGTTTTAATTTTCCACCATGCGTATTACAATGCGGACAAGTAATTTCATCCTGTAAAAATCTCAACTTTAGGGTGATTTTATTTTCTTCTTCCGTAAAACTTTCAACGGTTGTGTTGGGTAAATTTAGCAACCTATCTAGATACAAGTCCATACCTGTCACCACTTATCTTTGTGCTTCATTATACATTAATCCCCTCAAACCCAGAAGAGCCACCGAGGCAATAGTATTTTCTCAATGAAAACCAAAAAACTGGCGGTGTTGAGACTACCAGCAAAAGTCATCGCAGCAATCAACCCTTCATCACTCATGGCTCCAATTAAAGTGATGTTTCTACCTTTGTTACCTGGACGGTCATCATATACCCTACATCCTCCTTGACATCTACCATAAAGCCTCGTCATCGCTAGATTTAGCCCTGTCTCGTCAATGAATACAAGGTTTTTGACATCTATCGTATCTAGCCAACGACGAAACTCATAACGCAATTTTTTCACTCTTTCTGTCGCTTGTTCGCTGGCTACTAAAGTTTTTTTTACGCCCTAATTCTAAGCGCTTAAGCGTACGACTCAATCCTGATACGCTCACTTCTATTGTCTTTGTTTCATGTAGTTTTTCTTTGATCTCTCTGAGATATATGTCATTTTGCGCTTCAACAATTGTCTTTACTAATTCTTCATCTTTGCCTTTGATTTTCGACCGCCGATCTCCTCCTTGGGGTTTTGCTGCTATTTCATTTGTTTCTCGATACCGACGCAAAAAATCTCGAACAAATGACAAGCTTACTTTAAATCGTTTAGCTATGCCTCTCTGCGTATTTTCTTTGTTTTCCCAAGCACTTAATATCTTTTTTCGTAAATCTAGCGAATATGCTGCCATATGTAATCTTTCCTTGATAATACTTTTAGCTTATTAGACTTGTGGCGGGTTTGATCGGTATTTGCTGTAGTTAAGCGTTAGCTTTAATCTTAAGATGACCTAAAAGGCTTTGTAAAAATGCATTGCTCGGAGCTGAAGAATTAGAGCTTACCGATGAGCTTAACATTGACATTTCAAGTTCTTGTTTCTGTGATGGCACTGCTACAGCAATAAAGGGAACTTCTTCTACCAGTCCCATAGTCATTAATCGAAAAGCAACCTGTTGGAGCTTGTCAAGCGGCAATTTTAATTGCTTAGCAATATTCTGAATCGAGACATCTCCATTTGTAAACTCCCACACCTGCGACTCTAGTTGATTCAGGCGTAATTGGGGTTTACCAGTAATTGTACTGACAATCCCTGACGATGCCTCTGGAAGCTTATCTAAAAGCATAGTCCAGTCTTTTAAAGCTCGTAAACCAGCTAAGGTTACTTCACTAGGTGGAGCCTTTAACCCCGTCAACTCCGTAATAGGAGCTAATACTTTAGCCTCAAACTGAAACTGTCCATCTAGCAACTCGAATAGTTTGCAAACCTGTTGTAATACCTGATGACTAAACAGCATTTTCAATTGTTCAGCTTCTAGTAATCCTTGTTCTTTTAGACATAGTCCTGCGGGTTGATCGATGGCACATACTTCTGTAATGCGCGATGCAACTCTAGAACTCACCCATCCCCTCTGTTGAATCATCGACAACAACCCATGTCCATCAATCCTATCTCCCGCAGCAATAATATTTCCTTGTTTAAACCAAATGCGAAATATCTTGCCTGGATACGATGGATTTTGAGAGCGTTCCTGAATACTTAAACGACCTGTTTTATTCCCCTGTTCAAGTAGTCTAAAGATTTCTGGAAGAGAGAATTCGGATAGATATCCTGAAATAGCCATGACTTAACTCCTTTGATTATGCAAAAAATCAGAATAAACGAAATAGAATGAAAGATAGTGAAAGAACTAAGAAGGTTTAGACCAAACAAACCTGCATGGAATGCTGAATCAAGGCAACAATGGCTTGAGCCACTGAAGCCTGTTCGTTAGCATTAACAGTTATGATCGGAGGACGGGTTTTAGGGTCGATGTACCCTAGTGCAAGCGCAATGTTGTCTGATTGCCAAGCATTGGGGCAGTCCGTATGAGTCAGACCGATAACCATTGGCAACTTTTGCCGTTGATTCATAAAGCTAGCAATTCGACGAGCATAGCGAAACTCTGCTGGACGATGCGCTGCGACAAGCAATACATAGGCTTGGGCTTGCTTAATCAAAATCTCCCACATGAAGTCAAATCGGGATTGTCCAGGAGTTCCATATAAATGGAGGACCATTTCTGACCCAAACTGCAAGCGACCAAAATCAAAGGCAACAGTGGTTTTGGGTTTCAATTCTGCGGTTTCATCAGTTGCTTGACGATCAGTGTCAACAACTTCAATTTCACTGACAGTTCTGATAAAGGTAGACTTTCCAGCCCCTACTGGTCCAGTCACAACCAAACGCATAATTTCCATAATGTTCAAGTGAATGACTGCAAAGTTTAATGCAGATAAATTACAAGGTATGATGCTCTATTTATATCTGCATTAATACCATTGGTTGCTCAGCATTGACTAAGCCATTATTTTAAAATCTGTTTGATTTCTGAAACAATCCGCTTAATTTCCAGCATCAACATTCCCTGCTTTGCTTTTTGATCAGCCAATACTAGAAGTACTGCATCTTCCCCACAGCTGATCAAAATACCGTAGCCCTTATCGCCTTCAACATAGATACGCTCAATGATACCTCTGGCTAATTCTTGCCCAATTCTCTCTCCCAAAGACAGCATTGCAGCAGACATAGCCGATACTCGTTCTTCATCCATTGCACCTGGCAAAGTCGAAGCCAATGGTAAACCATCGGGAGTGACAAGTGCAACACCTTGAACATCACTGGTTCCACTTACAAAGTTTTGTAAAACGAGGCTAAGCTTCTCGATATTAATTGCCACGATAGAATTCTCCTATAAATATAAATATTACGATTGACAATTGTTTCTGCTGAGTAGTTCAGAACTCAATTCAGAACAATTAGAGATATGAGTGATTAGGCAAGGACTTCAAACTCAATAACATCATGAGAGCCGCCCCGCAGAACTGATTCTGTTTGCTTACCGCGAAGACGCTTGCCTGTGGCTTTTTCCAGTACTCCTTGAATTGCTCCCAACGTGAATGTTAGTTTGCGAGGAGAACCTTGAGGCTCACCAGCAGAGCAGATGGTTTCGCGACTGTAAACCGAAATCACTTCTCCTGTTTCAACAATTTTGTCGATAATGCAAAGTCTGGTGCCATCTTTGCCCAATGCAGCCTGAAGCATTGGAATAATTTCCGCGTTAGCAAGACCTTTGCCCGCAAGACCAAGCTGTTCGGCTACTTGCTTACCACGGTTACGACCAGCAGATATAAGAGCGATCGCAGCAGCTTTTTCCCCTAGAGCTTCTTCAGTACCCACAACTACTGCTTTGAAGCAAACGATACTACTGAAATCACCAAGTTCATTACGCATTTGTGAAGTATTGGACATAGTAAAACCTAAATATTTACATTGATGTGTAGTGCATACCTTCATTTTGAAAGCATCAAAATTACTGCTTTAGTGATGCCACATGTACTCTATTCCCACCAGAAAGTATTCATCGGAAATGTTTATACAGTGCCCATATCCCCTATATAGAGTTAGACTCTATCCCCTGATAAGACTAGTTATTAGTAGTTTTTTCCTACGCCATCTATCATATGGGCTATAGCTAGCTACAATGTCAAGAGGGACAAATAAAAGTGGCTCATCTGGGTTTGAGGGGTAAATGGTACAGTATCGATACAATTATTGGCGACATGGTAGGGCTGTAACTGTTGCTCCGAGAGGATTCTGATTACTATTAGCTGTGCTTATCCCCATGAACCCAGAAGAGCCATAAAAGTTGTTATTATAAAAACTTATCAATGTTTTTTCTATAGAACTATTGGAATAATCGTGAGTAGCGATAAAAAATAGCGTCATTGTTTTGTAAGTACCTATGCAGAAAATTACCCAAACCCGTGGTTGTATCCCAGCGGGGTGCAACCTTACGGGTTTGGGATTGAATTCCATCTACTGAGGGCTGTGCGATTTAATAAAGTATCAAATATAAAACCAGAATTAGTGGGGCGGCTTCGCCGCCCCACTAATTCTGGGACATCTGGATTGGGTCTTTATTAAATCGCAAGACCCTTAGCTAAGCAAGTCAACTGTTTCACTGTAAAATATCAGTCTTAGTAAAATCTGCACCTGTCAAAATCGCCTCACTAAAATTCACCCCTCGCAAATTTGCACCTGTAAAGTTCACCCCTCCTAAATTTGCAGCTGTAAAATTTGCCTCTTCTAGATCTGCACCACTAAGATCAGCTCCGACTAATAATGCATCAGTAAAGTCAGCTTTTTGTAAACAAGCTTCACTCATCATTGCACCAGCAAGATTCGCACCGACAAATTTTGTTGCGATCATTGAGACCTCACATAAGTCAGACAGCATTAATTTGGCATTAGTAAAATCTGCACCACTCAAATTTGCCCCATTGAGTTTTGCACTAATTAAATTTATTAGTCTAAAGTTCCGTCTTCCAACTGAATACATATACAAAACTTCTTGACTAAGATCGGGAAACAGTCTACTGCGATCGTGCTGAGTTCCCTCTAAATCTATTGAATTAGAAGATGTACTGATCAAATTGAGTAGAGGGTTTTGGGTAAGATCGACATTGGTAATGTCACTATCAGGTAAAGCTTCGGCAATTAGATCGAGGCGTTGAGAAATATCCTGTCGTTGAGTCATTAACTCCTGAATTTGTAAATCAAGTTTATCAAGTTTCTGCTTTACCATCAGTTTGAAGGTTGCATAGGGGATGGTATGGGCAACTTGTAAATCTAGTAGTTGTTTTATCTCATCAAGAGAAAGTCCAAAAGCTTTGACTCCTTGGATAAATAAAAGACGTTCCAACGCATCTATAGAGTAAATTCGATAGCCTTGCTGAGTTCGATGTGGTTTGAGCAATAACTCCAGACGTTCGTAATAGCGAATAGTTTGAACAGGAATTTCGACTAAATGACTGAGTTCACCGATTAGCCAACCACGAGCATTACCAACTGGGCTATTTTCAATTGGTTCCATAACATTTTAGAAACTATTCTAGAACTCATCATATTCATACGTATTTTACTATGATCTAGCGATCGCTACTTTAAGTACCTGTGCAGAATAAATTCCCCAACCCGTAAGGTTGCGCCCCGCAGGGGCGCAACCTTACGGGTTGGGATGTGTAATTAATTAAGCGATCGCTACTTTATCCAAAAACACTAAACGGCTACATGATTTTGGAGTTTGGTATAAAAATTGTTTTTTTGAAAGCTAGCCTACAGCCAGCTTTCAAAAAAAAGCAATATTGGGTTTTCCAGTGCCTACGGCACTGGAAAACCCAATATTGCTTTGATAATTTACGCTGTAAATGATCTATGCGATCGCCATTGCTTGAGGCATTAATGCTGAAATTACTGCATCAGAGTCAGCAGTCCAGCCAATAATACCGCCTTGAGCGCGAAGCATCTCAATGGTTGACGACTTAAATTCTGGGAAATAACTAGCAGTTCCATCTTCGATCAATAAGCATTCATAACCGCGATCATTGGCTTCACGCATGGTTGTCTGGACGCAAACTTCCGTAGTTACACCTGTAAATAGAAGATGGGTAATATTTTCCTTTTGTAAAATCTCTTCTAAATTTGTCCGACAAAAAGCACCTTTACCAGGCTTAATGATTACAGTTTCATTCTCTAAAGGTGTAAGTTCAGGAATAGGGTTATTCCCATCTTCACCAGCAATTAAGATTCGCCCCATTGAGCCTTGATCTCCAATCTTGAGATGATCGCCTTGACCACGATTGAGCTTAGAGGGAGGACAATCGGACAGATCAGGTGAGTGCGCTTCAATTGTATGAATGACTGGAAAATTAAGCAATCGGAAAGTTTCTAAGAGACTCTTAACTGTGGGTACGATGCTCTGTAGCTGTGTGACATCATTACCTAATGCTTCACCAAAACCACCATGTTCTAAGAAGTCACGTTGCATATCGATAATGACTAGAGCTATTTTGCTCTCAGTTGGTAATTCATACTCGTAAGGCTGAGCCGCGATCGCAGGCATAAGGTTCTCCTCAATAATTTGGTTATCTGAGATCTTGCACCATTCAAGAAAAGGGGTTGCAGAAAGAGCAGAAATGTGAAAAAAAGGGCGTAGTAGTAAATTAAATAACGAGCATGGAAAGCATCGTTAAGCACGCCCAAGGGCTAGTGTATAGTCTTCTGTGTTTGATGCCAAGTGTGTATCAAACAGCAAGTCTCAATGCAATACTAGGACTATTTCTCGAAGCACAAAGGCATCCTTATCCAGAACATACACAGATAAAATCAGCGAGTGCACTCAGCCGATTTCTCAATCACTATAACTGGTCAACGAGAGCAGTAATTCGGTCAACACGGCAGGCTATTTTGGGACAAATCGCCAAGCATCGCCCATCGAAACAAGTGCCATTAAAGATACTGATAGACTTGACTACCCTAGAAAAAAGCGGCAAGTTTTTACATTTGAGCAATCCCACCCAAAACGAACCAGACCCATGGGTGAGAATACTAAACGGAAAGCGAGGACTACATCTGGTTGTACTGTATCTGGTCTATGGAGAGTGGCGCGTACCATGGAGTTTTAGAGTATGGCGCGGCAAAGGATACCCCAGTCCCTCTGACTTAGCTTGTAAGTTATTGGGGACAGTACCCAAGCAACTAACCCAAGGCAAGACTGTGATTGTCCTTGCTGATACTGAGTTTAGTACGGTGAAGTTTTTCAATACTGTCCGCGCCAAGACTTGGCGCATCGTTGTCGGTGTACGCAACAATCGTAAACTTCAAGATGGCCGTACAGTCAAACAACTTTATCGTCATGGCAAACGTGGACAACAAATTTTGCTAGAAGGGCTAACTCAGCCTTTGACGATCTCTTGGTTTTGGCTCAAAAGAGCTGATAGTAAACGGGAGTTACGCTTTGTTGTCTCTTCTCATCCTTATTCTGGTGCTTATCTGGTGATGTTAGGTCGTAAGCGTTGGGCGATTGAGGGATTCTTCAAAACCATCAAACATCGCTTTGGTTTGCATTGTTTTGGGCAATCTACAAAACTTGGTGTTTATCGTTGGCTTATCCTCTCTCTGCTTGCTTATCTTTTGGCCCATTGGATTGATCAATGGTCGAGTCCTCCTGTCTTGGACTGGAAAGCTACCTGTGATTTGACACTTTCCGTTTTATTTCCTTCTGTCCTTTGGTTGAAACTTCTTAGGTATCTCCAAATTAGTGCCGATATTGCTGCTCGTCATGGGTTTGAAATTATTCTCAAACCCATTCCTACTTAACTCTTTCAGGAATGGTGCAAGATCTCAGTTATAGTTTTTTGAGATTTCATTGTGCCTACAGCACAATGAAATCCACTTACTCATTAATAATTACAGGCTTTTCCCAGACAATGAGAACTACACATCCTTCTTCGCTAGAGACTTGGTGACTAGTATCAGGAGAGTTGATGACTACAGAGCCTTTGGTATATTTGCCATGAGCATCAGCTTGTGAACCCGACAAGACAAATATATGTTCGTACCCTGAATGGGAATGATGGGGAACCTTTGCACCTGCTTCATAGCGTAGCAATGCGGCACTTGCGCCCATATCATTCTTGTATAAAGGATAGATTTCGACTCCTTGGCGAAATGGCTCCCAAGGTAGATCGTCATAGCTGGAACGAATGAGCAATTCAGGAAATACCCGAACCTGTTGATTGATAATCATGTTTTTTTAATATAAAGGTTTTGAATTTGCCTATGGCAAATTCAAAACCTCAAAATCCTATTTAATGTCCTGCCATTTTCTGTCCAATCTCAGCGAGATTAGCTTCAGCACTGGCACTTTCGTAAACGAATTTACCATCGCTAATCACCAGAATACGATCGCTTAGAGTCAAAATCTCATCAAGGTCTTCACTGACTAAGAGTACGGCAACACCACGGTTTCGAGCTTCCACAATTTGATTGTGAATATACTCAACCGCCGCAAAGTCTAACCCAAAGACAGGATTTGCTACAATCAATAATTTGATTTTCTCAGCGGAAAGCTCTCTCGCAAGAACAGTACGCTGCACATTACCACCTGAAAGATTACCAACAGGGGTTTCAGGCGATGGTGTTTTGATCGAGAAAACCTTAATCAAGTTCTTAGCAGTTTCGCGAATTGCTTTAAATAGCAGTAAAATTCCACCTTTAGCTTGTGGAGCTCGATCAAAGGTTCTTAAAGCCAAATTCTCTGCGACGCTCATATAGGGTACGCAAGCATTTCGCAGAGGTTCTTCGGGCAGTGAGAATACTTGATGGCTATACATTTCTTTGCGGGTTGCATAGTAGCGATCGCCATTGACGAATACTTCACCAGCCGTGGGGATGCGCTGCCCAGAGAGAACTTCCACTAGTTCTTTTTGTCCATTGCCTGACACACCAGCGATACCAACGATTTCACCGCTTTTGATTTTTAAATCAACACCAGCAACTGCTTCTAAACCATTGTCGCGATCGGCATGAATATTTCGCACTTCAAGCACAAGATTATCTGTCGCAACTTCTGTTTTGATGACTTGACGGGCTTCTTTTGCTTCACCGAGCATCATTGCCGCCATATCCGAGACTGACAGATCTTTAGTAGAACCTGTCCCTGCAAATTTGCCTTTACGCAGCACCGTGACATCATCGGCAAAGGCAGTAATCTCACGGAACTTGTGACTGATCATCAGCACGCTCAAGCGTCCTGCGGTAACTTCCTCGCGCAAAAGTCCTAAAACTTCATCAGCTTCTTGAGGAGTCAAAACGGACGTTGGTTCATCAAGAATGAGAATGCGACTCTTGAGATAAAGTTGTTTGAGAATTTCTAACTTTTGCTTTTGTCCAGCCGCCAACTGCGAGATTGGCGTATTGAGATCAATTTTAAAAGGAGCCGATGCCATGAATGCTTCTAGCTTTTCTAATTCATCCTTCCAATTAATGACCGTCGGGGTGTCAGGACGCACCAACAAAAGATTCTCGGCGACCGTCATCGCAGGCACAACCGTGAAATGTTGATAAACCATGCCAATGCCATAGTTATAGGCATCACGAGGACTATTGATATCGCGAGAATGCTTGTTAATCAGAATATCGCCATGAGTCGCAGCATGGAAACCCATAATGCATTTGACCAGCGTACTTTTGCCAGCACCATTTTCACCAAGTAGTGCATGAAAAGTCCCAGGAGCAAGCTTGAGCGAGACATTATCAACAGCTACGAACGAGCCAAACTTCTTAGAGATATTTACTAGCTCTAATTCAGGTGGTAAGTGCGATCGCAGGGTATCAGCGGAAACACTAGATGGAATAGTCAAGGGTGGTATCGACTCTCTCATAGATTCTTCTTCAACCAGATTATCAGCAAGATTGCTTTCAAGATCGTCAGGCATCGGTTTTTCCATAGCAACGTACTACTCAAAGCATTTTGATAATTTAACTAGAAATTTTGCGCGATCGCTGTAGTCAATGTTTCAGAATCACTGACTGCACCAAATACGCCACCTTGCATTTCGATCATTTTCAGCGCCGCAAGATGATTGCCATAGTCAGTTGCACCTGTGCAGTCAGACAGCATCAGACATTCATAGCCGCGATCGTTAGCATCACGCATGGTCGTGTGGACGCAGACATCGGTGGTAATGCCCGACAAGATAATATTTTGAATGCCATTACGTTTTAAAAGCAGGTCAAGATCGGTGGCATAGAATGAACCTTTTCCAGGTTTGTCGATGATCGGTTCACCTGCGATCGGGTAAAGCTCTGGAATGATATCCCAACCTTTTTCGCCACGAACTAAGATTTTGCCACATGGCCCTTCATCACCAATGCCTGCACCAATTCGTTGCGATCGCCAGCGCTTGTTTTCAGGTAAATCTGATAAGTCGGGACGATGACCTTCGCGGGTATGAATGATTAAAAAGCCTTTTTCGCGAAATAGGGTCAGGACTTTTTTGATTGGCTCGATGGGGGCGCGGGTGAGTGAGAGGTCATAGCCCATTTTGTCCACATAGCCGCCGACACCGCAAAAGTCTGTCTGCATATCGATGATGATCAGGGCAGTATTGTCTGGTCTGAGGTCGCCGTTGTAGGGGTAGGGATAGGGCGTGGAGTTAATATGCATAAGTGATTTTTTTTAGATTAATACAAATTGCATTGTAGATTTGTATTAATTGTTGAGGATCTGGTTAGCCCAGACTGTTACTCAGAAACTTATAGCGATCTCAGCTTTAATCTGCCAAACAAAAATGAACACTTTTTATCCTGAAAATCGACAACAGTGGCGAGAGTGGTTAGATAAAAATCATGATATTGAAAGTTCTGTTTGGTTAATCTATTACAAAAAAGGTAGTGGCAAACCTTCCATAACTTACAGTGATGCGGTAGACGAAGCGCTCTGTTTTGGATGGATCGATAGCAAGGTAAAGTCTATTGATGCAGAAAAGTATATGCAATTTTTTTGTGTGAGAAAGCCAAATAGTGTGTGGTCGAAGGTGAATAAAGAGAAGGTCACTAGTCTAATTGAGAAGGGATTGATGACAGGCGCGGGATTGGAAGCGATCGCGATCGCTCAAAGCAATGGTTCTTGGAGTATTCTTGATGCAGTTGAAGCTTTAATCATTCCCGATGACTTGATGACAGCATTATCTTCAAGTCCAGTTGCAAAAGAGTATTTTCTAAATTTAAGTCGAACAGATAAAAGAAATCTTTTGCAATGGATAACTTTAGCAAAAAAAGCAGAAACAAGACAAAAACGAATCAGAGAAATAGTAGTTTCCGCCGAAAATCAAAGAAAGCCCAAGCAGTTTTGAGAGTAACCGCCAGTAAAATATCACTTATTCGTCACACATAGTCTAAAATTTTAATCACATTCGCAATTGGTTATCTCGCTCATGTCAGAAATCATTTCAGAAATTAAATTCGCGATCGAAGGTGATGGCGCGATCGCAGCGACGGAAGAATTATTAGCTATGGAAGGAATTGAAGGTTCCTATGATGTGGATGAAGAGATTCAGCGCGAAGGTGTGTTGGCGGTAATCGCTACGATCATCGGGATTGCGTCTGGAGCTTTGGCTATTGCTGAACAAATCCGCAAGTGGTATCAGGAATATAAACAAGGTAAGTCAGGCAAGAGGATCGCCAAGGTTTTGATTGTTGGGCGTAATGGCGATCGCCTCTTGCTAGAAAATGCGACAATCGAACAAATCCGTAAGGTTTTGGAGAGTTAAGTTTATGACTCAAGCAATTACGAAGTTGTCACTTTACGATCGCGATCAGCATTTATGGCTTGAAGAGGCGATCGCTAAGTTGCGGGTAAAGGATTTTCAGAGTTTAGATTTGGTTCATTTAATTGAGGAGTTGGAGATTGTGGCGGGTCGCGATCGGGCGGAGATTGAGAGTCGTTTAGGAGTGTTGTTGGCACATTTACTGAAGCGGTTGTATGTCCAGAGTGAATATGACTATCGCGGTTGGGAAATTACGATTCGGGAGCAGCGCCGCCATTTGCGAATTGCTTTGCAACAGTCGCCGAGTTTGAAACGTTTTTTTGTGGAGGCTTTTGATCGCGCTTGGCAAGATGCTCTAATGGAAGTGCGCGAAGATTATCCGCAAGTTTTGTTTCCCGATCAATGGCAATTTAGCCAAGATGTTGATATTTTGCTTAATCAAAGGTTTTGGGAAGTTTGATTAGCATATTTTAGGGATTGTTGAATGTCTTCTGGTTCGAGATATGGATAGTCCTCAATAATTTCCGCGATCAATAAACCATTGGCAATCAGGTTGATAACTAGAGAAATAGGTATCCGCATTCCACGAATGCAAGCTTGTCCAGCCATAATCTGTGGGTCAAAGGTGATGCGATCTAGTCCAGTTAGCGTGGTCACGAGGTTAACCATGTATTTGGTTAAGAAGGTGAAAGGCAAAAAATAAAAGAGATGCTTTAATGAAATATAGCTTGCTCTTGCTCACCAGCGAAAAATTTTGCAAACAACTTAGGAGTAGTTTGTGCAAATCCTGCAAAATATCCTTTATATCGAGTTACATCCTAGCAGTGAGACTAAGGTTGAGTTGCGGTATCAAAAGCTGAATAGTTCGGGCTATGAAAAGCAGATCTTGCAGATTAGTGCGATCGCCGATTTGATCGCTTTAGCCGAACGAGATATTTATGTGTCTATGCCCGATCCTGTGGCGATTGGGAAGAAATTGTTTGGCTGGTTGGATGGGGATGGGCGCTGGTTGAGTCGGGCTGTCGCGGATTGTCAGGGGGAGTTGTTGGTATTAGCGATCGCTAATCTTGCGAAGTTACCGCATTTGCCTTGGGAGGTGCTGCACGATCATGAGGGATTTTTGATTGACCGCACTTTTCCTAAAGTTGTGCCTGTGCGCTGGACTAAGGGAGAGGTGGTAGCAAGTGAGCCAGCCGATCGCCCTTTGCGGGTGATGTTTATGGCGACCGATCCTGAAGGGGTGGAGCCGCGCTTGAATTTTGAGGGGGAAGAGGGGCGGATTTTGGATGCAACTCGTGGGGCGGCGCTGACTTTGCGGGTGGAGGAGAGTGGCTGTGTGAGTGAGTTAAAAAAGACTTGGCGGCGCTATGGGGACAATCATTTTGATGTGTTTCATTTGACGGGTCATGCTTCGATCGCTGATGATGGACAGCCGTTTTTTATTACGGAAACGGAGACGGGCGATCGCTATGATGCCAAGGCGAGTGAGATTGTTGATGCGTTGCGGTTTCGGTTGCCGCGTTTGGTATTTTTGTCGGGATGTCGGACGGGTCAGGCGGGAGAGCAGGGCGCGACACCTTCGATGGCGGAGGCTTTGTTAAATTTGGGATTGACGGCGGTGTTGGGTTGGGGTCGTCCGATTGGGGATGATGTGGCGACTCTGGCGGCGGCTTGTTTGTATGAGTCTTTGGCTTCGGCTAATAGTTTGGTAGAGGCGATCGCGGCGACCTATCAGAAATTGCGGGATGACAAAATTTCTAATTGGTATTTGTTGCGGTTGTATGGGCGCGGCAAGTTGGATGTGAGTTTGGCGGCGTTGGTGTTGCCGATGGGCGATCGCCTGCTGCCTGTGAGTTCGGAGATCGAGCAGTTATTTCTCGATCCTGATGATGCGACTACGCCGAGGGTGGTGCGGCGTGAGGATTTTGTGGGACGGCGGCGGATCTTGCAATCAAGTTTGCGGCGATTGCAGGGGAATGATCTGGGTGTGTTGTTGCATGGGATGGGTGGTTTGGGTAAGACGACGGTGGCGAAGCGGTTGTTGGAACGGATTGCCGATCCGCAAAACTCGAACTATGACACGATTTTTAATTACAAGTATTTTGATGAAGGGAAGCTGTTGCAGGATTTGGCGAGAAATTGCACTTCTGAGGCGGGGCTTGAGATTCTCAATGGTAAGTTACCGCTAATGCAGAAGCTGACGAAGTTTCTCAAGGAGGGCATGAATGATAAGGATCGCTGTTTGATGTTTGTGTTGGATGATTTTGAGGCGAATCTGGAAGAGAATGCGTTTGGGGCATGGGTGCTGAAGTATGAGGTGGTGGAGCCTTTGATGGCTTTGGTGAGTGCGATCGCCCGTTCTGGTTTGCGCCATCGGTTGATTGTGACCTGTCGCTATGATTTTAATTTGCCAGATGTTGCGCTAAATGCAAGGCTGTTTCGTGTCCCGTTGTTTTCGTTGCGGGGTGTGGATCTCAAGAAGAAGTGCGATCGCCTTGCGGGGTTTCAGTTGCCTATGTTGTCGCGTGAGGCTGCGGAGCCTTTGGTGGCGTTGCAAGAACGGGCGATCGCGGTGGCGGATGGGAATCCGAGGTTGTTGGAGTGGTTGGCGGCGATTTTGCCGAACGATCTGTTGACGGAGGCGCAAAAGCAGGAAGTTTTGGATCGGATGATGGCGAAGCAAACTGAGTTTCGCGAACATATTCTCGCGGAGACTTTACTGGCTCAGCAAAGTCCAGGTTTGCGGGAAATGTTAAGGCTGGGT
Organism: Pseudanabaena sp. Salubria-1; assembly: GCA_023336205.1. Taxonomy (GTDB): domain Bacteria; phylum Cyanobacteriota; class Cyanobacteriia; order Pseudanabaenales; family Pseudanabaenaceae; genus Pseudanabaena. The sequence continues at coordinate 89,195 of JALQCR010000016.1, forward strand.
TTGGTATTCGATTTGCCTGTGCCTGAGTTGGTGTTTGCGAAGGTATGTGAGGGAGTTGAGAATCTCAAGGTGCATCAAGATCGGGCAAAGGCGATCGGTTTGTTAGAAGTCAATGGCGATCTTTATCGTGTGCCGAAGATTTTGGTGGAGTTGTTAAGTTCTGAGTTTACGCTGGAGATGTATGCGACAGCAGCAAGGGAACTCTATCGAGTTTGGTATCAAGAATCTGAGTCTTCTACTGAGGAGCAAAAGTTAGAAATTCATCGGTTGGCTTTGTTGGGTGATGAGAAAGAGATCGCGGTAACGATTGGAACTTCTTTAGCATGGAATTGGAGAAGTAAGAGCAGATTCCGTGAAGCAGTTATTCTTTGTAAGAATACTCTTGAGGTTTCACGAAGTAGCAAAGTTCTAACCGAATTGGTTTATTGTGAGCAAAGTTTAGGCAATGTTGAGAAAGCGGAAGAATATTATCAACAGGCAATAAATGAGTGTTTGGACGACGATGAAAGCACTAAAGCTTTTACACTTCATTGTCTTGGAATGCTAAAAGCCCAACAGGGACAGGTAGACCAAGCGATAAACCTCTATCAGCAGTCCTTGGAAATCAATGAAAGCATCGGTTTCGTGATGGGCAAGCCAGCCACATTGATTGAAATGGCAAAGATTTATCAATCTCAAGGCTTAGTCGATAAAGCATTTGAACAATATCATCAGGCTTTAGAAATTGCCAGACAAATTGGAAATGTTGAAAAAGAGGCAACCGCTCTGTCTTGGATAGCAACGATCCATACTCAAAAGGGACAAATTGAAGAAGCAATCAACCTCTATCGACAAGCATCAGAGATCTATGACCAAATTGGAAATATTGGCTACAAAGCCGCCACATTGCATGGTATGGCTGATATCTATTTTCGACAAGGACAATTTGAGCAATCAGTCAATCTCTTTAAGCAGTCCTTAGAAATTAAAGAACGTATTGGGGATGTACATGGCAAAGCAATCACACTCTGGTATTTAGGGCATATTGCAAAAGAACAAGGTGATTTTCAAACGGCGATTACTTATCTCCAAGAATCCCTCACTATCCTGCAACACCTCAAATCCCCCGACGCAGCCAAAGTTGAGAGTTTGTTAGAAAAAGTGAGAGCGATGGTGGGGTAAGGGACAAGGAAAAAGGAAAAAATTCTGGTAGGGGCAAAGCATTCCCGCAGAGATTTATAAAATTTGCAATTCCCTCAATACGGGAATGCTCCGCCCTAAACCTCTGACATCCGCCCCAAATCCCCAAGCCGCCTACCATGTACACATAAGTCTGTGCCTGTCTACGTTTCAATGTGTCTTAGCCCCCTAAATCCCCCAATTCTGGGGGACTTTGAAAAAGATTTATTTTCTTGTTCCCCCAGAATTGGGGGCTAGGGGGCGATTAATTGTTGACTTGACTAGGTTTTATGACTTGTGTACATGGTAGTAAAAGCACAGAGGGCGCAGCATTTGCGATCGAGATTTCTGTGATGAGTTTAAAAATTGTGGCGCAAATGCAACGCCCCTACAATCATCTATGCGCTGACATAAACCCATGACCATCATCTGTGAAAGGTAATGAAGATTTATCAATGATTACAGTGGATAGTGCGATCGTGCATTACCCAGTCAAAACCATTTGGTAATAGCGATTTCCTTACAGGGTTTGGTTTTCAATTCACAGAAGTGTTGTCACACTTCTGTGAATTGGTATTAGCCCTAGCTTTATTCCAAAAACTGTGCCTACAAATGAGTATAAGTATTTGTGAACCATAAGGTTGCGCCCCGCAGGGGCGCAACCTTATGGGCTTAATTATGCCTTAGAAATCTTCTAATTAGGGAAAATGCGTAAACGTCGATTTGGCTCGGAGCCGTAGCTTTCCGATCGCAGTTGATAATGTTCAACTAACTCATGCTGCATCCGACGAATAATCGATGAACGGGGCAATAGCTCAACGGGTTGACTCTTAGGAATGACAATCTGCTCAACAGCTAGCCTTGTCTCTTCGAGAGCTTCGATTTCATCCTCAGAGTCACCATAGGCGAACATATTCAGATCGCTAATCGTATCCGCAGGACTCTCATCGATATGCAAAATCCTGCGTAAAGCGCGAGTAATTTGTGGCAAAGTGCTAGTTTTGATCGCATGAATGGGAATCTGTCGCGCTTCAGCAACTTGACGGACTTTGGAGCTAGTGCGAATCTGCGATCGCAAAGCCAGCACTATATCTGCTTCATCAAGATCCTTAGTAATTTCAATCGGTAAATTGATCGATTGCACCACCTGCTCAGTTTGATGGCGGCTGACTCCATAGAGATAGACATTCAGCGTCCCAAAACGCTCTCGCATGGCAACATAGGAAGACATATCGCCAAATTCTTCTTCATCTTCGTCACTGGATTCATGCAGCTCGGCAACAGAATTATTGCTAATCTTGCTAGACAGATCAGCTAATTCCGATCGCATTTGCACCTGAGGATCAAGGGGAATGGGCTTAATCTTGCCCGTAGCCCGCCAACCTTTGACCGCAGGATTTCGCATCACCTCAGGATTTTTGGGCTTCTCCTCAGTCGTAGTCACTTCGCCTGCATCACTTACCGCCCGAATTTGACGACCTGGATCGCGATCGCGTAAGAGCATATCAATGGTTCCCGCTACATCGTCATGGACTGCCCAACGGTAGCGCTCCCACATTTCTACAGCAATATCAAAAGTTGGCTGGGCTTTGCGCTCTAAAATACTCTTTTGAGGCAATCCGCGCCGCCGCATTTCTTCATCACCGAGGGTGACCGATTGAATGCCGCCGATCAAGTCAGAAAGGGTAGGATTTTTGATTAAATTGGCGAGTTGATTACCATGAGCCGTTCCCACGAGTTGCACACCTCGTTCCGCGATCGTTCTTGCTGCTAATGCTTCGAGTTCAGTACCAATCTCATCGATGACGATTACTTCAGGCATATGGTTTTCCACCGCCTCGATCATCACTTGGTGTTGCAACTCAGGCTGCGATACTTGCATCCTCCTCGCCCGTCCGATCGCAGGATGCGGAATGTCACCATCGCCAGCGATTTCATTAGATGAGTCAATAATGACGACGCGCTTATTCAGGTCATCGGCAAGCACACGGGCAATTTCACGCAGAGCCGTAGTTTTGCCCATCCCCGGTTTGCCTAAGAGCAAAATCGATTTACCAGTTTCGACTAAGTCGCGAATCATCGCGATCGTGCCATAGACAGCTCGACCAACCCGACAGGTTAGCCCGATGATTTCGCCTTTGCGGTTGCGGATGGCACTGATGCGGTGGAGTGTGCGTTCGATACCTGCGCGGTTATCGCCGCCGAACTCGCCAACTTGCTTGACACAGAGCGCCAAATCTTCTTTGGTAATCGGGTCATCGGTTAGATATTTGGTGCTGTCAAAATAACGCGCTTCTGGCAACCTGCCTAAGTCCATCACAATTTCGACAAGTTGTTCTAACCCGCCGCAGAGTTCAATGCTGCTCTTAATGCGTGGAGGCAAAATATCTAGAAGTTGATCGAGGTTGTCTGTAACTTGCTTGCGGATGGAGTCCATTAGGCTTTTTAAGGTTTTACAGTTAGGTTTTGATTTGCGAAACTAATTGACGGGCGATCGCAACAGCTTGCCAGAGTAAACAAGGACGATCTTCGAGGCGATCGGGTATTTCTTCTCCCAGACCTTCTAGAAAATCCATCACGATTTTACGAGCATAGCTGCCATAGGCAACGCCAGCTACTGGTATGTCTGCTTGGCGCAGCTTCGGGACAGTACTCGCATTTGTACCACCAGCCAATTGCACAAAGCCAAGGGGTAACTGGAAATCCAGCACTTTTTGCCCTAGCTGCAAAGCTGCCCTAGTTGCGCCATCACCGATATCGCCACTCATCGGTCTGCCATCGGTTTGCCAAATCAGCGATCGCGGCTTGGGGTTCATCCCTTCGAGCAAAGACATGAGGTAATCGCGCAGATCTTCACAGTCTGGAAAGCTGACGGCTACTAGCTTGAGTTTGGGGATAATCGGACTCAAGCGCTGCCAAAATGCGGCAAATTCTTTGGTGCGATTGGGTTGTGTATGAATTTCGATCGCATTAACTGACTGGTTAAGTACATCATCAACTTGGTGAAAAATATCTTCAGGGACATAAACCTGTTCGCGGGTATGAATTATTTGCACTGGACATAGCGGTAAGCAACGACCGCACCCATAACAAAGATTTGGCATGATCCCATTGTAATCATTACTAAATTTTATTGCTGTGGTGGGGCATACTTTTTCACAAGGACGGCTGCAATCGCTTGGACAAAGCTCAGGATCAAAAAATGCTTTCCGAAAATGTGGATCTTCGCCATCGTTAAAGCTGACCATTACTAAAGGGGCGATCGCAGTTGGTTCTAATTTGAGTGCTGCTGCAATTCCTTCTCTGGCGGCTGCGATCGTCGCAGGATCGGGAGCCATATCAATGCAATCTGCTCCTGCCAATGTATAAATCAGGGCAAGATGGCGAATTGCGGGTAAATGTTGGTAACTCGCACCACAAATGAGCTTAAACCACTGGTGCGATCGGAGAGCTTCAAGTTCCATATTTCTATATTATCGCGGTTGCCACGCTGTGGTTAATCCCAAAACACAAAAATGACTAAGCCATTTGGCGTTTTTAAAACCATTGCTGGTTATAGCTAGACCAAAGAATTGATTGGCGGCGCTTCGCGCCACCAATCAATTCTTTGTCGTTTCTAAAACCCAAACGAGAGGAGCAGCACAAAGTGCCGCCCCCCTATCGTTTACAGTAATCATCGATCAAACAAGCCGCCAGAAAAAAATTGAAAGCGTTGCAAAGCAACGCTTTCAATTTTTTTCTGGATTCGAGCGCAAATCACTGTAGGTTTGAAAATATACAACTATGATCGCTTTTTGCGATAATGCAAGATATAAAACATGAGTTGAAATTATGGCTATATTTGCTGCTGTTCAAACCCCTGAAAAAGTTAAAGATACTGTGAAGGAGGTAGTACGCAAGCCTTACCCGAAATATAAGGTCATTGTGTTAAACGATGATTTCAATACCTTTGAGCATGTTTCTGAATGCTTGATGAAATATATCCCAAACATGAATGAGGAGATGGCTTGGGAATTGACTAATCAAGTACATTTTGAGGGCTTAGCGATCGTCTGGGTGGGACCAATGGAGCAAGCGGAGCTTTATCATGCCCAACTGAAGCAAGCAGGATTAACGATGGCTCCACTCGAAGCTGAGTAAAGGCGCTTCTAATATTGCGTCATCATTATTTGTCTCTGCGATCGTAATACTTCTACAAAAAATTTTTGTGGAATCCTTTTTCTATTTTGAGGATTTCAATAATTTCTCCATCCTAGTAAATTCCGATACGATAGCTGTAGTCAAATTTAATGCGATAGTTCCTGACAAGCCTTTTAGTGATTTAAGTTCGGGGATTTCAGATAGTGCTTGAGAAGTTCCAATTGCTTCAATGCATTTTCCAACTTTTGAGAGAAGTTTTTGGTCGTTAATTTTATCTAAATCTTTTTTGAATCGCCTAGCAATTTGATAGCTCATTGAGGCAAGTTCTCTAAGAGGGATTTTGCCTCTAATTCCGATAAGAATCAAACATTTGTTATGTAAAAGGTTCATTTGATTGATATTAAAACGTTGCGTTACATTTCATTTACGCACTCTACGTGACCTGCGATCGCACAACGAGACTGGCGATCACCCTGTAATATCGGATTTCTCAATGACTTTACCAAGAATCTGATCTTCTAACCAGTCAGAAAAATCTTCTGGAGAAGTAATGTTTTGAAATATAGGATCAATACATAAACGTTGAATACAAAGTATGGATATAGACTTCATAGAATTTAGCTCTAGGTCAGTTATCTGATACTTTCCATCATGAACGAGCTTTGAGCGTAGATTGTAAAGTTCTCTTACAGCATTCACTACTTCTTTCCGATTCTTTGGGGTACTCGTAATCAGATGAGCAATTCGTATCCGTAAACGATAACTCAACTCAGCTTTTTCATTGTCTACTAATACAATACTTTCAAGTGCAATAGCGTAAAAGAGAAATGCATCCTCTCGTCTATTAGCGATAACGGCTCTTCCTATCCACTGTATAGCGGTAATCAAAGCTTGTTCAAATTTATTTAGATTGTTTTTCTTCAGTAGATTGTTAATGTGACTAAAGCCAATATTGTCTTTTACATCTGATTCTATAATTCTTGGGATTTCAAGCTTCTGTAATGAACCGAGCCGCTTTCTACCAATATTTAAGCTGACTCCGTCATTTTCATTTAATATAATTGTTTCAAACCAATGTGATCCTGAGTCTCCCGACAAGTATGCCCAAGCATTAGGATTGTATGGAACTAATGCGCTAAAAAAATTAAGTATATCTAGAATTTTTCGTGTTTTTTTGATTGCGATTACTTGTGCTGATTCATTATCTTTTGCCTCTACAGTGACTACACTAAATACTTTTTTATAGAAATTCGTATCAATATTATTTTTGAGCATTTCCCATTTGGCTTCTTTTTCAATTGGATGCTTTGCTACTCTTTCTTGGAAATTATTGACAAGAAGATCGTCAAAAACAATAAATTCAATTTGTCCTATTGATAAAGGTAGACCTCCCTCACTTATTCCGCATATTGGAATATAGCAACGATATGTAATTCGTTTAGCAGTAATTTTTTGCTTCAAATCTTGTAGGATTTCACTAATTCTTAAGTCTTCAGAAATAGAACTAGTATTCACGCATAGTGCTTTTAATAATGTTTCTTGAAAAGCATTTTCTACCTTTTTTAGGCTTAAGTCATCATCTTTGACTGAAATTTTTATTAAATTCCTTAGGCACTTATGATAATGTAAAGCCTCTTCATAATTTAAGTTCAAGCTGCCTAGTTCGTTGCGTTCAAAATATAGTGAAAGTGGTTTTTCCTTAGGTGCTTCAGTTCTCGATTTTAAAAAATCAATTAATGATCCGCCAATTCAAGGATGAAATGCAACGGGTTCTGATGAAGCAAAGAATACTTCGTAAGGAGTACGATAGTCAAGTGATTTTCTGGGTCTGTGATTGATCAAATTCACTGCCTTCTGAAAGTCCTCTTCTTTCACGATTTTAAAGTTTGTACTTTTGGGATAGAACTCTCTAATTAATCCATTGGTGTGTTCATTCAATCCACGTTCCCATGAATGATATGGATTCGCAAAGAAGGTCTCTAGTTTCAATCTTTCAGATAGCTTCTCATGCCCACAGAATTCTCTTCCATTATCAAAGGTCATTGTCTTTCGAGATGTTGATTCTATAGGCTCAAATAGATTGAATGTCACTCTGTTGATCTCATCCATCGTCTTGTTCTTAGCTAGTCCAGCAAGTAAATACTTCGATGCTTTATCAACATGCGTAACTACGATACCTGTGTGGTTGCACCCGATTACCGTATCACTTTCCCAATGTCCAATCTCTGTTTTTAAATCTGCAATCTTCGGTCGATTCTCTATCCCTACCCTATTGGGAATGCCACCTCGCTTCTGATGGCGACCTTTGCGCCTTCGTTGCTTTTGCTTCTGCCTCAGATATTGTTGATATATTCCCATCTCTTGATGGTTTGCATAGATCATCAGATAAATCGTCTCATAGCTGATTTTACCTAGCCCCTCCCTTTCCATTCTCCCTGCTAGTTGCTCTGGGCTGTGGTGTTGCTCTAACCGTTGTTTGACTTCGGCGATCGTCTCAGCACTGATGCTCTGAAATCTTACCTTTGCTTGTTTCCGTCTTGCTTTCATCAGGGCAACCGCAGTATCTGGCAAATAGCCAATCTGTCGCTCGTCTGTATTGCGCGATAACTCTCTTGAAATCGTACTTTTGTTTCGCTTCAAGCGACGACCTATCTCTGATACAGATAATTGCTCAATTACTCTTAGTTTATACAGTTCACTTCTTTCTGTGGTGGTAAGATGGACAAAGCTCATGAGGGTATCCTAATTATTGTGATTAATATCAGAATATCCTTATGAGTCCCTTTACGCAAAGATCTCTAGGTGTTGCATTTCATCCTTGAATTGGCGATCTTATCTCCTGAAAAGATTCATCGATTTTACTTTGTGCCATATTGCTTTTAGGTTTCTTCATTTAGTTTTACCATTCAGCTTCCTTGCTACTAGATCTGTGAGTTAAGCCTTTGCCGACTGACGTTCCACTAATCGCTATAAAAGTAATCGCCAAACCTGTCAGCATAGATTTATATCTTCCACATTGCAATTAACTCATTTACAAGCATTTGCAATTGTTTTGTAGGCTCATCTAGATTAGGGATTTGATAGCCGTGTATAAGCCGATCGCGTATAGTTTGAATGACTCTCACTTGATCAAACTGCTCCATCGAAAGCTCACCTTGAGAATATAAATGATTAATCAAAGAGTTGGCAGGAAAGCGTTCTATCGGAATTGCAACTTGCCTAGCTTGACGACGCATAGCCGCTTCCAAAACTCCCCATAAATATAAAAAAGCTACTTCCACTTCTCCGATCACTAAAAACTTTTGAGCCTGTTCTTGGCGTTGCAACATTTGATCCCAAGTCATTAACTCACTATCATTTTGGGGATCGGCTGAAGAGATATCCTCTCCAGTTATCAGTAAAAATCTCCAACCATGATGCTGAGCTACTATTTCGGCAATTTCTCGATAGCGATCAACTGAGATTTTAGCAATTGAGTTTTTCAGTTCAATTATGTAACCTTCATCCAATCCCTTTCTCGCAATAAGATCTGGACAATAATTTCCCAAATCAAAAGGAATCAGAGATTTAGAAGGCTCGATTACAACTTCAAATCCTTGCAATTTATATTTTTCTACAATTCCTTGCAATCTATTCTTTTCTAAAACTTTAGCGTCTAAACCCTTTTCAGTTAATTGAGAATCAACAGTCATAAGTAGTCCTCCAATGGTTTAGATTCAGCAACTCTAACATACACACATTCTATGCCCGATGTTATGCCTTGAACAAGTAGAATTGGACAGAGCGTAAGGTCAAATGTGCCAGATAGTGCGCGACGATGAGCATCTACATCTGTAATCAGTAAATCATCATCGTAAATAAGTCCAATAAGTGCATCCTGTATTGGTTTGATAATGTTGTCTGTATCAACAGGATCGCTGTTGTAAAGATATATCAACGTTAGCTGAAGATCTTTTCCAGAAAAAATTTTTTCTGTCCAAATTTTTGCAGCTTCATTTCTAACATATTGCTTCCATGCTTGTAAATTCGCGGTTTTTCTTGTTTGCAAAGATACGGGACGCTTAGGAATGAGAAAGTCAAAATACATAGCTACAAAAGGTCACTGTTCTTTCTTGCTACTAAATTTCTGAGTCAAGCCTTCGCCCACCAGTGATAAACCGATTGTCATTAAAGTAATCGCCAATCCAGGGAAAATTGTTGTCCACCAGATATTTTCGCCAGTCGAGAGAGCATCGAGAGCTTGCTTGAGATCGTGTCCCCATTCAGGCACATCTTCAGGAATACCTAAGCCCAAAAAGCCTAAACCTGCCAGAGTCAGAATTGCATCAGCGGCGTTGAGGGCGAAAATTACGGGTAAGCTTTGGATTACGTTAGGCGCGAGATATTTCATTAAGATGGTTTTCGTATCCGCACCGATCGCTTGAGCAGCTTCGATATAAACTTCGGTTTTCGTACTCACAGTTTGGTTGCGGATTACCCGAAAATATTGGGGGATATAGGCGACACTGAGCGCGATCGCCGCATTCCAGACACCAGCACCGACCACAAAAGCGATCGTCAGCGAGAGCAATAAACTGGGCAATGTGTAGAGCGCGTCCATCAAAAACACTAAGATGCGATCGAGCCAACCACCTTTGTAGCCGCTTAGCATTCCCAAAGGTACGCCGATCGCTAAGCTAATTACAGTTGAGGCAATGGTTACCTGCCAAGCAACACCAGCACCAGCGATCGTTCTTGTAAATACATCATGTCCCTGTAAATCAGTACCAAACCAATGTTGTGGAGATGGGGGCTGATGGATCGGATTGCTGAGAAATTCACTGGGATCGGTCAGGATTCCCATCGCTTGCAGCAATGGTGTGGCGATCGCCATCAGCAAAAAAGCAACGCTAATGACGATGCCAACGGACATTAACTTTTGGGATACTGACTGCTTAGGCGATTTCATAGGGGACAAAAGGGCAAATTAAAGGGCGAGTTAGACAATAAAAGCGGATTTCCTTGATTTGTACTATACCGCGATCGCTAAATCTAGATAGAATAAGCTTCTGGGATCGTATGGTAAAAATTATGGATGTAATTCCCGCAATTGATATTTTAGATGGACGCTGCGTCAGGCTCTATCAGGGGGATTATCAAAAATCAGAAGTATTTGGTGAAGACCCCGTTGAGGTTGCTCAGCGTTGGTATGACCAAGGCGCTAAGTATTTGCATGTGGTTGATTTGGATGGTGCAAAGGAAGGCAAGCCGAAAAACTTAAAGGTAATTGAGGCGATCGCCCGATCAATTCCGATGCGAGTACAGATGGGTGGCGGTTTGCGCGATCGCGAAAGTATCGTGTCAGTGCTAAATTCTGGCGTGAGTCGGGTGATTTTAGGCACTGCGGCGGTGGAAAGCTCGCAACTAGTTGCCAATATCTGTGCAGAATTCCCTGAACAAATCATGATCGGCATTGATGCTCGTAATGGCAAGGTTGCCACGAGAGGCTGGTTGACCAATTCGGATGTAACGGCTGTGGATCTTGCCAGACGCATGACTTCTGTGGGCATCGCAGGAATTATCTATACAGATATTCATCGCGATGGCACGATGCAGGGGCCAAATATCGAAGCTTTGCGTCAACTTGCCGAAAATGTCGATGTGCCAGTAATTGCTTCAGGTGGCGTTAGTTCGATTACGGATCTGTTAAATCTGGTATCGCTGGAATCCGTCGGCGTGAAGGGTGCAATCGTCGGCAAAGCCATCTACACAGGTGACATTCAGCTCAAAGAAGCTATTCGGGCTGTGGGTAATGGGCGTTGGCAAGATGTGATTGATAACTCAGCGATCGCCTAAAATTCTACAAAACCCCAAAGAGATTCGCGTCGCGAATCTCTTTGGGGTTTTATGTTACAAAGCACTGCGGAGCAGAGCTTTGTAATTATTTGGGCAGAATGAAATGCGCCCATACATCGCCATCGACACCACACATATCGCGCATGTAAATGTATGGATAGCGCAAACTCTTTCCTTCGGTTTGGCTATAGCCTATAAGAGCATTACCATAAGGATCATGGACGATATATCCCTGCTCATCGAAGCCGATGATCGTAATGATATGTCCGCCGTGGGTGAAGTAGCCCCCGATGACAACGGGACGATTAGCGATAATTTCCTGTTGGATTTGTGACCATGTGCGAGTAGTGCTAAAGTTGCCGCCAAAACCATAAGCCCGATAAAGCATCTGTAACACCGAATTATCAGTACGAGCTTGTCTACCGTGTCGATCGATTACCCATTGATATAGCTCATCTTCTAGCTGTTGTCGCGGATTACGCGATCGCCTACCGTGAAAAGCTAACACCATTGCGATCGAGGTGACATTACAAGTCACAAAAGGATCTCGCGGATTATCTAATTGCGAAAAATAGGGCACGCCTAAAACCTTACGCTTGGGCGTAATCTCGATCGCCTTATTGCCTTGCTGAAGGTTGACATGCCCCGCAAATACAAAGCCCGACTTGCCCAGAGGTGGTACATCATCATTTAAAGTGACTTGGAAATGAATATCGGTCAGGCTATAGCTATCCAGACCGAACACATCACCTGTGTTGAGGGGTGCTAATTCATTTGCCGCTAACTGCCGCGCATCAATGGGGCGCTTCTTAAGTACAGTGTTTTGCCTAACGGTCAAGGTTTTCATGTCAGGATCGAACAGGATCTGCTTGCCATTTTTGGTGATGCTGATATGCCGCGCATAGAAAAAACCTACATTTCCAATCGGGGCAATCGCGGAGGTAAACTTCACGCGAAAATGACCATTAACCGTCGCATAGCCACTAATCGGATAGGTCGTACCAGCCTTAACCATGATTTTTTGTGAATCGGAGAGGCTACTAGCATTTTGTGACGATGCTTTCAAAAAGGTGTCAGTAATCACCGTGGCGATCGCACCTTTAATCGGGATATCACTAACATCAGCAGGATTCGAGAAATCAAGGGATTCGCCCAGTTTCGATAATTCCACATGGGGCAAGAAAAAGAACCCAACATGTCCGACAGGAGCTAAGGGTTGCGCCAACTTAACTTGGACATGGTTAGCGGCGATCGTAAAATTTCCATCCAATAAAAATTTTGTCCCCGCTTTCACCTCGACTTTTTGGGTAAATGGCAAAGACTGCGAAGCCGCAGTGGAAATCTTGAAAATCGTGTCTTGCTTCACCGTCAGCGTAATCGGTGCAATCAAATCCACATGGGGAGAGTAGAAATAACCAAAGGCTCCCATCGGTGCGATCGGTTGCTTGAGTAAAACCTTGATATGTCCATCGACAGAGCCATAACGCAATACTTCAAGGGTTTGTCCAGCCAGCACATCGACCTTACCATTCGGCGGTAAAGTCCCTGAATCCGCAGGAGAAGCTTTAAAACGAGTAGCTTGCTTGGTTATCAAGGCGATGTCAGGATTCTTAACTAAAATATTGACGATCAACTCAGCCAAAAGCTGATTATTTGCACCAATCGCTCGCACCCGCAAAAATGTCGCCATCGCAGTTGGTAAACCAGCCGTAATTTTTACCTGCCAAGTACCTGTCGTGGCGTTAAGTTGCACCGCAACTGGGGCATCGTTGGCTAAGGTGACGAGAATTTGTAAAACTTGAGTAAAGTCGGCTGTCCCTGCGATCGCAATTTCGCGATTGACCACTACCTCACTGGGCGCTTGGGTAATCGCGATCGCTGTTTGCACTGGTGCAGGGGCAGGAGCATTAACAGGTGCATTATTTGAAGCGGCTGTCATTACTGTTTCTCTGTTGACTACTGCCTCTATTACAACACTTTGCGCTCAGACCCAAACCAATAAATTTTTTAAAAGTGTTGCAAAGCAACACTTTTAAAAAATTTATTTTGGTGCGCTCATTCTCTAAACCCAAAAAGTAAAGGCGGCACGAAGCGCCGCCTTTACTTTTTGGGTTTTGTCTTGCCTTTGCATGAGAAAATAGCACAAACATCTCTAGAATTAACTAGATACGGGTATTGTTATGGGCTTTGCTGATTATTCGATCGCTGAGATCGCGGAAGACTACAAACTCACCCTTGAGTCTGTATTTAAACTATGCGATCGCCTTGGGATCGCTTACCAAGATGCCGAAACCAAACTTGCTTTGGAAGACGCAAAAGCCGTAATCATGGCATCCGAAGCCCAAAATTCTAAAACCTCTTTCAAAAATCCCTAAAAACTCCAAAGAGTAATCGCGATCGCAAAATCGCAATAAATCTTTGAGATTAGGTTAAATTCTTTTAGATAAACTTAGATAAATTAAGTTATGTCCGTAATTATGAACAAAAATTCTTTTAAATATTTAGCGGTGGCGATCGCATTCGTAATGCTAGCCTTCCAGCTTTTTACCACCAGCGTCAGCGCTGCCGACATTCCGATCGCTCTACGTACCGTTCCCCTTAACGAAAGCACCAATATTGTCTTAACCCAAAAAGACATTGCTAAGGGCAAGAAATTATTTTCTAATGCCTGTGCTACCTGTCACCTTGGCGGTGCAACTTTTACCAATCCCAACGTCAACCTTTCTCCTGAATCCTTGGCTGGAGCTAATCCAGTACGTAACAACGTCCTTGGTTTGGTAGATTTCATGAAAAAGCCTACTACCTATGACGGTGTTACTGAAATCTATGACGTTCACCCCAGTCTCAAGAGCACCGATATTTTCCCCATCATGCGTGGACTTACCGACAATGACCTCAAGCTAATTGCTGGTTATATCCTGTACGAACCTAATGTTAGAGGTATCGGCTGGGGCGGCGGAAAGATATACTATTAAGCGAATAATGTAGCGTACTAGTCATACGCCACATTGAAGTAAGCTAATTTTATTAGCTTTTTCCTACGTGTTTTAGTTGCTTTGATTCGAGTCGAGTCGAATTAGTGCAAGTCAAGTTGAATTTTAGTCGGTAATTAATCATGAATATTTCTTCCTTTGCGAAAAAGCTAGGTTTAGTGATTGCTAGCCTTTTGTTTGTTGTTGGTAGCTTCTTTATGTCAGTAAGCCCTGCTGCTGCTGATACTGTCACCGTTAAGATGGGTTCTGATGGTGGTCAGCTAGTATTCGAGCCTAAAGTGGTCACAATCAAAGTAGGCGATACTGTCAAATGGGTTAACAACAAAGCTTTCCCTCACAATGTTGTGTTTGACGGTCATGCAGAACTTTCTCATAAGAAGCTAGCGCAAAAGCCTAAGGCTGAGCTAGAGTCCACCTTTAATGAAGCTGGTGAGTTCGCTTACTATTGCTCTCCCCACCGTGGCGCTGGTATGCAAGGTAAAGTAGTTGTTCAATAACAGCTAAGCTTTTTTCCCGCAAAAAAGAGGTGCAAACATTGTTTGCACCTCTTTTTTGTTTTAAGTGATTTGCGATCGCTTTGATGTAATTGATGAAGATGGATTATCATCCTATCTAAATGTCATAATTATCAAAGATGGCTTTCCAAAAAATTTCATTCAGCATGAGTAACTGTCTTTGTCTTGCTTGCGATCGTTCAAACTCAATAACAACCAAGTTTTGCAGTCAATGCGGCGCTAAGTTGCAAATTCAAGAGCGTTATCGCGCTTTGAAGGTAATCGGACAAGGGGGATTTGGTAAGACTTTTTTGGCTCAGGATGAGTCGAAGCCATCACAGCCTCGTTGTGTGATTAAGCAGTTTGCGTTTGAGACGATCAATCCTAATGCGAGTCAAGGGACTTTGGATGTTGCCATCAGGTTATTTGAGCAGGAGGCAAAACGGCTTGATGATTTGGGTAAGCATCCGCAAATTCCTGAACTTCTATCTTTTACAATTCATGAGGGTAAGCAGTACCTCATCCAAGAGTTTATCGATGGTGAGACTTTGGAACAGGAGTTAAGGCGTGTTGGTGCTTTTAGTGAGCAGCAGGTGCGGGATGTATTGGTGGAGGTGCTGCAAATCTTGGAGTTTGTGCATAGCAAGTCGGTAATTCATCGCGATATTTCGCCAGACAATATCATTCGGCGGCGCAGTGATCAAAAGTTAGTGCTGGTAGATTTTGGGGCGGCAAAACACGCAACGGCGACGTTGTTGGCAAAAACGGGGACGGGCATCGGGAAGCCAAGTTATGGCGCTCCTGAGCAAATGTTGGGTAAGTCGGTATTTCAGAGCGATTTGTTTGGATTGGGTGTGACTTGTTTGCATTTGCTCACGAATGTGGAACCGTTTACGCTCTATGACGTTTTGGAGAATGAATATCAATGGCGACAGTTTTTGAATGGGAAGGTGGTGAGCGATGAGTTTGAGAAGCTGTTAGATCAGATGACTGCTTACAGGGTTAAAGAACGCTCAAGTTCAGTTGTGGAAGCTTTACGAGAGTTAGGAATTACTCGTATCAACACTGTAAGCACTTCTTCTAGTTATAGTTTTAAATCTGCTGACTTACCTTTTGAACATCGTTTCTCCGTTATATCAGTCAAATCACACCAGAATAATCACCAAGCTAGTATTCACTACCCTATTGAATATGGCAATTTAGAGAGATTGTTAAAAGCGAAAAAATGGAGACAAGCCGATGTAATGACAGGAATCATAATGCTAAAAGTCACAAATCGCCAAAAGGAGGGTTGGCTAGATGCTACGAATATTCAAAATTTTCCTTGTCCAGATTTGCTAACTATTGATCACCTCTGGTCTCATTACAGCAACTATCGATTTGGGTTTAGTGTGCAGAAAAATTTGTGGTTACAATATGGCAGCCAGAGCGGTGTGTATAAATCTGAAATATGGCAAAAGTTTGCAACAAAGCTGGGTTGGTACAGTACTAGAAGCAATAAGTGGCTAACTCATGATGAATTTATGCAAAATACGAAAAATGGTAATGATGCACTTCTTGCTAGTCTACCTATGGACTATGCTATTCCAAAGAATTCGATAGAAGGCAATTTTGTAAGTCTAGATAGTATTGAATCGGTTACAAAAGTAATTTCAAGATGCAATAGATGAGAATCAATAAAATCCTGTAGGGGCAGAGCATTACCGCCACAATTTATGAATTTTGCAATCCATTTAAATCGGTAATGCTCTGCCCTAAACCTTCGCAAATCACCACAATCCCCAAACCGCAGGGATAAGCGATCGGTCACAGCGAAGAGGGTAAAGCATTTGCGTATATAGATTTCGGTGATAATTTATGAATGTCGGCGCAAATGCTCTACCCCTACATTTATAAAAAATTACTTTTTGTTAAAATAAAAATAATCAACGCTGTTACTTTCTATGCAACAAACTATAACGCTCAACTTACCAGCCGATGTCAGAGATTCACTCGAAGCGCGATCGCAGATTGAAGCAATCTCATCCCTCGAACTGATCGAACGCGCAGTTCGTGAGTATCTTTTAGTGCGTAGATTGCAAACATTACGCGAAAAAATGCTTAAACAAGCTGACCTGCAAGGCGGATTTACTGACGAAGATATCTTTGAAATGGTGTCATGAGAATAGTCCTTGATACCAATGTCTTAATAGCATCACTGATCTCTAGAGGTAAATGTTATGCACTTGTAGAAAATTCGCTCAAAGTTCATGAGATTATTTCTTCTAAATTTATATTGGACGAACTAGCAGAAAAGCTCCAAAAGAAATTCAAGTATGAGATAGAAGATATAAATGAAGCTTTATCAATATTTCGCTCAAAGATGGAAATAGTCATCCCTTCTCAATTAGAGCAGCAAGTATGTCGAGATATTGATGATGATTGGATTTTGGCAACAGCTTTAGCTGGTAAAGCTCAATGTATCGTTACGGGAGATAAAGATTTGTTAACGATCGCCCGATTCGAGAATATTGATATTATTGCCCCAGTGGATTTTCAAGCCTATGAGGAACAATACATTTCTAACCTAGCGCCCTAACTTTTTCAATAAATCTTGGAGGCAAAAACATGAGTAAATTTCAAATATTTGATTCCGTTACCTTAAATCAAGACATTCAGCTTCCGCTCATATGGGGAAGTAGGTGAAATGGCAAAATAGGAGGAAGTCATTTTCATAAATCGATAGAGATGCCATGATCAAATTTCCCCTGACCGAATTGTTAGATGAACAAGCGTGCTATGAATGGTTATTAAAGATCCAGCATCCAAAGGGTTTGCATTGTCCAAGTGGACACGCAATACCAGCAGGACAAGCGCCACACGATCGCCAACGTACACCAATCGTCAAATATAAGTGTCGGGAATGTGGGAAAGTGTTTCACATTTTTACAGGAACAGACTTATCAGGAAGCCATTACACCTGTGGTCAGATCGTGCTGATATTGCGTGGATTCTTACAAGGACAAACGACCCAACACATAGCCGAGGAACTAGGACTCGACTATGGGACATTATTGTCTTGGCGGCATCGCATCCAACGTCGAGGATTTGCCCATTTGATTAATGGTAATCTGCCCGATGCTGAAGCCGAGATGGACGAGATGTTTCAGAATGCAGGAGAAAAGGGAGCAAAAAAAAAGATCCAATAGCAGACCCACCAAGACAACGCGGGAATCAACGCAAAGGCAAGGGAACCATGGCAAATGACCGTCCACCCATTGTCGGTACTGTTGGGCGCAACAGTGGTCAGATCCGCATGAAGGTCTGTGACAATACTCAACAAATCACGATTCAACCGCAGGTAGAGGTAACGACCTTACCGACCACGACAGTCTATACCGATGAATCCGATGCTTATAATCGCATACCTGCTTCTGGTCGTGAGCGTCAAACCGTTTGTCACTCTCAGCGCGAGTATGCCCGCGATGAAGATCAAGATGGTTTTTGTGAGGTTCATTGCAATACTATGGAGGGCATTTGGGTTGGTTTACGCAATTTTCTGCGTCCCTTTCGAGGTATTCACAAGAAGTATTTGTATCTGTATGTAGCCATGTTCGAGTGGGCTTACAATCTACGTTGGATTGATTTTGACTTCCTGCGTCGTCTTCTTTTTCCTCCTTCCACCTATTTACCTACATGAGCGTCAGCTTCACTCTGGTGGAATTGCCCCACAAGGAACTGATGGTGCGATCGTGGAAATATTTAAAGATGGTGAAGCCTACCTAGTTGAACTATTTGGTGGATGGTTAAAGTTCACCACTGAAGGCGAAATGATCGAAACATCTCAAGACGATCCCGAATCATTTCGTGACACCCTAGATGTAGAGACGCTCTACCCTCATCAAATAAATCCAATAAATCCTCATCAACACAGTGATAAATAGAAAGTAAAGCAACAACTTTTAGCATTACTAGAACTACTTCCAGAAGAATCAATTCTGCAAGTTAAAGACTTCACAGAATTTCTTTGCCATAAGCAACAGGCTACATCAACCTCGGTAGTTTCCCAAAAATGACAAACATTAAACAGATATATTTTTAGCGGAAGAAAATTAAGCACTTACGCGATCGCCTTTTTCGTGGAGAGATTTGCGATCGCTAAATAACTTAGCTGAGATCTTGCACCATTCCTGAAAGAGTTAAGTAGGAATGGGTTTGAGAATAATTTCAAACCCATGACGAGCAGCAATATCGGCACTAATTTGGAGATACCTAAGAAGTTTCAACCAAAGGACAGAAGGAAATAAAACGGAAAGTGTCAAATCACAGGTAGCTTTCCAGTCCAAGACAGGAGGACTCGACCATTGATCAATCCAATGGGCCAAAAGATAAGCAAGCAGAGAGAGGATAAGCCAACGATAAACACCAAGTTTTGTAGATTGCCCAAAACAATGCAAACCAAAGCGATGTTTGATGGTTTTGAAGAATCCCTCAATCGCCCAACGCTTACGACCTAACATCACCAGATAAGCACCAGAATAAGGATGAGAAGAGACAACAAAGCGTAACTCCCGTTTACTATCAGCTCTTTTGAGCCAAAACCAAGAGATCGTCAAAGGCTGAGTTAGCCCTTCTAGCAAAATTTGTTGTCCACGTTTGCCATGACGATAAAGTTGTTTGACTGTACGGCCATCTTGAAGTTTACGATTGTTGCGTACACCGACAACGATGCGCCAAGTCTTGGCGCGGACAGTATTGAAAAACTTCACCGTACTAAACTCAGTATCAGCAAGGACAATCACAGTCTTGCCTTGGGTTAGTTGCTTGGGTACTGTCCCCAATAACTTACAAGCTAAGTCAGAGGGACTGGGGTATCCTTTGCCGCGCCATACTCTAAAACTCCATGGTACGCGCCACTCTCCATAGACCAGATACAGTACAACCAGATGTAGTCCTCGCTTTCCGTTTAGTATTCTCACCCATGGGTCTGGTTCGTTTTGGGTGGGATTGCTCAAATGTAAAAACTTGCCGCTTTTTTCTAGGGTAGTCAAGTCTATCAGTATCTTTAATGGCACTTGTTTCGATGGGCGATGCTTGGCGATTTGTCCCAAAATAGCCTGCCGTGTTGACCGAATTACTGCTCTCGTTGACCAGTTATAGTGATTGAGAAATCGGCTGAGTGCACTCGCTGATTTTATCTGTGTATGTTCTGGATAAGGATGCCTTTGTGCTTCGAGAAATAGTCCTAGTATTGCATTGAGACTTGCTGTTTGATACACACTTGGCATCAAACACAGAAGACTATACACTAGCCCTTGGGCGTGCTTAACGATGCTTTCCATGCTCGTTATTTAATTTACTACTACGCCCTTTTTTTCACATTTCTGCTCTTTCTGCAACCCCTTTTCTTGAATGGTGCAAGATCTCAGTTAGTCTTATCTTCGCGCAACCCGTTCCCAATATAAAATTTTAGCAACGCATCTATCGACATATCTCGACTTGCCGCAACTTCCTCAAGCGATCGCATCGCATCAACTGGAATTTGCAACAATATCGCCTCAGTCGCACGGGACTTGATGTTCAGTTTGATATCCTCTTCAATTTGATTCATATAACTTCCTTTCATTACGAGTAGCAGGACGGGCTGAAATTATGCGCGATCTTTGACCGCGATCGACATACACCACTAGCAATAAGCGCTGCATCAACGAATATCCAATAATGAAATCACGAATCTCCTCATTAACAGTAGCATCACCACTTTGGTAAAAAGGATCTAAGAAAACCTCTGCGGCTTCCTCAAATGTAACACCATGTTTATCAATATTGCTTAGAGCTTTGTTTATATCCCATTCAAATTCATTACCTTGTAAGCGATAGACAACATTCATAAACCCGTCTTCAATATGCTTTAATACGCCATTTCAATAGCTTAACTTGATAAGCGATCGCCCAAAAGTTCTAACAACCCTTCAACCAACTCATCACGCATCCAGCCTCGCTATAAGCTCCTAAAATTTTAGCAATTTTTTCCGTAGGGGCTAAGCATTCCCGCAAATATTTAAGAATTTTTAGATACCCTCAAATTGGGAATGCTTAGCCCAAAGCCTCACACATTAGCCCAAAATCTCAAACCGCAGGAATTGTTTATTGATAAAAGCAAAGAGGGTTTAGCATTTGCAGATCAAGATTTTTTGTGGAGAGATTTGCGATCGCGGCGCAAATGCTAAACCCCTACATCAGGGATGTGGGCGATTTGATGTATTTAATTGATGTGTTTTTGGCGATCGCTAAATAACTTAGTCTTATCTTCGCGCAACCCGTTCCCAATATAAAATTTTAGCAACGCATCTATCGACATATCTCGACTTGCCGCAACTTCCTCAAGCGATCGCATCGCATCAACTGGAATTTGCAACAATATCGCCTCAGTCGCACGGGACTTGATGTTCAGTTTGATATCCTCTTCAATTTGATTCATATAACTTCCTTTCATTACGAGTAGCAGGACGGGCTGAAATTATGCGCGATCTTTGACCGCGATCGACATACACCACTAGCAATAAGCGCTGCATCAACGAATATCCAATAATGAAATCACGAATCTCCTCATTAACAGTAGCATCACCACTTTGGTAAAAAGGATCTAAGAAAACCTCTGCGGCTTCCTCAAATGTAACACCATGTTTATCAATATTGCTTAGAGCTTTGTTTATATCCCATTCAAATTCATTACCTTGTAAGCGATAGACAACATTCATAAACCCGTCTTCAATATGCTTTAATACGCCATTTCAATAGCTTAACTTGATAAGCGATCGCCCAAAAGTTCTAACAACCCTTCAACCAACTCATCACGCATCCAGCCTCGCTATAAGCTCCTAAAATTTTAGCAATTTTTTCCGTAGGGGCTAAGCATTCCCGCAAATATTTAAGAATTTTTAGATACCCTCAAATTGGGAATGCTTAGCCCAAAGCCTCACACATTAGCCCAAAATCTCAAACCGCAGGAATTGTTTATTGATAAAAGCAAAGAGGGTTTAGCATTTGCAGATCAAGATTTTTTGTGGAGAGATTTGCGATCGCGGCGCAAATGCTAAACCCCTACATCAGGGATGTGGGCGATTTGATGTATTTAATTGATGTGTTTTTGGCGATCGCTAAATAACTTAGTCTTATCTTCGCGCAACCCGTTCCCAATATAAAATTTTAGCAACGCATCTATCGACATATCTCGACTTGCCGCAACTTCCTCAAGCGATCGCCTACCCCACACCAGCAATAACCTGTCCAATATCTTGAGGAGTCGCGCCAGTCGCCAACATTGCCCTAATCAATAACTCAATAGAAACAGAAGCATCACCATTTTCCGCTTTAGCAATCCGAGGCTGACTAGAACTCATCTTAAAAGCAAGTTCACTTTGAGTCATCAGCTTTAATCGCCTCTCCTTCAAGTTTTGACTAAGAGCCAACTTAATCTCTACCAAAACAGATTCTTCAGGCGTTAACTCCAAAAAATCTGAAACCGTACCAACTTTCCATCCCTTAGACTCCAAACGCGCTCTTTTATCTAAATCCATCGCATTAATCCTGCTAGTCAGCATCGTATTTACTAAGGCGTTTCTGGCAAACTTCAATTACATTCTTGGGAGTTGTTCTCGTTGATTTGTTAAAAACCTCCACAATTACAATTGCATCATCATCAATTCGATAAATGATTCTCCAGTTCTTATCAGCATCTCGAATGCGTAACTCATGACACCCTTCTCCGATACTTGGCATGGGGCGAGAATGAGGTAATCCGATAGACAATCCTTGCTGCAATTGCCTGAGCAGAACGCCTGTTTCTAACCGTATTTCTTGACTGAAAGGCGGAGTCTTAACTTCTCCATGCAGCCAAACTAAAGGTTTACTTTGATTGCCCATATTGCTTTATACCACATTTGATATATTACAGCAAATACCGATCAAACCCGCCACAAAAGGAGCTAACTAAAAGGGTCGAAGCAGAGCCCACAATGATGAAACCAATTAAGAGCATCTTCATCAGTAATAGAATTAATAGCCATAGTAATTGCGTCGTCAAGAGCCGAAATTGTGCGAGCTTTAGCCGAGCGAATAATCTCTTTTAATTTTGACCAACATAACTCGATTGGCGATAAATCAGGAGAATAGGGAGGGATGAACTTAACCTGAGCACCAACGGATTCAATTAGGGTTTTAGCCATTGCAGCGTAATGTACAGGCAAATTATCCATAGCGACAATTGCCCCAACCCATAACCGAGGCAATAGTATTTTCTCAATGAAAACCAAAAAACTGGCGGTGTTGAGACTACCAGCAAAAGTCATCGCAGCAATCAACCCTTCATCACTCATGGCTCCAATTAAAGTGATGTTTCTACCTTTGTTACCTGGACGGTCATCATATACCCTACATCCTCCTTGACATCTACCATAAAGCCTCGTCATCGCTAGATTTAGCCCTGTCTCGTCAATGAATACAAGGTTTTTGACATCTATCGTATCTAGCCAACGACGAAACTCATAACGCAATTTTTTCACTCTTTCTGTCGCTTGTTCGCTGGCTACTAAAGTTTTTTTTTACGCCCTAATTCTAAGCGCTTAAGCGTACGACTCAATCCTGATACGCTCACTTCTATTGTCTTTGTTTCATGTAGTTTTTCTTTGATCTCTCTGAGATATATGTCATTTTGCGCTTCAACAATTGTCTTTACTAATTCTTCATCTTTGCCTTTGATTTTCGACCGCCGATCTCCTCCTTGGGGTTTTGCTGCTATTTCATTTGTTTCTCGATACCGACGCAAAAAATCTCGAACAAATGACAAGCTTACTTTAAATCGTTTAGCTATGCCTCTCTGCGTATTTTCTTTGTTTTCCCAAGCACTTAATATCTTTTTTCGTAAATCTAGCGAATATGCTGCCATATGTAATCTTTCCTTGATAATACTTTTAGCTTATTAGACTTGTGGCGGGTTTGATCGGTATTTGCTGTAACATGGATTAGCCTTGCTCTATTAACAACCTCTGCTCACCCCAATTCGCCGCCACACCCTGCATAACTTGCAGAAATAACTGCTCATATTCGCGATCAGTTAACGGAACAACAGACTGAGATTCGTCCGACTTACCACCAAACAACCCAACTCATCACGCACCCAGCCTCGCTATAAGCTTCTAAAACTGTAACAAATAAGCCCCTCCCATTTCAGCTAATCGTAATGACCAGCGATCGCAAATATATAAACGTACTTATCATCGAATTTATAGATGAGTCGATCTTTTTGAGAAAGTCGCCTCGACCATAAGCCAGACAGATTATGCTTTAGCGGCTCTGGTTTTCCTATCCCCTTAGCAGGATCGTCCCGCAGTAGCTCCTTGATAATTTTACAAAGATTCTTGTGAAGGTTCTTATCTTTCTGTCTGAGTTCCTCATAAGCCTCCCATGTATCACCCTCAAAGACTAAGTATCTCATTCACCTCTCCCTTACTAGGCTGATAGCCTTGTCCCTGCTCGTGAGTTTCCATAGAACGAGATATCTGTTTCATAAGATCATCATTTTGCAAAACAAACAAAGTTTCCTGATGTTGTTCCCAATCTTCAGAACTAATCGCCGTAAAACTTGATTGCTTGGCAAACTGCCAAATCTGCATAAATTTAATCAGCGATGATTCAGGCGCTTGCTCAATTTCGCGAATTAACTGCTCTTTGATCGTCATACATTTGTCCTCCTTACCTTTTCAGCATAGCTTATAAATTTTTACAGAGCTATACATAACAGCGATCGCCCAAAAGTTTTAACAACCCTTAAACCAACTCATCACGCTCCCAGCCTCGCTACTTGTACTTAATTGATGTGGTTTTGGCGATCGCTAAATAATTTAGCCCTGTCTTCGCGCAACCTATGCCCAATATAAAATTTTAGCAACGCATCTATCGACATATCTCGACTTGCCGCAACCTCCTCAAATACAAAATCTAAAAAACTTTAGGGGCTGCGATCGCGTTAACATGAAAAAAGCCAAGTTTAGAAAAACAAGTTAGAAATTAATTTATGTCGAATATTTGGGAGTTAGATTTTTATTCCCGTCCTGTACTGGATTCTAATAATAAAAAGGTTTGGGAGTTGCTAATCTGCGATCGCGAACGCCAGTTTGAATGGGTGCGCGAATGTCCACCAACAGAAGTGAACTCTGAATGGCTAGCTAAACAACTTACCGACTGCGTAACCACGACGGGGCAAAACCCCATTAAAATCCGTTTCTTTCGTCCCAGCATGACCAATATCATTATGCGCGGCTGTAAGCTGGCGGGGATTACAGGACAAGCATCTCGGCGCGTATTTACGATGTCAGGGTGGCTAGCTGAGAGAATGGCGAGTATCTACCCAAATCGTGATGGCTTTCAAGCTGTTGATCCTAATCCCTTGCCATTAAAGGTATTAGCAGCCCAAGATCCTAAACCCGTCCCTGATGCTCTGATGGGTGAGCGCTGGATATCGGTATCGTTGAAAGCAGGTGATTTTGCAGACGCGAAAGAATGGTCAATGGATTTTAGTGAACTTCTCGATATTAGTAAACTTGATCCTGAAACTATTATTTCAGGGATGATTATTATTTCCGCAAGAGCGACGGCTTTGGCGGCTTGGATGTCGGGAGTTGATCCTGTGTTTGTCAAGTTTGAGCGCAATCTATTAGGCGATCGCACACAGATGCAGCTGGAAGCAAGTGCTGATGCCAGATGGGTTTTGGCTAATTTGCAAGCACCAAAAGATAAAGAGGCGATCGCACAGGGAGCAGCATTTGAGAAATCCAAACAAAATTCCCAAGGATTTCATTTCTTAGCGGTACAAACTAGTCCTGAAGAAGAGCATTTTGCAGGATTTTGGATGCTGAAGGAAGTTATGTAAATATAGGCTATTTGTCCCGAATAGCAGCCTTTTCTAAGAGCTAACTGTAATGTCCCATCTCCGCCAAAACGTGATTACAAAAGATTGGGTGATTTTTGCGACAGAGAGATCTAAGCGTCCCCATGAGTTTGCGCGATCGCATGGTGATACACCGCCAGAGTTGCCAAGGTATAAACATGGTTGCCCTTTTTGCCAAGGCAATGAAAATCCATCGGAAACAGAATATTTACGCATTGAAGATGAACGCGGTTGGCGGGTAAGGATTATTCCAAATAAATACCCTGCGCTTTCACCCATAGGCGATCGCGTAAGGCATAGTGAAGGTATCCATCGCTCGATTACAGGTGTGGGCCTTAGTGGTGCAGAAAAATCTGAAAAGCGTTGCTAGGCATAGAATCTCATCATGAGACAAGAGGCAAAAAGGGGCAAGAGATGAGATACTCAAGTTCCTCAACAAAAGATCTTATCCATGCCCCACCTATATCTTCAGCTACAACAACAATTGCGTCAATGGCTCAAGCCAAAAGATAAGCGACATCTCCAAGGATTTGCGGAGTCTGTAGCTGCGATATTGCAATCAGGAAGTGCGAGTCTGAGTCATTGGTTGCCCTATTTAAGCCATCGAGAGTGCCAAGCCAGAAGTCAGATGGAAAGACTAAGCTACTTTGTGCATAATCCACATATCATCGCCGAGAGATTCTATAACCCATTGGTGAAGCACTTTCTCCAAGCATTTGCAGGAGAATCGTTGGAACTAGCCTTAGACACAAGTATGCTGTGGGATAAATTCTGTCTTATAGAAGTATGCTTGATTTGGGGAGGGAGGTCGATTACTCTAGCTCAAGTAGTACTAGAGCATGGCAGCGCTACAGTTGGCTTTGAACATTATCGTCCCGTCTTAGAACAAGTACGCTCTCTATTGCCGCCACAAAGTACGGTGACCTTGCTTGCCGACCGAGGTTTTGAACATGGGGAATTAATCCGATGGTTACAGCAAAATCACTGGTCTTGGGCAATTCGCGCAAAGAGCGATCTGCTAGTGACTCTGCCAACAGGTACAACCAAGCGTGTTGAACAACTGATACCTCCCGCAGAGCAAGCTTATCTAGTTCCCGATGTCACCGTACTCGGTGATGTTAATTGTCATTTAGCGACGGCTAACCTAGACATGGCTAACGGTTCATGGGCTGTCCTTAGCGATATTCCCCCTTCATTACAGACTTTTGCTCTCTATGGCAAACGCTTTGGTGGAATCGAACCCCATTTTAAAGACTATAAGTCGGCGGCTTTTAATGTTGTTAGCTCTCATCTCCGTGATGCTCAAGCTCTTACCTGTTTATTTATGCTCCTTGCCACGGCTAACCTGATTGCTGTAATTCTTGGCATAATGTTGGTGCGTTTGGGGCAAAGGGCTGCGATTGATTGGCACGATCATCGCGGCTTGAGTTTTCTGCAACTCGGTCTCCGTCAGCTTCACACTCTTCTTTACCAACAAAAATCTCTTCCTATTTTGCAGATTTTGCCTAGAACTAATCCTCCTCCTGCCTCTGCTTCTATTGCTAAACGCGAAAAGTTAGATTTTCGTATCGAATTTGCCCGTATTACCATTGTCTCATCTTGAGACTCCCATGAGTTTTCTGCACCACTAAGGGTGTGGGCTATCACGAAGTCCTCATTGAGCATCCTAATCATAATGTCACGATCGCCTTAATGGAAATTGGGGATGTGATTAATATTCTCAAAGCCTATCGTCAGCGCTATAACTTTATTCATCAAGATCAACGGATTGAGAGCATCATCATCTTTAAAAATCATGGCGAGAGCGCAGGTACATCTCTAGAGCATCCACATTCGCAGATTACGGCTACGCCTGTTGTACCTTCTCAAATTCGCTATCGGATGATCGAAGCAATCAGCTATTTCGATGATATGGGCGAGTGTTTATTTTGCTATACCCTCAGAGATGAGTTAAAGGCAAAAGAACGGATTGTTTTAGAAACAGAATATTTTGTAACTTTCATTCCCTATGCTGCGCTTTCGCCTTTCCATATGTGGGTGTTCCCACGCCATCACAGTTCTTCCTTTGGCGACATTGGCGAACCTGAACTAGCCGATCTTGCCTATACTCTCAAAACAGTTCTAGCCAAGCTATATTATGGCTTAAATAATCCTGCGTACAATTACACAATTCGCTCTATGCCTACCGATGAGAAGCAATCTGATTACTTCCACTGGTATCTAGCGATCGTGCCGAGAGTCAATCAAGCAGCAGGTTTTGAACTAGGTAGTGGTATGTATATTAATACTGCTATGCCAGAGGATAGTGCTAAGTTTTTGCGAGAAATTGAGGTTCCATAACCCCAAGAATTGATTGGCGGCGCGAAGCGCCGCCAATCAATTCTTGGGGTTTAGATCTTTCCTGCTATTTGGAGAAGTGTCACTTCCCAAACTAGTCTCGGTTGCACATAACGCGCAATCAATTCTCGCGCTTTATCGAGATATTGCACAACTGACTTCGTTCTTTGCTGTTCCCAAAAATAATTTTGCAAATAATCAATTAGCCATAGCTGCAAATCTACATCCAGTTCCTTATTGATTTGTTTCGCGATCGCCATCGCACTTTTGGCATCTTGAGGAATTTGGCGAACTAAGTTTAATAACTCGGCTGGAATACTCTTGAAACGCTCGAAAGAATCGATCGCATTACCCGCAGATCCTTGTGCGAGGGCAATCACTTCGGGCGGAATATCAGTGTGACCTTCGCGGGTGAGGACTTCTTGCATTTGCGCTTGATTGAGTCTTGTGAAGGGAATGCGCTGACAGCGGGAAACTAAGGTTGGTAAAATCGAGCCTGCGTCAGGAACAATCAAAATAATTGTGGCGTAAAGTGGTTCTTCGAGAGTTTTGAGCAAACTATTGGCGGCAGACTCTGCCATGGATTGCGCTTCTTCGAGAATGACCACCGATCGCTTACATTCAAGGGGCGATCGACTGACAAATTCGCTAATTTCGCGTACTTGCTCAATCCTAATCTGAGGTAGGGCGCGGCGCTTTAGTCCTGCTGCGTCGGCTTCCTTAGCGGTGAGCATTTTACCCTTATCTAAATAGGTCGGCTCCACCCATAGCAAATCGGGATGATTGCGATCGCTTAATCGATTAGCTGACTTGCGATCGCCCAATAAAACCTCTGCAAACGCTGATGCGGTCTTGCTGCGCCCAACGCCACTCGTACCCGCAAATAAGTAGGCAGGCGCAATGCGATCGCGTCTGATCGCCGCTTTTAATAGCGCGATCGCCTGACTTTGACCAACGACAAGATCAAATGGTGAACTTAAGGATGTATTTGGAACATTTACCACTAGTCATTCCACAGATGTTGTGATGATCTCCTTGAGTCATGAGATCCTAAGCCCACAGGATAGCGGCGATTGCGATTGCCATTATCGAGATCATCAGCATTGCGCCGTCTTAGCCACCATCGGATCGCCTCATCGACGATCGCCGCAGGGTTATCGGTTATTTCCAATAACTCAGTCAGCAGCTCTGGGGCAATGTCCACTTTATAGGTGAGATCGATCTCTGGAAGATTGGCTTGATTCGTGATGGGATCTAGTGAAGATGGCAAAGGTTGATCACTGAGATCAGTCAGTTTTGGTTCAAGACCTATTTCATTATTAGCTAGATTATTCACTGCATCTTTTGCGTTATTAGGTGAACTAGGGGCAATCACAGCAGATTTAATTTCATTCAGGTTGTTTTGATTACTAACATCTTGTTGATCTAAAGTTAGCTTGCGCCAAATTAGTTTGCTCAAATTGATGATCGAAAACATTAATAGAATAAGTCCGAACTGAAATAGTCCAATAATCAAGAGCAATTTTTCTTTTAGCCAAAATTCAAACATAACTTCTGAGATCTACTTACTGTTAACTTTCCTGATTGCTCCTAATCATTCCACTCGCCGCGAGGAGGCACAACAGGATTCATCGTCAAGGGACGTGAGCGATCGGCTTCTTTGATCGCTCGACGCTGCAACCATTGACGGATCGCTGTGTCGATCGCCTGTTCAGGATCATTAGTTACTTCACCAAGCTCAGCAAGCAAAGCAGGGTCGATGTCTATGCTCTTTAGCACCTCATTAAATACTGCTTCATTAGCCGATTGGTTTATTTGCGGTACGTTGGCGTTATCTTCTGGCATAAGGAATATTTAAATTAACTGGTGGCACTATCCAGATTTTACCCAGATTTGTTACCTTCTGAATGTGCAGGGCGATCGCAATCTTGCTAAACCTACAGCAATTAACGATCAAAGGAACCGCAAGAGAATTTTTGAAAGTGTTACTTTGCAACACTTTCAAAAATTCTCTTGGTTTGGGTTTGAGCGCAAAGCGCTATAAAAAAGAGAGGTGGCTTTTTTGCGCCACCTCTATAAATGTTGAAAGTATTGCTTTGCAATACTTTCAACAAAAATTGGGTTTTTCGTGACCAAAAACTCTGTATTCTGTAATAACATCCTTAGTGGTGCAGAAAACTCAGGAGAGTCTCAAGATGAGACAATGGTAATACGAGCAAATTCGATACGAAAATCTAACTTTTCGCGTTTGGCAATAGAAGCACAGGCAGGGGGAGGATTAGTTCTAGGGAAAATCTGCAAAAGAGGAAGAGGTTTTTGTTGGTAAAGAAGGGTGTGAAGCTGACGGAGACCGAGTTGCAGAAAACTCAAGCCGCGATGATCGTGCCAATCAATAGCCGCCCTTTGCCCCAAACGCACCAACATTATGCCAAGAATTACAGCAATCAGGTTAGCCGTGGCAAGGAGCATAAACAAACAGGTAAGAGATTGAGCATCACGGAGATGCGAGCTAACCACATTAAAAGCCGCCGACTTGTAATCCTTAAAATGAGGTTCAATACCGCCAAAGCGTTTGCCATAGAGAGCAAAAGTCTTTAATGAAGGGGGAATATCGCTAAGGACAGCCCATGAACCGTTAGCCATGTCTAGGTTAGCCGTCGCTAAATGACAATTAACATCACCGAGTACGGTGACATCGGGAACTAGATAAGCTTGCTCTGCGGGAGGTATCAGTTGTTCAACACGCTTGGTTGTACCTGTTGGCAGAGTCACTAGCAGATCGCTCTTTGCGCGAATTGCCCAAGACCAGTGATTTTGCTGTAACCATCGGATTAATTCCCCATGTTCAAAACCTCGGTCGGCAAGCAAGGTCACCGTACTTTGTGGCGGCAATAGAGAGCGTACTTGTTCTAAGACGGGACGATAATGTTCAAAGCCAACTGTAGCGCTGCCATGCTCTAGTACTACTTGAGCTAGAGTAATCGACCTCCCTCCCCAAATCAAGCATACTTCTATAAGACAGAATTTATCCCACAGCATACTTGTGTCTAAGGCTAGTTCCAACGATTCTCCTGCAAATGCTTGGAGAAAGTGCTTCACCAATGGGTTATAGAATCTCTCGGCGATGATATGTGGATTATGCACAAAGTAGCTTAGTCTTTCCATCTGACTTCTGGCTTGGCACTCTCGATGGCTCAAATAGGGCAACCAATGACTCAGACTTGCCCTTCCTGATTGCAATATCGCGGCTACTGCCTCCGCAAATCCTTGGAGATGTCGCTTATCTTTTGGCTTGAGCCATTGACGCAGTTGTTCTTGTAGCTGAAGATATAGGTGGGTCATTTGTATAAGATCTTTTGTTGAGGAACTTGAGTATCTCATCTCTTGCCCCTTTTTGCCTCTTGTCTCATGATGAGATTCTATGCCTAGCAACGCTTTTCAGATTTTTCTGCACCACTAAGAATAACATCACAGTCTCCTGTAAAACACCCGTTAGTATCCATGTCTTCACTTCAGGTCACACGCGGCACTCGCGATATTCTCGCTCCCGAAATTTATTACTGGCAGCAGTTAGAATCAACGGCGCGTCAAATCCTCAGCCAAGCCGCCTATAACGAGATTCGCACGCCAATTTTTGAAGCTACTGAGCTATTTGCGCGGGGCATCGGTGAAGCCACGGATATTGTCGGTAAAGAAATGTACAGCTTTAGCGATCGCGGCGATCGTTCTTTGACTTTGCGCCCAGAGGGGACGGCTGGCGTGGCAAGATCATATATAGAAAATAAATTATTTGCCCAAGGCGGTGTGCAGCGTCTTTGGTATATGGGCGCAATGTTTCGCTATGAGCGTCCCCAAGCAGGTCGCCAACGCCAATTTCACCAGCTAGGCGTTGAAGTATTAGGCAGTGCCGATCCGCGTGCTGATGCTGAGGCGATCGCGATCGCCAGTGATTTTTTGCAAGCTGTTGGTTTAAAAGATTTAGTAGTTGACCTCAACTCAGTGGGCAGTGCTGAAGATCGAGTTAGCTATCGTCAGGCTCTGGTGGATTATTTCACCCCTTTTGTCGAGGAAATTGATGCTGATTCCCGCGATCGCCTTACTCGCAATCCTCTCAGAATTCTCGATAGCAAAGACAAGCGCACTCAAGAAATTTCCCAAGATGCGCCCAGTATTCTCGATTATTTAAGCTCTGAGTCACAACAACATTTCGAGAAAGTCCAAAGCCTGTTAACCGATCTCAATATTGCCTATCGGATTAATCCTCGACTTGTACGGGGCTTAGACTATTACACCCGTACTGCCTTTGAGATTCAATCTAATCTACTAGGCGCACAGTCAGCAGTATGTGGCGGTGGACGTTACGATCGCCTCATTTCGGAGTTAGGCGGTGCAGATGTACCTGCGATCGGTTGGGCGATCGGCTTAGAGCGTCTTGTCATCCTGATGCAACAGGTTGCCGAACAAAAACAATCTGCGATCGATTTCTATGTCATTTCGCGGGGTGATCAAGCGGAAGCTAAGGCTCTATCTATTGCTCAACTTCTCCGTAAAGCAGGATTTACAGTAGAACTCGATCTCAGTGGCGCAAAGTTTGATAAGCAGTTCAAACGGGCTAGTAATGCCAATGCTAAAGCTGCGGTGGTTATCGGTGATAGCGAAATCGAAGCGGGACAATTGCAAATCAAATGGTTAGAGTCTGGCGAACAGGAAGCTGTTGCGATCGACGATCTCAGCGACAGTTTTGAGATCCTGAAACAAAAGCTGTAATACCAAAACACAAAATGGCGTAGCCATTTTGTGTTTTTAAAACCCTTACAGGGTTTGGTTTTTAATTCACAGAAGTGTTGTCACACTTTTGTAAATTGGTATTAACGATACAATCTCCATTTTTTTGTGTTCTATAATACTTATTAACTCTTAATATCTTTGCTAAAACTTCACAAATTAATAGCAGATATTGTTGTTAGTTTGTTTTTGTTGATTAGTACTGGATTTTAAGTTGTATTGATTAATTATCAAACGTTTAGTAATCAAGTTAAGCAGCAAGAGTAATTACTCTTGCTCAGTAAGTCTTTTGTAGCTAAACAAAATCTGAGTTTATTTATAATAAGTAGAGGATTTTATGTCTTACCATGGCGATATTTCTTCGAGTGAAGATGCAGTTGGAGTTGCGGTAGTTAATTACAAAATGCCGCGCTTGCATACTAAAGAAGAAGTCATTGAGAATTGCAAAAAAATTGCCTCAATGATAGATGGCATGAAGGTTGGCTTACCTGGTATGGATCTGGTGATCTTTCCAGAATATTCCACCCACGGCATCATGTATGATCCGAAGGAAATGATGGAAACTGCTGCAACAGTTCCTGGCGAAGAAACTGCAATCTTTGCCCAAGCTTGCATTAAGAATAAAGTATGGGGAGTATTTTCTCTGACAGGTGAAAAACATGAGGCACATCCAGACAAAGTGCCTTACAACACCCTAATTTTAATGAACGATCGCGGAGAGATTGTTCAGAAATATCGCAAGATTATGCCTTGGACTCCAATCGAAGGTTGGTATCCTGGTGACTGCACTTACGTCTCCGATGGACCGAAGGGCTTGAAGCTCAGTTTGATTATTTGTGATGATGGTAACTATCCTGAAATCTGGCGTGATTGTGTCATGCGTGGTGCAGAGTTAGTTGTGCGCTGTCAGGGCTATATGTATCCCGCTAAGGAGCAACAAATCATTGTTTCTAAGGCGATGGCATGGATGAATAATACTTATGTAGCGGTGGCAAATGCCGCTGGCTTTGATGGGGTTTATAGCTACTTTGGTCATTCCGCGATCGTTGGATTTGATGGTCGTACCCTTGGCGAATGTGGCGAAGAAGAAAATGGCATTCAGTATGCGGCTTTGTCTAAGTTTGCGATTCGCGACTTCCGTAAGAATGCTCAATCACAAAATCACATCTTCAAGCTGATGCATCGTGGCTATACTGGGATGCTCAATTCAGGTGATGGCGATCAAGGCAAGGCAGAATGTCCCTTTGAGTTCTATCGAGATTGGGTTCTCGATCCGAAGAAGGCAAAAGAAAGTTCGGAGTCAATTACTCGTTCAACTGTTGGCACACCTGAATGTCCGATCGTTGGTATCCCGAACCAGCAGGCTATCCCTTTTGTAGAAAAAGCCAAGCCAGAAAGTGTTCCAGTTTCAGTTAAAGGCTAGTTTCGACTAGATTATTTTTTCTCTCTTCTTTTTGATTACAGCATAATGTGCTGAAGAAAAATAAGGTTTCTATTGAAATTGCTACTTTGCAATGATTTCAATAGAAATCTTATTTTTTTATAGCTAGATGTAATTGCGATCGCAGTTCCAGTTTTGAAGCCTTACGACAGAAATTGCAATTAAAGCATTGCCACTTTTCCAATGGAGTCTCCCTTTACTGCTGAACAAACGCTAGAGGAGGATTTTTTGCCTGAAGATTATTTATTGTTGAAATACTAATTCACCGTCAACAACATTGCCTTGTTTAATTTGCTCTGTTCCTTCAGCGATCTTTTTCCTTAGTTCGCTCAACTTTTGTTGTTTAGATTCATATTCTTCTAAAAGTTGAAATGCAAAAGCTAAGAGAGAATCAACACTCTGATACTTCCCGTCTTGAAGTTTGGCGCGGATAAAGTTTTCCTGTTCTGGCTTTAAGGCAATGTTCATTTTCCCAATCCTGTGAAAGTTGGAATCAACAGATAGCATAGCGTAACTATAAGATTGCATTATATCATGGTGATTATATGGTGCGCTCATGCAATGGTGGCAAGCTAGCTGTTGACGATCGCAACTGACTCGACACTTACGCGCACGATCGCACTTAAGGAAGCCAAGGATGTAGCGCGATCTTTATCACTGGTGAGGCGATCGCTTTCTATAAGGGATTTAACTTAAATAATCGGTAATAATTTCTAGGATCACTTGTTCAATGTCTGGAATTTCAGAGGAAAGGATTTTATCTTTGATATGTTTATGATCAATATAGTCTAGTCTAGGCTGATGATTTGCATTGTCATAACGAAATATCAAATTGTTATCAGAATCTTGGTAATGGAAAGAATATGAAAGTTTTTCAATGGATTCCTGTAAGTCAACATATTCTTTAAAAAATAGACGTGAGCCTTGCAAAAACTCTAAACTTCCTTGAATAAATCCAACATAATCCGATCTGGGATCAACAGAAAAGTTAAAGGATAGAATCCATCCATCATTTACATATTTTTGAATAATGGTGATGATGTTAGATTGATAGTTGTTGAGTAACATATTCGATCGTTTGTAATTTTTGCAGAGAACTAGTTAGTCTCTTCTTGATTTTGGCTTCACCTGCCCAACTCACATATTCTTCGTCACCGCCTTTGAGGTCTTCAGCAGTCCAATCGCTGAGAAAAAGGTCGGATGAGATTTGATATTTGGTTTCAAATTCTTTTAAAAATTTATTAGTTTTATCTAGCGATCGCTGTAAGTTTTTGATTTCTGCATCAATCGCGGCTCTGATAAGGTTTTGGACGATTTCGAGATCGGGTGCATCAGATTTGATTTCTAGTTGCAACATAATGGTTTACCTCAAATAAATTCTAGATTATGCAAGGTTGAGTTTACTTTTTCTGCAATGGGGGCTAGCTATTAATTATTTTAACTGACTCGATGCTGCCACGCACGATCGCACTTTATGATGTCAAGGATGTAGCGCGATCGGCGATCTCAGTTACAGCTTTGAGGTGCTGAGACAAAAGTTATAATTTGACAATGGAAGGCATTCGAGACGCTCATCAATATAGTGCCAATGAATCACTTTATCTGTGTCGTTTCAATACTTAGTACTTTTAGCCACAAAAAGATTAAAAACGACGCTCATATGGGGAAGTAGGTGAAATGGCAAAATAGGAGGAAGTCATTTTCATAAATCGATAGAGATGCCATGATCAAATTTCCCCTGACCGAATTGTTAGATGAACAAGCGTGCTATGAATGGTTATTAAAGATCCAGCATCCAAAGGGTTTGCATTGTCCAAGTGGACACGCAATACCAGCAGGACAAGCGCCACACGATCGCCAACGTACACCAATCGTCAAATATAAGTGTCGGGAATGTGGGAAAGTGTTTCACATTTTTACAGGAACAGACTTATCAGGAAGCCATTACACCTGTGGTCAGATCGTGCTGATATTGCGTGGATTCTTACAAGGACAAACGACCCAACACATAGCCGAGGAACTAGGACTCGACTATGGGACATTATTGTCTTGGCGGCATCGCATCCAACGTCGAGGATTTGCCCATTTGATTAATCTGAGATCTTGCACCATTCCTGAAAGAGTTAAGTAGGAATGGGTTTGAGAATAATTTCAAACCCATGACGAGCAGCAATATCGGCACTAATTTGGAGATACCTAAGAAGTTTCAACCAAAGGACAGAAGGAAATAAAACGGAAAGTGTCAAATCACAGGTAGCTTTCCAGTCCAAGACAGGAGGACTCGACCATTGATCAATCCAATGGGCCAAAAGATAAGCAAGCAGAGAGAGGATAAGCCAACGATAAACACCAAGTTTTGTAGATTGCCCAAAACAATGCAAACCAAAGCGATGTTTGATGGTTTTGAAGAATCCCTCAATCGCCCAACGCTTACGACCTAACATCACCAGATAAGCACCAGAATAAGGATGAGAAGAGACAACAAAGCGTAACTCCCGTTTACTATCAGCTCTTTTGAGCCAAAACCAAGAGATCGTCAAAGGCTGAGTTAGCCCTTCTAGCAAAATTTGTTGTCCACGTTTGCCATGACGATAAAGTTGTTTGACTGTACGGCCATCTTGAAGTTTACGATTGTTGCGTACACCGACAACGATGCGCCAAGTCTTGGCGCGGACAGTATTGAAAAACTTCACCGTACTAAACTCAGTATCAGCAAGGACAATCACAGTCTTGCCTTGGGTTAGTTGCTTGGGTACTGTCCCCAATAACTTACAAGCTAAGTCAGAGGGACTGGGGTATCCTTTGCCGCGCCATACTCTAAAACTCCATGGTACGCGCCACTCTCCATAGACCAGATACAGTACAACCAGATGTAGTCCTCGCTTTCCGTTTAGTATTCTCACCCATGGGTCTGGTTCGTTTTGGGTGGGATTGCTCAAATGTAAAAACTTGCCGCTTTTTTCTAGGGTAGTCAAGTCTATCAGTATCTTTAATGGCACTTGTTTCGATGGGCGATGCTTGGCGATTTGTCCCAAAATAGCCTGCCGTGTTGACCGAATTACTGCTCTCGTTGACCAGTTATAGTGATTGAGAAATCGGCTGAGTGCACTCGCTGATTTTATCTGTGTATGTTCTGGATAAGGATGCCTTTGTGCTTCGAGAAATAGTCCTAGTATTGCATTGAGACTTGCTGTTTGATACACACTTGGCATCAAACACAGAAGACTATACACTAGCCCTTGGGCGTGCTTAACGATGCTTTCCATGCTCGTTATTTAATTTACTACTACGCCCTTTTTTTCACATTTCTGCTCTTTCTGCAACCCCTTTTCTTGAATGGTGCAAGATCTCAGTAATGGTAATCTGCCCGATGCTGAAGCCGAGATGGACGAGATGTTTCAGAATGCAGGAGAAAAGGGAGCAAAAAAAAAGATCCAATAGCAGACCCACCAAGACAACGCGGGAATCAACGCAAAGGCAAGGGAACCATGGCAAATGACCGTCCACCCATTGTCGGTACTGTTGGGCGCAACAGTGGTCAGATCCGCATGAAG
Source organism: Pseudanabaena sp. Salubria-1 (assembly GCA_023336205.1). Taxonomy (GTDB): domain Bacteria; phylum Cyanobacteriota; class Cyanobacteriia; order Pseudanabaenales; family Pseudanabaenaceae; genus Pseudanabaena. The sequence continues at coordinate 126,859 of JALQCR010000016.1, forward strand.
GTCTGTGACAATACTCAACAAATCACGATTCAACCGCAGGTAGAGGTAACGACCTTACCGACCACGACAGTCTATACCGATGAATCCGATGCTTATAATCGCATACCTGCTTCTGGTCGTGAGCGTCAAACCGTTTGTCACTCTCAGCGCGAGTATGCCCGCGATGAAGATCAAGATGGTTTTTGTGAGGTTCATTGCAATACTATGGAGGGCATTTGGGTTGGTTTACGCAATTTTCTGCGTCCCTTTCGAGGTATTCACAAGAAGTATTTGTATCTGTATGTAGCCATGTTCGAGTGGGCTTACAATCTACGTTGGATTGATTTTGACTTCCTGCGTCGTCTTCTTTTTCCTCCTTCCACCTATTTACCTACATGAGCGAAAAACGAATACTCTAATCTCGATCAATCTCGCATCATCTTCTTGTGACATAAATATAAAGTGCCATTCATTAGGATTAACCTGATCGGAGAATTTCTTGAATCTTGGATGTAATTTTAGAACTTCGGGAACTTTATCCAGTATTTCAGTAAATTTAGCATTTTTCTTGTTAAAGAAAATAATTGATGACTTACAGTCGCGCCAAGTCAAATAACCTAATAACTGATCAACTGCTCCAATTAATGTCTTCTGTCCAGCCCATACTTTACACTCAGCAACGAAAGCTGCGCGATTATCAGCTTCAATCTTAATATCACTTTTTCCAATCTTTCTAAATGTTTCACCTGATGCTAAGCCTTTATAATGCCCATTTAAATGGGAAAGTATTATATCTCTGAGTCCCTCCTCGTCATGAACTGAGTATGTTAAAGGAGTTGATTCAAAAGTTGCTCCTTCATGTCTAATCACAGAAAGAATATGCTCGTAATCCTCTTTTGTTATCCCAAGTTCTGGCTTATAACCATCTTTTGGAATAGATGGCAAAGGTCTTACCATTTTTCTCTGCAAATTAATTGGGTTTACAGATGGTGCATTAGGATTTCTTTTAAGCGGTATTTTCAATAATTCCGACAAATCTTCATACTTATTCAATCGTTCTCTTCTTGCCTCAACTAGGGTCTTAACACGTGCTTCTATTGTGCTGTTGTATATTTTAATTTGTGATAATTGAGCGCTAATATAAAATCTTATATTTTCTAGTTCGCTATCTAAATGACACTTAATTTGTTCTTGCGGTTCATCACTAGGTTGTTCTATCAATAAATCTACATAACCCATTCTATTCTGTTCAGGCTTTCTGATGTCTGCACGAGGTAAAATACTTCTAAACGAACTAGGCTTTAATCTCCATAATTCTACATCTCCTGAATACGGGATAGAAATAATTACTCCGCCAATTCAAGGATGAAATGCAACACCTAGAGATCTTTGCGTAAAGGGACTCATAAGGATATTCTGATATTAATCACAATAATTAGGATACCCTCATGAGCTTTGTCCATCTTACCACCACAGAAAGAAGTGAACTGTATAAACTAAGAGTAATTGAGCAATTATCTGTATCAGAGATAGGTCGTCGCTTGAAGCGAAACAAAAGTACGATTTCAAGAGAGTTATCGCGCAATACAGACGAGCGACAGATTGGCTATTTGCCAGATACTGCGGTTGCCCTGATGAAAGCAAGACGGAAACAAGCAAAGGTAAGATTTCAGAGCATCAGTGCTGAGACGATCGCCGAAGTCAAACAACGGTTAGAGCAACACCACAGCCCAGAGCAACTAGCAGGGAGAATGGAAAGGGAGGGGCTAGGTAAAATCAGCTATGAGACGATTTATCTGATGATCTATGCAAACCATCAAGAGATGGGAATATATCAACAATATCTGAGGCAGAAGCAAAAGCAACGAAGGCGCAAAGGTCGCCATCAGAAGCGAGGTGGCATTCCCAATAGGGTAGGGATAGAGAATCGACCGAAGATTGCAGATTTAAAAACAGAGATTGGACATTGGGAAAGTGATACGGTAATCGGGTGCAACCACACAGGTATCGTAGTTACGCATGTTGATAAAGCATCGAAGTATTTACTTGCTGGACTAGCTAAGAACAAGACGATGGATGAGATCAACAGAGTGACATTCAATCTATTTGAGCCTATAGAATCAACATCTCGAAAGACAATGACCTTTGATAATGGAAGAGAATTCTGTGGGCATGAGAAGCTATCTGAAAGATTGAAACTAGAGACCTTCTTTGCGAATCCATATCATTCATGGGAACGTGGATTGAATGAACACACCAATGGATTAATTAGAGAGTTCTATCCCAAAAGTACAAACTTTAAAATCGTGAAAGAAGAGGACTTTCAGAAGGCAGTGAATTTGATCAATCACAGACCCAGAAAATCACTTGACTATCGTACTCCTTACGAAGTATTCTTTGCTTCATCAGAACCCGTTGCATTTCATCCTTGAATTGGCGCTCTTATGCCAGATACTACAATAGGTTCTTTCATGCGAAAAGAATTCCTATATTTGTCTTTGCTTACATCAATTTGAATCTCTTGCTGCTCCCTCTCCATTGAATCTTCATGAAGTTGAAGTGGTTCAACATACAACTGATTTGATATATGCTCGATTAGAGTATCAATTGGTGTAACTAGAAATTGATCTTTCGGAATGTTATTAACTTTATCTTCGGTAGTCCTAAAAAGGAAAGGATGTAGGAAAATATCCAGATAGTTGATACAAAGTAAAGTAATGTCAGAAGCAAGGCCATCCTGTCCATCCTGCCAGTCCGTATCCGTTGTAAAAAACGGCAGTACACGACATGGAAAACAAAATTATAAATGTCGGGACTGTGGTCGTCAATTTGTAGAAAATCCACAGTGGCAGAGAGTTTCAGAGCGTACCCAAGACACTTATGACCTTCTTGAGAAACTACTACTAGAAAAAATCCCACTAGCTGGAATTGCCAGAGTCCTCAAGGTGTCAGAGAGATGGTTGCAAAGTTACGTCAATCATAAATATGAAAACGTTCCTCAGCAGGTGGAGGTAGAACCAAAACCAAAACGCCGTTTGACCATACAGATGGATGAATTGTGGTCTTTTGTGGACGACAAAGGCAATAAACAGTGGGTATGGCTTGCCATTGATGCCGAGACTCGTGAAATTGTCGGTTGTTATATAGGCGATCTCACTGGTGAATCAGCTCAGAAGTTATGGGAATCGTTGCCTAGCGTCTATCGCCAATGTGCGGTTATTTATACTGACTTCTATTCGTCTTATCCAGTTGTCCTGCCCAGCAAACGTCATAGGGCTGTCGGGAAAGAAACGGGAAAGACCAACTATATTGAGAGATTCAACTGTACGTTACGTCAACGAGTATCAAGACTAGTTAGAAAGACCTTATCTTTTTCTAAGAAATTGGAAAATCACATTGGAGCCATTTGGAATTTTATTCATCATTACAACGATTCTTTACCTCCGTGTGCGTCCTTTCCTTTTTAGGACTACCTTATCTTCGGCACTATGCAGATAATTTTCTAGAGTGCGATATAATTCACTATCAAAAAAAAGCACATTGTTTTTCTCATTTCTGTTGTACATTAAAGACACCTCCTAATTACTAATATCGAATTATTGATTAACTCACAAGTCAATAAATAATTAGTTTATTATACAGAAGTTTACTGCTTAACTCTTGCAAATCTTATGTTTTGTACGCTAGTAATCTAAGGTTTAGAATTATTTTTGATTTCAAATGCTCACAAATAATTTCTTATCTTTTTCGATAGACGCGATCGCTCTTAAACTAATTCTAGATACTTTGCGACAAAAGGCGATCGCAAAAAATATACGTTAATAAATGACAGGTTCCTTACTACACATAACATATAGCGGATGACGTGGATAACCTGATTTTGTAATTCCTAAACAGTGAGGTTGAATATTGTGTTTAGATAGCAACTCCAAAACAAGGCGATCGCGTTGCATTAACTTCCCGTTATTTCCCCAAGCAACAACAACCTGATCGGCTGACTTAATAGCTTTTTTTAAATAGCGATCGTTCTGCTTCCCAACAGGATCATCCACCTTTTTAAGCTCTAAAGGACTTGCTGTTCTAAAAGCAAATAGATTAACGACAATTAGCGAACCATAGTCCCAAAACTTCGCAAAACTAATACATCGCCGCAGTGTAGGGTCATCAATACTTGCATCCGCCTTACTCGGATTAAGCATAATAAACACAATTTTTGACTTGGCTATATCCCATTCTCGCCATAGCGAATAACGGTAGAATCCCGTTTTATCTATGACCGCACCTTTTTTCATCAATCTTCTTACCTGAAAACTAAGCAAAAGGGCAGCACTCATTGCTGCCCTTCTCTAATCTTAAGCCTGTGACTGCAAATAATTTTGCAAGCCGAGTTGCTCGATTAACTTGAGCTGCTTCTCTAGCCAGTAGGCATGATCCTCTTCAGTATCCGTGAGAATGCCTAGCAAAATCTTGCGGCTTTGATAGTCCTGCTCAGTCTCACAGATAGCGATCGCTTCTTTCAGATCGCCAATCACCTTATACTCATAGTCCAAATCATTCCGCAACATCTCAGGCACAGTTTTACCGATATTGATTCCATCTTGTTGTGATAGATCGGGTGTACCCTCTAGAAAGAGAATTCGCTCAATCAATAAAGCTGCATGTTGGGTCTCATCCTGCATTTCATGATTGATTCGTTCATACAGTTTATTCAAACCCCAGTCCAAATACATCCGAGAGTGAGTAAAGTACTGATCTCTTGCTGCCAATTCTCCACGCAACAACTTCGATAATTGTTGTAGAACTTTCTCACTGCCTTTCATGATTTTCCTCAATTGATTTCTAAAGTATATATTTTTATAATTGATCGCACGTTGTATCAATTCGCCAAACCGCTAGATCATCGACTGCAAGAAATTGGGCAAGCCCGCATTCTCAATCAACCAAATTTGTGACTCCAGCCAATCGATTTGTTCCTCGGTCTCTTCCACCAATTTGGCAAACAGATCACGGCTGACAAAATCCTGTTGAGTCTCGCAGGTCACCACAGCGGCTTTCAGACCATCACGAATCTCTGTACAGATAGTTAGATCATTTTGCAATAATTCAGGTACATCTTCGCCGATTAGGAGCTTCCCCAGTTGTTGTAAATTGGGAAGTCCCTCCAAAAAAAGCACTCGTTCGATCAGATAATCTGCTTGCTTCATCGCTTTGATCGAATACTTATATTCGCGATCGTTAAGCTGATTTAATCCCCAGTTTTTGCACATCCGTGCATGGAGAAAAAATTGGTTGATTGCCGTCAGTTGAGCTTTAAGAGCCTCGTTGAGCTGACGCTTTACATCTAAATTTCCTTGCATTGTTGAATATCCAACCTTAGCTAGTGATATGAGATTATTTATAGCATTTTCAAGAGTTATTACTATTAAAGAAATTGCAAACAAGTAATAACTATTCTCAAAATAGGGATAGCATTTTGAGAATCTAAGAATCAATCTGTGGTTTGTTATTTACCTCTCGAAGGTGCAAGTACACTTTCGAGGTTTGGTATAACTAGTCGCTGCTAAATACAACCCATAATTAACCTATAGCGTCTATATGGCTAATGACACAGATTTTAGTTCTGGGTTTTAACTACACAGAGGTACTTGAGGTAATTTCTAAATTTTCATATCTTTGAATCTTGAAATATCATACTTGACTAATTTACCATCACAATTAATAATGAGAATTACTTGCAATAAAACTAAATTATTATTCAAAAGAGCCAAAACGCAAATGTACGTTTGTATCTGTCATGCCATCACCGAAAAGGATATCCAACAGGCAGTTGGGAAGGGAGCCAGTTCGATCGCAAGACTATCTGAGTTAACTATGTTGGGTACTCAATGTGGTCACTGCACCAAACACGCCGATCAAGTCTTGAACCAATGCGCTAATAAACCCGCATAAAACCCAAAACGCTGACATTCTAGTTATCTAGCAAGCGATACTTTCGGTAAGCTGTGCCTAGTTAGATTTTTTTGACTTAAAACTCCTGTCAGTCAAAATGAAGTGCCGCAAATCTCTCTTGGCTTTTATGTCTTAACTTCTTTGGCTAAAGCTATATCAAGTCCATGGATAATCAATTCGAGTCCAAACTCGAAGTTATGAATACCATCATAGCGACCGTCCATAACGTAATGCGTGAGCTGATTCATATAGGGATACTTATCAGCAGGGATGAGCGAAAGCCCCATTGCCGCCGCTTCGGAATAGTCTGTCTCTCTGATTGGAAAGTTTAGCTCCTGAAGCGTGAACCCATAGATGTGACTATCGATCGCATTCCAAGCATGATCCGCCATCTCGAAGGAAAATCCCGCTTCGCGCAAACAGCCAAGCGTTGCATCTATATAGCGCAACATCATTGGGCTAACATTCATCCGTGACATCAGTGCGATCGCTGCCCAAGGATGTCGTAGCAGCATCTCATGAGCTGATGTCGCTCGTCGTCGCATAGCAGTCTTCCATTCAATGTCAAGCAAAGGCACTTCAATCTCACCGACCACAATGTCCACAATGCCATTTAGTAGGTCATCCTTATCGGCAACATGGTTATACAGAGACATCGCTTTAACCCCCAATTCCTGCGCAAGCTTCCGCATTGAGAGCGCCTCAATACCTCCTTCGTCAGCCAAGCGCATGGCCGCAAGTAAGATCCGTTCTCGACTTAACGGAACATGGGGGAAAGTGTCTAAGTTTTTTGGGTAGTCCTAAAAAGGAAAGGATGTAGGAAAATATCCAGATAGTTGATACAAAGTAAAGTAATGTCAGAAGCAAGGCCATCCTGTCCATCCTGCCAGTCCGTATCCGTTGTAAAAAACGGCAGTACACGACATGGAAAACAAAATTATAAATGTCGGGACTGTGGTCGTCAATTTGTAGAAAATCCACAGTGGCAGAGAGTTTCAGAGCGTACCCAAGACACTTATGACCTTCTTGAGAAACTACTACTAGAAAAAATCCCACTAGCTGGAATTGCCAGAGTCCTCAAGGTGTCAGAGAGATGGTTGCAAAGTTACGTCAATCATAAATATGAAAACGTTCCTCAGCAGGTGGAGGTAGAACCAAAACCAAAACGCCGTTTGACCATACAGATGGATGAATTGTGGTCTTTTGTGGACGACAAAGGCAATAAACAGTGGGTATGGCTTGCCATTGATGCCGAGACTCGTGAAATTGTCGGTTGTTATATAGGCGATCGCACTGGTGAATCAGCTCAGAAGTTATGGGAATCGTTGCCTAGCGTCTATCGCCAATGTGCGGTTATTTATACTGACTTCTATTCGTCTTATCCAGTTGTCCTGCCCAGCAAACGTCATAGGGCTGTCGGGAAAGAAACGGGAAAGACCAACTATATTGAGAGATTCAACTGTACGTTACGTCAACGAGTATCAAGACTAGTTAGAAAGACCTTATCTTTTTCTAAGAAATTGGAAAATCACATTGGAGCCATTTGGAATTTTATTCATCATTACAACGATTCTTTACCTCCGTGTGCGTCCTTTCCTTTTTAGGACTACCGTTTTTTGTTTTAGCCATCTCACTATATTTCTCATTCCTGCTGAGCAGTCGGATTAATCCCCCTGTAGAGTGATTAATCCGACTTACCTCTTGACAGACTTACACCATAAGTTAAACTTACGGTGTAAGTCAATGCGGTGGATGCTCGCTCCTAATTTATTACCAAAGAATTTATTAGTGTGGGTTTGAGCACACAGTGCTGTAATTGGAGAGAGATCTATGACGAAATCTAATTCCCTCACCCCTACCGAAAGGGATCTCAAAATGAATCTCAAAATGAGAGCGATCACCCAGACAAAATATGGCTCAACAGATGTTTTGAGTCTAGAAGAGATTGACAAGCCCATCTTGTCAGACAATGGTGTATTGGTGAGAGTTTATGCCACTTCTATCAATTCTGGTGACTGGCACCTGATGCGTGGGACTCCATTTTTGATCCGATTTCTGTTTGGTGGAGTATTCAAGCCCAAATTTACAGCAAATACCGATCAAACCCGCCACAAGTCTAATAAGCTAAAAGTATTATCAAGGAAAGATTACATATGGCAGCATATTCGCTAGATTTACGAAAAAAGATATTAAGTGCTTGGGAAAACAAAGAAAATACGCAGAGAGGCATAGCTAAACGATTTAAAGTAAGCTTGTCATTTGTTCGAGATTTTTTGCGTCGGTATCGAGAAACAAATGAAATAGCAGCAAAACCCCAAGGAGGAGATCGGCGGTCGAAAATCAAAGGCAAAGATGAAGAATTAGTAAAGACAATTGTTGAAGCGCAAAATGACATATATCTCAGAGAGATCAAAGAAAAACTACATGAAACAAAGACAATAGAAGTGAGCGTATCAGGATTGAGTCGTACGCTTAAGCGCTTAGAATTAGGGCGTAAAAAAAAACTTTAGTAGCCAGCGAACAAGCGACAGAAAGAGTGAAAAAATTGCGTTATGAGTTTCGTCGTTGGCTAGATACGATAGATGTCAAAAACCTTGTATTCATTGACGAGACAGGGCTAAATCTAGCGATGACGAGGCTTTATGGTAGATGTCAAGGAGGATGTAGGGTATATGATGACCGTCCAGGTAACAAAGGTAGAAACATCACTTTAATTGGAGCCATGAGTGATGAAGGGTTGATTGCTGCGATGACTTTTGCTGGTAGTCTCAACACCGCCAGTTTTTTGGTTTTCATTGAGAAAATACTATTGCCTCGGTTATGGGTTGGGGCAATTGTCGCTATGGATAATTTGCCTGTACATTACGCTGCAATGGCTAAAACCCTAATTGAATCCGTTGGTGCTCAGGTTAAGTTCATCCCTCCCTATTCTCCTGATTTATCGCCAATCGAGTTATGTTGGTCAAAATTAAAAGAGATTATTCGCTCGGCTAAAGCTCGCACAATTTCGGCTCTTGACGACGCAATTACTATGGCTATTAATTCTATTACTGATGAAGATGCTCTTAATTGGTTTCATCATTGTGGGCTCTGCTTCGACCCTTTTAGTTAGCTCCTTTTGTGGCGGGTTTGATCGGTATTTGCTGTAATAGCAATGATAGCTAATCTTTACCAAGCCTGAATAGCTGTCCAAGAAATGCATCTAGTCCAGCGAGGACGATTACCGCAGCGATCGCGTAGGCAATCGGTGTAAATAAGCTGGTCACAGGCATTGATTGAGGAGCAATGTTTGTGGATTGGTTGGTTGTAGATAATTGAGTTTCCATTGGTTTGTTTGGTAGTTTTGATTGACTGCAAAATTTATTCTTCATCGATAATGTTGAACAGTAGTGAAGTCAATCTACTAACTTTCTTTAAAGCAGATCCAAAAGTAGAATTGATTTTCTAATTGTAATATTTCGCAACATTCTTTGATCCACCTCTACCGTTGAATTTGATTTGTCCATTTTCGGCATAGATAGACTGAACATTTTTATTTTTTTGGATAAAGTTTGCCTTGCTTAGTTCAGATTTCTGATAGTCCCGATAAACACCCTCAGCAAAACTAGGATCTATCAGAGCTATGGTTAAAGCAACGTTTGTAATAAATAACTGAGGGCAATTGTAGGTTCGAGATTCCCTGACAATTGGAGGGATGGGCAATTTGCCTGATTTATCGACCAGCGCTTTTCCTGACTTACCTTGTTGCACAGTGATCATGCCAAAACGAGGATCTTCTGAATAGGTAAATAGACAACTGATGTTGTGCCTATAGGTTTCTTTGCTCATAATTTGTTTAGGTGTGATTCCAAGCAGCCCAGCACCGTACATCTGCGTTTCACATACCCGAATACACCAGCAACGCCAAATGCCTATAGGAGTACCTACATTTTCTCCTCCAAAAAACATATGAGATCCAAAATCATCATATAGCTCACAAATTTGAGGATGCTTGAAAACAGCCTCAATTAACCTGTAGAAAGTTGCAAAAGGCTTATATAGTTTTCGAGATTGCATCACCTCCTCGGAAAGTTCTAATCCAAAAAACTCCGATTCAAGATACATGGCGATTTGCTGGTATGTTTGCCTAAATATCTTAAGCAATTGCTTTTCAGCTTCAGTATCTTGCAGTTGTAACATCCGAGAATATTTTTCTATTGTCCAGTCAGGGAGGTAAGGCATACTTCTGATGGTCAAAAGATTCATAAAATCTGAAGAGGCTGGCTCACCTCGCATACCTTTATAGATAATCATGTACAACTAAATATGTTCTGTTAAGTCATTATAACTTCAGTAACTAGGGGATTAGATTCGATAAGTGATCGCTGTTTATGGGATGGATAGTCGATCACTATATTATATAGAGATTGCGGATAAGTTATGATAAATACGACTCATTGAGGATATTCGCCATCATGAAAGAATCATTTACCGCCGTTATCAAGCAATCTAACAACTGGTGGATTGGCTGGATTGAAGAAATATCAGACGTAAATTGTCAAGAATCCACAAAAGAAGAACTTATAGAAAGTTTACGGATAACTTTAAAAGAAGCGATAGACTTCAATCGTTGCGAAGCAATAGAAGCTGCTGGAGATGTTTATGAAGAAGAATTAATAGCACTATGAAGCGTTCTGATTTGCTGCGGCATCTTCGTAATCATGGCTGTGAAATGATTAGAGAAGGTGGAAGACATTGATTTAAGTATTCCATTACCGAAAGATTCAAAAACTTGAGATCTGGTCGGTTAGTTTTTTGAGAGGCGTTCGCCTATTTATCAAACCTCTATACCGATAGGAAAACTGTCATCAAAAACTTGAGCAATCACATAAGGACATTCTTTGGATAAATCCTTGTAGTCAAATGGGGTTTCTCGTACTACTAAATCCAAAGCCGACTCATAACCATCTGTAATTGCTTCATCTAAATAGGACTTCAAGCTAGGATTTTTTCTAATTAATTTTTTGATTTCGCGGCGTTGTTCCCTAATTGTTGCTCGCCAACTCTTACCACGCAAATTCGGCTGCAAATCCCACTTGAGTAAATGCCCTAGCAAAACTGCCAAGCGATTTTCCAACTCAGATCTTTTCTGATTACCCAAAGATTCAATCTCTTCCGCTAAATTCTCTAAATCTAAACTATCCAACTTACCTAATCGCAAACTCTTGACCTGTTCAACTGTCCAGTTATAAAAATCAGATTCATAAAGTACTGTTGATGTCATGATACTCACCGTATTAGTTTAGGCTAGGAATTGATATAACTCCTCTTGTAATTATATATCTGAATTATTTGCTTGAAGCGATCACCTTGCTTTAATTTTGGATAAATAGGCGATCGCTATTTATGGGATGGATAGGCGATCGCGGGTTGATTGATTTTTTGAGATGCGATCGCTCTTTATGAGAATGGATAGGCGATCGTTGTTTGATTTGTTTTTTGAGGGGGCTATCGCATTTGATCAAGTAAACTAGAATTACAAGATCTCAGACTACGGAGAGACTAACATGACATTAGCCGAAGTAATTCCAGCAGCACGAAGGCTTACTGCCATCGAAAAGCTCAAACTAATTCGGGTTCTTGTAGAAGACTTGGATATTGCTGAAGACATTACACCAATCGAGCCATTTAAAACCTATGACCTACCGACACCCTACGATATGTTTGGTGCTGGTGCGATTTTAATGGAAGCACTTAAACAGTCAGACACAACTTATCAATAATCTATGCGCTTCAAGTATTCCAACACTAGCCCTAGCCAAAACGAATTTGATAGCCTCCCAAGAATTCCACTGCTTTTAAGGCAACGCGATCGCGTAGTTGAAACAATTGGGTTAGTGGATAGTGGCGCTACGATTAACGTCTTGCCCTATGAGATTGGTTTACAGTTAGGGAGCATATGGGATGAGCGCAAGGCTATCCTTCGATTAACAGGTAATCTTGGTAATCAGCAAGCAATACCATTTTCTCTAGTCGCACAGATTGGAGAATTTGAACCAGTCAAATTAGTGTTTGCTTGGACAAATAACCCAAATGCCCCGTTAATTCTTGGTCAAACCAACTTTTTTCTTGAATTCGATGTTTGTTTCTACCGTTCCAAGGCAGAATTTGAAATTCAATCTAAATCGTAAGTCTAGCGATCGCCTTATTTTAATTTTTTATGAATGGGCGATTGCTGTTTATGGGATGAATAGGCGAACGCGTTGTACTTTTGAGTGGATGATTTCAAAAACAAAAGAGACCGCACATTGTGCGGTCTCTTTTATTTTTGATTATGATTTAACGGAAGCGCGATCGCCAAATTCTTTGGTAATCACCATCATTCAAACCACCTGAAGTATTCAAGTTATTTGCTTGAATGGATTGATTGAGAGCAGAAATACGATCTTCGGTCGCAGGGTGAGTACTTAAAAAAGCTGGAGCGCCGCCACCGCCTGAGCGAGTTAGTTTTTGCATAAAAGCTGGCATCGCCCTCGCCGCAAACCCTGACTTCGTAATATTTAATAAGCCTCTGCGATCGGCATCAAACTCGGCTTCACGACTATTGGGTAACCGCAACGCCAAGTTAACCCCAATCCCAACTAAGCGATCATCAGCAACACCCGCAATTGTGGCAATCCCTTGGGCGATCGCCATTTGTTTCATTTGCTCTAATGAATGCCGACCTGAAATATGCCCCATTTCGTGACCAATTACGCTAGCAAGTTGGGCTACATTGTCAGCAGCTGCGATAGTACCAGTATTGATATAGACGAATCCGCCCATAGTCGCGAATGCATTGAGGTTCGTATCATCGACTACGCGGAAAGTATAAGGAATATTTGGGCGATCGCTAGTGGGAACTAAAATTTGTCCTAAACGTCTAACCAAGGCATTTGCAGCAGGATCTCGACTGATGCGGACTTCTTGCTGGATTTGGCTATCAATCTGTTGACCTAGTGAAACTTCCTCATTGTCGCCAATACTAGAAAGCTGAATGATTTGGATTGCCGATGGCAAAATGCGAAACAAATCAGATAGGTCAAGCGCATTAGCAACAAACGGGTTTAGAGAAACAGCTAACAATAAAGACATCAGTAAAGCGATCGCAAATTTCCAGTAATGCTGAATTCTTTTGCTAGCTGATGCGATAAATTTTTGACTAATTGAATTTGATAACTTAGCGATCGATATTTTCATATTTACAATTACCTCAAACTTTACTGAATCTTATGTTTATCGGCTTTGGACAATATTTTTTGGATAGATCCCCACCACAAAGTCAGAACATGTGATGACAATAAAAATTTGCATCGCAAATTTTTATTGTCATCATGCTATTGAATATTATTTGACGCAAACCTAGCTGGGAAAGTTGCAAAAATTTGATCTCTTACATTAGACAGATATATTTTTGGTAATTTCTACTATAATTAAATATAATAAATGAATAACTTTCACTATTACTCACTATCTATATTTCCGTGAGGCAAACCGTGTTTCTCACCGCTCCCAAAGTTGAACAACTTGACCGTCAAGTTTTGCAAAACTCCATTCCCAGAGACCTATTCAAGGCGATCGCTGATCTAAAGAAAGACCTAAACGCTGTAATTTTGGCGCATTATTACCAAGATCCAGATCTTCAAGATATCGCAGATTATATCGGTGACTCCCTCGGTTTATCTCAAGCCGCTGTCAATTGCCAAGCAGATGTGATCGTCTTTCTGGGCGTACATTTCATGGCAGAGACTGCCAAAATCCTGAACCCTAATAAATTGGTGTTACTGCCTGATTTAGATGCAGGTTGCTCTCTAGCGGATAGTTGCCCACCCGATCGCTTTGCCAAGTTTAAAGCTGAACATCCAGATCATATGGTGATTTCCTACATAAATTGCTCCGCCGATATCAAAGCCTTGAGCGATATTATTTGCACCAGTGCCAATGCTGTAGCGATCGTCAATCAAATCCCCAAAGATCAGCCGATTATCTTTGCCCCCGATCGCAACCTTGGACGCTATGTAATAGAACAAACAGGACGAGATATGTTGCTATGGGATGGGGCTTGCATCGTCCATGAAATTTTTTCTGAACGCAAATTAGTACAACTTAAGCTCAGTCATCCCGAAGCAGATATCATTGCGCATCCTGAATGTGAAGCCAATGTATTGCGCCATGCTGATTTCATTGGTTCGACTACGGGATTACTAAAATATGTCCAGAATAGCGATCGCCAAGAATTTATCGTAGTTACCGAGTCTGGTGTAATCCATCAGATGCAAAAGGCATCACCATCCAAAAAATTCATTCCTGCCCCCCCTAACAGCAATTGCGCCTGTAATGAATGCCCCTATATGCGCTTGAATACTCTAGAGAAGGTCTATCTTGCCATGAAAAACCGCTCTCCTGAAATAATTCTCGATGAATCTATTCGTCAAGCCGCACTTAAGCCAATGCAACGAATGCTAGAAATGTCATTTTCATAAAGAAGGGGCGCAAAGCGCCCCTTCTTTATGAAAATGATATGTTGCAAAATCCACGTAAAACTATTGATACAAGCCAATGTTCTCTTTAATGGCGAACTGTTTATATTGTCGATGATTAATCATCAAGTCATCTAAGAGTTGCTGCACTAAATTCCAGTCAGCAAAGCCATGACTAGTTTCAGCGATAATCTGTTGGCGGAGAGTTCTAATTCTTTCAAGATTAACTTGTGTCATGTTTTCATCTTTTTTATCTCTGTGATACCAAATCTACAGCTACTGATAGCTATGGTTCGGTATCGCAGAACTCAAAAAACAAGATAAGTGCGGAAATCATGATAAAAAGCCTAAAAAAGTCAGTGCTTTCACTGACTTTTTTAGGCTTTTTGCAAAACTAATATTCCCATCATGCCGTTAGCGATCGCATAGTGTTTTGCCTGAGTAAATCCCGCAGCTTTGGCAAGTTTCACCTGGTCTGCACCAATCGGAAATCTTGCCAGACTTGGCGCAATATAGGCATATTCCTCAGTCATTTCAAAGCGATCAGCTAGGGGTACAACCACGCGATCCAAATAAAAATCTTGAAAAGACTGCATCAAGCGATCGCTAGGACGATGGAAGTCTAAAATCGCAGCTGTTGCACCATTTTTCAAGACGCGATGTAATTCGGTTAAGCATTGAGGAATATTTGCGACATTTCGTAAACCATAGGCTAAGGTTGCACCATCAAAAGTATTGTCCGCAAAAGGTAGGCTCAAAACATTGCCCTCTTGCCATGTCAGACATTTCTGAATTTTCGGCAAATAGTTTTTGGCTTTATCAGCAGCGATCGCTAATAGTTCTTTAGAGAAATCAACGCCGATCACTTGACCAGTGGGAGCAACTTTTTGCGCGACTAAGGCCGTCATATCTCCAGAGCCACAACAAAGATCAAGCCATTTTTCGCCTTGTTGTGGCTCACACCAACGCAATGCCATTTTCTTCCAGATCCGATGCTGTCCTAGGCTTAGGAGATCATTGAAGCGATCGTAAACTGGAGCAATGCGATCAAAAATCTGTTGAATATCAGTCTCCGAAGGTTGAGACATGGGGTTACCTAAAATCTAAAACTTAACAATGGTATACGCTTAGCTATACGACTACATCCACCATTGCTAAGCATAATCGCTGAGCGGATTGATATGCACGAGTTTTATCATCATGCAACAATGTAATACTAGTAGTTAAGTAACTCAGCATAAGTTAAAAAAACAAAACCAATATCTGTCCCGACCGCTATGCGGTCGGGACAGATGTTAGAGTTTTACATTTAACTTTGAGTAGCTACTACTAGATATTGGCAGTAAAACATTTGCCTGAACTATGCAAAAACTTTGGTCTAGTAAAAATAAGCAATCACAACCATTGCCACCAGAAGGTGAAGCTGAAACTTCACCAGCAGTAGAGAGCTTAGATCAAGAAGCTCCCTCTTCTTCAGAGGGCGATTTGAAATATTTCTCAAAATTGCTGAAGAAACCCTTTGAATTTCCAATCTCTGCATCTTGGCTGTTTTTAGCTTTGGGATTAGGTGGAGTCACCATTGTGACAATAATTGGATTGCAGTATCTCACAGCCCCTGAGGCAACCCCAGATAGCAACCTTGCCTGTAAATCAAAAATTAATGGAGATTGGCAAACGCCTTTTGGCAAAGTGACTTTGCAAGAGCAGAGTGAAAATCTAGTTTCAGGGAAATATGAATATGCAAATTTTGAACGTGGGAAAATTACGGGTGAGTTAACAGGTAAGTTGTCTAACAATGTGATTACCTTTGACTGGAAAGAGACTCCCAAAAAGCAACCACAACAACAAGGAAAAGGAATTCTCGTTTTTGGTGAAGGCTGTAAAGAGTTTTATGGTAGCTACGGTACTGGGGAAAGCACCAACAATTTTGGTAACTGGCAAGGCTCTCGATTGACAAAGTAATTTTTTCTTGATTCAGTGTGATGGCTCATAGCTGAGCCATCGCGCCCAAAATCTACATGTTTTTGCTGTCTATATTTTGCTATGTCCAAATCTGCTTACCTATTGCTTGTTGAAACTAGCGCCATTGTCTCCACTAATCCAAATACTTGGCGAGCGATCGCAAAATTAGGGGAATGTCTTTTGCCAGAAATTGTGGCGATCGAAATTAAAAATATTGCGAATGGTAAAGCCGAAGGTAATGAGTCAAACGCAAAACAATTTCAAAATTCGTCAGATTTGAACTGGCCAGTTACAACCCTAACAGCCAAACATGCTGACTTAGTGATTAGAGCTACTCAAAATCTTAGTCGTCAGGCAAGATTGATGATCAATGTTGCTCAAAGTGCAGTTGGGGTAGCGAATGCTCATCCAACACAATGTGTAGTTTTAATTTCTGATGAAATATCTTTACGCGATCGCATTGCGAAATTAGACTCCAAGAACTTATGTGCTATCCCCTCCGCTGTTGCCAGACAATGGTCTAGAACCGATCAAGCACCACCAATTGTGTATCAGTCAATCAAGTATTTACAAAAACAAATATCTGAAGCAACTAATCAATTTCCGCGTCAAACCGATACTATATATTTAGGTGCTTCGAGCTCAAGTCTTAATGCTGAACAAAAAATAAAAGATAACCAAAAAGCCAATCCGAATTATGGACAAATTGCAATAATTCTTGTGAAATTTGGTTTGGCAACAACATTTTTAGTCGCGATCTTATTATTTGGATGGCGGCTAGCTCAGCCCCAACAATTTCAACAGTTCTGGAAAAAGAATGGTTTGCCACCTTTACCAAAAGTTTTGCTTCAACCCAATCAAACCAATAAAAATTAACAAACTTATTCCCTTATAACATTTCCAAAAAAAGACGCTGTTGACAAATAGAGATGCAAAATATGGACATGGACGATACTAAATCAGAATCTTTTGAACTAATCGAAAAGCTAAATGACATCGGTATTGCGCTCTCAGCAGAAAAAAATACGCCCAAATTGCTAGAGATGATTTTGAAAGGGGCAAAAACCATCTTAAATGCTGATGGTGGGACACTATATCTAGCAACTGAAGATAAAAGACATCTTCAATTTGAAATCATCATGAATGACTCGCTAGGGATCATGATGGGGGCAAAACTAGGAGACCCAATCCCTTTTCCCGATTTGCCTCTCTATGACGAAGCAGGCAATCCCAACAATACGATGGTGGCAGCCCATGCTGCCCTATACAAAAAAACGATTAATATCCCTGATGCCTACGTTGCTGAAGGCTTTGACTTTTCGGGACCAAGAGCTTTTGATACCAACATGGGCTATCGCTCAAAGTCATTTTTGACTCTACCCATGCTCAATCATGAAAATGAATTGATTGGAGTGCTACAACTAATCAATGCCAAAGGATCTAAAGACAATCAGATTATTGAATTTTCCAAGGTCTCTCAGCGCATCGGCGAATCTTTAGCATCCCAAGCCGCGATCGCCTTAACAAACAACAAATTGATCGGTCAATTTCGCGAATTGTTTGAGTCATTTATTAACCTCATGTCTGAAGCGATCGACAAAAAATCGCCCTACAATGGTGCTCACTGCCGACGTGTCCCGACATTAACGATGATGATCGCAGACGCTGCTTGCGAAGCTGATTATGGCATTTTTAAGGATTTTGAATTAGATGAAGATGAACGTTACGAACTGAAAATTGCGGGGCTACTCCATGATTGTGGTAAGGTCACCACTCCAGTGCATGTGATCGATAAAGCTACGAAATTAGAAACAATTTTTGATCGCATTCACTTAATCAATACTCGCTTTGAAATATTAAAGCGGGATGCTGAAATTAGTTTTCTCAATCAAAAAATGGCTGCGATCGAGTCTGGTAACCTCACCGTCATTCCTGAGTTAGAAGAAGCATTTCAGCAAAAACTTGCCCAATACTCTAGCGATCAAGATTTTCTCCGCATTTGTAATATTGGGGGAGAATTTATGAGTGATGAGTATAAAGAGCGCTTGCAAATAATTGCCACCTATCGCTGGATTGATCCTAAAGGTGCGGAGGTAAATTTCTTGACTGATGATGAAGTATACAACCTGAATATTTCTAGAGGAACACTTACAGCAGAGGAGCGCAAGACGATTAATGATCACATTGTGGTCACAATCGAAATGCTTGAGAAACTTCCTTATCCACGCAATCTGCGTCGTGTACCAGAATATGCTGGCGGTCACCATGAACGCATGGATGGTAAAGGCTATCCAAAAGGTCTAACCCGCGAACAAATGTCTTTACCTGCAAGAATGATGGGAATAGCCGACATTTTTGAAGCTCTTAGCGCTAAAGATCGCCCATACAAAAAAGGTAAAACTTTGACAGAATGCCTGCAAATCCTCGGTAAAATGAAGCAGGGTAACCATATTGACCCTGATTTATTTGATTTATTTGTCAGCGAAAAAGTTTATTTGCGCTACGCCAATGAATATCTTGATCCCGATCAGATTGATGAAGTAGATGAGAATAAGATTCCTGGTTACACACCTCCTTTTGCCTACTTTTTTGACACCTAGTCAGTAAGTGGCAGCCCAAAGGGTTGCCACTTGCTTTCGTTCTCATAAGTTGGAAAACTGCTATAAGATATTCTCTGTTTTGCAGATTATTTCCTCAAAAAATTGATTTTGTACCTATTTATGTTCGCCCAGTTTCGCTCTCAATATCCTCAAGGTCGTATCCAGACAGAGATGCTACCTAAAATAGATGGGCTTCATGCTTTTAGGGCGATCGTCTCTGAAGGAGATGCGATCATGGGAACGGCTACGGCTGTAGATAGCGATCTCGAAATAGCTGAAGATCGGGCTGTAAAACGCGCTCTTGCGATCGCAGGGCTTGCCTTCGACAATAGTTTTGATAATAACTACGGCAATTATGGAGGGCGATCGCCGATGCTAACACAAGTGTCACGGGAGTCAGCGATCAACTCCCTCCCGTCTGCTAATTTTAATGCGTTAGGGTCGGGTGGATCGGGGCAGATGACTGAGCATAATGATTCTCTCCCCTTGACACATTCGATGCAGACCATTCAAGCTGAGTCAGCCATAGACTACGCCACTGAATATGGAGGGAATGATTATTTACCCGAAGCTGATGTAGCGTTATCTTCTTTATCGCATCCGACGGAAATGACTGCACCGAGCAAGCCCTCAGTTCCTCAAATTTCGCCTGAGCCTGTTGATCTATCAGACGCAATTTCTAAAATCGATGTGGAGATGGAGCGGCTAAGTTGGACTAAAACACAGGGTCGAGATTATTTGGTAAGGACTTTTGATAAAAAGTCACGTCAGCAATTAACCAATGATGAGCTGTTACAATTTCTCAGTCATTTAAAATCGCTACCAACACCACATCGACAGGCAGCAAATGACGATTTCTTTTAGTGCGTCAATAAGTTATCACAAAGTTCGCTTAGATATAGTGTAGTCTAGACAAAGTAAGTCTCAGAAAAGTAGGTATCTAGTTAATGGCGAGTTCAGGAACACCAGAATCACCAGACATGATGGTACGATTTATGCAATCAGGGCAAGTTTTTACGCCCAGTGCTCCGATTGACAATCAAGCTTTATTTGCTGGAAGAGTTAACCAACTCAATAGAATTATTGGTGCTGTCAGTCAGCGTGGACAGCACGCGATTTTATTTGGAGAGCGCGGAGTAGGCAAAACTTCCCTTGCAAATGTATTACTGAAGAGGCTAAGAGGATTTCAAGAACAGTTCAAGTCAGTTATTGTCAATTGCGATACTGAAGATCGGTTTGATCAATTGTGGTGCAAGATTTTTTTAGAGCTGGAAAACACCCAGACTCTGGACTTTGAACCACATCAAGTTAATCCAGAGTTCATTCGAGTCCGTCTACAACGCCAAATAACTGGTTCCGCAATCATCATTGTCGATGAGATGGATCGACTTAATCGTGACCCCTATTTCACAGCTTTTATGGCTGATACGATTAAGACTCTTTCGGATCATTCTACTAATGTAACGCTCATATTAGTTGGAGTTGCTAACTCTGTAGAAGAATTAATCGCACAACATCTGTCAATTGAAAGAGCGCTAATTCAGATCCAAATGCCGCGAATGTCGTCTGATGAATTAACCGAAATTCTCCGTAAAGGACTAGAGCTTCTATCCATGACAATGGATCAGGATGTAATAAAATCTATTGTTTTTCTCTCTCAAGGATTACCAAATTATGTTCACTTACTAGCTTTACATGCTTCTCAGTCAGCAATACGAGAAAATAGCTCAAATATTAATGTCAATCATCTCGCAAAAGCAATTAAACAAGCCTGCGAAAATGCTCAGCATAGTATCATGAGTACTTATTCAACCTCAATTTTTAGTTCTAGACAAGAGACTATTTATCCCAAAGTTTTATTGGCTTGTGCTTTGGCAAAAAAAGATGAGACAGGCTGTTTTCGAGCGGTTGATGTTAGAGAGCCATTATCGATAATTTTAGGTAAGGAATACACTACAACTTCTGCATTTAATCGACATCTTAATCAATTTTGCGAAGAGTCTAGAGGCAATATTTTAGAGAAAAAAGGGGTTGAGAGACACTATCGATTTCGTTTTGTCAATGCAATGATGCCCCCCTACATCATTATGGAGGGCTTAAGAACAGAAATGATTGAACTGGATCAACTTAAACCTTGACATAAACAAAAAGCATAATCAGTTATTAGAATGAAATCTCTCAATTTTAAAGAAGAACTTAGTTTGCTGATACGTGCTAAATGCCCGATTATTTATGTCGTGACATGGGAAGAAGAACGCGCTGAAAAGGCGATCGCCCAAGTTGCAAAAGAATGTGGTCCACCACGTCAGATGCATTATTACGATCTCGTGCGTGGTTTTGAGCATAATCAAGAAGGCAAAAACAATTTGCTGCAAGCTTTGCAAATTGTTGAAAATAGCGATCGGCAAGCGGCGACTATTTATGTATTTCGAGATTTACATCGACGCTTAGCCTCGCAGCGTCTTGATGAAATTTTAGTCCGCCAACTACGAAATCTCTATCGGAGTTTTCGCAATTCACGGAAGACTTTGATTCTGTTGAGTCCCTTACTAGAGATGCCATCGGAACTCGAAGAACAGGTTGCGGTGCTCTACTTCCCATTACCTGAAAATACAGAAATTCGGAATATCATCGAACAGATGATTCCGCCTGAACAGTTGCGAATCAGCAGTTTCAAATTCAAAAAGCAGCAAAGTATACAGATATAAGGAACCAGATAAAGGTAGAGCTTAAAACATAGCAAAAATGATAATCCTATCCAGTTAATGCCACCAACGATCTTAGTTTTTAGTGTTTTTTTAGATTTCCTGCAAGAGGGGATAGAGAAAATAAAAGACCCAAGAAGCGAAAGCAATGGGACAAAATTTAAAATCAGCGATGCGATGCTGTCGGCTTTCTCGATGTTTTTTATGCAGTGTCAATCATTTTTAGAGTATCAAAGACAATTGCAGAGTCGAAGTGGAAAAAATAACGTTCAAAGTATATTTGGAGTGGAGAAAATACCCTCTGACCAGCAAATACGCAATATCCTCGACCTAATTAGCGCCAAGAGTCTGAACGCTGTATTTGAGAAAGTGTATAAATTTCTGCAAATGGGAAAGCACCTGAAACGATATGAAAGATTGGATAGGAATTTACTGATTTGTTTAGATGGAACGGAGTACCATAGCTCATCGAAAATATCCTGCGAATGTTGTAGTACCCGTAATCATCGCAGTGGCAAAATAACATACTCACACACAGCAATTTTGCCCGTAATCGCTGCACCAGGTTGCGAACAGGTGATTTCTCTACCACCCGAATTCGTCACTCCGCAAGATGGACATGAGAAACAAGATTGTGAAACAGCCGCAGCGAAACGCTGGATTAGTAAACATGGGCATCTTTTTGAAGGACAGGCGATTACGTTATTAGGGGATGATCTCTATAGCCGTCAACCGATGTGTCAGAATTGTTTAGAGGCAAATATGAACTTCATTTTCACCTGCTTACCATCCAGTCATCCTAGTTTATATCAGTGGTTAGATTACATTGAAAAAAATGGTGAAGTGCAGAATTTGACGACTAAACACCGCAAGGGGAAATCTATAGAAATATATAGTTATCGATTTGTGAATCAGATACCTTTAAGAGAACAAGAACCCTCTCTGTTAGTGAACTGGTGTGAACTGACTGTTCGCAATAGTGTTGATAATTCTGAAGTCTACCGTAATGCTTTTGTGACTAATCATGCTGTTAATATTGACAATGTGGCGGTCGTAGTTGAAACGGGTAGATGTCGTTGGAAAACCGAAAATGAGAACCACAATGTGTTGAAAACCAAGGGCTACAACTTGGAACATAACTTTGGTCATGGACAAAAACATTTGTCATCGACACTTCTATCTCTTAATTTGTTAGCTTTTCTATTTCACACGATTTTACATTTAATAGATTCCAGTTATCAAGAGATTCGTCGTAAGCGTGGCACTCGTAGAGGATTCTTTCAAGATATTCTCTCTCTTACCAAGTACTTTTTATTTAAGAGTTGGCAACATTTAATCGACTTTATGCTTGATGAAGCCCCCGTCTTTGCAGATTCCTGTTAATTTTTAGACTCTTGGTTTTGTATATCTTGCTACTTTTTGAATTTGGAATTGCTGGTTGCGAATGCAAGGGAATAGCCTTGAACAACTGATTAAAGCTTGCATGGGTATGACCCGCGATCGCATTTGTCATACGCTCTCGAAATCAATTGTGCAGAAGCATTTTCTCAATGAATCAGATATTGATCGGGTTTTAATTGAGAAGCAAAAACGGATTCGCCAAACGGAGTTTTTAGAATTTTTTACACCCAATGAAACGCTAGACAGCATTGGCGGATTAGATAATTTCAAACTTTGGCTGATGCAGCGTCAGCAAGCATTTTCTGACGAAGCCAGAGCCTTTGGCTTACCGAATCCTCGCGGTGTTTTATTGCTAGGCATTCAAGGCACAGGGAAGAGCCTCTGTGCGAAGGCGATCGCAAATCTTTGGCGGTTACCACTATTACGGTTGGATGTGGGGCGCTTATTTGGCAGTCTAGTTGGACAGTCTGAAAGCCGCACTCGCCAAACGATTCAGCTAGCCGAAGCTCTTGCTCCTTGCATTCTCTGGATTGATGAAATCGATAAGGCTTTTGGAGGTATTTCTAATAGTACGGGCGATTCGGGAACGAGTCAGCGTGTATTGGGAACATTACTAACATGGATGCAGGAAAAATCTAGTCCCGTATTTGTCGTAGCTACGGCGAATAATATCCATGCTTTGCCGCCAGAACTATTGCGAAAAGGACGATTTGATGAATTGTTCTTTATTAATCTACCTACCTATGAAGAACGCAAAGAAATATTCTTACTCCATTTGAAACGTTTTCGTCCGATGGAATTGCGCAATTTCGACATTGATCAAATGGCCGCAATTTCTAAAGAGTTTAGTGGCGCAGAAATTGAACAGGCGATCGTTGAAGGTATGTATCGAGCTTTCCATGAGCAGCGCGATGTTAGTACGGAGGACATTTTAGGCGCGATCGCAGAAACCTATCCCTTAGCAAGTACTGCTAGGGAACAGATTAGCTTTATGCAAGCATGGGCAACTCAAGGAAGAGCGCGGAGTGCTTCACGAGGTGAAGTAATTGATATCCCAAGTGATAAATTAAGTGCGAAATTAGGCGATATTACTTTGATGGATAATGCAACTAAAGCGATAAACGACAAGTCAAGAAGTAAACATCGTCCTTTACCTTTACCACCTTTACCTCAAATTAAATCCAGTTCTGACTCATGACCTCCAATCCTGTGCCATCCTTTGAAAATCCAGATTTGCCTCAGTTGCAGGCAATCAAGGCGCATTTGGATTTAGTGCTGCTTGCCATAGAATCATTGACGGGACTTGGTTCCGATGAAATGTTGGCAGTTGCCGAAAAGTTAGGATTTGAAGAGATTTTAAGCGATCGCATTACGTTGTGGCGCTTGCGGCAGGCTAGCCCATTACGCAAGGGCAAGGGGCGTAAAAAGCTAGATGTTGATGAAGCAAGAGCCATGACTTTAATTAGTTGTACGTTGGCTGCGCAGCAACAATTTGCGATCCGCAATGCAGTTGCTCAGTTAGAGAAATGTACGGCTTTAAAGCGTACACCCCACCGCGAACCTATCTTGGGTGATTATCTTGATCGCTTTAATAGTCTGTATCAAGAGCGGATGGCTGAGGAGGAGCAAGCTAAACCTGAAGAGATCCAGCGCTTAGCCTTAAAACTATTAATCGATCTATTATTTTACAGCTCCCAAATTGGCTCGCGTCGTTTGTGGGTGGCTTTGTTTGAGCGATCGCACTAAGAGTTTTTTGTAGTGCCTTAAGGTGAATTCAAAAAAGTCGCAATCGGTTATAGTGATACTCAAGTTACAAATATTAATTTTAAAAGAAGCTGGAGAGGTGTTAATGACCATTTCTATGTATCAGGTTGCAGTTCCTTCCCTAGTGCGATCGCTGAATAATCTGATCGCAATTTTAGAAAAGGGAGCGGCTCATGCGGAAGCAAAAAAAATCGATCCCTCTGTGCTTATCGCCAGTCGTTTGTATCCCGATATGTTACCGCTCAGCCGTCAAGTACATATTGCTTCGGATATTGCTAGACGTGGTGTGGCAAGGTTGGCAGGTGCAGAAGCACCTGCATTAGAAGATAAGGAAACTACGTTTGCGGAACTTTGCGATCGGCTTCGGAATGTACTTGCATTCATTGAGTCTTTCACTCCCGAACAGATTGATGGTTCGGAGGAAAAAGTAATTACTTTGCCTGTGGGTAAAGAAACAATGACA
>JALQCR010000105.1 GCA_023336205.1 Pseudanabaena sp. Salubria-1
AAGTTCTTACTTCTATTGGAATATCCTTGAGATTATCGGGACTAAAACCTAAATAGCGGAGAGCACAAAGTTGAATGGCAAACCCTAAGCGATTATAGGATTTACGTTGTCTTTTAACTTGGACTAGATCTTCCTTTGATAACGTAAAGTAACAAATGATGTCTGATTCTATGATGCTTGATGGAAATTGACTAAGGCGAAGGCGTTCTGACTCACTTAAGAAATTAGCTGGCATTCGGATTTACTAGACCTGAATAATTCTTCGACATGATTTTTACGTTCTTTGAATTCTGCAAAAGACAGTAAAGTATTGTAGAAGTTATACCAACTTTAGGGTCTAAGTTGGTATAATTGGCTAATTATCTCTTGATTCTTAAGGGTTATAGACATGGCTGATACAGTAGTTCAACCATCGAAAGTTGGTAAAGTTACTTTATTTAAGCGAAAGTCTCCTAATTCCCAAAGGTATGAAGATGTTAGGACTCGTGAGTTTCTATTGCCTGAAGAGGTGGAGGCGATGTGTGAGGCGATTAAGAAAAGGGGCGGTCGTCATGATCACCGTGATGCTTCTTTGATATTGCTCATTTACCGCCATGGTCTAAGGCTATCGGAGTCGGCTTCTTTACGTTGGGAGCAAATCAATTTTAGTGATGGGACTATTTACGTCAAGCGGCTAAAGGGCGGCACTCCTTCTACTCAACCTCTTTATGGTGATGAAATTAGGGCACTTCGCAAACTGCAAAGGGATTATCCAAAGTGTCCTTTCGTTTTTCAGAGCAACCGTAATGGTCCGATGTGTCCAGATACGATCGCTGGAGTTGTGGTGTCAGCAGGGCGATTGGCTGATTTGCCTTTTCCTGTCCACGCTCATATGCTCAGGCATGGTACTGGTTATTATTTGGCTAATAGAGGCGTGGATACTCGCACTATCCAAAGTTATCTCGGTCATAAAAATATTCAGCATACTGTCCGTTACACTGAACTTGCTCCTATGAAATTTCAGGGTCTTTGGGATAGTTAGCGGCTAAAACTTTCTCCCACTAAGCTTTTCAGCCTTAACGTTGTTTTTTGTCCATTTACTACATGATCCCCT
>JALQCR010000106.1 GCA_023336205.1 Pseudanabaena sp. Salubria-1
CTAATCAAAGGCAAGGAAATCATCACATCCAGTGTAATTTTTCTTGCCTTTCTCTTTTTGTGGAATTTGTCCACTAGATTCAATCAGTATAACCAATATGAAAAAATTTGCTTTTGTTAACGATGCTGCCGAAAGAGAATACAAAGACTTCCCAAAAGAAATTCAACAACAATTTGGAACTAGCCTAAGAGCAGTCCAAGACGACAAAAAGCCATTCTTACCAATCCAAACTCTTGAAGGAATTGGCGCTGGTGTAATCGAACTTAAAATCAATGGTAGCCCAGCATTTAGATGTGTCTACATAGCAAAATTTCTAGATACCGTAGTCGTCTTACATTCATTTGAGAAGACAACAAACGGCGTAGATCGACAAGCTATGAAAACTGTCGAAAAAAGATACAAGGAACTAAAAGCTGAAATCGAAAAAATGAAAAGGCAAAAGTAACTAAGCGGCTTTAGCTAAATCCCTTGTTTGGATTTTAATAGAAGCACTTTCTAAACTGCTAAAAGTAAACTCAGTCCTAAATCCGAGCTTATCTAACATTGAAAACAGTATATCCAAAGTAAATTTATCAATTTTTCCATTCACAATGTCCGACACACGCGGCTGAGTAACCGCCAACCTTTCAGCCGCTTCCTTTTGTGTCCAACCTTTATCTTCAATTATGTCTCTAATCATGATCGTCAAGTCAGCCTTCAAAACCGACTTACTAGCGACTTCAGGCTCCTCGATCGCATGAAACGGACTTTCGTAAAACTTGATTGACATAGTTTTTTACATATATCTAATAATACTACTAAATTATACAAAATTTTATATAATAAGTCAAGTATAGATTTAGCGATCGCCTATAACAACCTTGCTACAATAAGCACAACCCACAATCTCCAAATCATAGCCAATGAAATTAGCCTATTGATTAGAAAAACAACTATGAACGAAATCCAAGAATATGACCTTGTTGCTTTAACAGAAGATGCGATCGCCACTCATAAAGTTACTCATCAGCAAATCCTACTGCGACGAGGACAAATGGGAACAGTTTTAATGTCCTTTGATGACAAAGCATTCCTAATCGACTTTACCG
>JALQCR010000107.1 GCA_023336205.1 Pseudanabaena sp. Salubria-1
TGAAGATGCAACAGTATGACGATGATCGGGAACTAGCGAAACTGCGTCAAGTCCTCAATCAAAAATATGATGCGTTCGTAATCAGGTTTGGCAACTTCACCGCCAAAGTCAACCTTGAAATCTTCAAAGAAGACCCAAATTACTACCGATTAAGAGCATTAGAAATTGACCAAGGCAAAGGAAAAAGCCCGATCAAAGCACCGATATTCGATCAACGCACAGTCAGAGCCACACCAAGATATCGAGCCAGTAATGCCAAAGATGCCCTTGCTCAATGCCTAGATGCACGGAGCTTTATTGACCTTGACTGGATTGGGAATCTGCTCGACAAAAGTATCAGCACCGTCGTTACCGAACTAGAAGGGGCAGTGTTCTACAACGGAACCACACCACTAGAAGACTTACAAGCAGCTTCCAAAGAAGATTGGATTACTCGCGAAGAATTCATCAGTGGCAATGTGGTCGCACGTTTAAACAAGGTGATCGCATGGCAACAAATGGGAGTTCCTGACTGGCTAAACGTAGAGATCTATCACCAAGTCATCATTAACAACCAGCCAGTCCCCTGTTTACCCGAAGCCGAAGATGTGGATATCAAGGTGCGCTGCGCCGTGAAATTGGGACTCAATATCAACTCCATGACCCCAGACGAGCTAAATCTACTGTTACGCAACACCATCCGTGTGAAGCTAGGAACAAGTTGGCTACCCGAAACCGTAATCAAGGAGTTTACCGAACAACTGCTCAGCCATGCAGGAAAAAGCACCGTCAAGTTTCATCCTGACCCCGCCAACATTTGGGTAATCACAGGTGACAGCAAACTAATTGTTTCACCCCAGAACAAAACCGAGTGGGGAACTCGTAACTTTACGGCGATCGCCCTGATTGACCACACCCTCAACCAAAAAGATCCCAAAGTCTACGATTACTACAAAGACAAAGATGGCAACACCATCGCCACTCTCAACCTCGAAGCAACATCGGAGTCGCGCACGATGAGGGATAAGATTCAAACT
>JALQCR010000017.1 GCA_023336205.1 Pseudanabaena sp. Salubria-1
ACCCCCCCCCTCCCACCCCCCCCCCAACAATATTTTTTCCCCCCCCCCCCCCCCCCCCCCCGGGGGGCCCCCCCCCCCCCCAAGCCTCTGGCACTTTAATTAATAGCAAGTCCCTTACCTCACTCAATTAAGAGACATTAAATTTTCAAAAGGTTGTCGATTTTTCCAGCGATAAGTATTAAAGTCTCGAAAATCAACCGATAGAATCCGCCCATGTCCTAAATGTTCCGCAAGAATAATCAATGAAGCATCCGCTAAATCCATTGGCAAAGAACTATACTGATTCATCAACTCACTGATTCTTTTCCCATCTTGAACTTTGAGATCGAAAACTTCAAATGCTCCCATTTCCAGACTATTAATAAACGTCTGTTGAGCATTTGCGCCTGTACGTTTTAAGAGAATATGACAGGCTTCCGTAATCACACACCATGTTGTAATCAGAGGCTCATCAATCGTATCTAAAACCTCTTGAGCCAAAACATGATAATCATCACGGCGATTGATTAACGCGATCCAAAAGCCAGAATCAACGATGACCATATTTTTCATTAAGACTTTCAGTGAGATATTGCTTATAATTTACTGACAAATCAGAATCCCCTTCAGCACAACCAATTAGCCCAGACTCCCTAAGAAGTTGCAAAGGTTTTACGGGGGATTCTTGATGTAATTTTTCGTAGTAAAGATCGATCGCCGCTTTCATAATGTCAGACGCACCCTGATTTGTACGATGACGGATGTAGTTAAATTTGCTAGCACGATCGCTATCAAGCCTTGCATTAACTCTCATAATTTTCGATTGTCATAACTCTGTATGACATTATAACTTAAAGTTTTCAAGGTTAGAAGTATCTACATAAACGATCGCCTGATGTGGCGATCGCGATCATAATTATGGACAAATTGTCTATTTTGTCTATAATATAGAAAAAGACTTAAAGCTATGCAAGTTGTTTCAGCAACAGAAGCCAAACAATCTTTTGGCGCAGTCATCGACAAAGCCCAGCGTGAACCTGTGATGATCCGTAAACAGAATCGTGATGTCGCTGTAATTATGTCCATCGAAGACTATCAACGCATTACTCGCATCAACATTCAAGAATTTCAACAATTTAGAGATAATATTGGCAAGAAAGCTCAAAAACGTGGCTTAACCGAAGACAAGTTAAATGAACTGTTAAGTGACAACCAATAGTTCTATGCGTTTAGTTCTCGATACAAATGTCCTAGTCAGCGCCATTTTGTCTCCCAATTCAACTTCAGCGAAAGTCCTAAATTGGGGAGAAGACAATGGCGTTATCTTATACTCCACTGCTACAGTCACCGAAGTTTTATCTGTTTTAGGACGCTCAAAATTTTCTAAATATATTGACGATAACGATATTGATGGATTATCTATCCGCATCAAAACCGTATGGTTGTTTGTCGAAATTTTAAATCAAGTTCAATTATGTCGAGATCCGAAAGATGATAAATTTATCGACTTAGCGCTAAATGGTGAAGCTTCGCATCTGATTACTGGAGACAATGATTTGCTCATATTGAACCCAATTGAAAATACTTCAGTAACCAATCCACGCACTTTTTGGAATGAGATCATAAAGCTTTAAATTTAGAAGCTATTGCGCGATCGCTCTTATGTAGCGATCGCTAATTTATATCACTACTTCCAATAAGCGAAATAAAGCACTTTATCTACTCACAACCTGAGTACGCGCCTGAGAACGAGATTTAGGCTTATCTGAGATCTTGCACCATTCCTGAAAGAGTTAAGTAGGAATGGGTTTGAGAATAATTTCAAACCCATGACGAGCAGCAATATCGGCACTAATTTGGAGATACCTAAGAAGTTTCAACCAAAGGACAGAAGGAAATAAAACGGAAAGTGTCAAATCACAGGTAGCTTTCCAGTCCAAGACAGGAGGACTCGACCATTGATCAATCCAATGGGCCAAAAGATAAGCAAGCAGAGAGAGGATAAGCCAACGATAAACACCAAGTTTTGTAGATTGCCCAAAACAATGCAAACCAAAGCGATGTTTGATGGTTTTGAAGAATCCCTCAATCGCCCAACGCTTACGACCTAACATCACCAGATAAGCACCAGAATAAGGATGAGAAGAGACAACAAAGCGTAACTCCCGTTTACTATCAGCTCTTTTGAGCCAAAACCAAGAGATCGTCAAAGGCTGAGTTAGCCCTTCTAGCAAAATTTGTTGTCCACGTTTGCCATGACGATAAAGTTGTTTGACTGTACGGCCATCTTGAAGTTTACGATTGTTGCGTACACCGACAACGATGCGCCAAGTCTTGGCGCGGACAGTATTGAAAAACTTCACCGTACTAAACTCAGTATCAGCAAGGACAATCACAGTCTTGCCTTGGGTTAGTTGCTTGGGTACTGTCCCCAATAACTTACAAGCTAAGTCAGAGGGACTGGGGTATCCTTTGCCGCGCCATACTCTAAAACTCCATGGTACGCGCCACTCTCCATAGACCAGATACAGTACAACCAGATGTAGTCCTCGCTTTCCGTTTAGTATTCTCACCCATGGGTCTGGTTCGTTTTGGGTGGGATTGCTCAAATGTAAAAACTTGCCGCTTTTTTCTAGGGTAGTCAAGTCTATCAGTATCTTTAATGGCACTTGTTTCGATGGGCGATGCTTGGCGATTTGTCCCAAAATAGCCTGCCGTGTTGACCGAATTACTGCTCTCGTTGACCAGTTATAGTGATTGAGAAATCGGCTGAGTGCACTCGCTGATTTTATCTGTGTATGTTCTGGATAAGGATGCCTTTGTGCTTCGAGAAATAGTCCTAGTATTGCATTGAGACTTGCTGTTTGATACACACTTGGCATCAAACACAGAAGACTATACACTAGCCCTTGGGCGTGCTTAACGATGCTTTCCATGCTCGTTATTTAATTTACTACTACGCCCTTTTTTTCACATTTCTGCTCTTTCTGCAACCCCTTTTCTTGAATGGTGCAAGATCTCAGTTATCTTTCACCACTATTTCCACATCTCGACCAAGAGAATTTAAGAATCTAAACAACCTCACAGTCGAGAAGCCTGATAACTTGCCATTGATCAAAGCCGACATCTTAGGCTGATCGATGCCCAGTAGTTTAGATGCTTCAACTTGAGTTATTCCTAACTTAGCAATTATAGTGCTAATTTTATAAGCAAGTTCTGCTTTGACCAGCAACTCATCAGAATTCTCTAATCCCAAATCCGCAAAAACATTACCACTACTTTTTTGCACCTTAATCTCTTCAGTCATTTTGTAGCTTCCTTTATTTCTTGTTGTAATGCTCAGAGTAGTGTTCTTTAGCTCGTTTTAGCCTTGCTTCAATCAAATCCATATCTTGTTTGGGAGTAGCAATTCCCTGCTTCGATTTCTTCTGAAAGGAATGCAAAACATAAACCACATCAGCAAATTTGATCGTATAAACTGCCCTATAAGTATCTCCATCGAAATCTTCTACTACCTCCACAACACCAGCACCTTTAAACCCTTTAAGTGGCTTAGCCGCAGGATGTTTGTCTCCACATTGAGCGATATACAAAGCATAACCCACAACTTGCTGAACCTCGTCTGGGAAATCTTTTAAATCATTTAGCGAACTCCCAATCCACTCAACAGGCTTCAAAGATAAATCACTCACATTACGCATATGCCAAGACTAGCATATCATGCAAAATTGATATTTTAAGCTAAAGCTTTTAACGCTTTAGCTAGTACGGACGTGAAGCATGGCATCTCATCTTGTGACAAAATGTGCTGGAGTTAGTTAATTAAAATAGCCATGTCAGAACTTATACCCTCAGAAATCTTACAAAATCGACTCAGCTATCAAGGCAGTAAATTTTCCTTTCATGTCGATCGCATTAAGTTACCCCATGGTGTTACAGGCGAATATGCATATATTAAGCATCCAGGGGCAGGGATGGCAGTTCCTGTAACAGCGGATGGAAAATTTGTATTAGTTAAGCAATATCGATTTGCAATTCAGCGCTATTTACTCGAATTTCCAGCAGGAACATTGGAAGTTGGGGAAGATCATGATGTGACGATTAAGCGTGAAATCGAAGAAGAAACTGGCTATCGAGCTAGTCAGTGGCAGTATTTAGGCGGTTTCTATCTTTGTCCAGGTTATTCTGATGAGATTATTCATGCATATCTAGCTCAAGGACTCGAAAAGCTAGAACATCCTCCTGCTCAGGATGAAGATGAGGAGATAGAAGTCGTATTGCTCAGCCGTGAAGAGATCGAAATACTAATGCGATCGCAGAATGCAGAGGCAAGTCTTGATGCCAAATCTATTACTGCATTTCACTTAGCGTTGCAAGCATTACAGATTTAATTTTTAGTGGTGCGGCTTTGCCGCACCACTAAAAATTAAATCTGCGCTTTGCGTCCTGTTAGGAAATAAGTAGTCATTTCGCCTTTACCTTTGATCTCAATTGTTCTTTGTGGATCAAATTGGAACTTGTTTTTTAAAATCTGATAGGTTACATCCGTTACTTGAATGCAACCTGCAATACTATGAGATTCCATACGGCTAGCAATATTTACTGTGTCTCCCCAAAGATCATAGATAAACTTTTTCGTGCCGATCACACCTGCAACGGCTTGACCAGTATGCATCCCAACCCTCATCTGGAATGGATTTCCATCGGGGCGGATAAATTTGCAAATTGACTGTTGCATATCTAGAGCCATTGACGCGATCGCTTCAGCATGATCCGGTCTCGGCACAGGTAACCCACCAACTGCCATGTAAGAATCCCCAATCGTTTTGATTTTTTCTAAGCCATAATGATCAACTAAGCGATCGAATTCTGAGAATATCTCATTGAGCATATTTACTAGTTCATTTGCAGTTACCGATGACGCAAATTCTGTAAAGCTGACGATATCGCCAAATAGAACGGTTACTTCCTCGAAAGTATCGGCGACAATCGTACCACTTTCTGTCTTGAGCTTGGATATGGACTCTGTTAATATCGCAGAAGTTCTATTAGTAGGAATATTAGTAGCAATATTAATAGGAAGATTGGTAGGCGTATAGATTCTAGAAGACTTTAATCGCTCGGCGATCGCTTTTGGTAAAACATTCAGCAGCAGACGTTCCGAGCTCATTTTCTCAACTCGCAAATCATCCTCGGCACGTCGGCGTTCTTGAGCTTCCATCCCTAAAGACAATAATTCTGATAAAGAGCTAGCAAATCCAATTTCCTCTAGCAGCCACAAACGCTCTATACCAACTTGTTCAAACATCAAAAAGCCAGTGATTTCACCACCGATATCAAATGATGATGTTAGTAGAGATACAACACCAAGAGGATCAAGATAAGCTAGGCGTAGCTCTTTTAATATTTCTTCATCTTGTACATCTTCTATCTGCAAGTTCTGATTTTCTTGTAGGGACGCAAAAAAATTGGGAAATCTGTCAGATCCTAGGAAATCAGCCTCGGTGTGAATATTGCTACTTTGAATATAGAGATCGAGACAATGCAATTTTGTTTTAGTATTGTCAAATAGCCAGACACTCACGCGCTCGACATCCATTGTTTGACTGGCTATTTCGGTAATATTCTGCACTGCCGTAATAAAGTCACCCAAGTTGAGAGCTTTGTTTTTAGTGAGATCAATCAAGATTTTCTGTTGTCTGCGAAGTTGTTGTTCACGACGCTGCAATAAAAAATTATTTCGCTGCAATGATAACTGAATATCAGCTAGTTCGCTAGTCCTTTCATGCACTCGTGACTCTAACTCCACATTCGCTTTTTCGAGGCGGTTAAATGACTCTGCAAGCATTTCAGCCATGCGATTAAATGACTCAGACAGAACTTTGACTTCACTTGCGCCTTTTACCAATACCCTAGAGTCTAGATCGCCATTTGCGATCGCTTGAGATGCAACACTTAATTTGATCAAAGGAGCCGTAATATAACGAGCTGTCACCACTCCTAGCAAGATCGCAAAAACTAGCGCCCCCAGACTAAATAAAATCGTGTTTTGGTTGCGACGATTAATTTGTTCCATAAAACTAGATTCAGTTAGCACCACCACAATTAGCAAATCGAGTCCATCACGATCTCGCCAAGTACGAACTTGAATAAACTGCTTGCTCCCTTCAAAATTAGGCTCTAAGTGTTCTTTACCTTGGATCGAATTAAAATCACCAAATTCATTAATTAGATGGCGGGCTGTAGCTCTTGACAGGGAGTCATTACTATTAAGAATATTGAGCCGTTGGGGATTTCCATTGACAACTGAAAAAGTACGCTCACTACTAGAAGTTCCTACGATTAATCCAGAACGCTCAATTATAAAAATACGTCCTGATGGGTTTGATTTTAAATCAACAAGGAACCTATTCAATTGCGTGAGAATAAAGTCAACACCCATTACCCCAATCACTTTGCGATCGCGATCGTAAAGCGGATAACTATGGAAAATAGACAAAACTTCAGGACGATCAACCCATTGGTAAATGCGTGACCAAGTTGGCTTGCCTGCTTTTATGGCATCCGCATACCAAGCTTCTTGTCGGACATCATAATCAGTTTCGACTACTCCAATCAATTTTTGGCGATTACCTTCGCTATCAGTTGAAAATCTAGCTGTTTTAGTAATTCCTCGCGCTAAGGTTGTCTCATTAATTACGGTTTGTCCATCGTCTCTACGCTCAACACCAATAAATTCTTGGTTGTCAAAAGCAAAATTAATATAACCAACTTGATGCAAATTTATTTGTTTCCAAAAGAAATGTCCTGTTTTCTGAAAATCTTTTAAATTTAGCAGCCCTAGCTTTACGGCATTGATATTAGTCTGATTAATTTGCGGTGGGACTTGAAAGTAATTATCAAGTTTTGTACTGATGCGATCGCTGACTTCTCCACTGAATCGGGTCGCGAGATCTCCGACTGCTTGCTGTCCATTCCGAAAAGAAAATATCCCAACTACACCAACCGTAATACACACCTGCGCTACAAAAGGCACAACCAAAATAACCATTAACGGAATATTTTGAAATGACTTAGGTGTATATGAAATTTTCAACATCATTTATAACCAGTTTCACTAGTTTTTTATGCCTCAAGCCGATCTTGGAGTAGGTATGTGATCATTTCTCCTTTGCCTTTGATATTAATAGCATTTCTCTGTTCAAGTCGATATTTGTTTTTTAAGATCTGATAAGTCGCTTCAGTTACTTGAATGCAGCCAGCAACGCCATGGGACTCCATCCGACTTGCTACGTTAACAGTATCTCCCCATAGATCATAAATAAATTTCTTCGTGCCGATTACGCCTGCGATCGCCTGTCCAGTATGAATGCCAATTCGTAATGAAAAGGGGCTGCCATCCAAGCGTTTAAATTTTTGAATTGATATTTGCATTTCCAGCGCCATTTCTGCGATCGCCACCGCATGATCTTTACTAGGTATGGGCAGACCACCAACTGCCATATATGAATCACCGATGGTTTTAATCTTTTCTAGATCATATAAATCGACAAGACGATCAAATTCCGAGAAAATATCGTTCAGACAGTTTACCAAGTCGCTAGCAGAAATAGCTGCTGCATACTCAGTAAAATTTACGATATCTGCAAATAAAACCGTAACTTCATCATAGGCATCGGCGACAATTGCTCCATTAGTACCATTAGTCAGATTTTCTAACATCGGATCTGAGGATATATCTGGCATTTGGTTAGCATATGTCTCAGAAATTTTATTGGCTAAAGCTTTTGACTGCGACAATTTCAATCGCTCAACAATCTCTTGTGGTAAAACATTTAACAATAAGCGTTCTGACTTCATCTGCTCAATTCGGAGATTTTCTTCAGCACGGTGTCGCTCTTGAGACTCCATTCCTAAAGACAAAAGATCCGCTAATGAACTAGCAAAACTTAGCTCCTCGGATAGCCACAAATGCTCTACTTCAATATGTTCAAAGGCAATTATGCCTGTTACTTGACCATCAACTTCAAAGGTTTTGATTAATAAAGATACGGTTCCTGCGGGATTAAAATAGGAATCGATTAGCTCTTGCAAATATTCTTCTTCTTGAATGTCTTCAACAGCGATCGCATGTCTCGCTTGGAGGGCTGCAAAAAATTTGGGATAGTCCTGAGAAGTCAAAAAATCTGCTTCTGTGTGAGTATTAGTACTCCTGATATACAGATCCAGACAATGTAATAGAGTTTTAGTTTTATCAAATAGCCAGATACTAACTCGCTCAACATTTAAAGCTTGGCTACCTGTGCGGGTAATATTTTGGACAGCATCGATAAAATTCCCTTGGTTAATTGCTTTGTCTTTAGTTAAGCTGAATAGAATATCTTGCTGTTTACGAAGCAGACTTTCGCGGCGACTCAACAAAAAATTGGTGCGTTGGAGTGAGGATTTTGAGGCATTCAATTCATGGGTTCTTTCTTGAACACGTAATTCTAATTCTTGATTTGACTTTTCTAGTTGCACAAGTGAATTCGCCATCATTTCTGCTAGCGTATTAAAGGATTCGGACAGAGCCCTGATTTCACTAGTTCCTTCTATTTGAACTCTAGTGTCAATCTTCCCATGGGTAATCGCTAGGGATGCTTCACTAAGTTTGTGAAGAGGCGTGCTAATAAATCTGGCAGTGAGAATTCCGATTGAAATAGAGATCGTTAACACAGCCAAATATAGCAAAATCATCATTTGTGTTTGATTTTGCATTGAGCTTGTAAATTGGGAAGCAGGAACAACGATCACTATTAACCAATCTAGCCCATTACCGTCCCGCCAATTTTGTGCTCGAATAAAATATTCTTCACCAGCAAAAGCAACTTCTATATGTTCGGTTCCTTTAATTGCCTCAAATTTGCCATGCATTTGCAGTAAATATTGCGCCGTTGATCGTGATAGAGGATCTTTACTATCAAGAATATTTAGTCGCTGCGGCTTGCCATTTACGATCTGAAAGTTCTTCTCTGCATCAGAATTACCAACTACCAAGCCCGATCGCTCAATTATAAAAACTCGTCCTTTTTCGCTATATTTCAGACCTCGAAGAAATGAACTTATATCAATATTTGCCTGATTGAGATTCGGTGCCAATTTTAAATAACTATCGAGTTCTATACTAATGCGATCGCCCATTTCACTACTTAGGCTGGAGGCGATCGCACTTACTTTTTGTTGCCCGTTGCGAAAAGTGAATAGCCCAATTACTCCTGATGCTAGACAAATCTGGATCACAAATGGAACAATTAAAACAATTTTAAGAGGAACATTTTTGAATGGCTTAGTTATATAAGGGATTTTAAACATGTCGCATCATCAATATTGAGAATTACCAGAAATGCCTCAGCATAATTAAAAACCCGATGAAAAACCCGATGAAATACCTTTAAAGCATTCGCAACAGACAACTATATTTTTTGAATTTTATATTTATCTTCGACCTTTCAGTAAATAAGTGATCATTTCTCCTTTACCTTTAATATTAATTGCACTTCTCTGATCGAGGTGATATTTGTCTTTTAAAAGTTGATAGGTTGCTTCAGTTACTTGCGTACAGCCTGCAACACCATAAGACTCCATCCGACTGGCGACATTAACTGTATCCCCCCAAAGATCATAAATAAATTTTTTCGTGCCAATTACACCTGCGATCGCCTGTCCAGTATGAATCCCGATCCGCAACGAAAAATTAGTGCCATCAGTCCGCTTAAATTTTTGAATTACGGTTTGCATTTGTAAAGCCATTTCCGCGATCGCCTCTGCATGATCTTTGCTAGGTATAGGCAATCCACCCACTACCATGTAAGAATCACCGATGGTTTTGATCTTTTCTAAGTCATACTGCTCAACAAGATGATCGAATTCCGAAAAAATTTCATTCAGAACATTGACTAATTCACTTGCGGAAATGGAAGCTGCATATTCGGTAAAGTTCACTATGTCGGCAAATAGAACTGTAACTTCTTCAAAGGAATCCGCAATGATTGTGCCACTAGTTTTTAAATGTAGCTTTGTTTTAGATTGCACATTTTTCAATCTCTCAGCTATCTCTTGCGGTAAAACATTCAGTAAGAGACGTTCTGACTTCTTCTGTTCAACCCGTAAACTTTCTTCAGCGCGGCGGCGTTCTTGGGCTTCCATTCCTAAAGCTAGTAAATCAGCTAGAGAACTAGCAAAACTGATTTCTTCTTCTATCCATAGATGCTCAATGTCTGTATGCTCAAGCAAAAGTATACCAATGATTTCGCCGCCTACTTCAAATCTAGATATTAGAACTGAAACAATATTAAGGGGGAGACAATATGAGTGAACTAATTCCTGAAAAATCGCATCATCTTGAACATCTTCGACAGCGATAATGCGATTCTCTAATAAAGCCTTAAAAAAACTAGGATATGCTGCTGCTGTTAGAAACTCAGCTTCGGTATGTAAATGTAAGCTTTTTTGATAGAGATCGAGACAGTGCAATAAAGTTTTATTTTTATCGAAGAGCCAAATACTCACCCGTTCGACATTTAACGCATAGCTGCCAGTTCTGGTAACATTTTGCACCGCGACAATAAAGTCGCCTTGGTTGATTGCCTTATCTTTGGTCAAATCAAACAAAACATTTTGCTGTTTGCGTAGTTGCTGTTCACGCCGAGATAAAATGAAATTTGATCTTTGCAATGATGCTTTTGATGCATCTAACTCGTAGCTTGTTTCTTGAACAAGAGACTCTAATTCCTGATTTGATTTTTTTAAGCGTTGTAGATACACAATGCTCGATCGCACTAAGGTGAGACCAATAGCAATTAGGATTATGACTGCACCTAGCGGCACTAGCAATATCGGATCGTTTACATTGTCAATATTCAGCATACTTAAATATTGTGGTTTAGGATCTAATTGACTATTCATATTGCCATCAAGTAGATTTCTACTCCACAAAACTATTGCCATAATTTGCAGCCCAATAGTGACCGCCAAAGTAACCATTAGCGGCATATTGTGGAACATATTAGAAAGAAGGCTAGTAGTCAGAGGTTTAGAGCAACAATATATAAAGCTGATATGGTTTTATGCTAGCCCGATCGCTAATGGTGGTCAATTCGCACAATTGCTGACTTATAGATCTAAAAAAAGACCACGCTTCGCGTGGTCTTTTTTTAGGGGCTGTCTTTTACTGCACCACATCAATCACAAAACCATAGCCACTCACTGTTTGACCTGCGCGAATTTTGCAGCCTTTGCGTAATTCCATCTGACCATCGACTTCAACATCGCCGTCGATAATCATTAACTTTGCGGCTCCACCAGTATC
Organism: Pseudanabaena sp. Salubria-1; assembly: GCA_023336205.1. Taxonomy (GTDB): domain Bacteria; phylum Cyanobacteriota; class Cyanobacteriia; order Pseudanabaenales; family Pseudanabaenaceae; genus Pseudanabaena. The sequence continues at coordinate 11,327 of JALQCR010000017.1, forward strand.
CGCTACCCCACAAACTTTTAATAAGTTACACAAAGTTATGTATTCGCCCGTCAGTTCAAATTTTTCATGGATTATTTCTGGCATTTCGATTATTTGCGTTAATGCGTTAAAAAGTAAGCATAATAGATGCAGTACCAATAAATCTAAAAAAGTTCGTTAAAATTTCCATGAGTCAACTGTGGCAAGAGTTAGAGCGCGAAGTCGAAAGGCGACGCACCTTTGCAATCATTTCCCACCCCGATGCGGGGAAAACGACGTTAACCGAAAAGCTATTGCTATACGGAGGTGCGATCCATCTTGCGGGTGCGGTTAAAGCTAGAGCTGCGCAACGTCATGCTACTTCTGACTGGATGGAATTAGAAAAACAACGCGGAATTTCGATTACTTCGACGGTGTTGCAATTTGACTATATGGGCTATTGCATTAATTTGCTGGATACCCCAGGACACAAAGATTTTAGTGAAGATACCTATCGAACTCTTGCTGCTGCTGATAATGCGGTAATGTTGGTTGATGGGGCAAAAGGTTTAGAGCCACAAACCCGCAAATTGTTTGAAGTTTGTCGGTTGCGATCGCTGCCTATTTTTACGTTTATCAATAAGATGGATCGCCCGACCCGTGAGCCATTAGAACTATTAGACGAAATCGAGAAAGAATTAGGAATTACGCCTTATGTGATGAATTGGGCGATCGGTACGGGCGATCAATTTAAAGGGGTGTACGATCGCGCTAGCAAAACGGTGCATCTATTTAAGCGCAGTGCTCATGGACAGCGAGAAGCTGAGGTAAACATCTATCCTTTTGATGATCCGCAGGCTATTAAATTTATTGGTCAAAATCTTTATAATCAGCTTTTAGAGGATTTAGAGGTTCTTGATTCTGTTGGTGCTGAATGGAATACTCAGGATTTGCATCGTGGGAAACTCACGCCGATTTTCTTTGGTAGTGCGATGACCAATTTTGGTGTGGAGCTATTCTTAAAGTCTTTCCTTGAATGTGGCTTGACTCCGACTGTTCATGATAGCTCTAGCGGTGAAGTGTCACCAACTGATGAGGATTTCTCGGCGTTTGTATTTAAGCTGCAAGCAAATATGGACCCTCGACACCGCGATCGCATTGCTTTTGTGCGCGTTTGCTCTGGCAAGTTCGAGAAAGATATGAGTGTGACCCATTTACGAAGTGGCAAAAACATTCGGTTATCCCATGCTCAAAAGCTATTTGGTCAAGATCGTGAGGCGATCGATGTGGCTTATGCTGGTGATGTGATTGGGTTAAATAATCCAGGTATGTTTGCGATCGGCGACACGATTTATCTGGGCAAAAAGCGCCAATATGCAGGGATTCCCTGCTTCTCTCCAGAGCTATTTTGTACTCTTCGCAATCCTAATCCTTCTAAGTTCAAGCAGTTCCGTAAAGGCATATCGGAGTTGCAAGAGGAAGGTGCGATTCAAATCATGTATTCCGTGGACGAAGCCAAGCGCGATCCGATTCTTGCGGCTGTGGGGCAGTTGCAATTTGAAGTGGCTCAATATCGTCTCCAAAGTGAATATAGTGTGGAAACGATGCTGGAATCTATGCCCTATTCGGTGGCGCGGTGGGTTGAGGATGGTTGGGATGCTCTAGAATCTGTTGGCAGGTTGTTTAATACGATGGTGGTTAAAGATAGCTGGAATCGACCTGTTTTGTTATTTAAGAATCAATGGAATTTAAATCAAGTTGAGGCTGACCATCCTAAGTTAAAGTTGAGGGCGATCGCGCCAATTGCGGAGCTGACTAAATCTAACGTTAACTGATTCTCAAATTTGTGTAATTTATTATGACTGAATCGATAGAAGTAAAGCAACAGAGAGAAGAATTGCTGCTGTCGGCTTTTCTGGAAATGGTAAGATCGCCTGATGGCGATTTTGGTGTAATCGATCGCCTTGCTCAAGCATCTAGCGATCTAGAAGGCTTACAACTCATCATCAATTTTCTCTCTAATGAGCCTCAAGGCAAAGCTGCCTTTGCTAATTATCCTCGTCTAGGAGAAGTTGATCTGGAATTGCTATCTCTGTTGCCAAGTCATACGCTGGGCTATGCTTATGCTAACCATATGTTGCAGAATGGGCTGAAGCCGTTGCAAATCAAACCCAGCAGCAATGATTATGAGTTTTTGGGTGCTCACATCACGGAAACTCATGATATTTGGCATGTTGTGACGGGATTTAATACCAATATTATTGGTGAGATTCAGTTAGAAGCTTTCTATGTTTCTCAACTTCAGGCAAGTCGATTTTGGCTGGCTTTAATTGCAAAGAACCTCCTCAAAAGTGCAGTCTATGATATTGAGTGTTCTGCTGATTATATGGATGCGATCGCTCAAGGATGGATGATGGCAAAACATGCTAAGCCTCTATTTGGTATAGAGTGGAAGTCTCTATGGTCAACGCCTCTAGATGAAATTCGTGATGATTTAAATATTAAGAGCAGTTTTAATCTCTAAAATGGTAAAGTGTGATCGCTATATCTCAAATACGGGATATCAACCCCATGATCGTCCCATAAACCACAAAAATCGCGATCGCCACTCCACAAAAAATCAAATAGCGATCGCCCCTCTCAAAACCAAAAACACCACGATCGCCCCTTCAACCCCAAAACATCACGATCGCAACTTCACAAAATCAAACAGCGATCGCCCCTTCACCACCTCAACATCACGATTGCCTCTCCCAAAAAATCAAACAGCGATCTCTATAGAAATTCAATTACACTTAGATTTATAATCTACCCTTGTGAAGGTAACACAACGAACTTACCTGATTTCAGCACTGTGATTCGTAAAATTTCATATTGGAAGTCCAAGAAAATGGATTTTTAAAGGCTGAAACGACCAATCTACGTTCGATATTTTGCACCTTAACAGGTGTAGATCTATAGGCATGTAGTTAGGATATGATCTAATAGTAAAGTCATTCTGTCCTCATTATTCAACATACAATTTACTTATGAATCACAATGCTCAGGAAGTTGCACATCCTAGATTAGACGTAGAGTACTACGGTGCAGATTTTCCTGTTGATGTTTTGGTTAAGAGGTTGGATCAGGAGGACTTTATTATCCCAGGGTTTCAAAGAGAGTATGTTTGGAAAGAAGAAGATGCATCACGTTTTATCGAATCTCTTTTGATTGGACTTCCTACTCCAGCAATTTTTCTAGCCAAAGATAAATTCTCTAATAAGTATCTTGTTATAGATGGTCAGCAACGCTTGAGAACGCTGCAATACTTCTATAGAGAGAAATTTTCACATGGAAAACTATTCAAGTTAAAAGGTGTTATATATCCTTTTAACGGTCTAACTTATTCAAGTTTATCACCAACTGATCGACGCTCTCTTGATAATTCAATTATTCATTGTATAATCATTTCTGAGAACTATGATCCAAGCGCAATGTTTTATCTTTTTGAAAGATTGAACACTACGGGAACTCCACTAAATCCACAGGAAATTAGAAATGCACTTTATCATGGCGCTTTTAGTGAACTGATTCAAGAACTTTCAATTCAAGAAACGTGGAAAAAGCTGTACAGCAAGTCTAATAATAGATCGACTGGTCAAGAATTGATACTTCGATTTCTTGCACTTTATTTTGATCTAGATAGTTATTCTGGAAATATGGTTGATTTTCTAAATCATTTTATGCTTAAGAATATAAATCTGAATTTAATTTCTAAAGAAGAAATTCAGCGTGTATTTTTAGCTACTATAGATTTCATAAATAATTGTCTTGGTTCAAAAGCTTTCTACTATAAAATGTCATTTAATCGGGCGCTTTATGAAAGCTTGATGCTTTTAACTGCTAGACAAGTCTCAATTGGTATAGATTGTCAAAAACTTAAGCAATCTTATGAGTTAATCATCATTGACGATCATTTTTGGTCTCTTTCTCAACACTCAACTACAAGTAGAAAAAATGTAATCTCTAGATTAGAATACATTGAGGGGATTTACAGAAATACGCACTAATGAATTTACGCATTTTGTCACATCGCCAAAAAATAGATAGTCTTTTCAGTAGAGTTCACTCTATTTCTAATCTCTCTGACCAAAGTGAGTGGTCAAAGTATCTTTGTGTATTGGTCTCAGGCTTCATAGAGGAATCTCTACGGATTATGTTAGAAGAGTACACAAGCAAACACTCTGCACCTAATATACAAAATTTTGTTGAGAAGCAGATAGGAAATATAACGAATTGTAAAACTAGCCGAATTTTGGAAATTCTGGGTAAGTTTAGTCAAAATTGGGCTGACGATTTTAGCAATCAAATTAAAACAAGAAGCTCGAAAACAGATGAAATTAAGAATTCAATTGATAGTGTTATCTCAAATCGACATGATATAGCACATGGTAGAAGTGTAAGCATTACTTACGCTAGAATGTCTGACTTTTACAACAGTGTAAAAATAGCTGTAGAAATTTTGGATGCCATAATACAGTAGTTATTCTTATACATGTGCTGAAGGCTAATTTCTGGATAAAACCGATACGAATCAGATTAACTAAGCCATGTATCATCTAATCTGTAATAGATCCGCAAGAAATCCGCCCAATCGATATGAGCAATCAAACCTCAAAAATCACCTATACCTTTACCGATGAAGCTCCAGCCCTAGCCACCTATTCCCTACTGCCCATAGTCCAAGCCTTTACAAGAGCCGCCGACATCGAGGTTGAACTCAAAGATATTTCTCTGGCTGGGCGGATTATTGCGAATTTTCCTGAATACTTAACCGAAACTCAGCGTCAACCCGATGCCCTTGCAGAACTGGGCGCTTTGGCACAAACCCCTGAGGCTTATATCATCAAGCTCCCGAATATTAGCGCCTCCCTGCCACAGTTAACGGCAGCGATCGCAGAGTTACAAGCCAAGGGTTACAACATCCCGAACTATCCAGCCGATCCACAAACTGAAGAAGAGAAGGCGATTAAGGCGAAATACTCTAAGGTGTTGGGCAGTGCAGTTAATCCTGTCTTGCGTGAAGGCAATAGCGATCGCCGCGTCGCCGCCGCCGTCAAAGAATTTGCTCAAAAGCATCCCCATTCCGTTGGCGTATGGTCGAAGGATTCTAAGTCCCATGTAGCGCACATGACTGAGGGAGATTTCTACGGTAGCGAGAAATCAGTGGTAATTCCCAAAGCGGGCGTAGTCAAGATTGAATTGATCACAGCCGATGGTTCTATTCAAGTTCTCAAGGAGAAAACCCCTATATTAGAAGGCGAAGTCATTGATGCTTCGGTGATGAGTATCAAGGCTTTGCGGGAGTTTTACGCTCAGGAAATTGCCAAGGCGAAGGAAGAAGATATTTTGCTGTCTCTCCATGTCAAGGCAACAATGATGAAAATCTCTGACCCGATTCTCTTTGGTCATGCGGTGACAGTCTATTATCAAGATGTATTTGAGAAGTATGCTGACACCTTCAAGCAATTGGGCATCAAACCGAATAATGGATTGGGGGATGTTTATGCCAAGATTGAATCTTTACCTACCGAACAGAAAGAAGCGATCGCCACAGATTTGCAAGCAGTTTATGAAAAGCAACCACGTCTAGCGATGGTCAATTCCGATAAGGGAATTACTAATCTGCATGTTCCCAGCGATGTGATTATTGATGCATCAATGGCTGCGACCATCCGTACTTCTGGCAAGATGTGGGGCGCGGATGGCAAGGCTTATGACACTAAGGCGATGATTCCCGATCGCTGTTACGCCACGATTTATCAAGCCTGTATTGAGTTTTGTCAGAAGAATGGAGCCTTTGATGTCACTACGATGGGTAATGTCGCCAATGTGGGCTTGATGGCTCAAAAGGCTGAGGAATATGGCTCCCACGATAAGACTTTTGAGATTTCTGCTGATGGCGTAGTGCGAGTTCTTGATGAAGCAGGAACTGTTCTGATTGAGCATTCTGTCTCTAAAGGTGATATCTGGCGGATGTGTCAGACTAAGGATTTACCGATCCAAGATTGGGTCAAACTTGCTGTCAATCGCGCTAAAGCAACGGGAAATCCGACAATTTTTTGGCTAGATGAATATCGCGCCCATGATGCGAATCTGATTACTAAGGTCAAGACTTATTTGCAAGACCATGACACCGTAGGGCTTGATATTCAAATCATGTCTCCTGTAGCAGCGATGAAATTTACCTGCGAACAAATTAAAGTGGGTAAAAATGTGATTTCCGTAACTGGCAATGTCTTGCGGGACTATCTTACGGATTTATTCCCAATTCTTGAACTTGGCACTAGTGCCAAAATGCTTTCAATCGTGCCATTGCTGGCGGGTGGTGGACTATTTGAAACAGGTGCGGGTGGTTCTGCTCCCAAGCACGTTCAGCAGTTTCTCGAAGAAGGACATTTACGTTGGGACTCTCTCGGAGAATTTTTAGCGATCTCTGTTACCCTCGAAGACCTTGCACGCAAAACCAATAATGAGAATGCGAAGATCTTGGCGATCGCCCTAGACCAAGCTAACAGACTCTATCTCAATAACGATAAATCACCTTCCCGCAAGATTGGTGGCATTGATAATCGTGGCAGTCATTTCTATATCGCGCTTTACTGGGCGCAAGCTCTAGCAGAACAAAATCAGAATTTGGAACTAAAGTCGAAATTTGCTGAGTTGGCGAAGGTATTGGCGGATAAGGAAAGCCAAATTATTCAAGAATTGAGCGCTGTTCAAGGTCAATCTGTCGATATTGGCGGCTATTATTTTGCTGATCCTGATAAGGCTAATCAAGCGATGCGCCCTAGTCAGACCTTAAATGAGGCGATTAATTCGCTCCATTAATACCAATTCCCGAAGTCAGTAGCCCTGCACTCAAGTACAGACTAAAAGCCCAAACCCGCTGAAACGAGTTTGGGTTGGGCTTTTGCGAACCTGTAGTCCACTTCAGTGGACTTGAGCTTTTAGCCAAGAACTTGAGTTCTTGGTTTATTTGCGTAAATCCTATAGATTACAGCAATTGCTTAAAGTCGCTTAACTTTACTTTTTAGAACCTTTTCTTCAACCTCATTAATTTGGACTTCTCTCAACCTCGTTGCATAGGCAGGGAAAGGAAATCCAACCAGCAAAGGAGATGGAACTTCAGGCTGATGGATAAACATGCTGCCTGATTTTAGTAATAGCGATCGCTTCCGACAAGCGCCCGTCAAGAAATTATACTCAGGGCGTTCTACTTCGGCAGAGTCAAGACGACCAACTACGCGCACTGCCGCCTGTCCGACCACGCGACGTTCTACCTCCGAAGCAGTTTGTTGTGCGCCGATTAAGATAATACCTAGCGATCGCCCCCGCTCCGCGATTTCCACTAGCAAGTCTTTAATGGGGCTACGTCCTTCCTTGGGTGCATATTTATTCAACTCATCAAGCACAATAAACACAACGGGATATTGACCGCGCTTTTCTTTCTCCATGAAGAGTTTTTGCAGCAGCACACCCACCACAAACTTTTGGGCTTTGCTGCCCAGCTTGTTGATATCAGCGATTGTTAATTGATATTCCGCATCAAGGGGATCGAGTTTATATTTTTGCAATTCTTCCGCAGGTAGATCGCCGCGAATGAGATGGCCCATTTCATCGGCAATTCCCCATAAACGCCGCGTTAGAGCCTCCGCAGTCGCAGGCGCATTGCGTCCTAGCCATTTCTGATCGGGATTCTCCACTAATTTATCTTCGAGAAATTCAATCAAATCCCGAAATGTCTCTACCTTATCTTTCCCATCTTCCCCATAGGCATCATCTAAGTCCAGACTAGCTCTAGGCAAAAATCCTAGCTTCTTATCATATTTGTCATTATCCATTGCCAATCTGGCTAGACGCTCCTCAACAATACTTGCCAAGAAGCCAATGTTCCCACGCTCTAGGTCGTCACCTGCAAATAAGAAACGAAACAGGCGATCGCGACAAAATTCGCGCATCCCCCACACATAGGCGGAGATGTTATCGGAACGCTGATCGAGATGGGGTTCTATTTCTTGGGTATTTTTCTTAGGCGCAACACAAAATCTTACATCCCTAAATGGTTCTACAGGCAAATCAAGGGCATGATAGGTATGGCGATCTTCCTCTCGCATTTTATTGTTGGGTTTATCTAAGAAAAATAAATCTTCTCCTTTGACATTAAAAATTAGCGCTTTAGTATTTGCTCTTTTAGAACCTAAAGCTGCTGAATTAAAAATTGAATGTAGTAAAAACAAAGCAAAAGAAGTCTTCGTTGCCACTCCCGAAATCCCTGAAATATTGACATGAGCACCCTTTGTCCCATCAATAAATTCATAATTCAAATAGGCTGGACTACCATTTCGCATAATCCCTGCGGAGATGCGCTGCTCCATGCCATCGAAATTTAGCGCAAATCTGAGATTCTCATCTTCGGCTAAGTAGACAGCATCGCTCGGTTGTGGTGGTAAATATTCTTCAGGCTCAATCCGTGTGACTTGGATATGCGCGGCATAGGATACATTTACGGGCATACTGCCAGTAGTAACCAGAAATGTATCCGTATCAAATTGCGTCCCCTCATGGATGGTTCGCACATGATCGACAACCCCATAAAAGTTAACGATCCCTTTTTTGTCGGGGCGATCGGTTTTTACTTGCACGACATCATCGAGACGAAGGACTTTGCCATCACTCACCGCCACCCAAAATTCAAGTGGGGTAGCATCTTTGGTTCCTAATATATATCCAATCGGCTCGATCATGTCGTTAATTATTAAGTTTGAGAATTTGAGAACAGGAGAGAATGGGAATAGCACATTCTCTCCTGTTTGAAGTCACTATAGAGGCAATTCATGAATTGTTCCGCAGAAACCATTTAAGAGTAGCTTTCTACAGTTAAAACTTTTAAGAGATCCCCCTCAGCCTCCTTGTAAACGAGGATTAGAGTCTCCCTTACAAGGTGGATTGAGGGGTAATCTGGACAATTCTTAAATAGGCTCTAAGGTGAGGCAGAAGCCCTATTATTTTTTAATTTCTACTAGCAACTTCTTGTTTAATCGCTTGTAATGTATCTCCTAAAGCGTCTTTAAAAATCCCATAGAAAGCATCAGTAGGAGTTCCACTTTTTGGCTGTGCATTGACAGTGTAAGTAATTAGAATTTGATTGGCAGGACGCTTGGGTACTGAGGAGACAGGCTCAATTTTCCAATAGCCCTCCATTTTGGCAAGATCACCATCAATAAGTCGAAAATCGATTTGTCTGCGATCGGTTTCTTGGATAGCGAGTTTAGTACGCGAAACAATCGAAACTAAGAAAACTTGGCGCGAATCCACTTGTTCAATTACTTTACGACTGCCACGATTTTCGATGATCCTGCTGGAAGTCATATTGGGAATAAACTTATAGAGATTGGCATAGTCGGTCAAAACTCGCCAAACTGCATCAGGTGAGGCATTAAGTAATACTCGCGCAACATATTTGCCATTGTTACCAGTGACCACTGTTTGACCTTTGCGTAGTGAATCACGCTGCACTGAGGGCAGACGATCTACTGGGCCATCAAAGAGACCAGCACGGGCTGGAAGAGTGGGAGTACAGCAAGCGATCGAGATCGCCATAAACATTGCCGAGCCTGCGGAAATTTTTGTCACGATTTTCTTGCCTAATTTCTGATCTAGTGGTTGTTGAGACTGCATAAACTTTGTATAGGATGAGTCAGTCATGGAATTAATTGCTTGAGTATGTATATCAAAATTTGTGGCATTACGAAACTCGATCAAGCACAAGCGATTGTGCAAATGGGAGTCAATGCGCTTGGTTTTATCTGTGTATCCTCTTCACCACGATATATCAGCCCAACTGCGATCGGGCAAATCACCTCTAGTTTACTCTCTGCCCAGCCTGAGATTGCCAGATTATCAGAGCTAGATTTGATTGGGGTGTTTCTTAATTCAAGTATTAGTGAAATTAGTGAAACAGTTGCGCTAGCTGGACTAAACGCGGTGCAACTCCATGGTGATGAATCTCCAGAATTTTGTAATCAAGTGCGATCGCATTTAAGTGCTACTAACCCCACAATTAAGCTAATTAAAGCCTTACGAGTCAAAGATCAAGCAGGCTTAGAGCAAGCACATCTTTTTAGTAACGTTGTGGATGCAATTTTACTTGATGCTTACGATCCACATATGGCAGGAGGTACAGGCAAAACTCTGGATTGGCAGATGTTGCGCGATTTTCGCCCAGCTTGTGACTGGTGGTTAGCAGGAGGATTATCTCCTGAAAATGTTGCCGATGCGATCGCTTTGGTAAATCCAAATGGTTTAGATGTATCCAGTGGGGTCGAACGTGCTGCTGGGGATAAAGATTTATCAAAAGTTAAGCAATTTGTGCAGAGATGCATTTGCGATCGCGCAGCATTAGCCCAGCACTCAAGTGCTGGCTAAAAGCTAAAACCCGTTGAAACGGGTTACGGAAAATTATTTTTTAGTCTGCTTCAGCAGACTTGAGCTTTTAGCCCGCACTTGAGTGCAGGGCTTGAGTGAGAGCTTAGGGACTAGCTTTGCAATCTTTATAGAGCTGCTTAAACTTTTGCTGCTGAATATTGTGATCGACGATTGGCAAAGGATAATCGCGTTTCTTGCACTGATGCGGTGGAATATTACCACTCAATAGCTCAGCCGTAGTTAAGCCCTGCAATTCAGGCAACCAACGCAAAATATATTCACCCTCAGGATCATACTTACGGGCTTGCGAAGCAGGATTGAATATCCTTAAGGGTTTTGGATCCATGCCACTAGAGGCGCTCCATTGCCAACCACCATTATTTGCCGCAAGATCGCCATCCAGTAATTTCTGCATAAAATAGCGTTCGCCCCATTGCCAATTAATAATCAAATCTTTAGTTAGAAAGCTAGCAACGATCATCCGACAACGGTTATGCATCCAGCCTGTTTGATTAAGCTGCCGCATAGCTGCATCGACAATCGGATAGCCTGTGCGCCCCTCGCACCATGCCACAAATTTCTCCTCGTCATCATCCCAAGGGAAATCTCTCATCTGCGGACGATATGCACCCGTTTCTAGTTCAGGAAAATAGAACAACACATGTTGATAAAATTCGCGCCATGCTAATTCCTGTTTCCATGTGGTGATGCCTGAAGATTCTTCTTCACTTCTGATAAGCTGCTCAGCCGCGATCGCCTTTTCCCAAACCCTTCTAATCCCCACAGTTCCAAACCGCAAATGTGGGCTAAGGGTCGATGTACCTGCATGGGCAGGAAAATCCCGTTCAGTTTGATAGCGCAAGATCCCATTGCCATCACAAAAAGCTTCTAAAAGCTCCATAGCTGCCGCTTCACCAGCTTTTGGCAAAGTGATGTCATTGATAAATTTTAGTTCGCGCAAGCTTGGCAAAGCCATTACAGGCAGATGCTCATAACTCGCTAAACCCGTTAATTTCTGAGGTGCATCCAAGGGTTTAGGCTTTGGTTTCGCTTGCCAATTGCGCCAAAAAGGAGTGTAAACCTTGTAAGGTTCACCAGCTTGGGTCGCGATCGCATCAGGAGCAATCAAACCAATATCTATAAAACTTTGCACTTTAATTCCTAATTCTTGCAGAGCATTAGTTGCTTCGCGATCGCGTTTAATCGCAAAAGGCTCAACATCTTGATTAAAAAAGACATGACTTGCATTAACTGCCTTGGCTAATTCACAAATCGACTGAATAGGCTGACCATGCATAAATAACAAATCACTGCCCAACCGCCGATAGTTAGCTTGCAACTCGCGCAAACAACCCAGCATAAAGTCAACCTTGCTTCCCTCCGTTACTCCATCATCAAGAATATCAGGATCAAAAATGAATACCCCCAGCACGATCCCCCGATCGCCTACTTGTGCGATCGCCTCACTCAGCGCAGGATTGTCATCAATTCGCAAATCCCGCCGATGCCAGACCAAAGCGATCGGGATTTGGGCGATCGGATTACCCGAATTACTGGCTGTTTTAGGCATAAATATCAATGTCTTTAAAAATATCTAAAAATTTTTCTATATGAGTCAGTTTAGCAAAAGCTTAGTGGTGCTTGGCTTTTGCTAAACTGAGGGAAGCGCAAAACGCTACACGCGCTCAAAATTCATGGTTTGGAGATTTCTGTCATGCCAGTCAAAATCGCGATCGCGCAAATACAGCTAGATCAAGGGCAACGAGTCACTCTCGAAGATATTAACTGGCAAGAATTTGAAGACATTCTCGAAGATTTAGGCGAGCATCGTCACTCACTAATTGCTTATTACAAAGGAGTATTGGAAATTCGGATGCCATTACCAGAGCATGAACGCGCTAAGGTTTTGATCTCAAATTTATTAGTTGTTTTGTTAGAAGAACTAGATTGGGAGTGGGAATCTTTAGGATCGACGACTTTTAAAAGTAAAAAAATGCAAGCGGGGATCGAGCCAGACGACTGCTTTTATATTCAAAACTACCAAGCGATGATTGGTAAACTACGCCTAAATCTTGATATTGATCCCGTACCTGATTTAGCGATCGAGGTGGACTTAACTTCAATTACACAGATCAGCGCCTATGAAGCTTTGGCTGTACCAGAAATCTGGCGATATAAAAATGGGAAACTAGAGATTAGCCTATTTGAACATGGCAAATACCTTAACTCTTCTGTTAGTAAAGCTTTCCCATCAGTGCCAGTCATAGAAGGAATTTCTTTATTTTTAGAAAAAAGTAAGAATCTACCAATGAGTGCATTGCGGCGCGAGTTTCGACAATGGCTTCAAACATTACCCATAAGTAGCTAAGAATTAATTACAAAGAAAAACCCGTAAAGTTGCGCCCCTTCGGGGTGCAACTTTACGGGTTTTAGTAATTTATTTTGCACAGGTACATATAAACCCAAAATACAAGTAGCGGCGCGAAGCACCGCTACTTGTATTTTGAGTTTATAAATTAGATTTTACGCTTCATGACCATAAAAGTAATGTCATCATATACTTTGTGGGAGCCGATAAATTCACGGAGGGAGCATCTCAATTAGGCACTGAGTAGAAATACTCAAGACAAAAGAGAGATAAAATAGAAAAAAGTTATCTAGTCAAAGCAAATGACACCAGAAGAAAAAGAAAGACTCGAAGCCTGTACCAGAGAGATAGCAGAAATCCTATATCGGGAAGCAGAATCCAAGGATGCAGAGCAATTGAAAACGCTAGAAGGGATAGAAATAGCTGTGAGAGAGCAAATGTTGGAGAACGTGAGTCCAAACGTTGGAATTTTTTTGTCGAAAAAAGCAGTGGGACAAAGGCAGGAAAAGAGAGAAAAGTGAAAAGCTGCATCGGCGAACTCAAGCTGAAGAGCAAGCAAGCCAAGAAATTGCAAGTAAAAGCAAGAGCGAGAATAAGTCCGCAACTAGAAAAATGCTGCTTATTGGTAAGCGCCAGTGAGTCCTACGCAAGAACAGAGGTAAACATTGCCGAATTAACAGGAATCAAGATCAGCCATAGCAGTCAACAGAGATTAGTCCAAAAGCAGGAATTTCCAGAGGTGACAATTACAGAAACAGTGGAAGAAATGAGTCTAGATGGCGGTAAAGTGAGATTGCGAACCGAGAAAGGAAAACATAGTGAGTGGAAAGACTACAAAGCCGTAAATGCCCAAGGGACAGTAGCCGCCTATTTTCTCGATAATCAAGGTTTGGTTGCATGGGTACAGAAACAACCATTAGCAGAAATATTCTCTTGTCTGGGTGATGGGCATGACGGGATCTGGAATTTATTTACAGCCATAGCGCCATCAGAGCAAAGGTTTGAAATACTCGACTGGTATCATCTGAAAGAACATCTTTACAATGTTGGAGGTTCTTTACGTCGTCTCAGTAAAGCGGAAGATTTACTCTGGCAAGGTGATGTTGAGCAAGCGATGGCAATATTTTCAGGTTGTAAATTCAAACGGGCTATCAATTTTCTGGCTTATTTACGCAATCATCGTCATCGCCTTCCTGAGTATGGTTATTTACAGAAACAGGGGATTACTATTGGCTCAGGCTCGGTTGAATCGACAATTAAGCAGATTGGTCGTCGTGTCAAGATTTCTGGCTCTCAGTGGAATAAAGACAATGTTGCTCAAGTTTTGAGACATCGTTGCGCTTATCTCAATGGCTACTTCTATTCTTCTAAGTATATTTACTCAGTGCCTAATTGAGATGCTCCCATTCACGGACATCTTTAATTACAATTTCTCTAATTTGATCAATAGGCTTTTTATGAGCTTCACTGATTAATTGAATTAACCGTTTTAGTCCATAATGTTGCGCCAATTCAAGGATGAAATGCAACACCTAGAGATCTTTGCGTAAAGGGACTCATAAGGATATTCTGATATTAATCACAATAATTAGGATACCCTCATGAGCTTTGTCCATCTTACCACCACAGAAAGAAGTGAACTGTATAAACTAAGAGTAATTGAGCAATTATCTGTATCAGAGATAGGTCGTCGCTTGAAGCGAAACAAAAGTACGATTTCAAGAGAGTTATCGCGCAATACAGACGAGCGACAGATTGGCTATTTGCCAGATACTGCGGTTGCCCTGATGAAAGCAAGACGGAAACAAGCAAAGGTAAGATTTCAGAGCATCAGTGCTGAGACGATCGCCGAAGTCAAACAACGGTTAGAGCAACACCACAGCCCAGAGCAACTAGCAGGGAGAATGGAAAGGGAGGGGCTAGGTAAAATCAGCTATGAGACGATTTATCTGATGATCTATGCAAACCATCAAGAGATGGGAATATATCAACAATATCTGAGGCAGAAGCAAAAGCAACGAAGGCGCAAAGGTCGCCATCAGAAGCGAGGTGGCATTCCCAATAGGGTAGGGATAGAGAATCGACCGAAGATTGCAGATTTAAAAACAGAGATTGGACATTGGGAAAGTGATACGGTAATCGGGTGCAACCACACAGGTATCGTAGTTACGCATGTTGATAAAGCATCGAAGTATTTACTTGCTGGACTAGCTAAGAACAAGACGATGGATGAGATAAACAGAGTGACATTCAATCTATTTGAGCCTATAGAATCAACATCTCGAAAGACAATGACCTTTGATAATGGAAGAGAATTCTGTGGGCATGAGAAGCTATCTGAAAGATTGAAACTAGAGACCTTCTTTGCGAATCCATATCATTCATGGGAACGTGGATTGAATGAACACACCAATGGATTAATTAGAGAGTTCTATCCCAAAAGTACAAACTTTAAAATCGTGAAAGAAGAGGACTTTCAGAAGGCAGTGAATTTGATCAATCACAGACCCAGAAAATCACTTGACTATCGTACTCCTTACGAAGTATTCTTTGCTTCATCAGAACCCGTTGCATTTCATCCTTGAATTGGCGTTGTTTACTTTGGTTCTCAGCTTCAGGAATACCATCGGTATATAACAAGACTATATCTCCCAAATTCAAGTAGATTTCTACTTCAAATATAAATTCAGTAATCTCATCAGTTAATCCAATTGGAAATCCTAAAGAGTCTGTGTCAATAATTTCAATTTCTCCATTTGTACGGATTATGATTACACTTTCATGCTGTCCACTTAAATAGAGTTTGTTATCATGATAATCCATCAGTATCAGACTCAAACTCTTGTCGCAATTCATGCGTTGAAGATTTTCATAAATCGTCTGGTTGACTGTAGATAAGAACTTAACAGGATTTCCTTCTCCATTAATTAGTAAAGTACGGATCGCAGTTTGTACCATGATCATGATTACTCCACTTTCTAAGCCATGTCCTGTAACATCCCCAATCCCAATTTTAATTCGCCCATTTCTCTGTAAAACATCATAATAATCGCCACCTACTTCATCCGCAGGCTCCATAAAACCAACAATATCTAATTCTTCAATACTTTTTAATTCTTTCGTTCTTGGTAAGATCATCTCTTGTAATTTTCGAGTAACCGCTAACTCTGAACTCATCCGATAATTTTCTACAGTTAATCGCTGATTCAAAGAATTAATTTCCCGATTAGCGTCTACTAATTCGCGAGGGGAGCATCTCAATTAGGCACTGAGTAGAAATACTCAAGACAAAAGAGAGATAAAATAGAAAAAAGTTATCTAGTCAAAGCAAATGACACCAGAAGAAAAAGAAAGACTCGAAGCCTGTACCAGAGAGATAGCAGAAATCCTATATCGGGAAGCAGAATCCAAGGATGCAGAGCAATTGAAAACGCTAGAAGGGATAGAAATAGCTGTGAGAGAGCAAATGTTGGAGAACGTGAGTCCAAACGTTGGAATTTTTTTGTCGAAAAAAGCAGTGGGACAAAGGCAGGAAAAGAGAGAAAAGTGAAAAGCTGCATCGGCGAACTCAAGCTGAAGAGCAAGCAAGCCAAGAAATTGCAAGTAAAAGCAAGAGCGAGAATAAGTCCGCAACTAGAAAAATGCTGCTTATTGGTAAGCGCCAGTGAGTCCTACGCAAGAACAGAGGTAAACATTGCCGAATTAACAGGAATCAAGATCAGCCATAGCAGTCAACAGAGATTAGTCCAAAAGCAGGAATTTCCAGAGGTGACAATTACAGAAACAGTGGAAGAAATGAGTCTAGATGGCGGTAAAGTGAGATTGCGAACCGAGAAAGGAAAACATAGTGAGTGGAAAGACTACAAAGCCGTAAATGCCCAAGGGACAGTAGCCGCCTATTTTCTCGATAATCAAGGTTTGGTTGCATGGGTACAGAAACAACCATTAGCAGAAATATTCTCTTGTCTGGGTGATGGGCATGACGGGATCTGGAATTTATTTACAGCCATAGCGCCATCAGAGCAAAGGTTTGAAATACTCGACTGGTATCATCTGAAAGAACATCTTTACAATGTTGGAGGTTCTTTACGTCGTCTCAGTAAAGCGGAAGATTTACTCTGGCAAGGTGATGTTGAGCAAGCGATGGCAATATTTTCAGGTTGTAAATTCAAACGGGCTATCAATTTTCTGGCTTATTTACGCAATCATCGTCATCGCCTTCCTGAGTATGGTTATTTACAGAAACAGGGGATTACTATTGGCTCAGGCTCGGTTGAATCGACAATTAAGCAGATTGGTCGTCGTGTCAAGATTTCTGGCTCTCAGTGGAATAAAGACAATGTTGCTCAAGTTTTGAGACATCGTTGCGCTTATCTCAATGGCTACTTCTATTCTTCTAAGTATATTTACTCAGTGCCTAATTGAGATGCTCCCATTCGCGAGTCCTTTCCTCAATTATATCTTCTAGATTTTTGTTGACTTGATCTAGCTGAGTATAAGCTTCGTCTTTGAGAAGAACCTGCTCTTGCAGTTTTTCTGCAACGTGATTATTCTCAGCGACCAATGCCAAGACTGCAATTGTAGTAATTAGCATTACTCCCATAAATAATTGCAGGAATATTAGAGAGTTACTCTCTTGGGAAATTTTATAGAAAATGCCAAGTTTATAGGCAGTACTTATGGCAGCGACCATAGCAATAACCATAACAATTAAAGTTGTAGTTTTTTTGCCAAATCGAAATGCTGACCATAGTAATGGTGGCAGTAAAAAATACTCAATTGGCTGGTTTCCGATTAGTACAAAATAAGAGGTTATAACTAAGATTAATAAAGATAAAAATAGCTCCCTATGATCAATTTTTTGATCGGGGTTTTGATTAGGAATTATTTTTGATTTCTTATTCCACCATGCACAAATAAAAGGTGCAAACAATAAAACCCCGATCGCGTCTCCAACCCACCATCCCCATGTAACACTCCCATAAATATTCCATGGAATTAATCCCGCCCAAAATACAACTAAAGCCCCCAGTAAAGCTTGTAGAAGAGTGCCACTAAAAGTGATGGCAAGAGTAAAAACAACAAAATGTTTAACGTATCCAAAGAAATCATTTGTCTTGTTAAGATACAACACTAATGTGGTGGAGACTAAAGCTCCGATCGCAGGAACCAGACCTCCAAGAACCGCAAAATGAAAAGGGACTTTAGACGTAAGAAAACTATTTAAAGTAGCTCCCAAAAATATTCCTAACCATCGAGATCGACCTCTTGCCAATAAAGCTCCAACTGCAATACCAGCAGGGGGCCAGACTGGAGATCCAAGCTGTGACTGTGGTAATTGCAAAACTAGTGCGCTAAGGACGAAGTAACCTACAGCAATAATTAAAATGTCAATCCACAAAGTGGTGCTGATTGATCTTTTGAGATTTATAAGTGATTTCATTGGGGGCACGATGTCAAAATTTTCTGGATGTCGCTTCTATATGCTTTTGGGAGAATATTTTGCTAAAAATGACGACCCCATTTTCAGCACTGGAGTAATCCTGCACAATTAAAATCCCAGAACCAATATCCGTAGCCCTCGGTACGCAGACGTTACAGATATTGGGGTTTTGTATTTAATTTTTGTGTAGCTACTTATGGGGATTGGGGCAGAGATGATCTGGCTAAGGTATTTGCCCCGATCCCCATAAGATTACAAGGTAAATTTTTCATAAAAATATGAGCAAATGTCAGGGAACCGTAAATATTACGCCCCTCAAACATAAATTATCAGTTAATAAATGACCAACAGCTCAAAGTTTATGCTTGGATAGGACAGGGGCATAACCCTCCGCCTTAGGGTCAGCAGAACGGCAATAAGACAAAGTAACCATTCAGGAATAATTCTATGCAAACAAATGTTGCTAATCAAACCAGCAATATTACGGTAGAAGACGATCGCACAGGTTTAAGTATTGAAACCCTCAAGCGGGCCTTTGCCGACAACCTGTTCTACATACAAGGCAAACTCGCAATTCTCGCCAACTTCACCGACTACTACATGGCGTTGTCATACACCACACGCGATCGCCTATTGCAACGTTGGCTGCAAACACTCAAGGTCTACCACGAACAAGATATTAAAACCGTTTATTACCTGTCCGCCGAATTTTTGATGGGGCGACATCTTGGTAATAGCCTAATTAATCTTGACCTGTATGAAGCGATCGAACAAGCTGTTAAAGAGTCAGGACTGGATCTGACCGAAATTCTAGAGCAAGAACCTGATCCAGGACTCGGTAATGGTGGTCTCGGTCGCTTAGCGGCCTGTTTCCTTGACTCCCTTGCCACCCTAGAAATTCCTGCAATGGGTTATGGCATTCGCTACGAATTTGGTATTTTCAACCAATCGATTCAGCATGGTTGGCAGGTTGAGATTCCTGACAAATGGTTGCGTTGTGGTAACCCTTGGGAAGTCGTGCGCTACGAGTCCACCGTCCAAGTTAAATTTGGCGGACATACCGAAATCTACAACGATGATCGCGGTCGTCCTCATACCCGTTGGATTCCTAGTTTCACCGTTGAAGGGATTCCCCACGATACCCCCGTGCCTGGATATCAAACCAACACGGTTAATACGCTTCGTCTCTGGAAAGCCGAAGCAGGCGAAGACTTTAACTTCCAAGCCTTTAACTCTGGCGACTATGATGGCGCGGTTGCTACCAAGATCAAGTCGGAAACTATTTCCAAAGTTCTTTACCCCAACGACAACACGCCCCAAGGTCGTCAGTTGCGTCTAGAGCAGCAATTCTTCTTTGTATCTTGCTCTCTCCAAGACATCATTCGTCGCCATCTCAAAAAGTATGGTCGTTTGGACAACCTTGCAGATCATGCAGCCGTACAGCTAAATGACACTCACCCAGCTATCAGCATTGCCGAAATGATGCGTTTGTTGGTAGATGATCATCAAATGTTCTGGGATGAAGCATGGCGGATTACCCAAAGCACCTTTGCCTATACTAATCATACGCTCATGCCTGAAGCGCTCGAAAAATGGGGTGTACCTCTATTTGAGAGCCTTTTGCCTCGTCATTTAGAAATCATTTACGAAATCAATCATCGCTTCTTGCAAGATGTACAGACTTGGTTCCCTGGCGATGATGAGTTGCTACTGCGCCTATCGATTATCGAAGAAGGCGGTGGCAAAAAAGTACGGATGGCAAACCTCGCAACCGTCGGCAGTCATGCCGTTAATGGTGTCGCGGCTTTGCACACCGAATTGCTCAAGCAAGATGTATTGAAAGACTTCTATAAGCTTTGGCCAGAGAAGTTTAACAATAAAACTAATGGAGTCACTCCTCGACGTTGGGTATTGCTAGCCAATCCCGCTTTGTCAGCTTTAATTAGTGAAAAAATTGGTGATACTTGGCTGAAGCATCTTGACGAACTTCGTAAACTTGAAGCTTTTGTTGATGACAAAGATTTTCGCGATCGCTGGAGACAAATTAAACAAGCAAACAAGCAAAAACTTGCCGATTATATTCGCACTCATAATGGCGTAGAAGTTGATGTTAATTCTATCTTCGACATTCAAGTAAAGCGCATCCATGAGTACAAGCGTCAACACCTTGACCTACTGCACATCATTGGACTATATCTAAGGATCAAACAAAACCCTAGTATCAAGATTACTCCTCGTACTTTTGTATTTGGCGGTAAAGCTGCGCCTGGCTATTTCATGGCGAAGCTAATCATCAAAGCGATCAATGCGGTAGCTGATGTGGTTAATCGCGATCCTGATGTGCAAGGACGCATCAAAGTTGTCTTTCTAGCCAACTTTAGTGCGTCTCTTGGTCAATTGATTTATCCTGCTGCTGACTTGTCAGAGCAAGTCTCGACCGCAGGTAAAGAAGCTTCGGGTACTGGCAACATGAAGTTCACTATGAATGGTGCTTTGACTATTGGTACTCTAGACGGCGCGAATATCGAAATCCGCGAAGAAGTTGGTGCTGATAACTTCTTTTTATTCGGTTTAACGGCTGCCGAAGTTGAACAGAAAAAGGCAGAAGGTTACAATCCTCAAACCTATTACCAAAGCAATGAAGAACTTCGCAATGTTCTCGATCGCCTCGGCATGGGATATTTCTCCCCTGGAGACAAGGACTTGTTTAAGCCTTTAGTGGATTCGCTGATGTATCACGATGACTATATGTTGTTGGCTGATTATCAAGCCTATTCAGATTGCCAAGCTGAAGTTAGCGCTGCTTATCAAGATGTCGAGAAATGGACAACGATGAGTATTCTCAACGTGGCAAGATCTGGGAAGTTCTCTTCCGATCGCACAATCAAAGAATATTGTGATGAGATCTGGAATGTGAAGCCTGTTAAGGTCGAGTTGCAGCCCTATGATCCTGCAAGGGCAACACTCAATGTTGGCGGCTAATATCTAAATCACAAACAAGAAAGGCTCGCTTAGCGAGCCTTTCTTGTTTTTAGCAAAAATTCCTGTCATATTATTTATGAAAATTGCCTTTTTCAATACCAAGCCCTATGATCGTCAACCGTTTAATGTTGCTAATGAGCAACATCAACATGAAATAGTTTTTTTTGAATGCCATCTTAGCCATGAGACTGTTTCCCTCGCCATAGGGTTTCCTGCTATCTGCATTTTTATTAATGACTACCTTGATGCAGAAATGTTGGAAAAGTTGGCTCAAGGCGGTACAAAATTAATTGCTCTTAGGTCGGCTGGATTTAACCATGTGGACTTAGTTGCGGCATCTCGTTTGGGAATAACGATCGTGCGTGTTCCCGCCTATTCCCCCTATGCTGTTGCTGAACATGCGATCGCCTTAATTTTATCGCTCAATCGTAAAGTTCATCGAGCCTATAACCGTGTTAGAGAAGGTAACTTCTCGATTGAGGGGTTACTTGGCTTTGATTTGCATGGGGCAACGGTGGGCGTGATTGGCACTGGTCGAATTGGTGCAATTTTTGCCCAGATTATGCATGGATTTGGCTGTAAATTAATCGGCTATGATGCTTATCAAAACCCTGTTTGTTTAGAAATGGGAATGGAATACTTGTCAATGCCAGAACTCTTCTCTCAGTCAGATATCATTTCACTCCATTGTCCACTTACCCCCGATACGCATTATTTGATTAATGCCGAAGCGATCGCTCAAATGAAAACTGGGATGATGTTAATTAATACAAGTCGTGGCGCATTAATTGATACTCAGGCGGCGATCGATGGTCTGAAATCTGGTGCGATCGGCTATCTCGGTATAGATGTATATGAGCAAGAAGCGGATTTATTCTTTGAAGACTTGTCCAATGAAGTTATTCAAGATGATACATTTCAGCGGTTATTAACCTTTCCCAATGTTATTGTTATGGGGCATCAGGCTTTTTTTACCAGCCAAGCTCTAGCCAATATCGCTGATACTACGCTCTCAAATATTACAGAATTTGAGCAGCGTAAAAATTGTGTAAATGAGGTAAAGATCGAAAATGCGATCGCCACGAAATAATACCAACTAAAACCCAATATTATTGTTGCGCGGCAAAGCCGCGCAACAATAATATTGGGTTTTAGTTACTGCTATATACGGATCGATCTCGACCTTGATTTTTGGCTAGATATAAGCCCTTGTCGGCAGATTCAATGAGGCTTCTTTGATGTACGTTCTTCTGAGGCATAGTTGTGGATATACCAATGCTGACAGAAACACAATCTTTGACAAAAGAGGCTTCGTGTGGAATTTGTAGATTAGCAATAGCAAGGCAAATTTCTTCAGCGATAAAAGTGGCTCCTTCTCTTAGAGTATTTGGCAAAATCACCGCAAACTCCTCACCACCATAACGAGCCACTAGATCGGCAGGGCGACGTATACAAGACTCAATTGTCTTTGCTACCGTCCGTAAACAGTCATCGCCAACAGGATGTCCATAGCGATCGTTATAGCGCTTAAAAAAATCTACATCACAGAGCAACAATGAAAGTGGCAAATGCTCCCTAGCTAGGCGTTGCCATTCTCCTTCTAACCTCTGATCCTTAGTGGTGCAGAAAAGTCTGGAAAGGGTTGACAGGCATAGAATCTCAAAATGAGACAAGAGGAATAAAAAGGGCAAGAGATGAGATACTCAAGTTCCTCAACAAAAGATCTTATACAAATGCCCCACCTATATCTTCAGCTACAAGAACAACTGCGTCAATGGCTCAAGCCAAAAGATAAGCGACATCTCCAAGGATTTGCGGAGGCAGTAGCCGCGATATTGCAATCAGGAAGGGCAAGTCTGAGTCATTGGTTGCCCTATTTGAGCCATCGAGAGTGCCAAGCCAGAAGTCAGATGGAAAGACTAAGCTACTTTGTGCATAATCCACATATCATCGCCGAGAGATTCTATAACCCATTGGTGAAGCACTTTCTCCAAGCATTTGCAGGAGAATCGTTGGAACTAGCCTTAGACACAAGTATACTGTGGGATAAATTCTGTCTTATAGAAGTATGCTTGATTTGGGGAGGGAGGTCGATTACTCTAGCTCAAGTAGTACTAGAGCATGGCAGCGCTACAGTTGGCTTTGAACATTATCGTCCCGTCTTAGAACAAGTACGCTCTCTATTGCCGCCACAAAGTACGGTGACCTTGCTTGCCGACCGAGGTTTTGAACATGGGGAATTAATCCGATGGTTACAGCAAAATCACTGGTCTTGGGCAATTCGCGCAAAGAGCGATCTGCTAGTGACTCTGCCAACAGGTACAACCAAGCGTGTTGAACAACTGATACCTCCCGCAGAGCAAGCTTATCTAGTTCCCGATGTCACCGTACTCGGTGATGTTAATTGTCATTTAGCGACGGCTAACCTAGACATGGCTAACGGTTCATGGGCTGTCCTTAGCGATATTCCCCCTTCATTACAGACTTTTGCTCTCTATGGCAAACGCTTTGGTGGAATCGAACCCCATTTTAAAGACTATAAGTCGGCGGCTTTTAATGTTGTTAGCTCTCATCTCCGTGATGCTCAAGCTCTTACCTGTTTATTTATGCTCCTTGCCACGGCTAACCTGATTGCTGTAATTCTTGGCATAATGTTGGTGCGTTTGGGGCAAAGGGCTGCGATTGATTGGCACGATCATCGCGGCTTGAGTTTTCTGCAACTCGGTCTCCGTCAGCTTCACACTCTTCTTTACCAACAAAAATCTCTTCCTATTTTGCAGATTTTGCCTAGAACTAATCCTCCTCCTGCCTCTGCTTCTATTGCTAAACGCGAAAAGTTAGATTTTCGTATCGAATTTGCCCGTATTACCATTGTCTCATCTTGAGACTCCCATGAGTTTTCTGCACCACTAAGCCTCTGATCAAAGGCTCTACGGTTAGCGATTTGGGTCAGTCCGTCAATAGTTACTTCGCGGGCAAGCGATAAAGCGCGATCATAGAGCAATGCTTCGATGGTGTCACTGTGAGAAGTAGTGGTGTCAAGAATGATCTCTAGATCATTTTTTTCACTTGACAGTCTCTCTAAAAGTAGTCTAAGAGCCGTCTCGGTCTGTTGGCGATCGAGAATTTCAGTTTGCAGACGATGATTAACTTGCGATAGTTGTTCTCCTTGAGTGATTTTTGTGTCTAAATTCTTTCTTAAGCTGATATTCTGCGCTCGCAATGATTCTATTTCTTGCTCTAAGCGTTCAACTTTAGCCAAGAAAAGCTGTTCATTAGTAACTAGTTGTGGTTTTTCAGTTTCCATGCTTTTCTGATCTGTTGGCTTAAGCAATTTTAGAACAGCTTTAAGAAATTGCCAAACTTAAGGCGACAATATCTCAATAAGTCATCATAATTTTATTTTTAATTTTGCAAAATAACAGTCTTAAAAAATTGTAATCAGATCAAACGCACATCTGGGTAGTACCAATTCACGAAAGTGTGGCTACACTGCTGTGAATTAAAAAACAAACCCTGTAAGGGTTTTAAAAACACAAAATGGCTACACCATGTTGTGTTTTGGTATAACGATCTTGCGAAGCAAGATCGTTCCCCAGATGTGTGTTTGACTATATTTTAGCTACGAAATAATCGCGAATATTGAGTTTCGTGGTTAGCACAAGCTAAACTTGCTCCCCAACCACACCACTCCAATTCGTCATCTAATCGGCTTAATGCTAATTGAGAACTAGTTAGAATATCAGAACTGAGCTTGAAGATAACCTGTTGACCAGTCGTTTGTCCAAATGGAACAGACCTTACAGCTGCACTAACTAAATTGGATAACCAACCATAAATATAACCAACAGTTGTATTACTAACATCAATTCCTAGGCTTGCCGCTACAATTCCAAAGGCGATCGCATAGTTACAACCTTTACCTTGAGAGTTATCTTTGGCGGTTGGTAAAAGCTCGTTGATTGATTTACGGATATCTAATTGATCGTTTTGACTATCTGGAAGTTGCCACCATAGCTTCATTAAGGACTGCCCCATTTGCCAACTGGCGAGACGGACTTCTTCAGCCTCTCTAGTTGCTGATAGCCAATTATTCCAATAGTTTAACGCGGTGATATCGTTAGATATCATTGCTTGATGAGCGCGAAGTGCGATCGCCGCTTCGTTAGTAACAAATCCAAAACTCATCTCTCTTTTTAACCAGTCGCAAAGATCTGAATCAGTTTGAATAATGCCATTACTACAAAGATATTCAATTCCTTCGGAATAGCTGTAAGCACCAACTGGTAAAGCGGGACTGGTGAGTTGGAGCAATCGCAATAATTGCCAAGAATCGGGATTAATGATCATGATGATGATGGTAAGCGCCAGATTCTGGTTGAAAAGGTTGAGTTTCGTGAGTTACGGTCAGTCCCATCTGCAAAACCATATCTTCTAGAACTGAGTCTGGAGTTAAGCGTAAATAGGTTTCTGTAATTTCCAAAGAAATATGGCGATTACCCAAATGATAGGCGGCTCTCAAAAATTCAAGAGGATGTTTAGCAGTGACGGTGACTACTGGCTCAGGCTTAGCCACAACAATTGCGATCGCCTGATTTTGAGCATCAGCAAGAATATCGCCTTCTCTGAGGACGGTTCCTCTTTGAAGCTGTAAACTAATCTCTTCTCCTTCAACAGTCATAAATCGATGACGACTACGGGTTCTATCTTCAGCAATGAGCGCAAGTGTTAAGAGGGATTTCTGATCGACTAATTTTTTTACTTCTGTCGATACACCTGATGTCGATAAACGCTTTGTAACAATGTGCATTAGCTAAAATTACAGTAAAGTAGAAACGACGCTTTGCGTCATCACCACTTTACCTCATATATAAGCAGGATAAATCCCAATGTCACCATTTCGTGTCGGAGTTGCTGGCCCCGTTGGTTCTGGAAAAACTGCCCTCGTTGATTCTCTTTGCAAATCTATGCGATCGCATTTCCAAATTGCCGTTGTCACCAATGATATCTACACTCAAGAAGATGCTCAGTTTTTAGTCCGTAGTGAAGCTCTATCGCGCGATCGCATAGTGGGTGTAGAGACTGGTGGCTGTCCTCATACTGCGATTAGGGAAGATGCATCGATGAATTTGGCAGCGATCGAGCAATTAGAGCTTCGCTTTACCGATTTAGATTTGCTGTTTGTAGAGAGTGGTGGTGATAATCTTGCTTCTACTTTTAGCCCAGAATTAGTTGATTTAACTCTATACGTAATTGATGTTGCCGCAGGGGACAAAATACCCCGCAAAGGGGGGCCAGGAATTACTAAATCTGATTTATTGGTAATTAATAAAATCGATCTTGCCCCCTATGTTGGAGCAGATTTGCAGGTAATGGAACGCGATGCTTTAAAAATGCGGGGCAATAAGCCTTTTGTGTTTAGTAATCTCAAAACTCAGATCGGCTTAACAACAATCACAGAATTTATTATTGGACGAATGTAAGTATTGAGATTTGCGAGAAGAGCCCAAAGACGAGAGGAGCCGCTAAGCGGCTCCTCTCGTCTTTAGCATTACTCTAACCAAATTTGATCGCCACAACGAACTACCCCTCCCTGTAGTACTGAAGTGCGAATACCTGCGATCGTCTTATTGTGTTTAGTTGTAGTCCGCAAAATATTTAAATCAGTAGGCAGATCTGACTGAGCGATGGTTGTCACCACGCATCGAGGACATGCAGTATCAATACTCAGGCAGACTTCATCACCTATGAACATCTTGCTACCAACCCAACCATCTTCAATAAATGTGGCTTCTGAATCTTTTGGCTCAATTAAAATATTCGGGCGAAACCGACAAGGCTCAAAAGCTCCTTCAGGATAGATCTTCTTTAGTTGAGCTAATGTAGTGGTTGTAATCGCGTGAATAGGGCAAGAATCAAAGAAAGTCCCTGATGGCATAAACAATTGGGTTATGACTTCGCGATTAAGCGCTCCTTCAATATCTGGCCAGTACTGATCTAAACTAGGTGCTTCAGGAGCAGAAGTGATCAGCAGAACTTCTCTTCCCACTGCTTGAGAAAGAGTGGTATTTATATTAATATTGTCACTGGTAGTTGTACTTCCGTCGGGTAAAGCAAATTTAACGGCAGGCATGGAAGTTTGGGATTTAGGCGATGATACAAACTCGGCATGAAACCCTAGCAATTTCGCCCATTTTTTTGGGTTCTTGGCACTGGCAATTCTTTCAGTTTCAAGATCCCACAGAGCGTAAGCGCGATCGCCTAAAATCCCTTTGGATACAACATCCACCTCATCAAGTTTTTCTCCCAACATCGACTTGACTGGATAACGCCAGAGCGATGCAACTTCACCCACTAAAATTTGAGTCATAGCTTTTTCGGTTAGTTATTGACCTGTATCAATTTGCAAATAAAAAAGCCGATAACTGATCAAAAGTGCGGCTTAGCAACACTTTATAACCGATTATTGGCTTTTCCTTCAGCATAATTAAATAAAGAAGATACCAGCATCGTCCGCTGCGCAGCCAATGCTGATATCTTCTTTATATTTAAATCGCAAGGTACTGATGAACTAAATCATCGCTTAAATCAGATGTTGCACCATTTGCTACAACTGCACCCTTTTCCATGATGAAGAACTTTTGAGCTAACTGACGGGCAAAATCCACCTTCTGCTCAACTACAATTAAGGTTATCCCTTTCTCACGGTTAATGCGTTTGAGAGTGTCCTCAATTTCCTGCACAATTGAAGGCTGAATTCCTTCTGTAGGTTCATCTAACAGCATAATTTTGGGATTACTCATCAATCCACGAGCGATCGCTAATTGCTGTTGCTGTCCTCCACTCAACAGTCCACCTTGGCGGCTGAGATGCTGTTTTAGCATCGGGAAAAACTCAAAAATCTCATCAGGTATTTTACGCAACTTCTTCTGTGCAGCTGACATACCAAGTTTGAGGTTATCCAAAACTGATAAATAAGGAATGATTTCTCGACCTTGGGGAATGTAAGAGATCCCATACCTTGCACGTTTGTAAGTTGGAACCTTAGTAATTTCGTCAGCATCAAAAACGATATTGCCCGAAAGGACTTTGTTTAAGCCAATAACACTACGAAGTAATGTAGTTTTACCAACGCCATTACGACCTAGCAAACAAGCAATATCTCCCTGATTAATAGCCATGTTTACCCCGAACAAAACTGGTGTTTGTCCATAGGAAACAGTAACATCAGTTAGTTCAAGCAGCATCGATTTGTTCGCGTCCAAGATATACCTCAATTACTTTGGGATTTGATTGAACTTCATTGACTGAACCTTCAGTCAATTTTTCACCTTGATGCAATACCACAATCCGTTGAGCAATTTGCTTTACAAATTCCATGTCATGCTCGATTACCACAACAGAGTGATTTTGAGAAATCGTTTTAATGATTTCCCCTGTCAAATGGGTTTCGTCAGGAGTCATACCAGCAGTTGGTTCATCTAGCAAGACCAAGGTTGGATCTTGAGCAATTACCATACCAATCTCTACCCACTGTTTCTGTCCATGAGATAGTGATGAGACTTTATCGTAGCCTTTTTCTAAAAGCCCAACGCGATCAAGCACAGAAATGATCTTGTCTCTTTTTCCAGCTGTAAGTTTAGATTTGATCGAAGCAAAAACACCATGAGTGCCTTTGAGGGCTAGCAAAATGTTGTCAAATACTGATAAGTCATTGTAAACGTTAGGGTTCTGGAACTTACGTCCAATCCCCATTCGAGCAACTTTATAAGGACTTTGATTAGTTATATCCTTGCCATGATAGTAAACATGCCCTGAAGCTACTGGAGATTTACCAACGATCGCATCAAGCAAAGTACTTTTGCCAGCTCCATTCGGTCCGATTATTGTAACAATCTCATTTTCGCCAACTTCTAAATCAACACCTTTTAAAGCTTTGAATCCAGAAAAAACTACTTTAAGATCTTTAACAGACAACACAGATTGTCTATCACTAGCAAATCTGCTAGTTTCTGACACAAACTTATCGGTCTCAACTACGGAAGTTGTATCCATGAATTATACCTTTTTGGATCAAGAAATATGTGATTTTATTAATACTAACTTTACCAAAGGTTTTAATCAGCAAAAGATAGTATTGTTACATTCTAGGATTTATTCAGATCTATTCAATTGATTGGACTTTTTAGAAAGAAACCTCTTTGGCAATAGGCTAATCAATCCATCTGGCAGAAATAATACAACTATCATCAAAATCACTCCGACAATTAACTGCCAATCTTGAGTAATTCGATCCACTGAATTTTGGATCTGACCAAGTAAAATCGCAGCAAGGATTGGGCCAAAAAGAGTTCCTCTACCACCTACTGCAACCCAAATTACGATCTGAGTACCAAAAGCAACACCAAGATAAACTGGTGAAATAAATTTATTTAGAGGAACAAACAAGCCCCCAGCAATTCCAGCAATTCCAGCAGAAAGCGTCCAAATAAAGATTTTAAAATTAGCAACATCATATCCAAGGTAGGAAATACGTTGCTCATTTTCTTTAATAGAACGGAGAATCAATCCAAAGTTAGATTGAGTTAACCACCAACTACCAGCCATCACAGAAGCAGCAAATACAAGAATTATAAAATATATTCCTATCGGCGGAACAGTTAAGCCAAATAGGGATAATTTTGAAACGTCAGTGATGCCATTTGTTCCACCAGTATAAGCTTGTTGGCTAACAAAGAAAGTAGTTAAAGCCGACGATATAGCTAGAGTGATAACGGTAATGTAAACACCACTAACCTTAGAACGAAAAATGAATGAGCCAATTAAATAGGCAAATCCTGCGGGCAATACTACCATTGCAATGACTGCAACTGGGAAAAACTGCAATGGAGCTATGAACCAAGGCAGTTCCTTCAAACCATTCCAAACCATAAAGTCTGGAAGTGTGCCACCATAATTGTTAGCGGTAGCGGATAGGTTGAGTTTTAGGTAATATGCCATCGCATATCCTCCTAACGTAAAAAATACGCCATGGGCAAAGCTCAGAATACCCGTGAATCCCCAAACTAGATCGAGAGAAACACCTAAAGTCCCGAACAAAAGCAACTTTGCCATAAGGTTGGTCTGGAATTCACCAGCCACAAAAGGAAAAATTGCAAATATCACCAACAGGACTAAACTTGTTACTAGCCATCTCTTCGGAACATAGTTAGCCTGTCGAATGCGGCCTACTGCTTCTGCCATAATAAAACCTCCACTAAATTCGCTCTTACTGACAAAAAATAGATGTAAACAGATTAACTCCGCTTCTGAACTGTAAATAGCCCTTCGGGACGGTAGCGAATTAATACAATAACGGCTGCCAATACAATTACTCTCGCGGTTGGATCGTTAATAAGGTAAGCGATCGCAGCATTCGATTCTCCAATCAAAACTGCCCCAGCCAAAACGCCAATCAACTTATCGACACCACCTGTAACAACAGTCATCCAAGCATCTACTAGGTAATCTTGACCCATTGGCGGTGCAACGCTTTTTAGTGAAGAAATAACAGTACCTGCAACTCCCGCTAAACCGCATCCATAGGCAAAAGTCATCATATCTACGAGACTAGTATTTACACCCAAGCACTTCGCCATGTCTCGGTTTTGGGTGACTGCACGCACTTCTCGTCCAAGCTTTGTTCCGTAAAGTAGAAAAGCCGTTATTCCCAGCAGCAATAGGGCCATGAAGATAATAAACAATCGATAGTATGATATCTCGATTGCTTGTCCGCCGATTTCAAACGGAGTCCAGTTACCACGAATATATGGAGGAGCTTTTACGTACTTTAGTTGAGCGGTGAAAATAAGTTTGACTACTCCTTGAAGAACTATACTTAACCCCCAAGTAGCTAAAAGTGTCTCAACTGCTCGTCCATATAGCCGTCGAACAATTGTTAATTCAACAATTGCACCAATAAAAGCTGTGAACAAGAAAGAAAATGGGATTGTCAATAACAAATCCATTTTGAAATTACTTTGCAACACAAACGATGTATATGCTCCTAACATGATGAATTCACCATGTGCTAGGTTGATTATTCGCATAACTCCGAACGTTATTGAAAGTCCTAAACCTGTCAACAAAAGAATACCGATAATACCAACACCATTTAGGAGCTGATTGGTAATTGCGATCGGGTCGAACGACTTTGCTGCCGGAGTTGCCTGTGCTAAGTGTATTAACGAAGATATTGCATTAATTGGCAAGACGTTCATGGCTTTCTTAGTTGAATCATTCAGTGTTTGGTTAATTCTGGTTAAGTTAACAACTTTACTTCCGACCTATAGAAAAACAATTTATATCTTTCTAAGAGATGTGAGAGGCTCACCCTCTTTGGGTGCGCCTCTCACATCTCTTTTTGGGTTGCTATAGGCAGTAAGCAGAAGGTTGTTAAATGCAATTAGACTAGACGTAATTTGACTAGACGGAAGTCAATTTATGTTTCCTTCAGGAACTCAATGGGAACATCCTTCTTCGTCTCAACGATGGGATTACTGCGATCATCTGGTGTTTTATGAACACAGATGCGACCCTTGTACAGGGCTTGACTCCAAGGAATTGGTCTAACTGCTGCCTTGGTGGCAAATACGATTTCAGCCTGACCATCTGCTTTCCATTTGCCAATTCTGGAATATAGATAGGTGTGGTAGTTGTCTGGATCGACCTTCACAGTGCCCTGAGGAGCCTTGAACACTTGACCTCTGGTTGCTTCACGCAGACTAGCGGTGTTGAGGGCTTTCTTTTCCTTGGCAACTTTTTCCATCGCTTGGGCCATGAAGAATGTTTGCAGATAAGCTGCTTCCATAACTCCATTGGTTACACGATCTTTACCAAACTTGGCTTTGAACTGCTCAACAAAAGCCTTGTTCTCAGGGGTGTCAACACTTTGGAAGTAGTTGAAGCTAGTATAATGACCTTCAGCAAACTCAGGTCCCATCGCTTGAATTTCTTCTTCTGTAGTCGGGAAAGCCATGATAGGAATATCTTTGGAAGTGACCCCAGCATCCTTGAGTTGTTTGTAGAATGCAGGAATACTGTCTCCAACTAAATTGCTAAGAATGAAATTGGGCTTAGCTTGCTTGATCTTATTGATGATGGTGATGAACTCAGTTGTACCGAGCGCAGCGTATTCATCGCCAACAACTTCACCGCCACCATTGACCAACTCTGCCTTGGCGATCCGATTACTTTCTTTAGGATAGATGTAGTCGGAACCGATGAAGAAGCCCTTCTTACCAAAGTTTTTGATGCAGTAAGGGATCGAGTCAGTGATCTGTTGGTTGGGCGCAGCTCCAGTGTAAATGACGTTCGAGCTACATTCGTTTCCTTCGTAATAGACAGGGTAGTAGAGTAGGCTGTCTTTTTCTTCAAAAACTGGAAGAACTGATTTGCGACTAGCTGATGTATAACAACCAAGAACGCATACAACCTTGTCTTCATCAATCAAGCGCTTGGACATTTGGTTGTATAAATCCCAGTTGGAGTCAGGGTTGACGACGACCTTTTCAATCATTTGTCCGTCAATACCCTTCTTGCCAGCCCAAGGACCAGTACCTTCATTGATTTGATCGATCGCAAGGAAAGTTGCATCCTGTAACGACTTTTCAACGATCGCGATCGTACCCGTAGTGGAGTACATTACGCCAACCTTGATTCCTTTCTTGCCATCTGCGGCAGGAGAGGCTGCTGTAGTGGTTGTACCACCAGTTGTAGTTGGGGTGGTGTTAGTAGGGGTACAAGCTGCAACAATACTGCTAGCAGCAGCTAAAGACCCGTACTGGATAAATCTGCGACGGGTTATCGCATTCAAAGCATCATTCGATCTATTGATCTTCTTCATCAGATGAAACACTCCTAAACTATTTTAAAACTCACACCAAAAGATATGTAATTCTGATATCAATATAGATTCTCTTTACGAGTAAATACAAGATATCAATTCCTAATACTCAAACTAGTGACCAACCATCCAAGGACGACTTCCAGAATGATACTGAACTCTAGGTGCTTTAGGTTCCAGATCCCGCTTAACAAGCTCTGGCTCAGAACTCACTTTTTTTATTCGCACCGTTCTAGAAAGTGTCATTGGCGGTGAAAAGATGCGTTTGCCACGTTCGTTGCATTCTGGACAATGGGCTGGGTCACTGGACTCAGCCATTGGTCGCCACACATCAAAAGCACCGCAATCTTCACATCGAAACTCATAAAGAGGCATATTTGATTAAACCGGAAGAATGTTTTTATCAAAAATTGCAGTTGGAATTGCCAGAGTACAGCAGGCATTGGGAATATCCACAATACCACTAACTCTTCCTTCTACAGGTGCACAGCTTAGCAAAAGATAAGCTTGTTCACCTGTGTATCCAAACTTCATGAGATAGGCGATCGCATTTAAGCAAGCTTGACGGTATGCAATATGGACATCCATGAAATATTGCTTGCCAGTAAACTCATCTACTGAAATGCCTTCAAATACCAAGAACTCTGAGTAATGTGGCTCGACGGGACCTGGCTTGAAGATTGGATTCACCATAGCATACTTATCTACACCGCCTTTGATGATGTCTACATGCAGATCAAGGTATCCAGACATCTCAATTGCGCCGCAGAAAGAGATTTCACCATCGCCTTGAGAGAAGTGAATATCTCCCATGGAAAGCTTGCCACCTTCAACATATACAGGGAAATAAATGCGAGTTCCTCTTGACAGATTCTTAATATCGCAGTTACCGCCATGCTCACGAGGAGGAATGGTGCGGGCAGCTTCGGCAGCAACACGCTCATATTCAGATTGAGGTAAAGTACCTAAAACTGCATTATGAGGATTTGGTAGAGCAGCCAATACAGGCACTCCATCCATATTGATGCCAGCACCATAAGTGCGGCGATCTGGCTGAGTTGCCATTAGCTCAGCCTCACGCTTATTCCATTTAGCTAGCAGCTCATGAGATGGTGCACAGCCGATCAAACCTGGGTGAGTAATTCCAGCAAACTTAACTCCAGGGATGTGACGCGAAGAGGTGTAAATCCCCTGCAAATCCCAAATTGCTTTAGCAGCATTAGGATAGTGATCGGTTAAAAAGCCACCGCCGTTTTTTTGATCAAAAATGCCTGTGAAGCCCCACTCATCTCCCTGAAGAGCGCCAATATCAACAATATCGACAACAAGGATGTCACCAGGTTCCGCGCCATTTACCCAAATTGGCCCGCTCAGTACATGAACAATCGATAGATCTACATCGCGAACGTCGTCAGAACTGTCGTCATTCTTAATCTGACCATCTGTCCAATCTTTACATTCGATCCTAAAAGTATCGCCTGGATTAACAGAGGCTATAGCTGGAATATCTGGATGCCACCGATTATGACCAGGTAGTTCTTGCTCACTCATGGGCTTAGTGAGATCAACTTTAAACAGCGTCTTTGGCATAAAATCTTTCTAGCAACTGTAAAAGAATATGAGAACAATAGAAAGTTGATCACTACAAGAAAAAATGCACATCTATAAAGAATGTACACAACTTAAGACTTAACTAAATTTCAACTTCTTAATCACATACTGCGTTACTTTTTCTTTGTGATCTGTCATGCCTTATACCAAATTAGACGCGACTTCTTTTACCTGAATTATTCATAAGCAAGAAGAAAACCAAAAGAAAAAGCAGTTGAAATCCTGCACAATTATTTAGATATTTAGAGATTTATTACTAGAAATTGTCATACTTTGTGCTTCAATTCCTAGAGTAGCTATAGTCAACTGTATGAGGACAAATCAAAATCCAAATAGTGTGAAGCGGCGCTTCACACTATTTGGATTTTATGTCCTAACAAGAATGGCGACAGCTGTAATAAACAAATTGAGATCTGAGTATTCTATGAGTGTAGCTTGGGCAGGAGAATTAGAATTAGAGTTTGCAAGGAAGAATTTAACAACTCAGATGTCTCGAAGTTATACTGTTGCACCATGGAAAATTCAGCGATCGCTTTATCCAGAAGGTAAAGAAATTTGCCATTGCATCCTATTACATACCGCAGGTGGTTTAGTTGGCGGCGATCGCTTATCTGCAAAAATCCATCTCCAACCTCACACCCAAGCACTACTCACTACAGCGACCGCCAGTAAAATCTACCGAAGCAATGGCGAAGAATCGCAGCAAAATATACATATTCGTATCGATGAAGGCGCGAGTTTAGAATGGTTGCCACAGGAAGCGATCGCATTTGCTGAATCAAAATATCGTCAAACCACAAGAATCGATCTTGGACAAAATGCAACTTGTACTATGTGGGAAATCGTTAGGTTTGGTCGTACTGCGAGGGGTGAAAAATTTATTGATGGTAATTGGCGATCTCATACTGAGGTATGGCGTGACGGTTGTCCATTATGGATTGATCGGCAATATCTGACGGGAAATATTGAGATGTTAGGCAGTCCTAATGGATTAAATAACTATGCGATCGCTGCTAGTTTTATTTTTGTTGGTGCAACCATTGATACAGAACTAATTGCCAATATTCGTTCTATATGGGAGCAGGGAAACTATCATGGCATGTCGGGAGTAACGCGATCACTTGCAGGGCTAGTCTGTCGATATTGTGGTGACTCTTCAAGTGATGCGCGGAAATGGTTTCAAGAAATTTGGCAGCTTTTGCGTGTATTCTATAAAAATAGACCGATATGCGTACCACGAGTTTGGTAGGTGTATTTAGTGATGCGAAACACCACTAAAATACACTAGTAAATATACACAGCGAATTTGGGAATTTCTATGCAGCTTACGCCACAAGAAAAAGATAAATTATTGATTTTTACGGCTGCTCTTTTAGCCGAGCGTCGAAAAGCTAAAGGACTTAAGCTAAATTATCCTGAAGCGATCGCTTTCATTACCGCAGAAATCATGGAAGGAGCAAGAGAAGGTCGAACTGTCGCCGAATTAATGTCCTATGGAGCAACATTGCTCACTCGTGATGATGTGATGGAAGGCATCTCGGAAATGATCCATGATGTGCAAGTGGAAGCAACTTTTCCTGATGGAACTAAGCTTGTTACAGTACATCAACCGATTCGCTAAAATATATCTATAGATAATTTTGGAGGTTTGAGATGATCGCGATCGCTGAAACACAAGGATCACAAATTAAATCAAAGTTGACTTATGAACAATTTGTAGGAATGCGTCTTACAGATGGTCGTTATGAATTTGTTGATGGAGAAATAATTAAGGTGGTAAATACCAGACAGCATGAAGATGTTGTTGCTTTTGCTTACAAAAAATTTGATCAGGAAATTGATAAATTAAATTTAGATTTTGTAGTACGTCAAAATGTAAGTATAAGAACGACAAAATCTAACGGTGCAAAGCAAAGTAGAACCCCCGATCTTAGTGTCATTGACCGAGAATTTTGGCGATCTAATCCATCTGACTATTCTCCTTTGCAAAAGCCAATTCAATTAGCTTTAGAAGTAACCTCAAACAATTGGGAAGATGATTACATTGATAAGTTTGAGGAATATCAGCGCTTGGGTATTCCTGAATATTGGATTGCGGATTATTTAGCGATCGCTAGTCGTGAGTTTTTAGGCAATCCTAAAATCCCCACTGTATCTGTAAATTTACTAGATGAAAATGGTAAATATCAAACCTCTAAATTTACAGGAGAAGACAAGATTATTTCTCGCACTTTTCCTGATTTAGAACTAACTGCTGCTGAGATTCTAAGTATTTAAAATTTATTTTTAGGAGACAAACTAATGATCCCAGGTGAAATAATTGCTCAAGATGGTGATATCGAACTAAATGCTGGACGTGAAAGTATTACCTTGAAAGTTGGTAATTCAGGGGATCGCCCGATCCAAGTAGGTTCGCATTATCACTTTTATGAAACAAATCGCGCTTTGATATTTGATCGTGATCGCGCTAAAGGTACTCATCTCGATATTCCTGCGGGTACTTCTATCCGTTTTGAGCCAGGTGATGAGAAAGATGTAAATCTTGTGCCTTATGTCGGTACTCGCGAGATTTATGGGTTTAATGCTTTGGTTGAAGGAAAATTGGAGAATTAAAAAATATGAGTTATAGAATGTCTCGCCAAGCTTATGCCGAAACCTATGGACCAACCGTAGGCGATCGCGTTCGACTTGCTGATACCGAATTATTTATTGAAGTGGAACGCGACTACACCACCTACGGCGATGAGGTCAAATTTGGTGGCGGTAAAGTAATTCGCGATGGCATGGGACAATCACCGATTACCAATGCTAATGGAGCCGTAGATGCCGTAATTACTAACGCACTGATCCTTGATTGGTGGGGTGTCATCAAAGCCGATGTGGGCATCAAAGCAGGCAAAATCGTAGCGATCGGTAAGGCGGGAAATCCTTACATTCAGGATAATGTAAATATCATTATCGGACCTGGCACAGAAGTCATTGCGGGAGAAGGACGCATACTCACAGCAGGAGGAATTGATACTCATATCCATTTTATCTGTCCACAGCAAATTGAAGTGGCGATCGCCTCTGGTATCACGACCATGATCGGTGGCGGTACTGGACCAGCCGTTGGTTCTAATGCCACGACTTGTACCCCAGGCCCTTGGAATATCCATCGGATGTTGCAAGCTTCTGATGCCTTCCCGATGAATATAGGATTTTCAGGCAAAGGGAATAGCAGTAAACCTGAAGGGTTAGTCGAACAGGTGGAAGCTGGAGTCATTAAATTAAAGCTGCATGAAGACTGGGGAACCACTCCTGCGGCTATTGATAATTGTTTAAGCGTTGCTGATGAATATGATATTCAGGTCGCAATTCACACGGACACACTAAACGAAGCAGGATTTGTGGAAGATACGATCGCTGCTTTCAAAAACCGAGTCATTCATTCTTATCATACTGAAGGTGCGGGCGGAGGTCACGCTCCTGACATCATCAGAATTTGTGGTGAGGCAAATGTACTTCCCTCTTCTACTAATCCCACTCGCCCCTATACTCTCAATACCTTAGACGAACATCTCGATATGCTGATGGTTTGTCACCACCTTGATCCTAGTATTGCTGAAGATGTCGCCTTTGCTGAGTCGCGTATCCGCCGTGAGACGATCGCTGCCGAAGATATTCTCCATGATCTCGGTGCGTTTAGTATGCTTTCTTCGGACTCGCAAGCAATGGGAAGAGTTGGTGAAGTGATTATTAGAACTTGGCAAACCGCGCATAAGATGAAAGTTCAAAGAGGCGTTCTTTCTGGGACTGGAGGATCAGTATGCGCCGACAATTTTCGCGCTCAGAGATATATCGCCAAGTACACGATTAATCCTGCAATTACTCACGGTATTTCCGAATATGTTGGTTCCGTTGAAGTTGGCAAAATTGCCGATCTGGTGCTGTGGCATCCCGCCTTTTTTGGTGTGAAGCCAGAAATGGTAATTAAAGGCGGCTTTATCGCATGGGCGCAGATGGGTGATGCTAATGCCAGCATTCCTACACCACAGCCTGTCTATATGCGTCCAATGTTTGCTAGTTATGGCGGTGCGATCGCGCAGACCTCTTTCACTTTCGTTTCTCAAATTGCAATGGAGCGGGGTATTCCCGATCAATTGGGCTTGAAAAAACAGGCGATCGCGGTCAAAGGTGTGCGAAATATCAGCAAGCTCGATATGAAACTCAATGACGCTCTGCCGCATATGGAAGTTGACCCTGAAACCTATGAAGTGAGAGCCGATGGCGAGTTATTAACCTGCGAACCAGCTTCAGTTTTACCAATGGCACAGCGATATTTCTTGTTCTAAAATTTGGGCGATCACTATGATGTAGCTGTCGTCAAATGGACTAGGACGTAAAACCCAAGAATTGATTGGCGGCGCTCCGCGCCGCCAATCAATTCTTGGGTTTTACTACTTGTGCGATCGCCTCTAACACTTCATCACACCAACCAACCCAGTCCTCTTGGTAGCGAATTGCACGGCGGATAATTAGATGCATATAGAGATCCTTTAGCTCCAAGGATTCCAAATTTCGAGCAAAGTGGTCATCCATTTTTTTGACGTGAAGCACCATGTTTGCATGGAGTTGCCGCCTCCTTTCGATTTCCCGCACCATCACTTCATGGGGAACCAAATGGGCTGCTAATCCCATTACGCCTAAATCTTCGCGAATTGCTGTTGGTTCGCTGGGCAGGACTAGCCAGTCGGTAAGTTCTTTCAGCCCTTGCTCAGTAATTGAATAAATTTTTTTATCCAGCCTCCCAGCCTGTGGAATTGCCTCATAGGTCAAACTGCCTTGTTTCTCAAGTTTGGCGAGTTCGGCATAAATTTGCTGCTGGCTTGCTTTCCAGAAACAACTGCCAAAACCTTCGGCAAATTCTTTCGCAACTTCATAGCCACTAAGAGATTGCCTAGACAGAAAAGCAAGGATGGTCTGTTTGAGCGCCATTTTCGATCGCAAATTACTTGACGAATTTAATAAATTAAGTATACATTGTTTTTTGTATTCAAAAACTTGAATACAAAAAAACGGAGTTAAAAATGCTGAGTATTAATTCTCGTAAGCAATATCGTGCTGGCAACTTATCTAGGCGATACGGCTCTTGGGCGATTGTGACGGGTGCATCTTCTGGGATTGGGCGAGAGCTAGCGCTGAGACTTGCCGAATCAGGGCTAAATCTGGTTCTAGTTGCGCGAAGTAAACAGGTATTGGAGCAAATGGCGATTGATTGGCGCGATCGCTATGCAATCGAGGCAAAAGTTCTGGCGGTTGACTTGTCGATGAATGCGGGAAACAGAATCATTTTGGAAGAAACGCAAAATCTAGATATTGGGTTGCTCGTAGCGGCGGCTGGATTTGGGACTTCGGGTGCATTTCTTGATTCTCCAATAGAAACAGAAATTGAAATGTTCAATGTCAATTGCCGATCTCTATTAGAACTAACTTGGCATTTTGGGAGAAGGTTCGCTAAGCGTGGTAATGGCGGTATCGTGCTGATGAGTTCGATTGTCGGCTTTCAAGGAGCACCCTTTGCGGCTCACTATGCCGCGACTAAGGCATACGTTCAAACCTTAGCTGAAGCCCTATATGTGGAACTTGCACCGATGGGAATTGATGTGATTGCCTCTGCTCCAGGCCCTACCAATAGTGGTTTTGCTTCTCGTGCGGGCATGAAATTGGGAATGGCATTAAATCCTGTAGATGTGGCTCAGGCAACGCTAAAAGCTTTAGGCAAAAAGTCAACGATTTTACCAGGATTCATCTCCAAACTTTTGACCTATTCCCTTGCATTTTTGCCCCGTTGGGCGAGGGTGCAGATTATGGGGGGCGTAATGCGAGATATGACTAAACATCAAAAAGCTGAAAACCCATGAGCATTAGATTTCCAATTCAATATCTACCCCTAACAGCGATCGCGATCGCTTCTGTAAGCATCGCTGGTATCGCCTATGTCAACCTCTCCCAAAAGTCCATCCAGCCTGCAATTTCCGAAACTACTCCCAAATTAGAATCTGTTTCAGCATTGGGCAGATTAGAACCTGATGGCGAAGTAATTAAAGTATTTGCTCCGACATCTGGCGAAAGTGCACGAGTCGAACGGCTCAATGTGCAGCATGGACAACAGATTCGTAAAGGTGATGTGATTGCCTATCTCGATAACTATGCTCCGCGTGCGGCGGCTCTAAGGGAAGCACAGGAACGAGTTGCAGTTGCCGAAGCGCAATTACGGCAAGTGGAAGCAGGGGCAAAGTCGGGGCAGATTGTGGCGCAACAAAGAGTTGTCGATCGCATCCAAGTAGAATTACAAACGGAAACTGCTGCTCAAGAAGCAGCGATTGCAAGGTTAGAAGCAGAACTTCACAACGCCGAACTAGAGGATCGGCGGTATCAATATTTGCAAAAGGAAGGTGCAGTCTCAAGTTCCTTGCGTGATAGTAAGCAGTTAACTAGCGATACAGTACGTCAACAACTAAATGAAGCGAAGGCTCAGTTATCCCGTATCGCGCGATCGCGTCAATCACAGGTTGCTGAGTCCCGCGCCACCCTTGACCAGATTGCCGAAGTTCGTCCAGTAGATGTGGAATTAGCGCGATCGCAGGTTGCTCAGGCAGAGGCAGGTGTAGCAAGGGCAAAAGCTGATCTTGATTTGGCTATAGTGCGATCGCCCCAAGATGGACAGGTTCTCAAAATCCATACCCGTGCTGGAGAATTAGTGGGAAATAACGGAATTATTAGTTTGGGACAAACTCAACGTATGGTTGCGGTTGCTGAGGTTTACGAACTAGATATTAACCGAGTTAAGATCGGACAATCCGCCACCGTAATTAGTAAAAATAATGCGTTCCCTGAAACATTGCGCGGCAAAGTGAAGGAAGTTGGATTGCAGATTAGTAAAAAAGATGTCTTAAATACCGATCCTGCGGCTCAGTTCGATGCGCGAGTTGTTGAAGTAAAAATATTGCTAGATGAGCCTTCTAGCCGTTTAGTTTCAGGTTTAACCAATCTCAGTATTCAAGCCGCGATCGATATTCGAGAATGAGTCGCAGTGAGTAGATTCCCTCAGCCCCCCTTAAAAAGGCCACGGTTTACTCACAAGTCGGACTTACCCCCTTTAATTCCCCCTTGCAAAGGGGGAAAACCAGAAATCTTGTTCCCTCCCCTTTGCAAGGGGAGGGTTAGGGTGGGGTAATTCTCTTGATTTCACAGACAAACTGAGATATGCACACGGTAGTTTGAAAAGGGGAGAGAATTTTCTTCTTCCCCCTTTTTAAGGGGGATTGAGGGGGATCATTAGCATCTTTAAATTTTTAAAATGATTTCAAATCCTAGAGAGTTATGACCAAAATCATAGATAAATCCATAAAAGTCACGGCAAAATCCAAAAAGAAGAAACCACTTTTTCTTTCTTGGTTGCAATTGCGGAAAGAGCGAGTGCGTTTGCTCGTAGCGATCGCAGGAATTAGTTTTGCTGATGTGCTGATGTTTTTGCAAATGGGATTTCGGGGTGCATTATTTAGCAGTGCCGTAGAACTCCATCACAGCATCAATGGCGAAATTGTCATTTTGAGCAGTCGCTACCGATCGCTAATTTCCCAGCAATTCCAAATTCAAAAAGTAGCAAGATATACAAAACCAAGAGTCTAAAAATTAACAGGAATCTGCAAAGACGGGGGCTTCATCAAGCATAAAGTCGATTAAATGTTGCCAACTCTTAAATAAAAAGTACTTGGTAAGAGAGAGAATATCTTGAAAGAATCCTCTACGAGTGCCACGCTTACGACGAATCTCTTGATAACTGGAATCTATTAAATGTAAAATCGTGTGAAATAGAAAAGCTAACAAATTAAGAGATAGAAGTGTCGATGACAAATGTTTTTGTCCATGACCAAAGTTATGTTCCAAGTTGTAGCCCTTGGTTTTCAACACATTGTGGTTCTCATTTTCGGTTTTCCAACGACATCTACCCGTTTCAACTACGACCGCCACATTGTCAATATTAACAGCATGATTAGTCACAAAAGCATTACGGTAGACTTCAGAATTATCAACACTATTGCGAACAGTCAGTTCACACCAGTTCACTAACAGAGAGGGTTCTTGTTCTCTTAAAGGTATCTGATTCACAAATCGATAACTATATATTTCTATAGATTTCCCCTTGCGGTGTTTAGTCGTCAAATTCTGCACTTCACCATTTTTTTCAATGTAATCTAACCACTGATATAAACTAGGATGACTGGATGGTAAGCAGGTGAAAATGAAGTTCATATTTGCCTCTAAACAATTCTGACACATCGGTTGACGGCTATAGAGATCATCCCCTAATAACGTAATCGCCTGTCCTTCAAAAAGATGCCCATGTTTACTAATCCAGCGTTTCGCTGCGGCTGTTTCACAATCTTGTTTCTCATGTCCATCTTGCGGAGTGACGAATTCGGGTGGTAGAGAAATCACCTGTTCGCAACCTGGTGCAGCGATTACGGGCAAAATTGCTGTGTGTGAGTATGTTATTTTGCCACTGCGATGATTACGGGTACTACAACATTCGCAGGATATTTTCGATGAGCTATGGTACTCCGTTCCATCTAAACAAATCAGTAAATTCCTATCCAATCTTTCATATCGTTTCAGGTGCTTTCCCATTTGCAGAAATTTATACACTTTCTCAAATACAGCGTTCAGACTCTTGGCGCTAATTAGGTCGAGGATATTGCGTATTTGCTGGTCAGAGGGTATTTTCTCCACTCCAAATATACTTTGAACGTTATTTTTTCCACTTCGACTCTGCAATTGTCTTTGATACTCTAAAAATGATTGACACTGCATAAAAAACATCGAGAAAGCCGACAGCATCGCATCGCTGATTTTAAATTTTGTCCCATTGCTTTCGCTTCTTGGGTCTTTTATTTTCTCTATCCCCTCTTGCAGGAAATCTAAAAAAACACTAAAAACTAAGATCGTTGGTGGCATTAACTGGATAGGATTATCATTTTTGCTATGTTTTAAGCTCTACCTTTATCTGGTTCCTTATATCTGTATACTTTGCTGCTTTTTGAATTTGAAACTGC
The DNA here is from genome assembly GCA_023336205.1 of Pseudanabaena sp. Salubria-1. GTDB lineage: Bacteria > Cyanobacteriota > Cyanobacteriia > Pseudanabaenales > Pseudanabaenaceae > Pseudanabaena. The sequence goes on from JALQCR010000017.1 coordinate 55,138, forward strand.
TGCTAATTTCCCTCGATCGCTTTACCGATCGCCGCCTTTACCAAGCCGCAGGTGTATCTGGCGTACAGTCCGTGAGTCCGATTTATCTCAACTTCATTCAATGGCGCAATCCTTACAACAAACAGATATGGGATATTTATGCCATTGGCATTAATCCCGAACATCAGGTTTTAAATATTAAAGGAGTTGTCGAGAATCGCCAAAAACTGCGCGAACCAGACACAGTTCTCTTTAATTCTGGATCTCGGAACGAATTCGGGGCGATCGCCAAAAACTTTAAAGCAGGAGAGTCCATCGTTACGGAAATTGACGAACGCCAGTTTCAGGTACGCGGACTGTTTCAACTTAGCCCCACCTTTGGCATTAATGCCTATCTCGTCACTAGCGATATTAACTTTTTGCGAATGGTGCGATCGCGCCAAGGCGGACTAATCGATATTGGCGTAGTCAAGCTCAAACCTGATGCCGATGTTAATAAAGTCTTATCAGAATTGCGATCGCTCCTTCCCAACGATGTCAAAGTCATGACGAGGCAAGATTTCGCCAAAGCCGAAGTAGCCTTTTGGAACGCGAGTACACCCGTAGGCTATACCTTCGATCTCGGTGTCGTAATCGCCTTTATTGTCGGAGCCGTAATCGTCTATCAAATTCTCTATAGCGATGTCTCTGACCATTTACCCGAATACGCCACCCTCAAAGCGATGGGATTTCGCGATCGCTATTTATTAATAGTCGTCTTCCAAGAATCCCTCATTCTCGCCGTCCTAGGCTTCATTCCCGCCACAGCAATGGCATGGGGTATTTACGAAATCACTCATATCGCCACTCTGTTACCAATGGCAATGGATACGGGACGCATTACGTTTGTATTTGTTCTAACCGCTATCATGTGTTCCGTTTCCGCCGCCGTAGCTGTGAGAAAAATTCAAACAGCCGATCCTGCGGACATTTTTTGATTCGTAATTCGTAATTGATAATTCGTAATTCCAAAACAATGTCTTCGCAATTTGCAATTTCAGTAACCAAGTTAAATCATTATTACGGTCAGGATGCTCTCCGTAAGCAGGTTTTGTATGATATCAATCTACAAATCGATCGCGGTGAAATTGTGATTATGACTGGACCTTCGGGTTCGGGGAAAACGACGTTGCTGACGCTCATGGGTGGTTTGCGATCGCCGCTAGAGGGTAGCCTTAAGATTCTCGATCAGGAATTACTTAATTCTATTCCCGACCAAATGACGCTAATTCGTCGCAATATTGGCTATATTTTCCAAGCCCATAATCTCTTAAACTTTCTCACCGTTTATCAAAATGTGGAAATGGCTCTAGAACTGCATGATGTGACTGCGGAAGAAGCAGATCGACGGATTCGAGATGTCTTAAATGCGGTGGGTTTGTCTCATAGATTGGATTACTATCCTAGCGACCTGTCGGGAGGACAAAAACAAAGAGTAGCGATCGCTAGGGCCTTGGTGGGACAACCAAAAATAATTCTTGCCGATGAACCCACGGCGGCTCTAGATAAAAAATCAGGGCGTGATGTGGTGGAGATTATGGAGAAATTAGCCAAACAGCAAGGCTGTACGATTCTCCTTGTGACCCACGACAATCGCATTCTCGATCTCGCAGATCGCATTATTTATATGGAGGATGGATACTTAATGAATCATGCTGGTACTGTCACTTAATAATACCAAAACACAAAATGGCGTAGCCATTTTGTGTTTATCAAACCCGACAATAGAATGACGATGCAAAGCGCTGTCATTCTATTGTCGGGTTTGATAAAGGCTTGACTAACGGAAGTTCCACACTTCGTAACGTCCATTCCGAAGCGTGAGGATTTGTCCATCAATACTGCTTGGCAAAACATCTATCCAGATTCTGCCTCCACTCATATCACTGAAGATGAGAGAACCATCACTAGAAAAAGCGATCGCTAAAGGATAATGACGATCACCTAGATCAACTTTTTCGCGATCGAGCAATAGTAAATATTCAGGCTTTCCAGTGCCATCGAGACTTACCGAGGTCAGAGTCCATTGCTGCTGCACTAGTACACCGAAATCCTCGATGCTGAGTGAAACTTCACCATTGCGCTGCAACTCGCGATACATAGTCCTAACTATGCGTTCAATCGTTGTTGATGAGAGGGATTGCCATTCGACAGGAGATCCATTAGGTGGATTAAATCCACCGCCGCTAGTGACAAGAGGTTGAAGAATACTTTTATTTAGCAAAGGGGCAAGCGCAACCTCTCCTGAAGCAAGAATTCTAAGGCTTCCATTATCGCTAACCCAGAGGGAATGGGCAGTTAAAGTTGCTGTTTGCGATTTACCGTTGGGGTCATATAGTACTACTCCCAGACTACTATTGATAGAAAGCCCTAAAATTCTCCACAACAAAATTGATGAGCGATCGCTAAGTTCGCTAAATGGTGCATTGCTCCACTTATCACCGTCCTTCATCAAATTAATGTTGACTTCATACCAGCCTTGCCCTGATTCGAGCTTTGGTGGCGGCAAAAACCATTCCGATCCAGCGTCTCCCTTACCAATGTAGGCAACTGTTCCGATTAATTGTCTCGGGTCAAGAGTAACAGGAGCAAGATCGAGACGTTGCAATAATTGATTGGATTCTTTAGGATCGACTTTCTGCTCCCGTAGCCAATGCTCGGCACGGCGTAACCCGTTACGCTGTAGAACAACCAATCCGCCCCATAACTTAATTTCCTTGGCTCCAGTAAAAGTCAACATTGTCATCACTCGTTGCCAAATGTGAGGATGATATTTGGCTAACATTTCGGCAATTTTATCGCCTTTGTATGCTGTATCATTGGCGATCTCCAAAGCCTCGCTCCATCTTCCATCAATAATATTAACTAGTGCTTTTTCTCCTAAACTAGAATTAGGATTCTGGGCTTGGTCTGAGGTGATTTTGGCATGCAATGCAATCAAGTCATACTGTTCTTGTAAAAATGGCGAAAGTTGTTTCCCTTGAGATCTCAAATCATCCACCATCAGATTGAATTTGCCCAATGCAGGTGACCATAGCCCAACGCTCGCCATCACCAACGCATCTTGATAAGCTTTGGGTTGACCCTTTGCTTCATTTAAAGTTACCTGACGCAATTGCACTTTGCGTATGGATCTAACGATCACTTCTTCTGGTTGAAAAATTAGTAAGGAAGGTTCATATGCTTGAGTTTGATTAACCACTAATTGTACAGAATTAGAATTGCTTGGTAAAGCATTGCGCCATATAGGAAGTTCTCCTACAGGGCTAGTCCATACATCTAGTTCTACTAACTGCGATCGCTTATCATTGGAAAAGTAATAGATTTGTCCATAGGCAATACCACCGATATTCCCCGTTGTACTAAACCAAATTCCATTGAATTGAGAGGGAGGATTGTTTAATAGGGATAATTTTTTGAGTGGAAGTCGATTGCGGTCTGGGCGCAATCGATCAGGAATGGCTTCAGTAGCATATTTAAACTTTGGCGATCGCACAAAATATTCGTCGATTCCTGCAACTGTGGTTGTACTAACTAACAGGTATTTCTCTACACCCCGATCCCAAATGGTCTGATAGAAGCGGATTTCACGAATATTCTGGGTTTCTGTTTCCAAAACCGTATATATGGTTTCACCCGTTTTGAGATTGTAACTTTCGCCGAGCTTTAGGTAACTGCGCCCCAACTCAGCTTGGATTTGCGGGATACTTTTGGGGATATTCCATAATGAATTAGAGTAAAAAGCAGGAGCATCAGAAGATGATAGCCAACTGATCGCTAAGGGATTGGCTAGATAAATTAGCCCTAGCCCCACCAATCCCCCTACCAAGGGAATGCTTACAACTACAAAAAAGTTTGACCATGTAAAGCGATCGCGCGGATCAATTTCTGGTAAATCTGATACAGCTAGTTCAGGCTGGTGATTGACTAGATCCCCAATCTGCGATTCGCGATCTTTTTTTACCAGATCGCCATGCGGTTGTGAAGATTCAGGTAAAGACTCCATGCGCGGCATCGAAACTCTCAAACAGTTGCCATAGCCTAGCATATTTAATTTTTTTAAAGCATCTCAAAGAAATGCTTTAAAAAAATTATTGCTTCCTGACTAAAGTAAAGCTACAGCAAGTTCTGCTAGTTTAGAACGTTCTCCGTTAACAAGGGAAATATGAACTGCAATCAGCACAAAGAAGATAGTCGTGCCGACTATCTTCTTTGGGTGTAATTAAAAGTGAAATGGGAGAAATAAAGTAGGTTAGAAAGTATGATGGATAACAGTTCTAATCCAAAGAAGTCATAAAATTGAGCCGTGAATATAAAAACAAAAACAGCATCGTCCAGTAAAAGCATAGAAGAAAGACTAAACGATTATCCTGAATTGAAAGCGAAAATCGAAGGATTATTATCCGTTGTAGAAAATGCAGAAGGTGATCTAATCAAAGCCGACGCAGCCGAGGAACGAGTGATAGAAGAAATCCGTCAGTTAGGACAAACAGCACTACAAACATGGGCAACGCGGCAAGAAATCAAGCAAAGCGAAGCATATATCGCCGCGAATCCATCTTCACACCGAGGTGGTAAAAAAAACTCTATTGGTACAGCCGATATGGACGCATCGAAGTACTAGAGCAAAGGTACATCGAATTTGGAAGAGAGTCCAAACAGGTAGTGAGACCATTTCAAAAAGCCGCCGAAGTACATTGCCGAGGATATTCACGCCCATTGCAGAGAGTGATTACCGACTTTGGGTCAGATGTAGCGTTTGGGAAAATCCCAAAAAAAATGATGGAACATCATGGAATAAGCATCCCAATTAGTGCAGGACAGGAGATCACAGAAAGTCATGCCCAGCGTATATTAGAAACGCAGAGTTGGGAAACAGGATTCCCAGCAATCGAGGGTGTGGAGTTTTTAATAGCGGAGATGGATGGGACAATGATTCCGATTGTGGAAACAACGGCAAGCGAAACTGATGGCGAAGAAGTTGACCGTCGTAAGACGCGTAAAATTAGCTGGAAAGAAGCGCGTCTAACCTCGGCGCGTACCCCTGAGCAAGAGCAGCCTATTTTCGGAGCAACGATAGGCTCGACTGATGATGCAGGAGCAGCATTACTTGATTGTGCTATCCGTGCTGGATTGGGAGAAGAAACCTTTGTGCATGGGGTTGGCGACGGTGCGCCTTGGATTGCTAGCCAAATCGAGCAGCGTTTTGGTGTACTTAGTCGCTACTTACTAGATTTCTATCATGTATGTGAATATCTAGCCGATGCAAGTCGCGTTTGTTCCCCAGATGCTCCGAAAGCATGGATGGATGTGCAGAAGCAACAACTCAAATCCAATCATGCTTCGGCTGTCCTTGAAGCTCTTAAGCCGTTTCAAGAACCTGAATCTGTTCCTGACAATCTGGCTGTGGTTAGATCCGCTTATCGCTATCTTTTCAATCGTCCTAATCGTCTAGACTATCAGGGCACGATTGACTCCAATTTACCCATTGGCTCTGGTGAAATTGAGAGTGGTCACCGCTATGTTATTCAAAATCGTTTAAAGCTTGCTGGCTCTTGGTGGACGATTGAAAATGCTAAGGCTATGCTTGCTCTTAGGATCTGCCGTACTAATCAAGATTGGGATGCTTATTGGCTTAATCTTTCTTCCATTTCTTATTGAGCTGAACTTTCACTTTTAATTGCACCCATCTTCTTTGTGCTGATTGGTGAAAATTTATGTCAGGAAAAAGCACTAGAATGATGATTTTATGTGATTTAACTTCCATCTCATATAATCCTCCGCCGTTGGGAAATATTGCATGACCATATCTAAACCACCAGGTCTATCCTTTAGATATCCCTCAAGATAATCAGAATTTTTCTTGCGAGGTAGTATGCCCCTATCACGATCTTGACGACCTTCTTGAAAACGCGCTTCTCTGATTTTGCCAAACATACTTATTTACGACTCCGCCTTCGTCTTGCCAATTACATAATTAATTTATTTTTACTGTATTAAATTTAACAAAAAATGATGAATACCCTTAGAAGTTGAAACAATAATTAAAATTGATAGGAAATCGTGACGTGATGTATTGTCTTGTAATTATTGCGGAGTATATTAAATATCCATTTAGCAACCCAAAAGTCCAAAGCTAAAGGCAATACTTAGTATTGTCTTTAGCTTTGGACTTTTGGTTTTTCTGACTTTTATGCTAAGAGGCTTAGCTGTTGCGATTCTTGTTAGGACATAAAACCCAAATAGTGAGAGGCGGTGCGAAGCGCCACCTTTCACTATTTGGGTTTTGATTTGTCTTGATAAAAGTGGCTAAGGCTATATTAAGCTTGACTTACCATTTTCAAAGAAAAAGGCTAAGATTGCATTAGCATAATTTTGAGGCGATCGCAGTAGTTCAACAAACTAGTTGCCAGAGAATTATGCCTAATTTCGTCGTTACGCTTTCACAACAATATATATTCATGAAATAACGCATTATGTCTACATCAGTAACACCACAAGAGTCTAACGTTGCTCAGGATCGCATTATCTTTTTTGATACCACATTGCGCGATGGCGAACAGTCCCCAGGCGCAACTCTGAACGTGGAGCAAAAATTGCTAATCGCGCAGCAACTGGCTCGACTTGGTGTAGACATTATTGAAGCGGGTTTCCCCTTTGCCAGCAAAGGAGATTTCCATGCTGTCCAAGAAATTGCTAAGCTCGTTGGCACAGAGAATGGTCCCACGATTTGCGGTTTAGCAAGGGCTACTAGAGGCGATATTGAAGCGGCTGCCGAAGCGGTTAAACCTGCGGCTAAGGGGAGAATTCATACGTTTCTTGCTACCTCTGACATTCACTTGGAATATAAGCTTCGGAAAACTCGCGCTGAAGTTTTGGCAATCGTGCCAGAGATGGTTGCCTTTGCCAAATCAAAAGTTGCCGATGTCGAGTTTTCACCTGAGGACGCAGGGCGCTCTGATCCTGAGTTTCTCTACCAAGTATTAGAGGCTGCGATCGCAGCGGGTGCGAATACTGTCAATATTCCCGATACAGTCGGCTATTTGACTCCCTCTGAGTTTGGCGCTTTGATCAAAGGGATCAAAGAGAATGTGCCAAATATCGATCGCGCGATTATCTCGGTGCATGGTCACAATGATCTTGGCTTGGCTGTGGCGAACTTCCTTGAGGCTGCCAAAAATGGAGCACGTCAAATGGAATGCACGATTAACGGCATCGGTGAACGTGCAGGCAATGCCGCCCTCGAAGAATTGGTGATGGCTTTGCATGTGCGTCGATCCTATTTCAATAGCTTCCTCGGTCGTCCTGCGGAATCAACTGCGCCACTCTGTAACATTGACACAAAGCAGATTTACAAAACTTCTCGCCTTGTGTCCAATCTTACGGGTATGTTGGTGCAACCCAATAAAGCGATCGTCGGAGCAAATGCCTTTGCCCATGAGTCAGGTATCCATCAAGACGGCGTATTGAAAAATCGCCTCACCTACGAAATCATGGATGCGCAATCCATCGGCTTAACCGACAATTTGATCGTGCTTGGTAAGCTCTCAGGACGCAATGCCTTGAGTTCTCGCCTCAGAGAGCTTGGCTTTGAACTTTCAGAACAAGAACTTAATGCTGCCTTTGTGCGGTTTAAGGAACTTGCTGATAAAAAGCGAGAAATTAGCGATCGCGACTTAGAAGCGATCGTTAACGATGAAATTCGTCATGCACCCGAAGCTTTCAAGCTCGATCATGTCCAAGTAAGCTGCGGCGATCGCGCTATCCCCACGGCGACAGTCACGATCGTCATGCCCGATGGTGCTGAAATTACTGATGCTTCGGTGGGGACTGGTCCTGTTGATGCGATTTACAAAGCGATTAATCGCATTGTAAGTGTTCCAAATCAATTGATCGAGTACTCAGTGCAGTCAGTTACCGCAGGTATCGATGCCCTCGGCGAAGTCACCATTCGTCTTAAACATCCTGATGTTGGGACTCTCTCTGGACATTCAGCAAATACTGATATCATCGTTGCTTCAGCAAGAGCCTATCTCAGTGCTTTAAATAAGCTTTACTTTGCTCTTCAGTCTCCGACCACGAAAATTAGCGATCGCGACAAGCTAAAAAAAGAAGCTGCTTTGTAAAGCGAATTCCATCACAATTTATAAAAAGAAATTTTTGAAAGTGACGCTTTGCGTCACTTTCAAAAATTTCTTTGGTTTTTATGTCAGCGCTTTGCGCTATGAGTTCTATCCCAAATGCTAGAAAAAGTAGATAAAGAATCAGCAACACAGCACGATCGCTGGATGCAACGCTGTATTGATTTGGCTCAAAAAGCGAGAGGGCAAACTGCCCCAAATCCGATGGTGGGAAGTGTAATTGTGAAGAATGGACAGATATTAGGCGAAGGCTTCCATCCTAAAGCAGGGGAACCTCATGCAGAGATATTTGCAATTCGTGCTGCACAACAAACGGGGGAGGATCTGCGAGATGCTACTCTATATGTCAATCTGGAGCCTTGCAATCATTATGGACGAACGCCTCCCTGTTCTGAAGCAATTATCAAAGCGGGAATTGGTGAGGTGGTCATTGGGGCGATCGATGCTAATCCACAAGTATCTGGCACTGGTCGCGATCGCTTGCTTGCGGCTGGGGTAAAAGTCACTACAGGTGTTTTAGAACAGCAATGCTGGAATCTCAATGAAGCATTCTTCCATCGCATGAAAACGAATTTGCCCTTTGGCATTTTTAAATATGCGATGACTCTTGATGGCAAAATCGCGACGACTTCTGGACATAGCTATTGGATTACTGGTGCAGAAGCGCGGCATCTAGTGCATGACTTGAGAGTGGGATGTGATGCAATTATTACAGGTGGCAATACTGTTAGGCTCGATAATCCCCACTTAAATACCCATGGTTTGAGTGTGCATTCCCCTTTGCGAGTAGTAGTAACTCAAAGCTGCGATCTGCCTGATGAAGCTAATTTATGGAAAGTTACAGATAACGAAAAAACTTTGCTAATCACTTTACCTAATATCAATCTTCAACTAAAGCAAAAGCTACGCGATCGCCAAGTTGAAGTTCTCGAACTAGATGACATATCTCCTGAATTCGTGATGCAAGAGTTAGGAGCGCGAGGTTGCAATACAGTTTTATGGGAATGCGGAGGAAGATTGGGGGCGGCTGCCATTAAGGCTAAGATGGTACAAAAAGTTTATGCTTTTATTGCGCCTAAGTTGATCGGGGGATTTACGGCTCCTAGTCCTATTGATGATCTAGGATTAATGATGATGACTGATGCGATGAGTCTAGAGCGATCGCAGTTTCAACAAATTGGTAGAGACTTCTTAATTACTGGCTATCTGCAATGAACGACAAAACACCTCGTATTCAAATCCCCCCTGAAGCTAGAAAATGTGTTTTTGAGCGGAATAATTATCAATGTCAAAGCTGTCACAAAATTGACCTTACTGCTAAAAGCTTACAAGTCGATCATATTATTCCTCTCGCGCAAGGTGGAGCTAATGACTTGAGTAATCTTCAAACTCTTTGTGCTAAATGTAATCGAGAGAAAAGCGCCAAACTTGATCCACGCTTTCGGAGATTGTATAGCGATTAGAACAAAAGCGGCGCAATGCGCCGCTTTGTTTAAACTGGTTGAAAATAGAATGCAAAGCCTAGAATTGCGTATGTCGCTACTAGTAAAGAGCCTTCTAGCCAATTCGATCGCCCGTCAGAACTAATCGAGTTGGCAATCAATACTGCCACCGCAACCGCCACTAACTCAAAGGGATTAAAGTTTAAATCCATCGGTTGACCCATAAACCAACCGATAATCACTAACAACGGTGCAACAAATAGCGCGATTTGCATACTTGAACCCACGGCAACCGATACCGATAGTTCCATTTTGTTCTTCATCGCTACTGTGATCGCCGTTGTATGTTCAGCAGCATTACCGATAATTGGCAAGACGATTACCCCAGTAAATAGTTCTGTTAAACCGAGTTGGGCAGTCGCCTCTTCTAAAGTTCCCACTAAAAGTTCTGATTCCAAAGCAACCAACAAAGTTACCCCTAATAGAACTGAAATCCACAATTTGAGATTGATTTCCTGTGGATGCCCTTCTTCTTCCTCTGCATCATCTGCTTCTGATTTGCCCACGTCATAGAGATAGGCATGAGTTTTCATCGAGAAGAGGAGCGTTAAACAATAAACAACAATCAGCACGATCGCTACCGAGATCGATAGCTTTTGCAAAATTTCTTCACTGATCCCCGCAGTCGTAAAATTTGCGGCTGTTGGCAACAAAATTGCTACTACAGCTAAATTCATCACTGAAGCATTTAATCTCGCCATGGTTGGCTGAAATTCTTGCTCTTTATAACGTAGTCCACCCAAAAACATGGACAAACCCATTACCAGTAACAGATTGCCAATGATTGAACCCGTAATGCTAGCTTTGACCACGCTAGTAAATCCTGCATTCAGAGCCACGATCGCAATGATAAGCTCCGTCGCGTTACCAAAAGTCGCATTTAACAAACCGCCCCAAGAAGGCCCCAAAACCACTGAGATTTCCTCAGTTGCGGTGCTAAGCCAACCTGCTAGGGGCAAAATCGCGATCGCTGAGGTCACAAACACCAACGTAGAATTCCAGCCTTGCAAATGACCGATGACCGATATCGGTACAAATACAAGCAAACCATAAGAGAAGATTTTCTTAAACATATGCAGCCGTTATAGCGTTAAGGCTAAATATACCAACAAAACCCAAAAAAGTTAGAGGCGGTTGCTTTGCAACCGCCTCTAACTTTTTTGGGTTTAATTTTTTCTAAGCATTATGACGGTTGCGATAAAATGTTCTAGCAACTCAATACTTGACTGCCGCTTAACAGGAATCCTTTATGACTGAACTTACCGCCGAACAACATCGCACCAAGATGCAGCGCCGCCAAGAGGTACAACATCAGCGAGTCGCAGAGCGTAAACTCGAAAAAGGGCTGATTATTATCAATACTGGTGATGGCAAGGGCAAAACTACAGCTGCTTTGGGGATGGTATTGCGATCGCTAGGGCATGGATATAAAGTTGCGATCGTCCAATTTATCAAAGGTGCGTGGGAACCTGCGGAAAAAAAAGTATTTGAAATGTGGCAGAATCAACTGTTTTTTCAGGCTTTGGGGGAGGGCTTTACATGGGAAACTCAAGACCGCGATCGCGATATTGCCAAAACTAAAGAAGCTTGGGAAGTGGGGCTGGTCTATATCAAAAATCCTGAATACAAACTAGTCTTGCTAGATGAGGTAAATATTGCTCTCAAACTCGGCTATCTTGATGTGGAAACGGTAATTGCTGGTTTAAAAGAGAAACCTGCTGATTCCCATGTGATTCTTACTGGTCGAGGCGCACCTCCTGAACTAATTGAAGTTGCTGATTTAGTAACGAGAATGGAACTTGTCAAACATCCTTTTAGAGAGCAAGGTGTCAAAGCTCAAGCAGGAATAGAGTTTTAGGAAGAGTACTTTGCACTCTTTCTAAAGTAGTTTCTTATTTAAAATTTACCCCACCCTAACCCTCCCCTTGTAAAGGGGAGGGAATAAGATTTCTAGTTTTCCCCCTTTGTAAGGGGGAATTAAAGGGGGTAAGTCCGACTCAAATCATTCAAACAATAAAAAATATGTCGAAAATTGGTGTTGGTATTATTGGGACAGGATTTGGACAACTTATCCATATTCCTGCTCTGCAAATTCATCCTGATACAGAAGTTGTTGCGGTGTACCATCGCGATCGCATCAAAGCGCAACAAATCGCTGATAAATTTGGGATTCCTCACGCTTGCGATCGCCTTGAAGATTTACTTGCACTGCCACAAGTCCAAGCAGTTACCATCTCCACACCGCCTAGTTTTCATTATGCACAGGCAAAAGCAGCGATTGAAGCTGGCAAGCATGTTTTGCTAGAAAAGCCTGTGACCATGAATTTCCAAGAAGCGATCGCGCTTTATCGTCTTGCTCAAGAACGACAGGTGATCACGGCTACTGACTTTGAATTCCGTTGCGTTCCGCAATGGCGATATTTCAAACATCTATTAGACCAGAATCATGTGGGCAAAAAAAGACTGATTCAAATCGATTGGCTAGTGCAAGGACGCGCCGATCCTAAGCGGGTTTGGAATTGGTATAGCCAGAAAGCTTTTGGTGGTGGTGCATTAGGTGCGATCGGTTCCCATGCTTTTGATTATGTACGTTGGCTATTTGGCGATATCAAGAGTCTCTCAGGTCAACTCAGCACAGGCATTACTGAACGCCCCGACGCTAATGGTGTTATGCGCCTCGTTGATGCCGATGATACCTGTAACATTCTCTTAGAACTTGCCGATGGAACTCCCTGTAATATTTCTCTGAGTACTGTCACCTATCGCGGTCGTGGTCATTGGCTAACTGTTTATGGTGAAAATGGAACTCTGGTACTGGGTAGCTCCAATCAATCGGATTATGTTCATGGCTTCAGTTTGCGACAAGGCAAAATCGACCGCACAGAAATGGAAATTGTACCGATTCCGTCTGAATATGACCTCCCGAAAACCTATACCGATGGTCGTCTTGCGCCTGTACTAGCTATATGCGATCGCTGGGTGCAGTCAATTCAATCAGGGCAGCCGATGACTCCGAGTCTCTATGAAGGTGCATGGTCGCAGTTGCTTATGGATTTAACCCAAGAGTCTCACCAGCAGAAAAAATGGATAGATGTGCCTTCCTCGCTCTAAATTACCTTGAGTTAAAATCTCTCCCATGAAATCGAACAAGTTAGTTTGGAAAATTCTGGTTGTAATTTACCTGCTTGTATTTACATTAATCATTGTGCTTGCCTATAACCATGCCCTTCCAGAATATCTGACTAAAAATGATAAAGCTGGTCATGTGTTCCTCTATGGGCTAGCAACTTTTTTGGGGCAGATGGCTGGGAAATGGCGCACAGTAAAATTTTGGTCTAAAGTATTACCTTTATTTCCATTGTTATTTTTTGTATTCACTGTTATCGAAGAGTTAGCCCAATCACTTTCCCCCAATCGCACCTTTGATATCGGTGATTTGGTCGCAAGTTCTTTTGGGATCATGATTGGATATTTTTTAGCAGAAAGACTAAAGCCAATCTCTTGATATTTCGGGAAAGCTTTCAGCGATCGCAATCTTGTAATTGGGATGATAGCAGATGCCATAGAGCATCGGATCTTCGTGCATCGATATGGTGTGGAATATTTAGAGTAAAATTAAATTCAGATGGCATTCATGCCTCTTACTTTTTAGCTATTGAGTAAAATTATGGCAAAGTTAACTGTTGATTTAGAAACTTCAGCAGATGTTTTGGGAACTACGCCCGATCGCTTTTTAGCATGGTTAAAGCAGGAAGATTCTCAGGGTTTGCTCTATTTTAACGATACGCCGCAGATTTCTATTTTTACGCTGGCAAAGATTCTAGATACTACGCCTAGAGAATTGGTTAATTTTTTAGAAGAATCTGATCTAGAAGATCGTTTAGATTTGCAAGATGCTCTAGAGACGATCGCTGAGTCAGAAAGGTTAGGGGAGCAGCCAATTCCTTGGGATTCGGTGGTGGGAGAGTTAGTTTAGATGTCCTATGAGGTGCAAATATTGCCAAAGGCGGCGCGACAAATAAAAGCTTTATCGCTTGAGATTCGTCAGGATATAACGCTCACGATTCAATCCTTAGCCAATGAGCCAAGACCTATCGGAGTTAAGAAGCTATCAGGGGAAAAGGATATTTATCGGGTCAGGGTAGGAAATTATCGCGTTCTCTATCAAATTATTGATAAGGTTTTAGTAGTTGTGTTTGTCTCAGTTGGTCATCGTCGTGAAGTTTACCGCGATCATTAGTTTAGATATTTAGCATCCCCTTACTTTTCTAACAATACTCAGGATTTCACCTCTTCCTATAAATGCGCCATAGTACGCTAGAAGAACTGAATCATAACTAGCTTCAAAGTTTTGAGATTTAGGAATAGTAGTTACATATAGATGTTGACCACCTAAAGGATGGCTGTAGTGATAGACATAATGACCATCGTTTAGTTTGCCAACAAGAGTAGAATCTTTAAAGTCTCCTCTAGATAAGCCAACTACGCCACAATGACTAGACCTCAAAAGCTCATCTTTTAGTTGGCGGATATTTTGAATCATAGAATTACTTGTAAATGGATCGTGATCAGTAAACATATGAGAAACACTTTGCTTGGAATAACCTGTGTAGCCAGTAACATAATAAGCAAAATGTTCGCAATTTCGATGACCTAAATGATAGTCAATTCCTGTGGTCATCTCTCTAATTCTCTGATTAATCAAAGACTCACTAGCTCCTGTGCGTTGCTCTAGAGTAATTTCTTTTAATTCTCCATCACTACCTAACGATTTATATTCTGAGCCAGATTTAAACAATTCTTTTGTAAAAACATGACCTTTGCCCCCCATCCAAGACATTCCATCCCAAGGTCCCCACTCTACTATTCTTCCATCGCCAATATAAACAAGGAAATGTCGAGTATGAGCAAATAACTCAACTGACAAAATATCTCCGACTTCAAACATACGCTTTCTTATTCCTGTTTACAAGGTTGAAACAACCTATTTTGAGATGTTACGGCTATCATACAAATTTCTAAAATCAAGATATGGATCAAATACAGTGTTGATTCTAGAAGTATTTGACAATGATTGCTTAATTTCTTGTATTTTTGAATCCCAACCCTTTCGCTCATTGTTACACTCTTTACGATCTTCTATATTTGATTCTTGTAGCTGATTTAATTCTTTAGCTGTAGATAATCTTGATGCCATTGCACTAGCAAGATCGCAAACTTCTTGAGCGATTTCCTTAAGAGTATTAAAGGCTTTCCGATTAAGCAGAAAATAAGCTGCGTTCAAATGATCTATAAACTCATTATCGAGTTTTTTAGTAATATCTTCATACCTCTCATCAGGTAATGGTTCATAGGCAAAACGCACTAAAGCAATAGCAGCAATGTATATTTTGAATCTTCTATCATATAAATCAAGTTTCAACTTTTGACGATTTATTTCATACTGTTGATAAGCAATGTATGCGACAATTCCCGCGATAATTATCGAAGGCAAGGCTAGTATGATTTTTTCTATCAATTCCATAGGATCAAGATTATTAATTTATTTGGATGTACACATGAAAGAGTTATTCAATCAGAACTAGAAATGCTTTCATGTGAAATTACGTCTAATTGCTGCGATCGCTTCATTTAATCCATCAGCATGAATCCATCCAACAAAACCACCAAAAACCATGTTGCCTTGAGTGTCAGCGATAAATACATGGTTAACGCCAACAGGATTTTTCCATATCTTTAGTACAGAGCCATCACGAAGAGTAAAGCGTGGGGTTGCTTTTTTGAAGTCTCTACTATGAGCCTGTGTCATACCGTCAACTTCATTCAAAAAATCTACAACTTGTTCGGCAACATTTGATATTTGGTTAGCTGCTTGTGCAGGTCTATTCCAGTCTTCGACAGAATCATGGATCTTTTCGTAGACTCTAGCAAGAGGATTAAAAGGATCTAGCATACTTTTTTTTGCAAGTAAAACATTTCTAATTATAGGATAAAAATTTTTCTCTAGACTGCCAAATTTCATAAATTTTAAGATCGCTTTTGGTGAGGGAATAGGCGATCACAAAAACCTATCTTAATTGCTAAAATACTTATACCACAATTAATCCAATAAATACCATGTCCGATAACACTATCACTCTAGACGACATCTTCGCCCTCTTCCGCGAAAGCGAACAACAACGCCAAGAATATCAGCACCAAGCTGAACGAGAAATGGCGGAACTCCGAAAGACTATTAAACAAACTAATAAACAAATTGAACAAACTAACAAACAAGTCGGAGTACTAACCAGCCGATGGGCAGAATTTGTTGAAAATCTAATCAAACCTGCCGCCGCTAGAATTTTTAGAGAACAGGGAATTGACGTTCATTACACCGCTATGCGCGTAAAAGGTGATGATGATCGAGGCTCAATGGAAATTGATATTCTGGTGGAAAATAGTAATGAAATCGTAGCGATCGAAGTTAAGTCACATTTAGAAATTCGCAATGTGAAGAGATTTTTAGAAGTATTAGCAAGATTTAAAGAGGCATTTCCAAAATACAAAAATTACAAGGTTTATGGAGCCGTAGCAGGAATAAAAATTGATGAAAAGGCAGATGAATATGCAACACAAGAAGGACTATTTTTAATCGAACCCGCAGGAGATTCTGTGATTATTGCCAATAGTGAAAGTTTACAACCGAGAGTCTGGTGATTTTTATTGATTGATAGGAGATCCGTTTTGTGAATGATGAGTGGCGATCGCAGTTTGATATAGGGAAAAGGCTATCAGGTTTGTGGATGATGAGGGTGCGATCGCTGTTTGATTTGAGGGGAATTTGCGATCGCTATAAACTCTGACATTGAGAACAAAAATGTGTTGAGCGCCCACCGAGCTTAATCCTTGAGATTAATGTACCGCAGACATTACAAGGCTGACCAGTCCGTCGAAATACCCAAGCTGTATCAATGTAGTTTCCCTTCAGACCAGCCACATTCTGAAAAGAACTAAAAGTCGTTCCACCCTTCGCTATACCATCACTCAGAGAACGGATAATTCCTTGACGTAGAGATGTGACCTGTTCCAAACTAAGAGAATTTGCAGCTTTTTGAGGATGGATTTTGCCCAAAAACAATGATTCATCAGCATAGATATTCCCAATCCCCGCAACAGTTTCCTGATCGAGAAGCATAGTCTTAATCGGGCGACCAGTACGGCTAAATTTTGCGGCTAAATGCTCTGGCGTAAACTCAGGATCAAATGGTTCCAAACCTAACTTCTGTAACCCCGTAATAATTGATTCCGTTGTTTGATGAGATGGAACCCACCAGACCTTCCCAAAAGTTCGCTGATCATCAAACCGCAACTCCTTCAAGCCTTCCTTTTTTTCCTTTTTCCCTTTTCCTTTTTCCTTTTTCCCTTTTCCTTTTTCCTTTAAAAACAATCTCACCCGCGTATGCTTGCCCACAGTAGTATCGCGATCGCACCAGAGCAAACTCCCCGTCATTCGTAAATGTACCCCCAACCGATCGCCCTGTGAAAGCTGAGCAATTAAATATTTTCCCCGCCTTTGCCATTCTGAGAACTCAGCACCAATGACTGCTGCTAAAAATGCCTCTGAATTTTCAGGATATGCGATCGCACGGGGCAGCAATACCTCCCCACCTTCAATCTGCCAACCCAGCGTATTTTCATTTAGACCAATACGAACTGTCTCAACTTCTGGTAATTCGGGCATTTGATAAGTAAAAAGTAAAAAAGTAAAAGTAAAAAGTAGTTTTCAGACCCATAAAAACAAGAAGGGGCGCAAAGCGTCCCTTCTTGTTTTTGGGTTTTGAGTTAGAAGAATCTAGGCGACTTCTTCAACTTCATCGATCGCAAAGTTGTTGGTTGCGATGTTGGAGTAGTTAACGCTGTCGAAACGAACAATCACTGGGTAAATGATGCCGCTTTTATCAACGGAAGCCACAGTACCGACTTCGCGATACCAGTAGGACTCTTTACGCAAAATGCGAACCTTAGAACCACGTGCAACTGCCATAGTTTTATCCTTATTCCTAAAGACTGTAATGTGAAAAATAAAATGATTACAGATACCGTCTCTAGGTTACTGTGAGGCGATCGCCTCTGTCTATTTCTAGCTCGTTAAGTTTTATTTAGCAAAAACCTAAAAACTGTACCACCCGCTACGTGGGCGGTGCAGTTTTTAGGTTTTTGCTAACGCACAACTACGGGTGTCCCCACAGAAGCCCATCGATACAGCCATGCAGCATGATCTGGAGCGACATTAGTACAGCCATGACTGATAGGTATTCCAAAGCTACGATGCCAATATGCCCCATGAATGCCATAGTTGCCACTGTAATACATCACATGCGGAACATCAGGTACGTTATAGTCCTCACCCTGCATTCTCGCCGTAGGGTGTTTAGTCTGAATGTTAAAAATACCTGTAGGGGTGGGCATAGCGCTTTTGCCCGTGGACACAACCACAGCATAAACGAGTTGATTGCCTTGCCATGCCAATAGTCTCTGACTACGCAGACGAATTTCGATCCAGCGCTGTCCCGATCGCTTTAGTCTTTCAATATCTTGGCTACGGACAGAACGAGATGTGGTTTGCGAGATCGCCCTATCTAAGTTAATTAAGTTAACTCCGCCGCTCAGTCCCGTTAAAAACAAAGCGGTAATTAAAGCAGTAGATCTAGTTTTCCAATACTTAATCATGTTGATCGCAAGGTTGCATATCAACAATTATGCCCAAAATTTACTGGAAATTCCGCCAAAAGGCTCAAGAAACAAGAAAGGTTTCGCCAAGCGAAACCTTTCTTAAAGAATAAGTTATTTATTGTAAAAAAAGGCTATGTCTTTGTCCTTTAGTGGGGCAAAACCTGCATCCAGCAACTTTTGATTGAGTTCATCTTGAGGGATGTGTTTTGCGCCAATACGGACAATGCGCGATCGCATGGTATTAGTTACGCCACTACGCTGACGATTGCCTTCAAGCGCCATTACGCTGCTATAGAGATCAAGTTTCTTAGGGTCAATTGGTGTGCCATCAAAGTCGATACCCTGCGCGATCGCGACATCGATCGCATCAGCACCCGTTGTTTGAGAATTTTCGGACATAAATAAAAACCAAATACTTGTTGAGAGCGGTGCATTGCGCCACTCTCAACAAATTACCACTGAACGCGATACATCGAAAATAGCAACCCATCTTTTTTGGCAGTAATTTTGCCACCCATCGACTGCACCAACTCGGTAATTTCACTAAGTGGTGTGAGAAAAACCTCAGCACCTAAATAGGTTTCTAAAATCGCCCAATTTTCGGCAAATTCCAAATCAGGATTGATTGCGTCAAAAATCAATACTCCATTCGGTTTTAATACTCGCTTAGCCTCACGCAAAACCAATTTCAAATACTCAAGTGGGTAATAGCAGCTAAACCCAGTGGCAATTATGCGATCAAAAAATCCATTTTCATAACCTAACTGGTGAGCTGCTCCATGCTGCACACCTTTAAATAATTTGGAATTTAGTTGCGAACCCCTTGAATTAAGAGCTTCTTTTGCCACAAAACTAATTTCCTGTCCATAAAAAAATACTTCCCAGTCTCGCCAAGGATAAATCAAAAAACTTACGCCACAGCCAATATCTAGGCAACGCTGATTTTTTTGAAATTGCGCCAATTCCCAAAATGGCGAAGCAATTTTGCTAGATAGAGCATGACTTACCCACTCCCGAAACAGCGGCATCGACTCCACCTCAGCGGGCAAATCAAATGCTTCATTACGATATTCGCGATCATAGCGTTTCTGCACTGTAGCGATCGCAGGTGTCCAGTCATCAGCTTGAGAAGTAAAAGCTTTATTCATAAATATTCATTATGCCTATGAATAAAAATATAGAGAGCGTTGCTTTATAAATCTTTTTAGGCATGGACTTTTTGAGGTAAAGCCACAAGCATCTTTGGACAAACCAAAACCCAAGAATTGATTGGCAGCGCTTCGCGCTGCCAATCAATTCTTGGGTTTTACGTTGGCGACAACTATAAAACCCTCATTGGGGCTAGTTTTTGATTTCCGAAAGTGCAGCCACACTTTCGGAAATCGTTATTATGCCGCTTGTTGCTTACTAAGTTTTTCAGCTTTGAGGTAGGCAAAGACCGACTTATCACCAATATCAGGTGGAATTTCTTGAGTCACTTTACGAACCGCAAAGATTACAAACAAAACTGCCCAAGCAGCTAATAGTCCTCGCTCGATCGCTACAGGTAAAATATTCACCAAATGACCAAGAATTAGCAGAGGCAATAAGGGTACTAAAAACTTTGTTTCAAAACGATTAAAACAAAAAGTCTCTTTGAAAAAAATTCCAGTTAGAGCAGCAAAGCTAAACCCGACACCAATAAGCGCGATCGGATTATTGTAAATAGCGATCGCCAAAGGCTCAGGAGAGTAAAGTACTACAACCACCGTAGCGATCGTCCCGATCGCCCAAAAGCTCTGCAAAACCCGATGTAGTAACTCCAGATAAATATGAATCGTCCATAGCGCAACACCTAACCCGACAGAAAATCCGATATACAGCAAAGTCAACCAATTTAGGATTTCAGGATTATTGGGCTGCAACAGCACTAATATTGCTCCCACGCTAAAACATAGAGCAGCGATCGCTAAAGCACTGCGATACACAATTACCCCAAGGCGATCATTTTTCGTGATTGTAAATTCACCAAACTGACCTTGATAAACTTCAGATGTAATTTCCACAAATTTCTCCGCCAATCACTATTACTAAAAGTATAGATGACAGCAATCTGACTCTGTCTTCATAGCTATAGCTAAAAAAAATTCATAGAGTTGCGGCGCTTCGCGCCTCAACTCTGTGAATTTTTTTAATGTCTTAACTAGAGTGACTAATGCTATACATCAATTTCACTGAAGCGTAAACTGCCATAGCAATGAAAGTTTTGCTAAAGAAGGCGGCGCTTTGCGCCGCCTTCATTTATTTGGGTTTTATGTCCTAAGGGTAATCAAAAAAAAGATTGATCCTACCAGTTAGTCGAAATTAACTGGAATCCTGACAAACCACTTTTTCAGATCGGGAAAGCGCTCAAGTTGTTGTTCCACTTTTTCCATAGCTGCTTTGGAGAGCTTTACTCCAGTATGGTAAATCTTATCGACTAAAGTTACAACAGGGTTTTTTCCTCTGATAGTGAGCGTCTTGGCGAATTCCAACACAGTTTCTAACGAGTCAAGTAAACTACCATTCCAATGTTTTTCTAGCCAAGCAAAGGTGCGTTCGACTGGATTATATTTGCTGTGATAGGGGGGATAGTAGGCTAACTGAACATGCAGTTTTGACTGGTGAGCAAAGTCCAATATCAGACTCATGAATTGTGTACGTCTAGAATTATTTTCTGGTCCATTGTCTTGATTTATGACTAACTTGCGGATATGCCTAAACCTTGCTGTCTGGTTCTGCCACCATTGTTCAATGAGGTCAACGATACAATCTGCTGTTAATTTGGAGGAAATAAAGAATAACCATAATTCATCCAACTCAGGTACATATATGCCATAGGGTGTTAGTGTCATGACCGCTTCAAAGTCATGGTCTAAAGCCTTTGTTGGCACACGGGTTTTACCACCTCTGTCAAATTCTCCAATTTTCACGGCAACCTTGGCATCAATAGAAATTCTTAATGTGTGTGGATCGTCATCAGCTTCTTTGTTGATCTTTTCAATCTCTTGGAAAATTGCGTCTGTTTCGGGAATACGCTTTTGCGGTTTCGTCTTCGCAACTCGCTTCAAACTGTAACCCATGTCATTTAATCGATGGCGAATCGTTTCACAACTGGGTAACGCCTCATCTTCGTAACCTTTAGTCAGAATTAGTTGACGGCGCACTTCAGCAGCACTGATTCTTGTATACAGCCGCGTACTTTGAAAACTCGGATCACTCTGGCTTTGTGGCTCTACAATCGCTTTTATATCTGCCATTAAATTGGGTAGTTTGACCTCCACTTTTTTCCGTCCACTGCGCCAATAACCATCCTCAATCACTTCACCGCTATTTAATTCTTGCGTTCCCTTTCGCACTGTTCGTCGATTCCAACCTAGTTCTCGTTCTGCAAGTGTTTGCCCTCCTACGCCCAGACTTTTTACCACCTCAGCCATAAACTGTCTGCGGTCAGTTCCCTTCAGCTTTTTTGCTGTTTTTATGTATAACGTTTTAAGATGCTCTGGCAGTTTTAGGACGTTGGCTGGCAAAATGGCGGCTATATTAGATATTTAATGATTACCTTATTATTGCTGGATCAATCATTATTTTGCTTTCCCTAAGCAAAACTTTCATTGCTATATAACCAAAAACAATTTCGATAATTGGTATGACTGCAACATAAAAACTTCAGCCCAAAAAATTGGGTTAATCATGAAACTTGATGTTATCTCTTGTTAATGATTGCCAAAATTACCATAATGCTTTACTATCTTGCAGTCAAAATCGACAAAATTCGGATGACGCTGTACCGAAAACCAAGTAGGCAGCAGAGGAACTTTATTATGCGTATTTATTACCTAGCTGGCGTGATTCTTAGCGTTACTACAATCCTTAGTGCTTGCGGTGAGGGTACACCAGTCGAATGTACGATCAGTACCAGACGAGAGATCAGACAAGGCGTTGTCAAGACTGCTAAGTTTGCTTCTGGCACTGATTGCGAACAAATGAAATTACTTGCTGAAGAAGGCAAGCCATTGCCCAGTATTTCTGCTGGCACAACTACAGCAACTCCGCCTAAGGTAGTTGAAACTGCCGCCCCAACTTTTAACACTCCATTTGTCACTGGTCAAAAAACACAGGATCTGATTGCCATCACAGATAAGCAGGCAAGAGTTCAGGAACTAGAACAAAAAATTGGCGTTGACTCTAAACAATCTCGCGATCCCTTCACTAGTACTGTGATTAATCCAGTACCAAAGTTGGAAACATTGTTGGCAAAGAAAGTACAAGTAAAACCTAATCTTCGTGCTGCTGTAGTTGTAAGAACATCTAACCGTCCGAGTAAAGTAGTTTTGCCACCTGATACCAGAGCTGCTGATGGCACAAAAATTACAGGTACTGTTGAAGTTGCAGGTACGATCTATGCAATTATTAGTGCCTTTGGTGAGCCAACATCTCGTTATGTTAGGACTGGTCAAATGATCTCTAACGGTAGAGTATTGGTAAAACGAATTGATACCAATGCAGAGCCCCCAATTGTTGTGTTGCAGCAAAATGGAGTTGAGGTATTACGTGCAGTAGGTGCTCCAATTGTTAGTTCTAATCCCGATCAACCTGTTGAGCCCGCTGTTGCTCCAGTAGCCCCTGCCCCAGCAAACCCTCAGCCTACCACTGCCCCATTTACGCTATTGCCTCCTGCTCGATAATACCAATTCTCAAAATGGTGTTGCTATTTGGAGGTATAGCAATAATAGGGTTAGCTTAAGACATAAAACCCCAAATAAAAGTGGCGGCGCTAAGCGCAGTCACTTTTATTTGGGGTTTTATCTCCTAGCTATCTCTTTTATGCCAAAGCAAAAAATGGCTACGCTGAAAACAGGTATAAATCAAAAAGCCTCGCGTTGCGAGGCTTTTTGATTATTTCTTGGGAGCCATTAACATAGTGATGTTTCTACCTTCGCGCTTAGGATATTGCTGGATCTCAGCGACAGACTCTAGATCACTAGCCATGCGATTCAACAAAACCTCAGCAAGATCAACGTGCTGAATCTCGCGACCGCGAAACATAACTGTTGCTTTGACCTTATCACCTTCTTTCAAAAAGCGTTCTGCATGATTGATTCGCACTTTATAGTCATGTTCTTCAATCTTATAGCGCATCTTCACTTCTTTGACATCAGAGGTATGTTGCTTTTTGCGAGCTTCGCGTGCTTTCTTCTCTTGCTCAAACTTGAATTTGCCATAGTCCATGATTCGACAAACAGGAGGATCAGCTTTATCGCTGACTAGCACAAGGTCTAGCTCTTTTTCTTCAGCCATTTTCAAGGCTTCTTTGGGGGTCAGGATGCCGAGTTGCTCCCCCTCCATATCAATGACTCGAATTTTTGGATATCTGATGCGTTCGTTGATTTGGGGAAGGTCTTTAATTGGCTTTTTAGTCATGAAATCTCTGTTGTCTAGACTCTTGGGGGTATTGGTTTAAATTACTAATGGTTGACAAATATATGCCGATCTGAAGCTTAATATTCAAATTAAGAGTTTGAAATATTTAGGCTTAGCAATTTTTTTGCTTGACATAAACGTTTAAGTATAGTACGAACTACCACTTCATGTGTCAAGTATTATGCCATTATTTTTCGTAAATTTTGGTTAACTAGATCTGAGGTTACCCGATCGCTAAGCGTTACTGATCCGATTGCCGTTGGCAAAATGAAGCGCACTTGACCAGCTTCAACTTTTTTATCGGTGGATAGTGACTCAATAATCGCATTTAAATCAATATCCACAGGTAAAGCCTGTGGTAATCGAGTTTTGGTGATGATTGCAACCTGTTGAGCTTGATCGGCTTCAGTCCATAGCCCCAGATCGACAGCGATCGCACCCGCAATGACCATGCCTAACCCAACGGCTTCACCATGATTGTAAAGGCGATAATTGGTAACTGATTCGATCGCGTGACCGACTGTATGACCATAGTTGAGAATGGCACGAAGATTTCCTTCTTTCTCATCCTTGGATACGACTTCAGCTTTGGCTTTGGCACAACGATACAAAATTGTTTGTAGCAATTCCAATGAAACATAGCGTAGCTGATCAAGGCGATCGCATTGGGCTAATAAATCAAATAATTCCCGATCCCAAATTACGCCGTACTTAATTACCTCAGCCATCGCTGAGCGAAATTCACGGGCTGGCAAAGTCTTTAATACTTCAGGATCAACCCAAACGAGGCGTGGCTGATAGAAAGCCCCAATTAGGTTTTTGCCCTGTGGATGGTTGATTCCCGTCTTTCCACCGATCGCGGAATCTACCATCGCTAGTAGTGTAGTCGGTACTTGGACGAGATCGATTCCTCGTAGCCAAGTCGCCGCCGCATAGCCTGACATATCGCCAATTACCCCACCACCAAGAGCGACAATCATCGATGAGCGTTCTAAACGATGGGCAAGAGCCGCATCATAAATCTTTTGAAGTGAATTAGCAGTTTTAAAGCGCTCACCTGCGGGCAGAATCAAGTGCGCCACATCAAACCCTGAGTTAGACAGAGATCTCTGGACAATCTCGCCATAATGTTTATAAATGACTGGATTAGAGACAATCAGGACTTTTTTACTTTTTTTGCCTAAACCAATTTCTACTAACTTTTCGCCTAAGTTTTTGAGGCTATGCGATGCGATCGCAATGTCATAACTGCGATTAGGCTGCTGATCGCCATTAAGTGCAACGGTAACTGTTGCGGAATTTTCGGACATATTTCTAAGTAAATGATCTAATTCTCATGGTAGCAGCGATCATGTTTTCAAATCTCGCAAATAAGAAAAAGCGGCGCTTCGCGCTGCTTTTTCTTATTTGGTCATTGCTTGGCACAGCTTAATAATTGCAGTTTGCAATGTCGCAGTTTCATCTTTGCCATGTTTCAGATCGGCTTCTAGCCTCAACAAAATACTCAGCGATCGCATTAGCTTTTGACTATTTAGCCCCTGCACTTCTTGCTTCAAGAAATAAACGCGCTTAGGATTACCAATTTCCGCAGCATCAGCGATCACCTTATCATCTCGCTCTCCAGATTCTTGCATCAGTTTAATCCAGAGCCATGTGCGAAACTGTCCCACCAAAGTTGCACAAATCCGTAAACCCACTTCGTTGTTTCGCAGTAATTCCGCAATTAAAGAGAGAGCTTGACTAGTATTTGCAGAGCGAATTGCACTTGCTAATTGCAAACTATTGTGAGCTGAGACTTGCACAAGTGGTGCTATTTCTCTAGCAGTAAGTGGATTCGTTTTCCCATAATGTGACAGTTGTAACTTTTGCAATTCCATTGTCAGTCGGCGAGTATCATTGCCAATCGCATCAACTAGGAGATCTATGCCATCTGATGCTATTTTTAAGTCAATTTCTGCGGCGGTCTGTTTTACTAATTGGACGATCGCATCAGTTTTCCAAGGAGGTATTAGCGAAAATTCTAAAATCTGGGAATACTTCTGCAACAACTTGGTAGATTTGGCTCTCCCGTCAGGCTTATTGGATGTTGTAAACAAGATGTAGGAGTCTACAGGTAAATGCTTAAAAGTTCTTTCTAGCTCTGATAGTAGCGAGTCAGAACAACGTTGGGCGATCGCAGTATCAGCTAACCAAGTTAAGCGACTACCCATGCCAAAGGGCGAAGTTACGGCTTGGTTTAGCCCATCCATCATCTCAAGATCCCCTGTAGCAATGATTTTGACATAATTAAAGTCAAGCCACATCGGATCGACATGAGTGTCTATCAATTTTTTTACTGCTTGAGAAATTTGATAGTCGTCATCGCCCCAATAAAAGTAGACAGGCATTGTATGATTAGTTCAACTATGTGGTGTGGTGTAGAGATTTGATGATTACTAGAAGCAAAGCAAATAGTCAAGTTAGCCTCCGTCCAAAGAAATCGGTTACAGATCGTACAGATCATTATGCAACTTGGGGAAAAAGAGTCTTTGATATCGCATTTGCATCAATTGTTTTAACTGTGTTTTCGCCAGTTTATTTAGCAATTACGTTGCTTGTTTTCATTAGCTCTCCTGGCTCAGTTCTATATATTCATCCTAGAGTTGGTTTAAATGGTTCTAAATTTAATTGCATTAAGTTTAGAACGATGATTAATGGTGCAGATCAAGCTCTTGAAGATTATTTAAATGCCTGTCCGATTAGCCGAGCTGAATATGAAGCATCTTTTAAACTTAAACATGATCCTCGGATTACTAAAATTGGTAAGTTCTTGAGGACAACCAGTTTAGATGAGCTACCCCAATTTTGGAATGTACTCATGGGCGATATGAGTGTGGTTGGTCCGAGACCATTAGTAAAAGCTGAACTTAGTAAGTATGGCTCGGCTATTGATCGAGTACTCAGCGTTCGTCCAGGTATTGCAGGGCTGTGGCAAGTTTCGGGTCGTAACGATATTCCCTATGCAAAGCGAGTCCAGATGGATGCCAGTTATGTCAAGCGCATGAGCTTTTGGCTCGATCTACATTTAATCTTTAAAACCATTTTAGTTGTGATTTTTCCTAAAGGAAATGGCGCATACTAAAAAGAAAGGGTTGCTAAGCAACCCTTTCTTTTTGGGCTTAAAAACTTAAACATAATTAAATTGGTTAGAATTGTCTAGATTTAGTAATGTTGGTGCAACATTTTGGACAACCGCAATTAATTCGTTGTATTGGTTTTGCATTATACCCGTGGAAAGCTTTGCATAGATACCGATGCCAGAAATACCATTGTTGTTATAGTTCATCAAACTATAGTTACCGCTTGCACCTTTGAGTTCAATTTTATCTCCTGAGTTAAAGTCCATAACTTTGGCAAATCCTTCAACAGAAACTGATAGACGCATATAGATAATCATCACCAGTACCACCATCCAGTACATCGTGACCACCTTCACCAAAGACATAGTCATTACCTGCGCCACCATATAGTAAGTCTTTGGCAGAGCCAAGAACAGATTCATCTTCATTGCCACCGTAGATAACGTGAGTCCGAGATAAGCTACGAAATTTTAAAAAGCCAAAACAGTAAAAGCCTCGCTTCGCGAGGCTTTTATTAGAGAGGATTAGCGTCGCTAAACCTCTCTAGGAGATAGTGTGAAATTAAAGCGAACTGATGTTATTTAATTAAACTAGCTTCTACGACTGCGAGTTGTTGGTCGTGAAGATAAATCAAACTCTAAAGCAGCAGCCATTCCCCAGAGAATAAATGCAAGAATCCAGAAAAATTCAGCAGGCTCACCACTTTGATATTGCTTGCCTTCACAAACTTTGCTGATACCAGTATTGATGCTGTAGTTAAACCATAAGTCACCAAAAAACATGGCAATACCAGCACTGCCAAGTAATCGCCAAGATTGAGCTGCCTTACCACCCCAAAAAGCTAGTAATAGAATGGTCGCGACAATTAGTAACCAAATATCACCAAGGGCATAAATAATATTCAAGATTTTCCCAGTATCTAGAGAAACCCCTCCACTTATTACGCCAAAAGTAACATAAGCCGCCACGACAACCCCAATAAATCCAACAGCACCCACGATTGCCCATTGCTTAGGATATAGATTTAGTCGTCGCCCAATCACAGACATTGCCATTCCCCATGACAAAAATACGTAGGTTGACGTGAAGAAAATATCGGCGATCGATGGAAAGGTTTGAACTAGATCCTTAGCGCCTTTGGCTCCACCCGCAATCAATCCACTTTGATATTGAAAATCTAGATAACCAAAAATTAAATTGCCAATACCCCAAGATAAGATACCAATGCCCAAACCGAGCCAAACATTGCGACCGCTAATGATTTTGGAGCTACGCCAGTTACGTAGACACAATAGCCCTGAACAGGCGATCGCTACAGTTTGAAAAATGTACGTTCCGTATCGATACCAATTTGGTCTTACGAATAGATCTTTTACTGGCTTGGCGCATTCTTCGGGCTTGATGACATGTGGACCATCGGTTGGGACATTAAAAAACAGGTAGAACATTAGAGCTAGGGCTGCCCATCCGATCGCTGCCCAAATAATAGATTGCGTGGAAATCCCTGACGGCGAGGGAGATTTAGCTCTACTCATGAATCTTGCACCTTAGCTACAACCATAAGAAATCAAAGTATTAAAAAACAGAAAATAACAGGTATTGTGCTACGAGTCATAACTTTAGAAGAAAACATCGAAAGAATCTAGTTAGATTACTTCCAGAGTTTACCTTTAGGAGTTTTTGTCAGCCAAGCAGTTACGGATGCTGATTCAGGTAATTCATTTAAGGCTGCGATCGCACTATCGACAAAACTATTATTTCCAAAATAGGAGGAGGCTAGTCGATGTATTTCACCTAAAAGAAGCTGCAATTTGCTTTCATCCCAGTTGGGGATTTGCACACTATTAAGTGGATTGATTGACAAAACTTCTTCCAGAGCCGAAATTGTTTCGCTTTGAGCAAATTTTCCTTGTTGCATAAACTTCAGTAAATCTTGCTTAAAAGAACCTGCTTGCCTAACACCAAGGAAATCTTCAACATCAATATACACAGCTTGTAATATCAGTAAACAGCCCTGAACAAGATGTGTACCTGCGGAGGAACTCTGATTAGGTGCTATATGGAGTTGGTCAAGTTTGACTCGACCCCACACGCTAAAACGCTGAGGCTCTTCTAATAATACGCAAGCTTTGCCTTTGTTATCAGTTAAGTCACGCCAAAGCGCTAAAGCCTCATCTCGATTATCGCCAAACATGTTGAGCAACCGAAATGTTTGCCCCTGATATTGCAAAATCGGTATTTGTTGATCTTTGTTTTGTGGGTTTTGGACGTTGACGATCTCAACGTCTTGGCGCTTCAGGATGAACATGTATCTACTGTTGACTTAACTGATGTTACCAGTAGCAACAAATCGTGGCTACCTAATGCCAAGGTTAATGATAATCCCAAAATCACATTAAAGTCTTGAAAATTTAAAATAAAACATTAATAAACTAGAGGGTGCACTTTGTGCATTCTTTATACCCTCTAAAACGAAACCGACAAAGATGGTGCTTAGCACCATCTTTGTCGTTAGAAATTATCTTTAAATACCAATTCACAAAAGTGTCGCCCCACTTTTGTGAATTAAAAAACAAACCCTGCACAGAATAAATTCCCAAACCCGTAAGGTTTCGGTGTGTAATTAATTAAGCGTATCTACTTATAACAAGAGAGCTTTGGGTATAGGGAGGATTATTAGTAAAGCGATCGCAATTAATATCATGCCGGCTCTTCTGGGTTTGAGGGGATTAATGTATAATGAAGCACAAAGATAAGTGGTGACAGGTATGGACTTGTATCTAGATAGGTTGCTAAATTTACCCAACACAACCGTTGAAAGTTTTACGGAAGAAGAAAATAAAATCACCCTAAAGTTGAGATTTTTACAGGATGAAATTACTTGTCCGCATTGTAATACGCATGGTGGAAAATTAAAACAAAATGGGTCTTCTGGGTTTAAGGGGATAAGTAAATCTAATGAGAAAGACAAGCTAATAATCTAGAACGAAAATTTAAAAAATTTAAAAAACCATAAGCCTGTCGTTTAATTAATTTAATACGATTATTAAGTCCCTCCATCACACCACTAGATGTACGATTTAAAAAGTAGTTACAAATATTATCAAGATGATTACGAATGGTTTCCAAAACTGCGCCATAAACAGCTTTAGCTTTTTGAAGCCATTCTTTTAATTGTTTCTGACCCTCTTCAGGAGTTTTACAAGTCTCAAAAATACTTCTAAAGTCTTCTTTGAGATTATAAGCTAGTCGCAAGCGTTTAGAACATTTCAAGACATTTTCTAACTTCACTTTTTCTTCTTCTGTTAAGTCTACCTTGTTCTTTAGTAGAATAAATCGACTACCTTTAATCTTGATTTTAGCTTTTTGACGCAGTTGATTTAACTCTTTGATTAGTGGCTGCATAACATGAAATCTGTCGATGACAATTTTCGCATTTGGAAATACTTCTTTGACAACTTTGGGAAAGCCTCCCCACATATCAATGCTAACCTCCTCTACTTTTTCCCTTATCTCAATCGGTTGCTGCTTCAGGACTTCAATGATGTCATCTTGTTTATGACTATCAATTACTTCTAGTAATGCTCCTGCGTCAATACTTGATACGACTGTCACAAAGTCTTTATGTCCTTTGCGTTTACTCACTTCATCAATACTCACTCGTTTTACTTCTTTCCAATCATCTTTTTTTTTAGAGAAAATTGGTGATTGAAAATCCCTTGTATTTGATCCCAACTCAAATATTCATCTCGACTTACTTGCTCCACACTCGCACTTTGTACTCGTTGATAAACATACTCCTCATACCTTTGTGTGTATCGTCTTTCCCAGTCTACAAAGGGTAACTTTTCCGTAAAATGTCTTTGACAATGTTGACAATAAAATTGGCGGCGCGGCGTATTTAAATAAACTATTTTCCCAAATACTGACAAATCTCGAATCAATATCGGTCGATTTTGTTTTAATTTTCCACCATGCGTATTACAATGCGGACAAGTAATTTCATCCTGTAAAAATCTCAACTTTAGGGTGATTTTATTTTCTTCTTCCGTAAAACTTTCAACGGTTGTGTTGGGTAAATTTAGCAACCTATCTAGATACAAGTCCATACCTGTCACCACTTATCTTTGTGCTTCATTATACATTAATCCCCTCAAACCCAGAAGAGCCAACAAAATCGACCGATATTGATTCGAGATTTGTCAGTATTTGGGAAAATAGTTTATTTAAATACGCCGCGCCGCCAATTTTATTGTCAACATTGTCAAAGACATTTTACGGAAAAGTTACCCTTTGTAGACTGGGAAAGACGATACACACAAAGGTATGAGGAGTATGTTTATCAACGAGTACAAAGTGCGAGTGTGGAGCAAGTAAGTCGAGATGAATATTTGAGTTGGGATCAAATACAAGGGATTTTCAATCACCAATTTTCTCTAAAAAAAAAGATGATTGGAAAGAAGTAAAACGAGTGAGTATTGATGAAGTGAGTAAACGCAAAGGACATAAAGACTTTGTGACAGTCGTATCAAGTATTGACGCAGGAGCATTACTAGAAGTAATTGATAGTCATAAACAAGATGACATCATTGAAGTCCTGAAGCAGCAACCGATTGAGATAAGGGAAAAAGTAGAGGAGGTTAGCATTGATATGTGGGGAGGCTTTCCCAAAGTTGTCAAAGAAGTATTTCCAAATGCGAAAATTGTCATCGACAGATTTCATGTTATGCAGCCACTAATCAAAGAGTTAAATCAACTGCGTCAAAAAGCTAAAATCAAGATTAAAGGTAGTCGATTTATTCTACTAAAGAACAAGGTAGACTTAACAGAAGAAGAAAAAGTGAAGTTAGAAAATGTCTTGAAATGTTCTAAACGCTTGCGACTAGCTTATAATCTCAAAGAAGACTTTAGAAGTATTTTTGAGACTTGTAAAACTCCTGAAGAGGGTCAGAAACAATTAAAAGAATGGCTTCAAAAAGCTAAAGCTGTTTATGGCGCAGTTTTGGAAACCATTCGTAATCATCTTGATAATATTTGTAACTACTTTTTAAATCGTACATCTAGTGGTGTGATGGAGGGACTTAATAATCGTATTAAATTAATTAAACGACAGGCTTATGGTTTTTTAAATTTTTTAAATTTTCGTTCTAGATTATTAGCTTGTCTTTCTCATTAGATTTACTTATCCCCTTAAACCCAGAAGACCCATCATGCCAATTAGATCGCGAGTTTTTCCAATTTCCGTGTGTTCGTTCAAAATAAGAGGGCGCGGGGTGGGTAATACAAAGAATAAGAGACAGTAAATCTGTAGCCAAGGTTGTGCAAGCAAAGAGATTGCCAATAATACTAGTCTTGCTATCCGCGCAATTTGGATGGCTTGCCTATATCCGAACATCGCGATGATAAGATTGCCTCCGTCCAGTAAATCAAACGGCATTAGTTGTAAAGCACTAAGAGCTAATCCAGCCCAGCCAGCTACGGTAAGCGGAGAAAAGGTGGCGATTGCGTCTGGAGTAAGTGCTGTTTGTCCGATGGAAAAAATTGTTTGCAGTAACGTTACAAAAATCGAGCTTTTGCTATTGTCTGTATCTAGATTTGTGATTAACAAGGATGGCTCGATCGCGGAATCTGCGATCGACATAGTTGCAGGAACTAGAATCCAGTTGCCCAAAAACAATAAAACTATGGAGATTCCTAATCCCACAATGGTTGGAATTACGGCTAGATCAAAGAGGATGCGGCGCTGATTTGTGGGGTTTTGTCCTGTAGGGAAATTAGGATTTACACTGCCTAATAAGCCAAAACTACCTAAGCATGGTAGTAAAAGTGGTGGTAGCAGTCGCAATCTATATTGTTTGGCGATGTAATATTGCGTGATCGACCTTGCGATAAAAATGCTAGTTATACCTAATAGGTAAGGAATGCCTTGCTGTAAGTTGCTTATGCTTAAAGATTCAATTCGCTGATTTGAACCTACAACTAATACGGTGAAGGCTGTAAATACGATACTAATAGTG
This sequence comes from Pseudanabaena sp. Salubria-1, assembly GCA_023336205.1. Classification (GTDB taxonomy): domain Bacteria; phylum Cyanobacteriota; class Cyanobacteriia; order Pseudanabaenales; family Pseudanabaenaceae; genus Pseudanabaena. The sequence goes on from JALQCR010000017.1 coordinate 88,092, forward strand.
CTTGCTATCCAACCTTGGCGATCGCTTAAAGATAGTTGAGAGTTAGATAAATTATTAGGTGTTAAATAAAAACAGTAGTTTGTAGTGTTTTCCTGACTATTTTGATCTCGACCAAAGCTTGTCCCTAAATTTTCTAATGGAATTTCTTGTAAATAGCAGACAAAACGATTGCCAAATGCATTTTGAATATTTTGGTTAATAGATTCGTAAGCATATTTAGGATTTTGCGATCGCAGATTGCCTCGGCAGTATATTTCCTGAGGGCGGTATTCTAAGCCTGTCAGATGATAAACATTTGAGGAGAAGCAATCTTTGAGTATTTTTTCTTCCTTGAGATCAAGATTGATGACTTCTAAATTTGAGTTGAGAGATGTGGAAAAATTGCTATACATCCATATACACAGCAAAAATACAAGAGCCACAAAATTTAAGGGTAAGGCTAAGGAATTAAATGTTGCCCATGTGATCGCTAAACTTGGTAAGACAACTGCCAGAATCCACAAAATAAATATTTGGAGCTGATTATTGGTGTGCTGCTGCGATCTTTGATGATAGATCGCTAAGCATCCCACTACCACAAAAACAAATATTTCGGCTCAATCGTCTAAATGATGCTAAGGTAACATAAGATACAAAACAACAAATATGCAGCCAATTCTAACCGAACTTTTAAATCTGCCAGGAATCGAAGTAGAAAACTACACAAAAGTAGCAGATCGATTAATTTTAGAGGTTGAAGCGAAAACGACAAAAGCAAAGTGTCCAAGATGCGGAGAAGAAAGTAATCATCTGCATCAAAATCGCTGGTATTTTGCAAGAGATTTAAGCATTAGTGGACAGGAAGTACTATTAAAAGTAAACCGTCGTCAATTCAAGTGTAAAAAATGTGAAAAGCCGTTCAGTGAAGAACTAGAATTTATAGGAAAGAGACGAAAACAAACTAACAGATTTGCAGAGATGATAGTGCAGCAAGTATTGCATAGCGATATGCATAATGTAGGGAAGCAAAATGACTTAACAGATGAGGAAGTGTGGTCGATGATAAAATACATTAGCGAAAAAAACTTAGAATAGATTTAAAGCCATTAAAACGACTTGGGATTGATGAAATAGCATTACGAAAAGGACAAGGGGACTACATAGTAGTATTGGTAGATTTAGACAGAAAAATACCGATAGGATTTGTGCGATCACGGAAACAAGAAGAAATAAGGAAAGAGCTTGAGGGGTGGGGAAAAGAGGTGTTAGAGCAAATTATTGAGGTAAGTATGGATCTAAGTGGAAATTATAAAGGACTGATCAACAAACTAATACCAAAAGCAGAGGTAGTAGCCGACCGATTCCATGTAACAAAGATAGTTCCTGAGGAACTAAAAACAGCACGAAATGACCTGCAAAAGCAAATAAAGAAAACAAAAATGTAAACGAGAAAAAGAAAATCGAAGAAGCACTTAAGCAGAGTAAGTATGCATTACTAAAGAACGAAAAAGATTTAACAGAGAAGCAAAAAATAAAATTAGAAGAAATTCGAGAAGTGGTACCATTGCTAGGGAAAATGCATCAGCAAAAAGAAGAGTTTAGAAGAGTCTTTGAAGATGCTAAAAATTGGGGAGATGGCGCATCAAAATTACTCGACTGGATGGAGACAGCAAAGGAGACGTATAAGGATAGTGTTGGCACAATTTGTCGATGGTTTGGAGAAGTTACTAATTACTTTGAGAACCGCACTACTAATGGCGTTGTTGAGGGTATCAATAATAAGTTAAAGCTAATTAAACGATCTGGGTATGGCTTCAGGAATTTTGATAATTTTAAGTTGCGATCTCTAATTTGTTGGCATTTAGATATTGGTCGAGCATAGTTTGAACGATAGAGCCAATATTTCCTTAAATCCCATATCAATAGCTCATTACTACAAGCACTATAGCAATGCAAGAGATAGCTTGGACAAATCAAAACCCCACCCCCCCCCCCCCACCCCCCCCCGCCCCCCCCCCCCCCCCAAAACCCCCCCCCCCCCCCCCCCCCCCCCCCTCTCTTTATTTGGGTTTTATGTCCTAAGTAAAATGATAATTAAAACCCCAAAATCTGTACCGCCCGCGCAGCGGGCGATACGGATTTTGGGGTTTTATATTTAATTGTGCCTAGTTACCTAGGTTTTAATTTTGCAATTAAAACCTAGAATTATGAATGCACTCAAACCTAGCATCCAACTCTCTAAGTATTTTCTCCCGACAGCAAACTAGTCAGCAAGTTATATGAGCCAAGATTTTGAATCTATCAGCGATCGCTTACCACCACAAAACATTGAGGCAGAGGAGGCTGTCTTAGGTGGCATCTTGATTGATCCAGAAGCAGTTTCGCGAGTATTAGATACTTTGCGTCCCGAAATGTTCTATGTAGCGGCACATCAGGAGATTTTTCGGGCTTGCCTGATGTTACATAATCAGTCCAATCCCACGGACATGATGAGCTTGACTACATGGCTTAGCGATCGCGATATGCTCGAAAAAATTGGTGGTCAAACTAAAATCGCTCAACTTTGCGATCGCACCGTCAGCGCAGTCAATATCGATTTTTATGCTCAATTAGTTGCTGACAAATATGCCAGACGCAAACTTGCTGAAGCCGCTAGGGGTGTAGTCGAAATTAGTTATAGCAATGAAATCGAATTGCCACAGCTACTGGACCAATCGGAACAAAAGATTTTTGCGGTTACGCAATCACGCGCCCAGCAAGGGCTTACTCCTGCTGCTGATATTCTCACGAAAACCTTCTATGAATTAGAAAATCGCTTTAATTCTCTGGGTACGGGTAATTCCACGGCGACAGGTTTGATTACTGGTTTTTATGATTTCGACGCGATGACTAACGGCTTGCAGCGATCGGACTTGATTATCCTCGCGGGTCGTCCGTCAATGGGGAAAACTGCCTTCGGGTTAGAAATAGCGCGAAAAATGGCAGAAATTCACCGATTGCCTGTGGCTATTTTTAGTTTAGAAATGTCGAAGGAACAGTTGGTTTATCGTCTACTTGCTAGTCAATCCAAAGTTCGCTCCAGTGATATGGGTATCGATAGTAATCGCCTCCGCACTGGACAAATTAGCGAAAATGAATGGGGAACTGTGGCGATGGCGATTAGTGGACTTTCGGAATTACCTCTATTTATTGATGATACTCCCAATCCTCCCATTACAGAACTACGCTCTAAGGCTCGTCGATTGCAGTCAGAAAAGGGAGGCGTGCTGGGTCTAATTTTGATTGATTATTTGCAACTCATGGAAGGTTCTGGTTCTGATAATCGGGTGCAGGAAATTTCCAGAATTACGCGATCGCTTAAAGCTTTAGCCCGTGAATTAAATGTACCTGTAATTGCACTTTCTCAGCTAAGTCGAGGCGTAGAAGCTAGGACTAATAAGCGTCCTATGCTTTCTGATTTGAGAGAGTCAGGCTGTCTCAGTGGAGACTCATTAATTACAATGGCAGACACAGGAGCAGAAATCCCGATCCGTGAACTTGTTGGTAAGTCAGGTTTTGCAATTTGGGCAGTGAATCCTCAAACCTTCAAAATGGAACGAGCAATAGTGAGCAATGCTTTTTGCACTGGATCCAAACCTGTTTGTCAACTCAAAACTCAATTGGGGCGATCAATCAAAGCGACTACAAACCATCAATTTCTGACAATTCAGGGATGGAAAAGACTTGATGAATTACAAATAGGCGATCGCATTGCCATGCCTCGTCAGATTCCCTGCCAAGAACTACAAACAATGAGTGATGCTGAATTAGCCTTGCTTGGACATCTAATTGGCGATGGTTGTACTTTACCGCGCCATGCAATTCAGTACACAACTAGAGAGTTAGATTTAGCTGAATTAGTAGCTAGTCTCGCAACTGAAGTATTTTGCGATCAAATAGTGCCAAGAATCAAAGAAGAAAGAGACTGGTATCAAGTCTATTTGTCATCTGCCTATCATTTAACCCATGGAGTTAAGAATCCTATTACTAAATGGCTACAAAATCTTGATATATTCGGTTTGAGATCGCATGAAAAATTTATACCGTCACAAGTTTTTCAACAACCTCAAGAATCGATGGCGATCTTTTTGCGTCATCTATGGGCTACTGATGGCTGTATTCGAGCAAACAAAAAATCAAAATACCCTAGTGTTTACTATGCATCTAGCAGTAAAAGACTGGCTCAAGAAGTTCAGTCTTTATTATTAAGATTGGGAATTAATGCAACATTGAGAACTGTCTCTCAAGGAAAAAAGGGACGCGATCAACATCAAATTTGGGTAGCAGGAAAGACTGACCTAGAAAAATTTATTAACCTTGTTAGTGCAGTTGGCAAATATAAGCAGGAAAGTTTACAAGAGATTAACTTGTATATCAGTAATTCTGGAAGTGCTAATACAAATAGAGATCTAATATCAAAAGAAGTGTGGAAAACACACATTAATGTTGCTAGGGAAAAACTGGGATTAACAACTAGAGAAATGCAAGCTCATCTCGGCACTAAGTATTGCGGTTCGAGTCTTTATAAAAATGCGATTGGTCGTGATCGCATGAACAAACTAGCAATTATTTTAGAATCAAAGGAAATTCTTAATCTTGCAACCAGTGATATTTACTGGGACAAAGTAGAAGCTATTGATTTACTTGAGGAGGAAATGGTATATGACTTGACAGTGCAAAGCTTAGCTAACTTTACCGCAAATAATTTTTATGTTCATAATAGCATCGAGCAAGATGCGGATTTAGTGATTAATTTATATCGTGATGAATATTACAATCCAGAAACTCCCGATCGCGGAGTTGCCGAGATTATTATTGCCAAGCATCGTAATGGGCCAGTTGGAACAGTTAAATTACTCTTTGAACCGCGCTTAACTAAGTTTGAGAATATGGCTTCTAGTCGTAGTTAAAAGACATTAATTAATTGTGTAAAATAAATTACTAAAACCCGTAAAGTTACGCTCCTACAGGGCACAACTTTATGGGTTTTACTGTGCAATTAATTATGTACAGCTACTTACTTTAATTACCGCTCAAACGAACCACAAGAAAAATTTTGAAAGTGTTATTTTATAACACTTTCAAAATTTTTCTTGTGGTTCGTTTGAGCGCGAAGCGCTGTATATAGCGTTTTTCAAGCAAGCGAGGTACAAAGGGTTGTTTCCCCGCCTTCGGCGCAGGGCTGTTTCAAGAAATGGTAGAAAATTGATAAAGATAGGTAGAAGTCATAAGCAAAGTATTTAAGCGATAATTTTAGCCAATAGTGTCAAAGGAGGTAGAAAATGAGTAAAAGCATAATTGATTATCTCAAAGAAGTGCCAGATCCACGCGAAGCGAAAGGAAGTCGTGATGATTTATGGCAAATCCTGCTAATCATCATTATGGGAATTATGAGTGGACACACAACCTACCGAGAATTAGAGAGATTCGTAGAGAGACATCGGCGCACTCTCATCAAGCTACTAGCCCTGAAACAAGGAACCGCCCCATCATATTCAACACTTAGACGAATGATGATCGATGTAGACTATGCCGCGCTCAATAACGCGTTTAATAGCTGGATGCAAGAACAGCCCATGGCAGGAGGAGCCGCCATCGCAGGAGACGGCAAAAGCCTGAGAAATACCGTAAGTAATGCTGACAATAACAAACAGAACTTTATTAGCATGGTATCGCTATTCTCGCAGCAACAAGGTGTGGTGGTAGCAACCGCAATCATGGAGAATAAAAAAGAGAGTGAAATCTGTGTGATTCAACAACTTTTGTCACAGCTTAACTTGGAAAATCATGTGTTTACGATGGACGCTTTACACTGTCAAAAGAAGACAGTTGAGGCAATAGTTGAAAGCAACAATGACTACATCATCAAAGTAAAAAAAAATCAACCAAAACTGCAAGAAGCGATTAGAGTCCAGACAGAGAAAGAAACACCGATTCAAGTCAAGGTTGAGGATGATTCATCAAAAGGACGCAAAGTTCAGAGATTAGTGGAAGTATTTGTACCACCCGTCAATATTGATTCACGTTGGAAAAATGTACAGTCGGTGATAAGGGTAACTCGTTCGGGTGAACGCGATGGCAAGCCTTACAGCACATTGAGTTACTACTTCAGTTCTTTACCGCCAAAATCTGAACGAATTGCCAAAGTGATTCGAGGACATTGGCAGGTCGAAAACCGCCTACATTGGGTAAAAGATGTCATATTCGATGAAGATAAAAGTCCTCAAAGAGCAGGGAATGCGCCGATTAATCTGTCAATCATCAAGACTTGGGTACTTTCTGTATTTAGGCTTCATGGTTTTGAATCAATAAAAGGAGCAATTGACCAATTTTCCCACAAAATACCTGCTATGTGGTCTTTGCTAATTTGAACTCTCTCTTACCCTTTCTTGAAACAGCCCTGCCGCCTTCGGCGGGGAAACAACCCCGTACTTCACTAGACTGATAAACGCTATATAGAATATCAAGCGCTTTGTCAGATGCTTACTTCAAAATCATCAAGATATAATTTCTTAGACAATCTCAAATATCGCCAGACTATTTAGTGCCTCTATGCAGAAACTTGGACAGCATTCAGATCCGATTACCTTAGTTATCTCAGAAGTTGTTGAGCCATATCTCATAGAAGAATATGAAACTTGGACAAAAGGAATTAATCAATCAGCTCAACAGTTTGAGGGATTTATGGGAGTTGAGATCATTCGTCCTCGCGATCATCAATATCCTGAATATGTGGTTATTGTCAAATTTGACAACTATGCCCATTGCAAACATTGGCTTACTTCTCCTGTTTATCAACAATGGATGCAAAGATCTGAAGAGTTTATCTCCCAGCGATCGCAACAACATCAGCAAAATGGATTAGAGCTATGGTTTAGCTTGCCTAAGAGTACATCTGTAAATCCTCCAGAGCCACCTTACTACAAGCAAGTAATTATTGGTGTGATTACAGTTTATCCTCTGATTTTGCTCTCTAACTTGCTTGTAGCTCCATTGTTGCAAGGACTACCTGCGCTATTAAGCTTACTAATCTCAGTTACTTTTATATCTGCTTTATTGTCTTATCCAGTCATGCCATATATAACTAAAATACTAGCTTTCTGGCTTTATCCCTCAAATCAAAAAAGATCTAAGAAAAAAAGAAAGTAAATGAAGCATGAGGTACCTCATTATACTTTCTTTTTATTTTATTGGCGATCGTTATATTTCGGCTTTATAATTGCTTTGTAATAATCATTACAGCAATTTACAATCAAACAAACCAATAAAAATTTTGAAAGTGTTGCTTCATAACACTTTCAAAATTTTTATTGGTTTAGATTTGAGCGTAAAGCGCTGTAAAATAACTAACTTTGAAGAGGAATGAATGGTAAACATTGGTTATCACGCGGCAAAAATTCAAGGTAATTTTCTTAGATCTATCTATAAATCTAGCCTGTCAAACTTAGTTAGTTTTCCAATCGCCCAAGAACGCCAAGTCCCTATCAAAGTATATGCCCTATCTTGTGAACGAGACTTACCCGAACAAGTAGCCAGTCTACGATCTTTCCTTCGCTATGTAGGAATTCCTAAAACATTTACGATCATGTCTGATGGAAGTTATACGGAAGAGAGCATTAAATTGCTTCGTCGTGTACATCCATGTGTAGATGTTCAACTTCTGACTAAATTCCAAAGAGATGATTTGCCCCAATCCGTCTATGAATATGCTTCTCAGCAGGCGATGGGGAAAAAATTAGCAGCTCTGATGTCTATTCCCATTGAAGAATCGACACTTTACACAGATTCAGACATTTTGTTTTTTCCAGGAGCTTCAGATTTAGCTGAACTAGCATCTGCTTCAGAGGATGTAAATACTTATTATCTTCCTGACTGCAAAAGCTCGTTTGACAAGCGGCTAATTTATGAGGATATTGAGCAGCAAAATCCAATTAATGCGGGATTTATTCTATTCAAAAAAGCTTTGGATTGGGATGTGTCTGTACAAAGATTGGCTAGCCTAAAAGAGCCTCCAAATTATTTTTCTGAACAAACAATTGTCAATCTAACGATCAAGCTTAATCAGGGAAAAGCTCTTTCTAAAGAGAAATATATTATGAGTGTTGATGATCAGTTTATGTATCCAGACAAATTTGCTACAAAGCAAATTGCTATGCGACACTACGTCAGCGATATTAGGCATAAATTTTGGCAATCGGTCTTTTTTTAATAGCAAACGAACCACAAGAAAATGGCTCTTCTGGGTTTGAGGGGATTAATGTATAATGAAGCACAAAGATAAGTGGTGACAGGTATGGACTTGTATCTAGATAGGTTGCTAAATTTACCCAACACAACCGTTGAAAGTTTTACGGAAGAAGAAAATAAAATCACCCTAAAGTTGAGATTTTTACAGGATGAAATTACTTGTCCGCATTGTAATACGCATGGTGGAAAATTAAAACAAAATCGACCGATATTGATTCGAGATTTGTCAGTATTTGGGAAAATAGTTTATTTAAATACGCCGCGCCGCCAATTTTATTGTCAACATTGTCAAAGACATTTTACGGAAAAGTTACCCTTTGTAGACTGGGAAAGACGATACACACAAAGGTATGAGGAGTATGTTTATCAACGAGTACAAAGTGCGAGTGTGGAGCAAGTAAGTCGAGATGAATATTTGAGTTGGGATCAAATACAAGGGATTTTCAATCACCAATTTTCTCTAAAAAAAAAGATGATTGGAAAGAAGTAAAACGAGTGAGTATTGATGAAGTGAGTAAACGCAAAGGACATAAAGACTTTGTGACAGTCGTATCAAGTATTGACGCAGGAGCATTACTAGAAGTAATTGATAGTCATAAACAAGATGACATCATTGAAGTCCTGAAGCAGCAACCGATTGAGATAAGGGAAAAAGTAGAGGAGGTTAGCATTGATATGTGGGGAGGCTTTCCCAAAGTTGTCAAAGAAGTATTTCCAAATGCGAAAATTGTCATCGACAGATTTCATGTTATGCAGCCACTAATCAAAGAGTTAAATCAACTGCGTCAAAAAGCTAAAATCAAGATTAAAGGTAGTCGATTTATTCTACTAAAGAACAAGGTAGACTTAACAGAAGAAGAAAAAGTGAAGTTAGAAAATGTCTTGAAATGTTCTAAACGCTTGCGACTAGCTTATAATCTCAAAGAAGACTTTAGAAGTATTTTTGAGACTTGTAAAACTCCTGAAGAGGGTCAGAAACAATTAAAAGAATGGCTTCAAAAAGCTAAAGCTGTTTATGGCGCAGTTTTGGAAACCATTCGTAATCATCTTGATAATATTTGTAACTACTTTTTAAATCGTACATCTAGTGGTGTGATGGAGGGACTTAATAATCGTATTAAATTAATTAAACGACAGGCTTATGGTTTTTTAAATTTTTTAAATTTTCGTTCTAGATTATTAGCTTGTCTTTCTCATTAGATTTACTTATCCCCTTAAACCCAGAAGACCCAAGAAAATTTTAAAATTTGTTGCAAAGCAGAACTTTTAAAAAATTTATTGACTCGAATTTGATCGCCACGTACTATAACTCCTCAAAAAATCAAATATCTTTATCTATATGCCACAAATATTTAGCTTTGACATCTTTGATACTCTGTTCACAAGATTAGTAAGCAAACCCACTGAAATTTTTAAAATATGCGGCGATCGCGCTTTGCAATTTGGTTGGATCAATTTCTCTGCCGAAACTTTTTGTGAGATTAGAGGCAATTCTGAACAGCGATCACGTTTGTTTTATGAAGGTGGTGAAGTTAATCTAGATGAGATCTACCGTGAAATTGCGAATACTTTAGAAATTGAGGCGGAAACCATTGATAAGCTCAAAAATTTAGAATTGGAAGTTGAAGCAGAATATCTAGTGGCTGTTCCAAGAGCTTATCAACTAATTGAACAAGCAAGGCGATCTCATCCCAATGTTTTGTTCTTATCAGATATGTACTTACCCGTAACTTTTTTGGAGGATCTCCTCAAGCAGCATGGCTTTTGGCAAGAAGGCGATCGGCTATATGTATCTTCACAATGTCGTAAATCTAAGGGTGTTGGCGATTTATTTTTAAAAGTGCTTAAGGATCTCCATTTAAGCCCGCAAGAGTTTACTCATATAGGTAATAATTGGCAGTCAGATGTAGCTAAGCCTAGCTCATTAGGTGTTAATTCTATTTACTTTAATGACGCAAATCCTAATCGCTATGAATTAATACTCCAAAAATATGCCGATGCTACGAATGGAATTACGTCTCTATTGGCAGGTATATCTCGCTATACACGCCTAACCAGAGAGACACAAACACCAAAAGAATCAATCATTCGAGATATTGCAGCTTCCGTTGCTGCACCTATCTTAACTGCCTATACGATTTGGATTTTGCAGCAGGCAAAGGCAAAGCAACTCGCCCGCATTTACTTCTTAGCAAGGGATGGGGAAATGTTGTTGCAAATCGCTAAGGAACTTGCTCCGAAGATTTATCCAGAAGTAGAGCTGCGTTATCTCTATGTCAGTCGTCAAGCATTGAGAATGCCTGGGCTAACCAAGATTAACAAAGCTTTTTGGGAATGGATGTTTGATGATACGACTTTTTTTACAATTGATAGTCTGCTTGCCCGAATGTGTCTCGATCACCAAGCTGCAAAGCCAATTTTTGAGCCGTTGGGCTATCCCGAAGCGTCTTGGCAAAACGATTTAACGGCAAAAGAAAGAATTTCGCTACGAGCTAAATTAGAACAGCATCAACCTTTACAATCATTAGTTCTCCAAGTGGCTGAGCAGAAACGTGAAGTTTTAAAAGCTTATTTGCATCAGGAAAAAATGCTTGATGGACAGGCATTTGGCTTGGTTGATGTCGGCTGGCGTGGCAGTTTGCAAATTTCTCTGGAAAATGCTTTTGAGATATTTGGAACTAGAAATCCTGTCGGTTTCTATTTTGCCTTGGACAAACCAACTGGTGGACTCAAACATAAAGGAGAAGCACTTGCCTTTTTCTTTAATTTAAATAACTCTGTGGGACTTCGCAATGATATCGACTATCGCTATGTGTCGGCGATGGAAGTCTTTTGTGCAGGCTGTGAGGGCACAACCCTTGAATATACTTTGCAAGCTGATGGTTCTGTAGTTCCATTGCTCAAGCATAAAAGTAATGAACCCGCTCTGGGTTGGGGTCTAAAATCTTTTCAGCAATCTGTAGTAGCTTTTGTACGTCTTCTGGTGGAGCGATCGCCTGCTGATTTTTCTTTCGATACTTCTCCAAAATTATTGCGTGAAGCCTTAGATGAAATGTTTCTTGCATTTAATAACTCACCAACGCAACAGGAGGCAGAGGCATTCATGGATTGTCCATTTTTTGATGATCCCAATGAGCTTTATCATTTTTATTGGGCAATGCCTTTACGCTTAGGTGATGTTATTAAATATGCGATCGCAAAACAGGATGGCTTTAATGTGCATCGCAATGCATGGAGTGAGGCAAGTCTGCAAGTTAGCTCTCCACTGGTCAAAAAATTAGTACCCTTGGCGATTATCCAACGCAAGTTGCTGAAGCGGTTAAAAAAATTGCTTTTGCCCAAATAATTAGCCCAATAAGTAAGGTTGACGTAGCCCACCTTACTTATTGGGTTTTAGCCAGAAGCATTGTAAAATTTGGTTATGAGTGTATCGAGTCAAAATAAAATTATTGAACCAGCCCTTGCTGCGGTAAAGCAACGCCTAGAATCAGGTGGTGCATTGCTTCCAGATTCCCCTGAGAACTTGCTAGAGGTTGTTGGCATCCTCAAAAGCTATGGTGTCGTGCTGGGTGAATATTATCGGAATCTCACCTATATTTCTGAGCATCAGTTTCTCGTGTTTTTCCCATTTTTTAAGTTTTTTAATGGTGATTTCTCCTTAAATAAACTCGGTCGCCATTGGTGGCACGATCGAATCAATTTTGAATTTGCTGAATATTGCATGAAAGCAATGTTTTGGCATGGTGGTGGCGGTCTAGATGCATATTTAGACTCCGAAGAATTTAAAAAACTTGCCAAGTTAGCGATCGCTGCCAAAGTTGGTAGGAATCCATTTACGGCGTTGATGAATCAATTATTTCCAGATTTTTTGCTAGAGCAGGTGCGATTAATGACCTACTACAGTGCTCTGGGGTATTTTTGGTCGTTTATGTCGCCGCTGTTTCTAGACTTAAGCGATCGCTATGATCGTGGTGAAATTAAAAGCATTCCCGATGTCGTTCAGCATGTTCAAAATGGGCTAGTTGCAGCTGCTAGTGTGCCTTATATTTATAAAGTATCAATCAATGGCAAAGATTACGAAATCGTACCTGCATCAGCAAATTTGACATTCTTAATGGATACAGCAGTACCCTATGTGGAGGCTGTATTTTTCCGATCTTTTCCATTTCGCGGCACGGTCTCCTACAATGCCCAAGCGCATCAAATTTCTACGGAAATTTCGCAATTCAATTATGGTGTACTATACGCCGATCATCTACCTGTAGGCGGTGCAGGGATTCCACCCACATTGCTGATGCAAGATATGCGACATTTTTTGCCAGACTATTTGCACGAGATTTACAAAAAAGGCGATCGCGGTGAAGAGGATTTACTGGTCAAGATTTGTCTTTCTTTCCAAAAGTCGATGTTTTGCGTAACTACAGCCGCTCTGCGTGGTTTAGCGCCCCATGCATTGGAAACTGAAGATCCTCAAGAAAAGCAAGCCAATGACAAATTTCTTGCTCCTTTTTTAGATCGTCTATCGCGATCGCGTTTATATACAATGCAGTAAAGAAAATAGCGGCGCTAAGCGCCGCTATTTTCTTTACTGCTTGATCTCACTAGCCGAAGATTTCCGCAGGATCGGCAGATTGAACTTTGCGTAGTGATATCGCTCCAGAAATCACACACATAAATATCGTTAATATCATGACTGGAATCGCCTTGTCCCAAATATATAGAGGCAATAGTGTTGCATTTTTAGTAAGGTTATACAGAAAGAAAGAAATTCCTAATCCTGGGATGAAGCCTAAAATCGATAGGGCAAAAGCTTCTTGAATTACAACTTGAGCTAAATATAGATTGCCATATCCCATAGCTTTGAGAGTTGCATATTCCGCAAGATGATCGGAAACATCAGTATAAAGAATCTGATAGACAATCACGATCCCCACAATGAAACCCATCACAGTTCCAAGAGTGAAAATAAAGCCGATCGCAGTGCTTTTTTGCCAATAGCCTTTCTCAAAGTCAATATAGCCTTGGATAGTCAAGATTCTTGTATCATCGATTGCTGCATCCTCTGTCTTTTTAAGATCTTCAACTGTCAAATCAGATTTGGAAATCACTACTTTGTTCTTATCTTCTTCACTAGTGATTTTGCCATCTGCACCGATCTTCTCTTGATATAAACTCCGAATTCGTTTGCCATCGGGTTGTAATTTTTCACGCGGCAAAACTACTTTGTCACTGGGCTGACTAAGGATAAAGTTTCGCATCGCTTCATAGGGAGATGCGTCAGGTTTTAAATTAACCAAACCTACATTAATTAATCCTGCACGTCGATTATCAAAAATTCTTAGGAAGTTAGTGTCACTAGTAATCATTGCGCCATCGGCGGCAAAAGATGCTCCTAGCTCAAATAATCCGCCTATTGTCAGTTTGCGATTAGCAACTTCACGGCTGACCAATTTATTGCAGACAAAAGCTTCATCATTAAATTGGGATTTTAAGGCTAAGGTGCCACATTCGCCAACAATTGGGCCGAATTCCGCACGAGAGGCGCGATCGAATAGAACTACGTCTTGAGTTTTAACGCGATCGATATTTGATATGGAACCTGGCATCTTAAAAACCTTAGCATCAGGATTTGCGCCTAAGACGAGAATGTTGCGAGTTTGTCCAGCAGGATCTTCTTTGATTTTCCATGCGCCAATGCCAATGTAAAGAGGATTTACAGAAGCGACTTCTTTCATTCCTAAAGCTTGATATAAACGACGCTGAGAGAAGTTCCGCATCCCTACTAAATTAGTAGATTGAGGGCTGATCATCACTAAATCACCCACTAAATTACTTTGTAGTCGAATTGCACTGTTAAATAGAGCATCGCGGAATCCTAATTGCAAAAACATTAAGACCACCGCAAATGTAATTCCTGCGATCGCAACTAGTAGACGGCTTTTTTCGTAAGTAAGTTGTAGCCAAGCAAGAGGTACGGCAAAAATCATAAATTCATCTAGCGATTAAAAAAAATATTTGAAAGTTAATGAGCGCGATTTGCGCTTTCATTAGCTTTCAATCTTGACTCTGACTTGCAAATTGGTAAGCCCTGCAACCTTTTTACTGTCATCTAACTTGATCTTGACTTCGATAATCCGCACATCAGTTTTGGCGGCTGGGTCAGTTCCGAGAACATCATTTTTGGCAATCCGTAAACCAATGCGATCGACTTTGCCCGTAATCAGACCTTCAAAAGCTTCACTCTCAATCGTGGCAGTCTGTCCAACCTTGATTTTGCCGATATCAGTCTCATAGATTTCTGCAACTACATACATCTGACTAGTATTGCCAAGATCCATAACTCCATTTGTCTGGCTGACGACTTCACCAGTTTTAGAGTTGATTTTAAGAACTTGTCCATCAATCGGAGCACGAACTTGAGCTAGATCAAGATCAACTTCTGCTTTTTTGACATTGACCATTGCAGTTTGTAGTTGAGCTTCAGCAAACTGGATATCAGTTGGACGGACTTCTCTAACGCTGATGAGTAATCCTTCTGATTGTTTTATCTGAAACGCAGCCTGTTGAATTTGTTGTTGTGATTGTAGAAGTTGCCCTTCCAGAGTGATGACTTTGAGTTTGTAAGCATCAAGTAGAGAATCGGAAATTGCCCCCTCTTGTTGCAATTTCTGAAACCGCTTATATTCCCCATTTGCAATCTCAAGCTCTGCTTGAATTCTTTTAGCATTTACGACAAGAGCATTAGTATTTGCCTTTGCAGCTTCGACATTACCAGCTTGAGCTGCAATATCACCGCTTTTTGCGCCTGCGCGAACTCTAGCAAGATTGCGATCGCTTTCTTGAGCTTGACTTTGAGCTTGGAGTAATGTAGCCACAGAGCGATCGTAACTGTCGAGAATGGCGATCACTTGTCCCTGTTTGACAACATCTCCTTCTTTGACCATCAATTTCACAATGCGCGATGTCCCCAGCGCTGAGGGTGAGGCAACTTTGATGACTTCTCCTTGTGGCTCTAAGCGCCCTAATGCACTGATGGCTTTTGGCTGATCTTTGGTGCTGGTATTAGTTGCTGGTGTAGCCGTGGGGTTACTGCTAAAGCGTCCGATCACAAACCAAATACTCACGCCCAGTGCGGCTAAGGCAAGTGCGATCGCAGGGATTAAAAATTTGTTTGAGCTTTTGGAGCCTAGGGCATTTTTCATATTGCTAGGTTGATTTCTGGCAGAGGTGCTGGGTGTATCTCTCATATTACTGATTTCCGTAGACGTTTCTACCTGTTTGTCCGCCTGTTCATCTACTTGCATATGCTCTTTGCCTCTATATACTTCAAACCAGATTTTAAAAACTAGCCAATAGTTTACCAAGCTATAACAGTTTGTCTATGCTTGGGGCATCCTACATTAGCGCTAACTTCGTAAGGCAAATCTAACAATTTTTCAGGATAAGGCGCTTACTTCTTTGTTTTTATGTGGGAGATCGCAAAAATCCTAGTTTTACAAGTAAGCTGCGATCGCGAAAATCTTAAATTTTACAAGACAACTTGACGATCGCTATTTTATCCCAAAGCACAAAATGACGTTGCCATTTTATGCTTTTAAAACCCTTGCTTGGTTTGGTTTCTAACTTCCTAAAGTGTCGCTGCACTTTCGGAGGTTGGCATTAGAGGGGATTGAGGTGATCTATTTTTTTGATGTAAAATTAAGAAAGACAAATCATTGACGTTGAAAGCTATGATCCAACTCCCAATAACCCTAGATCAGCTTATTCTCACGGTACAGCAGTTACAACCTAGCGATCGCGCACAAGTAGCGAGAGCCTTAATTCAAATAGAACTAAAATTAGATCTAAAAGCTTTACTTGAAGAACTTTATAAACAACCGCCTATAGATGAAATTACGGACAGTGAGATTATGAATGAAATCAAAGCTGTACGTCAGCAAGCAAAAAAATAGATATGACATTGAGAGTGGTCATAGATACCAATATTTGGATTCGCATCTTATTGAGAGGAAGAGTTACACTTCCAATATTGGAAGCATTTAATGCAGACAAATTTCAATTGATCATGAGTCAAGTCCTTTTGGATGAATTTTATCAAGTTTGGAACCGACCTAGGCTAAGGAAAAATATTGATCTAAATCAAGCTCTTCGGCTAGAGCAGCAGTTAAGAAATCGTTCAATCTGGATTGAACCAACAACAATTCCTCCTCATTGTCGAGATCCCAAAGATTTACCAGTATTAGCTACAGCAATTGATGGGAAAGCAAAGATTATCTTGTCGGGGGATGATGATTTACGGGCTGATGAAGCTTTGAGAGTGGCAATGGAATTATATTCTATCAAGCTATTAGGAGTTAATTCTTTTCTGAAATATTTAGAGAAGTTCAATTAAAGTAATCGTGGTTTGACTTGAGATTGATAATATGATCGCTATTTCAGAAATGTATAAGCGATCGCAAAAAAACTAATTTTCAAAAATCAACACGCGATCGCCTATATCTCATATCCAATAAAGATGGTAAAATAGCCTCAGCAGAAAGGTTTGTCAGTTTTAATTGCGGTGCGATCGCGTATGGAGTCAACATTGTGACTGTAAGGCGGTGGAGATATAGGTCGGCGGTTGCAGCTACTTTTGTGGTGGCTTTAGGAAATATTCGCTTTTCTTGGGTGTTGCCTTGGCGCAAGGCAGCCTGAAGGAGGCGGTTGATGATGAGTGCGCGATCGCCAATATTAAGCAATATGTGACGCAGATCGAAAAAACTTATTCTTCGGAATTGGAAGCTAAGTTTAAAAAATGCGCTGTGGTGGCGGTTCCTTGGTTGATTGAGCAGACTAAGGTTAATAATGCGGATACTCAAGTTACGGCGATTTCTCTTCTTGCGATGATTGAGACTCCTGCGAGTTCGGCGGCTCCGAGATTAATTGAGTTGTTGCTAAGGTCACAAAATGAGGATATTCGGATTTTGGCTGTTGGTGCTTTGCCTAAGGTTGCTAGTTCTGAAAACTAAAATCTATAATTGCTGTGCTTGGCTCGACTCTCAAAGATAAGAATCAGGATGTAAGGTTTGGCTCGGCGCTTTCTCTTGCTCAGTTATATGAGAATGGAAACAAAACATTTATTTCTAGCGGCAATACTGATGCTTTTAAAAAAATAATTAGTAAAGAAGTTGTACCTACTTTAATTACTGCTCTTCAAGATAAAGATAAGGACGTGCGTATTGCTACTGTCGAAGCTTTAGGAGAAATTGGTAAAGATGCTATACCTGCTTTAATTTCTGCTCTTCAAGATAAAGATAAGGAT
Organism: Pseudanabaena sp. Salubria-1; assembly: GCA_023336205.1. Taxonomy (GTDB): domain Bacteria; phylum Cyanobacteriota; class Cyanobacteriia; order Pseudanabaenales; family Pseudanabaenaceae; genus Pseudanabaena. Next base: position 105,658 of record JALQCR010000017.1, read on the forward strand.
GTGCGTACTGATACTGTCTACGCGTTAGGGAAGATTGGTAAAGATGCTATACCTGCTTTAATTTCTGCTCTTCAAGATAAAGATAAGGATGTGCGTACTGATACTGTCTACGCGTTAGGGAAGATTGGTAAAGATGCTATACCTGCTTTAATTTCTGCTCTTAAAGACAAAGATAAGGATGTGCGTACTGCTGCTTTCATCGCGTTAGTGAAGATTGGTAAAGATGCTATACCAGCTTTAATTTCTGCTCTTCAAGATAAAGATAAGGATGTGCGTACTGCTGCTGTCGAAGCGTTATGGTTGATCGGTAATGATGTAAAAATTGAAAACCGCCCAGCTGAGTTATTTAGAAGTACAATTCAAATTATTAATAAAAAGAATCAGCCAAAAGCGTGTGAAAGTAATCTGGCAGCACTTCTCATAGGATGGAAATGTCCTAGGAAGTAAATGTAATGCATGATAAATTTCACGATGCTAATTTGAGAGGATTTAACTTCAAAGGTCAAGACCTGACTGAAGCAGATTTTACTAGTTCAGATATTCGGGGTGCAGATTTTACAAACGCAGTTCTTGTCGGTGCTAATTTCCACAATGCTAAAACAGGATTAACTAAGAAGTTTCAACCAAAGGACAGAAGGAAATAAAACGGAAAGTGTCAAATCACAGGTAGCTTTCCAGTCCAAGACAGGAGGACTCGACCATTGATCAATCCAATGGGCCAAAAGATAAGCAAGCAGAGAGAGGATAAGCCAACGATAAACACCAAGTTTTGTAGATTGCCCAAAACAATGCAAACCAAAGCGATGTTTGATGGTTTTGAAGAATCCCTCAATCGCCCAACGCTTACGACCTAACATCACCAGATAAGCACCAGAATAAGGATGAGAAGAGACAACAAAGCGTAACTCCCGTTTACTATCAGCTCTTTTGAGCCAAAACCAAGAGATCGTCAAAGGCTGAGTTAGCCCTTCTAGCAAAATTTGTTGTCCACGTTTGCCATGACGATAAAGTTGTTTGACTGTACGGCCATCTTGAAGTTTACGATTGTTGCGTACACCGACAACGATGCGCCAAGTCTTGGCGCGGACAGTATTGAAAAACTTCACCGTACTAAACTCAGTATCAGCAAGGACAATCACAGTCTTGCCTTGGGTTAGTTGCTTGGGTACTGTCCCCAATAACTTACAAGCTAAGTCAGAGGGACTGGGGTATCCTTTGCCGCGCCATACTCTAAAACTCCATGGTACGCGCCACTCTCCATAGACCAGATACAGTACAACCAGATGTAGTCCTCGCTTTCCGTTTAGTATTCTCACCCATGGGTCTGGTTCGTTTTGGGTGGGATTGCTCAAATGTAAAAACTTGCCGCTTTTTTCTAGGGTAGTCAAGTCTATCAGTATCTTTAATGGCACTTGTTTCGATGGGCGATGCTTGGCGATTTGTCCCAAAATAGCCTGCCGTGTTGACCGAATTACTGCTCTCGTTGACCAGTTATAGTGATTGAGAAATCGGCTGAGTGCACTCGCTGATTTTATCTGTGTATGTTCTGGATAAGGATGCCTTTGTGCTTCGAGAAATAGTCCTAGTATTGCATTGAGACTTGCTGTTTGATACACACTTGGCATCAAACACAGAAGACTATACACTAGCCCTTGGGCGTGCTTAACGATGCTTTCCATGCCAGCAATTCCAAATTCAAAAAGTAGCAAGATATACAAAACCAAGAGTCTAAAAATTAACAGGAATCTGCAAAGACGGGGGCTTCATCAAGCATAAAGTCGATTAAATGTTGCCAACTCTTAAATAAAAAGTACTTGGTAAGAGAGAGAATATCTTGAAAGAATCCTCTACGAGTGCCACGCTTACGACGAATCTCTTGATAACTGGAATCTATTAAATGTAAAATCGTGTGAAATAGAAAAGCTAACAAATTAAGAGATAGAAGTGTCGATGACAAATGTTTTTGTCCATGACCAAAGTTATGTTCCAAGTTGTAGCCCTTGGTTTTCAACACATTGTGGTTCTCATTTTCGGTTTTCCAACGACATCTACCCGTTTCAACTACGACCGCCACATTGTCAATATTAACAGCATGATTAGTCACAAAAGCATTACGGTAGACTTCAGAATTATCAACACTATTGCGAACAGTCAGTTCACACCAGTTCACTAACAGAGAGGGTTCTTGTTCTCTTAAAGGTATCTGATTCACAAATCGATAACTATATATTTCTATAGATTTCCCCTTGCGGTGTTTAGTCGTCAAATTCTGCACTTCACCATTTTTTTCAATGTAATCTAACCACTGATATAAACTAGGATGACTGGATGGTAAGCAGGTGAAAATGAAGTTCATATTTGCCTCTAAACAATTCTGACACATCGGTTGACGGCTATAGAGATCATCCCCTAATAACGTAATCGCCTGTCCTTCAAAAAGATGCCCATGTTTACTAATCCAGCGTTTCGCTGCGGCTGTTTCACAATCTTGTTTCTCATGTCCATCTTGCGGAGTGACGAATTCGGGTGGTAGAGAAATCACCTGTTCGCAACCTGGTGCAGCGATTACGGGCAAAATTGCTGTGTGTGAGTATGTTATTTTGCCACTGCGATGATTACGGGTACTACAACATTCGCAGGATATTTTCGATGAGCTATGGTACTCCGTTCCATCTAAACAAATCAGTAAATTCCTATCCAATCTTTCATATCGTTTCAGGTGCTTTCCCATTTGCAGAAATTTATACACTTTCTCAAATACAGCGTTCAGACTCTTGGCGCTAATTAGGTCGAGGATATTGCGTATTTGCTGGTCAGAGGGTATTTTCTCCACTCCAAATATACTTTGAACGTTATTTTTTCCACTTCGACTCTGCAATTGTCTTTGATACTCTAAAAATGATTGACACTGCATAAAAAACATCGAGAAAGCCGACAGCATCGCATCGCTGATTTTAAATTTTGTCCCATTGCTTTCGCTTCTTGGGTCTTTTATTTTCTCTATCCCCTCTTGCAGGAAATCTAAAAAAACACTAAAAACTAAGATCGTTGGTGGCATTAACTGGATAGGATTATCATTTTTGCTATGTTTTAAGCTCTACCTTTATCTGGTTCCTTATATCTGTATACTTTGCTGCTTTTTGAATTTGAAACTGCTGTTTCCATGCTCGTTATTTAATTTACTACTACGCCCTTTTTTTCACATTTCTGCTCTTTCTGCAACCCCTTTTCTTGAATGGTGCAAGATCTCAGTTAAGCAAAAATTGGACAGTTGTTTTAGGTTTAGCAATATTTTTCTTAACATTTTCGCTCATGTAGGTAAATAGGTGGAAGGAGGAAAAAGAAGACGACGCAGGAAGTCAAAATCAATCCAACGTAGATTGTAAGCCCACTCGAACATGGCTACATACAGATACAAATACTTCTTGTGAATACCTCGAAAGGGACGCAGAAAATTGCGTAAACCAACCCAAATGCCCTCCATAGTATTGCAATGAACCTCACAAAAACCATCTTGATCTTCATCGCGGGCATACTCGCGCTGAGAGTGACAAACGGTTTGACGCTCACGACCAGAAGCAGGTATGCGATTATAAGCATCGGATTCATCGGTATAGACTGTCGTGGTCGGTAAGGTCGTTACCTCTACCTGCGGTTGAATCGTGATTTGTTGAGTATTGTCACAGACCTTCATGCGGATCTGACCACTGTTGCGCCCAACAGTACCGACAATGGGTGGACGGTCATTTGCCATGGTTCCCTTGCCTTTGCGTTGATTCCCGCGTTGTCTTGGTGGGTCTGCTATTGGATCTTTTTTTTTGCTCCCTTTTCTCCTGCATTCTGAAACATCTCGTCCATCTCGGCTTCAGCATCGGGCAGATTACCATTAATCAAATGGGCAAATCCTCGACGTTGGATGCGATGCCGCCAAGACAATAATGTCCCATAGTCGAGTCCTAGTTCCTCGGCTATGTGTTGGGTCGTTTGTCCTTGTAAGAATCCACGCAATATCAGCACGATCTGACCACAGGTGTAATGGCTTCCTGATAAGTCTGTTCCTGTAAAAATGTGAAACACTTTCCCACATTCCCGACACTTATATTTGACGATTGGTGTACGTTGGCGATCGTGTGGCGCTTGTCCTGCTGGTATTGCGTGTCCACTTGGACAATGCAAACCCTTTGGATGCAGGATCTTTAATAACCATTCATAGCACGCTTGTTCATCTAACAATTCGGTCAGGGGAAATTTGATCATGGCATCTCTATCGATTCATGAAAATGACTTCCTCCTATTTTGCCATTTCACCTACTTCCCCATATGAGCGAACTTTTTTAGCAGGGTTAATATCTGGTTACGGAGATTGTCTAATTGCAAACTTAATCGGTGACGGTAAAACAGGAGAAACCATGCTATTTAGCATAGTTTTTTTCATCATTTTGATAGCTAACCTTGTAGTTGTTTACTGGAGAGGCATTGGTGTAACTTTAGCCATTCTTGCAGAAACTATTGGAGGTGGACTTATCGCCGCGATCGCCTTTTTCCCATCTGATGAAAAAGGTGGACTATTAGCAGTAGGAGCGCAGTTTACCGCTCTTGCTCTAGCAGGGACGATCTCAGGCATCGCCAATATGTCCATCGCTGTAGCAATCTCGCGATCGCTAATGTGGCGCGGAGCCTTAATCTTCACCAGCATCACCGCCCTCTTAGGCATTATCTTCGGCGTGATCCTAGGTGGAGCCAACGACACCTCCTATATCGTATCTAGCCTCATCGCCATTACCGTCATTGCATCAGGCACATATGTCGGTAGCCAAGCCATCCAAGGAAACAGAAAATACGCCCTCATTCAATCCATTGCGATCGCCGCCATCTCCCAAGGTGGAACCAAATTTCGCCGCGCCAACCTCACCGATGCAAACTTTACCGCCGCCACTCTCAAAAGTGCCGATTTCCGCCAAGCAAACCTAACTCGTACCAACTGGCACTTAGCCAAACAACTAGAACAAGCTCGTTGCGATCGCACATATCTTGAAGATCCTCAAATCCGTCAACTAGCGATTACCAAAGACGGACAAGGTAAACCCTTCGAGCATCTCGACTTAAGTGGACTGAACTTAAAAGAGGCAAATCTTAAAGATGCCTTCTTCATCGGTGCAGACCTCTGCGAAACCACCCTCGAAAACGCCAACCTCACAGGCGCAAGACTCGTCAAAACCCAGCTATACCAAGCAAATCTCTCAGGCACACGTTTAACAGGAGCCTATATCGAAAATTGGGGCATCTCGACAGAAACCAATCTCGATAACGTGCAGTGTGATTACATCTTTATGCAGTTACCCACTGAAGCCGATCCCGATCCCTGTCGCAAACCTGACAATAAAAAGGAAAATTTCAAAGAAGGTGATTTTGCTGACTTCATTGCCCCCATCATCAAAACCCTCGACCTCTACCATACTCAAAACCTCGACCTGCGCGAAGTCGGTATTAAATTCAAAACCCTTGACCTATTTCACTACGAAGGTATCGACCCCAGCGCTGCTGCGATCGCCCTCAAACAACTGATAGAACAACATCCCGAAGCAGAACTAGAAGTAATTGCCCTCGAAGGTAGAGGCAATGAAAAAATCCGATTGCAAGCCAAGGTCACTGGAGACACCAACAGGTCAGCACTTAATGCCGAATATTTTGCCAAATACAAACAAATTAAGGCTTTGCCCTATAGTGATATGCAATCACTTTTGACAGGCATTGAAGAAAAAGACGAACGCATTCGCGGTTTAGAAAAATTATTAGAAAATGCGATTAGTCAGCCTAAATTTTATGTGGAAACCTATCAAAATCAAGGAGAGTTTATCATGACCCAAGAAAATAAAGGCAACGTTAGCATCAGTAGCGTCCAAGGCAACATCAGCGGAATCGCTGCTGCTGGCGAAAATCAAACCATGACAGGAGTTGCTCTAGGAGCAATTAGTGGCAATGTTACCAATACCATCAGCCAACTTCCCGACACCACCGATCCCAATGAACCCAGTCTTAAGGAGCTACTAACCCAACTACAAGCCCTAATCGAATCTGAATCTGAGCTAAATGAAGAAGACAAAGTGGAAGCTCTAGAACAAGTAAAAGTTCTCGCTGAATCTGGACAAAAGCCTGAAGATAGCACCTTACAAAAGCTAGCCAAGACCGCCGTAAAAATCTTGAAAGGAACGATCTCTAGTCTGCCTGATGTCACAAAACTCGTAGAATCAGGAGCTAAATTGTTGCCTTATATCACCAAGCTTTTGGGCTTGCCTTAATATTCTCCAATAGATTCTATCTGAAGCTAAGCGATCGCTCTCCTTCGATGACCGCACCAATGCGATCTCTTTTTAATCCTTGAGAAAAGATAAAATTTCTCGATGTATGACAATACCTGCAAGTTTCTAGCTGAGAACTTCCCCGAAGACTTTGCCTGTTGGCTCTTGGGGAAATCTATTCCGCTAACCAAACTCGAACCATCGGAACTCTCCGCCGAGCCAATCCGTGCAGATTCCGTCATATTTCTAGAGTCGTCGGAAATAGTTGTGCATTTGGAGTTCCAGACCAAAACCGATGACACAATGGCATATCGAATGGCGAACTATTGGTTGAGGCTTTTCGGTAAATATCCGACTAAAGAAATTCATCAAACAGTCATCTATTTAAAGCCAACAAAATCACCACTTGCATATCAAACCAGCTTTAAATCGCAGCAGCTAAACCATGAATTTAATGTCATCCGTCTCTGGGAACAACCCACTGATATCTTTCGGCTATACCTTGGACTATTACCACTCGCCGTTTTAACCAAAACAAGCGACCCTGAAGAAACTTTAAGAGATGTGGCAAGACAAATTGATAATATTGCCAATAAACGAGTACAAAGTAACGTGGCAGCTTCTACCGCTATAATATCGGGTATAGCCTTAGACAAAGCAATCATCCAAAGACTACTAAGGAGCGAAATCATGAAAGAATCAGTGATTTATCAGGATATTTTACTGGAAGGCAAAGCTGAAGGCAAAGCTGAAGGCAAAGCTGAAGGCAAGGCTGAAACTGCTCGTCAAATAGCTCTAAACATGTTGCTTTCCAATGTCTCCACAGATTTAGTTGCCCAATTTACTGGATTAACTCTCAAGCAAGTCCAGCAATTGCAAAAGCTTTCTACAAAACAGCCCAAGATGCCTAAGTCTTCCAAGCCAAAGCGATCGCCTAAAGTTTAACTTTCAAAAAATAACTCGCGATCGCTATATAAAAAAGAGGCGTGCAAAGCACGCCTCTTTTTTAAGTTGTGTATTCAGCGTTGATCTTGACGTAATCATAGCTGAGGTCGCAGCCCCAGGCAGTACCATCACCACTACCATCGCCAACACCGACATTGATGATTACAGTGTCATTTTTGAGATAGTCACTAGCTGCCTTGCGATCGTATTCCTGCGGTGTGCCATCCTTCATCATTACAAAATCACCCAATTGAATATTCAACAGATCTTGATTGAAATCAACACCCGATCGCCCTGCGGCGGCGGCAATTCTGCCCCAGTTAGGATCGTTACCAAAAATTGCGGATTTTACAAGCGATGAACCGACAATGGTTTTGGCGATTTGACGCGCAGCCTCGGTGCTAGATGCGCCAGTGACATTGACCTCAATCATGCAGGTTGCGCCTTCACCATCACGGGCGATCGCCTTAGCTAAGCTCATACATACTTCTTTGAGCATGGACTGTAGCTGCTGCGCTGCATCAGAATCTTCATCATCAATAGTTACGCCAGACTGACCATTGCAGAGCGCCAACACCATGTCATTAGTGCTGGTGTCGCCATCAACAGTAACCTGATTGAAGCTGGCATCGATAGAACTAGACAACATCTTTTGCCAAAGCTTTGGCTCCACTCCTGCATCACAAGTGACAAAACCCAGCATCGTCGCCATATTGGGGTGAATCATTCCTGATCCTTTGCAGATGCCGCCAATTCTAACTGGCTTACCATCGATCACCGTTTCTAAAGCAATACTCTTGGGCACAGTGTCCGTGGTCATGATCGATCGCGAGGCATCTTCACCACCGTCAGGCGAAATTAATGGTGCAATTTTGGCAATGCCTGCCCGCATCTTATCCATCAGCAATTGCTTGCCGATGACACCAGTAGAAGCCACCAAAACGCCATCTGAGGTATTTAAAGCTTTCTGTACAAGTTCAGCGCATTCAACGGCATTATGCCAGCCTTCTGCACCTGTACTGGCATTGGCTTGACCCGCATTGCAAAGGATCGTGCTAATGTAGCCGCCCTTAGCTAATACTTCGCGGTTAAAGTCCACACAGGCGGCTCTGACGCAAGACTTGGTAAATACACCTGCGGCGATCGCAGGGACATCGGAGGCGATCAAAGTTAGGTCAGGTGCGCCTGATGGTTTCAGTCCTGCTGTAATCCCTGCTGCTTTATAGCCCTTTGCTGCGGTCACACCGCCTGCAATTACTTGCCAATTTGCCATGATTTGATTGATTTCCTCAGTTACTATGCATTTAAACCTCTCATTGCGAGGTTTAAAACTTAAATTCCCGTAAGTTTAGCGATCGCCCCTTCTAAGGAGCTTGGTAGCGATCGCAACAACTTACGTTTTTCAAAATCTACAGGTACGAGGGTAACCACTGCTGTTACACATAGATCTGTTTCAGTGCGAATTTGATATTCCCAGTTCAGGCGGACTTTATCTGGTGCAAGCCTAGTCATTACCAGCACATCATCACCCATTCGCGCCGAGCGGTGATAGCGCAGATTCATCTCGGCAACTGGTAAGTCCACACCTGCTGAAACTAACTCCTCAAAGCTCATACCTACAGTGCGTAAGCATTCTACCCTTGCCTCTTCCATCCAAGTTAGATAAGTACCATGCCACACTACACCCGCATAGTCAGTGTGATGAGGATAAACACGCACAGGATAGTTAAACCAACCATCACTTTCATTACCTTCAGCGGTTGGTTCAAATTTGGTAATGACGTTAGTTAAAGTATTGGAAGGTAGATCAGACATCGTGGTAATACCTATAACAAATTCTAATCAGGTCTTGTAGTTCTGAGTTTGTCATCGATATGTGGAAAGACAAATTGAGAATCACTACAGTAAATTCTCTAGACGACGACGCATCATGGCAATTACGGGATCTTCTACCTCATCCTCATCATCTGATTCTGGTAAATTGCGATCGTGATCGCTAGACCAATCAGTTTTATCAACATTTTTTTCAGGAGGAACCAACAAGGCATCAGTCGGTACGATGTTTAAGTCATAGCCTGCTTCTTCACAAAATTCTTCTAAATCTTGCTTGTCGATGCGTTCAACTGTCGGCGACAAAAAATCTTGAGCCTCCAATAGACCTGCATAACGAATTGCGTCATCCTCTTGCTCGAAGGCGACAATAATATTATTGCCTTCAATTTCTAGAGTATAAATACCTTCGTTATCGGTGTTAGCGTTAAACAGCAATACCCAAACTTGCATAGAAAAAACTCGACCATTCAAAAAGCTCTAATATTGTATAACATGCCTACTCCAAGATTTTTATTGAGAGCATTACTTTGCAATGCTCTCAATAAAAATCTTGGACTTTATTTCAGTGTAGAACGCTGTAAGGAGTTACAAATTTGCACCTTGATCGCTACACAACGGGTACATATACAATAGGCGCAACGATCTGGAAACAGGTGCTTTGGTACTTTGTAGGAGCGCCTTTAGTGCGTAGTTATTTAATCCCTTTTTCGGGTTTGAAGGTTAATATTTTGCGTTGGTTTGGGGCAGAAATTGGGCAAGGTGTGAGGATTAAAACTGGGGTGCGGGTCAAATTTCCTTGGCGCTTGGTGATCAAAGATTTTGTTTGGATCGGAGAAGACGCTTGGCTTGATAATCTTGATTTGATCACGATCGAAAGCAATTGCTGTATTTCGCAAGGGGTTTATCTCTTACGGGCAACCACGACTGGGGCGATCGCAGTTTTGCCCTTAGCACCGCCCCAATTTATATCGAAGCAGGTAGTTGGATCGCAGCGCGAGCGATTGTTACCGCAGGGGTAAGAGTCGGGCAGGGCGCTGTTTTGGGCTTAGGTAGTGTCGCGACGCGATCGCTAGAACCAATGACAATTTACCTCGGCAATCCTGCGATCGCCATGAAGCCACGTAAAATCAGAGAGTAGCAAGTTAATCCTGTTACGCTTTAATTTCAGGAATTAAATTTTTAAAATTAATTATGACTGTTGCAACTACAAACCCGACCCCAAAAATTGGACTAGCTTCCCGTTTAGTAAATGGTCTTTTATCGATCGCGCCTTTATTTAACATAGCTAAGCAACGCGCTCGCAAGATGATGATCGAACGCGCTGAGTCGATGGGCGTAAACTGGCTTCAAATTGCCGCCGATCTCCAAAAACAAGATCTTGAAGCTGAACTAATCCAAGTTCAAAATCCAAACTTAAAGTATCCTGAATATTATCTTAAGCCTTTTCATGCCTATGAAGAAGGTAACCTAGGCTGGTTGCCTGCAACTGAAGTAGAATCTGCGGCATATGCTGTTCACTCTCGGATCTGGAAGGATGAAACACCTCCAATTGAGGGTGATGCGAGGTTGCGTCAGAGCTATTTTGATATTGTGAAAGAAAAGATTAGCACTCAGCCTCAGGATATTCTCGATATCGGTTGCAGTGTGGGCATGAGTACTTTCGCGCTCCATAGCGCTTATCCTCAAGCCAAAATTACTGGGCTGGATTTGTCGCCACATTTTTTAGCGATCGCAAATTACAATACGCGCACCAAACATCCAGAACTATTAGAAAATCAACAAGTGCAATGGATTCATTCCACCGCAGAACAAACGGGTTTACCTGATGGTTCCTTCGATTTTGTTTCCTGCTTTCTGCTATTCCACGAGTTACCTCAAGAGGCTTCTCGCCAAATCCTGCGCGAGATGCGCCGTGTTTTGCGTCCTAATGGTCACTTTGCACTCATGGATATGAATCCCTATTCAGATATCTATGTCAAAATGCCACCCTATATTTTGACTCTACTCAAAAGTACGGAACCCTATCTAGATCAATACTTCTCTTTTGACCTCGCTTCTGAATTAGTCGCCGCAGGTTTTGAGGCTCCAATGAGCATCGCTAATACGCCACGTCACCGTACTGTGATTGCTAAAGCAGCTTAAAGTGCTTTGCACCCAAACCAAACCAGAACAAATTTTTAAAAAGTGTTGCTTTGCAACACTTTTTAAAAATTTGTTCTGGTTCATTTTCCATGTAAGAAAGATGGCAGTATTGATTGGGCAAAAGCAACTGAAGTCTGCATTGTATTTATGGGCGATTAGCATGACTGAACAAGATCTTTTCTTTACTCAAGAATGGGGAGAAAGGGATACTATTACGGATGCGAAGAACGTAATTGGACGCAATCACAACTAGCTAAGTGGGCTATACCGAAAAACACGTTGTTTATATCATTATTTTCTGTAACCAAAGATTCGTGGTGTCTAAATGAGTAAACTGGTTTAAGTAACGTTTAACTCGAATTTGGGGATATAGACTGAATGGTTGATTTAGTGACAAGTCTGACTAAAGTTATTGAACAATTAAAATCGCGATCGCGTTTATCTATACTCAGCAATTGGCAAAGAGAACATGAACAAGGTACTTGGGAGACTTTACCAACGGTAAGCTCTAAGCAAAATAAGCCGATGGTAGCCTTCTTGCAATGCGAAGAAAACATTCATCTAAAGCAAGTTTGGCAAGTACCAGAGAGCTACGCAGGATTATCGATCATCGGCTCTACTATTCGGCTAAATTTAATATGGTGGGTGGATATTTGCGAGGTGTGGATTAATGGTAATAAAGTCCAAGAAGGAGATTTATTTGATCAGAAATGTCGGATTTTATTAACTAATGATGCGGAACCTCATAAAGAATTTATCCTAGAAATCAAGCTGAATAGTCCTAAACACGACATAGGCGCATTGCAACTTTCAGAATTAATCTTTGAATATTTGCGTCAACCATGCGATCCTGATCAGTTAGCTATTGAATTAGAAATTCTCCAGACTTATATTCCAATTTTTACTAGGCATCAAGTTGATTTACAACCTCTTGAAACTGCTGCAAATAGGTTAATTAATCTATTTGCAATGTCGGCATCGATTACAAGTGAAAGCCTTTTCGAGCAACTAGCAGAAATCCGCAAGCCGCTTCTGCAATATAGCGAATTCCTGAAACAGCGTCAGATTTATATGCTGGGAAATTCGCATATTGATGTCGCTTGGTTATGGGCGATCGCAGAAACTAAAGATGCAATGCAACGCACATTTACATCGGCTTTAAACCTCCAAGAGCATTACCCAGAATTAATCTTCAATCAAAGTACGTCTGTCTCTTATCAGTGGATGGAACGCGAATATCCTGAATTATTTGCCCGTATCCAATCTGCTGTTGTCGAGAGTAAATGGGAGCTGATCGGCGGCATGTGGGTGGAGCCAGATGGGAACTTGCCGAGTGGAGAATCTTTGATTAGACAAATTCTCTATGGTCAAGAATATTTTCGAGGGAAATTTAATAAAGAGGTCAAAATCGCATGGTTGCCAGACACCTTTGGGTTTCATTGGCAAATGCCGCAGATCCTCTTAAAAAGCGGCTTTGAAACATTTGTTACGCAAAAACTAATGTGGAATGACACTAACAAATTCCCGCATCAAATTTTTTGGTGGGAAGGTGTGGATGGAAGTCGTATCTTTACTTATTTCAGTAATGAGATTGGGCTGGGACTAGAGCCAGTCGCGATCGCAAAATATCTTGCTAACCAAGAAGAAAAACACGATATCCCTGAGACTGCATGGCTTTATGGCGTTGGCGATCATGGTGGCGGCCCAACTGCGGATATGCTCGACATGGGGCGCAAGTGGGCGAATTCCCCAATTTTCTTTGAGATACAGCCCAGCACATTAGAGGATTTCCTGATAAATCTCAAAGCAAAGTTACCAAGAGATTTACCAGTTTGGCAAGATGAACTTTATTTAGAATTTCATCGAGGCACATTTACCTCCAAAGCTGAGCAAAAACGGCAAAACCGCCAAGTTGAAGTTCTAATCGGTAATGCCGAAAAATATAGCGCGATCGCATCTTTAATTACAAATATTCCCTATCCTCAAACTGAATTAGAAATCGCATGGCAAGGATTATTGCTTAACCAATTTCACGATATTCTCACTGGTACATCAATTCCTGAAGTATTTACTGATGCCGAACGCACTTGGACTGAGGTAAGAGAAATCTGCGATCGCCTTCTTCCTCTTAACATCCAAGAAAGCACTAATTTGCAAGCATGGAATTTTCTCAACTGGCAGCGATCGCAATTAATCAAAAAGCCAGATGGTTCATTGTGTTGGTTAGCGAATATTCCTAGCTTTGGGTTTACTGAGCTTGAATCTGTAGGAATCTCAGAGTCAAATGAGCCTTTAAGTATTACTTCTGATAGTGAAAAGTTTTATCTAGAGAACAGATATCTTAAAGTTGAGGTTGAGCTTAAAACTGGTTTGATCGCGCAAATATTTGACAAGCGATCGCAAAAAGCGATCTTGCAATCACCTAGTACCCTCCAGTTTTTTGAAGACAAGGGACAATATTGGGATGCATGGAATATTGATCCAAATTATGAAAGTAAAAAATTAGAATCGACAACGCTTGAATCAATTGAGATTTCTAAAAATAGTAGCCTACAAATATCAGTCTGCACTGTCCAAAAGTTCCGTAATTCAACTTTTATCCAAGAGATTCAACTATCAGCCTTTGAGCCATTTATTACTGTTGAAAATTGGGTTGATTGGCAAGAGGAATACACCTTAGTCAAAGTAGCTTTTCCAGTAAATTGGCGATCGCCCTATGCTACTTACGAAATCCCAATGGGAACGATTCAGCGTAGTACACTTGGCGAAACACCTGAAACTAAAGCAAAATGGGAAGTCCCTTCTCAATATTGGGCAGATATATCTTCAGAGAATGTTGTTGCTCCTGCGGAGCAACAACATTCTCTAGGTTTAGCAGTTCTCAATGACAGTAAGTATGGCTATGACGCAAAACCTGACTGTTTACGTTTAACTCTGCTGCGTAGTCCTAACTGGCCTTGTCCAAATAGCGATCGCGGTCATCATGAATTTACCTATCGCTTAGTTCCCCATCAAGGTGATTGGCATGAAGCAAATATTGTTCAACTGGCTCAAGAGTTAAATAACCCTCTGGTTTTACATTGTTCACCCATTCCAACTAAAGAACACAGTTATTTACAAGTTTCTGCACCAAATATTATTCTTTCAGCTTTTAAGCGATCGCAGGATCAGTCAGGCTGGGTAATGCGTTTTTATGAGGCGCATGGACAAACAACTGAGGCAGAAATTGAGATTTCACTCAATTTATTGCAAGCAGAGAATATTTGGGAATGCGATTTGATGGAAAACAAAAACGCTTTACTGACTATAGTTAAAGGTACTTCCAATCACTTACAAGTTATATTTAAGCCCTATGAAATTAAAACTTTTTTCTACTCCAACGATTAATAGCATCGCTTCGCGACGCTATTAATCGTTGGACTTATGACTTACAGCAATTGCCGATTAAACGAGCCACAAGAAAAATTTTGAAACCATTGCGAAGCAACGCCTTCAAAATTTTTCTTAGTTGGGGTTTGAGCACAAAGCGCTGTAAGGAACATTTACTGTTCAAAAAATGTCCAGAGTTATCAAGTTTAACTTCAGCCCTAATACCTTTATGCCATTTTTTTCAGTTCTTATTGACTTACTTAGCGATCGCGATCGGTTCATTCAAGAAATCTATGACGGCATCAAAGTCAACACCAAAATATTTGGCTTGTTAGTTTGTAGCTCCATATTTTTAGCGATTTATGGCGGATTGATCGGTGCTGTTAGTTCTTGGATGCAGGTTCTATCTTCGGCAGCTAAGTTGCCATTTTTGTTTCTTATTACCTTAGCAATTTGCTTACCTGCGCTCTATTTCTTTAATGTTTACTTCGGTGCAAAAACTCGTCTGAGTCAATATACGGCGATTTTACTTTGCGCGGTAACTATTACGAGTACTTTATTATTTGGTTTTGCGCCAGTCACCTTATTCTTCTTGATTACGACAGATAGCTATTCCTTTTTTCTGCTGTTAAACGTTGCCATATTCACGCTAACAGGAATTATTGGAGTTTACTTTCTCTATCAAGTTTTACTGCCAAAAGTAGAAACTATTGTCTCAGATCAAGGCTTAGTGATAGAAGATACAGCGATCGACAAAAATCGCAAAGTACGGATATCGATTTTGAAGTTTTGGTTAGGGCTTTATGCTTTTGTTGGTAGTCAGATGGCCTGGACACTCAGACCGTTTTTTGGCTCCTTTGGCTCCAAATTTGATTTTTTCCGTCCTCGTGAGGGTAATTTTTATATGGCGGTCTGGAATGCTATTAAGCAATTCTTTATCTCGTAAACCTGAGTTTAGAAATTAACAGTAAAATATAGAACCAATTTTTTGTGGCAAGGCTAAACCTCACCATAAAAAATTGGTTCTATATTAAATCGTAGAACTCTTACCCCACAATCATGCAAACTGATATCAGAAATTTGCAGATCACTGAGCAAGATCTTGAGAGAGTAACAGGAAAAGAGATTAGTCTTTTATTCATTGGAAGTACTTATAGAATTTCTATACTCCAAAAGAAAAAATGCTTGGTTCCTTTTTTACTGAGTGAGGCTATCACTCTATTCTTAATTTCAATTTTCAGTTTGCCAATTAGCATTTTGATCTTTCAAGCTCTTGGGAGCCCTATAAATAATCGTCAAGATCAAGTTGGATTTGCCATTTTTGTATTCTCATTTGTGTTAATTCTGTTCGCTAGTTGGAACCTATTTGCTTGGAAGAGATCTAAAAAAATGGCTTGTTTGTCGCATCTGCTCGATGAAGTAGATAAGTATAATCAGGTGGTTTTAGCTGTCGATATTAGCGATCGCCTAAAATCTGCTAGTAATCAACCCGTAAATCGCGATCAGCACCTCGATCATCGCGAAGATATACTGCAAGCTCTTGAGCTAACTAGAGATAGTCTAATTTGCGGCTTAACTACAGAAAAAATCCTCCGAGAGCATCGGAACTTTTTAAGTAGTCATCGCCAGCTTTTTGACAATATTGAGCAAAATCTAATTGCATTAGAGTCCTTAGAAGTGAAGAATCAAGCCGATCAGTATAGTTCTATGCTGAGTGATGCATTAGTCATTGGTATCAATGTCCAAAGAGAAATGCTGAACTTGCAAACACATAAAATCATCTAGAGGTTCTGTAACCCAATTTTTTGTGAGTAGCTTCGCCGCCCATAAAAAATTGGGTCTTTATTGTTGTAGTATCGTGCAAATTTCATTACTAAAACCTTGGCACAAAATTATTTAGATTTAGTTCATGATTTGCAAAATCAGTTAGAAAGATTGCAAACAGAGATCGCCTCCCAAAAAGAACCTGTACCTGCGATCGCCAAAGACTGGCTGCGCTCGCATCGCGAAATTCAAACATTTTTTCAGTCAAATCTTATAAATGCAGATTTAGAGATAACACCGCAAAATTTATCTTTGCAAGTGGAAATTGATAAACAATTAAAAATGCTTGGCGTAGATTTAACAATGTTGCAAACTGCGCGTAGTCCCGCCACATGGCAAAAAAGGCATCAACAAGCCTGCGATCGCTTTGTTTTATTAGATCGCTATTTTCAAATGCATTAATTCCATGAATTAATCATATATATTAATCACTTGGATTAAACAAAGGGGTGCAAAGCATTTTACGGTAAACTCTTAGAATATCTAATAGATTTTAAGATAAACATAGTAAAAACTCTATAGTAAACTCAATGATCCTAGAAACAGCTTGGCTACTTCCTTGCTATGGTTTGCTGGGCGCAGGGCTAACACTCCCTTGGTCATTAAGGATAGTGCGTCGTACAGGGCCACGTCCTGCGGCTTACCTGAACATATTGATGACTGTACTTGCACTAGTGCATAGCTGTTGGCTGCTGACATCAATTTGGGGACAACCTTCTCAACAATTTGAATTTATTTGGTTCCAAGCTTTTGATCTAAATCTTGCTTGCGCCTTTGATATCTCCACGATTAGTGTCGGCGCGGCAGTGATGATTGCCGTGATGAGTCTAATCTCACAGGTCTATGGATTAGGCTCTCTTGAAACTGATTGGGCGATCGCCAGATTTTGCGCCTTAATTGGCTTTTTTGAAGCTGCGATCACAGGGATTGCTTTTAGTGACTCACTATTTTTCAGCTATGCTCTGCTGGAAATGCTCACCCTATCAACTTATTTACTGGTCGGATTTTGGTATGCACAGCCCCTAGTAGTAACTGCCGCTAGAGACGCATTTTGGACAAAGAGAGTCGGCGACTTATTTTTGTTAATGGCTGTAGTTACATTGTCCAATCTTACGGATAGTTTGAATTTTTCCGATCTCAAAACATGGGCTGATGCGCCGCAAACAATCGCCTATTTTGCTGAGCATCAACAATTTGGCACATTATTAGGACTAGCTTTAATTGCAGGACCACTGGGTAAATGTGCCCAGTTCCCACTGCATCTATGGCTAGATGAGGCAATGGAAGGACCAAACCCTGCTTCGATTTTGCGGAATTCCGTGGTTGTGGGCGCGGGAGCATATGTCCTAATTAAGTTTCAGCCAGTATTAGCGCTGTTCCCATTGGCTGCCGAGGTGTCTGTGGTGATTGGCGCAATTACAGCGATCGGGACATCATTAGTTGCGATCGCCCAAATCGATATGAAGCGAGCTTTGTCCCACTCAACCAGCGCTTACCTTGGTCTAGTTTTCATTGCCGTAGGGATGCAACAACCCGATCTAGCATTAGGTTTGCTCTTTAGTCATGGCATCAGCAAAGCGCTGCTATTCCTAAGTTCAGGCGCTGTGATGATATCCACAATGACTCAAGATCTTACAGAAATGGGTGGCATCAAAACGCGAATGCCCGCCAGTCTAGTCGGTTTTATTGTTGGTTCACTGGGCTTAGTGGCTCTGATTCCCTTTGGAGGATTTTGGACACTCTTACGCTGGGAAGAAACATTTTGGAATAGTGACCCTTGGTTAATTGCGATCGCCTTATTAGTCAATAGCATTACTGCCTTTGGTCTCATGCGAATGTTTGCACTCGTATTTCTTGGACCCACTCAGCCCAAAACCCGTCGCGCACCCGAAGTTGCTTGGCCAGTTGCGCTTCCATTAGTCTCTCTAACGATCATTACTTTGCTTGTGCCCATCTTGTTACCATCATGGGAATTCGTAGATATTGACTTAGATACTGTAGATATCTGGGGTACTGTCGTACTTTCTGCTTCTGGGCTTCTAGGTTTTGGATTAGGCGCATATATCTACATCAAACCCTACGAAACTGGTAGCTCAGTACCGATGTTGCCCAAGCCTACTCGTCAGTTATGGAAAGCTTTGCAGGATTTGCTAGCCTATGACCTCTATGTCCAATCCATCTATAAATACACAGTGGTCTTAATTGTGGGCGGTGGTTCCAAATTTTTGGCTTGGATTGATCGCTATTTAGTCGATGGGTCAGTCAACTTTGTTGGCTTTGCCTCAATATTTAGCGGTGAAAGCTTGAAATATACGGTGACAGGCAGGTTGCAGCAGTATGTGCTAACAATCATGATCGGTTTAATTCTGATCGGATTTGCTGCTTTTTACGGTCTTCAGTAAAAGTTCAGCGCATATGGCGCTGAACTTTTATTGGTTTTAATTATTATTTTTTAATCAAATATGCTTAGTACATTAGTTTGGGGTCCGATCGCAGGTGCGCTTCTTATCATTTTAGTGGGAGCAGCTCTTGATTCCCAGCAGTTACGTCGATTGTCATTGGGAATTGCGATCGCTACATTTGGATGGTCTCTCTTCTTAATCACCAAATTTGATATTAGTCTATCCACAATCCAATTAAGCGAGTCCTTAGCTTGGTTAGATCCGATCGGACTCACCTATCGGCTAGGTGTTGATGGTCTATCCTTCCCACTAGTTCTAATGAATGGATTATTGCTGATTGTCGCTACCTACATCAGCAATGATGTCCAACGTCCTCGACTCTATTTTCCATTGCTATTACTGCTTGGGGGCGGTGTCAATGGAGCATTTCTTTCTCAAAATTTACTCCTCTTTTTCCTTTTCTTTGAAATTGAACTAATCCCACTCTACCTATTAATTGCAATTTGGGGCGGAGAAAAACGCGGCTATGCGGCTACCAAGTTTTTAATTTATACTGCCATCTCAGGGGTGCTGATCTTAGCGGCTTTCTTTGGTATGGCGTTTTTGGGCAGTGGTGATACAGCTTTTACCTTTAATTATCAAGACTTAAATCTTGAAGGCGTATCGACAACGACCAAAGGAATTTTGCTAGTTCTGCTACTCCTTGGCTTTGGCATCAAAATTCCAATCGTGCCATTGCATACATGGTTACCCGATGCTCACGTTGAAGCTTCAACCCCAGTTTCTACGTTACTCGCAGGAGTTCTGCTTAAACTAGGAACTTATGGTCTATTGCGATTTGGACTGGGGTTACTGCCCGAAGCATGGCAAGCGATCGCTCCTTTTTTGGCAGGTTGGGCTGTGGTCAGCGTCATTTATGGATGTCTTACCGCAATCACTCAAACTGACATGAAAAAAATGGTTGCCTATAGTTCTGTAGGACATATGGGTTATATCCTGCTCGCCTTAGCCGCTGCTACGCCATTGTCACTTGTAGGGGCTACTTTTCAGATGGTTAGTCATGGGCTGATCTCGGCACTACTATTTATTCTGGTGGGTATTGTTTACAAGAAAACGGGAACCCGAGATATCAACTCCCTCAATGGTTTGCTCAACCCTGAACGTGGTTTACCAATTACAGGTTCGCTGATGATTTTGGCTGCCATGGCAAGCGCAGGTACACCAGGAATGATTGGGTTTATTGCTGAATTTGTAATTTTCCGTAGCAGTTTTGCAGTTTTCCCAATCCAAACTCTTCTCTGTATGATTGGAACTGGATTAACTGCGGTCTATTTCCTAATCATGATCGATCGAGTGTTTTTTGGTCGTCTTGCTGTCGAAAAAATTGCCAATCAGCCACCGATTAGTAATTTTCCCTTTGCAAAATGGCAAGAAAAATTTCCTGCGATCGCTCTCGCACTGATCATCGTTTTCTTTGGACTAGTTCCCAACTTAGCCACCAAAATGATCGAGAGCTCCGCCGATGCGATCGCGCCAAATCACACTACGCCAAGTCATATTGCTTTGGTAGAATAGTTTAGCAAGAGGTGGTGCTTTGCACCGCCTCTTGCTTTTGTGATTTAAAGCAAAATCTCTTTGTAAAGTTTGATATAACGCTCTGCTTGCAATTCTAAAGAATATTCTGTAAGGGCGATCGTACGACAATTGACGCTCATGGTTTGCTGTAATTGCTCATTTTCTAGTAACTCCACAATGCCATTGCAAAAATCCTTGGCATCTTCAGGCTTTGCTAAATACCCTGTGACCATCGGTCTTACTAGATCTGGAACACCACCGATGTCAAAGGATACCATTGGCGTTCCACAAGCCATACTTTCTTGTAATACCAAAGGTAAGTTGTCAGCACGGGTAGGGAAAATAAACAGGTCAGCCGCCGAATAAGCCATAGACTTTAGGCGATCGCTACTAATATATCCCAAGCCAATAGTCGGTATTCCTAATTTAGCAGTAATCGCTTCACTACCATTACCAAAGGTCAGAAGTAATACCTCAGCCTTAAGGGATTGTGGTAATTGCTGTAAAGCATTGAATAATAAATCTCCACCTTTGCGTTTATCTTTAAGACTATCAGCGCCAAATAGAAGTACTTTTTTATTTTGAGGAATACCTAAAACAGCCTTACATAAATGTCTATCTAATGGTTCGCCAATTCAAGGATGAAATGCAACGGGTTCTGATGAAGCAAAGAATACTTCGTAAGGAGTACGATAGTCAAGTGATTTTCTGGGTCTGTGATTGATCAAATTCACTGCCTTCTGAAAGTCCTCTTCTTTCACGATTTTAAAGTTTGTACTTTTGGGATAGAACTCTCTAATTAATCCATTGGTGTGTTCATTCAATCCACGTTCCCATGAATGATATGGATTCGCAAAGAAGGTCTCTAGTTTCAATCTTTCAGATAGCTTCTCATGCCCACAGAATTCTCTTCCATTATCAAAGGTCATTGTCTTTCGAGATGTTGATTCTATAGGCTCAAATAGATTGAATGTCACTCTGTTTATCTCATCCATCGTCTTGTTCTTAGCTAGTCCAGCAAGTAAATACTTCGATGCTTTATCAACATGCGTAACTACGATACCTGTGTGGTTGCACCCGATTACCGTATCACTTTCCCAATGTCCAATCTCTGTTTTTAAATCTGCAATCTTCGGTCGATTCTCTATCCCTACCCTATTGGGAATGCCACCTCGCTTCTGATGGCGACCTTTGCGCCTTCGTTGCTTTTGCTTCTGCCTCAGATATTGTTGATATATTCCCATCTCTTGATGGTTTGCATAGATCATCAGATAAATCGTCTCATAGCTGATTTTACCTAGCCCCTCCCTTTCCATTCTCCCTGCTAGTTGCTCTGGGCTGTGGTGTTGCTCTAACCGTTGTTTGACTTCGGCGATCGTCTCAGCACTGATGCTCTGAAATCTTACCTTTGCTTGTTTCCGTCTTGCTTTCATCAGGGCAACCGCAGTATCTGGCAAATAGCCAATCTGTCGCTCGTCTGTATTGCGCGATAACTCTCTTGAAATCGTACTTTTGTTTCGCTTCAAGCGACGACCTATCTCTGATACAGATAATTGCTCAATTACTCTTAGTTTATACAGTTCACTTCTTTCTGTGGTGGTAAGATGGACAAAGCTCATGAGGGTATCCTAATTATTGTGATTAATATCAGAATATCCTTATGAGTCCCTTTACGCAAAGATCTCTAGGTGTTGCATTTCATCCTTGAATTGGCGACTTATTAAGCGATTGACGTGCTATTAACTTTACTTGATTGTGTATATGGAGTCTATAAGCGTGGAGCAATCATCCACTTTTGCAAACTTGCAAACCAAAATTAAAGATCATTCGGCATTGGTGGGCGTTATTGGGCTGGGCTATGTGGGCTTACCTTTTGCAGTCGAAAAAGCAAAGGTTGGTTATTCAGTGATTGGCTTTGAGCAAAATCCTCAACGAGCAGATCAGGTAAATGCGGGAGACAACTATATTCCTGATGTCAAAACTGAAGAATTGAAAGCAATTGTTAGTAGTGGCAAACTCAAAGCTGTAACCAGTTACGAGCAAATATCACAAATGGATGCGATCGTTATTTGTGTACCAACTCCACTTACAAAGAATCTCACACCCAATTTAAGCTATATCGAGTCTGTCACTCAGCAGTTAGCCCAATATCTGAGAGCAGGTCAATTAATTACCCTTGAGTCAACAACTTATCCTGGGACGACCGATGAGGTGATGCGTCCAATTTTGGAGCAGGTTAGTGGGTTAAAACAGGGGGAAGATTTTTTCTTAGCCCATTCGCCTGAGCGAGTCGATCCAGGTAATTTGCGCTACACCACCAAAAATACCAATAAAGTGGTTGGCGCATCTGATCCACGTTCCTTAGAAATTGCCAAGTTATTTTACGAACAAACCATTGATCACGTAGTTCCTGTGAGTAGTGCCAAAGCTGCCGAATTAGTTAAGGTATTTGAAAATACTTTTCGGGCTGTAAATATAGCTCTTGTTAATGAATTGGCTATACTTTGCGATCGCATGGATCTCAATGTCTGGGAAGTTCTAGATGCTGCTAATACTAAGCCCTTTGGAATTATGCCATTTTACCCAGGTCCTGGCGTAGGCGGTCACTGTATTCCCATCGATCCTCATTATTTAGAGTGGAAAGCCAAGGAATTTAACTTTGAAACCCATTTCATTGCCCTTGCAGGTGAAATCAACCGTCGAATGCCTGAATTCGTGCGCGAGAAAGCATGGCGGGTGCTTAACCAAGTTGGAGTTGCCCCATCTCGATCCAATATTTTAGTAATGGGTGTCGCCTACAAAAAAAATATTGATGATTGGCGTGAGTCTCCCTCAATTAATGTGATTAAGCGACTACTCGAAGATCATGCCAATATTGTTTATCATGATCCTTTTGTGTCTGAAATCAAGATCCGTGGTCAAGTTTTCCAATCAGTTCCACTTACCGATGACGCGATCGCTAATGCAGATATCGTTATAATTTTGACCGATCATAGTCAAATTGATTATGCAAATCTTGTTGCTAAAGCGAAGTCAATTCTCGATACAAGAGGAGTGACAAGACATCTGCAAGGCGATCGAGCTAACGTTACACTCCTCTAAGTTTTATAAACCTGAATCTGGATATCTCAAAAATTATCTATGCAAAAAGTTATTGTGGTTGGGGCAGGTAGTTGGGGTAAAAATCTCATCCGTAATTTTTATGCCCTTGATGCATTGGCAGGTGTTGCCGAAATGAGTCCAGACTTACGGGCGGGGGTCGCATCTAGTTTTCCTGATGTGACTCTTTATGATGATCTGCAATCAGCCTTAGAAACGAATGCAGCGATCGTGTTAGCAACTCCTGCGCCATCCCATTACAAACTGGCTCTGCAAGCCCTGCAAGCAGGTAAAGATGTATTTGTGGAGAAGCCGATGACTCTCAAAGCGTCGGAGGCTCGTCATCTTGCGGAATACGCGGATCGCCAAAACCAGATTTTAATGGTGGGGCATTTGTTGCTATATCAACCTGCGATCGCTTGGATGCGTGACTATTTAGCCACTGGTAAAGCTGGCAAAGTATTTCATGTATCAACACAAAGGGCAAAGCTCGGAAAGGTTCGCCGTGAAGAAAATGTCTGGTGGTCTTTTGCCCCCCATGATGTCTCCGTAATTTTGGATTTATTGAGCATTTCATCGGACAGCCTGAAGTTACAGGCAGTTAAAGCAAGTGGTCACGCTATGTTGCAGTCGGGTATTGCTGACAACGTTCATGTAGATTTACAATTCGCCAGTGGGCAAACTGCCCATGTACATACTTCGTGGTACTACCCTTTGTCTCAGCGTTCTACTGTTGTGCTTGCCGAAAAACAAATGCTGGTCTACGACGAGGTGGCTCAGACCGTTACGATTCACAACAAAACCATTGATGCCGAGTTAAACAATCAGGATCATGGTAGTGAAACAGTGGAAATTGCAGCTGCCGAGCCCTTAAAAATTGAATGCCAGCATTTTCTTGATTGTATTGCCACCCGTCAACGTCCGCGATCGGATGGTTGGAATGGGGTGGCAGTTGTGGAAGTTTTGGAAAAAGCTGAGGAGGCGATTAATGCCTGAGATGAATTCTGTTAATTCTCCAAAAGAACAAGATTACTTTGCCCATGAATCCGCTTATATCGATGTAGGTGCAAGCATTGGCAATGGCACAAAAATCTGGCATTTCTCTCACATTATGGGCAAAGCCAAGATTGGGAATAACTGCATTCTTGCTCAAAATGTATTTGTCGCGGACAACGTGATTGTGGGCGATCGCTGCAAGATTCAAAACAATGTCTCTCTTTACGAAGGCGTAATCCTCGAAGATTATGTGTTTTGTGGTCCCAGCATGGTGTTTACCAATGTGAAAACGCCACGCTGTGAATATCCTCGCAACACCAGTGCTGACTATGGAACAACGCGGATCAAACATGGATCGAGTATCGGCGCAAATGCTACGATTGTCTGCGGCATCACCCTGCATGAACGCGCCTTTGTCGCCGCAGGTGCAGTGGTCACCAAAGATGTTCCTGCCTATGCCATGGTTGCAGGTGTTCCTGCCAGAATCATCGGCTGGATGAGTGCCTATGGTGATGTCCTCGAATTTGATTCTGAAGGATACGCAGTAGACTCCATTGGCGATAAATACCAAAAAACATCAGATACAGAAATCAAAAAATTAGCATGAGCGATCAAAAAATCCCGATTCTCGACCTCTCTCCCCAGTACCAAAGCCTTAAGCCCGAAATCTATGCAGCGATTGATCGCGTATTGGAGTCAGGTCAGTTCATCATGGGACCTGATGTCAAGCAGTTCGAGCAGGAGGTTGCGACTTATTTAGGTGTTAAACACGCGATCGCGGTTAATTCTGGGACAGACGCTCTGGTAATTGGCTTGCGAGCAATGGGTATTGGATCTGGGGACGAAGTGATTACCACGCCTTTTTCTTTCTTTGCAACAGCTGAGTCAATTAGTAGCGTTGGTGCAACCCCCATTTTTGTCGATATTGATCCAAAGACCTTTAATATTGACCCTGCCAAAATTAAGGACAAAATTACATCTCGAACTAAGGCTATTATGCCTGTGCATCTTTATGGTAATCCTGCGGCCATGACGCAAATTATAGAGATTGCTCAAGCTCATGGCTTGAAAGTAATTGAAGATTGTGCTCAATCCTTTGGCGCTCGTTATTCAGGTTCTTGCTCAGGTTGTGATACATCTTGTAGCGACTCAATTCGCTCAGAAATCTCAGGCAAGATGACAGGCGCAATTGGCGATGTGGGCGCTTATTCGTTTTTCCCATCTAAAAATTTGGGAGCTTATGGTGATGGCGGACTGATTGCCACCAATGATGATGCGATCGCTGATCTAGCAAGGATGCTGCGTGTTCATGGTGCTAAAAAGAAATATCACAATGAAATCATTGGCTATAACTCCCGCCTAGACACCTTACAGGCTGCCATCCTGCGTGTGAAGTTACCCCATATTGATGAGTGGAACTCAGGTCGCCGCCGTGTGGCAAGTTTATATACTGAGTTATTAGCAGATATCCCTGAAGTAGTCGCGCCTGAAGTGGTCTCTGGTCACGTTTTTCATCAATACACAATTCGGATTATTAAAGGCGATCGTGACAAAGTGGCAAGTGATCTATCGGCTAAGGGTATTAGCACAATGATCTATTATCCAATTCCTCAAGATCGGTTACCAATTTATGCAGGTAAATATCCAGTTAATCCCATCAGCGATCAACTAGGAACACAAGTATTAAGCTTGCCAATTTGGCCAGAGCTAGATCGCTCGATCGCCGAAGAAGTGATAGGATGCCTTAGAACAAGTATTTAGAACTAGTTCATCTTTCAGCTTGCCATTTATGTAATCAAGCAATTTAATCAAGCAATTTGTAGAATTTGAGTAAGGAATTAGGGAATGGACTTAAAAGGTAAGCGCTTTCTGGTCATTGGTGGGGCAGGATTTATTGGCTCTCATACAGTCGATCAGCTTCTTCAGGAAGATGTTGCAGAAATTCGGATCTACGATAACCTGAGCCGTGGTAGTCGTGAAAACCTTGCTGAGTCACTCAAAGATTCAAGGGTCAATATCTTCCCTCTGGGTGGGGAGTTGATGCATCGAGATATTTTAGATGTAGCCATGAAAGATATTGATGGAGTGTTCCATTTTGCAGCGCTCTGGCTATTACATTGCTATGACTTTCCTCGTTCTGCATTTGAAGTAAATATTGGCGGTACATTTAATGTACTTGAAGCTTGTATTAACAATGGGGTGAAAAAGCTGGTTTATTCCTCATCTGCTTCTGTTTATGGAGATGCACTAGAAGAACCAATCACCGAAGATCATCCCTACAACAACAATAACTTTTACGGCGCTACCAAGATCGCTGGCGAGCATATGTGTCGCTCTTTGTACCATCGCTACAAAGGTACTGACAAGCATTTTGACTATGTAGGCTTGCGATATATGAATGTATATGGTCCACGCCAAGACTACAAAGGAACATATATTGCCGTAATCATGAAAATCCTAGATCGTCTAGATAAGGGCTTACCGCCTGTTGTTTATGGCGATGGATCACAAGCCTATGACTTTATATATGTTGGTGACTGTGCTGCTGCAAATGTATGTTCAATGAAAGCTGATACCACAGACTCTTTCTACAACGTTGGTACAGGTGTAAAAACAACTATTCAAGAGTTAGCTGAAATGATCTTGGAAGTTACAGGCTCTCACCTCAAAATTCAGTATGAACCTGGTGGCACAACCTTTGTCAAAAATCGTGTTGGTTGTCCTAAAAAAGCAACTTCAGAAATTGGGTTTACAGCTAAAGCTGAGTTGCGCGAAGGAATCAAAAACTTGATTGAGTGGCGCAATACCCATAAAGAAGACGTGGAAATGCGTCGTTTAGCAGCTGGGCTTAAAGGATAAAGGCAGATAAAACTAATGTGTGGAATTGCTGGAGTCTTCCATTTTGACGGTGAGCCTGTTTCATCGGTCATTTTAAAAAAAATGACCGATGCGATCGCTCATCGTGGTCCTGATGGCGAAGGTCAGTTTATCGAAGGCGGAGTAGGACTAGGACATCGCCGCTTGGCAATTATTGACTTGTCCCCTGCGGGACATCAGCCGATGTCCACTGCCAATGGTCGATTTGTGATTAGTTTTAACGGCGAGATCTATAACTTTAATGAACTGCGTGTTGAACTTGAGGCGCTTGGCTGTCCTTTTCATTCCCGCACAGACACTGAAGTCCTGCTCTATGCCTATGCCACATGGGGTGAAAATTGCCTAAATCGACTCAATGGCATGTTTGCCTTTGCAATCTTTGATCGACATACCCAAGAAGTCTTCATTGCTCGCGATCGCTATGGCATCAAGCCTCTGTACTACACTCTGCAAGGGCAGAAATTTATTTTTGGCTCTGAAGTAAAGGCGATCTTGGCTAATTCTAGCTATCAAACCACAATTGACCAATCGGGACTGCTCGAATACCTTACATTTCAAAATTTCTTTACGGACAGCACCCTATTTCAGGATGTCAAACTCCTGCCAGCAGGAACATCAATGTTGTTGTCACGAGAGTCAGGTCGAAACCTACAGATCAAACAATATTGGGATTATCATTTTGTTGAACCCGAAAAACCTCTAGATGAACGTGAGTATATTGAAGAACTCGATCGCCTGTTTCGTCAAGCGGTTAATCGACAGCTCATCAGTGACGTTGAGCTAGGTGCATATCTCAGTGGGGGCATGGATAGCGGCTCGATTACGGCGATCGCGGCTCTACAACTCCCATATCTTAAGTCTTTTACATGTGGTTTTGATCTCAACTCAGCATCTGGTATTGAAGTTAGCTATGATGAGCGTGAGGCTGCTGAATATATGTCCTATTTATTTAAGACCGAACATTATGAGATGGTCTTAAAAGCAGGAGACATGGAGCGAGTTATGCCTCGTCTTGCTTGGCACTTAGAAGAGCCACGAGTTGGTCAAAGTTATCCTAACTTTTATGTAGCACAGCTAGCGAGTAAATTTGTCAAGGTTGTCATGTCTGGAACTGGTGGTGACGAGTTGTTTGCGGGTTATCCTTGGCGTTATTATCGAGCTGTAGTCAATGACGATTTTGACCATTACATTGACAAATATTACGGATTTTGGCAACGTCTCTTGGTTAATGGTGAAACGAAGTCAGTTCTTGCCCCAATATGGGATCAAGTAAAACATATTTCCACTAAAGGTATTTTTAAAGGAGTTTTTCGTCAACCAAGACTACAAATGTCTCGTCCCGAAGATTATGTCAATTGTTCGCTTTATTTTGAAGCTAAAACTTTTTTGCATGGTCTACTGACAGTTGAAGATAAACTGAGCATGGCGCATTCTCTAGAAACTAGAGTGCCTTTTTTAGACAATGACTTGGTTGATTTCGCGATGAAAATGCCAGTAAATTTAAAACTTGGCAATCTTACCGAAGTGGTTCAACTCAATGAGAATGATCTTGGCAATAAAACTGCTAAATATTTTCAAAAGACAAAAGACGGCAAATTACTATTGCGTAAAGTTATTTCTCGATATATACCTACGACTGTCACAGAAAGAGAAAAACAAGGTTTTTCTGCTCCTGATGCTAGTTGGTTTAAGGGAGATAGTATAGATTATGTCCGACGGAGATTGTCTGATCCCAAAGCTCAGATTTACAATTTTCTCGATCATAAATCTGTACAATTACTAATCGATCAGCATCTTGATGGCAAGCAAAATCGTCGTCTTTTGATTTGGTCGTTGCTCAATTTAGAAAGTTGGTGTGAGCAGTTTTTAGGATGAACATGCGATCGCTATTTACAGGGAATCTCCAACCATTTCGGGAAGTTTTTAGGCTGCTGACTACTTATAAGACTCTGACATGGGAGATGGCAAAGCGAGAAATCACTGATCGCTATCAGGGGCAATTTTTTGGATTATTTTGGGCGGTAATACATCCACTAGTTTTAATTGGTGTCTACATTTTTGTTTTTGTAATTGTGTTCAAAATCAAAATCGGCGGTACAAGGGAAATGCCCCTTGATTACACAACCTATTTACTTTCGGGGTTAATACCTTGGATGGCTGTGCAAGAGAGTATGTCTAAGGCAAGCACAGTTATTACCAGTAATGCCAGCCTAGTCAAGCAAGTCGTTTTCCCAATTGAGATTCTGCCAATAAAGAGTGTATTGGCATCGATGATTACTCAAGGGATATTTTTTGCGATTTTGATTGTGTATGTCTTGGCAACGCATAGCAACGTGCCTGCGACCTATGCACTTTTGCCTTTGCTGGTATTTGTACAAATGATTGGCATGGCAGGTGTATCTTATGTTTTGGCAGCGATCGGTACTTATTTCCGCGACATCAAGGATATTGTGCAAGTATTTACAGTGGTGGGGATTTACGTCATGCCAATTTTTTATCTTCCCGAACAAGTCCCTGAAATATTTAGATTAATTCTGTACCTTAATCCATTTAGTTACATGATCTGGTGCTATCAAGATGCTCTATATTTTGGGAAGTTTATGCATCCATGGGCATGGGTTGTATATATTGTAATCAGCCATGTTATTTTTGCACTTGGTTATAGAATTTTTTGCCGATTAAAAGTTATGTTTGGGAATGTGCTGTGACGAATCAATTATTATCAGAAACTTCTATTAAAGTAACAAATCTTACGAAGATTTATAAGGTCTATAGTAAACCTTTAGATATGCTGAAAGAAATTATTACTAATAATACCTATCATCAAGAATTTTTGGCTTTGAAACAAATATCTTTTGAAGTTAAAAAGGGAGAAGTAGTTGGAGTAATTGGTAAAAATGGCTCAGGTAAAAGTACTCTTCTTAAAATTCTCGCAGGCACATTAGACAAAACATCGGGCGATGTTTTTGTTAATGGGAAAGTTTCTGCAATTTTAGAGCTAGGTACTGGCTTTCATCCTGAATACACAGGACGAGAGAACATATATATGGGAGGTATGTGTTTGGGTATGAGTAAGGAGGAAATCGATATTAAAATCGATGAAATTATAGATTTCAGTGAACTTAGATCCTTTATTGATCGTCCTTTTAAGACATATTCTAGTGGTATGCAAGCAAGATTAACTTTTTCTACTGCTGTTAGCGTAGATCCTGACATATTTATCGTAGATGAGGCTTTAGCTGCTGGCGATGGATTCTTTGTTCCTAAATGTTTGATGAGAATTAAAGACATTTGCTTGTCTGGTGCTACAGTTTTTTTTGTTTCTCATTCTACAGATTTAGTAAAAAGATTATGCACTAAGGCTTTATATCTAGATGATGGTCAAATGAAAGCTTATGGTGATGCACAAGATATTTGTTCTTTTTATGAATCTTTACTTTTAAAAGCTTCTTCAGAGAGAAATCAACTTCATTCAAATCAAAATCAAGGTGTAAAAGTTAAAAGTACTGCCGTAGAGATACAAGAATTTCAAATTTTGTCAGTGGAAAATTTGCCGCAGTATTCTTTTTTCCAGCATTCATACTTAAACTTATTGATTACATTTACTTGTTATCAGGAGATAGACAACCCAGCAGTTTGGATTCGTTTTACAAGATCAGATGGGGTAGTTGCAACTAGTTGGATTAGCCATGAACCAGAGTTTCACGATATTGGGACTCTTTCAATTGGCATAAATAATATATCAGTCTCAACTGAAGATATAATGCTAGGGGATGGTTTGTATTATCTAACAGTTGCTCTGTTCCCCCAAAAAAGAAACGCAGAAACAGCTTTTTACAATGACCCTCTATGTATGTGGGACAGAGTTACATGGTTAGAGATAAAGCGTAGAACTAGACCCCTTTCAACTATATTTGATCAGCCAATGCAAATCAAAGTTATAAGTTGAATTTTTTATCTATAACTTTAAAGTATTTTACAAATACAACTTTTCATTTATATTAAAAAACATGAGAGATTTTGAAAAAGACGAGATTTTGTATGAAGATTCTATTGCTGAAAGATACAATCGTGACTACCATGGCTATTTAATTATGCAAGCACATGATGAAGATTTTGCAAAATTTGTGTCGCAACACTGCCATAAAGGAGACCGAATACTAGATTTAGGATGTGGTCCCGCATCTTTGTGGAACCTTTGGAAAAGTTTTTTGCCTGAGCCCGCTCAAATGGTTGGGGTTGACTTATCAGAGGGCATGATCAAAGAATGTGAAAAATTGTTTCCTGAAGATGATTTTAGAGTTGGTAGTGCATTAAAAATTCCATCTGATTCAGGTAGTTTTGATTTAGTAATTGTCTCTAGTATATTGCATCATATTCCTGATGAGTTTTTGCCTGATGTATTTAAAGAAATAAATAGAGTCTTGGATGAACATGGAGTTGTTGTTGGCCGTGAGCCAGTTTCTAAAGGAAGGTTAGGAGATGAACCAGGTTGGTTTTCTGGCGCAATTATGTCATTTAGACATTTAGTGTATAGACTCACTCATACTCGTGAATACCCAGAACCAGCAATTGGTGACTACCACCATGCTTACATCCCAACTGAATTTTTAAAATTGCTTAGTCATTCTTTTTCTCCAAAGGGAGTTATTCTAAAGCACCCTGTCAGCTCATATGTTCTTAGAAGTAATAACACTTTGGTCGCTAAAATTGCCCGTCTCTTAGATAATTCTATTGGCTTTGGGGGACATGAATTTTACTACTCAGCCTCAAAAAATTACTATGATTCTGGTGATGTCATGGACTGTATAGAGAAAGAGTTAAATACCATACTCGATCCAGATAAAAAAATAGAGTTTATGGCTTTATTACAAAAATCTGCTGAACTTCTTGAAAGAGAGCTAAATACTGAAAATGGCTAGTAATTCAGATGTTCATATGACAGAAACGGCAAATTGGATTGAAAAATTCCGCCAAAAATATGGGCAATCGCCACGCATATTGCATATAGGGAATATCGCGAACAATGCTTATAACAATGCTAAATTACTAAACAATGCAGGGCTAGATTGTGATGTAATCTGCTATGACTATTATCACACTATGGGTTGTCCAGAATGGGAAGATGCAGATTTCATAGGTTCTGTTAGAGATCAATTCTTCCCAAATTGGCACAGTTTGGAAATGAATAAATTCCAGCGCCCTCTTTGGTTTGCCCAAGGTCCAACAAAACTCTGCATTCGTTACCTATTAGCAAAGAGACAAAGTGGTTTAAAGAGTGCCAGATCTTTGTGGTTTCAGCTAGGGCTATATAGATTTTTTCGCACATGTTTAGTCGGCAACTATGTATACAAAAAACTTTTATCCTTAAAAAAGATCAAAGACTCATATACACAGCCTGTCCTAGGAGCATATAGCTATGCAAAATATCAATTAAAGCGTTGTTTTATTAATAAATACACGCGCCCTTATCTTAGAAAATATTTCCCCAAACTAAAAACCTCTAAAGATTTACCAGAATCTACTAAATCTTTATTTGAAGAACGAGTAGAAGAAATCATCCAAAGATTTAAAGTCAATTTCTCTGAACGTAGCGATCAACTATTAGCGACAGATTTAATTCCTTACAACTCTATAATACCTTTATGGAGCCAGCTCTTTGATCAATATGACATTATCCAAGCATATTCTACAGATCCGATTTTGCCATTACTCGCAGGCAAAAAATACTTTGCTTTTGAGCATGGAACATTAAGAGATATTCCTTTTTATCCAAACACGCAGGGTAGAATTACGGCAATTTCTTATAGTGAAGCACAGCATGTCTTTGTCACAAATTCTGATTGCTTAGAAAATGCGCATTACTTAGCTGGGGAAAGGGTTTCTTACATAAATCATCCGTATGACGAAAGCCATGGTGATGCTATAAGTGGCTCAGAAGATTTACGTAGACGTTTATGTAAAGAACTTGATGCTGACTTTCTTTTCTTTTTCCCGACTCGACAGGACTGGGTAGTCGGCACTGGCTATGCAGACAAAAGTAACGATATTTTCTTGAGAGCCTTCTGCCAATTGCGCCAATCAGGACATAAAGTTGGCATGGTTTGCTGTCGATGGGGTAAAAATGTTCAAGAAAGTATTCATTTGTTGAAAGATAACCAATGTGATAAATATGTGCTTTGGCAAGAGCCTATGGGAACGGTACAGTTTGAGAGAACAGTAAAAGCTTGTGACGTAGTTGTCGATCAGTTTAAGCTTGGGTCTTTTGGTGGAATAATGTTTAAGGCTATGGCAGTTGGTACAGTAATTTGTACTTACTTAAATGAAGCCGAAATTTTGAATCAGTATCAAGAGTTACCACCAATAATTAATTGCCAAACAGAGGTGCAAATCGTTCAAGCTGTTCAAGAACTTATCAATCACCCTGAAAATATTAATCATTTATCACTCTCTGCTAAGCAGTGGATTGACAAGTACCATAGCTCTAGTTTGACAGTACAAACTCAGTTACAGCAATATAAGTTGTTACTTATGCCTGATTAAATTCCCACATTTTCTTCTGTCATCAATTATTGCAAAAATCAAATAATTACATATTTATGAGAAACGAAGCTTTACCGAATTTAACAATTCCAGCAAATCTTGACAAATTTGATTTTCGTTGTTTCCAAAAAGAAATGGAGCAAGTGATTGAAGGTGTTTTTATTACAGATGAATACTGGTATCCAGTTATCAAAGGTGTTCCTTGCTTTTTAAAAGATGTGCTTAGACCAAACTTTACTTGGTTTCAAGAAAAATATAATTTGGCAAAGCTTGCCGAATCCTCAATATCAGAATTTGAAAGCGAACAGTTACTCACAAATACAACTTTCTCAGATAAGTGGAACAAGTTTCGTAATTATGGTTTAGAGCAAACTCACCAAGAATTTCTTTACGCTTGGTACTGCAAAAAATTTGGCGTTTCGACGACTGAGGAACTTGTAAGATTTTATCGCCAATTTAAGACGGTTCTAGAAATTGGACCCGGCTCAGGATTTAACACGAGATTTATTGCAGAAACGCTAGCTGATAATAATGAAGCAAAAGTCTTTGCTTTAGACATTTCTGATGCGGCATTTACAACCTTTGAAAATACTAAGCATCTTGCAAATTGCCATGTTGTCCAAGCAGATCTAATGTCTATGCCATTTGCTGACTGCTCATTTGATTTCATTATTGCTGATGGTGTTTTACATCACACACCCGACACGAAAAAGGCTTTGTTTGCAGTTTATAAGAAACTCAAACCAAATGGACAGATGTTCTTTTATGTTTATAAGCAGATGGGTGCAGCAAGGCAGTTTTGCGATCGCTACATTCGTGAGCATTTTACACATCTAGAGCCAGATGAATGCTACAAAGCCTGTGAGGGACTTACAGAGTTAGGCAGAGAGCTTAGTCATCTCAATGCCAAAATCACCCTTGAGAAAGATATTCCAGTATTGGGTATACCAGCAGGAACCCATGATGTCCAACGGCTTTTCTACTACAATTTTGTTAAATGTTTTTGGAATGATGCTTTCGATTTTGAAACGAATAATATGGTTAACTTTGATTGGTATCATCCCCATAATGCTTGGCAACATACAGAAACAGAAGTAGCAGGTTGGCTACAAGAGCTAGGTGTAAGCGATTACAAGTTTAATGATGCAAACCCAAATGGTATCTCTGTCCTCCTAACTAAGCCCTCGCAGTGAAAAGATTAATTTGGTTTGGTTATGATTTTTTGTCTTATGTTTTTTTGGGTATAGGCTTATTACTATTTCCATTGAGGTGGCTAGTTAAGTTTATTTCTATAAGAACTCAGCCTACTGATCTAAGATTAAATAGCCTCTGGACAGGCACACCAATTATTACATTGGCAGTTAAAGCAAAAGCAGAAGCTCTCTTAGGAGTTAATGCAAAATCATTGGTCTATGATACTTATTTTATTACTAGTGACTTTGACTACAATTTGAGTGGTTGGACAACTATTCCTTTGGTAGGTAAATTAACCTCTTTATTTGTTTTTCTTTGGGTTTGCCTATGGGCTGACCGTATCCATATGTACATGGATCGAGGCGTTTTACTTGGTAGTAAACCTTTACAGTCAAGTTTTAAGGAATTATTAGTATACAAAAAATTAGGTATTTCGGTTTTTTTCTGGACTTATGGTGCAGATGTACGGAGCCGTCAAACTACAGAAAAACTAGGACATCCAAATTGCTGTACGGAATGTCCTGCCATTGGAAAAGCCTGTATTTGTGATGAGTATAGCCGTAAAATTCGTATAAATAAACTCACACATTATGCGAGATGTGTATTTTCTATGGGCGATATGATGGAGTACACAGTAGGAAGTCGCAACGATCTATTTTTTTGGCCATTGGATCTATATGGCGCGAAGTCTGCAAAGTATAAAGCTATATATCCAACTAGCGATCGCACAAAACCTGTACGCATTGTCCACGCTCCTAACCATCGAGCCTTTAAAGGAACACATTACCTAATCGAAGCTGTAGAAAGACTAATTGCTAAAGGTACACAGATAGAACTAGTTCTAGTCGAAAAAGTTGCTAACGAAAAGGCTCTTGAGATGTATAGATCTGCTGATATCATATTTGACCAATGCTTAATAGGATTTCATGGATACTTTGCTATTGAAGGTATGGCAATGGGAAAGCCTGTGATGTGTTATATCCGCAAGCCACAAGAATATCTGCTGAACCATGAAGAATGCCCAATTATAAATACTCATATTGATACACTAGAGCAAGATATTGAAGAACTTGTAAATAATCGCGATCGCTTAAGAGAGATTGGAATTAAAAGCCGCCAATATATTGAAAAATATTTCACATTAGAAGCATTTGCCGATAGGCTAAAAAATGCTTACCAAGATTTAGGAGTTACTATATGAAAGTCTTAATCATCGGATCAGGTGGCTTTTTAGGAAAGAATCTGTTCAATTATCTACTAGACCAAAATATCGACGTTATAGGATGTAGTTCTGCTGAACATCATGGTATATGTGCAGATACAGGTTTGCTCTCTAGTCAATTTTCTATTCCACCAGATACGCATACAGTCATTTATCTTTCCCAATCCCCATACTATCGACAAGTCCCAGAAATGGCAGAGCATTTACTAAGTGTAAATGTAGTTAGTGCAGTTAAAGTTGCTGAATTAGCCCGTAGAGCAAATGTTAAGCATTTCATTTACACATCTACAGGTAATGTTTACAAGCCAAGTTTTGAACCACTCAGTGAAGAAGCCCCAGTTAGTCGTAATAATTGGTATGCATTGAGCAAAATACATGCCGAGGAATCATTATCTTTATTTCGCAATGACTTTGATGTGACAATTATGCGATTGTTTGGTGTATATGGGACAGGTCAAACAGACAAATTAATCCCCAACTTATTCAATACTGTCTTGCAAAGAAGAAAGGTTTTTGTTGATCGTAATTCTATTGATGCAAACGATATAGACGGATTGAGAATATCGCTAATTAATGTAGTAGACCTTGTCAAAATTTTTCTACAATGTATAATTTCTCCAAACTTAAAGAGCTATTTACTAAATATTAGTAGTCATGAAGTTGTTAGTATTCGTCATATCACTAAATTAATTAGTCAAGCTCTCGATCTTCCAGTTGAAATAGAGATTAGTGACAAATATCGACAATCTAGTTTAATAGCAAATATTCAGTTATTACAAGCAAATTTTAATCCAGTTTTTACACCTATAGAGAAAGGAATCCAAAATATGGCTGTTCAATATAAAGAGCTAAAGTAAGATTAATAAAAACAATGAAAGTTCTTCATTTACCTACTTATACTGGTGGACAGGCTTGGGGACTCGCACAAGGGGAAAGATCTCTCGGATTAGATAGCAAAGTTTTAGTAAGAAATAATGAATGGCTGGGATATTCCTGTGATATTGACTTGGGTTTAGATAAAATGTCTTCTCCATTCGCTAAATTTGTTAAGCTAACACAGACTTTTTTTCAAGTTAGAAATAAATATGATGTATTCCATTTCAACTTTGGCTCATCGTTATTTCATTCACCTCAGAACCATCTTAATCATTTAGAACTACCATTTTATCCTAAACAAGCTAAACTTTTTGCAACTTATAATGGCTGTGATATTCGCCAGAAATATATCACGATGCAACGTACTTCAATAGCAGCCTGTCATAATTCTACTTGTTACAATGGTCAATGTAATTCTGGCAAGTTAGACCAGTTACGGCTTAAAGGCATTACAAAGATGCAAAAGTATGTGCAACATATTTGGGCAGTAAATCCTGACTTGCTATATTTTTTACCGCCTCATATGTCTTCTTTTCTTCCCTATTCCATTAGTCTAGATGGAATTACTGTACATCCTCCAAAACTTGAACGTAAAAAAATAAAGATTATTCATGCCCCAACTAATCGCGCGGCAAAGGGAAGTGACTATATATTTACCGCGATCGCAAAGTTAGAAAAAACCCATGCTGAATACTTTGATTTTAAGGTAATTGAAAATATTCCTCACGCACAAGCCTTACAACTTTATCAAGACGCAGATCTAGTTATAGATCAGATCTTGATTGGTTGGTATGGAGGATTTGCTGTAGAAGTAATGGCAATGGGTAAGCCTGTGATCGCAAGAATAGCTCCTGAAGATCTACATTTTTTACCACTACAAATGGCTAAGGAAGTCCAAGAAGCAGTTATTAATGCAGACCCTATCTCTATCTTTACAGTTTTAAAACAGTGTATTGAAGATCGTAAGCTACTCCAAGACTATGCCAATACTTCTATTGAATATGCCTACAAATGGCATCATCCCCAATATGTTGCTAGCCTAACAAAAGAAAAATACGAATTATAAATTATTTAATTCTTTAACGATTGCTTTGCCAATTTCTAACGAAGAGGTAGCTGCTGGGGATGGGGCATTGCAAACATGGATAGATTTTTGATCTTTAATAATTAAAAAGTCATCAACTAGTTGTCCATTCGGCTTGAGTGCTTGAGCGCGAACTCCTGAATGTGTTGGCACTAAATCATCTGCCGTCACCTCAGGAATCAACTGCTGAAGGCTACGCACAAATGCCGCTTTACTAAAAGAACGAATGATTTCTTGAATACCATCTTTAGAATACTTAGAGGCTAATTTCCAAAAACCAGGATAGGAAAAAATTTCAACAGCATCTCGCATATCAAAATCTGTTTTGTGGTATCCCTCTCGCTTGAGACTAAGAACAGCATTTGGTCCAGCATGAACACTACCATCAATCATTTTGGTAAAGTGAACTCCCAAAAACGGGAAATTAGGATTAGGGACAGGATAAATCAGAGTCTTTACTAAATACCTTTTTTCAGGCTTTAACTCATAATATTCTCCGCGAAATGGAATAATCTGTACCTGCGGGTCAATATTTCCTAGCTTTGCAAGGCGATCGCTTTGAAGACCACCGCAATTAATTAACATTCGAGTTGCGAAAATCCCTTGACTTGTATCTATTTCTTTGCCTTCAGAAATATCTTTAATCTGAGTCACATTTGCCTTCAGCAAAAGTTCACCACCATCATCCCTAATCATATCCACTAACTTTTGACATACTTGGCGGTAGCTAACAATTCCTGTGGAAAATACTCTTAATCCTGCGATACAACTTACATGCGGTTCAACTTCTTTGACTTCTTCAGCACTAATTTTTTCTACTTTAAGTCCATTCGCTAAGCCACGTTGATAAAGGTTGTCAAGCAGAAATAACTCTTGTGGCTGTGTTGCAACAATTACTTTCCCGCATATTTCGTGACTGATATTATATTTATTACAAAATTCTGTCATGGAAATATTTCCCTCGCGACAGAATTTTGCTTTAAAGCTACCTGGCTTGTAATAAATACCAGAATGTATCACACCACTATTGTTACTGGTTTGGTGGAAAGCCCATTGACTCTCTTTATCTAGGATTAATAGTTTTGCTCTAGGATAACTCTGGAGTAAATTCCTTGCTGTTGCAAGTCCAACAATTCCACCGCCAATAACTATGAAGTCATACATACTATATATTCGTAAAGGTGATCTATATCAATTATTCCTAATTTTTGATCCTACATTGAGTAGGTGATCTCGACAAAAATATTTATCGTGAAAAAATGAGGATTCTAGAGATCCTATTCTCAATAGTATATTCTTATTGACTATAGCAATCCTAAATAGGTTGTGAGAGTGGGGGGGGGGGGGGGGGGGGGGGGGGGCGCCCCCCAAAAAAAAAAAAAAAAAAAAAAAGGAATATATAGAAATTATA
>JALQCR010000018.1 GCA_023336205.1 Pseudanabaena sp. Salubria-1
AAAATTCGGGGTGCGCGTTTGTTCACAAAAAAAAAAAACCCAAAAAAACCGGGGGGCGCCCCCCCCCCCCCCCATTCTCTTATTGGGGTTTATGATTGTTGAATTATTTGAGACTATCAGCTAACCAGTATACTAAAGGCGCGATCGCAAGTGCTGGTAAAAAAGACGCAACCCTTACCTTAGCTAGCTCTAATAAATTTAAGCCTAACCCTAACAACATCAAGCCACCTACACCAGTAATAATTAAAACCGATGGAGCATTAGCTGGATCAGGCAAGCTTTGAGCTAAGTTTCCTGCTAAAAGAGACATACTGCCTTGATATAGGGCAACGGGCAAAGCCGAAAAACCAACACCGATCCCGTAAGTACTAGCAAATACAATTGAAATAAACCCATCTAGTGCTGACTTGAGCGCCAAAAGATTATCATCGCCTCTTAGCCCATTATTGAGACTGCCGATAATTGCCATCGGTCCGATGCAAAATAATAAACTTGCCGCGACAAACCCTTCAGTAAATTTGCCTTTACCCTTAAATTTTGCTTTTAGCCAATCACCAACTGATTCTAATCGCTTCTCAATTTGTCCTAACTCTCCGATTATGCCGCCAATAATTAGCGAAATCAGTGACAAGATAACGCCGTCAAGAGCACCTGCTTT
This sequence comes from Pseudanabaena sp. Salubria-1, assembly GCA_023336205.1. Classification (GTDB taxonomy): domain Bacteria; phylum Cyanobacteriota; class Cyanobacteriia; order Pseudanabaenales; family Pseudanabaenaceae; genus Pseudanabaena. Next base: position 659 of record JALQCR010000018.1, read on the forward strand.
AACTTTAAGCAGGCTATTAGCCATATTAAGGCTGACAAACATGGTAATAAGTCCGATCGCTTGTTTGAGAATTGGTAAAACCTGAGACAGGAATCGTCCACGCAAGATTAGCCCTAAAAATGTTCCGAAGGCGATCGCCAAAACATTAATCCAAGTCCCACTGGTTTTTGTCCAAAAATCTAGCATTTAGTTACGGTTATTTTGTGCTGATGAGCAAGCCATAGAAGTTCTGAGCAAGCCATAGAAGTTCTGAGCAAGCTTGTAATAAGTATATTTACTTGCGATCCCCATAGAATTGCCATAATAAGGATTGTAGATCCTTATACTCCTGTAAACCTTTGCAACTTTTTACCCAGTCTCTTGGTTTTACTAAATATAGTAAAGAGAATTAATTTATTGATCGCGTTGCGATCGCGCACTTTTACAGCAGACATCGGCTAGCCCTATAAAAATTAGGACATAGCCTTTTAAGAAAAAACTAGGGATTTAGCCCAAAAGGAGAGCAAAACATGGCTCTAGAGCCTTGCACGGAATTACCTGTCAAAATTACTGCTGATATTCCCGTACTTAAGGAACGGGGACAAAGAGAGGTGTTTTGTGGCTTGACGGGGATCGTTTGGCTACATCGCAAAATGCAGGATGCTTTTTTTCTGGTAGTAGGTTCTCGTACCTGCGCCCATTTAATCCAATCAGCAGCAGGCGTAATGATTTTCGCCGAACCAAGATTTGGCACAGCAATTCTCGGCGAACGGGATCTTGCTGGGTTGGCAGATGCTAATGAAGAACTCGATCGCGTTGTCGATCAATTGCTTGAACGTCGCCCTGATATTGGCACGTTGTTTTTGGTAGGCTCATGTCCCTCTGAGGTAATCAAGCTTGATCTTGCCAAAGCGGCAGAGCGACTTAGTCATCGGTTCTTTCCAAAAGTTCGGATTCTAAATTATTCTGGCAGTGGTATTGAGACAACATTTACCCAAGGTGAAGATGCCTGTCTGGGTTCAATGGTTCCAGTATTACCACGTAGCGACGAAGCTGGCTTGATGGTGGTTGGTAGTCTGGCGGATGTCGTAGAAGATCAATTTCGCCGACTATTTGACAAAATGGGGATTGGTCCTGTTTATTTCTTCCCTCCTCGACGTGCCGCAAATTTGCCACCTGTGGGTAAAGGTACAAAACTATTGCTTGCCCAGCCATTTTTAAGCGATACGGTGCGATCGCTAATTGCACGTGGCGGAACGTTATTGCCATCACCATATCCGTTAGGGATCGAAGGCACTACAGCATGGCTCAAAACAGCCGCTGATGCTTGGAATGTTGATAGCAAAGTTTTTGAAGAAGCGATCGAGCCTCCTGTTAAAAGGGCTAAAATAGCTTTAGAACGCTACCGTCAAGCCCTGACAGGTCGCAAAGCATTTTTATTCCCAGACTCACAACTAGAAATTCCTTTAGCGCGTTTTCTATCAAGAGAATGTGGCATGGAACTTGTCGAAGTGGGAATGCCCTATATTGATCGCCTATTGATGGACAGCGAAATTGCCCTGTTACCTCAAGGAACCGTCTTATCAGAAGGACAAGATGTTGAGAAGCAGCTAGATCGATGTCGTGAAGCTCGTCCCGATATTACAGTTTGTGGTCTAGGGCTTGCTAACCCTCTCGAAGCCGAAGGCATGGCTACCAAATGGTCAATCGAATTAGTGTTTTCACCGATTCATGGTTATGACCAAGCTGCTGACCTTGCTGAATTGTTTGCGCGTCCGCTTGAGCGACGCAGAAGATTAACAGTGTAGTTAGTAGGAGCGCTTCACGCTCCTACTAACTATGCTTTTGTAACCTAAACTCATCGAAGTAACTTATGGAATTGACTCTCTGGACTTACGAAGGCCCTCCCCATGTGGGGGCTATGCGAATTGCCACTGCAATGGAAGGTGTGCATTATGTGCTTCATGCGCCACAGGGCGATACATACGCCGATTTGCTATTTACGATGATCGAGCGCCGCGATCGCCGTCCGCCAGTAACTTACACCACTTTTCAAGCTCGCGATCTCGGTGGAGATACGGCTGAAATGGTTAAAACTTCTGTGCGCGAAGCCTATGACAGATTTAAGCCTCAAGTCATGCTCGTTGGTGAAAGTTGCACAGCTGAGTTAATTCAAGATCAACCAGGTGGCTTAGCCAAGAGCATGGGGCTACCGATCCCAGTTGTAAGTTTAGAGCTGCCCGCTTATTCTAAGAAAGAAAATTGGGGGGCAAGCGAAACTCTGTATCATCTAGTTCGGACACTCCTATTACCAGTTGTCCCAGCCCCAAATACGCCACGTCCCAAGCGCGATCCCAATATCCGTCCAAAAGCGAACATAATTGGACCAACTGCATTAGGCTTCCGATGCCGTGATGATATTCGCGAAGTGATCAAGTTATTGGCGGAGATCGGCGTAGATGTGAATGTCGTTGCGCCAATGGGATCAACACCCGATGATTTGCTGCGGATTCCAAATGCAGATTTTAATATTTGTCTGTACCCTGAAATTGCACTGACAACTTGTACTTGGCTCAGCCGTAGCTTTGGACAACCAATTATTAAAACCGTTCCTATCGGAGTCGGAGCGACTCGCGACTTTATTGCTGAAATTGGCAAAGTCGCCGATATCGATGTTAGTCAAGCTCTAGCGCGATCTCATGCTGATACTTTGGGTAATTGGGATGCAGCACGGGTATCATCGGCAGCCGAAGTGGGCGCTTCGAGACTACCTTGGTATTCCAGATCAGTTGACTCCACCTATCTCACAGGCAAGCGTGTATTCATCTTTGGTGATGCGACCCATGTTTTGGCGGCAGCAAGGATGGCAACTGAAGAATTAGGCTTTACCCTCGTTGGTATTGGAACCTATAGCCGAGAGTTCGCGCGGGAAGTACGCGAAGTTGCTAAGAAGCATGGAATTGAAGCCGTGATTAGTGATGACTATCTGGCTGTGGAAGCCAAAATTGCTGAAGCCGCTCCAGAACTAGTGCTTGGCACTCAGATGGAACGACATATCGCCAAACGCTTGGGTATCCCTTGCGCGGTGATTTCTGCACCAATTCACGTTCAAGATGTTCCTGCTCGTTACTCACCACAAATGGGCTGGGAAGGCGCAAATGTGATTTTTGATAGCTGGATACATCCTTTGATGATGGGGCTAGAAGAGCATTTGATTGGAATGTTCAAAGAGGACTTCGAGTTTGCAGAAGGACATATGAGCCATTTGCATACTGCGCCATCACCAGAATCTCGTCGTGATTTGCCGCATGAATCAGTCGCTACTGATCATGCGATCGCCTCAACAAACAACTCTAATCAAGCCGTTCTCACTCCTGTTGCTCAAGCAATTGAGGGCATTACTTGGAGTGCTGATGGTGAAGCTGAGTTGAAGGAGATTCCCTTCTTTGTTCGCGGCAAAATCAAGCGTAATACTGAGAAATTTGCTAGCGATCGCGGCATCACTTCGATCACCGTAGAAACTCTCTACGATGCAAAAGCCCAGATTGGTCAATAGAAACGGAAATGAAGTTTGGCGCGTTGTGCCAGGCTTCAAATAAACAATTATTTTTAATAGGAGTCTATTTTGGCAGTTTTAACCGCACATCCACCATCAGTTACAAAATGTGAAGACGGCGAAGGCAGCGTTCAAGTTTATCAAGAGCCAGGAATGGTAATTGAAGGAGCTTTGGTAATCGCCGTCTATGGTAAAGGTGGCATCGGCAAATCGACCACTTCTTCCAATCTATCCGCAGCTTTTTCTCATCTTGGTAAGCGCGTACTTCAGATCGGCTGTGATCCTAAGCACGATAGTACTTTCACCTTAACCAAGAAAATGGTTCCCACGGTAATCGACATTCTCGAAACCGTTGATTTCCATTCTGAAGAACTGAAACCAGAAGATTTCATGTTTGAAGGCTATAATGGCGTGATGTGTATCGAAGCTGGTGGTCCACCCGCAGGAACTGGTTGCGGTGGCTATGTCACAGGTCAAACCGTTAAGCTTCTTAAAGAACATCATCTGCTCGAAGATACTGATGTCGTGATTTTTGATGTATTGGGCGATGTGGTCTGTGGTGGTTTTGCTGCGCCATTGCAACATGCTCATTATTGCTTGATCGTCACCGCCAATGACTTTGACTCGATCTTCGCCATGAATCGCATCGTCGCTGCAATCCAATCTAAAGCGAAAAACTATCGCGTGCGTTTGGGCGGTATCATCGCCAACCGTAGCGAAGGAACCGATCAAATCGACAAGTTTAACGATCGCGTTGGATTGAAAACCTTAGCGCACTTCCGCACAGTTGATGCAATCCGCCGCAGTCGCTTGAAGAAATGTACTGTATTTGAAATGGATCCTGATCCTGAAGTGTTAGAAGTACAGCAAGAATATCTGAAGCTTGCCAAAGGTATGCTGGAAAACGCTGAGCCACTTTACGCTCAACCTCTAAAAGATCGCGAAATTTTTGACCTACTTGGTTTTGACTAATCATCAAAAAAGCCCTCGCTAAGCGAGGGCTTTTTTGTATTCAGGAGAATCCTACAGGAATTTCCGATCAGATGAAACACGATAAATTTCTTAAAAGCTGTAAAAGTGTTGCTTTGCAACACTTTTACAGCTTTCATTGGTTTGGATTTTATCGCAAAACGCTGTAAATAGACTTATTCTTATGCTAAAACTATTGGTATAAGTTCTGAAGCAAAATCTTAAAGTATGATTTGTGGATAACGTTGTCAGGAGATTGATTAGATGATTACGACTTCCTTACCTTACAAAAAAAAAGATGTAGAATCACCTAATGGTAAAGCTGTGCTAACTAATATTAGCTGGCAAACTTATCAAGCGATGCTTACTGATATGGGCAGCCATCGCTCTACCCGTCTAGCCTATCATCATGGAGTTTTAGAAATAAAAATGCCTTTAGGATTGCATGAAACAATTAACTGCATTTTAGAAAGGATAATTATTACTCTAACTGAAGAATTAAATTTAAGCATTCGAGGATTTGGTTCTACAACGTTAAACCGAGAAGACTTAGGCGTAGGAGTAGAGCCAGACTGTTGTTTTTATATTCAAAATAGCGATCGCATACGTGGACGCGAGATAAATTTAGAAATTGATCCCCCTCCAGATTTAGTCGTTGAAGTCGATATTACTAGTCCTAGCAGCCGTAGGTTCCCAATTTACAGAGATTTAGGTGTGCCAGAAATATGGAGATACAGTAGTTCGGGAATAGGTATTTACAAATTACAGGAAAATGAATATTTGGAAAGTGAATTTAGTTTGGCTTTTCCAATGGTTTCTCATAAGATCCTCGATCAGTTTTTACAACAGACTGAATCAATAGATGACAATAAACTGATCCGTGAGTTTAGAGTTTGGTTGAGACAACAGATTAATCAATAAGATTAATCAATAAAAGGTTTCATTAAAAAATCTGGATGTAAAGATGTATGCGATCGCGTAATTGCGTACATCTTCACATCCCACGGACGATTTTTTGTAAAAACATAATTATGCAAAATCCCTTCAAATTGCATTCCTGATTTCTCTAGAACTCTTGCCGAACTTATATTTTCTACAGCACAATAAGCTTGAATTCTGAGTAATTGCATCACATGAAAGCCAAAAGTGATCGCTACATTTACTGCTTCAGTCATTAAGCCTTGCCCCCAATAATCCCTTGACAGTGTGTATCCTAGTTCTGCTCTTCGATGAACAGGTGTAACATGCAAGCCACAAGTTCCAATTAATTTGCTGCTTCCCTTTTCTACTATTCCCCAAGTCATTCCTGTCCCATTACGATACATTTTAAAAACAAAATTGTTTAAATATTCGTAAGTCTCATTAATTGACTGATGCGCTTCCCACAAAGTGTAGGTACTTACTTCTGGATCATGGGCATAGGCAAAAATATCCGCCGCATCAGTGATCTCCAATTTACGAAGAATCAGGCGTGGTGTTTGCAAAGTTAGAAATTGTTCTGGCAGATCTAGCATCGTTGGGATTTTCATAAAGTCAGCGCTTCGCGCTGACTTTATGATATGAGTTCGCGATCGCGATATTTTGCTACACAATGCTTTACATTTGCCCCAGTCAACACAGACTAAATGTAAAGTATTTAACAGTGATATAGCAATTCTTAATGAGCTTAAGAAGCCTCACCCGCAGGCTGAGACTCCTTAAGCTCACAAACTCTTATAAAAATTTTAAGTCCAACCTCTGAAAACTAATACGAAACGATTATGACTATCGCCCCTGTCGCTCCTAGTAAGGTTTTACTCAAAGTTCCTGTTGACTCTAAGGCTCGCGTGAAACAGTTCATGCAGGGCTTGCAAGACAACATTTGCCAAGGTTTAGAAGAACTAGACGGCAAAGCAACGTTTAAGCAAGATCAATGGGAGAGACCCGAAGGCGGCGGCGGACGATCTCGCGTAATTACCGATGGTGACTATTTTGATAAGGGCGGCGTAAATTTTTCTGAAGTATTTGGCTCCCAGTTACCCCCAGCTATTTTGCGCCATCACCCAGAAGTTGCAGGCGAAACATTTTATGCAACTGGGACTTCGATGGTGCTGCATCCTAAGAATCCTTATGCCCCAACAGTTCACCTTAACTATCGTTATTTTGAAGCAGGTCCAATCTGGTGGTTTGGCGGCGGGCTTGACCTCACCCCTTACTATGGCTTTGGCGAAGATGCAAAGCATTTGCACACCACACTTAAAGCTGCTTGCGATCGCCACAATCCCCACTACTATCCTGTATTCAAACAATGGTGTGATGATTACTTCTACCTCAAGCATCGCGGCGAAACTCGCGGCGTAGGTGGTATTTTCTTTGACTATCAAAATGGCGAAGATGGACTTTACAAAAACAGTAATGATTCAACAACCGCTCAAGTAATGAGTGACGAAGTCGGTGATGTACCTCGTACTTGGGAAGAGATTTTCGCCTTTGTTAACAGTTGTGGTAATTCTTTCTTGCCTGCCTATACCCCGATCGCCAATCGTCGTCGCAATATGGAATATGGCGATCGTGAGAAGCAATGGCAACTATATCGTCGCGGACGCTATGTAGAATTTAACCTTGTCTATGATCGCGGCACAATCTTTGGTCTGCAAACCAACGGACGCACTGAATCAATCTTGATGTCACTACCTCCACTCGTGCGTTGGGATTACGACTATCATCCTGAGCCGAATACTTCTGAAGCAGAGTTACACGAAACTTTCTTGAAGCCTCAAGATTGGGTTAATTGGCAAGCATAACTAAAAAGCACTCCTCACGGAGTGCTTTTTAGTGGTTAGAATTAAATTGGTTACGGGCAATGTAATCTAAAAAAATAGCAATGACCGCTAAATATATCCAATCCACACACCATTGCAAAAAAGTTTTATCTACTCCTAAATATTGACAAATATTAATGATAAAAGCACAAAAACTAGTAGATTCATATCCAATAAGCTTTTTGCTTTCTTTGGCATTTTGTTTAAGAATTTATAATATCCAATCGCCAATATTGGGCGTTCATTCTTGGAGACAATCCGATACTGCGGCAATGGCTCGGAATTTTTACGAAAATGGATATAACTTCTTCTATCCTCAAATTGATTGGGGCGGCAATTTAGCAGGTTACTGTCAAACAGAATTCCCAATTTATTCATTTTTTATTGCCATACTTTATAAATTTTTTGGTGTTCACGAAAGTATCGGTAGACTTTTATCTATTAGTTTTTCTTTAGTTGCAATTTATTTTTTTTATAAACTGTGCCTAGAGATTACTTGTGATAAAAAACTAGCATTCTGGGCATCTTTTTTTTACACAATAATTCCCACTAATATTTACTACAGCAGAACATTTCAACCTGAATCTTTGGTGTTAATGTCTGCTATTTCAGGAACTTACTTTTTTTATAAATGGATAAAAAACGATCATAAAAAATATCTTTTTATCTCATCTCTGTTAATTTGCTTAGCCTGTCTTGTAAAAGTGGTTCCTGCTTTTTATCTATTTCTGCCATTTACATACTTGGTTTGGCAAAAATTTAAATATAAAATGTTTTCAAACTTGAATCTATATCTTTATACAGCCATAATAATTATTCCTACATTTGCTTGGTATTGTCATTCTTATCAGGTCGCAAATGAGTATGGATTAAGCTTTGGATTTGGCTCCGAAAGATTTGGCTGGAATTTTCAAAGATTAGGAATAATGTTTGAACAAATTACTTATTTTATCGCAGTTCGGCATCTCCTAGCTTTAGGATTTATCGCTATGATATTTGGAATATTGTGCAAAAGAGAGAAGGCTCATCTGGGTTTGAGGGGTAAATGGTACAGTATCGATACAATTATTGGCGACATGGTAGGGCTGTAACTGTTGCTCCGAGAGGATTCTGATTACTATTAGCTGTGCTTATCCCCATGAACCCAGAAGAGCCAGAGAGAAGAAAGAAGAGATATTTTTTGACTTGTTATTTGCATCAAACATCTTATATCTTCTCATATTTGCAAATTTAAACTCTTTTCATGAATACTATCAACTATGCCTTCTAATTCCTGCTTGTATATATATAGGTAAGGCATTCACAAGAACCACCTATTCGACAAAAATAATTAATATAATTTTTATAGTTTTCTTATTTGCTGGCTCACTATTTTATTCACTAGAATACATGGCAAAAGAAAATCCTAATAATTCAGAATTATTTGAATTAGCGCAGATTGTAAAGCAAACTGTCCCTAAAAATTCTCTGATAGTGGCTACAACTGGTAATGATCCGACTATTCTGTATTTATCAGATAGAAAAGGCTGGATTCCTTCACCTAATGCAATTAATCAAACATATTTGTCTGAGAGAGCTAAAGAGGGGGCAAAATATTTGGTTGGAGGATATAATTTTGTTCAAGCTTGGACTAAATCAATGGAAGATGGCGATAAAAAAAATATTCGCGAAGTTATTTCTCGATCTTCTAATCTTATTTTAAATAGTGAAAAATTCTTTTTGATAAAGTTATAAAATTTAAATACATGAAATTAATAAAAGCAATCGATAAATCAATTATAAATCCAGTTTCTATATTGGTAATATTATATACTTTAGTTTTATTCTTTTTTAGCAGTCTTCGGCATTCTTTATTCCAATCTAGGGCATGGGATTTAGGTATTTTTGATCAAGGAGTTTACTTTATAAGTCAAGATTTAGCCCCAAAATCTTCGTTTTTGGACTTTCATATATTGGCAGATCATGCAGCATTTATACTTTATCCATTAAGTGTTTTTTATAAAATTTATCCAGACGTACATTGGTTATTATTAGTTCAAGCAATCGCACTTTCAAGTGGTTCAATTCCAGTTTTTAAATTAGCCATCCAGCAGGGATTATCTAATAATCAGGGGTATTTACTCTCATTTATTTACACCCTATCTCCATTGATATTTAATGTCAATCTATTTGATTTTCATCCAGATGTAATTTCAGTACCATTTTTCCTCTGGTCTATTTTATTCGCAAGGGAAGGGATGACATTATTCTTTTGCCTAACTCTTGTAATAATACTGAGCTGCAAAGCTGTTTTCGCACTTACTGTAATAGCCATGGGAGTATGGTTGATTATATTTGAAAAGAGAAAGTTAATGGGTTTGATTGCAATATTTACTGGGATGACATGGTTGATTTTTGCAACCCAAATTGTGATCCCTCTATTTGGCGGAGATTTAGCAAGTACTGTTAGACACATTGGTAGAAAATATGGCTCTTTAGGAAATTCCTATTCAGAAATATTTCTTAATTTGTTTCTGAAACCAGATTTGTTTTTAAAAAAAATATTTTCTATCGATAATTTTGTATACCTATTGCTGCTTTTTGCTCCATTTATTTGGTGTCTAAAAAATACAAACTTATCTCCTTTACTTGTTGCTACACCAACTATAGTTATGAGTATATTGTCTGACGATCCCGATCAAAGATATCTATCAAATCAATACCCATTGCCAATTTTGCCATTTTTAATGCTAATCGCAATTTCGAGCTTTGTCAAAATTGGCTCGAAAAAATATTGGCATCATCGGTTTATAATTTTTTGGGCAGTTTTAGCTTTTATGGCTCTTCTGGGTTTGAGGGGATTAATGTATAATGAAGCACAAAGATAAGTGGTGACAGGTATGGACTTGTATCTAGATAGGTTGCTAAATTTACCCAACACAACCGTTGAAAGTTTTACGGAAGAAGAAAATAAAATCACCCTAAAGTTGAGATTTTTACAGGATGAAATTACTTGTCCGCATTGTAATACGCATGGTGGAAAATTAAAACAAAATGGCTCTTCTGGGTTTGAGGGGATTAATGTATAATGAAGCACAAAGATAAGTGGTGACAGGTATGGACTTGTATCTAGATAGGTTGCTAAATTTACCCAACACAACCGTTGAAAGTTTTACGGAAGAAGAAAATAAAATCACCCTAAAGTTGAGATTTTTACAGGATGAAATTACTTGTCCGCATTGTAATACGCATGGTGGAAAATTAAAACAAAATCGACCGATATTGATTCGAGATTTGTCAGTATTTGGGAAAATAGTTTATTTAAATACGCCGCGCCGCCAATTTTATTGTCAACATTGTCAAAGACATTTTACGGAAAAGTTACCCTTTGTAGACTGGGAAAGACGATACACACAAAGGTATGAGGAGTATGTTTATCAACGAGTACAAAGTGCGAGTGTGGAGCAAGTAAGTCGAGATGAATATTTGAGTTGGGATCAAATACAAGGGATTTTCAATCACCAATTTTCTCTAAAAAAAAAGATGATTGGAAAGAAGTAAAACGAGTGAGTATTGATGAAGTGAGTAAACGCAAAGGACATAAAGACTTTGTGACAGTCGTATCAAGTATTGACGCAGGAGCATTACTAGAAGTAATTGATAGTCATAAACAAGATGACATCATTGAAGTCCTGAAGCAGCAACCGATTGAGATAAGGGAAAAAGTAGAGGAGGTTAGCATTGATATGTGGGGAGGCTTTCCCAAAGTTGTCAAAGAAGTATTTCCAAATGCGAAAATTGTCATCGACAGATTTCATGTTATGCAGCCACTAATCAAAGAGTTAAATCAACTGCGTCAAAAAGCTAAAATCAAGATTAAAGGTAGTCGATTTATTCTACTAAAGAACAAGGTAGACTTAACAGAAGAAGAAAAAGTGAAGTTAGAAAATGTCTTGAAATGTTCTAAACGCTTGCGACTAGCTTATAATCTCAAAGAAGACTTTAGAAGTATTTTTGAGACTTGTAAAACTCCTGAAGAGGGTCAGAAACAATTAAAAGAATGGCTTCAAAAAGCTAAAGCTGTTTATGGCGCAGTTTTGGAAACCATTCGTAATCATCTTGATAATATTTGTAACTACTTTTTAAATCGTACATCTAGTGGTGTGATGGAGGGACTTAATAATCGTATTAAATTAATTAAACGACAGGCTTATGGTTTTTTAAATTTTTTAAATTTTCGTTCTAGATTATTAGCTTGTCTTTCTCATTAGATTTACTTATCCCCTTAAACCCAGAAGACCCAACAAAATCGACCGATATTGATTCGAGATTTGTCAGTATTTGGGAAAATAGTTTATTTAAATACGCCGCGCCGCCAATTTTATTGTCAACATTGTCAAAGACATTTTACGGAAAAGTTACCCTTTGTAGACTGGGAAAGACGATACACACAAAGGTATGAGGAGTATGTTTATCAACGAGTACAAAGTGCGAGTGTGGAGCAAGTAAGTCGAGATGAATATTTGAGTTGGGATCAAATACAAGGGATTTTCAATCACCAATTTTCTCTAAAAAAAAAGATGATTGGAAAGAAGTAAAACGAGTGAGTATTGATGAAGTGAGTAAACGCAAAGGACATAAAGACTTTGTGACAGTCGTATCAAGTATTGACGCAGGAGCATTACTAGAAGTAATTGATAGTCATAAACAAGATGACATCATTGAAGTCCTGAAGCAGCAACCGATTGAGATAAGGGAAAAAGTAGAGGAGGTTAGCATTGATATGTGGGGAGGCTTTCCCAAAGTTGTCAAAGAAGTATTTCCAAATGCGAAAATTGTCATCGACAGATTTCATGTTATGCAGCCACTAATCAAAGAGTTAAATCAACTGCGTCAAAAAGCTAAAATCAAGATTAAAGGTAGTCGATTTATTGGTAGTCCTAAAAAGGAAAGGATGTAGGAAAATATCCAGATAGTTGATACAAAGTAAAGTAATGTCAGAAGCAAGGCCATCCTGTCCATCCTGCCAGTCCGTATCCGTTGTAAAAAACGGCAGTACACGACATGGAAAACAAAATTATAAATGTCGGGACTGTGGTCGTCAATTTGTAGAAAATCCACAGTGGCAGAGAGTTTCAGAGCGTACCCAAGACACTTATGACCTTCTTGAGAAACTACTACTAGAAAAAATCCCACTAGCTGGAATTGCCAGAGTCCTCAAGGTCTCAGAGAGATGGTTGCAAAGTTACGTCAATCATAAATATGAAAACGTTCCTCAGCAGGTGGAGGTAGAACCAAAACCAAAACGCCGTTTGACCATACAGATGGATGAATTGTGGTCTTTTGTGGACGACAAAGGCAATAAACAGTGGGTATGGCTTGCCATTGATGCCGAGACTCGTGAAATTGTCGGTTGTTATATAGGCGATCGCACTGGTGAATCAGCTCAGAAGTTATGGGAATCGTTGCCTAGCGTCTATCGCCAATGTGCGGTTATTTATACTGACTTCTATTCGTCTTATCCAGTTGTCCTGCCCAGCAAACGTCATAGGGCTGTCGGGAAAGAAACGGGAAAGACCAACTATATTGAGAGATTCAACTGTACGTTACGTCAACGAGTATCAAGACTAGTTAGAAAGACCTTATCTTTTTCTAAGAAATTGGAAAATCACATTGGAGCCATTTGGAATTTTATTCATCATTACAACGATTCTTTACCTCCGTGTGCGTCCTTTCCTTTTTAGGACTACCGATTTATTCTACTAAAGAACAAGGTAGACTTAACAGAAGAAGAAAAAGTGAAGTTAGAAAATGTCTTGAAATGTTCTAAACGCTTGCGACTAGCTTATAATCTCAAAGAAGACTTTAGAAGTATTTTTGAGACTTGTAAAACTCCTGAAGAGGGTCAGAAACAATTAAAAGAATGGCTTCAAAAAGCTAAAGCTGTTTATGGCGCAGTTTTGGAAACCATTCGTAATCATCTTGATAATATTTGTAACTACTTTTTAAATCGTACATCTAGTGGTGTGATGGAGGGACTTAATAATCGTATTAAATTAATTAAACGACAGGCTTATGGTTTTTTAAATTTTTGGCTCTTCTGGGTTTGAGGGGATTAATGTATAATGAAGCACAAAGATAAGTGGTGACAGGTATGGACTTGTATCTAGATAGGTTGCTAAATTTACCCAACACAACCGTTGAAAGTTTTACGGAAGAAGAAAATAAAATCACCCTAAAGTTGAGATTTTTACAGGATGAAATTACTTGTCCGCATTGTAATACGCATGGTGGAAAATTAAAACAAAATCGACCGATATTGATTCGAGATTTGTCAGTATTTGGGAAAATAGTTTATTTAAATACGCCGCGCCGCCAATTTTATTGTCAACATTGTCAAAGACATTTTACGGAAAAGTTACCCTTTGTAGACTGGGAAAGACGATACACACAAAGGTATGAGGAGTATGTTTATCAACGAGTACAAAGTGCGAGTGTGGAGCAAGTAAGTCGAGATGAATATTTGAGTTGGGATCAAATACAAGGGATTTTCAATCACCAATTTTCTCTAAAAAAAAAGAGGCTCTTCTGGGTTCATGGGGATAAGCACAGCTAATAGTAATCAGAATCCTCTCGGAGCAACAGTTACAGCCCTACCATGTCGCCAATAATTGTATCGACACTGTACCATTTACCCCTCAAACCCAGATGAGCCAAAAAAAGATGATTGGAAAGAAGTAAAACGAGTGAGTATTGATGAAGTGAGTAAACGCAAAGGACATAAAGACTTTGTGACAGTCGTATCAAGTATTGACGCAGGAGCATTACTAGAAGTAATTGATAGTCATAAACAAGATGACATCATTGAAGTCCTGAAGCAGCAACCGATTGAGATAAGGGAAAAAGTAGAGGAGGTTAGCATTGATATGTGGGGAGGCTTTCCCAAAGTTGTCAAAGAAGTATTTCCAAATGCGAAAATTGTCATCGACAGATTTCATGTTATGCAGCCACTAATCAAAGAGTTAAATCAACTGCGTCAAAAAGCTAAAATCAAGATTAAAGGTAGTCGATTTATTCTACTAAAGAACAAGGTAGACTTAACAGAAGAAGAAAAAGTGAAGTTAGAAAATGTCTTGAAATGTTCTAAACGCTTGCGACTAGCTTATAATCTCAAAGAAGACTTTAGAAGTATTTTTGAGACTTGTAAAACTCCTGAAGAGGGTCAGAAACAATTAAAAGAATGGCTTCAAAAAGCTAAAGCTGTTTATGGCGCAGTTTTGGAAACCATTCGTAATCATCTTGATAATATTTGTAACTACTTTTTAAATCGTACATCTAGTGGTGTGATGGAGGGACTTAATAATCGTATTAAATTAATTAAACGACAGGCTTATGGTTTTTTAAATTTTTTAAATTTTCGTTCTAGATTATTAGCTTGTCTTTCTCATTAGATTTACTTATCCCCTTAAACCCAGAAGACCCAAATTTTTTAAATTTTCGTTCTAGATTATTAGCTTGTCTTTCTCATTAGATTTACTTATCCCCTTAAACCCAGAAGACCCGCTTTTATTACAATGTCAAGATTAAATCTATTTACAAGTGAATATTTACAATCTATTGATACTTGGCAAGCTAATAATGAAGCAATTGCATTTGTAAAGACTAAAAAAGGTAGTATCTTAACTACTCATGAAATTGCGCCTCATGTTAGCCATCGTCAAACAGTCAAATTAACCTCATTTAATACCTCTTATGATCTTGCAACTTTTGACTATATTTTGCTAAATACTAGACATGCTGGATATCAAAGTGATCGCGATTATTCTCTGAGTTTAGTTGAGCAAGCAAAGAAAATGCCTAATTTAAAACTTGAGTATCAGAAAGATGATGTCTATCTATTCGCCAAAAAATAATTTATGAGTGTTTGTGGATAAATGCTAGAAATCAATAATCTCTTTGTAAACTATGGTGGAATTCAAGCGCTTCAAGATGTGAGTTTAACCATCAATGAAGGCGAAATCGTGACTTTGATTGGCTCTAATGGCGCAGGTAAGACGACCACTTTACGAACTATTTCTCGTCTTGTTTCACAGCGATCGGGACTGATTATTTACAACGGTAAAAATCTTACGAATCTACGACCAGATCAAATAGTCAAAATTGGGATTGCTCATAGTCCAGAAGGCCGGCGAGTATTAGCAAGACAAACTGTGCTGGATAATTTGGAATTAGGAGCATTTTTGCGAAGCGATCGCTGGGGGATTAAAGCTGATATAGAAAAGCAGTTTCAGATTTTTCCACGTCTTGGTGAACGCCGCAATCAATTGGCGGGTACATTAAGCGGTGGCGAACAACAAATGCTAGCGATCGCCCGTGCGGTGATGAGTCGCCCTAAACTTTTATTGCTTGATGAGCCAAGTTTGGGGCTAGCCCCACAAATTGTCAGGGAAATTTTTAAAACCATAGTGAATCTTAATCAATCTGGGGTGACTATTTTATTAGTTGAGCAAAACGCGACTTTAGCTTTGCAACATGCGAATCGTGGATATGTGATGGAGTCTGGAATAATAACGATCGCAGGACAGGCATCGGATTTATTAGTTGATGAGAGAGTCCGCCAAGCATACCTAGGGTAAAACCCAAAAGACGATTAGCGGCGCAAAGCACCACCACGCGTCTTTTGGGTTTCGTTTTTTAAGCTTTGTTGGAAACTTTTAGTGAATTTGTGTTTTAACCAACACTTTTAGCGCACAATTTTAAGTAGATACCTAGCGCGTCAAATTGTTTTGTATGATTGAGACCCTCAATAAGTTGCCTCGTTGGTTTTCTCTAGGCTTAACTTTTCCGTTAATTTTTCTGAACGGTTGGTTATTGCTATTGCTTGGTCGAGAATTGCAACCACTAGTCAGCATCCTGATCACAGCGACAGTGATTTCATTTTTGCTAGATTATCCGATTCGCTTTTTAACCAAACTAAAGGTAAATCGTGGCATTGCGGCAGGATTGGTAATTCTCATATTTTTCATGGTGCTAGGAACATTAGCCATTTTTATTGTGCCTTTGATTTTGGCACAGGCTAATGAACTCATCGTCCGCTTACCGGACTGGATTAAGTCTGGTCAGCAACAACTACAGACCCTTGAGACATGGGCGATCGCACAGCAATTACCGTTTGATATTAGTAGCACTTTCAATCAACTAATTGAAAAATTAACGGGGGTACTGCGATCTCTAACCACTCAACTTTTTAGCATAGTCTTTGGAGCGATCGGCAGTCTGGTAAATATCTTTTTGACCTTGATATTTTCGATTTTTCTTGTCATCCGTGGTGAATTCCTCTGGAATGGCTTATTAAGTTGGCTACCTCAGAAATGGAATGATCAGGTTCGCAATTTACTGCCCCGCAATTTTGAGCGCTTTATTGTCGGACAGGTTACTTTAGCGACAATCCTTGGTATTCTGCAAACTACAGCTATGCTAATCTTAGGGGTTCCCCTTGCCCAGCTTTTTGGCTTTGGCATAGGGCTTGCGAGTTTAATTCCCCTTGGAGGCTCTAGCACGATTATCACAGTTAGCCTATTGATAGCTCTACAGAATTTCTGGCTAGGGGTCAAGGTTTTACTAGTCGCAGTGGCAATTATTCAAATTGTTGAGAATGTACTGGGGCCGCGTATCGTCGGTGAGTTAACAGGGTTAAATCCAGTATGGATGTTAATTTCTCTAGATATTGGCTTTAAGCTAAATGGAGTTTTAGGGCTATTGGTTGCTGTACCGATCGCAGGTTTTATCAAAGGTACTTTCGACACAATTCGCGGCGTGAATGGTTCCAGTAAAGTTGAGGCGATCGCCGAAGCCCATACCGAAGTTACTATTAAATGACACAAAACCATCAAGAAAGTATTAGGGAGACTTACGCAAAATATATTCCCAAACCCTTAGAGTTGCGCCCATTCGGGGCGCAACTCTAAGGGTTTATTCTTTGCAAGCTTTTCCCTTTAATACCAATTCACAGAAGTGTTGTCATACTTTTGAGAATTTAAAAACCAAACCCTGTAAGGGTTTTAAATTCACAGAATGGCTATGCAATTTTGCGCTTTAGTATAATCACTTACAAAAAACACATAAATTCCATTTATACAGATATTTATTATCAAAATAAAGCTAAGATTAATTTTTAGAGGGGAATATCTATTAATTAGCTCAAGATATTCTAAAAACAATGTTCGATTTATTTCTAAGCTTGTCATTTCAAACTGCCCAAGTTCAAACTATTGCTCAAGCTCAAGCTGCAACTGTCTATCTATCTATCTCAACAACACAATCAACTCGTCAAAATTGCATCACTTACACAGCTACGAATTCTACAGGGAGAACAGTAAGAGATGTCCAGGTCAATCGCCGCAATAGCAAAGGCGAAATCTTTCAGAACTATCTTACAGATTCTTTAGCTGCTGGGAAAACTACCTCATTTGATATGTGTGACAACTCATTTGTAAATGTTGAATCAAGACAATAAACAAAAGGAGTCGCGAAGCGACTCCTTTTGTTTACTTTAAGTTTTTGTAACGTATGCCCCAATCAATAGGAACTCCTGTTAATCTAGGTAAAAGAAACATGAGTAGCAATCAAGCGCCGCTCATGTTTCTCTTTTACAGAACTACTGATGATTTGTGCATATGAAGCGTTTTCGGGATGAATGGATTGATGAATGGTGTCAGGAAAATGGTTGGACTGACCTATTTGTTGAACGTTGTTGCAATTATTGGGCATTTCCACCAAGCTCTGTGATGCCATTACCGATACCTGACAAGACTTTGCGGGCGATTAAAAATGCTAAAGGGATGAGTGATGATGAAAAATCTTGGACATTTGCCGCGATCGCTATTTCCTGCCTAGCATCAATATTTAGTTTTATTTTAAAAAATCCTCTACCAATTACCTGTGCTTTCGGCTGTGTCGCCTTTATTGTTGGGCAACTAGAAATCGAAGAATTTTAAAGAAAGTGGCTATTCTCATTATGAAACCAATTTTTATAATGAGAATAGCTATAAAAAAAGGCTCGCCAGTGCGAGCCTTTTTTTATAGTGCTAGTATTTTCGATACGAGCGCAAGACTTTCTTCGTAGAGAGCTTCACGTCCCCAGCGCTGCAATTGTTGTCCAAGAAGCGTATCAGCACTTTGATCTGACAAAGGTGATACTTGATGAACACGATAGTTTTGAGCTCCACCACCAGCTTCCATCCGCATACAGCCTGTAGACTCTGAGCAGAATACATTACAAGCATCAGTATTTTGATTAGAGGCTGTCAAGCGTAAACCGATCAGATCTCCAACTACCTCACCAACATCACCAATGGGAATTGCTGCTAATTCAGCCTTAATTTTGATATGGTTACGACCCTCAAAAATAATATGCTGGATATCGTAATCACCGCCTTCAGAACTGCGTTCGATTGGTTCCCATTCCAGACGACTAGCGATCCAGCCCAGAAACATTAGAGCTTGGGTACTGTTGCCACGCTCATAATCGATAGTGATTCCATCAATTTCCCAAACAGCCGAACGGCGATCGGGTTGGTCAAAAGCTTGAGCTGTAAGTTCTTGCCAAGGTGCAAGGCGTTGCCAATTCAAGTCCGCAATTTGCGTACTTGCTTGAATCATCCCTTGAACTTTGAGTAAATCTGACTCAGAATTGGCAAATGTAGCTGAGTCCATAATTAAGCGATCGCTTAAATTGACCAGCTTCTCAAACATGCGTGTATTTGGCGCAGGGCTGTCTTTCCACCACAAAAATACAGGTAGGTCGGGGATCAGTAATTCTGGCAGAATGCTATGAACGCGATCGAATGCTCGTTTTGCACCAGTTAGAGTGATATATTCACCACAGACCAAGGAGCTACGACTTTTTTGGATCGGGCAATAGGCTGCGACCTGTGCAGATATGCCTTGATCTTCTTCATCCAGAGTTACCAAATCGACTACTCGACATGGACTCTGAGAAACGATCGCATCAACGGAAGCCATCCGCGATACTACATCCATATTTTCTGGTTCATACACCAAAAGATTAAAAGTTGTGGCGCGAGCAGCCGAATTTTCACCATAAGACTGCCAGATTTTGCTTAGCTCCGCTTCGACTTGAGATACCGAGACATCTTTGGGAGCTTGCAAAGATACAACGGAAGTTGCTTGGGTATTCATGGGAATTATAAATTACGAATTACGAATTGGGAATTACGAATTGCAAATTACGAATTACGAATTACGAGTAGGGAATTGGGAATTACGAATTATAAATTTAAGGAAATTAGTTCGTAATTCGTAATTCGTAATTCCTAATTGATCAAAGCCGTCGCCACTGTCGTCCATCACGTTCGATCAGTTGTTCAGCTTCAGATGGGCCCCAAGTTCCTGCTTCGTATTGAGGCACGACGCTGGGATCATTAGGCATTTCCCATGCAGTAAGCGCGGGTGTCACCACTTTCCAAGCGGCTTCAACTTCGTCACCGCGTGTAAATAGCGTCTGATCGCCCAACATACAGTCTAGCAATAGACGATCATAAGCGTCGGAGCCTTCGATACCAAAGGTTTTACCATAGCCGAAGTCCATTTCTACCGATCTCGATCGCAGGTCGGCTCCTGGCATCTTTGCCTCAAATTTCAGAGCTACGCCCTCATTAGGCTGGATTCTGAGTGTCAGCACGTTAGGTGAAACCTGCTTTGCGGCTGACTGAAATAGTAAATAAGGCACATCACGAAACTGAATCGCAATTTCGCTGACTTTTTTTGGCATCCGTTTGCCAGTTCGTAAATAGAAAGGAACACCTTGCCAACGCCAGTTGTTTACTTCAAATTTCATGGCTACATAGGTTGGCACTAAGGAATCAGGATTAACATTAGGTTCGAGGCGATAGCCTTCCACCTGTTTACCCTTCATCCAACCCTGTCCATATTGCGCTCGTACACATGATCGCTCTAGGCGGCGTGTATCGGCGAGTCGGGTTGCTTGGATCACCTTAACTTTTTCATTTCGCAGAGAGTCTGCATCCATAGCGTTAGGTGGTTCCATCGCTGTCAAGCAGAAAAGTTGCATCAAATGATTTTGCAACATATCTCTGAGCGCCCCAGAGTTTTCATAATAGCCAGCTCGATCCTCAACACCAACGGTTTCGGCGACCGTAATTTGGATATGGTCGATAAACTGGCGATTCCATAGTGGTTCAAAAATCGCATTGGCAAATCGCAGCACCAAAAGATTCTGAACGGTTTCTTTTCCTAAATAATGATCAATCCGATAAATCTGTTTTTCGTCACAAGCTTTCTGAACTACTCGGTTGAGATCTTGACATGATGACAAATCGCGACCAAATGGCTTTTCAATTACAAGCCGAGTCTTGTCAGCATTTTTGATCATTCCAGCTTGTCCCAACTTCTCGATCGCATCGGTAAAGTAATTGGGTGAAACGGCTAAATAAAAGACTCGATTACCGCGAGTACCCCTTTCTTTGTCAATTTGACTCAGAAACTCATCAAGCTTTTTATAATCCTCAAGATTGCTCATATCAAGGGATTGATAATATAAGCCTTCAGCAAAATCTTGCCAAATTGCTTCAGCGCCAATACCTACGGAGAACTTCTCTACGCCCTCGCGCATTTGTTCACGAAAGTAGTCATGACTCCAAGGTCTTCGAGCCACACCCACGATTGTGAGTTCGGGCGGTAGCCGACGCTGCTGTTTGAGATGATAGATCGCTGGAACTAGCTTGCGAATAGTCAAATCACCCGACGCACCAAAGATCACAAGGATCAGCGGTTCAGGTGTTCTTTCTTGTTGTAAACCAACCCGTAAGGGATTTTCGAGTATTTGTACCACAGGCTCGTTTGTTGAACGCTAGGTAGATTCTAGCCAATATATTCATTTTTCCAACAATATCGTCTGTTTTCCTTTAGGATCACTTGTCTTGATTTGGGGATTTATAGCTGTCGCCATTCTTGTTAGGGCATAAAACCCAAATAGTATGAGGCGGCGCGAAACGCCGCCTCATACTATTTGGGTTTTGATTTGTTCTGATACAAATGGCTAAGGCTGTACATCGTTGCGAGTCTAAAATACACCACAAATTTGAGTGGACGCTGTTCAAATCCTCGCATCGTGTATGATAATGATTATCATTATTAAAACAATGATTTAGATAAATATAATTTCTGGCACAAGAGTTTGAGTAGCCTCAACGTAAATATTATTGAAATTTATAGTCAGATAGTTTTATTAAAAGCCCAATTTGCTTGGGTTAAGAGTTCTAAGAATGTTCAAACTGTTGTTTCTTAATAATAGTAATTACTATTAAGGTTTAGGTAAATACACTAAGTGAGGAGTTACACTATGTCGAAAATTTGGTTTGACCAAGCACAAAAGTCTCTAGTTGGCACGATCGCCTGTTCTGCGATCGGAGTATTGCCCAGCAACATGTTTGGTAGTCCTAAAAAGGAAAGGATGTAGGAAAATATCCAGATAGTTGATACAAAGTAAAGTAATGTCAGAAGCAAGGCCATCCTGTCCATCCTGCCAGTCCGTATCCGTTGTAAAAAACGGCAGTACACGACATGGAAAACAAAATTATAAATGTCGGGACTGTGGTCGTCAATTTGTAGAAAATCCACAGTGGCAGAGAGTTTCAGAGCGTACCCAAGACACTTATGACCTTCTTGAGAAACTACTACTAGAAAAAATCCCACTAGCTGGAATTGCCAGAGTCCTCAAGGTCTCAGAGAGATGGTTGCAAAGTTACGTCAATCATAAATATGAAAACGTTCCTCAGCAGGTGGAGGTAGAACCAAAACCAAAACGCCGTTTGACCATACAGATGGATGAATTGTGGTCTTTTGTGGACGACAAAGGCAATAAACAGTGGGTATGGCTTGCCATTGATGCCGAGACTCGTGAAATTGTCGGTTGTTATATAGGCGATCGCACTGGTGAATCAGCTCAGAAGTTATGGGAATCGTTGCCTAGCGTCTATCGCCAATGTGCGGTTATTTATACTGACTTCTATTCGTCTTATCCAGTTGTCCTGCCCAGCAAACGTCATAGGGCTGTCGGGAAAGAAACGGGAAAGACCAACTATATTGAGAGATTCAACTGTACGTTACGTCAACGAGTATCAAGACTAGTTAGAAAGACCTTATCTTTTTCTAAGAAATTGGAAAATCACATTGGAGCCATTTGGAATTTTATTCATCATTACAACGATTCTTTACCTCCGTGTGCGTCCTTTCCTTTTTAGGACTACCACATGTTTAGTGCTTCGGCTCAGTCGTTACCACCAACTAAAGATGTCCTAACGCAAAATGTCACATCCGTCTCCCAACTCAGTGATGTACGTCCGACTGATTGGGCTTTTACAGCCTTGCAGTCCCTCGTTGAGCGCTATGGATGTATCGCAGGTTACCCCGATCGCACCTTTCGCGGTAAGCAAGCCACTAGTCGCTATGAATTTGCCGCAGGGTTAAATGCTTGTCTAGACAAAATCAATGAGATTATCTCCGCAGGGCTAGCCGATAAGGTTAGCAAAGAAGATCTTGCCACATTACAAAAATTGCAAGAAGAATTTGCGGCTGAACTTGCAACTTTGCGAGGTAGAGTTGATGCCCTTGATGCAAAAACTGCCAAACTCGAAGCGCAGCAATTTTCGACGACAACTAAGCTCACAGGTCAAGTAATTGCGGCTGTCTCTGCGGGAAGTTCAGGTACTGATTTTCTGCTGGACTCAACTGGAGCGGCGACAACCAATGCTGGCAAAGTCAATGCAACTGTGATCAGCCGAGTGCGACTGAATTTTAATACGAGTTTTACGGGCGAAGATTTATTGCTAACTCGCATCGAACTTGGCAATGGTGGCACAGGGTTAAACAATTCTCTAAATGCTCCCGATAGCTTATTAGGATTCACAGGGTTTGGAAACAGTTCTAGATTTGATTACAGTGGTGTTGGTACAAACGCCACACTAAATCGTTTGCGTTACGATTTCCCGATTGGCAAAGATATCCGCGCTTCGATTGGGACAAATATGTCGTTGAACGATCATCTTGATGCGAATAGTTTTGCAAATGATGAGTCTGCCGATTTTTCCAGTGGCATGTTTATCAATAACCCATTGATTTTGCCTGTAAATGATGGTGCTGGTGCTGCGATCGCATGGAACTTTGGTGGTAGTGCTTTTACTCTAAGAGCAGGCTATGTAGCCCAAAATGCTAATAGCCCTACTTCTAACGGAACCATCAATCGAGGTTTATTTGGCGATCCCTATCAAGGTACGGTTGAGCTAGAATTTGCGCCAAAAAATGCAGATGATGAGAGTCCGTTTGCAATCCGCTTGCAATATACTCGCGCTTCAGTAAATAATCTGGACTACAACACGGGCGGGGTAAACCTTGAGTGGGCTTTTAATAAATCTGTGGCGCTTTTTGGCCGCTATGGATTTGGCAACATCAGTAATCGCAGCAATGCTATTTCCGCAGCACTCCCCAGCTACACAGTTTCAGGTAATACCTCTCTTAGCCCTCAAACTTGGTCTGCGGGTTTCGCGTTTCCTGATTTATTTAAGGAAGGTGCGATGGCTGCGATCGCGTTTGGACAACCTTTCATTGAGAACCAAGTGGGTAATGCCACTCAAACCAATGTGGAGTTGTTCTATCGCTTCCCTATCTCTGATAATATCAGCATCACTCCTGATTTGCAGTTCATTTTTAATCCCAACAACAACAGTGGCAATAGCACCATCACCGTTGGTACATTGAGAACTGTATTCTCGTTCTAGATAAAAACCTCACTCCTAGCCCCCTCTCCTTGCAAAGGAGAGGGGAAGCAGAAAAATCAGTTGCCCAATTTCAACATCATCTCCACTAATTGCGATATGCCACTACAGCAAGGGTTTGCATATTCTGACAACTTGTTCTGTTTGGCTAAGTTATCAAGTTTATTGGCATTGTCGATTGCATCTTGAGTCCGCACCTTTAGCTTTTCTTGATAATAGCATTGAGCTTTGTCGTAATTGGGAATATGCTGTTTTAATCGTTCTTTAGCTTCAACTCGTGAAATGTACGCAGAGTAATCTTGAAAATGAATGAGATACCAAAACTCAATACTAGGATTTGTAATCGCAAGGTTGATATTTTGACTTAGTGCTTTCTGAATAGCTTGATTCCAGTTATCGCGATTATTCTCAATATGCTCATCACCATCAAAAACAGCCCAAGCAGAATCTTTTTGATCAACCCAATTTCTCTCCCGTCTTAGATACTGCTTTTCCGCACATACTTCTCGCACGATACTGAGAGGATCAGTTCCTTCAGGAGAGAGAACTATAACTTGATCTTTAGATAAGTGTAATTCTTGACGAATAGCTTTAAAGTATATAGGCTCTGTCTTTTCTCCTTCACAGGCAATTAATAGCTTTTTCCCAACTGATCGTTTTCGGGAATTCCTTTTGGAAGATTTAGCCATTGTCTTTCCCTCTTGAATCAGATAGATCTTCTTCAGAAATAAAGGGAACAGCACCAAATCTACCATCTAGATAAGCTTTGTCAATTGCCAGATCGTTACGCACGTTAAAATCGCTGAGAGGATATAGCTCTGTGCTTTGGTCAGGACGCTTCTGCGTAAACCAAATCTGATCGCGCCGCAATAAATTATTTCTCTGTAAAGTATTATCGTGAGTAGTAAAAATAAGTTGGGTGCGTTTTGGATTAGTTTTTGGACTCTGGAATAGTTTTATCATTTCACGGGTAATACTAGGATGAATGTTTGAACCTAATTCATCAACCATTAACAAAAGACTTAGATGAAACAGAAGGTTTATTTTGTAAGCTAAGCTAAATAACTTTTGAGTGCCTATGGACTCTTCTTCAAATTCCCAAGAAAGAAGGTTTGCATCTTCTGTTTTATGTAAAGCATATATCTGATATTTACCATTATCATCTTTGCTGATTTTAATGTCATGTATACCTGTATCGAATTTAAGTAAAAATTTCTTAGTGTTCTCTAATGTCTTATCAAAACCATCAGAGTGTTTGTCTGGGAGATAAGATTCTTGACTAAAAAGGAAATTAAGAAATGAGGTATTAATTTCGGCTTGCCCCCAAGTAATTCCCTGCCGACTATACTTTATCCAATCCATGAGAGGATTAACGATCTCTATGTCTAGTTCAAAAAGAAGAGTTATGAAAGATTCACGCGCTCGCAATTTTTTCTGAAGTTGCTTATGCGCTCTAGAAAAAGCAGAACCGTTTTTCCAGTCGAATGTTTGGTTTATCTCATTCCAATTTCGACTGAACAAGAGACGATCTCGTTTTGTTCCCTCTAATGCATACTCTAATTTTTCTGAAAGTATCTTAGTTCTATTTAGTGCCAAGGAATAAGTATATATAGTGCTATTAACCACGATACGGATCTTAAAAGAACTCGGATTTTCTCCACTTTCTTGAGTCAATCTAAAAGGAATCAGATCTAAGTCACGATCATCCTCTCCAAACCCCATAAATTTCAGTAAATAATCAAGTGCCTTTAATACATTACTTTTGCCTGAAGCGTTAGCACCAAAAATTGCGATAACTGGCAAAACATCAATATCCCAACCCTCAACATGAAAAGGCTGAGCAATTTCATCATCAGACTTAATCCGACGGCGGCTCTCACTATTGCTGGGTTTAGATTTGCTCTTACTCGCTGCAACAGCACTAAGCGTTTCCGCGCCCTTAATCGAGCGAAAGTTTTCTACAGTAAAGTCTAAAAGCATAATTTTTTACTCAAAAGGCAAAAATACGTGAATAATTCACACAAATACTATTGTAGCAACCTTAAAGTAGCTAATTATGTTAAATCATCATCTTCCCAAATTGTATATCTTTGTTCAAAAACCTCATCCCACCTTAAAGCCGTGATTTCTGCTTTCTTGCCCATCTCATCCCTAGCATCCTGTTTCGCCGCTACAAAACACTTATCCCAAATCGAATTTAAAAAATCTCTATTCAAACTTGGCATCTCTTGCTGACTTTCCGCAATCTCACGTCGCGCCGAACGAATCGAAATTACCCAACTAGCGCTACGTTTTTCAGGTTGGCATTTCCACTTGATGACATGCAACATCAGCCGAGTTAGCTGACTGCTCACACCCCTCTTTTCCGATCGCCCCATTGACTCCTCTAAACTCTCCAAAAGACTGTAGGCTTCAGTCATCTGTCCCTCTTGCAACAATTGCTTTGCTTTCACCACTGCTAGATATGGCGACTCAAACACCAGATTATCCCATGTTGTTTTTGCCATGACTGCTTATATTCTTAACTGAGTGAGCCAGATCTAAATCTTAGCTTAGACTACTAAACGCTATAATTGACCCGAAGCTTAAAATTTCATTTCCTAAAACTTTTATATTTTCTAACCTATAACTCGATCGCATGGTCTTTTCGCCTCCTGTCAACCCAACCATAAACATATCCTACACACCCATCACATTTCCCCTCGCGGCTGTGGTCGGTCAAGAAGCGATTAAAACCGCTTTACTGCTAGCAGCGATCGATCCTGCGATCGGTGGCATCGCCCTCGCAGGTAGACGTGGCACAGCCAAATCAGTACTTGCGCGTGGTATTCATGCCCTATTGCCTCCCATTGAAGTTGCGATCGCCTCTCTAAGTAACTGCGATCCGACTAATCCTGACGAATGGGATGATGCTTTGGTTGAAGCAATGCAGGGAAAAGAACTTAGCGAAATCGAAACTAAAGTTATTCCTGCGCCATTCATCCAAATTCCATTGGGAATTACTGAAGATCGGCTGATTGGCTCGGTAGACGTGAGTAGGTCGGTGCGCGAAGGACAGACAGTATTTCAGCCAGGGATTTTAGCAGAAGCTCATCGTGGCGTTCTCTATATTGATGAGATTAATTTACTCGATCCACAGATTTCTAATTTGTTGCTTTCCGTTCTCTCTACAGGCTATAACCAAGTCGAACGTGAAGGCATTAGCTACCAACATCCTTGTCAACCTTTGCTAATTGCCACCTATAACCCTGAAGAAGGTGTTTTAGGCGAGCATCTGATGGATCGGATTGCGATTAATCTTTCGGCTGATGGAGTTCTCTCCCTCGATCAACGAGTGGAAGCAGTAGATATGGTGTTGGGCTATGCCAATTCCCCTGAAGCATTTTTGAGTAGCTATGACTCGGATATTGATGATCTGCGAACACAGATTATTTTGGCGAGAGAATGGCTCACTGATGTGACCATTTCTAGGGCGCAGATTCAGTATCTCGTTGCGGAAGCAGTGCGAGGTGGAGTCCAAGGACATCGTGCTGAGCTATTTGCGTTGCGGGTAGCTAAGGCAGCAGCAGCTTTGGAAAGTCGGACTCAAGTTAATGCGGATGATTTGCGTCAAGCGGTGGAATTGGTAATAGTACCGCGATCGCCTCTTTCTCCTGAGCAACAACAACCCGAACAGCAGCAACAGCAGCAAGCACCACCTCCGCCACCTCCCAATCAGGACGAAGGAGAACAGGAGCAGGAGGAAGATCAAGAGGATCAGGAACAAGAACAAGAGCAGGATGAATCTCCTGAAATTCCTGAAGAGTTTGTCTTTGATCCTGAAGGAGTAATTCTTGATCCAGAAGTTCTCTTCTTTGCTCAGTCAATGCAGAAACAAGGGCGATCGGGTACACGCAATGTGATCTATTCCCAAGAGCGTGGGCGTTATATCAAGCCAGTTTTACCCCAAGGAAAAAGCGATCGCATAGCAGTAGATGCCACACTCCGTGCCTCGGCTCCCTATCAAAAAGCGAGAAGATTGCGCCAACCCCATCGCAAAGTCATTGTTGAAGATGTGGATATTAGAGCGAAGAAGCTAGCTCGTAAGGCGGGAGCGCTGACCATTTTCTTGGTAGATGCATCAGGATCGATGGCACTAAATCGGATGCAATCGGCTAAGGGCGCAGCTTTACGGATGTTAACCGATAGCTATCAAAACCGCGACCAAATTTCTCTGATTCCCTTTCGCGGTGAAAAAGCAGATGTATTATTACCCCCAACCCGCTCCATTGAAGCGGCGCGTCGTCGTTTGGATACCATGCCTTGCGGAGGTGGTTCGCCGCTAGCACATGGCTTGACTCAAGCAGTAAGAGTGGCGATGAACGCGAGACAGTCAGGTGATGTTGGCTCAGTAACAATTGTGGCGATTACTGATGGACGTGGCAATGTGCCACTAGCGCGATCGATGGGTGAACCGATTGATCCAGAAAATAAGCCTGATATTAAAGCAGAATTAATCGATATCTGCCGCAAAGTTCGTGCTTTAAATTTAGGGCTATTGGTAATTGATACAGAAAATAAATTCGTGTCTACAGGCTTTGCGAAGGAACTTGCCGCCGCAGGTGGGGGGAAGTATTACCATTTACCTAAGGCAACCGATCAGGCGATCGCAAATGTTGCGCTTAGTGCGATCGCTGATCTGCGTCAATAAAACCCAATAAAAAAATCGCCCGCTAAGCGGGCGATTTTTTTATTGTCGCGGAGTGTAATGTTCAGGACGCAATTTCTGTAACTGCGTATTCGTGTAATAAAAGTTGAGAATGCGATCGTAAGACCAGCCCATACGAGCTAAATTATAAGAACCTGTCTGGCTCATGCCCACGCCATGCCCCAATCCGCCGCCAATAAAAGCATATCCAGTCAACACTTTATCTTGATAAATCGGCTCTAGTTTAAAGAAAGTGCTATCAGGTGGATCGAAGGCATCGATGATTTCATCTTTTTTGACGAGGATTTTACCAGTATCAGTTGTTACTTCTAATTCCAAAACTCGTCCTGAGGTAGCTCTTTTTGAGACTTGCAGTTGTTTAATCGCACTAAAATTAGTTGTACTATCTCCAGAGAATCGCAAAAACTTTTTTAAAGAAGTTTGTAATTCTTCTAATGAGCCAATTCTTCGCCAACGCAGGTTTTTCCATCCCACCTCATTAAACCCCTGCTGACGTTCTAAAAATGCTATGAGATTTTTATCATCAGAAATATTTGCTGATCGCTGATTTTCAGGACGATTGGCAAGATCTAGTACCGATTGTAAATAGGGGCGTGGTGTTCCATCCCAAATATCGTTATAGTTTGCGGTAATTCCACCCGTCGTTGACGAATAGAGCGCATCGATGACCTTATCGTTATAGGTGAGAACCAAGCCTCTAGTATCAGCGATCGCGCGATCGGCAACTTCAGTAGTATCTTCTAAACCTCGATATACTTGGCATTGCGTATCAGCACAAAGTTCGTATTCATCGACTTTAAAGCGATGCAAGCTAGCCAGCACATAAGTACGCGCCAGAATAGCTTGGGCTTGTACAGACGCATAAGGGGCCTTGTAACCAATTTCATGGGGAACTACACCTCGCACATAAGTTTCTAAAGGAACGTTATTGACTAAGGTAAAACTCTGATGAGCATTAGGTTGTAATCTCAAACTACCCGCATAAGCTCGATTGCTAATCTCAGCCTTATTCTCTCTTTGATAACTAACTTCGACAATACCATTACTGCTACTGACATCAAGGCGATCGCGGTTATACCGAAAATCTCCTACTGTCCATGAAGCGATCTCCTTTTGGGGCAGTATCCGACGATCAAGCTGCACTGTCAGATTGCCTTGCGATCGCAAAGTATAAAACAACAAATAACGCAATAACATCGAGTCATACATATCGCGCTTTGCCCAGACTTGCCAGCGTCTCGGTTGAGCAATTTCAGTCTGGATACCTTTCTCGTTCCAATGGAAAGCACTTGCTGCCGCATTTTCAAAACTACGATGATTGCTAAGGACTAACTTCTCTTCAAGAATTGGCTGCGTTAATTGTTGTGGGGCAATGTCAATGACTAGGCGATCGCTGCTTAAGGTTTGCGTGCTTTTCCCGTCAACAGATGGGAAAGAAAGGGTCAGTTTGCCCCCTGAGGGAGCCTTTAGCGTAAGACGATCCTGAGGTCTTTCACCAAAACGTTGGACAATACCAATTTTAAGAATAGGATTTGATTCTGTTTGAGCTTGTACAAGTTCGCCAGCTGTTAATGTAAACGAACAAATAGTTACAATTACGGTTTGGCGAAAAATCACGAAAGGTTTTAGCATGTCAAGCTCAAGATTTCAGAAGGTGTTGTATTTTTTGAAATATATTAGCAATACTACGGGCTAATTTGAGCAAAAATGGAGCCCTTAGTGGTGCAGAAAAATCTGAAAAGCGTTGCTAGGCATAGAATCTCATCATGAGACAAGAGGCAAAAAGGGGCAAGAGATGAGATACTCAAGTTCCTCAACAAAAGATCTTATCCATGCCCCACCTATATCTTCAGCTACAACAACAATTGCGTCAATGGCTCAAGCCAAAAGATAAGCGACATCTCCAAGGATTTGCGGAGTCTGTAGCTGCGATATTGCAATCAGGAAGTGCGAGTCTGAGTCATTGGTTGCCCTATTTAAGCCATCGAGAGTGCCAAGCCAGAAGTCAGATGGAAAGACTAAGCTACTTTGTGCATAATCCACATATCATCGCCGAGAGATTCTATAACCCATTGGTGAAGCACTTTCTCCAAGCATTTGCAGGAGAATCGTTGGAACTAGCCTTAGACACAAGTATGCTGTGGGATAAATTCTGTCTTATAGAAGTATGCTTGATTTGGGGAGGGAGGTCGATTACTCTAGCTCAAGTAGTACTAGAGCATGGCAGCGCTACAGTTGGCTTTGAACATTATCGTCCCGTCTTAGAACAAGTACGCTCTCTATTGCCGCCACAAAGTACGGTGACCTTGCTTGCCGACCGAGGTTTTGAACATGGGGAATTAATCCGATGGTTACAGCAAAATCACTGGTCTTGGGCAATTCGCGCAAAGAGCGATCTGCTAGTGACTCTGCCAACAGGTACAACCAAGCGTGTTGAACAACTGATACCTCCCGCAGAGCAAGCTTATCTAGTTCCCGATGTCACCGTACTCGGTGATGTTAATTGTCATTTAGCGACGGCTAACCTAGACATGGCTAACGGTTCATGGGCTGTCCTTAGCGATATTCCCCCTTCATTACAGACTTTTGCTCTCTATGGCAAACGCTTTGGTGGAATCGAACCCCATTTTAAAGACTATAAGTCGGCGGCTTTTAATGTTGTTAGCTCTCATCTCCGTGATGCTCAAGCTCTTACCTGTTTATTTATGCTCCTTGCCACGGCTAACCTGATTGCTGTAATTCTTGGCATAATGTTGGTGCGTTTGGGGCAAAGGGCTGCGATTGATTGGCACGATCATCGCGGCTTGAGTTTTCTGCAACTCGGTCTCCGTCAGCTTCACACTCTTCTTTACCAACAAAAATCTCTTCCTATTTTGCAGATTTTGCCTAGAACTAATCCTCCTCCTGCCTCTGCTTCTATTGCTAAACGCGAAAAGTTAGATTTTCGTATCGAATTTGCCCGTATTACCATTGTCTCATCTTGAGACTCCCATGAGTTTTCTGCACCACTAAGAATGGAGCCATAAGAGCAAAGCTTCTAAAAATTAATACACAAAACCTAAAGAGGAGTTGCAGCGCAACTCCTCTTTAGGTTTTGTGTATTAATTTCTCCGACTACGGCTATCTTAGCTTTGAATTTAAACAATGCGATCGCCTAAGTTACAAAGCGCTAAGATACTCACTTAGAGCACTCGGTTTAATTGAATGTAATCTAGACGAGCATGCTCGCTTGCATTCTCAAAAGCATTGATCTTGATGGTATCGCCAGGAGTCAAAGCCACCCCAAACGCCACCGTTGGACTGACAAAGGTTTGAGTATTAGCTAGGGGACTACCGAGATTAGAGGTTAAATTCAGAGTGCCGATAGTGGTCGTCGTACTGGTCTCAAAATCATTGAGTTGTAACGAAAATGAGGCTAGTCCATCATTTTCATCAAAGGCACCGACAATAATATTGTATGTTCCAGCCGCTTCGTTGAAACCAAAGGTGGCACTGCCCGTTTCATTGTTACTGCCTCCAAAGAAGCTCAGCACCTGACCACCAGATGCTACCCCTAAGTTTTCGGTGCGGTAGTTTACGATATTAGTAGCAGCTTCTGCCTGAAGAATAATCGGTGTCAAGAGCACTTCATTATCGGTAATTGTAACTGTCGCAGTTTTGGCACTACCCAGTACCGCATTAGACCCGCTAGCCCCAGTCAGAGTGACGATGACCGTCTCGGCGGATTCAGGTGCTAAGTCGTCTACCACCGTGACCGGGATGGTAGCTGTCAGTTGACCCGCTAGAATCATGACTGTTCCGCTTAGGGTAGCGTAGTCGGTTCCCCCTGCTAGGGCGGTTCCTGCCACACTATAGGAAACAATAGTGTTAGCAGTTGCTGCCTGACTGAGGCTGACGGTGAACAATCCATTGATATTGGGTTCACTAGCCTGAGTCGTTGCGGCAATAGTGACATTAGGAAGTGTTGGACCCACAGACTCAAAGCGGATAAAGTCGAAACGAGCATGTTCTGTGGCATTTTCGTTGCCTATAACCGTGAAACTATCGCCATTAACTATATTCACGTTAGTGGCTATAGACCTTTCAATCTTCGTGGTTGCATTAGCCGAAGCATTACCCAAGTTTTGGTTTAACGAGATACTGCCGATCGATGTGCCATTTTTAGACACTGATAGGGTTGACGTACCATCGTTCTCATCAAAGGTTCCAAGAATGATGTTGTAGTTGCCAGTAGCTCCTGTAAATGCAAAGGTAGCAGTTCCAGTCTCTCCGTCAGCACCACCTAGCAGACCTAGCATAGATCCTCCTGATGCTACACCATTTGACTCAAGTCGATAGCCACTACGTGTGATGATACTTTCTGCTTCGACTGTGATCGTCCCGCCAACTATTCCATCATTATCATTAATATTAACAGTTGCGGAAGTCGTGGCACCGAGAATTACACCAGAAGCCCCAGTAACACCCGTCAACGAGACGGCAACACTTTCAGCTGATTCAGGATTCAAGTCATCCAACACTGTAATCGGAATAGTAGCCGACAACTGATTTGCTAAAATCGTCACGGTTCCAGTCAGTGCTGTATAGTCAGAGCCAGCTGTAGCAGTTCCAGTCACACTGTAGTTAACCACAGTGTTTGTGTTAGAAACCTGACTGAGGCTAACTGTGAACAAACCGTTGATATTGGGCTCACTGGCCTGGGTGGTGGCTGCGATCGTCACATTGATTGGATTCGGAAGACTAGCAAATTTTAGATAAATTGGTTGTGTGACTGGCCCAATCGGCAAATTTCCATTCGCTGGGTCAATCACACTCGCCACAAACCCCAGTGGCAACTCTCCCTCTCCTGCAAAGTTATAGTTTGCAACACCAGAAAAGTTAAACAGTCCTGAGATATTCTGAGGTCCACCAGTCAAAACCACATCAACAGTCTGGAACTCAACTGCGTTGTTGGCTGGAAACTCTTTCGTTGCCAATACTGCCAACTGATCTGCCAGAAATTGCGCATAGGGAGTAACTGGCTGAATAAAGCCCTTGGTCAGCACGACTCGCGCTGTATTACCAGCAGGTCCATTTACGATCACAGTTGGACCACTAGAGCCATAGGTACCAACATTCCCACCGCTCAGACCATTCACTGTCAGGGTAACAGGGAGATTAGGAGAATTTTGGGACGCTACACCCTGCGATCCACCCTGATTACCAGCCCCTTGCAGTTGCCCTGTAGCAGTGGTGCCATCAGTGAAGGTAACTGTGAAGGTAGAACCAATAAGCTCAGCCCCAGAGACCCCACCGACATCCCAGAATGGGCTAGAACCACCGTCCAATGGAGATTTTGATGTTCCCGCCACTGAGTTTGGATCCATATCGATTGAGAAGCCCACCGTCTCTCCTGAGTTAAACCCACCACTGACGGCAGGATTAAAGGTGAGTAGCAAACCTCGATATCCAGATGCACCACCAGTACCGATATAAGAGGCTGCACTGGGAGTCACGACACCTGTACCTCCATTGGTATTGATAGTCAGCGGTTTGAAAGCGCTATCTCCTGCTACCCCAAACGGATCGAAGACGCTATCTGGGTAGAGAGCATTGCTCACATTAATAACTACCTGCGAAATAGTCTTACCACCCGTATTGGTGATTTGGAAGGAGTTGTCATTGAAGTTTGAGACTTGAACATTGTTGTCATTGAAGTTAACTTTTAAGGTTGCTTCTCCAACTATTCCATCATTATCGGCGATGTTGACGGTTGCGGTTGTTGTGTTACCGAGGACTACACCAGATGTTCCAGTGACACCAGTCAGAGTGACTATGACACTCTCTGTCGATTCAGGGGTTAAGTTATCAATCACCGTGACCGGAATATTAGCTGACAACTGATTGGCTAAAATTGTCACGCTTCCATTTAAAGCTGTATAGTCACTACCAGCTGTAGCTGTTCCAGTCACGCTGTAGTTAACCACTGTGTTTGTGGTGGCAACTTGAGAAAGACTGACTGTGAACAAACCGTTGCTAATGGGTTCACCTGCTTGGGCAGTGGCTGCGATGTTGACTGTGTTGGCTAGCGCTGAAGCAGAACGAATGACAATGCCACTTACCTTTGCTTGGTCAACAGATGTCGTAAATCCAATATCAATGGCATTCGCCGATCCGAAGGTGTTCGGCGAGACGGTATTGGGTACCGTAAAGATAACTGGCTGATTAATGTTGCTTCCGTTCTGAGCAAGAATATCGAAGTTATCCAGTACCAGTTGACCTTCGACTGAGACATCAAAAACTCGGCTACCAGGAGTAGTCTGAAAAAGTTCGGCAAAATATAGCTCAACAGTATAGTTGCCTGGTGCAACTGGAATGGAGTAGTTGAATGAGCCAAGCTCTGTTCCTGCATTGCGCTCCGTCTCATAGATAGTGCCGTTAAAGATCGGTTGATCAGCATCAAATGTTCCATCTGTATAAGTTCCTCCATTGAGGAATGCCGTATCGGCAACAAAGCTAATGCCGTTTTGGATGAGCGATGGTCCACCAGAGTTAATGGCTACCACAACGTTGTTACTAGGGGCAGGCACGTCATCATCGACAATGGTGACAGTCGTAGAACCCGTCCCGATCAGCGCATTAGCGCTTACAGAGGTAATATTGACGGTAAAGGTTTCATTGCCTTCCACTAGGGTATCCTGCGGAATACTAACAAAGAAAGTGGCATCGGCGGACCCACCTGCAATAGTTGCTGTGCCTGTATACTTACCAGTCTCTGCCAAAAAGAATCCCGAATGGTTGTAGTCTATTTGTGGGGTAGCCGTCCCTGACACAATTTCATAATTCACTGTGACAGTCTGAGCAGATGGAATGATTGCGCTAGACAATAGAGATATCTGTACCTGTCCACCCGCCTCGCTGACACTGTAGGGACCACCCACAATGGAAACGGTAGGGACGATAAGATCGCTTATCTTAACGATCTCAATACCGTTAACCAGGCAGGGCTGTTTCAAGAAAGGGTAAGAGAGAGTTCAAATTAGCAAAGACCACATAGCAGGTATTTTGTGGGAAAATTGGTCAATTGCTCCTTTTATTGATTCAAAACCATGAAGCCTAAATACAGAAAGTACCCAAGTCTTGATGATTGACAGATTAATCGGCGCATTCCCTGCTCTTTGAGGACTTTTATCTTCATCGAATATGACATCTTTTACCCAATGTAGGCGGTTTTCGACCTGCCAATGTCCTCGAATCACTTTGGCAATTCGTTCAGATTTTGGCGGTAAAGAACTGAAGTAGTAACTCAATGTGCTGTAAGGCTTGCCATCGCGTTCACCCGAACGAGTTACCCTTATCACCGACTGTACATTTTTCCAACGTGAATCAATATTGACGGGTGGTACAAATACTTCCACTAATCTCTGAACTTTGCGTCCTTTTGATGAATCATCCTCAACCTTGACTTGAATCGGTGTTTCTTTCTCTGTCTGGACTCTAATCGCTTCTTGCAGTTTTGGTTGATTTTTTTTTACTTTGATGATGTAGTCATTGTTGCTTTCAACTATTGCCTCAACTGTCTTCTTTTGACAGTGTAAAGCGTCCATCGTAAACACATGATTTTCCAAGTTAAGCTGTGACAAAAGTTGTTGAATCACACAGATTTCACTCTCTTTTTTATTCTCCATGATTGCGGTTGCTACCACCACACCTTGTTGCTGCGAGAATAGCGATACCATGCTAATAAAGTTCTGTTTGTTATTGTCAGCATTACTTACGGTATTTCTCAGGCTTTTGCCGTCTCCTGCGATGGCGGCTCCTCCTGCCATGGGCTGTTCTTGCATCCAGCTATTAAACGCGTTATTGAGCGCGGCATAGTCTACATCGATCATCATTCGTCTAAGTGT
This sequence comes from Pseudanabaena sp. Salubria-1, assembly GCA_023336205.1. Taxonomy (GTDB): domain Bacteria; phylum Cyanobacteriota; class Cyanobacteriia; order Pseudanabaenales; family Pseudanabaenaceae; genus Pseudanabaena. Next base: position 37,351 of record JALQCR010000018.1, read on the forward strand.
TGAATATGATGGGGCGGTTCCTTGTTTCAGGGCTAGTAGCTTGATGAGAGTGCGCCGATGTCTCTCTACGAATCTCTCTAATTCTCGGTAGGTTGTGTGTCCACTCATAATTCCCATAATGATGATTAGCAGGATTTGCCATAAATCATCACGACTTCCTTTCGCTTCGCGTGGATCTGGCACTTCTTTGAGATAATCAATTATGCTTTTACTCATTTTCTACCTCCTTTGACACTATTGGCTAAAATTATCGCTTAAATACTTTGCTTATGACTTCTACCTATCTTTATCAATTTTCTACCATTTCTTGAAACAGCCCTGCGTTAACCAGGGGGTTCTCGATCGTATCATGGAGAAATTGGATGTTCAGGGTTCCGTCCGTCACCTGAACTGTTTCACTAATTAGGCCCCCGACCAGATTGCCAAACTTAGCGGACAGATCGATGTTATTCAGACTTGGCTTCACCTGCCCCTCAAGAGCCACATCAAACAACCGCTGACCGGGGAGAGCAGTACCACCGAAGCCATTGCCCATGAACAGCCTGACCTCATAGGTGCCGGGGGACGCGGCAAAGCCATACTGCATTTCCGTGCCACCAGCCGCATCCCAGCGTTCGGTATCGAAAATTGTCCCCGGTATGGCGCTTGGGACCGTTGCTCCGGGATTTACCGCCGGAAATGACGCAACGCTATTACTACCAGGATCCAAGAGGAAGGGCGCATCTGCCACCCAATCTGGTCCGCCGTCAGTAGCAGCAATCGTTGGACCTCCAGCATTCACTCGATAGAGAATGGGGGAATTAGTACCTGTCCCAGTGATGGTAATATCCCCAAAGAGCGCCTGAAAAGAAGGTCCAGCAGGGGCTGAGGGTTGTCCAGTGTTTGAGGAGTAGAGACCTACTGCCAGACCAGTGGTTTGCCCCTGAACCGTGTTATTGCCGAGGATGGCATTCAAAACGGCTGTGCCGCTTAAGTTAATTGGTAATCCAGCAACCACCTTGTTTGCACCAGCAGTTTCATAGGTAATCTTTGGAGTTGCTGTAGCCGCACCTGGGACAATCTCTAATTCAAAGAAAATTTGTTTGTCTACTGGCACAGTGAATAGGTCATCCGCCTGAATAAATGTCTCTGTGACCACAGCGTTATTGTTTTCGAGCAAGATCTGGATTTCACCCGCAGGGTTTGCTGTTGCTACAATCTTGAGATAGTTGCTCTGATCTCCTGTGCCAATGTATCCTCCGATTTGTTGGTTTGAACCAGTTAACAGGGGATTGACAACAGACCATTTGATCGTGAAGGTATCGATAGTCGGTGCGAGCTTGAAACCTGTCTGAAAGAGATACTCACCATTGTTAGTCGCGCCTAGGGCATCTCCGTTCGAGACATACTCGATAACCGTAGTACCACCACCTGCTGCCGTGGCGAACTTGACGTTGTCCAGCTTGATGTTTTGCCCAGGCAGCGTTGATGCTGAGTTGAAGAATGCCTCAGGATCAGTCGAGCTATTGATCATAACTCCCGTTAGCCCAGTAGCAAACCCAACGGGTCCGGGACGGTTATTATCTTGGTTGGGGTCAAAATCCCACAACAGAGTCTGTCCCGGTGATAGAGTAACGCTGGTTCCATTGCTGGCATCACGACTAAATGGATCAAAGGTATTGAGGATGCCATCATTGTCAATATCATTAAGAGAAGCAGTAACACCTGGTTTATATGCCTTAATAAAGCTTCCGCCAATTTCAGCGACCCAGATGCTGCCATTGGGACCCATGGTTACATCAAGAGGGGTCGCCAGTCCTGAAATCAATGTATAAACTCCATCTGCATCAGCGACAGAATCATCAGCCGTACCCAGAATTCCATCAAGCCCTGGGTCGATTAATGGTTCTAAACCTGTACCAGCATTGTTGACATTCAATAACGTGATGGTATTGTTGAACTGTGCTACTAAAAGAGCCCCATTCAGAGCCCCACCATAAGCATTGCTGGTATATTCAACCAGACCATTGCTGGATGAACCTAACTCGACTAGTGACGGACTGGATGGACTGTCAAAAGGAATGCGAACACCGCTTTGAGTTAGTCTAGCCGCATTGCCAGTAAACTTGCTGGGATCAATGAGGAACCCATCAGCGATATTCACAGAATTAGGAACCAGTGCCGATATATCGGGAACTGTGTTAACAGTAATGCTGGTATCAGGTGTACCACTGTTGTTAAAGACCGTCCAAGACTGATTCTGATTTGCACGGATTGGGTTGGGGTGACCGTAGTACTGACCGTCTTGGACTAAAAATAAGGGCTCTGGATCCCCGACACCTCCATTAACTGGAGTGTTGACGGCTTCCCCACTAACAATGAGTGGGTTGCCACCCAGCCCGCTATTTGAACCATTATCTACAGTGTAGAGTTTGCCATCAGCCCTCAACACTAGATCGTAATGGTTGCGGAAGCCATCTGCATAGATTCTTAAGGGTGCATCGGCAGGCAGAATCGCCATGTTCAAGCCATCGTTACCACCGAATGGACTATTTTCGTCTAGCCCGATCGCATTTTCTCCTGCTCCCCCAGTCACGTTGGGAATGTTCGGGTCATCTAGGGTTGGCAAATCATAGATATATTGTCGAGGAGAAGCCGCACCATTAATCTGTCCGCCATCGGAGTCAGTCAAAATGGGTAGACTATTGATAGCAGACAGATCGATCTCAAGTATGCTTCCCGACAGTGCGTACTCAGCTGTGTAAGAGAAGAAGCTAGAAGGAGCACCATTATTTGTGTTACCGCCTACAGCTAGATACATCTTCGTTCCATCTGCGCTTAGTACCATGCCATTATTCGCATGATTTTCTTCTGAACGAGGTAGCCCTCTTAAGATATCTACCGCAACCCAATTGGTTCCATTCCAAGTAACCCGAGACACAATTCCCGAATTGGTGTCGAGATTTAACTCTCCATTGTTAGCAATGCGCGGGTCGCTAGAGGATATATAGAGTACTGGATTCGAGGCTGTTCCTGTAACCAATAGTCCAGTTACTTGACGATCGCCGAGAGTAGGATTTAGAGCCCCATTATCATTGTGGTTCATGATGGATTTAACAACTCCACCACCATTTGCTAGTACTAGTTCTTGTCCAGTTGTAGCAATGTAGTTACCATTCGAGTCAATTCCTATGGTGAAGACATTGATACTGCCATTTTGTTCGGCGACATAGAGTTTTCCGTCTGGACCAAACTGAAGGGAAGTTGGGTTGGATAGAGTAACACCACCAATGCCGTTGAAAGAACCTGCACCTGTAAAAGTAATAGCCATCTAGAGAACCTCCATATTTCAAACAATCAGTTCAATCAATCTATTCCTAATTAAGGAAAGTGATTAGAAACTATAAAATTTTCTGTATTAAATTACGTATCGTTTTATCTAAAAATATTCTTACTACTTTAGTTTCTTATCTTTATACTTGCTGCAAAAAAAATTTTTTTTGCTTTAGCTTTTAGATTCTATTTAGCATTAACATATTAGATTTTTCTATGGGATATACTATTACTAAAAAAAGGAAGAAAAACGCAGGAAAGTTATACAAAAGTTATGCGTAAGTTATGTATAAGTTATACAAAGATTGTATAACTTATACAAGCAATACTTTGGACGTTTATATAAGCTTGTATTGGTTAAACTGTATAGAGAAGTATTCCACTTGTCATTTAAGTAGCTGTAAGTCTAAAAGCTCACAGCTACTTAAATGACGTAATTCTCACAAAGACTACCCTGCAACGATTATAACCGCGTTAAAAAAATTATCCGAAGTTTTGATGTTAAGGGCATCTCTAAAAATAGCTATATTCTCAATAAGACAAGACTAAAATCCTTAATTTGTCGTTGATATTCTCAATAATTTTTGAGTTAATAGAGATGCCATTAAGTTGAAGAGATACTGACACTTGCTAGCAAATTAAGAAGTCATTTAATAATTGTTTAGATATTCCTCTATCCTTCTTAAAAAGTAGGATTGACACCAATTTGCAAAAGTGTGGCAACACTTCTGTGAATTAAAAACTAAATCCTGTAAGGGTTTTAAAAGCACAAAATAGCTACGCCAGTTTGTGTTTTGGTATTACATTCGCGTGGGCGAGAACCTTACCCCCTCAGAGTCAAAAGGGTGGACAATCACATTTATTGAGAATGGGAGTCGCTACTGGATTGAAGCAAAAGCAGGAATGAAAACAATTGATTTATTCAAGCAAGCCACCAACCCCTCATGGTCATGGACAAAAAATAGTTAATACATTCGATGGTTTACCGATGGTGAAAGACGCTACGCTCAACAACTCTGAAAAATGGCAAGTGTTTATCTCAAATCATCGTAAGGCACACGTGGAATATGGACATCTCAAGGTATGGCGCTATGGATTGGAAGTCGCTATCAAAATTAAAGGTTCACAGGAAAATCGGCGATTCGGTCACAAAGTTGTGCCAAGCAACTGTTTTATAGCTGTCACCATTCTTGTTAGGACATAAAACCCAAATAGTGTGAGGCGGCGCGAAGCTCCGCCTCACACTATTTGGGTTTTGATTTATCCTGATACAGGTGACTATAGCTATAAAAGCACAAAATGGCGTAGCCATTTTGTGCTTTTAAAACCCTTACAGGATGTACTTGTTAGTTGATAGAAGTGTCGTTTCACTTTTGTGAATTGGTATTAATTATCTAAACTAGTATCTAATTTTGAATTATATAGTGTGTAATGCTAACGCTAATTTCCCTAGTCAAAACTTATCCAAAATTAAAAATATAGACGGAACTCTTTCCAGTCTTGCTTTACCTGCTGGCTATATGTCTTAGCATATTCCATTACCTCTGTTTTCCATTTAGATTTACTAGCAAAATCGATCAATTGATCAACGATCGCAGAGCCTTGTCTAGCACTACTACGCAAATGAGACCAAGCGACTACTTGCCCTAATGACAGCATTAATTGTTCAGACTTCTGCAATTTATCATCCCATTTCTCGATCTTTAAATGATCAGTTGGACTTTGAGTAGATTGAAGTTCTCTCAACACAAATGAATCTTTACCAATAGTTACAGAGTGTAGAAAAGCGATGGGAATTGCTTGTAAGCGCTTTTGGATTGAAACAATACGATCGCCTTCACTTTCCCATTTTGGTTGCGCCCAAACGGCATAGGTCGCAAGCGAAGAAGGTAGGGCTCTTTTTAGATCGAGGAGATAGTTACCATCGGGTGAGCCTTTGCCTTCCACTAATAAAACATAACGCTCAATCCCTAAACTTCCCTTACCTGCAATGCGTTGTGCTACATCCAATAATTTAAAAAATTTAGGATTTGGCTGCTGCAAGGCAAAGACTTCCATAAAACTTGTCACTTTTTGTCTTTGCTGATCAGAAATTGGTTTAGCTTTTTTAAAATCAATTTTTAGCGATCGCCTTTGCTTTTCTTGATCTAAAACAGTTCTTTCCTCTAATAACTCTTTGCGCTTGACCTGATTTTTGCGTGCCAGCAAATCTTCGATCACTGGAGGAGCCATATCTTCACCCATCCAATAAGCTTTCCCCTCAGATATAGTCTTAATGTAAGAATTGAGGAATTTTTGGCAGAGCTTTTCTGCAACTTGCAACCCGACTGAATAAGTCTCCGTAGATACAAAGATGCTGGTCAACAAACGGGCGATTTCCCAAGTACAAGGAGCAAGCACAGCTTCATCAAAATCGTTGATATCAAAATAAACATGACGATTATCAGCCTTGTAATTCCCAAAATTTTCTACATGAAGATCGCCACAAATCCAGACTAGAGGAGCTTTTTTAAACCATGACTTAATTGGTAAATCTTCATAAAATAGATGGCAGGTAGCTCGAAAAAATATAAAGGGGTTTTCTTCTTCCTCACGCATATACTGATATTTTGCCTTCAGCAAATCAGGATCTCGCGGTTGACTGAGATTAAATTGATAAATGCGATCGCGAATATTTCGATTTGACATAACATTAAAAAAACAGTAAAGGCGGCGCATCGCGCCACCTTTACTAATTTACTTTACTAAGTCCTGTATACACATTCTCGTTTACTAAACCCAACCAAGGGTCACTAGCTGGAGTGAGAAACAATTGATCGTAAACTCGACGATTCAGGGAGTTTAGAGCCAGTGAATTGCCATTGAGATTTTCATTGCCGAGAAATTCACCATTAGCAAACCAACTGTGAATCTGGGCATGAAATACATATTCGTTACGGACAGTATCTTGAGCGATCGCTTTTTCAAAGCTACTGACCACCGTTGGCATTGATGCGCTCGGCGATAACTTACGTTCCATGAGCTTCAGACTCCCTTGATCGAGATATACTCGATTTTGATAAAGCCTTGCTAATCTTGCCCAATTTGCATCACTCAGCTTGGCAAAAGGTGAAGGGGGAGTAACTTCGGAGATAGGAGCACTAGGCGTGCGAGTTAGCGTAGGCATCTCGACTGCCATTTTACCAAAAGTCAAACGACTTGCAGTCCTCGCGTCAGAACTAAAAGGGTTACCCGTAAACACATCTTGATTACTAAGTAATGGTTGCAATGGCAAGCTTAAGCGAGTGAGATCTGTTCGCCAATTTTTTTCAAGCTTCGCAAGGCGATCGCGATGATATTTAACCAAAACTTCGCGGCGTAACTTTACATCGTTAGTATTGTTAAGTAGTTTCTCAGCGCCCTCAGCATCTTTAAGATTTTCTAGAAATGCTTGGGGGCTGTACAAACCTGGAATTGCATCAATTGGGCGACCATCACTATCAAGAACATAGTGAATGCTATTACCTGTAAGGGTTTGCTCTAGCTTGCGACCATCCCCAAAATCAATAGTGACCTTAGGTACTGGACGCTCAGGCTGCCAATGTAAAATAAAACGATCGCGTAACAACTGCGAAACTCCAGCATTAGGGTAGAGCGCTGTGCGGAAAAATCTACTATTTGCACAACTAAGCTCATCATTGAGATTGCCAAGCAAGCGCAATGACAAAATCGGTTTTCCAGATTCTTTTGATGCAGTCTTAGCTGCTTCTAAATCTTTGTACCAATACAATCGCGATGCATCACAGTCTTTTTGCTGACAAATTGCATCTAAAGCAGCCCGTAATTGCAGATTGTTAGGTAAATCTTTTTGATAAGTATTCCAAAATGCATCCACACCAGCATTTTTAAATTCTCGTAATTTGGCGATCGCTTGCTGCGATGTTACTTGATCTTTGGAAGCTGCTTGTTGAACGAGGTTCTCCAAATTCGGTTGCTCTGAGGCGATAACTGCCTGTGGTGAAGAGATTGCAGAGATAGCGATCGCGCCCAAACTCAATAAAGCGAAACATGAATTAGCCAGTTTTTTTTTCACAAGCATCATAAAATCTCCTTAATCGCGTAGGTTTAAGCTTCCGCAGCAATAGACATACTTACCACTCATATTGTTCCTAACAAAAGCTAATTTTAGCTAATTTTTAAAATCACAAATAGTCGTAAAGCTTAAAAAATTCTGGGTGGTACTTCACACCCGCTAGAAATTTCTGAGTTTGTGTTCTTACATTACTTGCAACGATCCCCGCAAAGATAGACAATGTTTGCATTCAGAAAAAATATGCAAATAAAAAAGCCAAGATAATCCGAAGAATTTATGAAAAACGTACTGGCTATCATTCTGGGCGGTGGACAGGGAAGCCGACTATATCCCCTCACTAAAACACGCGCTAAGCCCGCCGTCCCTGTAGCAGGCAAATATCGACTGATCGACATTCCTGTGAGTAACTGTATTAACTCAGGCATTGAAAAAATTTATATCCTGACGCAGTTTAACTCCGCATCACTTAATCGTCATGTCAATCAAGCCTATCGCCCCGCCTCTTATTCTGATGGCTTTGTGGAAATTCTTGCCGCTCAGCAAACACCCGATAGTCCAGATTGGTTTCAAGGTACAGCCGACGCTGTTCGCCGTTATGCATGGCTGTTAGAGTCTTGGGATGTCAGTGAATACTTGATCCTCTCTGGCGATCATCTGTACAACATGGACTACGAAAAATTCGTAGAGCATCATCGCGAAACTGGGGCAGATATCACCCTGTCAGTATTGCCTGTTGATCAGAAAAAAGCCTCAGCCTTTGGCTTGCTCAAAACTGATAGTACTGGCAAAGTAATTAACTTCCTAGAAAAGCCCAAGGGAGAAGCGCTGGAGGGGATGCGAGTTGATACTACTAAACTTGGTCTAGATCAAGCTTCTGCGATCGCGAACCCTTTCATTGCTTCGATGGGAATCTATGTGTTTAATAAGCAGGCTATGTTAAAGCTGCTAACTGAAAATCCCGAGCACACAGATTTTGGTAAAGAAATTATTCCTGATGCAATTCACAATTTGAATGTTCAGGCTTACTTATATAAGGGATATTGGGAAGATATTGGAACCATCGAGTCCTTCTATCAAGCTAATCTGGATTTGACTCGTCATCCTTCCACTGGCTTCAATTTCTACGAGACTAAAAAACCGATCTACACCCGCGCTCGTTATTTGCCACCCAGCAAAGTTCATGACTGTAAGGTAAAAGATTCAATCATCGGTGAAGGATGTCTCCTTAACAAATCGACTGTCACCAATTCGGTCGTCGGTATTCGGATGCATATTGATGCTAATTGCACTATTGAAGACACATTGTTAATGGGTTGTGATTTCTATCAGCCTCAAGAAGAGCGTGAGTCAGATCTCGCAACCAACAAAGTGCCAATGGGAATTGGAGAAAATACAATTATTCGTCACGCAATTATCGACAAGAATGCCCGTATTGGTAAGAATGTACAGATCATCAATAAAGATCGTGTGCAAGATGTAAACCGTGAAGAGCAAGGCTATTGCATTTGTAATGGCATTGTCGTCGTCGTCAAAAATGCAGTTATTCCCGATAACACCATTATCTAAATCTAAAAAAGAATCGGCACAAAGTGCCGATTCTTTTTTTAGGACAAAAAAGCCTTGCAAAGCAAGGCTTTTTTTGTTTATATAGAAGGCTGTTGTTTGTGCCATTCCGTTGATTGCTCGTAGCCATATGCAACTTGCAGCAACACATCTTCCCTTAATACATTGGAAATCATTTGCAACCCGATCGGCATTCCCTTTGAGTCAAAACCACAGGGAATGCTAATCCCTGGTAAACCCGCCAGATTTACAGGAATTGTCATCAGATCCGACAGATACATTCCCAGAGGATCTTCAGTTTTACTACCTGCCTTAAAAGCAGTAGTTGGTGCAGTTGGACAAACCAAAACATCCACTTGCTCAAAAGCTTTTTGGAAATCTTGAACGATTAAAGTCCTAACTTTCTGAGCTTTCAGATAATAGGCATCATAGTAGCCAGCAGATAGGACATATGTACCAATCATGATCCGTCGCTTGACTTCTGCCCCAAAGCCCTGTTCGCGGGTATTTTCATACATGCTTAACAGGCTCTCAGCGCTCTCATCACGAAAGCCATACTTCACGCCATCATAGCGGGCGAGGTTGGCAGATGCCTCGGAGGGAGCGATGATGTAATAGGTGGGTAGTCCATAGCGAAATCGAGGACAGGAAATTTCATAGACTTCTGCGCCCATGCTCTCGAAATGCGCGATCGCCTTTCTTACGGCAACTTCAACTTCACTATCCAAACCTTCGCCAAAGGTTTCGGTAATTACGCCAACTTTTTTACCCTTAAGTGACTGAGTTAAATCTGGTGTTAACAAAGCCGCATAGTCAGGAACTGCGGCGTTGATACTGGTGGAGTCTTTGGGATCATATCCTGCGATCGCGCCCAAAAATATCGCCGCATCTTCGACAGTATTGGCAAAAGGTCCTATTTGATCCAAAGACGAAGCAAAAGCAACTAGACCAAATCGTGAAACTAATCCATAAGTTGGCTTTAGACCAACTACGCCACAATATGAAGCGGGTTGGCGAATCGATCCACCAGTATCAGAACCTGTTGCTATTACACATTCTCCACTGGAGACGGCTGCTGCCGAACCACCCGAAGATCCTCCAGGGACATATTCCGTATTCCAAGGATTTGCTGTTAACGCGATTGCCGAGTTTTCAGTGGAGCTACCCATGGCAAACTCATCAAGATTAGTTTTGCCAACCATCACGGCTCCAGCCGATCGCAATTTTGCGGTAATTGTCGCTTCGTAGGGGGGGACAAAATTTTTCAGCATTTTGGAGCCGCAAGTGGTGGGCATCCCCTTGACACACATATTGTCCTTCATGCCAAGCGGCACACCTGCAAGTGCTGGTAAATTCTCGCCTGATGCGATCGCGGCATCGATGACTTTGGCTTGGGCGATCGCCAATTCGGTCGTAACAGTAACAAAACTATGTAATTTCGGCTCTAGCCGATCAATGCGATCTAAAAACTCTTGAGCAATTTCGGTTGCTGATCGCTCTTTATTGATTAAGGTTTGGCGAATTTGGGCGATCGAAAGCATAAAGAATCTAATACGTTAGTGGGCGGAGTTTTAAGTATATAGCGAAAAAGTAGAGAGGGTATCAAGCAACCACTCTACTTTTTCGCTATAGCTTTTGGATCAAAAATAAATAATTTTCTGGACAAGTGCGGAGAAAGCAAATACAATATATCCGCAAATTAAGGTACGTTCGCACCGCTTGGAGGTCATTATTCCTGAACCGCTAACCCTGACTGTGAGTTTACGAGGCAGCCGCGAAGTCAAGGACACCTATCAATTGATCCGCCTCACAGGTCTTTTGGACGCTTTCTCGGAGCCAGCCTTTAAAAAGGTGATTGGCAAATGCGTCGAGGATGGACCGTTTAACGTGATTTTAGATTTGTCAACCATTGATTTTGTCGATAGCTCTGGACTTGGGGTTTTAGTGCAAATGGCAAAAAAAACTCAAACTTTGAGTGGCACTCTCCAAATTATTACCAACGCTAGAGTTACGCAAACAGTCAAACTGGTTAGATTAGATCAGTTTCTGTCACTTCAGACATCAATTGGTGAGGCTCTTGCCAAGCTTGATCAAACTAAAAAAGACTAAGTTAAAAGTCAGTAAACCAAGCAAATAAATCAATATCTTGATCTAGATCAAGAAAGTGTAGGCACTCAATTTTAACTTGATGATATTTTGCATTCTTTTAAAGATGAAGAAAGTTTAGGGGGCAAATTTTCTAAACTTGATTGTAGACATCAAAATAAAATTGATCACTTAGTAATGACCTTGATATAGCGCAAATCACTGATAATTAAGTATCTCGGCATAATTAAATAAACAAAGCCAAAATCTGTACTGTCCGCTACTCTGACAGTACAGATTTTGGCTTTGTTTATCTTTAAAATTTTGCGTAGGCGATTATACCAATTCACAGAAGTGTTGTCACACTTTTGTGAATTAAGAACTAAACCCTGTAAGGAGTTTAAAAACACAAAATGGCTACGCCATTTTGTGTTTTGGTATTAAATCCAAATATTTTACAAGAACTCATCTTTGCTGTTTTTTACAAAATATTTGTTTGTTCAGAGAACCTATTTAGATTTTGGACTACAGCAGTTTTAGGGTAACTAAAACACAATAAAATTTTGGATTGTGTTGCAAAGCAGCACTTTTCAAAATTTATTGTGGTGGGTTTGAGCGCACAGTGTTGTGTAGCTATAAAAAAATAGCTAGAATTACAAAGCTAAAACCTGTAAAGTTGCGCCTAAGTAGGGGCGCAACTTTACAGGTTTTAGTAATTTATTTTGCTCAAGTACTTACCCCCAATAGTTATGGCACTTGTTTTGGTGGCAGTAACTAAAACCTATTCTCAGTAATTGGAAGTCCTGCTATGATATTTCTAAGGCAAAATTTATACACATTGATGGGCAAGCTACGCTTGCCCATCAATGTCTGAAGTAAATGTAAATATTAAATACCTGATAAATACCTAAACATTTTGTCCAACCCCAAACGAAAGTAATCAAATTATTCTGTAATGGCATTATCCTGTAATGTCTCTTAGCCCAATCGTTGAAAATATCGCTGAGATCCCAGCCTCTGCTCTAGCCTATATTGGCGATGCTGTGTATGAAATGCAAATGCGGTTGCATTATTTACTACCGCCACGCACAGCCAAACAGTATCACCAGCTTGTAGTTAGTCAAGTTAGAGCCGAGCAACAAGCCAAACTTCTCGAAAAACTTGATCTCACAGATTTTGAGTCCGATCTAGTAAGACGCGGACGCAATGCTGCGGGATCTGCTCCACGTAAAGTTGATCCCAAGATTTACCAAAGTGCTACAGGATTTGAAGCTTTGATTGGTTATCTTTACTTAACCGATCGCGATCGCCTCGACCAAATTTTCATTCAGCTACTTAGCCACATCGATACCCCAGCGCCGCCATGACAACGCAACCTAGACTAAAATCCAAATCCGAGAAGAATTCCAACAAAGACGGAGACAGGAGCTACGAAAAACGCTCTGACAAGTCTTTCGATAAATATTCAGACAAACGTTCTGACAATCGCACTGACAGTCGTTCCGATCGCAGCACTGGTAAATATACAGATAAACGCACTGACAATCGTTCCGATAGCCGCTCTGATAGTCGTCCAGAGAGAAGTAGTGACCGATCCTTTGACAAACCCTACAAATCTGATAAGCCTTACAAATCATCAGATAGAAATTTTGACAAACGCTCTGATAGTCGCACTGATTCTAAATATTCAGGCAAATCAGACAAATACTCAGATCGTCGTCCTGAAAAAAGTTTTGACAAGCCATTTGAGAAGCGGACTGAATCATTTGCTGAGCCAAGATTTGAGCGCAAGTTTGACAAACCCATTGGCAAAAAATTTGGTGACAAATTCGCTGACAAGAAATTTGGCGATAAAAAATTCGGCGATAAAAAGTTTGGTGACAAAAAGTTTGAACGGAGCGATCGCCCTGAGCGATCCGATCGGGGAGCTGATCGTAATTTTGGCGATCGGGATTTCGGAGATCGCAAATTTGATCGTGATCGTAATTTTGGCGATCGCGATCGTACCGCTATTCCTAATTTTGAACGCCGCTCTCTGCCCCCAGTCTCGCGAAACGTTGATCCCGATGGCGAACTAGGAATTACCGCACCAGTGCATAATCCTGAAAATCCTGACATCGTTTATGGTCGCCATGCAGTTGAGGCTGTACTAAATAGCGATCGTAGTATTAATCGCGTATGGGTAACAGCCCGAATGCGCTATGCTCCAGACTTCTTACCTTTGATTAACGAGGCTAAGACGGCAGGAGCAGTAATCGATGAAGTTGACAATACAAGACTTGATCGCATCACTGACAATGGCAGGCATCAAGGCATCGCTGTTCAGGTTTCTGCTTATGAATATGCAGACCTAGATGAATTAATTGCCAGTGCTAAGGCAAAATCGGCACAGCCAGTAATTGTCATTGCTGACGGAATCACCGATCCCCATAATTTGGGGGCGATCATTCGCAGTGCTGCTGCTCTTGGAGCACATGCTTTAGTTATCCCTCAACGTCGTGCAGCAGGAATTACTGCTACAGTAGCCAAAGTTGCCGCAGGCACATTAGAAATTCTTCCAGTCGCTCGCGTGGTTAACCTCAATCGAGCTCTTGAGAAAATCAAGGAAGCAGGTTTCTGGGTTTATGGAACTATGGCAGGTGCAAGTGAAGCAATTCACAAAGCCAAATTCTCTGGCGCGATCGCCTTGGTAATCGGCGCAGAAGATGAAGGTCTAAGTCTCTCAGTCCAAAAAAATTGTGACTTTCTCGTTTCTATTCCTTTAGAAGGAAAAGTAGAAAGCTTGAATGCGTCAGTTGCCACAGGAATGGCGCTGTACGAGATTTTTAGACAACGTTGGGTTAATACGTTAAACCTGAACAATTTGTCTTGAAGTCATGTTTTAAGTTATATAAAGATATAGAAAGAAGACTTTAACTTTAAAGTCTTCACATTTACCTAAACCATTCACTTTAACTACGAAAATCATGGGTGGTAACTTGTTTAAGAACATTTTTACATCAATTCTCGAAACTGTTGGGTTAGCTGTGTGGATCGAAATTGTTACCGATTCACCACGTTGCACATACTACTTTGGTCCTTTTATGAGTGAGTCTGAAGCTCACGCTGCAAAAACTGGTTATATCGAAGATCTAGAAACTGAAGGTACTAAGGGGCTTTCTGTAATGGTTAAGCGCTGCAAACCTGAAAATCTGACCATTTATGATGATTCACTGGATTTTAAGATTGACCGTTTTTTTGCATTTAGCGGTCAGACTCTGTAATCACTAAACTGATTAATTAATTAAGGGGCTGAAGCCCCTAATTTTTTGTGAGATAAATGCATAATAAATATCTAGTGAGAGATTTATTGTTTTTTCAAGAGCCTATTTAAGCGAACATATGTTATTTGGACTTGGTAAAAAGTTAACTCTTCCCACAGCATCAGATGCTCTTGTGGGAAGATCTTCGGCAATTCCTACTGCATCACATCATTTTGTAAATGGTAATGCGCTGAAACCACCTTTCCCTGAAGGTATGGAAACTGCTGTTTTTGGTTTAGGATGCTTTTGGGGAGCAGAACGTAAGTTTTGGCAGCAAAAAGGTATTTATGTTACAGCTGTTGGCTATGCCGCAGGCTTAACACCTAATCCGACTTATGAAGAAGTTTGTTCGGGCAGGACTGGACATAATGAGGTTGTGCTAGTTGTGTACGATCCCAAAGCAATAAGTTATACAGATTTACTCAAGGTTTTTTGGGAATCCCATAACCCCACCCAAGGAATGCAACAGGGCAACGATAAAGGAACCCAATATCGTTCAGGCATCTATGTGTACAACGAAGCCCAAAGAAAACTCGCTGAGGACTCGCGTGAAGTTTATCAGGATGCTCTCAAGGCTTCAGGGATGAAGCAGGGCATTACGACGGAAATTCGTGATGCTGGGGAGTTTTATTACGCTGAGGGCTACCATCAACAATATCTCGCCAAGAATCCTGGTGGTTATTGTGGGCTAGGCGGTACAAATGTTTGTTATCCTCCTATCGCAGTTTAAAAAAATCAATTAAAAAATAAAAATGCAGTGCGAAGCGCTGCATTTTTATTTTTTAATTGAGGCGGCAGAGCCGCCTCAATTATTCGCTATAGCACTAATTACCATTGCCGCAAGTTTACTTGCGGCACCGACTTCACCACATACTGCTTTTAAGCGATCGCGCATTTTACTAAGTTCATCTGGGCGATCGAGATAAGACAAAATTTCTGTAGCAACTTGAGTCGGTATGAGCTTTCCCCAAAGCTCTGGCACGATCGCTTCACCAGCCCAAATATTCGGCCAAGCTAATAACTGACCTCTTTTTTGAATTTGTGAAATTAGCACTGCGTTAATTAAAATGCCTAAACCCTTACCTAAAAGTGGTGCAGATGCAATTAGACCTAGCAATCCATCCCATCCCACTTTGGTGTCCGCAAAATTGGTGGGCAAAAGAACTAGCATCGGCTGATTGAGCGCTGCTAGCTCCGCAGTATTAGCGCCGACAGTGGTAATGCAGAGTTGATTGCTTTTGATGAAATTATGGGCAGGGAATTCGCGATGGATCTTAATTACAGTACCTTTGGCAGTTACTAAATTTCCGTCAAAGATATCTGCTTTCGCACCATCACTGTCGGCAGTTGGAAAGCTAGTTTGAGTGTATTTAGCTAAGGTTTCGGGGGTAGTCGTTGGGGCAAGGATGATCGCTAATTCTAGATCGGGACGTTTTTGATGGAGAATATCAGCGATCGCAACAACTAGAGGTGCACCGACCTGTAGTTTATGTCCTTTGGAACCAGGCATAAAGCAAATTCTATTAGCAGGTAATGAGTTGCTCAATGTCTCTTCTTGATTTGATTGATCAATCATCAAATCCCCAATTACTGTTGCTTTTGCTCGAAATTCTGTTGGGATCTTATCGAAAACTGCCTGATTGCGGACTGCGAACAAATCTGCCCAGCGAGACCATCGTGCTTCCCATTCTGCATAAATCAAAGTTTTGTAGCCAAGGCGCTTGGCGATCGCGATCGCAAAAAACTGATCTCCACCCAAAAAAACTACGATCCCTTGTTTTGCCCATTCCCAGTTAGGGGTTCTGCCCCATAATAAAAAATCAAAAAACTGCTCCTGTGACAATACCCGATCTACATTCGGAAAACTTTGGGCAAGTTGGGCTTCCCGTCCACTGGCATTCTGGCATGGTGAGAGGGAGATCGAGATGCGCGTTTTTTGAAAATTAGTTAAGTCTGGCTGCTGCGATCGCTGTGCTATGTCTAAGGCTTTAAGAAAGGGAAATACCCATGTCGTTAACTCCCCAGGAGCGTTCGACAGAATTAAAATATCCGTGCAAATATCCTTAGTCTCAGGAATGTTAGCCATTGTCAGTAAACCCGTAAAGTAGACAGCAAGTTTCTCGCTTTCTCTACTTTATGGGTTTGAGTAGCTATGCACAATGAAATATAAAAAAATAAAATCTGTACTGCCCACTACGTGGGCAGTACAGATTTTGCCTCTGGGTTTTTAATTGTACTAAGGTACTTACTTGCCAGAAATTGAAATGACGGGATCGAATTCACGATAAAATTATGCACTCATAATCAAGTTAAATTAAGAGCTAGTCACTCAGCTTTTTACCCAAATTTTTATAAACGTCACGCATGTGGATTTAAGTAGTTTATTTGATACGCCAAAGCCCGTTATTGGGGTCATCCATCTTTTGCCGTTGCCTACTTCGCCGCGTTGGGGGAGCAGCCTTAAAGAGGTCATTGATCGTGCTGAGCAGGAAGCTACAGCACTTGCCGCAGGTGGTGTACATGGAATTATCGTAGAAAATTTTTTTGATGCTCCGTTTACGAAAGATCGCGTTGATCCTGCCGTGGTGAGTTCCATGAGCCTAGTTGTCCATCGCGTCAAGCAGATGGTTGGCGTTCCTGTAGGCATCAATGTCTTAAGGAATGATGGTCATAGTGCCTTAGCGATCGCTTCCTGTGTTGGAGCTAAGTTTATTCGGGTTAATGTCCTGACGGGCGTAATGGCAACTGATCAAGGCATTATCGAAGGTGATGCTTACAAGCTTTTGCGCTATCGCCGTGAACTCGGCTCAGATGTAAAAATCTTTGCAGATGTTTTAGTGAAGCACGCTCAACCCATTTCAGTTCCACAGGTTTCCGCCGCAGTTCACGATACAATTCATCGCGGACTTGCCGATGCGGTGATCTTGTCTGGATGGGCGACTGGACATCCGCCGACATCAGAAGATCTTAAGGAAGCAAAAATAGCCTGTGGTGATACTCCTCTATTTGTTGGCTCCGGCGCAACATGGGATAATGTATCGCAATTGATGGAATATGCTGACGGCGTAATCGTCTCTAGCTCTCTCAAGCGTAATGGTCAGATTCAGCAGGCGATCGATCCAATCAGAGTCAGCCGCTTTGTCGATGCTGTACGGTTAGATATTGCTAATAAAAAAAATAAACATATTGCTGAAGAGCAAATATTGCGATCGCCGCCGATATCGATTGGATAAAATCTATAAAATAAAAACTAGATGCGCATAACGCCTCTAGTTACAAATCTATTTAGTAGGCAGGTACAAATTGTCAGGAACAGCTACAAGAAAACGATCTGAGCCTTGGTTGCATCGGTGGTCGCACCCTGCGATCGTCGCTTTGTCTCTATTTGGCTTTTCTCTAACAACTTATTTGACTGTGACTCACTTTTTTGGGCAAAAAGTCGCACTCTGCGATGTCCAAGGCAGTGGCTGTGACTTAGTGCTCAGTAGTGAATACGCCAAGATTTTTGGTATTCCTCTGACAATTTTTGGTGGTTTGGGCTATCTCACCATAGGACTCTTGGCGGGATTGCCCTTGATTCTCAAGAAAGATGTTCCCAAGGAGCAAGCTCAAATCAAGGAAGTAGCAAATTTCTTGCTGTTCATGGTGTCCTCGTCAACTTTTGTCTTTAGCGGCTACCTGATGTATCTCCTCGCATCGGGACAGATCGGTGGACAGCCACAGGTTTGTCTGTACTGCATATCCTCTGCCGTCACCATGACTACAATTTGGTTACTCACGGTATTTGGTAATGCTTGGAAAGATGTGGGCAATCTCTTCTTCACAGGTGCGATTGTAGCGATCGTGACGCTGACGGGAACTTTAGTTGTTTATGGTAGCCAAGGTAAAATCGCAGCTCAGAGCAACTCGTTTGCAGGACGATTAGCCCAGCATTTAACTGCAACTAACGCCAAGATGTACGGAGCATATTGGTGTCCGCATTGTATAGATCAGAAGAACAAGTTTGGAGAAGCTCAAAAATTAATTCCCTATGTCGAATGTGCCCCTAACCCACCCAAAGGGGTAAAGTCAGAGACTGCGTTATGTGATCAAAAAGGAATTAAGGGATTTCCTACTTGGGAGATCAATGGCAAAATGCTTTCAGGTGAGCGCACTTTAGATGAATTAGCAAATGAGTCGGACTATACAGGCGATCGCAAATAATCTCAAAAAAAGAGAGCGCTAAGCGCTCTCTTTTTTTATAAATTCCAATAATTTGCTCTATCTTTGAGCCAGCCATTTTTGCGCCATTTCTCGACAATATCAAATACTCGATCGCGTAAATCTAGATGTTGTAAACCACGTGGCAATGCGATCGCTAAACTATGAACTGCCAAAGGTTGTCCAATGATGGCAAAATCAGGATAATCTTTTAGCCATTGCATGAGACTAGTGCGATCGCCAACAAAAGCTTTGACTTTGCCAGATTGCAGAGCTTCTAAGCCATCAGAATAGGAGCTTGCACCAATAATTGCCGCTTTGGGAAATTGGGATTGGATCACGGCAATCGCTGAAGAGTTCTTAAGAACCCCAATGGCTAATGGAAGCCTTAATTCTTGAGAAGTTATGCCACGCCTCGCGATCACAATCGTGCTGTCGGTGTAATAGGGCAAAGAAAAATCGACTAGGCGTGAACGATTTGTGGTGACTGTGATTTGGGCGATCGCTAGGTCTACTTGATTGTTTTGTAATGCGGATAGGCGATCACGATTTTTTAACGGGACTAACTCTATCAGAATGTTTAGTTCCTTCGCCAATTCACGGGCAATATCAATTTCTAGCCCTGATAAGTTACCACTGCGATCGCGAAATCCTAGGGGTGGCAAATTATCTTTGACCCCAATAATTAGCTTGCCCCGTTTTCTGATTTTATCAAGAGTATTTATTTCTGGAGTGATAGCTGAGTTTGTCTCTGCGGCGATCGCTAGATTTGCTACATGACTTGGCTGAATAAACTTGAAATGATTTCCCCCATCGAAAAAGGAAATCATCGCGATCGTTGCTAAGGCAAAAGTCCCAATCTGAATCTTTTTCACACAGCCTCCCTAAAATCTCGCAAAAGAAAAAAGCGGCGCTGAGCGCCGCTTTTTTCTTTTTTTGTTTATGCGATCGCTTTTGCTTTTTCCACGATCGCGGTAAAAGCATCAGGATCAAGAATCGCAATCTGAGAAAGCATCTTACGATTGATCTCAATATTAGATTTCTTTAACAATCCAGCGAATTTGCTATAGCTCAAACCTTGTTGGCGAGCCGCAGCATTAATGCGGGTAATCCAGAGACTACGAAAATCGCGCTTCTTCTTGCGGCGATCGCGGTAGGCATTACGCAGAGCTTTCATTACCTGCTGGTTAGCAGTGCGGAATAGCTTAGAGTGCGATCCGCGAAAGCCCTTGGCTAATTTCAGTACTTTGTTGCGGCGCTTCCTAGCTACGTTACCGCGTTTTACTCTCGTCATGGCAGTTCGTTAATTATCGTTAAAATCGGTTATTTTCACTTCTAGTAATATCTATCTCATCGATAGCAATCACTAGGCGTAAGGCATCATTGCACTTACTCTGTCATTATCAGTCTCATCAACTATAGCCATTTTACCCAATCTGCTCTTACGAACAGTTGGTTTATGCTCTAGTAGGTGATTGCGACCAGCGTGGCGGCGAGCAAACTTGCCGCTACCCGTCACCTTGAATCGCTTGGCGGCAGATTTACGAGTTTTGAGCTTAGGCACTTCTTTCTAGTCCAAATTTTTGACCTTTACGAGTGTACCATAAGAATGTGCGATATATCGAATATTTTGGAAGGCTGACTTAAAAGTTAGAATATCCCGATGATTAAAAATATTGAAATTAAAAACTTTAGGTGTTTTGACAACCTAAAAGTATTTGGCTTTGAAAGAGTTAATCTGATTAGCGGTAAAAATAATGTTGGTAAGACTGCATTACTAGAAGCCATATTCTTAAATAGCGCTCCCAGACCCGACACGATTTTTTCACTAAGACAAGTAAGGCGAGAGCAAGTAAGTTTTAGTAAAACTTTGCCAGAAAGAACTTGGATTAATTTTTTCTTCCAGCAAAACAAGGGCGATATAATACAAATTAAATCAGTCTTAGATAATGATGAGTCAAAAGTAGTTGAGATTTCTGTTGATGAATCATTAAAAAATTTTTTAGTGAATACTTCTCAAGAAAATGAAGGGCAAGAAGATGAAGTAAAAGAAGATATTACAAGCCTTTTCTCAGGCAGCGAATCTTCAGTATCAGTAATTCATCTTAAAACAACAAAAAATAACAAAGAATCTTTTGAAACGCAAATTGTTTCAAGTGCTAAAGGTCTGATAGCGAGAGATATTAAAATTCCTGACAGTAGAAACGTTTCATTTATCCCTTCGTTTTTAAGGGTTTCTAATAGAGACTTAACAAGTGAATTTGATAAAGCGCGTTTAAGTGAAAGGGATGACGAAGTTCTAAAAGCTTTTAAGTCTATCGATAATTCTATTACTGAGGTGGAAAGTTTTAGTATTGGTGAACCTACTATTTATTTAAAAAGAGATGGAAAGAGTAGATTGCCTCTGTCTCTTTTTGGCGATGCAATTAATCGTATTGCCGATATTATCTTAAAACTAGTCAATAATGAAAACAGTATCCTGATTATTGATGAAATTGAGAATGGGATTCATCACTCCAATCAAGTCTATTTTTGGAATGTTCTTTATAAATTAGCCGATGAGTTAAATGTACAGATATTTGCGACAACGCATAGTTTAGAAATGACTCAAGCTTTTCTAAAAGCTGGGTTGCAGTACCGAAATTTAGGTGTTCATTTTGAACTGGCGAGACAAGCTAAAACCGATAAAATAGTCGCGATCAAGCGAGACTTAGATGCTTTAGATTATGGTATTAGCCACAATGAAGAGGTGAGAGGTGGGTAGGAATATTTTGATAGTGGAAAGCAAGAATGATAAACACTTTTTTCAAGCAATCATTCGCAAACTTAATTTTGACATAGAAATCACTACACCAATTCGTATTTCAGATGAAGATTATCGAGAAATGGATGGATTAAATCATCAAAAGCTAAAAGCAGCTCTTGGAAATTTAAAAGCTAGTATCCAAAAAGGTGAAATTGAAAAGGTAGGTGTAATTATTGATATTGATAACTGCCGAGAAGAGGATAGGATCAAGTTTGTTAATGAATGTATCCAAGAGGTATTTTCAAATTCAGAATTTCTTATTAAAGTTAATGAGTTTATTAATCTAAATTTTGAAGATTTTAATATTCAATTAGCTTGTTATTTTACAAATCTCGATGGACAAGGAGAACTTGAAACAGTTTTAAAAGCAATTAAAAAAGAAGAATCTATTCATGCGGATTGCTTAGAAAGCTGGAAAAATTGTTTGGTAAGTAATGGTAAAACCATCAAAGACAAAGATTTTGATAAATTCTGGGTCGATATTTACGTTAGATTCGATACTTGCTCAAATAATGATAAAAAACAAGCGGGGCGTAAATGTAGTATGAGAGCATTTGATTATGTAATGGAGAACAAGGTCGAGATTTGGGACTTAGAGCATCCAACCTTGGATAATTTAAACCAATTCGGCTCTTCTGGGTTCATGGGGATAAGCACAGCTAATAGTAATCAGAATCCTCTCGGAGCAACAGTTACAGCCCTACCATGTCGCCAATAATTGTATCGACACTGTACCATTTACCCCTCAAACCCAGATGAGCCACCAATTCTTGGGTCTATTTAACTAAGAGATACATTTATTTCTGGCATATTCTCACAAATAGCAATCACAATTAGCGATATTTTTTCAACTAGGATAATTTTTAGCGATATGAAATCTAGCTCAGAAACCAAGATAAAACGCCGCGTGTTTATTAGTACAGGGGAAGTTTCAGGTGATTGGCATGGGGCGATTTTGATTGAGGGTTTGCGTGAACGGGCTGCCCTAAGAGGAATTGAATTAGAAATTGTCGGGCTTGGTGGCGATCGCATGGCGGCGACAGGAATCAAGGTTCTAGGAAATACAGTTGGAATTGGGTCAATTGGGATAGTTGAAGCATTGCCCTATGTTTTGCCAACCCTCAAGGTGCAGCGAGATGCCAAACAATGGTTAAAAACTGCTCCGCCCGATGTGGTAGTACTAATCGATTACATGATGCCCAATCAAAGTATGGGGCATTATGCTAAACACACGTTAAAGATTCCCGTCATCTATTACATCGCTCCTCAAGAATGGGTTTGGTCATATAACGACAAAAACACGCGGGCGATCGCAGATTTTACAGATAAATTATTGGCAATTTTCCCGCAAGAAGCAATTTTTTACGAGAAGCAAGGCACAAACGTGCAATGGGTCGGGCATCCATTTGTAGACCTAATGGCAAGGATTCCCGATCGCATGGAAGCCCGTAAGCAACTTGGTATCGCTGATGATGATTTGGTGGTGACTTTGCTTCCAGCTTCTCGAACGCAAGAATTGCGATCGGTTATGCCAATTATTCTTGCCGCCGCTAAAATCATCCAAACCAAGTTACCTCATGTCAAATTTTGGTTGCCGCTATCTCTAGAGCGCTATCGCCCCGAAGTTGAGAAGTTGCTTGAGGAATATGACATCAAAGCCACAATCATTTCCGCAAAGTCTCAGATTGCAATTAGCGCGGCTGACTTGGTGCTTAGCAAATCAGGAACTGTGAATTTAGAGACAGCTCTTCTCAATGTGCCGCAGGTGATTTTATATCGAGTCAGTAATGTTACGGCTTGGATTGCTCGTCATTTGCTGAAGCTAAAACTACCATTTATTTCACCTGTGAATTTAGTCAATATGGAATCAGTCGTACCTGAGTTTGTGCAAACTGACGCAATTCCCGAAGCGATCGCGGAATGTGCGTTAGACCTATTAATTAACCCTCAAGCAAGGCAAACTATGCTCGACGGATACTCTAGAGTGAGAGAGAGTTTGGGCGAAAAAGGAGCGATTAACCGTGTTGCTGATTCGATTCTTGATTATCTATAAAAAGATAGATAGAAAAATCTTGTTATGAACTACCAAACCTCTCGCCGCCAATTTCTAGCAGGTGCTTCTGGAGCGATCGCTTTAGCAGCTAGTCTAGCTAGAGCCGACGAGACTGTTGCCCAATCATCAAATAAGAGCATTATCAAACCCGCAGTATTGAAGAAAGGCGACAAGGTAGGAATGGTAGCTCCTGCTAGTTATAGCTTTGAGCCAGAGGATATTAAAATTGCCAAGGAAGTTATCGAGCAATATGGCTTTGAAGTAGAACTTGGTGCTCACGTTGCCTCGCAATATGGATATTTAGCAGGAAAAGATGTAGAAAGAGCTTCTGATATCAACGAGATGTTCCGTCGCCCTGATATTCGTGGTATTTTTACCTTTTCTGGTGGCTATGGCAGCAGCCGATTGTTACATTTACTAGATTACGAACTGATTCGCCAAAATCCTAAAGTAATTATTGGACATAGTGATATCACGGCTTTGATGTTAGCAATCCATCAAAAGACTGGGCTAATTACCTTTCATGGTTCATCTGGCTTAAGTAATGTCGGGAACTATGCGATCGCCCATTTTCGGCGGGCGGTCATGGCTACTCAGAATATTGGAGAAGTTGCTAAGTCTCCCTACAGTGGTACGGACGATGAAGCGCGTAAGCATCGCCTAATTACCATAGTTTCGGGACAGGCTAATGGTCAGCTTGTAGGTGGCAATCTCAGTTTAGTGGTCAATCTCTTGGGGACTCCCTACGAAATCGATACTAAAGATAAGCTCCTATTTCTAGAAGATATTGGAGAAGAACCCTATCGCATCGATCGCATGTTAACGCAATTATTTTTGGCTGGGAAATTACAAGCAGCTTCAGGTTTTGCGTTGGGGCATTTCGTGGATTGCCAAGCCAAAGATGGAGGATTGCGAAGTTTTAGTCTAGAAGAAGTCCTACGCGATCGCTTTGAACCATTGGGAAAGCCAACCTTATACAATTTGATGTTTGGTCACATCACTGAAAATGCGGTACTCCCTCTAGGAGTAAATGCCACGCTTGATGCTACTGCTAAAAAATTAGTGATTAACGAAAGTGCGGTTATTTAAGGTGATTCCTGATCAAACGAACCCAGAAATTTTTGGAAAGTTTTGCGAGGCAAAACCTTCCAAAAATTTCTGGGTTTGGGTTTTAGTGCCAAGTGCTGTGAATTATTTGATCAGTGATCGCCTAATTTTTAAACTTGAGCGATCGCAAAGTTATCCCGATCGCTAATCCGATAAAACAAAAAGTCTGAGTCAATGGTAAGAATTTGGATTATTCAGGTAAAAAATCGGGATTTAGAGTCTCTTCTTGGCTAAAAGGCGATCGCATTGGGAAAGTAGAGATATTTAATCCTGTTTCAATGGCGGCTTTTCTTCTACCTTCTTGATAACAGTCATCAAAGACTTGTTTTAAGTATGGTTTTAGGCTAGGGCTTACTTTTAGGGCTTTGAGAATGCGGCTACGATGTTCGTCAATGGTATAGCGCCAACTAGAAGTACGTTTATTGACTTGATATTGATATTTGAGTAAATGCATCAATAAAATTTCCAAGTTACTTTCTAAAGCAACTTTTTCTTTTCGCGCCATTGCTTCAATTTCTTCTAAAAGGTTCTCAATGTCTAAATTTTCTAGTTTCCCCGTGCGGAGTTGTTCGGTAGTCATTTCCAACCACTGCAAGTAATCTTCTTCATAGATTGTCTTTAAAGAGGGTTTTGCCTTTATGACTGTCATCGGGGTTGCTCCATTGACGATGGTTCTATTTTACACTGCGATCGCTTAAATCATTTGGTCAGCGATCGCTCCGCTATTTCAAATTATCTATCCAATACAAAATTAAACAGTTCCTACTGACGTTAAGATTAAACTAGATAAGCTCAAAGAAAAATCTTATGAACTTAAAAAATAGTCTACTAACTCGTATCACCCAAACTGCTGGACAATGTGGTGGTCGTCCTTGTATTAGAGGGATGCGAATTCGGGTGACTGATATTCTAGAAATGCTATCGGAAAATGTAAGCATTACTGAAATCCTAGAAGATTTTCCTGATTTAGAGCTTGCTGATATTCAAGCTTGTTTAGTTTTTGCGGCGCGGCGTACTGATTTTCCTCTGCGCTATGTAAGTGATGATGAGCAAGCAGAAATTGATGTGGATTTTGGCTTTCCATCTGACTACGACGAGGATAACTGAGATCTTGCACCATTCAAGAAAAGGGGTTGCAGAAAGAGCAGAAATGTGAAAAAAAGGGCGTAGTAGTAAATTAAATAACGAGCATGGAAACAGCAGTTTCAAATTCAAAAAGCAGCAAAGTATACAGATATAAGGAACCAGATAAAGGTAGAGCTTAAAACATAGCAAAAATGATAATCCTATCCAGTTAATGCCACCAACGATCTTAGTTTTTAGTGTTTTTTTAGATTTCCTGCAAGAGGGGATAGAGAAAATAAAAGACCCAAGAAGCGAAAGCAATGGGACAAAATTTAAAATCAGCGATGCGATGCTGTCGGCTTTCTCGATGTTTTTTATGCAGTGTCAATCATTTTTAGAGTATCAAAGACAATTGCAGAGTCGAAGTGGAAAAAATAACGTTCAAAGTATATTTGGAGTGGAGAAAATACCCTCTGACCAGCAAATACGCAATATCCTCGACCTAATTAGCGCCAAGAGTCTGAACGCTGTATTTGAGAAAGTGTATAAATTTCTGCAAATGGGAAAGCACCTGAAACGATATGAAAGATTGGATAGGAATTTACTGATTTGTTTAGATGGAACGGAGTACCATAGCTCATCGAAAATATCCTGCGAATGTTGTAGTACCCGTAATCATCGCAGTGGCAAAATAACATACTCACACACAGCAATTTTGCCCGTAATCGCTGCACCAGGTTGCGAACAGGTGATTTCTCTACCACCCGAATTCGTCACTCCGCAAGATGGACATGAGAAACAAGATTGTGAAACAGCCGCAGCGAAACGCTGGATTAGTAAACATGGGCATCTTTTTGAAGGACAGGCGATTACGTTATTAGGGGATGATCTCTATAGCCGTCAACCGATGTGTCAGAATTGTTTAGAGGCAAATATGAACTTCATTTTCACCTGCTTACCATCCAGTCATCCTAGTTTATATCAGTGGTTAGATTACATTGAAAAAAATGGTGAAGTGCAGAATTTGACGACTAAACACCGCAAGGGGAAATCTATAGAAATATATAGTTATCGATTTGTGAATCAGATACCTTTAAGAGAACAAGAACCCTCTCTGTTAGTGAACTGGTGTGAACTGACTGTTCGCAATAGTGTTGATAATTCTGAAGTCTACCGTAATGCTTTTGTGACTAATCATGCTGTTAATATTGACAATGTGGCGGTCGTAGTTGAAACGGGTAGATGTCGTTGGAAAACCGAAAATGAGAACCACAATGTGTTGAAAACCAAGGGCTACAACTTGGAACATAACTTTGGTCATGGACAAAAACATTTGTCATCGACACTTCTATCTCTTAATTTGTTAGCTTTTCTATTTCACACGATTTTACATTTAATAGATTCCAGTTATCAAGAGATTCGTCGTAAGCGTGGCACTCGTAGAGGATTCTTTCAAGATATTCTCTCTCTTACCAAGTACTTTTTATTTAAGAGTTGGCAACATTTAATCGACTTTATGCTTGATGAAGCCCCCGTCTTTGCAGATTCCTGTTAATTTTTAGACTCTTGGTTTTGTATATCTTGCTACTTTTTGAATTTGGAATTGCTGGCATGGAAAGCATCGTTAAGCACGCCCAAGGGCTAGTGTATAGTCTTCTGTGTTTGATGCCAAGTGTGTATCAAACAGCAAGTCTCAATGCAATACTAGGACTATTTCTCGAAGCACAAAGGCATCCTTATCCAGAACATACACAGATAAAATCAGCGAGTGCACTCAGCCGATTTCTCAATCACTATAACTGGTCAACGAGAGCAGTAATTCGGTCAACACGGCAGGCTATTTTGGGACAAATCGCCAAGCATCGCCCATCGAAACAAGTGCCATTAAAGATACTGATAGACTTGACTACCCTAGAAAAAAGCGGCAAGTTTTTACATTTGAGCAATCCCACCCAAAACGAACCAGACCCATGGGTGAGAATACTAAACGGAAAGCGAGGACTACATCTGGTTGTACTGTATCTGGTCTATGGAGAGTGGCGCGTACCATGGAGTTTTAGAGTATGGCGCGGCAAAGGATACCCCAGTCCCTCTGACTTAGCTTGTAAGTTATTGGGGACAGTACCCAAGCAACTAACCCAAGGCAAGACTGTGATTGTCCTTGCTGATACTGAGTTTAGTACGGTGAAGTTTTTCAATACTGTCCGCGCCAAGACTTGGCGCATCGTTGTCGGTGTACGCAACAATCGTAAACTTCAAGATGGCCGTACAGTCAAACAACTTTATCGTCATGGCAAACGTGGACAACAAATTTTGCTAGAAGGGCTAACTCAGCCTTTGACGATCTCTTGGTTTTGGCTCAAAAGAGCTGATAGTAAACGGGAGTTACGCTTTGTTGTCTCTTCTCATCCTTATTCTGGTGCTTATCTGGTGATGTTAGGTCGTAAGCGTTGGGCGATTGAGGGATTCTTCAAAACCATCAAACATCGCTTTGGTTTGCATTGTTTTGGGCAATCTACAAAACTTGGTGTTTATCGTTGGCTTATCCTCTCTCTGCTTGCTTATCTTTTGGCCCATTGGATTGATCAATGGTCGAGTCCTCCTGTCTTGGACTGGAAAGCTACCTGTGATTTGACACTTTCCGTTTTATTTCCTTCTGTCCTTTGGTTGAAACTTCTTAGGTATCTCCAAATTAGTGCCGATATTGCTGCTCGTCATGGGTTTGAAATTATTCTCAAACCCATTCCTACTTAACTCTTTCAGGAATGGTGCAAGATCTCAGATAAAGTGGTTGATATGACAGATTGGGTGAAATATGGCGGTCAAGTTTTGCTAGTAAGCAATTACCAAATTAATTAGCAAGAGTATAAGCAATGATCACTGTAGAAACTATTGTAAATGAATTAAATTCAATGCCAGAGCCTTTATTAGCGGAGGTACTCAGCTTTATTCGAGCGACTAAAAATAAATCTGTTCAACTATCTCAACAGTTAGGGTTTCAGCGTGTTGCTGGGTTACATGAGGGACAAATTTGGATGAGTGATGATTTTAACGAGCCTTTGCCAGATGAGTTTTGGTTAGGGGATGATGATTGATGAGGGTCTTGATTGATACTCATGTTTTCATCTGGTGGACTATTCGTCACGAGTGCATGATTTGTTGCTAGATCCTAGTACTGAACCTGTTTTGAGTATGGTCAGTATTTGGGAAATGCAGATTAAGTTGTCTTTAGGAAAGCTGCAATTTAGGACGGCTTTATCGGAATTAGTGGATGATGAAATAAATCGCAATCGAATTGAGTTACTTCCATTGTCTTTGTCTCATATCTATGCGCTTAGCAATCTTCCTCATCATCATCGAGATCCGTTTGACCGCATATTAATTGCTCAGTCTATGGAGGAGGATTTACAAATTCTTAGTATTGATGAGATGTTTGATACTTATGATGTTAAACGTTTGTGGTAATAATCGCTTAAATCATTTGTTCAGCCCGTCATTGCGGCTAACATTTAAAATTGTTAGTCCAATAATTTCATCATTTTGATAGCGAATTAAAACACTATCTTCTATTAGTTCGCTATCATCGGCAATTAGGGCTGGTTGATGGAAGTTGATTTACAAAACATCTGCTTCGACATCATAAAATGTCCCAATATTTTTTTTGGGAAGGGTTTTAGTAGCGTTGGCTAAGTTAAGGTAAGCAGCAATTTTAAGAAGATTTAAGGGTGTCGTGACCATAGTTCTTTCCGTTTGTTTAGAGAGTTACTGCAACGGGTTAAAATGAGAAATCACTTCAATCTGAAGCCTCATAAATCAATTTTCTTAAAGACTCGTACTTTTCTGGAGTTAGTCTATACACCTCAGAACTAGCTTTACCAATCATATATCCCTGAACATAATTAATACCTAACTGTTTCAACTGATGTAATTTGACTGGAGAATGTTCATCTAATCCCTCAACAACAATATCGATTACATGAAGTTCACCAGATTTAGCAACTAATTCACGGACAAATCTAATAATAATATCAGATTGTTGTTGGTGAAGGATATCACGATCTATTTTGACATATGGAGGTTTAAGTCCAGCTAAGCGAGAAACCGAAGAGTATCCAACACCAAAATCATCAATACCAAATTTAATCTTTAATTGTTGGGCATACTGTACCAATCTTTCCTTAAAAGAGTTCAATGGTGATAATAATCTAATTCCATCCCTATGAGTCGGCAAGTCAGATTTTTCCGAAATCTCTAAAATCAGACGGTTCGGTGGAAGAAGTGTATAACCTTTTTCATCTGGAGTAGTAATTTGACGAACAGTATCAAACGCGATGTGCAACTAAGAAATTGCAAAAAAACTCACAGCTGAGAGTGTTAGAAAATAGAACTAACGTCATGAGCGGTGAGCATTATGTTTTCCATAGAATATTTTATCATTGCCGTATTTTGCAAAATCGATGAACTGCTCAAAGAAATAACCACAAAGCATCGGATTAGAAGTAAAGGATTTGAGCCAGCCCTGAGTGACAGTGAAGTGATGACGATGGAAATCGTCGCCGAGTATCGTGGAATAGAGACCGATGTAGGGGTCTGGCAATATTTTCGCGATCATTGGCAAGAATGGTTTCCAGGCTTAAAAAGTCGCACCACCTTTGTCAGACAAGCTGCCAATCTGTGGCAGTACAAAGCCATGCTGCAAGAAAAACTTGCCTCTCAGTTAGGTGCTTTAGACGATGACTTGCATCTGATTGATGGTGTACCAATACCTCTGTGTTACCTTGCTCGTGCATCCCGTTGTCGTAGCTTTGCAGATATTGCTGACTATGGTTACTGTGCAGCCAAGGATATGCATTACTATGGCTTTCATGGTCATGTTCTCATCAGTGGTAGCGGTGTAATTACTCAGTTTGCTCTTACTCCTGCTAATGGCGATGAACGGGAAACTCTCTGGGATTTAGTCTCCAAAATTCATGGTTTCCTGATCGGGGACAAAGGCTATCTTAGCCAACCCCTCAAGCAAGAATTACAGACCTTTGCCATTGATTTACAAACGGCTCTGCGCTCGAATATGCACGATTCCCGTCCTCATTGGTGGGTGCGATTGATTATCAAAGTGCGCCGCTTGATTGAGACTGTTATTGGTCAGTTAGTTGGACGCTTTCATCTTGATAAGGTATGGGCTAGAGACATATGGCATCTTTCTAGTCGCCTTAATCGCAAAATTCTTGCTCATACTCTTTGTTTTTGGCTCAACCGACATTCTCTTCATCCTTTACAGTTTGAAGACTTGGTTGTTTCCTAATTCTTAGTTGCACATCGCGTGTATCAAAATATATTTTTCTCATTAATGTTTCTGGGTAGACATTAACAGATAAAGGATTGATTTCATCGGGTCTACCTCTTTTTGCCTTAATACTTGCTTGACGGTAGCTTTTAGCAGCAAGTTTAAGAAGATCGACATCTAATTGAGTAGTAAATCTTCGTCCCCATAGTTCGGCTCTATCGTTCAAACTATGCTCGACCAATATCTAAATGCCAACAAATTAGAGATCGCAACTTAAAATTATCAAAATTCCTGAAGCCATACCCAGATCGTTTAATTAGCTTTAACTTATTATTGATACCCTCAACAACGCCATTAGTAGTGCGGTTCTCAAAGTAATTAGTAACTTCTCCAAACCATCGACAAATTGTGCCAACACTATCCTTATACGTCTCCTTTGCTGTCTCCATCCAGTCGAGTAATTTTGATGCGCCATCTCCCCAATTTTTAGCATCTTCAAAGACTCTTCTAAACTCTTCTTTTTGCTGATGCATTTTCCCTAGCAATGGTACCACTTCTCGAATTTCTTCTAATTTTATTTTTTGCTTCTCTGTTAAATCTTTTTCGTTCTTTAGTAATGCATACTTACTCTGCTTAAGTGCTTCTTCGATTTTCTTTTTCTCGTTTACATTTTTGTTTTCTTTATTTGCTTTTTGCAGGTCATTTCGTGCTGTTTTTAGTTCCTCAGGAACTATCTTTGTTACATGGAATCGGTCGGCTACTACCTCTGCTTTTGGTATTAGTTTGTTGATCAGTCCTTTATAATTTCCACTTAGATCCATACTTACCTCAATAATTTGCTCTAACACCTCTTTTCCCCACCCCTCAAGCTCTTTCCTTATTTCTTCTTGTTTCCGTGATCGCACAAATCCTATCGGTATTTTTCTGTCTAAATCTACCAATACTACTATGTAGTCCCCTTGTCCTTTTCGTAATGCTATTTCATCAATCCCAAGTCGTTTTAATGGCTTTAAATCTATTCTAAGTTTTTTTTCGCTAATGTATTTTATCATCGACCACACTTCCTCATCTGTTAAGTCATTTTGCTTCCCTACATTATGCATATCGCTATGCAATACTTGCTGCACTATCATCTCTGCAAATCTGTTAGTTTGTTTTCGTCTCTTTCCTATAAATTCTAGTTCTTCACTGAACGGCTTTTCACATTTTTTACACTTGAATTGACGACGGTTTACTTTTAATAGTACTTCCTGTCCACTAATGCTTAAATCTCTTGCAAAATACCAGCGATTTTGATGCAGATGATTACTTTCTTCTCCGCATCTTGGACACTTTGCTTTTGGGCTCTTCTGGGTTTGAGGGGATTAATGTATAATGAAGCACAAAGATAAGTGGTGACAGGTATGGACTTGTATCTAGATAGGTTGCTAAATTTACCCAACACAACCGTTGAAAGTTTTACGGAAGAAGAAAATAAAATCACCCTAAAGTTGAGATTTTTACAGGATGAAATTACTTGTCCGCATTGTAATACGCATGGTGGAAAATTAAAACAAAATCGACCGATATTGATTCGAGATTTGTCAGTATTTGGGAAAATAGTTTATTTAAATACGCCGCGCCGCCAATTTTATTGTCAACATTGTCAAAGACATTTTACGGAAAAGTTACCCTTTGTAGACTGGGAAAGACGATACACACAAAGGTATGAGGAGTATGTTTATCAACGAGTACAAAGTGCGAGTGTGGAGCAAGTAAGTCGAGATGAATATTTGAGTTGGGATCAAATACAAGGGATTTTCAATCACCAATTTTCTCTAAAAAAAAAGATGATTGGAAAGAAGTAAAACGAGTGAGTATTGATGAAGTGAGTAAACGCAAAGGACATAAAGACTTTGTGACAGTCGTATCAAGTATTGACGCAGGAGCATTACTAGAAGTAATTGATAGTCATAAACAAGATGACATCATTGAAGTCCTGAAGCAGCAACCGATTGAGATAAGGGAAAAAGTAGAGGAGGTTAGCATTGATATGTGGGGAGGCTTTCCCAAAGTTGTCAAAGAAGTATTTCCAAATGCGAAAATTGTCATCGACAGATTTCATGTTATGCAGCCACTAATCAAAGAGTTAAATCAACTGCGTCAAAAAGCTAAAATCAAGATTAAAGGTAGTCGATTTATTCTACTAAAGAACAAGGTAGACTTAACAGAAGAAGAAAAAGTGAAGTTAGAAAATGTCTTGAAATGTTCTAAACGCTTGCGACTAGCTTATAATCTCAAAGAAGACTTTAGAAGTATTTTTGAGACTTGTAAAACTCCTGAAGAGGGTCAGAAACAATTAAAAGAATGGCTTCAAAAAGCTAAAGCTGTTTATGGCGCAGTTTTGGAAACCATTCGTAATCATCTTGATAATATTTGTAACTACTTTTTAAATCGTACATCTAGTGGTGTGATGGAGGGACTTAATAATCGTATTAAATTAATTAAACGACAGGCTTATGGTTTTTTAAATTTTTTAAATTTTCGTTCTAGATTATTAGCTTGTCTTTCTCATTAGATTTACTTATCCCCTTAAACCCAGAAGACCCTGCTTTTGTCGTTTTCGCTTCAACCTCTAAAATTAATCGATCTGCTACTTTTGTGTAGTTTTCTACTTCGATTCCTGGCAGATTTAAAAGTTCGGTTAGAATTGGCTGCATATTTGTTGTTTTGTATCTTATGTTACCTTAGCATCATTTAGACGATTGAGCCCATAGTTCTGCTGCATCAAATAAATCTGTAGGCACAGTTAAACTCTCTTCATCCCTAGCAAGTGCTTCCCAACCAGTGATAGTAATATTCCCTAAATCAAAAATAGGCTCAAAGTGTATAACTATGGCTCATCTGGGTTTGAGGGGTAAATGGTACAGTATCGATACAATTATTGGCGACATGGTAGGGCTGTAACTGTTGCTCCGAGAGGATTCTGATTACTATTAGCTGTGCTTATCCCCATGAACCCAGAAGAGCCATAACTATCTTTGAAAGTCGCTCACAAAAAAGATCAAGTCTTTTATTGTACAAAGATATCGGCAAAAATCCATAGTCTCGTTTTAAATCATCCAGAATACTTTCTTCAATCCTTGAAGGCTGTAAATGAGAATTTCGAGTAGCTCTATAGAAGCTAGAAATAATTCTAGAAAAAGCATCATTCAGATAATTAGAATCTTTTGATAATCCGCAGACAACCATAAATTCAATATCGTTGAATGAATCTAATGGTATTAGGATAAAAGCTTTAGATATTGATATCTTTTCATCATAAAGCATTCTATATATCCCATGATTACCAGTAGTAAAAACAGATTCAGTTGAAATATTTGATAGAACTTTACTCTTAATAATTTCGACATAGTCTGAGCTATTAATATCATGACTAAGATTACTTTGTGATTTTAAATGCCAACCAGATTTATTTTTGTGATTATTCATTACAAAAATAAAATCAGCATCCGAAGCTAGCCTAATCAACTCAAGAATAGTATCTGAATCATAAATATTGTTAGTATCTTGAGTATCTTGAGAAAGATAATTACTTCTATATTGTTCAATCAATCTATCAATAAAAGGATTGATTGAAGTAAACTTGGTATAGGGTTGTAATGATCCAAAGCATCTAGTTTTTTGTTGGCTTCTAAATTTATCTTTCCAAGACTAATTTTGGGTCTTCTGGGTTTAAGGGGATAAGTAAATCTAATGAGAAAGACAAGCTAATAATCTAGAACGAAAATTTAAAAAATTTAAAAAACCATAAGCCTGTCGTTTAATTAATTTAATACGATTATTAAGTCCCTCCATCACACCACTAGATGTACGATTTAAAAAGTAGTTACAAATATTATCAAGATGATTACGAATGGTTTCCAAAACTGCGCCATAAACAGCTTTAGCTTTTTGAAGCCATTCTTTTAATTGTTTCTGACCCTCTTCAGGAGTTTTACAAGTCTCAAAAATACTTCTAAAGTCTTCTTTGAGATTATAAGCTAGTCGCAAGCGTTTAGAACATTTCAAGACATTTTCTAACTTCACTTTTTCTTCTTCTGTTAAGTCTACCTTGTTCTTTAGTAGAATAAATCGACTACCTTTAATCTTGATTTTAGCTTTTTGACGCAGTTGATTTAACTCTTTGATTAGTGGCTGCATAACATGAAATCTGTCGATGACAATTTTCGCATTTGGAAATACTTCTTTGACAACTTTGGGAAAGCCTCCCCACATATCAATGCTAACCTCCTCTACTTTTTCCCTTATCTCAATCGGTTGCTGCTTCAGGACTTCAATGATGTCATCTTGTTTATGACTATCAATTACTTCTAGTAATGCTCCTGCGTCAATACTTGATACGACTGTCACAAAGTCTTTATGTCCTTTGCGTTTACTCACTTCATCAATACTCACTCGTTTTACTTCTTTCCAATCATCTTTTTTTTTAGAGAAAATTGGTGATTGAAAATCCCTTGTATTTGATCCCAACTCAAATATTCATCTCGACTTACTTGCTCCACACTCGCACTTTGTACTCGTTGATAAACATACTCCTCATACCTTTGTGTGTATCGTCTTTCCCAGTCTACAAAGGGTAACTTTTCCGTAAAATGTCTTTGACAATGTTGACAATAAAATTGGCGGCGCGGCGTATTTAAATAAACTATTTTCCCAAATACTGACAAATCTCGAATCAATATCGGTCGATTTTGTTTTAATTTTCCACCATGCGTATTACAATGCGGACAAGTAATTTCATCCTGTAAAAATCTCAACTTTAGGGTGATTTTATTTTCTTCTTCCGTAAAACTTTCAACGGTTGTGTTGGGTAAATTTAGCAACCTATCTAGATACAAGTCCATACCTGTCACCACTTATCTTTGTGCTTCATTATACATTAATCCCCTCAAACCCAGAAGAGCCCTAATTTTTTTGTCGTTTATAATTGATTTATGATGTAATTTAACCTTAGTCTTGGCTAAAACAATATCAAAGCCTTTATCTTTAAGAACAATTATCTTAGGTGTTACATTAGGAAGCTTTTCTTGAACTTTTCTGTTAGCATATTCGTGTAATTCTAAAACTGATATTTGTCCATCATTGTTATGATCTCCTTCTCCTGTTTCAATACCTTTAACAAGATAATGAGTATAGACAGATAGATCAGAATCAGAGTCCTTTTGTTCAAATGAATATTGCGTAGAACTAGAAGAAGTCAACACAACCCGACCTTCAGCCCCTAACTGTGCCTTCAAATCAATAGCTCCATCATCCTTAGACTGCAAATTTGGATCGAAAGCGCCACTATAACAACAGTCCAAAATAATTGCTTGTCGCTTCGCACGACTGTTATTCATCATGTCATGCACAAATTTTGCAGGGACAGCCGTAGAACGAATCAGATCGCCCTTTGCCGATTTTTGGGTAATCCGGGTCGCAAAATGTAAATTATTACTTTCATCCTTAATCCCATGCCCCGAAAAGAACAACAATACAAAATCGTCCTTGCCACAAGTTGAAAATAGAGTCTCAATCTCGAATTGCATTGTTTGAGGATCAGGGTTAGTTAAAACTTTCACCTCATTAAAGTCACCCATCTCTGAGTCCTTGAGGATGCGCTCTAAAGCCACAACATCCCTCACCGCCGCAGGTAGAGGATTTAACCCTACCTCGTACTCACTAACCCCAATCAACAATGCAACCTTAGCCATGACTTTACACCTAAAATGTCAGTTACCTATGCCGCCAAAAAGTCTTGAGCCGCCTTCATCGCAAATTCTAATTCTTCACGGCTATTTGCCTTCACCGACAACTTCTTACCATTGCCCTCCACCGTAAATTCAATTGGCTTACCACCAAGGCGATCGCCTAGAAACCCCAAAAGCTTTTTCGCATTAGCCGCACTCACCTCAGCCGTCAGTAAACCCACCACAAACCCACCTATGGATTTATTCCCCTCTGGCGGATTTGGGTCAATTACGCGACTCGCCTCATCGACTTCATCTACTTGCCTCAACTCAGACACAAGCCGTTGCGCCTGTTCATCTAGTTCCTCTGAGTCAAGCTCAGGATCGTTAAAAGCGATCGTAAATTTAATGCTGGAGTTAGAAGCCATACTGATTCAACGAGTTTTTCACATTATTTACTCGATTACTGCGAATTATATCAGCTAAAAACTTGATATTCAGTAAAACGTCGCGATTAAAGCGATCGCCCCATCCATCAAACATTGCGTTAAAGTTAAACTTAATGCACAAAGCCCGATCGCCAATATCAACCATGAATATTACAGTCAAGCTTCGCCGCCAAACATCACGCAATAGCGAACCCACCTATCAAACCTATCAAATCGAAGCCGACCCCGATCGCACAACTGTCCTTGACGCATTAATCAAAATTCAAGGCGAACAGGATGGCTCCATCGGCTTTCGGCGCAACTGTCGCAATGCTATTTGTGGATCTTGCTCGATGCGAATTAATGGGCGATCGGGCTTAGCTTGTCAGAAACATATCAGCGAAGTGATGGGAGAGCAGGATACCGAATTGGTAATTGAGCCAATGCAAAATTTGCCTGTGATCAAGGACTTGATCGTGGACATGACTAAGTTTTGGGATAATCTTGCTAAAGTCGATCCCTATGTCTCCACCGCATCACGGCAAATTAGCAAAACTGAATACCTCCAAACTCCAGCCCAACGAGCCAAACTCCAAGCTGCCGCCAATTGCATACTCTGCGGTTCTTGCTATTCCGAATGTAATGCTGCTGCTGTAAGCGATCGCTTTGTTGGTCCCCATGCATTAGCGAAAGCATATCGAGTCATGGCAGACAATCGTGACGATCGCACTGAGGAACGAGTAGAGAAATATAACGAATCAGGATTTGTCTGGGACTGCACGCGCTGCTATAACTGCAACGAAGTTTGTCCAGTGGAAGTACAACCACTTGATCGGATTTCCCAAATTAAGCATGAGATTCTTGCTAATACTGATCTACCAGAATCTACCGCTCAGCGTCATCGTCACGCGATGGTTGAACTAGTCAAAGAAGACGGCTGGATCGATGAAAGTAAATTTGGTGTGCGCGTAGTTGGAGATAACTTTCGAGATATCAAAGGATTACTCAGCATTTTTCCCCTCGGCATTCGCATGGTTTTAAGCGGCAAAATGCCCTACCCTTGGGAGTTTCAGAAATCAGAAGGAGCATCTGAAGCTAAAGCTTTGATTGAAGCGATCTATTCTGCGAAGAGCGATCGCGAAAGCCAACAATAAATTCATCCAAATCGTATACAGTACTAAAAAATGAAAAGTACAGTACAGGTAAATCTATCACCTCTCACTCTGCAAGATTTCCTCAAACAGCCAGAGACTAAACCTGCTAGTGAATATATTGACAATCAAATCATCCAAAAGCCAAGGCAACAGGGAAAACATAGCACCTTGCAGGGAGAACTTGTCCCGACGATTAATGGGATATTGAAACCTAATCGCATTGGTCGTGCTTACCCAGAATTACGTTGCACTTTTGGTGGACGTTCGACAGTGCCAGATATTGCAGTGTTTGAATGGGAGAGAATTCCCCGCGAATCTAATGGTGAAGTGGCTAATACTTTTGCGATCGCGCCAGACTGGACAATCGAAATTCTCTCACCCGATCAAAGCCAAACTAAAGTAACTGAGATCTTGCACCATTCCTGAAAGAGTTAAGTAGGAATGGGTTTGAGAATAATTTCAAACCCATGACGAGCAGCAATATCGGCACTAATTTGGAGATACCTAAGAAGTTTCAACCAAAGGACAGAAGGAAATAAAACGGAAAGTGTCAAATCACAGGTAGCTTTCCAGTCCAAGACAGGAGGACTCGACCATTGATCAATCCAATGGGCCAAAAGATAAGCAAGCAGAGAGAGGATAAGCCAACGATAAACACCAAGTTTTGTAGATTGCCCAAAACAATGCAAACCAAAGCGATGTTTGATGGTTTTGAAGAATCCCTCAATCGCCCAACGCTTACGACCTAACATCACCAGATAAGCACCAGAATAAGGATGAGAAGAGACAACAAAGCGTAACTCCCGTTTACTATCAGCTCTTTTGAGCCAAAACCAAGAGATCGTCAAAGGCTGAGTTAGCCCTTCTAGCAAAATTTGTTGTCCACGTTTGCCATGACGATAAAGTTGTTTGACTGTACGGCCATCTTGAAGTTTACGATTGTTGCGTACACCGACAACGATGCGCCAAGTCTTGGCGCGGACAGTATTGAAAAACTTCACCGTACTAAACTCAGTATCAGCAAGGACAATCACAGTCTTGCCTTGGGTTAGTTGCTTGGGTACTGTCCCCAATAACTTACAAGCTAAGTCAGAGGGACTGGGGTATCCTTTGCCGCGCCATACTCTAAAACTCCATGGTACGCGCCACTCTCCATAGACCAGATACAGTACAACCAGATGTAGTCCTCGCTTTCCGTTTAGTATTCTCACCCATGGGTCTGGTTCGTTTTGGGTGGGATTGCTCAAATGTAAAAACTTGCCGCTTTTTTCTAGGGTAGTCAAGTCTATCAGTATCTTTAATGGCACTTGTTTCGATGGGCGATGCTTGGCGATTTGTCCCAAAATAGCCTGCCGTGTTGACCGAATTACTGCTCTCGTTGACCAGTTATAGTGATTGAGAAATCGGCTGAGTGCACTCGCTGATTTTATCTGTGTATGTTCTGGATAAGGATGCCTTTGTGCTTCGAGAAATAGTCCTAGTATTGCATTGAGACTTGCTGTTTGATA
This sequence comes from Pseudanabaena sp. Salubria-1, assembly GCA_023336205.1. Taxonomy (GTDB): domain Bacteria; phylum Cyanobacteriota; class Cyanobacteriia; order Pseudanabaenales; family Pseudanabaenaceae; genus Pseudanabaena. The sequence continues at coordinate 77,001 of JALQCR010000018.1, forward strand.
CACACTTGGCATCAAACACAGAAGACTATACACTAGCCCTTGGGCGTGCTTAACGATGCTTTCCATGCTCGTTATTTAATTTACTACTACGCCCTTTTTTTCACATTTCTGCTCTTTCTGCAACCCCTTTTCTTGAATGGTGCAAGATCTCAGGTAACCAAAAATATTCTGCATTGCCTAAAACATGGAACTCAAATGGGTTGGCTGCTCGATCCCGATGAAAAAACGGTATTTGTCTATCAGCAAAAACAGGAAATTGAAGTGTTTGACGACCCAGATGCAATTCTTCCTGTCCCAGCTTTTGCGAATGGTTTACAACTCACGGTGAAAGACTTGTTTGCATGGTTGCTGGATTAAACAGTTTCTTATAATGGATTCTATGATCACGACAATAAAGCTGACCGATTAACATCTTATTAGGTTTCTTAAATATGAGTACAGATCTACCTGCAAACTTACAATCCGAGAAATTGAAGGCTTCTTTACCAGCTTTACAAAATCACTTGCAAGGATTTCTTGCAGAATATGAAGATAAGGTTGCTCAAGCACGTGCCCAACTTGCCCATGTGGAAGCACTCCTAGTAAGCCTACCTACTGAAGCACCTAAATCTAAAGGTAAAAAGAAAGATGATCGCCCTAAAATGTCAGACTATCCTACGCAAAAAAATTTAAGCCCTAAACGCCGATCTCTGTTTGGTTCAGATAAAGATAAAATTATCATTGGGAAAAAATTTGATGAACCCTTGACAGAATTTCAGGATTATATTTGATGAGTCATTTCTTGCTTGATACTCATTCCTTAATTTGGTTCTTTAAAGGAGATGCTCAATTAAGCCGTAAAGCTCGAACAATAATTGATGATGAGGAAAATATAAAATTCATCAGCATAGTTAGTGCATGGGAAATGACAATCAAACAAAGTAAAGGTAGAGAGTTTCTCGATTTGGGAACAACAGTTGATAATTTTGTCGAACAAAAGCTTATCTATAAGGATTTTCAGCTTCTCCCAGTTGAATTATCCCATTTGAAGTTTTTGTCTGTACTACCAGTTTTCCAAAAACATAAAGATCCTTTTGACCGCTTATTGATTGCTCAAGCAATGAGTGAAAATTTATCTCTGATTAGTTGTGACAGTAAATTTAAAGACTATCCTATAGACAGAATTTGGTAGTGATCGCTTCCGCAAAAAATCAGAAAATACCTGCGGATTCGTAGAGGCGGCGGATGAGAGCGAGGATTTTGCGATCGTAGAGAGGATCGATCGCCCAACGTCCCGTTAGTTGATGTAAGACTGGAGCAATGCCTCTCGCCACCAAATTGAATCTGGGTGCAACTAGGGGTTGAAATAGCGGAGCATTACAGGCATATGCTTTAAGCTGTTGGATATGCGCTCTCACACCTGTGCGCTGATCAGCAAAAGTTGCCCCTGCTCCATTTATATTAGAACTGGCTGCTGCACCCAAACTAGCGAAATTATTTTGCTCAGGCTCAATACCTTTAACAAACCTGAGAAATCCTGTTTCGATACACATCTGACAAAAAGCAATATCGTGATTTACACCTTCAATTTCAGCTTCTTCCCGATATATGTGAGGTAGATCGCTATAGTTGGTAAGTACTGCTTCGTTATTATTTTTAAGGAACATCAGCATCTGCACTTCCGACGCATTGCCAACGCCCATGATCTGATCGATTTGCCCCGTAAAAACCTTGAAAATTGTTTTCAAATAAAGTGTGCGTGTAGTGCTATCCCAAGATACAGAAGTATTTAGCTCACGCAGCGCGATCGCTTGTACATAGACAATACTTTGATAACGCAGACGACAGGTTAGAGGAATTTGGTTAAGATCGAAGCCGAGGCGATCGACTAAATCCGCAGGCACAAAAACATTTCCTGAAACTAGAATCCCTTTTTCTTCATAACTTTGACCATTGAGATTGATATTAATCTCTGGATAAGCCACAGGCTTAATAGTCGTGGGGCGATTGGATGGAGTATATACAGGAATTGTGGTGGCAGTTTCGTTAATCCATGATTGCAAACCATCAGCAATTCCGATCGCATAATCACGTCGCCTTGTTTGCATTAATAACTTGTCTTGAGAATTGTTAGAAAACACTAATTCCAGCAAGATGGAAGGAACTGAAATTTGGCGGCAAAAACTCAAACTACCTATGCTTGCGATCGTATCTGCTTTTGCACCACGATTGATTATTTCAGGTACACGCTTGGTTAAAGCACTGGTAAGTATTTCTGCTTGCCGTTTACGTAGCGCATTATTCGTAATGTAATAGGCAGTTGTACCGCGTAACTCACTAGTACTAGTAATATCTATTTGCATGGACAAAGCCACATCTTGAGGTGTAGCTCTCGCATTAATCCATGCGATCGCCTCAGTTAAATTTAAATCATCGCTAGGGATGCTGATCGAAATGCCCCGCGATCGCAATTCGGCAATCACTAAGTCTCTGGTGGCAGCTAATTCAGCAGTTTCCATCGCTCCACCCGTCATCTCACTTAGATCGCGAAATGAGCCCTCAAAACCACCGTGACCTGCGGAAATAAATATTTTACCCATATCTCTATCTGCCAGCCAATTTCAGCAACCAAAAAAGTCTTCGTAAGTCTATCAGCTTTTGTCCTGTTTGACTTTTTATTATTAAAAATAGAAAGGGGGCTTTGCGCCCTTCTATTTTTTGGATTGAGATCTGATCATAAAAATATCAAAATTGGTTTCATAATTAATACAGCACTTTGCGAATGTGTTCAGTACATATTCGCAAAGTGCTGTATTAATCTCAGTGAGATTTTTAGTTTTGGATTTTGCCACAGGCAAAATCCAAAATGATGTATTGCTGATTTATCAGGGCGGGAATCTTCAAAAAGCACCAATTATGAAAAAAAGAGTTAATCTTACCTTTCCCAAGCGAGCAATCAGCATTCCGATCACCTATCGGCTTGCGAAAGATTTTAATATTGCCGCCAATATCATTCGTGCTCAAGTCGCCCCCAATAAAGTTGGCAAAATGGTGCTGGAGCTATCAGGCGATATTGACCAACTGGAAGAAGCGATGGACTGGATGCGATCGCAAGATATCGAGGTTTCATTACATGGGCGCGAAATTGTGATCAATGATACTGCTTGTGTTGATTGCGGCTTGTGTACGGGTGTCTGCCCCACAGAAGCATTGACTCTCGATCCGAAGACTTTTCAACTCAACTTTTTGCGATCGCGCTGTGTTGTCTGCGAACAATGCATTACTGCATGTCCTGTTAACGCTATATCCATCAACCTATAGCTTTTTTTCGCAATTTTATGATTGAACGAACCGCAATAAATTTTTTGAAAGTGTTGCTTTGCAAGACTTTCAAAAAATTTATTGCTTAAGGTTTGAGCGCAAAGCATTGTAAGCTCAAGAGAGGTATTGCTTAAGATACAAATCAGCAACAACCGATTTGTGTTCGCGATAACCGCCTATAATGATACAAAAAGTAACAATTTTTCATAAACCCTTTAATCAATCAAACTTTGAGTCATAACTCATGCATTTTGAGTTTTTTTCGCTAGAAATTATTCAAGAATGGACGCAGCAGTATGGATACTGGATTGTCTTCTTTGGCATCATGCTTGAGAATGCAGGTATCCCATTGCCAGGGGAAACGATCACCTTAGTTGGTGGATTTTTAGCTGGAAATGGTGAGTTGCGCTATCCATTAGTTTTGCTATGTACAGTCGCAGGAGCAATCTTGGGAGACAGTGCAGGGTACTGGTTAGGACGTTGGGGAGGCTTGCCAGCATTAGAAAAAATCGGCAAGTTATTTCGGATGCCCAGCGACGAAATTGCGATCGCTCGTGAAAAATTTCGTGGTAGCGCCGATCGGGCTGTCTTTTTTGGACGCTTTATCGCGATCTTACGAATCTTTGCAGGCCCAATGGCAGGGTTGTCAGGGATGTCCTATCCTCGATTTCTATTTTTTAATGCTACAGGAGCGATCGTCTGGGCAACAGTCACCACAGGGGTCGCTTATTACGCAGGTACATTAATTCCCCTAGAAACTCTAGTCTCTGGAGTTGTCAGGATTAGTTCAATTATTTTAAGCGGTGTAGTGCTATGGTTTGCCATACCCCCAGCATTCCGATGGCTTAAAGAAAAGTTTATCAATTGGCGCAATGCAAATAAACCTCAATCCTCTAAAACCAGTCATCCTAATCTCCAATCTGCGCAAGAGCCACCTCTCCTCTTATCAATCACTGAAGATAAGGTGATGCTAAAAATAGAAAAAGATTAAACAGAAAAAGATGGGCTACCCACAGGGTAGCCCATCTTTTTATAATTACGGAGAGAGAGGGATTCGAACCCTCGGTTGCTTTCACAACATTCGATTTCAAGTCGAACGCATTCGACCACTCTGCCATCTCTCCCGTTGGATATTCTAAAGCATGATTACACCTAACACAAGCAAAAAATAAAGACTCGCTATGCGAGTCTTTATTTTTTAGGGGTAGTAGGTTTTAAATGAATAGATACTCATTTGAAATCCTAAAATCAATCCTATGTCGTAGGCAGAATAAAAATCCTTACAGGCTACCTAGTAAATTATCTATGCCTTGACCGCAGACATCGACAAGGTGTAGTAACCCAACTGGTTAGGAACTCTCTCCCATTTGCCATCCAACTTGCCCTTAGACAAGTTTTTGGTAACGCGATCCTTCGCTTGACGGAAGTTTTCCGCCGAGAGATCACCATAGAGAGCTTTGACCACGCTATCAGCATTGACAAATTCGCCCTTGCGCTCTTGCAATACCTTCTCGATTGCATCAGTCAAGGTATTACCCTGATAGAGAGGACGCATTACCAGAGAACTCATGCGACCAGACTTCTTAGGCTGTGAAGCTTTAGATGATTCTGCTTCTACCTTTTTTGTAGCCTTAGGAGCTGCCTTTACAGGGGTCGCCTTAGGAGCTTTGGTTACTACTGCCTTAGGAGCTTTAGTTACTACTGCCTTAGGAGCTTTAGTAGCCTTAGTTGCTTTAGGAGCAGGAGCTGCTTTAGCAGCAGTTTTAGGGGCTGCTTTAGGAGCTTTGGCTGCCTTAGGAGCAGGAGCTTCAGTCTTCACGGATGCAGCTCTACCTCTCTTAATTGTAGATGTAGGGACAGTCTTCAAGGTTTCCAAAGATAATGTGTAGTAACCAAGTTGGTTAGGAACACGCTTCCATCTATCTTCGCCTTTACCTTTGGAGAGGTTTTTGGTGACGCGCTCTTTAGCAACTCGGAACACTGTCTCAGTTAGATCGCCATAAAGGATATTGACCACATCATCAGCATTTACAGCTTGACCTTGGCGTTCATTCAAAATCTTTTCGATCGCTTCTGTGAGGGTAAGACCATCATACGCAGGACGAGTTGTCAAAGAACCACGACGATGTCCTCTTCCTCTTCCTTTAGCGGCAGGAGCAACTTCAGGCTTAGCTGCGGCTTTAGGTTTGCGACCTTTGGTAGGGGCTGGTGGAACTTCAGCAATGACGACGGGAGCAACAACAGGAGCAACAGCTACGACTTCTTTCTTTTTAGCTTTGGTCTTAGGAGTTTCGGCGGGTAATGTGCCTAGGAGTGCTTCAACATGAGCGAGTTGGGCGCGAGCTTGAGCCACTTTATCTTCGTACTCAGAGAGGAAGCCTTGCAAACTGCTATGCAAAGCTTGTAAAGTCGCGCCAAAACCGTCTGGCTGTAAAGTTACAGGTAGATCTATAGTCATATTACGGAAACCAAAAAGATAGTAATGATTAATTGATTAGATTAGCTTGTTTCTTCATACTTTTGCTTATGATAGAAGAAACTCATCATTTCGTTCTATCACGTTTTGAGAGAACTCGCAATAGTTTAGACAGAATTCTCACCATTTTATTTTTTTTTAGAAGAAAGAGGGATATGCATCGTCTCTTTTTTCCCTGTTGTATAAGTTCATAAGAAGCACCCTAATTCAAGCTAAATACTACCAATTCCGTGAAGTATGACCGATACTTCATGGAGTTTAAGCCTATATTCCGCAAGGTTTTTAGACTCAAAGAAATTTCTTCACCTCTTTTTTTGAATTGGCATAAAGTCTATTCAGGCTAATTTAAATATTGCTGAGAGAGAATTCTATGAGCAAACTCTCTCTCAGAGCCAAAAAACAAAAGTCTCGCTTAGCGAGACTTTTGTTTTTTGGCTCTGAGAGCTTAACCCGAACTATCATTCAATAAAAATTTGTGGGTTAAAAAAAGCGTTGCTATTTTTTTAAGTCTAGGAGAAACCTTGCTTCGACAGCCCGATCGCTGTTGGGATATCGCTCTAGCAATTTTTGTAAATAATTAGATTGCTCACTGAGAAAGAAGCTAGAAAATAGCAAATCATCAATAAATTGGCTCTGAGGAAATTTCACCTGCAATTCAGTGATGATGCCATCAATACGCCTTTGGTAGTCAGAACGCATATTCTTTTCGCGTTGCTCGTAATCTTGGTAAGAATAATTACGTCTGCTCATCGGTGATTGCTTAGTAGCAGTTACTCCTGCGGGTGGATGGATACGTTGGGTTTCCGAGAAAGTGTGGTTTTCCCACTGCGATAGCAGGGTCATCGCTACCATGTAAAGAGATTTTTCTCGAAGATTGGTTGGGAGACTGCGATCTTCTAGTAAGTTTTGATAGAGGGAGAGAGCGATCGCATTTTGACTGCCAGCTTGATATTTAGCAAGAATTTCCAATGCACTGCGCTTAGATTCATCGCATACCCACCATTCTCGACACCCCCAATCTGTTGGCAAGCGATAAAGACGACTACCATCCCAGATTGGTAAATAACCGTTTTTCCATCCTCCCAGTCCTGCCCAATCAGAGGCAATTTGATATCGCGATTCGGGAGTATTTTCGATTTGCCATTGGCGGAGTTTTTGCCACCGCAATTTTTGTTCGCTCAATAATGTTTGAGCTTCTTTCTTGAAATTTTCAACCTGATTATATTGCCACGACCAACGCGACCGTCCTTGCGGATAATAATAAGCTTCGAGGATGCGATCAGGAACTGCTTCTAGTTGCACATTTGCTGATATCTCTAGAGCTTTGGCATAGTTGTGCGATCGCGCATATTGGATGGCGATCGCGTATTTCAAGAGGGGAACAAGGGGTTGGTTTTCTGGCTCTTGTAGGAGGGTTTGCATCTGGTCGATAGATAGACCGACATCAAGTAGGGTGCGTACATGGGGAAAAGCGAGGTAAAGAGCATCGCGATCGCCCATTGGTTGAGCCATGATTTTGATCCAGACACGCATCGCTCCGACAATATCATTGTTGTCTTGGAGACTGAGGGCAAGAAAGTGATGGGCATCATCGGCTCCAGAATGATTTGAATATCGTTGTAACCATCCTTGCCAAGCATTGAGGCGTTCTTTCTCAGTTCGTTTGGCATTACTAGCCAGAATTGCCTCATTACGAGGCTGACCATCAAAATAAGAGCGACCAGTTAAATCTCCATATTCACGACATGCTCTAGCAAAAGTTGATTGCGGATATTTCTCCACCATTCCCAGCAGCAAGTAATAGGCATAGTCACCTTTTGACGCAAAATTTTCGTAACTGACAATCTGTGAGAGCGAATGTAGTTGAGATAGATCGTTATTCAAAATATTTTTGAGGATTTCTGTCCCTTGGGCATCTCCATGACGATCTAATTCTGCGATCGCCCACAGGCGATCGCTAGCAGAGAGATCATTAGCCAAAGAAAGAAAGAAAGAGCGAGCGAAGGGCGTAATTTGTCCTGCTTTGATCGCACCTAATCGCTCAACTAAAATATGCTCTTGGGCATCGCTAGATAACTTTTGATAGAGGGCGATCGCAGATTTGACTTGAATATCTGTAGGTTGTTGAAGCTGCTCGTACTGTAACCACTCCGATAGACCCACAAAATCCTTATCTTTCTGGTAAGGATTTTTGCCATTCACCGCTTCATATCCCAACAATCGAGTTAAAAACTCTAGATTAAATTGGTCGTAATATTGCGGTGAATTCCGAGGCTCAAGATTTGCTTTGGCAAGACTGATTAACTCTTCCCGTACTTTTGGATCATCTAAGCCAAATTCTTTCTCCCAGTCTTTGCTTTGAGCTTCAAATGAATAGGAAGCGATGTTATACAAGTTAGGATAAGCCAAACGCCTTTGAATCTGTGCACGTAGCCATAGGGTTGTGTAAGGTTTTCCTAGGCTGCGAATTCCTTCGATACCATATTTTTGGCGAGCATCATCACGGGAGCTAGCATAATAACTCAGTAATGGATAGGCCTTGGCTCCATATTTTTTCCAGACTGGATTTTCAACAGGATCTTTTCCCCATTTGGCAACAATAATATCTTGGCGAATTGCTTGAGCAATTTCTTGCCATTGGGGATCGAATCGAAGGCGATCGCGTAGGACATCATCGATTTCCAGTTGTGAGGTTTCTTGGGGACTGAAGGAATCCGCTAGTTTTGACATTTCCGATGGACTAGGTATTTTAACTGTCCGAGATTGAAATACTTCTGTCGCTTTAAGTGCTATGCCAAACGAGAAGATCGTGGCGAATATAGTCAATATATATAGATATCGCTTTTGCATTTTGATCTCCAAATTTAGGCAAGCTGACAGAAGGCTAGATAAGAATTTGCTTTCTTATCATTAAACTTGATTTTGGTGAGATAGAAATACTTCTCAGTAAACAATCCTCAAAAAGAAAAGGCAGCCCTTCGGGCTGCCTTTTCTTTTTGAGGATTGTATTAAAAGAATAAATGGCTTTCGGGTTGAATATTTATTTCCATCGGTACGGCTTGTGGATCGGCGGAGAGAGCGAACATGATCGCATTTGCGGCAGTCTCAGCGGTTAGCATTTTGCTGCGATCGACCTTCAGACTAACGTTATCCCAAAATGGCGAATCAATTCCCCCAAAATAAAATAGAGTCACCTTAATCCCCAAACGGCGAAGTTCATCTGCCATGCACTTACTGAATCCAACTGCGCCAAACTTAGAAGCGCAATAAGCCGCCGCCATTGCCATCGGATGTTTACCTAGAATGCCAATTACATTACAGATATGACCAATCTTGCGATCCTTCATTACATTAGCAACCACTTGACTGGTATAGAAATTCCCCTTGAGATTGAGATCCAGCATCTGGTCAAGTTCTTGCGGTTCAATGCGAAGGAATTGCTTCATCACACCTGCACCTGCGGCATTCACTAAGATATCAATCTGTCCAAACTGGGCGATCGCCTTCTGCACCATCGCTTCGACTTGCGCATACTTAGTGATATCTGTCGGAACTGCGATCGCCTCGATATCGTAGTCATCTTCTAGATTGTTGACTAGCTCTTCTAACTTATCAGCATCTCTAGCCACAAGAACTAACTTTGCTCCTGCTTCAGCTAGTTTAGGTACAAGTGCTGCACCAATTCCGCCTGTTGCACCGACAACGACAACAACTTTACTTTGCATCTTAAAAATACGATTTGTTTACAATACTTTATATTCCTTTACATAATAGAGCTTTGCAAGAAAAAAGAGCGCAATGCGCTCTTTTTTCTTGCAAAGCTCTATTTTAGTTTTTGATTAGACAACTCCATTTGCTTTAAACCAAACCTGTAATCGTTTCCAGCCATCCTCGGCTTCGGTCTGTCTATAGGAAGGACGATAATCGGCGTGAAAAGCGTGAGGTGCGTCAGGATAAACGACGAGCTCAAATTTGGTACTGCCACCTTTGAGGCGATCGCGCATTTGCTCAACCGTATCTAAAGGAATACCCGTATCTTTGCCACCATAGAGTCCTAATATTGGCACTTGTAAGCTCTTGGCGATGTCAACTGGATGTTTGGGCGTGAGTGCAGTTGATTCGCCCACAAGTCTGCCATACCATGCGACACCAGCCTTGACTTTAGGGTTATGAGCAGCATAAAGCCAAGTAATTCGTCCACCCCAACAAAAACCAGTAATTCCCAGTTTGTTTGGATCTCCCTTCGCAGATTTCATCGCCCATGCCACAGTTGCATCAAGGTCAGACATTACCTGTGCATCAGGTACTTTACTAACCACTTTCCGAATCTCAGCAATATCCGTCAGTTTTGACACATCGCCCTGTCGATAAAACATTTCAGGGGCGATCGCTAAATAGCCTAATTTGGCTAAACGACGACAAACATCTTGAATATAAGCATGAACTCCAAAAATCTCTTGGACAACTAAGATGACAGGGAAATCTTTGCCTAAAGTCGGTCTAGCCCGATAGGCTGGAATTACGCCATCTTTCGTAGGAATTTTGACTTCGCCTGCAACGATCCCTTTGAAATCCGTCGAAATTGTGTTTGCCGAAATTGGCTGTACAGCGATCACAAAGCCAGCAGTCAGGCTACTAATCGCAATGAACTCGCGTCTGGTCAGTTTTGACATTTAAGTTAGCCTTCAGAATATGGATGGCGATAAGTTTTCTCTAACGCTATCTATATTCTGTAACCTAAAAAGAAAAGGTGGCGCAAGCGCCACCTTTTCTTTTTTTTAATCCGCGTCATCCACAAATCTGTTTAATCCGCGATTTAGACTCTTATTTATTTGCCTATTTTGACTGGTGTTTTAACGCTCTGTAGCTCATAAATTGCTGTTTCTAGCAAAGAAACACCAGTCATTTCTTCTGGTTGTGGGACTTGCAAAATCTCTAAAATCGTAGGTGCAATGTCCGCTAGACGGCCACCTGAAGGCTTGAGCTTAACATCAGCACCATGACCATAGATCTTGCATCCTTCACCCTCTATCAAAATAAATGGCACAGGATTGCTGGAGTGGGCAGTCCAAGGATTGCCATGCTCATCCCACATATATTCGGCATTACCATGATCTGCGGTAATTAAAGCCGTACCGCCAGCATTAGCAATACTCGCTAATAATTTCCCCAAACTTCGATCGACATGTTCAAGCGCCTTGACTGTGGCTTCAAAGTTTCCAGTGTGCCCAACCATGTCTGGGTTAGCGTAGTTAATTACGATCAGCGAATAAATGCGTTTAGCGATCGCCTCTGAAGCGATGCGTGTCACCTCAGCCGCAGACATAGCAGGTTCTTGATCGTAGGTAGACACCCTTGGACTATTGACTAAAACTCGATCGTCACCTTCACTGGCTTCTTCCAAACCACCATCAAAGAAATAGGTGACATGGGCATATTTCTCAGTTTCGGCTAGGCGTAATTGTTTTAGCCCATGCTTAGCCACGACTGGGCCCAGCAAATTAGTTAAGTTTTGGGGTAAAAAGGCAACAGGAACAGGTAGAGCGCTATCGTACTGCGTAAATGTGGCATAGGCGATATCCTCGATATAATCGCGTTCAAAACCTGCAAAGTTTTTCGCAACAATAGCTTGGGTAATCTCGCGAGAGCGATCTGGACGGAAATTAAAGCAAATTACACCGTCACCAGAGGCGATCGCACCTTGTGCAATTCGAGTTGGGGGCAAAAATTCGTCGGTAACTTTTTCTTTGTAGGCAGATTCCAACAAATCCGTTGGTTCAGTTAGCTCAGTGGTAATGCGATCGTTAGTCAGGACTTCATAGGCTTTTTGAACGCGATCCCAACGCTTGTCGCGATCCATCACAAAATAACGTCCACTGATCGTGACAATGCGTCCGACACCAATTTTTTTAATATGTGCTTGTAAAAGCTTTATAAAGTTGATCCCTGAATGGGGCAAAGTGTCTCGTCCATCAGTAATCACATGAATACAGACATCGTCAATTTGTTGAGATTTGGCTAAATCTAGTAATCCCAATAGATGATCGATATGTGAATGCACGCCGCCATCAGAGCAAAGCCCGATAAGATGCAATTTGCTATGGTTAGCCCTGACCTTTTCACAAACTTGGACTAGTACAGAATTTGACAACAACGAGCCATCATCGACAGCATCAGAAATTCTCACTAATTCCTGAGGTACAACTCGACCAGCACCAATGTTTAAATGTCCAACTTCAGAGTTGCCCATTTGACCTTTTGGTAAGCCAACATCTTTGCCAGAGGCTTGGAGGAGGGTTTTGGGGTAGGTACTCCATAGGCTATCCATGACGGGAGTATTTGCTGCGGCGATCGCATTGCCCTCGGTTTCTTCCCTATGTCCCCAGCCGTCTAAGATGATCAGAACCAGTGGAGAAACAGACCCCGTTTGCATAAAAGACAGTTCCTTGTTAAGTACATGTTCACTCCTCACTAGGCAATCATACCATTGGAGCAAATTTACGGATTATCTTAACAATACTTGGCAATTTGCGCGATCGCAATGTATCGTAAAAAACTTTTAATTATTCCCAAAATTGCCGTGCTTTATTTCAAAACCAATTTTGGGGTTAGCAGTGCGCACGGCACTGCTAACCCCAAAATTGCTCATTTATTTTGCCGATCGCTAAGGAATGTATGATGATTACTCTGTAGTGCTTTGCTGTGACTTAGGTTAGTTAGTAAAACATCACAATAAATTCTTTCATCGGTTCAAAAATTTCCCTCACGAATGGCGTTAATAGTTCAGAAATATGGTGGCTCATCCGTAGCCGATGCCGATCGCATTAAAGCAGTCCGAGATCGCATTAAGCGGACAGTTGATGCAGGCAATCAAGTTGTGGTCGTGGTTTCGGCAATGGGCAAAACCACCGATGGTCTGGTTGCCCTTGCGCAATCTGTGTCAGTAAATCATAACCAAAGCCTCATTGAAATTGCTGCAAAAGAGCGTGAGATGGATCTGCTCTTAGCTACAGGCGAACAGGTGACGATCGCTTTGCTAAGCATGGCATTGCAAGAAGTCGGTCAACCTGCGATCGCCATGAATGGCTCGCAAGTAAGGGTAGTCACCGAGCCGAACCATACCCGTGCCAGAATTTTATATGTGGAACCAGATCAAATCCAAGCAGCACTTACTCTTGGTAAAGTTGTGGTGATTGCAGGGTTTCAAGGCGTAGCAATTGATCAATCAACGGGTTTGCCTAGCACTGAAATTACAACCCTCGGACGTGGCGGCTCAGACACCTCAGCAGTAGCGATCGCGGCGGCGATCGAAGCTGACATTTGCGAAATATATACTGATGTTCCAGGGATTTTGACGACTGACCCGCGCATTGTTCCCAAAGCGCAGATGTTAACGGAAATTACTTGTGATGAAATGCTGGAGCTCGCGAGTCTTGGCGCAAAGGTTTTGCATCCACGATCAGTGGAGATCGCCCGTAATTTTGGCGTAAAAATGTGTGTGCGATCGAGTTGGCTCGATGATGCAGGTACAGTGATCACTTCGCCACGCATCGGTACTGGCAATCTCAAATCCTTGGAAGTGAATCGTTTTGTCGAGACAGTCTCCATTGATTACGATCAGGTCAAAATTGCGCTCTTGCAAATTCCAGATCGCCCAGGGATCGCCTCACAACTTTTTAAATCCCTAGCCGATCAAGGAATCAACGTTGACTTGATTATTCAAGCAGTGCAAGAGACTGAAGGAGTAAATGACATCGCCTTTACAATTCCTCAAAATCAATTGCAGTTGGCGGAAGTAGTCACCCGCAGCTTGGAAATTGGGGCAAGTTTAGTTACCGTCGATTCTAATGTTGCCAAAATCAGCATTATCGGAGTGGGCATGATCGGGCGACCAGGGGTTGCCGCGCAAATGTTTACGTCTCTCGCTGAAGCGGGTATCAATATTCAAATGATTTCCACTTCGGAAATTAAAATTAGCTGTGTGATTGCGGCGACCGACGGAGAAAACGCGATCGCGGCAATCCAAAAAGCCTTTGATGTAGCAGTGAGATCGCATCAAGCCTGTGAAATTACTTCTGAAAATAGCTCAGATATTTCGCCTGTACGTGGGGTAGCTCTAGATCGTAATCGCGCCAGAATTGCAGTACAGCAAGTACCCGACCGCCCAGGCATGGCAGCGAAAATCCTTGAGCAACTGGTCGAACAAAACATTAGCTTGGATATGATTGTGCAGTCGCAGTCTGATCGCGATGTTAATGAGATTGCTTTTACTGTAGCGATCGCCGATCTTGCCAAAGCTGAAACAGCGCTGAAAGAATATGCTAAAGTTCTCGGCTATGGTGAAGTTACCTGCGATGGGGACATTAGCAAAGTCAGTATTGTCGGTGCAAATATGATCCATCAATCGGGAATTGCCGCCCGCATGTTTAGCGCTCTTGCGGATGCAAACATTAATATTGAGATGATCGCCACATCCGAGATTAAGGTTAGCTGTGTGGTTCGCGATCATCAAGCGGAACAAGCACTGAAAGTTATTCATCAAGAGTTTAACCTGTCTGGCGATCATGCAATTGAAGTTCCCAGTGCCTTGAAAAATTAGCAAGTGTGGCACTTCACGTCACACTTGCTAAACAGGCTTTAAGATAAGTACATATCCCGCGAGCATTTCTATGTCATCTGATAATTCTAGCGATCGCACTGATGATTCACCAGTCAATCCTCCTAACGATCCTAAGCAATCACCTCCTGTTCCCAATCAAGAACATCCAGTCAAAAATTTCATACTTGATAATTTACCCACTGTTACGGTAGCGATTTTGTTGGCAGTTGGGGTGCGGGTATTTATTGCAGAGCCTCGTTATATTCCTTCAAGCTCGATGGAGCCAACTTTATTAATTGACGATCGCCTAATTATTGATAAGCTTTCGATCCGTTGGCGCAAGCCTGAGCGTGGCGAAATTATCGTATTTAATCCACCGATTAATCCTATTGTTCCTGATGCTTCTAAGGTCTATATCAAACGAGTGATTGGGGTGCCAGGCGATCGCATCAGTATTCATGATGGCAAAGTCTTTATAAATGATGCGCCTCTAAATGAGCCATACATTGCCGCGCCGCCAAACTACACTTTGCCAACTCAAGACGATGCTCTCTGTCCCAACTGCTTCCGTCCTGATAATGTCCAGTCTGGCAAAGAGCATCCATTTTTTACTGTGCCGAATGGCAAATATTGGGTGATGGGCGATAATCGCAATAACAGTTTGGATTCCCATGCATGGGGATTTATGCCCGAAGAGAATCTAGTTGGTCGAGCGATGTTTCGTTATTGGCCATTCGACAAGCGTGCTGGTAATTTAAACGTTCCTAAATATTAGACTCTCTCCCCCCAGCCTCTCCTCTCCCAAAGGGAGAGGGCATGGTAGTTCCATTTACGGAAAGGCAAGCAGGAAGGGAGTGAGAGAAAAATTAGAGGGAGGAAAATCAGTAAAAATAAGAACAAGAGAGAACACCTTGCCCTTGATGAATCGTACGATAGTCATGACGGCGAACAGTGGTCAACATAAAACAGTGAATAATCACCCAAATAGTAGGAGCGTTACCACCACGACGAAAACCCGTATCCTCCTGACAAAGGACATCACACACCCAATGCAATCGATTTTCAATACGTTCGACATAAATCAAAGACTGTAGAGACGACCAATGTTTAAGCAAGTGATAAAGCACAAAATGGCTACGCCATTTTGTGCTTTGGTATAAAAAGGGGGAAGACGAAAAATCTTGTTCCCTTCCCTTTGTAAGGGAGGGTTAGAGATGGGTAATTGATGAGGTTTTCAAGTTCCTCCTATATAGCAATGTAAGCTTTGCTTAGGACATAAAACCCAAAAGATGAGTGGCAGAGCTTTGCTCTGCCACTCATCTTTTGAGTTTTATCTATCTCTTACGTAGCTATACGTGTTTACACTGGAGACTTTTCAAGGGGGGCTGGGGGGATCTAGACAATTCTTAAATGTTTTTCTAAAGGTGTTGCGAAGCAACACGTATGGAAGGATTCAAGAGCGAGTGACCAAGCTTAAAGTAGCTTGAACTGACATCAGTTAGTGACAGGTATCTCATAGGTCATGAAGTCGTATGCAGGAATAGTATTCGCAAAAATCATTCTAGCTTCATTAACTAAATCTTCCAATAGAATGGGATTGCCAGGGGAATAGCGCGGGCTAAAATGGGTCATGATTAATTGCTTCACATTAGCCAATAGTGCTACCTGTGCTGCCATAGTACTAGTAGAATGCAACCGCTGAAAAGCCATATCGGAATCTTGATGGGCAAAGGTGGACTCATGGATGAGTACATCAACATTCTGAGCAAGTTCTACTGAACTATCACAAAAAATTGTATCCGTACAATAGGCAATCTTCCTTCCAATTTGAGGAGCGCCACAAAATTCTTTTCCATTGATTTTGCGTCCATCGGGAAGCATAACCGTTTTACCCTGTTTCAATTCACCAAAAATGGGCCCAGGAGGGATATTCATGCCGATCGCTTTATCGACATCAAACTTACCAGCGCGATCGCGTTCTACCAAACGATAACCATGCGCCGTCACTTTATGTTTAAGAGGAGCAGCCATCATATAAAATTCTGAATCCTCGCAAACTAGTCCCGCTTTGACTTTATGCACCTTAATCGAATAGGAGAGACGAGTCTCGCTATAGCGCAGACAAGCATCGAGATAGTCTCCCAAACCAGTTGGGCCATAAATATCAATGTGGCTTACATTCCCTGCCATACCACAACTTGCTAGCAATCCTGGCAAACCAAAGATATGATCGCCATGCATGTGCGTAACAAAAATCTTCGTGATTTGACTAATTTTGACATCACTTCGCAGCAACTGGTGCTGCGTTGCCTCGCCACAATCTAGCAACCAAACTTCGGCACGTTGAGGTAGTCGTACCGCCACACTGGAGACATTGCGCCCGCGTGTAGGCACACCCGAACTAGTACCAAGAAAGGTGATTTGCATATTTAGTCATCTACAAAAATCTCGATGCGGCGGTTACCTTTACTATTATTGTCACCAGCACTGCTCGCCAAAGGACGACTAGCACCATAGCCAACTACCATCCAATAATAGGTTTGTTCGCCGCGCAGTCTTGCCAAATATTCTCTAACTGCTGAGGCTCGTAAATAGGATAGAGTTAGCGCATCCCCCGCATTACTTACATCCATATGCCCGTTAATTCGCACCCTCTTGCCCGTTGCCAATGGCAATTGCGCAGCAACTTCATCTAGTAGTCGAAAGCTTTCTGGACGAATGCTAGCTTTATTTGCCTCAAACAAAGCGTCTGCCGAGAGGGTAAATTGCTGCTTTTTGTAATTTAAAAAGTTAAATGAAGGTTGCCATACTAAATCTGGACGAATAAAAGCGATCGCTAAACCAATACTCAGTCCAGCGATCGCACTCACGCCCAAAACAGCGCTACGAATCAAAAAGGTGACAGCAGAGCGTCCCGTTTGACTAAAGTCACCAGACGGCTTACCCGAAGATTTACCTAATGACTTATCAGGATTCGGTAAATTTGCCACGATTATTTCTTCTTTGCTTTAGAGCTAACAGTCGTATCGATTAGTTCTAACTCCGTTGCTCGAAAAGACACAATCTTTTCCCAGTTACCACCACCAAAAATTACAGCAACACGCTCATCGGTTACCCGTTGTACCTGTCCTTGAAATCCATAATAGGTGTCACCTTCATTGACAACCCGCACCGCAGAACCTGGAAAAATGATTGGCTGCATATTCTCTCAAAACTCCTTAACTATGGGTTTAACTAGGTTCATTCTATATCTTTTACTGCCGCTCTGAGTATTTCGACCTCCACTCGAATTTTTTAACATAAGTAGGCACGCTTAATTAATTACACATCCCAACCCTTAAGGGTTGGGATGTGTAATTTTTATTCTGCACAGGTAATTACAGCGCTTTAT
This sequence comes from Pseudanabaena sp. Salubria-1, assembly GCA_023336205.1. Taxonomy (GTDB): domain Bacteria; phylum Cyanobacteriota; class Cyanobacteriia; order Pseudanabaenales; family Pseudanabaenaceae; genus Pseudanabaena. Next base: position 94,767 of record JALQCR010000018.1, read on the forward strand.
ACCCAAATCCAAACCAAGAAAATTTTTGAAAGTGTTGCTTCGCAACACTTTCAAAAATTTTCTTGTAGTGCGTTTTCTCGGAAATTGCTGTAAACCCCAAAGCATAAAGGCGGTATGGAGCACCGCTTTTATGCTTTGGGGCTTTCTTTAGCATTAGCGCTTCGAGTCATCTTGATTATCAGGTGAAGCAGCCCATCCGAGCAGATTTGATAGCCAGCCGCGTTTTTGTGGTGGTGGCAAAGATGCTTTTTTTGTAGTTGCAGGATTTGGATTTGGCTCACTTTTATTATTGTTCTTAGCGGTATTAGTATTCGTCTGACTCGGAACTGGTTTACTAATATCGTTGATATGCTTTAATGCCAATGACTCCTTAGGATTAATCTGAAGCGATCGCTGAAAGCTAACTTTTGCCATTTGCGGCTGATTGATATTTTTATAAACCACACCGAGCATGGCATGACACTTACTATTGTTCTTGTCAAGTTGAAGGATCTCGCGCAAATCCTTGAGAGCTGATTTCCAATCGCCCTGACTTATATAGATTTCACAAATTTTCAAGCGATCGCCAATTGCTCCAGCATCACGCTCCTCAATTCTGGTTTGAATTATAGTTTCATCGGAGTCGGGTTTACGGTTACTAGAAGGCTGATAAATCGAGTATTGAGGGGGTGGAGATGCGTAACTAGTTTTTTGGGGTGGAGTGGGATAGTTTGCTGAATAAGGTTGTGGACTTTTGGTGGGTGACATGGGCATAAGCACTGGCGGCATGTTTTCTGCACCATATTGGTAACCTTCTTTATAGAGAATGTAAACCAGATTTAGTTCACTGATTTGGGCTGTATATTCCAGAATAGTTTTGATCGATTGGTACTGCACATTTGCGATCGCGGCAACTGAGCGCTCGTACAGACCATCATTAGGAGTCATCATCAACTCACAGGCGATCTTAGAATGAATTGGCACATTGCGCGATTTTTGCATTAAACGCTTAGCAAGCAGCTTAAATATGCCTTGATAAGCTCTACGCTCTTCCTCTCTCATCAGCACGTTATAGGCTGGGTTAACCAGTTTTGCTAGATATTGCGTGGCGATTTCTTTTTCTTCATCTGAAAAGCCATAAACATCAGGGTGCAATATACGAGCAATGCTCAAATAAACATGACGAATGTAAAAAGGACTGCTGGTGATTGGCAAGCCCAAGGCAGCGTAGTAGTCATGATTGAACTGACTAATACCTCGATCAATACGGATAAACTGGAGTTTTGACTCCTTGGGCTGATTCATGTTAGTTCGCTTTGCCCATATAGGTGATGGTGGCGATCGAATTTATCTAAATAGTTATATCAATTATCGAAAATATAGTCATATTTTCGATAATTAAAAAACAAAACCCTCACTAGTTCTGTTTTTTAAAATGACGATGCCATTTTGAAAATTGACATTATACCAACAAAATCAAAAAATAGAGTTGATGCATTATATATTCTCTATTTTAGCCATTTAATAGCTAATCTTTCTTTCTAACTCTTCTTTGCTAACACCAAAACAAAAAAAGGCGTAGCCATTTTATGTTTTAAAACCCTTACAATGTTTATTTTTTAATTCACAGAAGTGTTATCACACTTTTGTGAATTGGTATAAAACTAAAACAAAAAAGGCGTAGCCATTTTGTGTTTTAAAAACCTTACAGGGTTTGTTTTTTAATTCACAGAAGTATGATAATGCTTCTGTGAATTAGTAAGTATCTGTGCAGAATAAATTACCCCAATCCTTAAAGTTGCGCCTCGCAGGGGCGCAACCTTAAGGATTGGGATGTGTAATTAATTAAGCGTGCCTACTTATAAGACATAGTGTTGGATTAGATTTACGGTGCTTTGCACTGCAAATCTATGTTGGGTTTTGATTTTGTCCAAACGTGACGACAGCAATAAAAACAAAAGATGAATCGCGGTGCGATTCATCTTTTGTTTTTATTGAAATCTATAACATCTAGTAATTCTGATTTTGAAGTTTTCAGAGGCTAAGACGTTGCAAACCTCAAAGTTTTATAACGAGTTAATAGTGCAAAGGCAATACAGACAGTGGTAATAGAGAAAACCCAATCCAAAATAGCGATTGCCAAGAAAATTGAGGCAAAGGTTCAGGTTCGGCTAGCAAAAAGTTAACCCGCTCTTCTAAGCGATCGCTAGTATTTGTCGCTCCAAAAGCCGCCGCAAAAGTTTGGGTTGGATGCATATTGCTACTGACCATCGCCAGTAATGACTCCGCTAGTAACAAACCATCTGCATATTGCGCAGCCCAACGATCAGCACGAAGTTCGCGCAATAGCAGCAACTCTTCCCATAAGGCTTGAGTATTTGGGAGCCAAGGCATCACTTGGCGGAGCGCCCCAAGCCAGAAAAACCAAAATGTATCGCGGTAGTGAGCATGAGCGCGTTCATGCAATAAAACGGCTTCCAGATGATCGGCATCAAGGCTATCGAGCAACCCTTGGCTGACATAAAGATGCGATCGCCAAAAACCAATTTGAGCAGCAAATAGCATTGGCATATTTAGCAGTCGCATCGATTGCTTAACTGGTTTGACATCCAGAGAATCGACAACAAGAGCTTGCAATTTTTGTAAAGACTGCCAGCCATTCAAGGCAAGTTGCCCAACGCGAAAAATGCTGTAAATCAAAAATATTAAAGCGATCGCATAGCTCAGCCGTCCTGCCTGTAAGCCGATCATTTGCCCTTCAGATCCCATGCAGAGCACTGCGATCGCGGTCATGATTACTAATAGTGGCGGCAAGACAAAGCATACAAGCGCCTTCTGCCAACGCATCTGCCAACCCCTAGGGAGAGCAACGTTGCCACCATTTTGCCAACCATATCGCAATCCCCAAGCAAGGCAAAGCGAGCCAAATATCATCACAAAATGTATGGAGAAAAAGGGCATGGACTTAACCTTCCTGTGATTGTTCTCGCGATTGACGTATATTTTGGAGACGGACGGCGATCGCTTCAAGCTTGTCCATACTGGCGTGATCGAGATCATTAGCAAAGGCGGCAACAATATCCGCATCACCCACTTCTAAGAAGCGATTGAGTTGGTGATACGCCTCTAATGCTTGTGCTTCTTCGCGAGAAATTTTTGCTTGCCAATAGAGCACACGACCCTCTTTTTCGCAATGAATCCAGCCTTTTTGCTCCAATCGCCGCAATACAGTCATCACTGAGCCATAGGCTAACTCGCGATCGGGATCAGACAGGATGCGATCGTGAATATCCGTTGCACCTAACCTTATGCTATCCCAAATAATATTTAGGATTTCCGACTCTAACGGGCCTAGCGATAATTGTTTCGGTCGATATTTCGGTAACGGGGTCATAGTCAAGCCACATTATTTGGTATCACTATAGCGTTTTATTGAGATCAAAGCTTTGCTAGCAAAGCTTTGATCTCAATAAAACGCATGTTTTGACAACAATCTTGCCATACTTATTAAGTAGGAAAGATTAATTAAATGTAGGATGCGTTAGTGAAACGTAACGTATCAATGTATTTGTCCATGATGGGTTACGCGATCGCTAACCCGTCCTACGCTTACAGCAACTTATACTTATGGCAATATTGTAATCAAGTCCAAGGCATCTACAAAAAACAACTTATGAGTCTGACAACTGGACAAATAGTCGGTGGGCATTACGAAGTTACATCACGCTTGGGTGGTGGTGGATTTGGGGAGACCTATCTCTCACGAGACTTACACCTGCCCGATCGCCCCATTAGAGTCATCAAAAGACTAAGTCCACATATTCAAGAAGCCAGTGTTCTACAGCTATCGCGACGACTTTTTGAAACTGAAGCTCAAGTTCTCTACCGACTCGGAACCCATCCTCAAATTCCACAACTATTTGCCCACTTTGAAGAACTTTCAGAATTTTATCTAGTTCAAGAATATATTGATGGTAAAGACCTTAGCCACGAACTGCTTCGAGGCAAGATTTGGGAACAATTCGTAGTTGCAGATTTATTACAAAACCTCTTAGTTGTCCTCAGCTTTGTCCATCAAAACAATGTGATTCACCGAGACATTAAACCAGAGAATATTATCCGTCGTCTTGATGGGCAGCTTTTTTTGATTGATTTTGGAGTTGTTAAGCAAATCGTTACGCCCACAGCTCTATTAGCTGGACAACCAGACGATGTCTACACTGTGGGAATTGGTACGCCTGGATATATGCCTAGCGAACAGGCTCATGGCGAGCCAAAATTTGCTAGTGACATCTATGCGATCGGGATGATTGGCATTCAAGCTCTGACGGGCATTCCGCCTAGTCATTTGGCTAAAGATGACAACTTAGAAATTCTATGGCGGGCCTCCGCGCCTAAGGTCTATCCTGAATTTGCAGATATTCTTTCACAGATGGTGCGGTTTGATTTTCGACAGCGCTATCCTAGTGCTGAAGCATCCTATGAGGCGATTCGAGAATTTGTCGATCGCGACCCAGTCTCCCATGTAAATCAGAACTTATCAACCATACTGATTGGTGACGAGTCAAAGCAAAGAATCCCCAAAAACCTTAGTCAGCCCAATACCCCTCCTATACTTGATCGTCATTCTGCCCAGAAGAAAGAATCAAATCAATACTCTGAACAAAATCAGGAAGCACCTCAACCAAGAATTTGGTCATATTTTCAGCCTTGGCATTGGGCTTTAGGAATCATCACTCTAGGTGCGATCGCAATCACCACAATTATTCTCACGGTTGGCTCTCCGCCTAAACCGATTAATCAACCTACTCTTAACGAATCTCCCGACAGAGTTGGATTGCTAGAATCTCCCCCTCAGTTAACAAACTCATCCAATTTAGTTCCATCCGCAATAAAGGAATTTACGATCAACGAAGCGAAGGATGTAATTTATGGAGTTACGATTAGTCCCGACAGCAAAATCTTGGCTGGAGCGAGTTCAGAGCGTATTATTGAGCTATGGGACTTACAAACAAATAAAAAACTACAGACTCTCAAAGGTCATACAGGAAGAGTCTATGATGTGAATTTTAGCGCCGATGGCAAGCGGTTAGTCAGCGCCAGCGATGATCGCAAAATAATCATTTGGGAAGTTGCTACAGGTAAAATCTTAAATACGTTAGAAGGGCATCAAGATCGCATATATACTGCCATATTCAGTCCTGACAGTAAGTTGATCGCTAGCTCTGGAGCCGATCGCACAATTCGGCTATGGAATGCCGAAACTGGCAAACTAATCAACACATTAGCTGAAAAATCTTGGGTCTACGATGTCTCATTTACACCCAACAGCAAAGTTTTAGCAAGTGGTAGTGAAGATGGTGCAATTCGCTTATGGGATGTGGAAACAGGCAAAGTTCTAAAAACTCTAATAGAAAATGGTAGCCCTGTGCGATCACTAGTTTATAGCAATGATGGTAATGCGATCGCTAGTGCGATGGAAGATAACACTGTGCGTCTATGGGATGCCAAGATGGGGCAGTTAAAGGATGTTCTCACTGGACATACTGGTGAGGTACATACGATCGCTTTTAATCGTGACAGCAGTTTATTGGCTAGTGGCAGTGCTGATAAGACAATTCGGATTTGGTCTTTAAAGAGTAAGCGATCGCCTCAAGTTTTATCAGAGCATGAGCGTGGAGTGTCATCAGTTGTATTTAGTGCTGATCAAAAGCTGCTGATTAGCGGCAGTCTCGACGGCAAGGTAAAAGTCTGGAAATTAGCGAACTAACAAGCACGGGCAGCGAACCGCCAGTAATTCTCATTATAAAAATTATTTGTGTTGAAAGTCCGCCTTCGGCGGACTTTCAACACAAATAATTTTGGGGTTTGCTGAGCCTTCGACGCAGCAAACCCCAAAATTAGTCACAATGAGAATTGCTTGGCGCACCGCGCTATCTCATGCTTTTTGGGTTTTGAACTGTTAAAATGCAGATAGCAGTTACGACAGCAACTATGTAAGACTCATGACATTAACCTACGAAAAAACTCTAGCAGATCGAGTCAGAGCAGATTTTGAGATTTTGAATCAAGAGGTCAATGGCAAGCCACTCATTTACTTTGATAATGCCGCTAGTTCCCAGAAACCAAAATCGGTGATTGCAGCTTGGAAATATTATTACGAGCATGACAACGCCAATGTGCATCGTGGCGCTCATACTCTCAGTGCTAGAGCTACTGACGCTTATGAGGGTGCGCGTGACAAAATCGCTAAATTTGTCAATGCCAAATCATCACAGGAAATAATTTATACCCGCAATGCCAGTGAAGCGATTAATCTCGTAGCCTATACTTGGGGATGGGCAAACCTGAAAGCAGGTGACGAAGTAATTCTCTCAGTTATGGAGCATCACAGTAACATTGTGCCTTGGCAGTTGATTGCTCAGCGTACAGGCGCAGTTCTCAAATTTCTAGAGCCAACAATCTTAGGAGAATTGAGCTTAGAGCAGTTTAAATCTTTGCTCAACCCTAAAACCAAACTGGTGTCAATTGTCCATGTTTCCAATACTCTTGGCTGCGTGAATCCAGTAGAGGAAATGATTCCCTTAGCTCATTCTCAAGGAGCGAAGGTATTGTTAGATGCTTGTCAGAGTGTGCCACATATGCCGATTGATGTCCAAGCGCTCGATTGCGATTGGCTAGTGGCTTCGGGACATAAGATGTGTGCGCCGACGGGAATTGGATTTCTCTATGGCAAGCGTGACCTATTGCTAGAAATGCCTCCATTTATGGGCGGCGGCGAAATGATTGCGGATGTCTTTCTCGATCATTCTACTTATGCTGGCTTACCTCACAAATTTGAAGCAGGAACTCCTGCGATTGGTGAGGCGATCGCGCTCGGTGCAGCGGTGGATTACTTAACAGCGATCGGGATGGATAAAATTCATGCTTACGAACAGGAATTGATTGAGTATTTGATGGATTATCTCGACGAGATTCCCGACATCAAAGTTTATGGACCTAGACATGATCGCGCAGGTTTGGCATCCTTCACGATTGCCCATGGAATTCATGCCAATGACCTATCGGCGATGCTCGATCAAGATGGTATTGCGATTCGTTCAGGACACCATTGCACTCAGCCATTACATCGCTTTTTAGGAATTAGCGGCACTGCAAGAGCCAGTGTCTATTTCTATAATACCAAAGCCGAAATTGATACCTTTGTCGCTTCCTTAAAAGATGCGATCGCCTTTTTTAAGAATGTGATGGCATAGACCTATGGCAAGAATCATTCTATTAGGGGCATCGGGCTCAGGACGTACTACCCAAGCTTTACATCTACAATCTTTGCTCAATATTCCTGTAATCTCAACTAGCGAAATTTTGCGATTAGAGATGGCAACAGCAACAGATTTAGGTATAGAAGTAAAAAAATTCATCAATGCTGGTGAATTTGTGCCTGACATGCTGATGATTGAGCTGATGCGATTGCGGCTTCAGAAAGAAGATACACAGAAAGGATGGATTTTAGAAGGTTATCCCCGCACTTCTTTTCAGGCCGAGGAGTTAGATTTTTTATTGGAAGAGTTAGGTTGCCCTCTTGATCATGCAATTTATTTACAAGCTTCTGAAGAGACATTGATGCAGCGATCGCGATCGCGTGGCGGCTCTGATGACTCGATTGAGATAATTCAAAAACGAATTGAGCAATTTTTAGATCTGACTATTCCTTTATTAGAATATTACGGCTATAAACAGAAATTATTAACTATCGATAGTGAGTTAGATGCAACCACTGTCAGCTCTCGTTTAGAGCATGGCATCAACCATTTACTAAAGTAAGTAGATGGCTGTAATTAATCCCAAACCCAAGCTTATAGATTTACGATCTGATGGAGCGCAAACCTATAAGCTTGGGTAATTTATTTTGAGTACTTAACACTACAGAATTCATGAGCCTGAGTCCAAATTCAGAAAGAGCCTATTGGTTAGCATGGTCGCAAATACGCGGTATTGGGCCAGTATTGATTAAACGACTGTATCAAGCATTTGGCTCCATGTCTGAGGCTTGGAATGCGATATCGAGTGATTTACAAGCTGTCGAAGGTATTGGTGGTCAGACCCTCGAAGCAATTCGTCAAGCGCAGCGCGAAGTAGAACCTGTGGCTCTATTAGCAGTACATGAGCATAACAATCTTAACTTCTGGACTCCCAGCGATCGCGAATATCCGCAGTTACTTTGGGAAATTCCTGATCCACCACCAATTTTGTATTATCGAGGTCACCTCACTAATTGGAATGAACGGAACACCGTTGCAATCGTGGGGACGCGCAACGCTACTCCCTATGGAAGGCGCTGGACAAAGAAATTAGTCTCGGCGTTAGCGAGTCGTGGATTTACGATCATCTCTGGGATGGCAGAAGGTATCGACGGTGAAGCACACAAAGCTTGCTTAGAAGTTGGTGGTCAAACTGTTGCCGTAGTGGGGACAGGAGTCGATCGCATTTATCCTTACAAACACAAGTCTCTATACGAACAGATTGTGTCTTCAGGCTTAGTGGTGAGTGAATATCCCCAAGGGACTCCACCCGATAAAACTCATTTTCCTGCCCGTAATCGAATTATTGCAGGACTTAGCCGCGTGACATTAGTAATGGAAGCACCAGAGCGATCGGGAGCCTTAATCACCGCCTATCAGGCAAATGAATATGGGCGCGATGTCTATGCTTTACCAAATTCCCTCGAAGTGAGTGAGGCAAAGGGTTGCTTGAAATTATTGGGTAAAGGTGCACAGGCAATTTTAGGTGTGGATGAGCTGTTAGAATCTTTGGGAATGTTGCCAAATTTAGATAAGCCAGTAACTGCGATCGCTATTTCGGAATTGCCACTCCTGCAACAAAATATTCTCCAAGCGATCGGGTTTGGCGATCCCGTCAGCCTAGATTGGATCGTTGAACAAACAAAAGCACCTTCGGGTGAGGTTTTAGGATCTTTAACGCATTTAGAACTTGTGGGAGCGATCGCGCCATATCCTGGGATGCGATATCAACGTTTGGTGTAACCGTGGAAGCCTTGGACGGATGCCTTGCACTCAAGTGCAGGCTAAGAGCTAAAGTCCTCTGAAGAGGACTGAATATGGCGGGTTTCTTTTGCCGTAGCAGCAATAGAACTGCTTTGCTCAGTTATACCAAAACACAAAGTGGTGTAGCCACTTTGTGTTTTTAAAACCCTTACAGGGTTTGCTTTTTAATTCACAGAAGTGTTGTCACACTTTTGTGAATTGGTATTATTTGCATCTAGCGAATTCATCTATCTTGTTAGTACATTTTTTAGTCCTCTTCAGAGGACTTTCGCTCTTAGCCCGCACTTGAGTGCAGGGCTTTATTTCATTCGCCATTTTTCTCCAAAGATAAAACAATAGAGCCATTCTGATGATGTATTTTCTGATTTTGTACATAGGCGATCGCCCAGTCTAATTGTTTTTGCCCAAAAGAAAAAACGCCATATCCACCCTGCCATGCAAAAGCATTTCCTGCGATCGCTATGTTCTGATTCCAATCATGGGAGCTACTTCCTTTAATCCTTTTGATGAACTCAGACAAAGCAATGGTTGGTGGAACTGAAGCTACTAGATGAATGTGATTTTCTGTTCCATTAATTGCGTAAACAATTGCTCCTAGCGAATCAGATTTACCAGTAATAAAATTATAAAGATGCGATTCCTTATCAGGGCTAATGAGTGGCAGACGATCTTTGGTTGCCCAGACAAAATGATAGTAAAGTTGCCAGAGAGACATGAGGGTTAAGGTTGCGATCAAAATTTTTGGATTGCTTTGCATTTTAGCTTGAGATTAAGCCTTGTATGTGAGCCTTGCACTCAAGTGCAGGCTAAGAGCTTAAGTCCTCTGAAGAGGCCTGAGTACTTAATATTAAGAGCATCTTGCTATTCACGATCGCATTTTCGAGAATCACAATCGATAATTAACAAATCATCAATACAATACCAGTCCTCTTCAGAGGACTTTTGCTTTTAGCCCGCACTTGAGTGCAGGGCGTTCCTCAACAACTGACCATCAAAAAATTGTTGCTGGAATGCTAACTCATTCGCAGCTTGGATAAATGGATTGGCTGTTGTAAATCCATCATATGTTGATGGAATAGAACTTATACGGATAATCGAATCTCTATCATCTGACGAAACAGCGATCGCATTTACAGCATAACCATATTTTTCAAGCTCCTCAAAGCCAATCTGTAATACATCTTGATCATCAATTCCTAATTTTGCAATTAGTTGCGATCGCTTAATTTCCTTACCTGTCCGACTCAGATATTTGGCAATTCCCACTAAGGTTTGCCATGCGATCGCTCCATTTATCTGTTCAGGGCGAGGATAAACTAAAGCGAGGGCTTGATTAGCTTGATGGGCGCGATCAATAATGGTGTTGACATCTTGCCAACTTTGAGGGCAGCGATCGCAGATAGTTGCTGATGCATGGGAATCAAGATCGCTCGGATTACGCCCGCGCCAATCAATGATCTTGAGATTTAGATCAGAATTTTTGATTGATGTTGCGAGGGATGGCAACTCAGCGCTCAGAGGCTCACTTTGAGCATGGAAATCAAGCAATCGCACATCATAGCGACGGCGAAAAGCATTATCGACTAGTTCAATCACCACATCGCAACTTGTATCAGGCAACTCATAACTATAATGCCCCCACCAATCGCCATAAATCTGATTGCCATTGCGATCGCTTAGAGTAAATTCCGTCTTAATATATTCAACTTTCTGTCCTTTTTGAGTGCGAATATTCGCATTGGATATCTCTGAGAATTGGCAATCTCGAACCAATAATTTCGGATAGGGATTACCCATACCAAAAGGTTCTAGTTGCTTAAATTCATTAAATAATTCTTTATTTAGATCAGCGATATTTACTTCTAAATCAATATTGATCGCTTTGCTTTGCAATTGACCATATTGGCTCCAAAACTTCTGATCGATAGACTCAGTAAGCAGTTGCAAGTTCTCAATTTTAAAACTCAAACCACCTGCAAGCGGATGTCCGCCAAAACTGAGCAATAGATGTTCTTGACCTTTGAGCAGATCGTAAAGATTTATACCCTCTAGCGATCGCGCACTGCCTTTAGCAATTCCATCTTCAACGGTACAGAGAATCGTCGGACGTGCATATTCGGCTACCACTTGCCCTGCCACTAAGCCCAAAACGCCTACTGACCATTGGGGATCGGCTAGCACAATCAGTCCTGTCGTGGAAAGATCGAGTTGTTCGATTTTAGCTTGAACCTGCTTGAAAACCTTTTTTTGCAAAGCTTTTCGCTGTGTGTTAGCCAGTTCAGTCTGTTCAATTAGCGCTTTGCAGACCTTCTCGTCGCGAGTAGTTAGCAATTCTACGCATTTCCGTACATCGCCCCAAATTCTACTCACGGCATTAATACGCGGCGCAATCCCAAAGCTAATATCTATCGGGCGATCACCGACTCGTTTACATTGCTCCAAGAGCATTTTGACTCCGAGGCGTTGCTTTTGTCGCAATACTTCTATTCCCTTTTGCGCAAGATATCGACAATCTCCAGTAAGTTTCACTAGGTCAGCCACTAAGCCGATCGCAACCAAATCCAACAAATCCTCTAAGGGCTTCTGGGGAATTTCTGGCAAGGTTTCATACAACGCTTCCATTAATTTGTAGGCAACTGCTACTCCTGACAAATTAAATAATGGATGCTGATTTGGCAAGTAACGCGGATTGATAATTGCGACTACTGGTGGACGCTCATCGGGCAAAGTATGGTGATCGGTGACAATCACATCAATTCCTAAATCCTGAGCATAGGTTAACGCATCAAAACAAGTACTACCCGTATCACAAGTAATGATTAAGCTTAGTGATTTTCCTGCTGACTGACATTGCGATCGCAGCTCATCTAAGCCTCTAATCGAGATCCCATGGGACTCTTTCAGGCGATCGGGTATATAAAAAACTAAGCGATCGCCTTGAGCAAAAAATTGTCCTAATCCTTCCCATAAGACGGATGTTGCGGTAATCCCATCCGCATCAAAATCCCCCCAAATTGCGATCATTTCTCCCTGTTCATATGCTCTCTGAATTCTTGCGATCGCCTGTTCCATTTCTACACCAAAAGCAAAGGCACTAGTGGGCTGATAAGCAGTAATATCTAAAAATGATTCTACTTGCTCAGGCTCAATGATTCCTCTCTGACAAAGTAACTGCGCCGCAAATTTACCAACTTTTTCGCTTAACCAAGTCGGTATTTCAACTGTTTCTGAAATTTGCCAATTAGTTAAGGACATGTTGCGATCAATAACTTCTTTTCCCAAAATAATGCATGACCCATCTCTGGGTTTAGTTCATAGCCACTAAAACCAAAAGATTTATATGCTGATTTAGCCACATGATTGCCATCTAAGACTTCTAGCGTTATTTTACAGCAGCCCAAATCACAAGCGATCGCCTCTACCATCTGGAGTATTAATTTCGACAAACCTTGACCTCGGTAATGGGAAGAAACAATCAGATCATGAATATTGAGTAGAGGCTTACAAGCAAAAGTAGAAAACCCTTCAAAACAGATCGCTAACACTGCTGGAATATGATCGACGAATGCGATAATGACATGCGCAGAATTCCGATTAGATAATTCAGCAACTAGATTATTTTTCGCAAATTCCGACAAATCTTGACTACCTCCCATTGCATCAAGGGCATATTCACTCATCAATTGAATTAACGCTTGTGCATGATTCTGCTTACTCAAATCTGCCTTAATTATTTCAATTGTCATTATCTTCGTAATATGAACACACTAAATCCTTTATTCTTCAGCCATCATAACTTTTTGATTTCAATAAATCAACTTTAGCACTTACGCAAATCAACCAAGAACTAAAGTTCTTGGCTCAAAGCTCAAGTCAGTTAAAACTGACTAAAGAAAGCCTCAAACCAACCTGTTTCAACAGGTTTAAGCTTTAAGCCCGCAATTTATTGCAGGGCAGATGCGTAAGTCCTAAACTTTTTGATCTTAGTATCTTAATCGCGTTTAGTATTTGCATCTTGGATTTGAAAGCGAACTTCTTGGAGGACTTTGCCTAACATATTTTTCCCAGATCCATCGACTCCACAGCCCCAATAGAAATCTCCTGGAGCATTTTCCACAATATCTTCTCTGCCTGTGGAAATTAACAACTCTCGAAGTTTAGGATGGGTTTGAAATTTCTTGAGAACAGCTTTACGCATCACATCATCTTTGATTTCTTCCCAATCTTCTCTAATTGCGATCGCCCTACTCCTTCCTAGATTCGCTGCTGTCTTAGGATCTGGAGCTTGGCAGATTTTATCTTGATAGGCTTTGTCTAAAAACTTTTGAGCTTGAAAATAATGTTCTGTAGTTCTCCACCAATAACCATCTAACTCAATACCATAGGGAGCGAAGTTAGAAAACTCTGAATATGCTTGGTTTGTCGTATAGAAATAGATAGTCATAAAAGATTCTACTCGCAAAATAACACATAACCCTTATGTGGGTTTACGGCAATTTAAGCAACACTCCCCAAAAATTATTGGTTTGGGTTTGAGAGCAAAGCACTGTAACTCATAGCTTCATAGCTACTGAAGCCAGATCTGTATATGCAGCTTTGATAATGTAATTGTCATCTCAGACTTCTAGAGTAAGCATACCGCAACCCAATACAAACGAGATCGCCTCACCTCTCGGTAAAACCAAAGTTCAGTCGCGAGCATTATGATGAGCGGTGCTTCGCATCGCCCATCATAATGCTCGCGACTAAATTTTTAACTATTGTCGAAATCGTAAAGTCTCGCTCGTCATAGAGATATGAAGCATAAAAAATCTGTGCTTTAATCAAACCCAAAACCAGTAAATACCGATGAAATACGCAATTCTGGTCTATGAAACTGAGCAAGACCTTCGCGATCGCGCAAAACACATGCCAGCCTATAACGCCTACTCCCAAGCATTAGCCGAAGCAGGAGTTGCCGCAGGTGGTGCAGCACTTCATCCTAGTCAAACAGCCACAACCATTCGGCTCCAAAACGGACAACGTAATGTTCAAGATGGCCCCTATGCCGACACCAAAGAGCAACTGGGCGGATTTTTTATTATTGATGTTCCTGATTTAGATACTGCAATGGATTGGGCAGCCCGATGCCCAGCCGCCAGTAATTGCGCCGTCGAAGTCCGTCCACTGTTACCCACGTAGCAGAGATGTTTGAGTGAGCCTGTACTCACTTCAACATCGAAACTCAGTCCCAGTAAAGTTTTTGAATTTTAATTTTGCCGTAGGCAAAATTAAAATCGCTATAGGAGGAAAATACCATGAAACTCTATTACTTCCCTCTCTCTCCCAACACCCGCAAAGTACATGCCGTAGCTATTCATCTTCAGCTTCCCATTGACCTAAAGCTAGTGGACTTAGAGAAACGCGAACAACACAACCCCGAATTCATCCAGCTAAATCCCACAGGACGCACACCCGTTCTCCAAGATGGTGACTTTATTCTTTGGGAATCAACGGCAATCATGCAGTACTTGGCTAGTCAAGTCCCTAATTCTCTCTGGTCAGAAAATCCTCAGATTCGAGCAGATATTATGCGCTGGCAGAGCTGGCAACTTGCCCATTGGTCTCCAGCCTGTCAGCCCTTGCAGTTCGAGAACTTTGTGAAGTCTCTGTTACAACTAGGTGAGCCAGACCCCCTGGTAATCCAACAGGCAAGCGATCGCTTTCATAAAGAAGCGATCGCCTTGAATAAACATCTCGCAGATCGAGAATACCTAGTCAATGACACCTTGACCTTAGCTGATTTCTCCGTGGCAAGTGACTTGACCTATGCCGTACCTGCTCAATTTCCATTAGCAGACTATCCGCATATTCAAGCATGGTATGCGAGAATCGAGCAGCTACCTGCTTGGCAACAAACTGCACCGCGAGGCTAATCACACATGGAAGCACGTCGAGCCGCCGAATTAGCCGCCCGCAACTCCTATGGTAGGCTAGTCGCCTATTTAGTCGCCAAGACAAGGGATGTTGCCGCCGCCGAAGATGCTCTCGGCGATGCTTTCCTCTCAGCACTGAAAACTTGGGAAGAAAGCGGCGTTCCCAAAAATCCTGAAGCATGGTTGCTAGTAACAGCCAGAAATCGATTGATTGATGCAGGACGGCGATCGCAAGTTCGTGACAAGGTTTTCAATACTTTTAAGCATAGCGGGCTAGAATTTTCAACCGAGCCATCTTTAGAATCCGTCACCTTTCCTGACGATCGCTTGAAATTGCTGTTTATTTGTGCTCACCCTGCGATCGATTCCACAATTCATACAGCCTTAATGCTGCAAACAGTTCTTGGCTTGAATGCCGCACAGATTGCCTCAGCGTTTCTAGTTGCTCCTGCGACTATGAGTCAGCGACTGGTAAGGGCAAAAACAAAAATTCGCGATGCAGGTATCACTTTTGAATTGCCAGAAGAGAAAGATTTATCAACGAGACTAGCAGCCGTATTAGAAGCAATTTATGCGGTAGTCCTAAAAAGGAAAGGACGCACACGGAGGTAAAGAATCGTTGTAATGATGAATAAAATTCCAAATGGCTCCAATGTGATTTTCCAATTTCTTAGAAAAAGATAAGGTCTTTCTAACTAGTCTTGATACTCGTTGACGTAACGTACAGTTGAATCTCTCAATATAGTTGGTCTTTCCCGTTTCTTTCCCGACAGCCCTATGACGTTTGCTGGGCAGGACAACTGGATAAGACGAATAGAAGTCAGTATAAATAACCGCACATTGGCGATAGACGCTAGGCAACGATTCCCATAACTTCTGAGCTGATTCACCAGTGCGATCGCCTATATAACAACCGACAATTTCACGAGTCTCGGCATCAATGGCAAGCCATACCCACTGTTTATTGCCTTTGTCGTCCACAAAAGACCACAATTCATCCATCTGTATGGTCAAACGGCGTTTTGGTTTTGGTTCTACCTCCACCTGCTGAGGAACGTTTTCATATTTATGATTGACGTAACTTTGCAACCATCTCTCTGACACCTTGAGGACTCTGGCAATTCCAGCTAGTGGGATTTTTTCTAGTAGTAGTTTCTCAAGAAGGTCATAAGTGTCTTGGGTACGCTCTGAAACTCTCTGCCACTGTGGATTTTCTACAAATTGACGACCACAGTCCCGACATTTATAATTTTGTTTTCCATGTCGTGTACTGCCGTTTTTTACAACGGATACGGACTGGCAGGATGGACAGGATGGCCTTGCTTCTGACATTACTTTACTTTGTATCAACTATCTGGATATTTTCCTACATCCTTTCCTTTTTAGGACTACCATTTATGCCGCCTATACCAATGCTTGGGAAACTGTAGATGGCAGCGATCCACGTCATCGAGGATTGGCTGAAGAGGCAATCTGGCTAGCACGTCTTTGCGTGCAGTTAATGCCTCAAGAACCAGAAGCGAGGGGATTGCTTGCGCTCATGCTCTATTGTGAATCTCGTCGCGATGCAAGGCGCAATGCTAATGGTGCGTATGTACCACTGTTGGAACAAGACACAAATCTATGGTCACAAACAGCGATCGCTGAAGCAGAAAGAGAACTTACACAAGCCGCAACCTTTAACCAATTAGGAAGATTTCAACTGGAAGCGGCGATTCAATCACTTCATGCCCAACGTGCGATCTCAAAACAAGTAAATTGGCAAGCCTTAGCTTTACTATACGAAGGATTGATTCAGCTTTCGCCGACATTAGGAGCTTTAGTCAGCCATGCCGCCGCGATCACTGAAGCGCAAGGTCTAGAATACGGTTTAACTAGACTTGATGCAATTCCTATGGAATCTATAAAAAGCTATCAACCCTATTGGGCTTTAAAGGCTCACTTACTCAAGCAGTCAGGTTTAGAAGCAGAATCACAACAAGCTTATATCAGAGCGATCGGTCTTACTGAAGACTCAGCCATCCGCGAAATATTTTTTAAAAAAAAAAAAAAAAAATATTTGGGGGGGCGCCCCCCCCCCCCGCCTCTCACTATTTAGGTTTTATGTCCTAACAAGAATGGCGACAGCTATAAAAGCACAAAATGGCTACGCCATATCGAGCTTGGGGTTACAAAATTTTGTTTGATTAGCCTTTTGCAATTTCTAGAATCTCCTCAAAACTAGGCGTAACTATTTCTGATGGTTGATCGCTTAGCCATAGTAAATACTCATGATTACCAGTACGACCCTGAATGCTCGAAGGCGTTAAACCCTGAAAGTGCCAACCAAGACTTTGAGCAGATTGTAAAACCTGCGCGATCGCATCGGCTCTAACTTTGGGTTCGCGCACAATGCCATTTTTGCCAACTTGTCCTTTACCCGCCTCAAATTGCGGCTTGACTAGCAATAATGTCTCACGCGGCGATCGCAACAAATTCCACAACGCAGGCAAAATCTTAGTCAAGGAAATAAACGATAAATCTAAAACTGCAAAGTCAGGAACTAGATCTTCAGACACATATAAATCTTCGGGCTTAAGATGTCTTAAATTAGTACGCTCGCGCAATACCACCCGCTCATCGCTACGAATTTCCCAAGCCACCTGACCATAGCCAACATCAATGCCGTATACCTTTGTTGCTCCTTGCTTGAGCAGACAGTCGGTAAAGCCACCCGTCGAGATGCCACCATCAAAACAAGTGCGATCGCGAACATTTATGCCAAATGTAGCGATCGCACCAGCCAGCTTTTCACCACCACGGGAAACAAAAGGAGACTGTTGCTTCACCAAAATTGCGGCATCGTCTTTGACCTCAGTACCAACCTTGTCAATCACTTGCTGATTGACCTGCACCCAACCAGCACGAATAAACTTTTGAGCCTGCTCCCTAGATGGTGCAAGCCCTAAATCAACCAATAAAACATCTAAACGTTTTTTCAAACTCTCGTAACCATCAATAATACTTGTGCAAAACAAACTACCCAAACCTGTAGAGTTGTGCCCCAGTGGGGCGCAACTCTACAGGTTCTAATGAATATTTCCCACAGGCATATATTCTTGGATCAGCTTACGCTGACTGACCCGATCGCCTGCTGCTAACAAGCGATCGCCTGCTTCTTTTAGAGTTCTCAAGTCAAAACTTGGTGGACGAAATTCGGGTAAAGCTTCAGTACTATTAACTAAACGCAGCGATAAACGATCTAAACCAATTTCATAAACAAACTTGCGAACTTGCTCATCATACAAGCTTGATCGTAGTGAGCCAAAGAAATCAATCGAGCGATCAGGATACATATCCACAAGCCTCTCAATTTCCCATTGAGGAATCCCATCGGGAGCAAAAATGCCACTGACAATGCCAATACGATCGCTGCGATCGGGCATCCAGAAAAACTTCTCCATCCGACCATCACGCACCAACGGCGCATACAAAGTCGAGAAATCATTCCCTGTCACAATAATCGGTACGCGCCGAATCGGATTGCTGTCATAACTCCCTGGTAACTGCACATTAGTTGGGTTGTCAGCAATATTCATCAAAGTCGCATTCACCAACTGTGTATTGACAGTATATTGGGTCGTGCTATCAACCCGTCCCGCCCCCGCATCTAGATCGTTAATCAAGAGAGCGCACATCTTGCCCCGCACCTTGACCAACTCCGATGCTTCACGATAACGCATTCTAATCAGCCTTGCAGGATCACCTGCATCAGGGCTTTCCAACTCACCACCAGACATTCTAATCGGCTCAATGCCAAGCCGCTCAAAAGCTAATTCGCATTGAAATGATTTCCCCTCGCCTTTGCCACCATGAATACCTAAAATCAGCGGGACATTTACATTGGGCAGCTTCATGAAGTTCTTAGCAAGATGGACAGCTAATTTATCCAAAAAACGCGGTGAAATGTAATAAGACATACAGATTAATTTTGACGACTAACAGTAATTTACACTACAAGGCAAATAAAAAAGCCCGCCTAGGCGGGCTTTTTTATTTACTTCTTGTCTTTAGAAGCGACCTTAGGAGGTTCGCGGAAGAAGATTGCAAAGAAGAACAAACCAATCAAACAAGCGAAAATTAAAGTGTAAGTGAGAGCTTCCATGTAATTTTATGCCTCAACAGCGCGAGTAGATTTATCGCCAACTTTTTGGAATGCGCCCCATTCAACTTGCTCTTCGCTCATTTCTGGGTCAACCCCAGCAAACACATCGCGGAACAAGGTGCGAGCACCATGCCAAATGTGACCAAAGAAGAAGAACAGCGCAAATACTGCATGTCCAAAGGTAAACCAACCACGAGGGCTAGTACGGAACACACCATCAGAATTGTTCTTTTCTTGATCGAATTCAAAGATTTCGCCTAGCTGAGCTTGACGAGCATACTTCTTAACCGAAGGAGCATCAGTAAAGGTTTTGCCATTTAACGCGCCGCCAACAAAGGCTACTTTCACGCCAGTTTGCTCAACACTATACTTAGACTCAGCACGACGGAAAGGAATGTCTGCTCTGACAACACCATCTTGGTCTTGGAGAACTACAGGGAAAGTTTCAAAGAAGTTAGGCAAACGACGAACAAAAAGTTCACGACCTTCACCATCTTTGAAAATTGGATGCCCTTGCCAACCTTGAGCAACACCATCACCATTATTCATAGGACCAACGCGGAACAAACCACCTTTAGCAGGGCTGTTACCAACATAGTCATAGAAAGCAAGTTTGTCAGGAATTTTCGACCAAGCTTCTTCAGCACTCAAACCAGCATTTAGACCAGTTTGGACACGACGAGAAATTTCTTGTTGGAAAGAGTTGCTATCCCACTGATAGCGGGTAGGTCCAAACAATTCGATCGGGGTTGCAGCCGATCCGTACCACATGGTTCCAGCGACAACGAAAGCAGCAAAAAATACAGCCGCAATACTGCTAGAAAGTACGGTCTCGATGTTACCCATACGCAGAGCTTTGTACAAACGCTCTGGTGGACGCACGGTCAGGTGGAATAGACCAGCAACGATACCAACGATACCCGCAGCAATGTGGTGAGCCACAATACCACCAGCATTGAAGGGGTTAAATCCGTTAGGTCCCCATTCAGGGGCAACAGGTCCAACATGTCCAGTCAAGCCATAGGCATCAGAGATCCACATACCAGGTCCAAATAAACCAGTTTGGTGGAATGCGCCGAAGCCAAAGCAGAGTAAGCCAGATAAAAATAGGTGAATACCAAACATTTTAGGCAAATCCAATGCTGGCTCACCTGTGCGAGGATCTCTAAATAGTTCTAGATCCCAGTTAACCCAGTGCCAAATAGCAGCAAGGAAGAGTAAACCAGAAAGTACGATGTGTGCTAGAGCGACACCTTCAAAAGACCAAAAACCGGGGTCGGCAACTTGTTCACCAGTGATTGTCCAGCCGCTCCAAGAATTGGTAATGCCAAGACGAGTCATGAAAGGCATTACGAACATACCTTGCCGCCACATGGGGTTGAGGACGGGGTCACTGGGGTCAAAAATTGCTAGCTCATAAAGCGCCATCGAGCCTGCCCACCCTGCTACGAGAGCAGTGTGCATCAGGTGCGTGGCAATCAGTCTTCCTGGATCGTTCAGGAGAACTGTATGCACTCGATACCAGGGTAATCCCATTGCAAATGTTCCTTAATCTATGTAGTGAGTAAGATCTTAACGATTCTTAATTTTAATTTATGATAATTGATCCTGACTTAAGGTATCAACTCAAATACTTAAAGTAATGTAAGCAAATTCCATCTTCAGGATCGTTAAATCAGTCGGGTTATTTTATTTGTAACATCATAATAAACTATTCCTTCCGATTGATTGCGATAAAACCCAAAAACTAAGGATAGAGCTCGGCGTTACCCTTAGTTTTTGAGCCTAAATCCTTATCGAGCATATGTTTTTGTGGGAAATTTTTATCGGTAGGTGCGATCGCGATATTTGCACAACTAAGTCAGCGTATGCAGCGCTGTTGTCAAAATCAGTTATGCGAGGCATGAATAATTCAGGGTGTAGCGCTTTCCAAAAATATTCGACAAATTGAGTAATTTCTTGATCGTTCATGCCAGCTTTACCCGTTGCCATGAGTTTATGTTCTGCCTCAATCCGCCATTGGAGACTGTAGTTATAATCTTCAGGCACAAGCACGATCAGGTGATCTAGGTATTCCCAGAGTGGCAAGTAGTTGTAGAGATTGGCATTACATTCGAGGGCAAATTCGCGATCGCTTTCCGACAAAATTGGCGGTACAAAATTACGAAATGCAGAAATCGGTAGCGGGCGCATCCCCACAAACCAGCCTTCAAACAAAACAATATCTGCTCCATAAGAAATTTCAGGCTCGATGCGATCGCCTGCACCGTGATGCAGAGATTTATCAAAACGAGGAATCTCAATTGGTTGTGAGCTACCTAAAGGTCGATCGCGCAGTTGATGCAAAACCTGAATGCCTAGATCTACGTCGTGAGTACTCGGTGGTCCTCGCCAAATAAGATCAGGACAGCGATCTTGTAATTTTTGGCGATCGGCATAGGTTTTATAGAGATCATCAAGAGAAATACTGAGAAAAGTTTTACCAAGATGTAGCAGCAAAACTTTGAGAACAATACCTAATGTAGTTTTGCCAGTGCCTTGACCACCTAACAAGCCTTGGATAAAGGTTCTTCCAATTTTTTCTTGCTGATTGGCTAGGCTTTGAGCGAGGGGAAGCCAATAATGCCAGAGCATGGGCAATATTGCCCATGCTGGATCAACTTGAATATTGTGAGAGGCTAAAACCTGAGAAATTTTTGGGTAAGCCGATCTAAGAAGCTGCGATCGCTGATCAACTATTTTTGTAAAAGCTTTTATATCAGAGGAATCTATGCCTAAAGACCATTGACAAAAACTATAATCTCTTAGTTCATTTACCAATAGTTCATAATCTAAGCTGGTTAGGCAGTCGCCACGAACTATTTGTTCAAAAATTCTTATAGGTATATTTTTAATCATTTCCTTACATAAAGAGGCTTCCGCATGATTTAGCCTATTAGTCAGCTATACAGATTACAAATTTACAAAAATTAAGCTAGCAATTAACAATTATTTAACCTAGAATAAACTCGTGAGTAATTATACGCAGGCTCCTCCACAAAAAAACTACATATAGTTACTTGCATTCAAATCACGTAGATCCCTTACTAAACAGAAAATAATTACAACTATGAACTTGAAAGCTCTCTTAATCGTTGCCAGTCTTGGTTTGTCTGCTGGACTAGTTTCTTGCGCTACCGAAACCCCAGCTCCTAAAGCTACTCCAGCCGCTACATCAGCTCCAGCTGCTACTCCTGCAAAGGATAAGGCTGATGCTCCTAAGACTGACTCAATGGCTAAACCTGATGCTGCTAAAGATGCTAAGCCTAGCGATGCAATGAAGTCTGATAAGCCTGCTGCTACCGATGCTGCTAAAGACAAGGCTGCTACCGATGCTAAGCCTGGCGATGCAATGGCTAAGCCTGATGCTGCTGCTAAAGATGCTAAGCCTGCTGATGCAAGCAAGCCTGCTGATGCAACAGCAACTCCTGCTGCAACTCCTGCTGATGCAACCAAAAAGCCTCAGTAGTATTTTGAATTAATCAAACAAAAAAGAGGTGAAGCAAAGCATCACCTCTTTTTTGTTTAATGCGGAGATTGATTCGGCTAGAATCGAGGCAAATATTGACAGTATTGTAGATATAGCTATGCGATCGCCCACTCAAACTTTAGCCGCTAAAACTTTTCATTGGGTAAGCTTGGTTAGTCTATTCTTGATGATTACCAGTGGTTTACAGATTTATAATGCCAATCCTGTCTTTGGAGGACGAGGGGGTATTCATATACCGCCAATTTTAGGGCTAGGGGGATGGCTCGCGGGGGGCAGACATTGGCACTTTGCCTCGATGTGGGTTTTTATACTGAATTTAGCTTGGTATGGTGTTTATGTGTTGCTAACACAAAGGTGGCGACATCGGTTTGTTAGTGGAAAAGATATGAAAGCCTTGGTGGTTAGCCAAAATGACAAGCGTAAAAACTATGCTTGGCATCGAATTGTTTATTCATTGTTGATTCCGATTTTGTTGATATCGATTTATTCAGGGCTAGGAATGTATAAGCCTGCTCAGTTTTATTGGATTGTTGATAGCTTTGGGGGGTGGGATGCTCTGCGAATTACGCATTTTATGGCTGTGCCAATTACGCTGATTTTAGGTGGTATTCATTCACAGTTAGGTCGAAAAGTGGGAGGCGATCGCCTTCTTGATTCAATGTTTTGGGAGTAAGTAGTTTGGCTCTTTGGGGATTAATAGCAAAGGCAGCGCTTAGCGCTGCCTTTGCTATATTTAAGTTATGTCACAAGAACCTGAACAAAAACAACAAAACTCAGAAATTGAGTTTGATGATACCGATTTAGTCCCGCGCCGCCGCTTTTTAACTTTGGCAGGCGCAGGTCTACTAACGATTGGCTTTGGCAGCTTGGCGGAAGGTTTTGTGGGTGGTCTATCGGAGCCATTAAACCAGCAGGTTGAGTCATTAATTTTTAAGCCACAGCAGCCTGTACCAGAATTTTCAATTAGTGCGATCGAGCCAGAGAAATTAATTATTAATAGTTTCCGAGGTACACCAGCGATTAATCCTCTCGCTTATCGACTCACTATTGACGGTGAAGTAAATAATCCTTTAAGTCTGAGTATAGAAGATCTCCAAAAATTTCCATTTACAAGCATGGTCATCAGTCATGTATGTGTTGAGGGCTGGGCGGCGATCGTGCAATGGGGAGGCTTGAGGTTGCAAGATTTATTAGCGATCGCTAAGCCAGCACCCCAATCTAAATATGTCTATTTCTATTCGGCAGATGGCTATTATGAAAGCTGGGATCTTGACTCGGTAATACATCCTCAAACCTTGATGGCATATCAAAAAAATGGACAGCCCCTAACACCAGAAAACGGCGCACCGTTGCGTCTTGCCTCACCAGTAAAGCTTGGCTACAAGCTCAGTAAATGGGTTACGAGAATTCAGCTTACGAGCAAGCTAGGTGAAAAACGCGGTTATTGGGAAGATTTGGGCTATGAATGGTATGCAGGTCTATAAGTAAATAGACCTCTTGCAGAACCAAAAACATGTTAGATTTATAAGCTTTTTATCAGAACTCAAATTAAGCGATGAAATACGAAGCCAGTCAAAATCTATCAGCGACAGAATTTAAACGGTTATTTGGAGTAAGAAGAGAAACATTTGCTCAAATGACGGAACTAATGCAACAAGCAGCCCAAAGCAAAGGACAAGGTGGTGTAGAACCAAAGCTAAGTCTAGAAGACCAAATATTGGTTACTTTGCAGTATTGGCGTGAATATCGCACCTATTTTCATATTGCTAGCGACTGGGAAGTGTCAGAATCGACGATTTGCCGCATCGTCAAAAAAGTAGAAAATGTCTTAATTAAATCGAAAAAGTTTCGGTTAGCAGGAAAAAAGTCATTATGGCAGGAGAAGGCTCCAGCCATAATTGCCATTGATGTAACTGAGACAAAGGTTGAGCGCCCTAAATATCACCAGAAACATTTTTATAGCGGTAAGAAAAAGCATCATGCCCTCAAAGCCCAATTGGTGGTCGATCTGACTAATTTCAAGATAGTTTGTACCGCTTACGGTAAGGGCAAGCAGCATGATTTCTCATTATTCAAGGCAAGTGGAGTTCATTTTCACGCACAGACACAAGGTTTGGCAGACAAGGGTTATCAAGGCTTACAAAAGTTGCATCCTAACTCGCAAATTCCTATCAAAAAGCCTCAAAATGGCTCATTATCCAAGGAGGATAAGCGTTTTAATCGCCAACTTGCACGTCAACGTATTGCGATTGAGCATGTTAATCGTCGCTTGAAGATTTTTAAGATTCTCTCTTTACCTTATCGTAATCGTCGTCGTCGTTTTGGTTTGCGTTGTAATTTGATTGCCGCCATTTATAACTTTGAAGTCGCTCTTGTTGCTTCTAAAACTTTCTCTGCTCTGGATTAATTTTCAGTTCTGCAAGAGGTCTAATAAAGCGCAATGCATCTAATTTACTGTATATTAAATTTTGTTACGAGTTTCATGATATATTCAGTCTATAGCGCTCTGCGTAGATCAGGTAACGTCCATGCGTTTAATTTTTACATCTAATTTTAATAAGTTTCAATCTATCAATGCGACCCAAGCATGGTCTCTTTTCTTGACAGGCTGTAAAAAAGATGATTCCTTTGGTAAAAATCCAATGATTGGCAAATATCTAACGGTTGCTATTTTAGGTTCAGTTATTGCCCAAATTTTAGAAGCAATTTTAATAAGTAACTCGGCATAATTAAAAACCTAAAAACTGCGTCTGCTTATACATAGCAATGGAAATTTAAAACATAATCGCAGTATTTCTGTCTTTTTTATTAGTATGAAATAGATACTTCATCACCTCTTCCCGATTAGGGACTTGCGACTTAATAAAGTACCATACCAAATAATAATTAGTAGGGCAGCAAAACCGCCCCAATGATTTCTCGATAATCTGGATTAGTATCTTATTTTCTCGTAAGTCCCTTAGATAACCAATGCCTTCATTTATTCTTCCCAGTTGCAAAAATTCTTGGCTCAATCGTCTAAATGATGCTAAGGTAACATAAGATACAAAACAACAAATATGCAGCCAATTCTAACCGAACTTTTAAATCTGCCAGGAATCGAAGTAGAAAACTACACAAAAGTAGCAGATCGATTAATTTTAGAGGTTGAAGCGAAAACGACAAAAGCAAAGTGTCCAAGATGCGGAGAAGAAAGTAATCATCTGCATCAAAATCGCTGGTATTTTGCAAGAGATTTAAGCATTAGTGGACAGGAAGTACTATTAAAAGTAAACCGTCGTCAATTCAAGTGTAAAAAATGTGAAAAGCCGTTCAGTGAAGAACTAGAATTTATAGGAAAGAGACGAAAACAAACTAACAGATTTGCAGAGATGATAGTGCAGCAAGTATTGCATAGCGATATGCATAATGTAGGGAAGCAAAATGACTTAACAGATGAGGAAGTGTGGTCGATGATAAAATACATTAGCGAAAAAAAACTTAGAATAGATTTAAAGCCATTAAAACGACTTGGGATTGATGAAATAGCATTACGAAAAGGACAAGGGGACTACATAGTAGTATTGGTAGATTTAGACAGAAAAATACCGATAGGATTTGTGCGATCACGGAAACAAGAAGAAATAAGGAAAGAGCTTGAGGGGTGGGGAAAAGAGGTGTTAGAGCAAATTATTGAGGTAAGTATGGATCTAAGTGGAAATTATAAAGGACTGATCAACAAACTAATACCAAAAGCAGAGGTAGTAGCCGACCGATTCCATGTAACAAAGATAGTTCCTGAGGAACTAAAAACAGCACGAAATGACCTGCAAAAAGCAAATAAAGAAAACAAAAATGTAAACGAGAAAAAGAAAATCGAAGAAGCACTTAAGCAGAGTAAGTATGCATTACTAAAGAACGAAAAAGATTTAACAGAGAAGCAAAAAATAAAATTAGAAGAAATTCGAGAAGTGGTACCATTGCTAGGGAAAATGCATCAGCAAAAAGAAGAGTTTAGAAGAGTCTTTGAAGATGCTAAAAATTGGGGAGATGGCGCATCAAAATTACTCGACTGGATGGAGACAGCAAAGGAGACGTATAAGGATAGTGTTGGCACAATTTGTCGATGGTTTGGAGAAGTTACTAATTACTTTGAGAACCGCACTACTAATGGCGTTGTTGAGGGTATCAATAATAAGTTAAAGCTAATTAAACGATCTGGGTATGGCTTCAGGAATTTTGATAATTTTAAGTTGCGATCTCTAATTTGTTGGCATTTAGATATTGGTCGAGCATAGTTTGAACGATAGAGCCAAATTCTTAGTTCTGATTTAGAGAGATTGCTTGGGAATCCCCACCAGTTGGGGTTGCTTGCTTAAACCAGTGAGGACTTTGTTGTCTTTAGTAACTAAATGCCCGATAAAAGCAGCTCCTGCAGCAATATCGATCGCACTCGCCACTACATCCCCTTCAACTTTGGCAGTGGCAGTCAGGGTGACTTTTGCGGTTGCCTGAATCTGTGCCTTGATTATCCCTTGGCTAATGAGGTTATTTGCACGCACTTCTTCGCCTTCAATTCTGCCCGTAGGGGCTATTTCTAGATCTCCTAAAACATCTACATTACCGTAAACACTGCCATCAATGCGGAGGCTACCTTCGCTCCTAATCGAACCACGAACTTCTGTCCCCTTGGCGAGGTAGTTCATGGTATTGCTGCCAGACTTTGGGCGGTTAAAGAACATACACGAATCCTTAAGGTTCCTTGAGATTACTTAATTTTTGGAATTCCACATCGGTTAATTTTAAGTATTGTCGGGGATCGATCAATTTTTCACCCTGATAAATACTGTAGTGGAGGTGGGGACCAGTGGATCTGCCACTGTTGCCTAGATAGCCAATCAACTGCCCCCGCTTCACTAGGGTCTCAGGTTTTACTGCCACTCCAGAGAGGTGGGCGTACAGAGTGCTGTAGCCATAATTATGATTAATTACCACGACTAGACCATAGCCACCTTCTATTCCCGCAGAAGTGACTAACCCGGAAGCAGTGGCATAAACTGGACTCCCGTACGCATCCACAAAGTCTATCCCATTATGTGCTTCTGTACCATAGCCAAAGGGATTAAGACGATTGCCAAATAAGGAAGTTATCACTAGATTTTTTCCCTGCATGGGCATGCCTTGGGGAATTATTTCTTCTCGGTTTAGGGTTGCCTCTAGGGAAGGATTTAAATCCCGAATCTGACTCCAAAGGGAATTAAGACGGCGTTGGTTGGTTCGCATCAAGTGATCGGGGCTGCTGGATCCCCCCTGCCCCTTTCGACTATTGCTTTGTTCTTGGGAATTATTCTGGAGATTAACGGCAGATTTCGGGATTCCCATCTCACTATTTTCAGTCGGTTGGGTATTTGTAGTTCCGATTTTGACCAGTCCTGCTCGTTCTCGGAGGCGATCAATCTCCTGTTGCAGTTGCTCCTGTTCTACTTGTAATTGTTCTTGGCGTTGCTGAAAAGCTATTTTTTCCTCTAGGTATTGGGCATTTCTTTGCTGTTCTGTCAGCCAGATACTACACGCCCACACAAAGGGGATTGATAGAAAACCCAAACTATAAGCAAGCCTCATCAAGAAAAGCCGTGGGCTCATGTGTAAAACTAGAGGAGATTTGCCAGTGCGAGTCAGAAAGATAGTATATTTAGCGGGGAGGCGGTGGTTATTCATGATTATCAAACCTGAAAAAATAGTCAATTGCCATCCCGATATCTACTTAAATTTAGATTGTTTTAGGATTTCATATTTCCTTGACCTTACATGCTCCCCGCTATTTGAGTCAAGTAAAAATGATCGCTAATGGATTATTAGTTAAAGTTTTTTAGAAGATGTCTAATATAAAATATCTGGCTTTGTCAGATATTTATTCACACAAAGAGGGTCAGCGATTAGCTAATCGCTGACCCTCTTTGTGTGAATATAGACTTAGACAGCTTCTAAATCTTTTTCACCAGTACGAATTCGGATAATTCGCTCTACAGGAGAAACGAAAATCTTACCATCGCCAATTTCACCAGTACGAGCAGCAGTAATAACCTTATCTACCACCATATCAACTTGATCATCTTCGATGACAATCTCGATCTTGAGCTTTTGTAAAAACTCAACTGTGTATTCAGAGCCACGGTAGCGCTCTGTTTGTCCTTTTTGACGACCAAAACCGCGTACTTCTGATACCGTCATACCGACTACGCCAGCATTTACCAGAGCAATTTTGACTTCGTCAAGCTTAAATGGACGAATGATTGCTTCAACCTTTTTCAAATTAACTCCTCCACTGATTCTTGAACTTTAATACACTTGAATCGCTACTCAAATTTGTAGCCTAGCATACTTTTTGGAATTGTCATTCAGTTTGACGTTAGGATTGACGTTGCCAAAGCCACCAACGAATTACCAATTTCTCTAATTCTATCCAAACAAACATTAAGGCACTAAACCCAAAACAAACTGCTAGTTCTTCTGGTCTGAGTAAATGTGTCCCAAAAAAACGACGGAATGGCTCTACATAGATCAGCACAAGTTGTAAAACCGTAGTCATAATCACTGATCCCCAGACATAAAGATTAGTGCGCGGATCAAGTTCGATCGTCAGTTGAGTGTTAGAACGAATTGCGATCGCGTGACCCATTTGTGCTAAACAGAGGGTCGTAAATACCATAGTTGCCCAACGTTCTTTGTTATAGATTTCATCAAAGTGGGTGGTAGTGTAACCATGAGCCCAAGCCATAAGAGCGATCGTGATAATTGCTAAGACAATCCCAATTCTGACCATGTAGGCTCCCATCCCTCTTGCAAAAATATTTTCTCGGGGATCAACAGGAGGTCTTTGCATAACATTTGGCTCAGCAGGCTCAACGGCAAGGGCAAGCGCTGGCAAACCATCGGTGACAAGATTCATCCATAAAATTTGTAGAGGGATCAAAGGCACAGTTAAGCCCAGCATCGGAGCCGCCGCAATTGTGATGACTTCACCGATGTTGCTACCAAGAATGTATTTGATAAAGCGGCGAATATTGGTATAAACTACGCGACCTTCTTCAGTAGCTGCGACAATCGTGGCGAAGTTATCATCCAGCAAGATCATGTCGCTAGCTTCTTTTGATACATCAGTACCAGTGATCCCCATGGCAATACCAATATCGGCTTGCTTAAGTGCGGGGGCATCATTCACACCATCGCCTGTCATAGCTACAAATTGATGCTGTCTTTGTAAAGCTTGAACAATTCGCAACTTGTGTTCAGGGGAAACGCGAGCATAAACACTAACTTGGCTTACTTCTTGATCTAAATCTTCAGGACTCATTAGCTCTAACTCTTTACCTGTGAGCACCCGATCGCCTGATTCAGCAATTCCTAGGTCTTCTGCAATCGCCTTGGCAGTGAGTTGATGATCGCCAGTAATCATTACGGGACGGATACCTGCTTCACGACAGCGCTTCACTGCATCGCGGACTTCAGGGCGAGGTGCATCAAGCATTCCCACCAAGCCAACCCAAATTAGATTGCTCTCATCTTTTGCAGTAATACCTTCCTCGGGTAAATATGAAAATGTGCGATAAGCAAAACCTAATACACGCAACCCACGACTAGCGAGTTCATTATTTTGTGCAAGAACATGTTGACGTTGGAAATCAGCAATTTCATGGATCTGATCGCCAATTTGAATATGGGTACAGCATTCCAACGTTAGCTCAGGTGAACCTTTGCAAAAAAGCACATTACCGCCATGCTCACCTTGCACCAGTACGCTCATGCGTTTGCGTTCAGAGGAGAAAGGGACCTCAAACACACGCGGCATCCGATGTTGCCATTCCGCTGCTTCACATCCACCCTTGCTTGCCAAAACTAGCAAAGCACCTTCGGTGGGATCGCCGATGATAATCCATTCACCGTTTTTTTGCTGCAAGATCGCATCATTGCAAAATACACAAGCCATCAACAATTGCTGAACTTCAGGAATATTATTCACCGCAAAATTAGAATCTTCAGGTGAATTTCCTAATATATTAAATTCCCCAAACGGTGCATAACCATCGCCTGAAACTTGCAAAGAATGTAGCCCTGTACGAATCCCCTGCACCACCATTTTGTTCTGAGTGAGAGTACCTGTTTTGTCAGAACAAATCGTGGTCACAGAACCGAGAGTCTCAACGGCAGGTAAACGACGAATTAGGGCATTTCTTCTGACCATGCGTTGAGTTCCCAACGCGAGAGTGACTGTAACTACAGCAGGAAGCCCTTCAGGGACAACAGCAACCGCCATACTCAGCGAGGTCTTGAGAAGTTCGCCAAAGTTGCCTTTATTGAGCATTCCCACTAGGACAACTAAGCCCACTAATGCGAGAGAACCGCTTACTAGAACATTACCTAGTTGCGTCATCCGTTGTTGTAGAGGGGTATCTTCTGTCTCTACGTCTTGAATTAGAGCCGCGATTTTCCCTAGCTCAGTCCGCATCCCCGTCTTAGTAACGAGTACCTTGGCGCGTCCTTGCACGACCTCAGTACCTTGATAAACACAATTTAGGCGATCGCCTAAACTCGCATCTTCTTCTAAAATTAATTTCGCTTCTTTGTTAACGGCTTCGGCTTCCCCTGTCAGAGCCGATTCTCGCACTTGCAAATTTTGTTCATCAAGTAATCTACCGTCAGCAGCGATTTGTACCCCTGCCTCTAAGAGCATAATGTCGCCAGGTACAAGTTCTTTACCGCTGATTTCGATTACTTCACCATTGCGTATTACCCGCACTTTTGGGGAAGACATCCGCTTCAATGCGGCAAGAGCCTTTTCGGCATTAGTCTCTTGCATATAGCCAAGGATGCCATTGAGCAAAACAATTGAGCTAATGGCGATCGCATCTTTCGGAAATTCGTTATCCCTAATATCGAGGACAGCTGAGACGACAGCAACTGCCATCAGCATGATCAGCATAATGTTTGTAAACTGATCGATAAAGATTTTCAGCGACGATCGCCCGACTTTTTCAATTAGTTCATTAGTTCCATAGCGCTCCAACCTAGATGCAACTTCTTGGCTAGTGATACCTTGATTGGGATCACTTTGAAGTAATTCTAGAGATTCATCAGCACTGAAGGTATGCCAGCGAGGTATGGGAGGGGCAGGAGTAAGATCTTTTGTCTCAAGTGCCATCGATATTTTTAGGTAAACGGTTACAACTATAGTACTAAAAAATAGTAATTGCTTACTTAAAGAATCTTGAAGCCAGCAAGCCCATTTATACCAATTCACGAAAGTGTGGCTACACTTTCGTGAATTAAAACCCAAACCCTGTAAGGGTTCTGAAAACACAAAATGGCTACGCCATTTTGTGTTTTGGTGTTATGTCAGCAATTCTCATTATGAAACCGATTTTGGAGTTTACAGCGCCAAGGTGCTGGAAATCGTTTTTTGCAAATCCCACCTTCGGTGGTATTTCCAAAAAACGATTTTTATAATGAGAATTGCTGACAAGTCATATCGGGAGAATTCAAGTGATAGCCAATTACGATACAATTGCGTGATGATTAACAATCCATTTTTGCCCCAGAGGTTAGTGGGCAGACAAACAGAATTAGAGCAGATTAGTCAAATTTTGTTAGATGATGGTGATCTGCTGATCGCAGGGGTAGCTGGAAGTGGTCGCAGAACTTTAGTCAAATGGGCTGCCCAAAAAGCTGGTGCAAGAGTCATTACGTTGGATTGTTTGCGAGCAACCGATGGCGATCGCTTTTTAAAGCTATTAGCCGAAAGTTTACTAAATACTTTTGATCTTCCCGAAGAATTGCTTAAACTACAAGGTCTACTCAAGGAGCAGCCCATTAGTTTTGAGCTGACAGAACAATCTAAACCTCGAATGGTTTGGAAGCTATCCTCTACAGGACTCTGGAATTTATTTCAAAAATTGCTGAGCTTACCGCAGCAGATGGCGGAATGGCTCGATTGTCGGGTAGCGATCGTGTTACATAATTTCCCCCATATTCGCTCATGGGATCGCAAAGGTGAATGGGAAGAATATTTACGGCGCGAAATTCAACTGCAAAGTCGGGTGAGTTATATCTTGATCGCCACAGTTCCCGAACCTTGGATGCATAAGCTGAGTCTGCATGTGGTCGAACTTCCACCTCTGAGCAATAGTGAACTTTGCGAATGGCTCGAACCAACCATGCAAGAAAAGGGTCTAAAGTTTGATCCGCAAACTAATGCATTGCAATTATTTACAGAGTATATTCAAGGCAATATGAGCGATGCGATCGCCTTGATTAGACGCATCTGGCTGGACTATCTCACCCAAGTAAATTCGCAGTCTGAGTTTTTAATTCAACCGCATCATGTCCATGAGAATATGTTAGCGCTCATCGAAGATCTAGCTCCTACCTTTGAGTCTTTAATCATGCTCTTACCGCCAACTCAAGTAAGAGTATTAGAAAGCCTTGCGATCGATCCTACTGTTAGTCCGCATAGTCGTGAGTATATCCAAAAGCACCAACTTTCTAAAGGTGGCAGTCTTCAAGGAGCATTGGATAGTTTGGAACAAAAGGGACTAGTCTATGGTGCGAAATATGGCTATCGGATTGCACTGCCAACCTTACAATTTTGGCTGAAGCAGCGCTTAGGGTAAGCAATGCAAAACATCCACACGCTACCTATAGAAGTTGTCCATCTAATCGCCGCAGGTGAAGTGATTGATTCCTTAGCGGCTGTTATAAGAGAACTTGCAGAGAATGCGATCGATGCCCAAGCGACAAGAATCGTAATTTCGATATGGACAGATTCCCTCTCAGTACAAGTGAGCGACAATGGCTGTGGCATGGCGATCGCTGATTTATCTCAAGCTGCTACACCGCATACAACTAGCAAAATCAATAATGCTGAAGATCTTCAACAGATAAATAGTCTAGGCTTTCGCGGTGAGGCGCTCTATAGTCTTGCCCAACTTGCAGATTTGAATATTTGCAGTCGCCCAGTCCTAGAGCCAGTGGGCTATCAAGCTAATTATGATGAGCATGGTAATTTGCAGACCAGCCCAAAAGTAGTCGCGATCGCATCGGGGACAGTCGTCACAGTTCGCAATCTATTTTCTCGTTATCCTAATCGTTTACAATCGTTGCCTAGTAATTCACAGCAAGTTCGCAAGGTGCAATTACAGATTCAGCAAATGGCGATCGCAAATCCTCAAATTAACTGGCAGGTAAATCTCGACAATCGAGAATGGATGACAATTTGGGCAGGAGAGAATGCTAGTGAGATTTTGCCTCAAATCATTAGTTCGATTCAGCCCTATGATTTGGTGTATAAAGAATTTGCCCTCACCCCCAGCCCCTCTCCCGCAGGAGAGGGGAGCAATATCTCCATTACCCTCGGACTACCAGATCGCCTATCTCGTCGTCGTCCTGATTGGGTAAAAATTATTCTCAATGGACGGGTAATTAACTTTCCTGAATTAGAGCAAACTATTCTCTCTAGTTTAGAGCGAACCTTACCTCGCAATCGTTTTCCTGTTTGTATTGTTAATTTAAACTTGCCCTGCGATCGCATTGACTGGAATCGTCATCCCGCCAAGGCTGAAGCCTATATTCAGGATTTAGGAGAAATTCAAACTCAGCTAAAAGAATGTATTACAGAAACTCTAAAAGTTCCTACATCGAGTTCTCCAATCAATTATGGAAGTGCAGCTAATGATCTCTTAAAAACTGCTGAACGCAAAACCTCTTATTTAATTCCTGCCAAGCGGGAGAATTTCAATCAGCCAACTTCATCTTTGAAGGCGATCGCACAGGTTCTTGATACTTACATCTTGGCGGAACATGCGGGTGGTTTATGGCTAGTGGAGCAGCATGTTGCCCATGAGCGAGTTCTCTTTGAACAAATCGAAACTCAATGGCAAATCGTGGCGATTGAGCAACCGATTTTATTAAAGCAACTTTCTGATGATGAGATTGAACGGTTGCAAGCATTAGGTTTAGAAATAGAAGCTTTTGGAAATAACCTATGGGCTGTGCGATCGCTGCCTGAAATTTTAATTGGGCATGAAGATTGTGCTGTAATTCTGCAAGAAATGAGTCAACAGGATGATCCGACTATGGCAAGGGCAACGGCAGCCTGTCGTAGCGCAATTCGCAATGGCACAAAGTTAGAGATGTCCACAATTCGCGATCTGCTCTGGCAATGGCAACAAACCCGCAATCCTCACACTTGTCCTCATGGTCGCCCTATTTGTCTTGCGATCGATGAGTCAGATTTAGCAAGATTTTTCCGCCGCAATTGGATTATTTCAAAATAATGATTAGCTAGTAAGTGCTTTACGGTGAGCAATTACTATGTGTAAAATCTTGCACCATATTATTGAGTAATCAAAAAGGAATGTTAGAAGTTATTAGTTGAATTTGGCAGTAGGCAGATGCTCCCCAATATATCCAATCAGTATTTTGCTTGGCTGTTCGGGATAAAAATGAATACGCCAACCTAAAGGGAGTCTAACGTGCCAGCTAAAAATACGTTTTTTCCTATCGGGACAAAGAAAAGTACGTTCTTTTGAATATTGTTTGAGCGTAGCTTCACTTTCAGGACTAGCGCTACAATCTAACTTTTGCGAATTAAAACTTTCTGCTTTCCAGATTTCGGCATACTGTTGTAACTTACGAAGTCGGTCTTTCACATGTTCTAACATCGAATTACCAATCGATAAACTTTCTAACTGGGATTTTACAGAATCACAAAATTGAAGATTTGGGAACAAGTCATCTTTTTGATTCCATAAAGCTTCTCCGTTAATATTGCTATGAATACGATTCTTAAACCAGTCAATGTGATCTAGTAGATGTTCTTTCCGACTTGCATGAACAATCGTTATTTTTTTATCATCTTCATCAATAGAGATAATATCTAAATCTAAGTAACTATAATCCCAAAAAGCTTCAGAGTTTACACTTACAGCAATCGTATTCAGAAGATAAGCTATCCCAAGTCCAATAGCTAATTTACCCTGATAGCGAAATTCACAGGATGCAATATTATTTTCAACTGAATGGACTTCAGTAGGCTCTAAAATATCTTCAGAAAAAGGAGATTTTGTTGCAAGGGATTTAATAAATCGACTTTCTTCACGATCAACTTTATTGTCATTCAACCATTGACGCAGAGAATAGTCAGGTGCCAGCAAAGTTGAGTGAAAATCGTATTGGGCTCGAAGAACGGATTGAGGACTTTTAGTTTGAGCCTTTACAGCTCTCACTGTTTGGACTAAATTAGACATCCATTGTCGAGCAACTAATTGATCGGGAGCAGGAGTTTCTAGAGACAACTCATTTAAAACAATATCTAGAGCCATATTTTACCTCTGAGCAGGCTCTAACAAGGAATCTAAGCTTTTGTCCCATTCATCAAAAAAGCCATCTGGCCATTGATCAATACGACCATTTCGATCAATTCGAGGTGAAGAGACTTGGGTAGAGGCTTGATCATTCTGCTCAATGCGTTGAAAGAAATGTAAACAAACATCCTCTGGTTTGATTTTACCTCCATGCACTGCAAGACGAACGCCATTTAGCACATGATCGCTGTGGGTTTCTAGGACAACTTGCACGCCACAATTAGCTGCGAGAGCCAATAGGTTTCCCATCATTGCCTGTCCTTGAGGATGAAGATGCGCCTCTGGATTTTCGAGAAGGAGGAGTGTACCTGCTGGTGCGGATAATATAGCGATAAGGATTGGCAACGTATAGGTAATACCAAACCCGACATTGGTTGCTCGATAGGGATTGCTCAGTCCATAGGAATATTGCAAACTGACTAAACCCATGTCAGGACTCAATTTTCTTTCAATCCTTGTCCCCGGACTAACCTCTCCCATCCAAACTCTGACCTGTTCAATTAAACTCTGGGATTCAGCTTTTGGGTGGCTAAGGGCATTGTTGGGGATATTTTCATCTCTATAAACTGACAAAAAATGTGCTGCATATTCTCCTCTAGTGCCAATTTGTCTAAGTTGCCGCACTTGAAATTCTGATGTTTCAAAAAATGGACGAGGACCAATTCGTTCTGCGGTAAGGTATTGAAAAGAGTTCTTAAAGAGGCTCGCATCATAAATTTCAGGAGCAGTAGGTTTTGAATTTAAGCTCAGAACATCAGCTACTCTGTCGTAATTAAATAGCCATTCACCCTCTTTGCCATCTCTCCAATTAACTTTAAAACCAATTTGATCTTCTACTGCACCTTCAAATAGTGCATCTTGTGCAGTACCAATAGCAACTAAATCTCCATTAAGCGCTAATCCAGAATCAGGAAGAAGTCCTTGATAATATGATTGGCGTAATAGCAACAAAGACTGAATAAAAGAAGATTTTCCAGAGCTATTAAGCCCTGTCAAAAGTGTTATATTTCCTAGTTTTAAGATCTGTTTTTCAAAACATTTGAAATTAATTAATTCTACAATATCAATCATATTCAATTCATAGTATGTAAGGTGAATTTTGATCTTATTTATTATATAAAACTTTATCAATCAATCCTTTGATTTTACTGAAACGATATTTGACTCTTCCTATAGATCCTGTGCCCTCAGAGATAGAATCAATAAAGCTTCGATCTCCATTCAGTTTAATAAATTCATCCATAAGAATATCTTTTTTAGTTTTTAATATTTCAATTTGTTCGTAACTTAAAGAACTTAGATTTACAGCCCAAGACTCAAAAAGAGCCTTATTAAAAGGCATCCTTCTAGCATTTCTATCTGAACGTTTACGAAATGCTTCGTTATCAAAGATATCTATTGCCGCAGACATCGCCTTTAGGAAATCTCGTTCAAGATTATCAATCTCAATTTGTGACATTTTATTCATTGCCTTCATAGCATTGTTTAGAAATGTATCAAGATCGATTCCATTATATTCTGAAAAATGAGTGATCTTAAATGCCAAAAAGCGTAGGACTATCTCACGATCTGCCATACGTTCGTCTTGGACAGAATTTCCCATAGCATTTTTAAACTCTTCAGTTTTAGCAAGTTTCTCAAGAAGCTTTGTAGCTTTGCCTTGATTAATCGTATGACGAATTTCTTGGGGTGACAAAGGTAAACCAGCAGTATTAATACGTTTAAACATAGTAAATTTAAATTCTTCTGGTGTTCCCTTTTCAATCAAGTGAATGGTGATTGCAGTTTCAGTAATTCTTCTCTGATAATTTCTTGGTATCTCTTCATAAGATTTGCCATTAAGCTGTGTGAAAAATTCTAATTTTGATAATCTAAATATATCTTTATCTTCATTATTTCCTTCATCTTTACCTAATACAAAATGTTTAATAGTCATTAAGAGTTGTTGACCATCTATAACTTTCCATTTATCTTCATCTGTTGCGTCTATATAAAATGCTGGTAATGGTATGCGAATAAGCATTGATTCAATTAAACGACTTTTTTCTACATGACTCCAAATATTAGAATTACGCTGAGAATCTGGGGATAGCTCAATTTCGCCAAATTTAATTCTATCGAGAACTAAACTAATTGGTATTTGTCTTGTATCAATTCTAATCTTAGTAGGATCAAATGGCTCAATAATTTCCTTCTCTTCTTCTATCTCAATATCTAAAAAACTATCCTCAAAAATTTGATTTTGCTTATAGCTATCAATATTTTCTTGTGATTGATTTTTGATTGTACTCATGGCAATTACTCCTCATTACAAATAGCAACTTACTAGATTTAATAGACTATTATATTAGATTCAGAATATAGATTTAATATGAGTATAAATTAAACTGAACAATGATTTTTAGGTGTGTACAAATATTGCTTAGTATTAACTAGTATTGAAAGCATATTCAGTCTTAAACATAATAACCGAAAAATGAAAGGTAAAGTTTTTATTGTTGGCGCAGGAATTGGGGGCGTTGAGTTTTTGACGGTTCGCGCTAGGGATTTGATTGGGGCTGCTGAGGTGATTATTAGTGATGCGCTGGTCGATCGCACTTTATTAGATCTCGCTCCTGCAAACTGCGATCGCATTATTGCTGGTAAACGTGGTGGACAGGAGAGCGTCAAACAAGCCGAAATCAATCAAATGCTGGTGGAATATTGCTTACAAGGTAAGCGCGTGGTGCGCCTCAAGAGTGGCGATCCTTGGATATTTGGGCGATCGCTACCTGAGATACTTGCCCTACAATCAGCAAATTGTGAATGGGAAGTTGTTGCAGGAATTTCTAGTGCGATCGCGGCTCCCATGTTGGCAGGGATTCCGCTTACGGAAGTAAAAGCGAGTTCTTGTTTTGCGGTGATGACGGGGCATGATTTGGATCGGTTACCTTGGGAAGCGATCGCCCAAATTCCGACATTGGTAATTTTGATGGGGACAAATAATTTAGAGAGATTATTAGAGAAAGTACAAGCGGGAAAATCTTCGGATACAAAAATTGCGATCGTGC
This sequence comes from Pseudanabaena sp. Salubria-1, assembly GCA_023336205.1. GTDB lineage: Bacteria > Cyanobacteriota > Cyanobacteriia > Pseudanabaenales > Pseudanabaenaceae > Pseudanabaena. The sequence continues at coordinate 133,846 of JALQCR010000018.1, forward strand.
GTTGGTGTGGAAGAGCCGATCAACAAGTATGGACAGGAACTCTGAAGGATATTCAAGCAAAACTACCTGAAGGATCGCTATCGCCGTCAGTAATTATTATTGGTGAAGTCGTAAAGTTTCATGAGCAATTGTCACATCAGTGCAGTCAATCGTTGGAAAATTTTGAGCAACAGGTAGATCTCGAAAAGGAAAAGTTAGCGTTGCAAGGCAAAACGATTTTGGTAACAAGGGCGGCGGGTCAGGCTAGCCAATTTACAGATTTATTGACCAGTCAAGGCGCAAAAGTGATCGAGATGCCAACTTTGGCAATTTTGCCGCCGAGCAGTTGGCAAATGCTCGATCATGCGATCGCCAATCTATCGAGTTACGATTGGCTAATTTTGACATCAGCGAATGCCGTTGAGAGCTTTTTTGGACGGTTGCGCGAATCGGGTCAAGATAGCCGTGCTTTGCATTCTTTGAAAGTGGCTGTAGTGGGGCGCAAAACTGCCGAAGTTTTAGCAAATTATGGGATTTCACCAGATTTAGTACCGACGGACTTTGTTGCCGATGCTTTAGTGGATGCCTTTCTTGCCATTCCCAATCATGTTTTAACTGACAAAAAAATGTTGTTTCCGCGTGTGGAGTCGGGCGGACGGGAGATTTTGGTAGAGCAGTTGCAGCAACATGGCGCGATTATTGATGCTATTCCAGCCTATGAGTCGGGATGTCCTGAAGCAATCGATCCTGTCGCGCTAGCAGCAATTCAAAATCAGAGCTTAGATGTGATCGCCTTTGCTAGCTCCAAAACTGTAAAGCATTTTTGTCAACTACTTGATCGCGTCGAATCTCAAGAACCTTGGCGATCGTGGATTACCAAGATAAAAATCGCTTCAATTGGTCCCCAAACTACTAAGACTTGCTACGAGTTATTAGGGCGCGTTGACTGCGAAGCTTTGGAATATACCTTAGATGGGCTTGCTGAGGCGATCGGCAAAAGTTTTAAACCCACAAAATAGAGTTGGGGGGGGGGGGGGGGGGGGGGGGGGGGGGGGGGGGGGGGGTGGGTGGGGGGGGGGGGGG
>JALQCR010000019.1 GCA_023336205.1 Pseudanabaena sp. Salubria-1
TATTAATAAGATTTGCGATCGCTAATTCAAATATATTCATATTAATTTTGTTAGCCATATACCCTTTTTAACTGAGTGTATGTGAAGAATTCCAAGAAAATAGCTGCTTTTTTGGTTTATCGCTTTCGTTTAGTCAAAAAAGTATGAGAGGCAGTGTTTAGCAGCGCCTCTCATACTTTTGTTTTGAATGACTCTGGCGAAAGCTCTAAGTCAAGCTATTTTGCTGATGTTTGCTCAATTTTTTATCGCTAGTGTATTGAAATGTCTCGGATAATTCCTCTATAGCGTGGATTGCTAATTAAAACTTAGCGATGCTCGCTATTTTTGTTTTTAACGCAATAATACAAATTTAAATCCCAAAAGAGAGTTGTGGCGCTGTGCGCCGCAACTCTCTTGTTTTGAAAAGCTTCGCTTTGCGAGGCTTTTCTTATGAGTGAACAGAGCCATTAGGCATCGTTGCTCCTTTGAAATTGACATTTGTTAGTTTGACCATAACCTTCTCGCCAAAACCAACTTTTGCGCCGCTTAAATCTGCACCACTCAAATCTGCACCACTCAAATCTGCACCAATTAAATTAGCTCCGCGTAAATCTGCATTTTGCAAATTAGCTTGAAATAAATTTGCCCGAAACAAATTGGCACCTTGCAGATTTGCACCTTGAAAATTGACACGATGCAAGAAAGCATCGGTCAAGTCAGCATTACTGAGATTGGCATAGCTAAGATTACGTCCTTCTAAATACTTCTCGCGCAGATTTGCACCCCTAAAATCGGCTCCAGTTAAATCAGGCTTTTGTGATTTTGGTGAAGCTTGAGTAGGTTCATGTGATTTACTATGCGACTCTGGCTGAGGATTGGCTTGTCTACTGGTTTGCTGGCGGGACTGCGAAGATTGGTAAGCCTGATAGGATTGGTAGGTCTGAGATTGATATTGTGATTGATGAGGACGATAACGTTCCGAAGATTGGTCTGAAGTTTGTTGTTGTGCTTGATATGAGCTTTGGTGAGCGCTTTGGTACTTGCTTTGATATCTGGTTTGGTGTTGGTGATATTGCCGATTGCTTTGGGTAGTCGTGTGATGAGAGTGTTTAGCTTGCGAATTAGATACTTTTTGTTCAGCCACCTTGCGCAAACTATCCCTTGCGTGGTTGATCTCTTTAAGTTTTTCTTGAGCTTGGAGCTGCTGTTGCACATTCTCTCTCGGAATGCGATCGGGATGCCACTGCAAAGCCAGCACTTTATAAGCTTTATTGACATCTTCTAAGGTTGCGTTAGATGTCAAACCTAGAAGTTTGTAGCATTGATCGATTTCCATATTTGTCGATTCCTCAGCACCAGAGAGTTATAGTTTACGCTGACAATCGATCCCAAGTGTATCAAAACAACCAAGTCAAAACCCACTGCGTAAATTTAATTAATTTTTTAAGTTGTTGAAGTTGGCTGCTCCGCCTCAACAACTATTCCAAAGTAATCACAAATCGCTTGATTAATTGTTGCTTCCCCATGCATATCTAGCTGATTTGCATTTGCCAAGTCTGGAGCTTTTGGCGGCATATTTAAAAACGACCAGTCACCCTCATAAAACTCTTGAGGCGAAATAATCAAATGCTCAGCGTAGTTTTTTACACCAGAAATTAGAGTTTCTGCTTCTAAAAAGCCCTCACGAGTGAGGCAAACCAAAGGAATACCAACTCGCAAAGCCTCAGCTAATGTGCCGTAACCTGGTTTGGTGACGAGCCGATCGCATACCACCATCAGATCCACAGGACGAAGCCGATCGCAATTAGCTTTAGTCAGGTTTGGCAAATCAGGAGCATCGCGATCAAAGGTGACAAATTGCCAGTCAGGAAAGCTGGCAAGATTTTGATAAGGAATTGATTGCAGGCTTAGACCCCCAAAAGTGAGTAATGCTGTGGGGCGATCGCTATCTAAATTAAATTTTTTCCGTAAATATTCTGCCGAATGCCTAGGGCTTGCGCCAGTTAGCCCCACATCTTCTATGTTAGAAAAGCAGCTCATCGGTTCGGCAAAGGGTAAGCGAAATAGGCGATCGCAATGGCTATAGGCTTCTGATAAGCGATCGGCAAGTTCGATAAATTTGTCACCCCAATCGCGATATATGAAATCCCAACCAAAATTTCCAGCCATCCAGCAAGGAATTTTGGCTGCTTTCGCAATTTCTGCAACCATTGGCGGAATGTCACCGAAGATCAAATCCACTTGATTTTCTTGGAGAAACTTGACTTCAGCTTCAATTAAATCTGCTTGCTTGTCGTAAATCTGCTGCCATACATGCAATGTAGCCTCGCGATCGACTTGCAAGCTATCGATCTGGATTACGCCCACATCAAATACACGCGGATGATAAACAAAGTCACCTTCGATATACTCTTCCAATAACCAACGCGGAGCCGTCGTCGCAATAATCAACTTGATATCAGGCGATCGCTGTTGCAGTTCCGCAAGAACTGCTGCCGTGCGCGTCGCATGACCGAAACCGTGATTGGTAATTGCAGTATATAGAGTGGGCATGGGTTTACTAAAGGTTATTTATTATTTTTGCTGTTCCAATTGCTCGTCAACCTTGAAGTGATTGCGACCAGTTTGTTTGGCTTTATAAAGCGCGGCATCCGCACGTTTAAATAAAGAATCAGTCGTATCGTCGGCTTTTGATGTAGCAATACCAATACTAAACGTCACTTGCCCTACTTGTTCATGGATCAATTGAGAATTTTGTTTGTATAAACGCTCAGCTAGATTGCAAGCTGTCTGCAAATCGGTTTTCTGTAAAATTACGATAAATTCTTCACCGCCCCACCTTCCTAATAAGTCAGAATCACGAAGATTGTGAAGCAAAAAATTGGCGATATTCACCAGTACGCGATCGCCAATATCATGTCCATAGGAATCATTGATTTTCTTGAAATGATCAATATCTACAACAAATATAGTTAGAGTTAAATTGTCTATCTTGGCTAAATTTAGAAAGTTATCAAGAGATTGAGCAGCAAACCGTCGATTGCTAATACCTGTCAGATAGTCAGTAGTTGCCGCAATAGTCATATCTGTGGCTTCAGTATTTACTTCAATAATCTGCTCTTTTAGAACCGCAATTCCTAAAACTATTAATATATAAATCGGTTGAGCAAAACATATATTCTTTATAGCTGGATATAAATTGTTTAATACAAAATCAGGGACATATCGCATCACCTCATATAAAATAGTCGAGCATACTAAAGACAAATAAAACAATACTGAAGCGATGATGGCATTACGGGTTTCCAGCATAATGAATGCCGATACATATATCATCGGTAGCCATTGTAAAAATGTACTAACGCTATAAAGATCGATGACAAAAAAAGGCATCCCCAAAATCATTGCTTGGAAATTAGCAAGGCAGTAGATAGCAAAGGTATAGAAGGTAATACTTTCAATATATTTTAGGCTTTTCGGGTACAGGGACAATACTATTGTACCGATACTAAAAATAGCTATCATAAGTGGATAAGCTATGTTGTCTATGGGATTTACATGGGATTTTGACCCTTCTAGACTCCAAATTCCTATGATCACTAAAACTGCAAAGGTTAAAAATACCTTCATCAAACGTGATTTTAGATCATAAAAAGATTGTAGAGATTTTAAATTGATTTGATTCATAGAATAATAAAAAATGTCAGTCTTAGTAACTGTTTAAAATTCTCAGACATATCAAAATAGGAGTCTTGAAATTAGTCTTAAAAATACTTCTTGTTAAAAGCATTTCACTTCTGAACTTTTAACAAAAACATGGTAATACCAAAACACAAAATGGTGTAGCCATTTTGTGTTTTTAAAACCCTTACTGAATTTTGTTTCTAATCCACAAAAGTGTGGCAACACTTTTGTGGATTGGTATAACTAGTTCAAAAACTAAAAGTTGTAATTTACTTTAGTTTGGACTAATGGGCAGGTATGAGAGAGGAACCAAAAGACACGAGAAAATTGAGCAGGAGCTTGCAATAGCAAAATCCAGCTCAAAATTGAGAAGAGAAGCAGAACCTAAATGGCAATTGGATGGGTTGGCGCAGGAGTCTTTTCAGTTTTCTTTCTTTTTGAGGCGTGTTTTTTAACAGTCGGATAGCGAATACGAGGAGGAAGGCGATCGCCTAAGGAGCGTCCGGGCGATTTACCGCGTAGTTTAGGAGGGATTGCAGGAGTACCAATCGCGGCAATAATTACCGCAAATGATTGAGCGACACGACCAGGAGCAAGATTATCCTGAGGAGACTGCCAAGGTAAAGGAGCATCAACACAATCGAGACGAGCGAACCAAAGTTGCCAAGTCATTAAAGGCATCAAAGCACTCCAACGCTCAGCCGCCTGAGTAGAGGTAATCTGGGGCAGAGTCCAATGTAACCGTTGCTTGGCAAAACGATACCAATGCTCTATGGCAAAGCGACGCAAGTATTTTAACCAAAGAGTTTCCAAAGCAGGCATAGTTTTACCCAACCAAGCCAACCACATGGGCTGAAACTTACGGTTGCGCCCCAAGGGTTCAATCACCTCAATTCTAAAAATCTGCATCGGTCTTTCTGGAGAAGTACGGAAATGAAAGTCACGCCAATAAGTTACCCGTACCCGACCTATTTTTGGGTCTGTAATTTCTATAGTGGTGTCGGCAACAGCCCAAGTTTCTGGGGCATTCAGTTTGAATTTATGCCCATGTTTACAAGGTGCACCACGACCGCTATAGGCAGACGGAACTCCCCAAACACAGCGATTAGATGCCAAACGTAGTAATAAATCCGCCTCAATATTCGCTGTTGCTTTCACAAAACTTGCATTCCCATATCCTCGGTCATAGACAGCTAGGGGGCGTACGCTTAACTGCTTTGTGACTTGTTTGAGTTGGAAGGCAGCTTTACTCACAGGAGTCTCGAAACTGGTGATCCGCTCATGTTTTATCGGTAGCGCCCAACTCCCACTTGCTTCGGGAATCCACGCCAACGTGCTGTAGCTTTGTCCTACGCCGATACTTTCGTCTTTGCCATGATGGAATCCTCTTTCCTTCAGCGTTTCCGCATCTGGTCGCAACCACACGCTATTATCTCCAGCCAGACAAGGTTGCTCTTCGGTTGGGATCTCTTGCACCATTAGTTTCATCAACTTTCCTCTTGCTGGTCGGCTATCGCGCAGTCCCTCATAAATACTTGACCATTTTCGCCGAAATAATGGATTCATTGACAGACTCACATACGAGCTAATGCTCGGACTTGTCAGGACGGCATCCATTAATTCAAATACTGCATCTTTTCCTGTTCCTAGGTATTCATATATCGACTTGCGAAATTCTTGTAATTTTTGGAAAATCATAGTAGTCAATGTCAATTTGGTTTATTGATCATTGCTCTTTTGGCAGTTTGTGACATTCACTTCCTGCCTTTCTTTTCTTCTTTTTAGTCTAAAGTCCAGAATTTAGTCACTTATAGCAATAATAAATGAAGGCGGTGCAAAGCGCCGCCTTCATTTATTTAGGCTTTATGTCTTAGGCAAAATTTACATTGCTACATTAAGGATTCTTTGCTAAGACTCTTTAATACTGGCAAAGCCGAGCTAACGAGAACTTGATCGGCTTCTGGCAAAATTTTAGTCTCAGCAATTTCTTCAACGGACTGAGGTTCCTCGCTCATATCTTGTCCAGACCCGCGCATACTAACGAGGTAAATACTGCTCAGGGTCAAAATTACACCAATCCATTGCGCGAAGGTGAGATTTTCACCTAAGAAGAGACTGCTAAACATGAGTGCAAATACTGGCGTTGAGAAGGTCAAAGCACTTAAAGTAGTCAAACTACCTAAAGAAGCAAAAAAGAAAAATAATCCATAGGCGATCGCACTGCCCATAATCGCCATATAGGTCATCCCCAGCCAACCCCAAGCACTCAAGTCTTGCCACTGCTGCTGCTCGATTTGATTGGAGATTAGCAATAAGGGCAACCCACCAATAATCATGTGCCAACCAGTCGCCATAACAGGATCGGCATGACGCACCACAGGACGGATCAAAATCGTACCGATCGCCATTGACAACGATGCACCGAGCATAAACCATTCACCTAGAGTAAATACTCCCGCTTCTAAAACCGTTGCAAAGTCCCCTACGAGCAAAGCTGTCATCAATTCCGATGGCAAACCAATTAGCCCGATTCCGACGATACCGACAAATAAACCAAGCGTTGCCCCAAGCCCAATTCTCTCTTTGTATAAAACCGCAGCCATCACCGCCACTGCAAGAGGTTGAGAATCAATTAGTAACGATCCTAGCCCCGCATTAGTCCGCACTAAGCCCTGTGCCAAAAAACCTTGAAACATCGTGCCATCAACTAATGCAAACAAACTAATCCATAACCAAGCCTGCCAACCCTTGGGCTGCTGTCTCCCAAAATAAGCCGCACCTAAAACCAGCAATATTCCTGCAGGAATCAATCGCACTGCTGCCATGAACATTGGGCTCGTCTGAGGCAGCAATGCTTTCATCACCACCATCGCTGTACCCCAAAGGAAAAATGGTGCAATTATTAAAGGGGACTGACGAGTTAGCCCAGAGGTACTGGCTGGTGTAGATGGCTGCATATTGTAGTTTTTGAATAGGAATTGCAAATTTTGTTTGCGAACATGCTTAGAGCTATCGCTAGTTCAAGAAGCTTTAGGTGGCGCTTTGCGCCGCCTAAAGCTTCTTGAGCTTTGATAAGAATTATTAATCATATTATCTCGATCAAAAACCAGAATTTTGAATCATTGCCAACAAAGCGGATAAGAATCCATCAAAAGGAATGTATCGCACTAATTCTTTTTATCAAAATCGGTTTTTTGAAAGCTTACCTAAGGCGGACTTTTTAAAAAACGATTTTGATGTTTCCATTGTCAAAGGCGATGAAAACATCAAAATCGTTTTCATAGTGAGAATTGCTGTGTATCGCGTTCTTTTTGATGGTCATGTTAGTGGGGCGCATGTTCTCAAAACTCAGGAATTTATCGGAAAAACTTGAACTTTTGTGAAGTGCTTGCCCTGTATGCGTTACACTAATTTGATTTGAAAGCAAAATCCTGAAATGCTTGCAGCTAGAGCTTTTCAGCGTTCCAACAAAGAATTGTGGCAATAAGTATTTAAAAAAAACTGCTCAAATCCCTATAAATTAATCGTTGTGTATATACACAAGTGGCAAGTTGCTATTAGAATGATCAAACAGAAGTCATAGTCAGTGCGGCTTCCACAAAAAGCGATCGCACAAATATTTCTTTGACATTAAACTCATACTCACAAATCATCTCTATATATAAGGGGAAACCTATGAACAAAGGTGAACTAGTTGATGCTATTGCTAAAAAAGCTGCCGAAAAGGGCTTGTCAGTCAATAAAAAGACTGCCGACGAGGTTCTTTCTGCAACGCTTGAAGTAATCATCGATACTGTAGCTGGCGGAGACAAAGTAACTTTGGTTGGATTTGGCTCCTTTGAAGCTCGCGATCGCAAAGCCCGCGAAGGTCGCAACCCTAAGACTGGCGAAAAGATGGAAATCCCTGCAACTAAGGTTCCTGCCTTCTCTGCTGGTAAGTCCTTCAAAGAACAAGTCAGCCCTCCTTCTGACTAATTCTTGAAAAAAAGAGGAAGCGCTTAGCGCTTCCTCTTTTTTTGATTTTTAATTGGAGATTTCAACAGTTATGCTATATTAAAGCTACAACTCCCTAGAGAAATCTAGTTGGGTAGCCTATATGGCTATCTACAAAATTTTAAAATCTTAGAAGCCACCTCAAATAAAATTGGGGTGGTTTTGTTCTAGCAATCACAAAATACAGTTGACAAAAAGAAGCGTTATTTACATTGATGGGTTTAATTTTTACTATGGGGTATTAAAAAATAGTCCTTATAAGTGGTTAAATCTACAAACTTATTTTGAGCGACTCAGACAAGATGATGATGTTCAAAAAATTTGGTATTTCACAGCTCGTGTTAGTGGAGCATCAGCTTCCCGCCAAAATTCTTATTTAGACGCTCTTTTAACTTTACCGAAAATAGAAATAAAATACGGACTTTTCAAGGATAAAACCCAGAAATGCAGAGTTATTGGATGTAGCTTGCCTGCATCACAAAAGAAATATAAAGTTCCTGAAGAAAAAGGAACTGATGTCAATATAGCGCTGCAAATGATAGATGATGCTTATCAAGGGCTTTGCGATCGCATAATTCTTGTTTCAGGTGACTCAGACTTAGTGCCTGCGATTAACTTAGTCAAAAAAAGACACCCTCGAATCCAAGTTTCTGTATACATTCCATCAACTAATCAAAAAAGGGGAGCAGCTTGCGAGCTTCGGAATTGCGCTGATAAGAGTCATACATTAACCCCCAATAATTTGATGGCACAATCTCAATTTCCACTTACCATTAGTACATCATCGACAACGACAATTAATAAACCAAATTCTTGGTAGCAAGGTGATTTTTGTCGCAAAATTTAGTTGTTGACAAGCTCACAAATAAGCTCAAGACTAGACTAAAGCTGAGAGCTTGCAATACCCATGACTACTCTACTGTCTAATCGTTATCAAGTTTTGCGTGTGCTTGGTTCAGGTGGATTCGGTCAAACTTTTTTGGCCGAAGATACACAAATGCCCTCGCGTCGAATTTGTGTGATTAAGCAACTCAAGGCGATCGCAGATAATCCTGATATTTATAAAATTGTGCGCGATCGCTTTCAACGAGAAGCAGCGACACTGGAAGCCTTGGGCAAAGATAACGGACTTGTGCCAGAGCTTTATGCTTCATTTTGCGAAGATAACGAATTTTACCTAGTTCAAGAATGGATTGATGGGAAGGATCTGCATGATCTAGTGAGTACAGAGGGATGTTTGGCAGAAGCTAAAGTTCAGAAACTTCTACTTGATTTATTGCCTACTCTTGAGCATATTCACGATCGCGGTCTCATCCACCGTGATATTAAGCCTGAAAATATTATTTTAAGAACTAGCGATCGCAAGCCTGTATTAATTGACTTTGGTGCAGTTAAAGCGACATTGGCAACGGCGATGACAGCCCAAGGCGATGTGACTTGCTCAGTCGTAATTGGTACGCCCAAATTTATGCCATCGGAACAGGCGATCGGGAGGGTGGGATTTGCCAGTGATTTATATAGCTTGGGTTTGACTGCGATTTTTTTGTTAACTGGAAAAGTAAGTTCCGAATTAGATACTGATCCGCAGACGGGCGAACTCTCATGGCAGCGCTATGCGGGGAATTTTAATCCTGCTTTTGTGGCGTTTTTAGATAAGGCGATAAGGCTAAACTTTCGCGATCGCTATGCCAGTGCTAATCAAATGCTGGTTTCCTTACGGGAAATTCTGGATGACTCCACCACAATTATCACCATCAAGCCAAATTCATCTGATCAAGAAAATACGGCGATCACCTTGGAATCAACGGAAGGGCAGGTGCCGATCGATTCGCGGTTTTATATAGCTTCTGGCTATGAGTCGCGCTGTTATGAGGAAATTAAAAAAGCGGGTTCGCTATTGCGGATTAAGTCGCCGCACCGTATGGGCAAGTCTTCGCTGATGGCAAGAATTATCAACCATGCTGAAATTTTGGGCTATCGCACCGCAGTCTTAAATCTAGAGCAAACCAATCAAAAAATCTTTGCCGATCCTGAAAAGTTTATGCAGTGGTTTTGTGCTTCTGTTGGTAGGGGTTTGGGCGTGCGGGTCAAGACTGAGGAATATTGGGATGATATTTTTGGTGCAAATGACAACTGTACAGACTATTTCGAGAAATATTTATTAGAGGGGAATGAACAACCCCTCGCGATCGCCATTGATAATTTCGATCGCGTGTTTAGCTATCCCGAAATCGAGACGGATTTTTGCGGCTTGTTGCGCGGTTGGTATGAGCGATCGCGTAGTCATCCGCTATGGGGTAAGCTGCGCTTGATTATTGTGCATTCTCAAGAGCCTTATGCGCAGAGGGACATTAATCAATCACCGTTTAATGTTGGGTTTCCTGTGGAACTAAGCGAATTTACAAGGGAGCAGGTGCGGGAACTGGTTAAGCTTCACAAGCTGGTTTGGTCAGATGATGAGCTTGATCAGTTTATGGAATTGATTGGCGGACATCCTTATTTAGTGCGATCGGCGCTCTATCGGATTGCTTCGCGAGATATTACTTTGACAGACTTTTTGCGAACTGCTTCTACTGAGGCGGGGATTTACAGCAGTTATTTAATGGGGCATCTCAAAACTCTGGAGGACTATCCTGAACTCGGTGAGGCGATGCAAAAGGTGGTGGCGGTAGATGAGCCTGTGCGTTTGCGATCGGAGATCAGTTTTAAGCTCGATAGTCAGGGCTTAGTATCGCGGATTGATAATAATGTCACGCCGCGCTGTTTGCTGTATAAGTTGTATTTTCGCGATCGCTTGGGAGGTAATTAGAAGATGCCAGCAATTGACTTATTCCATAATGCCGCTAAACAAGCCCTGATCAAAGATGGTTGGACGATTACCCTCGATCCTTTGCACTTGCGCTGGGGTCGCAAAGATATGTATGTTGACTTAGGTGCAAAAAAGCTAATTATTGCAGAGCGATCGGAGCAGAAAATCGCTGTAGAAGTCAAAAGCTTTACTGGTGAATCAGAAATGCAAGCTTTTCGAGATGCGATTGGACAGTTTGCTATCTATCGTTCAGTTTTGCGACGTACTTATCCTGACTATCTTCTCTATTTAGCCATTCGCGATGTGGTTTATACTTCATTTTTTGAAGAACCAATCGGGCAAATTTTAATTGAAGATGAAAATCTGAAACTAATTATATTTGATGCTGAAAAAGAGGTGATTTCACTATGGAAAAACTAACTCAATATCGCCAAATCATTCAATCGGTGTTAATGACCTATACCGAGATTCCCTATTCTCATGGAGATTTAATTTGTAAGCCAATCTTTGATGAAATCCATGATAGCTACTTGCTAATTACCCTTGGCTGGGATCGAAAAACTCGTGTGCATGGTTCTCTCATCCATCTTGATATCATCAATGGCAAGATCTGGGTACAGCGAGATGAAACAGAAGATGGTGTCACTTCTGAACTGGTTGCCGCAGGAATTCCCCGCCATGATATTGTTTTAGCTTTTCATCCTGTGGATGTGCGTCCTTATACGGGTTATGCCACTGCTTAGAATCGTTTAATGGTAACAGTATGTCCACAACCTCTAGCAATTTCCAATATCAAGTTGGTGGTAGTTTGCCGATTGACAACTCTGCTTATGTGGAGCGGCAATGCGATCGCGAATTATTAGAACATCTCAAGGCGGGTGAATATTGCTTTGTGTTTAACTCGCGACAGATGGGCAAGTCGAGTTTGCGGGTGCGGACGATGCAAAGGTTGCAACAAGAAGGCTATGTCTGTGCGGTGATTGATCCGCAAAAAAAGGGGACAACATTACGAGAGGATCAGTGGTATGCAGGAACAATTAGGGATCTGATTCGTGATTTAAATTTGGGGGCGGCGATCGATTTTAAACAGTGGTGGAAGGATCTTGATGAGCAGTCGTTTTCGCTGATAGAGAGATTCTACGAATTTATCGATCGCTTCTTATTGCCGAATATCCCTCAAAAAATCGCTATTTTTATCGAAGAGATCGATACGCTGCTCAGTCTGAACTCGTTTGATTCCGATGGATTTTTTCTGTTGATTCGGTCTTTGTATGAGCAACGTGCCGAAAAGCCAGAATATCAGCGTTTGACCTTTGCTTTTTTTGGGGTGGCGACACCTGCCGATTTGATCAAGAACAAAGAACGATCGTCGTTTAATGTTGGCTATGCGGTGGCGCTGAGTGGATTCCAATTGCATGAGGCGGAGTCTTTGGCGCGAGGTTTAGTGGGAAAGGTTAGCGATCCGCAGGCTTTTTTGGCGGCGGTGTTGCATTGGACTGGTGGGCAGCCTTTTCTGACGCAGAAAATATTGACTTTGATTGCGGCGGAATCTGATTTGGCTCAAGGTTCGCCTGATGAGTTGGTAAGTGCGATCGTGTTTGAGAAGGTGATTGAGAATTGGGAATCTCAGGATAATCCCGCGCATTTGAAGACGATTAGGGATAGGATTTTGCAGAGTGATGAGAGGGGCAGGGGGCGGTTGTTGGGTTTATATCAGCAGATTTTGGATAGTGATCCCCCCCAGCCCCCCTTGGGAAAGGGGGGAGAAGAATCAGAAAAGCCCCCCTTTGCAAGGGCAGGGCTGTTTCAAGAAATGGTAGAAAATTGATAAAGATAGGTAGAAGTCATAAGCAAAGTATTTAAGCGATAATTTTAGCCAATAGTGTCAAAGGAGGTAGAAAATGAGTAAAAGCATAATTGATTATCTCAAAGAAGTGCCAGATCCACGCGAAGCGAAAGGAAGTCGTGATGATTTATGGCAAATCCTGCTAATCATCATTATGGGAATTATGAGTGGACACACAACCTACCGAGAATTAGAGAGATTCGTAGAGAGACATCGGCGCACTCTCATCAAGCTACTAGCCCTGAAACAAGGAACCGCCCCATCATATTCAACACTTAGACGAATGATGATCGATGTAGACTATGCCGCGCTCAATAACGCGTTTAATAGCTGGATGCAAGAACAGCCCATGGCAGGAGGAGCCGCCATCGCAGGAGACGGCAAAAGCCTGAGAAATACCGTAAGTAATGCTGACAATAACAAACAGAACTTTATTAGCATGGTATCGCTATTCTCGCAGCAACAAGGTGTGGTGGTAGCAACCGCAATCATGGAGAATAAAAAAGAGAGTGAAATCTGTGTGATTCAACAACTTTTGTCACAGCTTAACTTGGAAAATCATGTGTTTACGATGGACGCTTTACACTGTCAAAAGAAGACAGTTGAGGCAATAGTTGAAAGCAACAATGACTACATCATCAAAGTAAAAAAAAATCAACCAAAACTGCAAGAAGCGATTAGAGTCCAGACAGAGAAAGAAACACCGATTCAAGTCAAGGTTGAGGATGATTCATCAAAAGGACGCAAAGTTCAGAGATTAGTGGAAGTATTTGTACCACCCGTCAATATTGATTCACGTTGGAAAAATGTACAGTCGGTGATAAGGGTAACTCGTTCGGGTGAACGCGATGGCAAGCCTTACAGCACATTGAGTTACTACTTCAGTTCTTTACCGCCAAAATCTGAACCAATTGCCAAAGTGATTCGAGGACATTGGCAGGTCGAAAACCGCCTACATTGGGTAAAAGATGTCATATTCGATGAAGATAAAAGTCCTCAAAGAGCAGGGAATGCGCCGATTAATCTGTCAATCATCAAGACTTGGGTCCTTTCTGTATTTAGGCTTCATGGTTTTGAATCAATAAAAGGAGCAATTGACCAATTTTCCCACAAAATACCTGCTATGTGGTCTTTGCTAATTTGAACTCTCTCTTACCCTTTCTTGAAACAGCCCTGCCTTTGCAAGGGGGGGAGGGGGGATCGCTGCGGATGAGAGTTATGACCAGATGTTGTTGCGGTTGACGGGGTTGGTAGTGAGGCGAGATGGTAGGTTGATGGTTTACAATCCGATTTATGGGGCGGTGTTTAATCAATCATGGGTGAGTAAGGCTTTGGCGGATATGCGTCCGACTTTTTATGCTGAGGCGTTGCGGGTGTGGAAGGAGACGGATGAGGGGTTGCGGGATTCTTTTTTGTTGCGGGGTCAGGCGTTGGAGGAGATAGAGGCATGGGCAAAGGGGAAGCGGTTGAGTGATGAGGACGATCGCTTTTTGCAGTCTAGTCGTGAGGTGGAGAAACAGGCGATCGCTTTGTCTTTGGAGGCGGAGAGGTTGACGAATGAGAGGTTGAATGAGGCGAATGAGACTCTGAATCGGGCGAATGAAACGGCTAAGCGGAGAGTAAGAATTGGTTCGTTAATTTTGGCGGGAACTTTGGTCGCGGCGGTGTTGGTGATTTTTGGGGCTAAGGCTTCGGTTGATGAGTCTGATCGAAAGGTGGCGAATACGAAGAAGGAAGCGAAGGAAATAACGGATATTGCTAATCGAGATAAAGATATTGCTGATAGCAAGGCTAAGGCGGCGGATGGACGTGCTAAGGATGCAGATGAGAAGATTAAAAAAGCGGCAGCGGAGTTAAAGATTGCGAAAGTTGAGATGGAAAAGGCTAAGACAGATAAGGAGAAGGCGGATTCGGAAGTTGAAAGAGCGAGGGGAGAATTGGCGAAGTTGGCGGATGATGCTCAGGCACAGTTGGCTAGTACAAAGGTTGAGTTAGATAGGGCTGAGGAAGCTAGAAAAAGGGCGAGTACGCAAGTTGCGCTAGCAGAGGTGAGATTAGAGAGTGTTAATGCAAAGGTTGCATTTTTGGATAATCGTGGAATTGAGTCTCTGTTATTTGCTTTGCGATCGTGGGATAAGCTCAAGAAGATAGAAAGAAATTCAACATATTATAGGCAGGGAATTGAGCATTTAGATATTTTATCGATTTTACAGCAAGCGGTTTATGAAGTATCTGAACAAAACCGTTTACAAAGACATACAGACATAGTCTGGAGTGCAAATTTCAGTCCAGATGGAAGCAAAATTGTCACTGCTTCTGATGATAAAACATCACGAGTGTGGGATGTCAATGGCAATCTAATTACAGAACTAAAAGGTCATACAGGCACGGTGTATAGTGCGAATTTCAGTCCAGATGGAAGCAAAATTGTCACTGCTTCTGATGATAAAACATCACGAGTGTGGGATGTCAATGGCAATCTAATTACAGAACTAAAAGGTCATACAGGCACGGTGTATAGTGCGAATTTCAGTCCAGATGGAAGCAAAATTGTCACTGCTTCTGATGATAAAACATCACGAGTGTGGGATGTCAATGGCAATCTAATTACAGAACTAAAAGGTCATACAGGCACGGTGTATAGTGCGAATTTCAGTCCAGATGGAAGCAAAATTGTCACTGCTTCTGATGATAAAACATCACGAGTGTGGGATGTCAATGGCAATCTAATCAAGGAACTAAGAGGACAGGATATATTCTTTAATGCAAATTTCAGCCCAGATGGTAGAAAAGTTGTAACTGCTTCCAGAGACAATACAGCGCAAGTGTGGGATTTTAAAAGCCAACGCCAAGCTATAGTAGCTAAGCTCAATGGACATACAGACTTTGTCTGGAGTGCAAGCTTTAGTCCAGATGGCAACAAAATTGCTACTGCTTCCAGTGACAATACGACGCGGGTATGGAATATTAAAGGGAACCAAATATTGCAATTTCAAGATTATTCAGGATTTTTTACTAATGCTAGTTTTAGCCCAGATAACAGCAAAATTCTCACAGTATCAAGTGACAAAATAGTACGATTATGGAATTTAAGAGGCAATCAAATTGCTATCTTCAAAGGTCATACAAGTTACATCACTAGTGCTAGTTTTAGCCCAGATGGTAGCAAAATTCTCACTACATCCGAAGACAAGACAGCAATTGTTTGGGATCTTCAAGGAAACCAAATCAACAAATTTCAAGGAGTTACTAATGCTAGTTTTAACCCAGATGGTAGCAAAATCGTTACTATCTATAACAATACGGCGCAGGTGTTAAACCTCCAAGGTAATCAGCTAGCTGAACTCAAAGGTCATACAAACCGTATCTACAGAGCTAATTTCAGCCCAGATGGCAGCAAAATTCTCACTATTTCCGCAGATAAGACAGCGCGTATTTGGGATCTTCAAGGAAATCAAATCGCCGAACTTAAAGATAGTACTAGTACAGGTTCCGACTATATAACTGCATTATTTAGCCCAGATAGTAATAAAGTTATCTCTTACCAAGGCAATAGGATAATAGTATGGAATATTCAAGGTCATCAAATTACAGAGCTTAAAGAAGATACAACTCGTTTCCATAGTGTTAACTTTAGTCCTGACAGTACTAAAATTGTCACTGCTTCTAATGCGCTCACAGTGAAAGTATGGAATCTTCAAGGTAAACAAATCGCTCGACTCAATGGTCATACAGGCGCAGTTAACAGCGCACATTTTAGCCCAGATGGCAGCAAAATCATTACTACTTCTGATGATGGGACAGCGCGTGTTTGGAATGGCATTGAAAGCGATTTTGATCGCCTATTAATCCTTGGCTGCAATAAACTCCACGACTATCTCTCCACCAACCCCAACGCCACAGACAGCGACAGACAAATGTGTGGCATTGAGACAAGGAAAAAGGAAAAAGGAAAAAATTCGGATTAAACTAGAGAACAACAGGGACAATCAAAACCTTTTCATTATGGAGGTCTGCAAGATGCTCGATATACCAACCCAATATATGCATATCCAACTTCACGGCAACGTACCCATCATTGCAGGTACGACCATGAAAGTCGTCGAGATAGTTACATCCCACCGCACCTATGGTTGGAGTCCCGAAGAACTACATTTTCAATATCCCCATATCGCCCTCAGCAAAATCTACTCAGCCCTCGCCTACTACTGGGATCACAAACAAGAACTTGATAACGACATTCAGCGCCGCCTCGACTATGCCGAACAAATGCGCCTAAACGCTCCCATATCAGCATTGCAAGCCAAACTTCAAACAAGACATTAAGCTATGGCGATCGCACTATACATGGATGAAAACGTACCGCGCCAAATTTTACTTGGATTGCGTTTGAGAGGAGTAGATGTACTCTCCGTTCAAGAAGATCAGCGATCAGGCGATCCAGAGCCTCAAGTTTTGGCAAGAGCCAATAAGTTACAAAGAGTTTTATTCACCAGAGATGATGATTTTTTAGCGATCGCCAATCAACTCCTGCAAGAAGGGACTAACTTCATCGGCATTATTTACGCTGCACAACAAATTGCGAGTATAGGAGTCTGTGTAAGGGATTTAGAACTAATTGCCAAAGTTAGCGATTTGGAAGACTTTACTAATCATATCCAATACTTGCCTCTCTAGCTTAGAGGATCCTCACTATGAGCCGATTAACTCTACGCTTACCAGATACACTACACCAACAACTAATCCATTTAGCAGAGAGTGAAGGAGTCTCTCTCAAGCAATACATTGTCTACGCCCTAACTCGTCAATCCTCCATAAATTACATCATTCAACCAATTCCTAAACAAGAAACTAATCAACAACAATCAGACTTCACTAACCTTTTGCAAAAGCTAGAAACGGCATCTCCCACTGAAATAGACATAGCATTAGCAGAACGAGAAACCGTTGAGCCAGAAAAAGAACTAACTCCTGAAATCATCACCCAATTTCAGCAAAGACTCCAAAGCAAGGCTTAAAACTACTTGATAAGTTGGATTCACTGACTGGATAAACTAGCATAATCAAATAGAATGAGTGCGATCGCCTATTAGACAAACTCTCTTGTAGAGAACATTGGAGACAATTTTTAATGACAGAAAATTTGAAGGGTAAAGTTGCGCTAGTAACAGGAGCATCGCGAGGAATTGGAAAAGGTATCGCCATTGGATTAGGTGAAGCTGGGGCGCTAGTTTATATCACTGGGCGCAGTCTAAATAGCAATAATTCATCAGCTACTCTGTTAGGAGATTTATTAGATACCAAATATGCAGTAGAAAAAGCAGGAGGAACTTGTATCGCAGTTCCCACCGATCATAGCGATGATGAACAGATTCAATCTCTATTTGAGCAAATTAGTAGAGAACAAAATGGACAATTAGATATCTTGGTAAATAATGCTTATGGTGGAGTGAGATCGCTGATCGAAGCAAAAGGTCGCCCCTTTTGGGAAGCAGATGTCAGTCTCTGAGATGCTTGTAATGCTGTCGGATTGAGAAGTCACTATGTGGCAAGTCATTTTGCCGCGAAGATGATGACCCAACGCAAACAAGGCACAATCATTACGATATCTTCTTGGGGTGGATTAGCGCCAATCTTTGGTGTCGCCTATGGAACTGGTAAATCTGGCTGCGATCGCCTTGCGGGAGATATGGCAGTTGAACTGAAGCCTTTTAATATTGCTTCGATTTCTCTTTGGCCAGGCATTGTCGGCACTGAACAATTTCACCAGTTGGCTGATGAAAGCATCAAGGGTACTGATCCAAATCTTGGCGTTGCCGCGATCGCAGATAAATTTAACTGGGAAACACCTTTGTTTGTCGGCAGAGTAATTGCGGCAATGTGTAAAGACGCAGATCTAATGCGGAGAACGGGTAAAGTCCAGATTGTTGCCGAAATTGCGAATCGTTACGGAGTAGTTGATGAAGATGAACATCGTCCTGCTTCTTTGCGTTCTCTCAGATTTTTATTACCGCAAGGTATACCCAATCTCAAGCCCAAAGCGAAGTTCATCCCAGATCTTCGCGTCCCTTGGTGGGTAATTCTTCTAGCTGTTCTGAAGTCTCCGAAAATTTGAAGGCAATTACGAATTATCAATTACGAATTACGGGGGATAGACAAAAAACAAAAAGAGAGTTGCGCCGCAACTCTCTTTTTGTTTTTTGTCATCATTTGCGCAATTGTTT
The DNA here is from genome assembly GCA_023336205.1 of Pseudanabaena sp. Salubria-1. Taxonomy (GTDB): domain Bacteria; phylum Cyanobacteriota; class Cyanobacteriia; order Pseudanabaenales; family Pseudanabaenaceae; genus Pseudanabaena. The sequence continues at coordinate 18,536 of JALQCR010000019.1, forward strand.
CATTTGATCGATTTCAGCTTGTTGAGAACTGAGAATTTCTTGAGCCATTTTTTGGATTTCAGGACGTTTGGATTTAGCGATCGCATCTTTTGCCATCACTAAAGCACCCTCATGATGGGGAATCATCGCATCTAGAAACCGTAAATCAAATTTATCATCAGCACGTCCCAAGTCCACACTCATCATCATATTGCGGCGAAATTCGGGAGTCATTTCCATCATGTGATTAGATTCAGCGTGCCACATCATCAACTTCTCACCTGCTGTGGGATACCACGCTTTGCGCCATTCTGCCATCTGCGCGATTTCTTTCTTTTGTGCTTGAATGATTTCCTGTGCTAGCTTCTTTAATTCAGGACGCTGAGAATTTTTTAAGACATCCTCTGCCATCGCGATCGCACCTTGATGATGTGGTGTCATGCCATCAAGAAAGCGCAAGTCATAATCAGCATCAGCAACACCCAAATCCATCGAACTATGGGACATGCCATGGGACATCATGCCATTTGGATTTTCTGCTGCTTTTGTAGGCTGAGCCGTTGGAGTAGCAACAGGTACTGATGCAGAATTATTCGCTGTGCAAGCTGTCAAGCCGCTACTTGCAGCCGCAGTGATTATTAGTATCAGTGCGGCAATTCGATGTTTTACAATATGGAACAACATATTTGAGACTCAGGAGCTAAGACAAAAAAATAATTGGACAATACCAATTCTCAAAATGGCGTTGTCATTTTGAGAATTGGTGTAAGAAAAGGTTTAATACAGCAACAAGTGCTATTTATACCAAGTTTGATGCCACTGACGCATTTGCTCAATTTCGGTGCTCTGAGCTTTAACGATCGCATAAGAGAGCGTTCTCATTTCAGTGCGATCGCTATCAACGATCATGCTGGACATCATCAGCGCCATTTTGTGATGGGGAATCATCTCTTCGATAAAGGCTCTGTCAAAATCAGGAGCATCTTTGAGGGCTTGAAGATCGACTGCCATCATATTCTGCATTCCCATAGGCTTCTTGGTTAGTATTGGCTTTTTCATTCCCATCATGCCACTATGATCCATGTTGCCGTGATTCATGGTTGTCACAGTCGGAACCTCTGTGCCATACCATAGCTTATACCAAGATTTCATTTGCACAATTTCGCGAGTTTGATCGCTCTTGATTGATTCTGCAAGTTTTTTTATCTCAGGACGTTTAGACATCTTGAGAGCGAGATCTGCCATTTGCACAGCGCCTTCATGGTGAGGAATCATCATTTCGATGAAATGGCGATTGGTTTGCTCTCCTGCCATCATGCCATGCATCATCATGCCTTGATGTGGCATCATCTGACTAATAACTAGGCGTGACGTTTGTTCTGCTTGGACAACATTAGTAGCAGCGATCGCAACGGAAGTGCTACCGACCAAAATGCCAACAATACCTAAGAGCAAAGCCTTATATTTTTTGGGACTGGTCTGAGTCTCTCTGCCAGAGTTTAGAGCATCTTTAGAGTTCATAGATTTTCCCTAACTTTCTATTTCTATTTTACTTCAAGAAAATGAAATCAGGATGAAATCGATGCTTTCAACAGGATACTTAATTGTGGCTGGTGAGTTCATTTATATGTATTTTGTATTGACAACGTAAATACATTTTAGCTAAAATACAAAATTATGGATGTGTATTTTGTACTAAATGGTATTAACTTCGTTTGGAATGAAGAGAAGGCTCGAATTAATCCTGTTAATCATAATGGTGTGACATTTTATCAATCTGTGGAAGCCTTTTTCGATCCGTTTTTAGTAGTAGTTGATGCAAGTAGAAATGACGAGGAACGAGATGCTGTCATTGGTTTAGATAAGCGATGGAATCTTCTTTATGTTGTTTATGTTGAGCGGGAGAATGATGTGATTCGGATTATTTCAGCAAGAAAGGCAACGCGCAAGGAGCGTGAATATTATGAAAACTGAAGCTTTAAAAAAACGACTGGATCGAAATCGTCCGATGACGACGGTGACAATCCGTATTCCCGAAGATGTAATTGAAGATTTGAAAAAAGTCGCACCTTTATTAGGCTTTTCGGGATATCAGCCTTTAGTTCGCGCATACATAGGTCAGGGACTTCGTGCCGATCTTGAGAGGTTGGAGGGAGATACTGTTTCTTTGCTTATCGCGAGTCTGAAACGTCATGGGGTAAGTGATGAGGTGATTCGTGAGGCGTTGAGTGAGGTCGCATAGCACTCACGACTCACAGTAATTGCGATCGCAAATTTAGAGCTTCCATTCACTGCCTAAATCTACTTTTCCCGATATCTCAGAGTCACGAATTTCGTCGCCAGAGTTTTGACCAGATACGTCGCAACCAAACAAAAACAATCTGAAAGAGATTTTTGCGGTGCTTGTATTTGGGTGGGTCTGGCAGTTCAAAACGCTTAGGTTCTTTGGCGACAGTTTCTAGCGGCGCAAAGGATTTATCTGAACCCTCAATCTTATGATAAAGTCCCAATTCTTCATATATTTTTCTTGAAGCATTGAGAGCCTTTATGGACTCACTTCTTCGACCTAATGCTTTAAGGGCAAGCCCTAAATTATGGAGAGAATCTGCTTCGCCATTGAGATCGCCAATTTCTTTGAAAATTTCCAAAGACTGCTGTCGAAACTGAATTGCTTGCTGGTACTGTCCTAATAAATCATAAGCATTGCCTAGATTGCAAAGAGAACGTGCTTCACCATTACGATCGCCTATTTCTCTTTTGATTGCCAGAGACTGCTGCTGAAACTGAATCGCTTGCTGGTACTGTCCTAGTGAACCATAAGCATTGCCTAGATTGCCAAGAGAAATTGCTTCACCATTGAGATCGCCTATTTCTTTGAAAATTTCCAGAGACTGCTGCTGAAACTGAATCGCTTGCTGGTACTGTCCTAGTGAACCATAAGCATTGCCTAGATTGCAAAGAGCATTTGCTTCACCATTGCGATCGCCAATTTCTTTTGTGATTTCTAGCTGTTGCTGAAGAAACTGAATCGCTTGCTGGTACTGTCCTAACGAACGATAAGCACTACCTAGACTGCCAAGAGAATTTGCTTCACCATTGCGATCGCCAATTTCTTTGAAAATTTCCAAAGACTGCTGATAAAAATGAATTGCTTGCTGGTATTGTCCTAGTGCATCGTAAGCATTGCCTAAATTATTGAGAGAAATTGCTTCACCATTGCGATCGCCAATTTCTTTGAAAATTTCCAAAGACTGCTGATAAAAATGAATCGCTTGCTGGTACTGTCCTAGTGAATCGTAAGTACTTCCTAGATTGCAAAGAGAACTTGCTTCACCATTGCGATCGCCTAGCTTTCTGGCTAGCGACAATGCTTGATCACAAAAATTAATTGCTTGATTAAATTCACTCAAACTATGGTAAGTCGATCCCAATTGAATCAAAATATTCATCTGACTGGCTGCATTGCGATTAGATTCTGGATCAGAGCCAGAGGGATTAACTTCCATTAATAACCGATGCAAAAGATCGATGCGTTCTTGCTTTTCGGGCTTGAGATAATTGCCAAGAATACGATTTGAGCCAATTGTTTTTGCTTCAGCAAAATCCCTAGTTTCCTTTGCAGTCTGAAACTTAAACACCCCAGATTTCCATGCCCAAAAGTCAGGTGCAAAATTTGCTACACGGGTGATTGCATAGTCTGGCAACACAAACACCACAGGATGAGGAACAATTCGTGCATAAGCATCGCGCACAAAATTCAAATCCACTAAAAACGGCGGATATTCACCCACCACCCCGATCGCATTTTCTAAACCACTCAATACCAACACCAACTTCTTCCCCTCTTGGCGCGGCAAAGTCTCTAGACGCTTGCTCAACTCATCCAAAAAATATCGCAAATCAGGATCGTTAAATTCCCAAGCCTCTAGCTGCAACTCCTCCCACTCAGGATCGCCAGCGATCTCCTCATTTAGCGCCGCCACCAACGCCACCCCATCTTGCCAAAAATTACACTCTGCAAATGCGATCGTGAAACCCTGTGACAAATCCAACATCGCCAACAAGCTCTGAATCGCATCATCATTTAGCGAGCGGAACTTAGATAGGGTTTCTTCTTCTTGGTGATCAGCTTCTGTCATGGCATTTATGGATTCTTAGCAAGATAATCTTCCAACGCTCTCTTAAACAACCGACTCCTAATTACCACTGGATTAAGATAATTCCAACGTTCTAATCCGTTATATTCCAAAACCGAAATATTCGACAACATCAACTGTCCCACCTCATCTCTTGGTACATTTTTCTCCAAATAAACCTTCACCAAAACGGGATAATGTTCATTTGGAATCATACGCTCCATAGTGAATTGTTGTTGATTAATCGCATAGGTCACATTCTCATCATTTACCTTGTCTCGACGACTAGTTCTCGCATTTTGGATAGCTCCTCTGACGATCTGCATCATTTGCCGAACGTGACCACCACTGTATTTTGCTAATTCTAATAAACATTGTCGAGACTCAAAGATCGCATCAATATCGATCCGCTTCTCAATCAAACTTGCTACTGCATCTAAACCCTTGGCACTATACTCAGGCTCTTTTCCACTGCGATCGAGAGGATCATAATTGTAAATATTAATCATGGGAATGATATGGTAATTCGGAAAAGCAGCGCTAACGCCTTTAGGTGAATAGACGGCTGAAATTGGCACAGTATAAACAATTGAGCAGTGTAAATCCTTTAGCTGTGAGGCATAGTCAAAAAACAAATGATTAGCGACAGGGGGAGGACAGCGATCTAAATTATCGAAAATTATCAAAAAGTCCTTGCATTTGGGAAACTTTTTCTGCCATTTTTTTAATCCATCATCCAATAGTAAATTGATATCAGTTTTTAAGCGTTCGACATCTTTTAAAAGAGTTTGCCTAACTGTCTTTTTGCCCTGATGCGAAGCCTTAACTTGCCCTAAAAGCTTTAAAACAAGTTTTGCCAAAAATGGCGGCACTACTCCCACAAAAGGAACCTCAGCATTTAAAGTTACTTCTCCTTCTACAGAAATTGACTTGTCTACTGATTCCACTGTTTCATTGGTTACTTCTTTAAACCATTCTTCAAAATTTGATAGTAATTCAGCATCAAATTTCAATCCCTTTTTACGCAGCTCAAACTCTACCCACTTGATCACAATTAAATAGATATCAGTATATTCAGCATCATTAATATCCGTTTCGTTTGAAGCATCAACATAAATTACTTGATATTCATCTTGCCAACGCTTTTGAATTAGTCTTAATTCTGTACTTTTGCCACTACCTCTATGTCCAGTAAATAAAATTGTGACAAAATCTCCAGACTTTTGATCATCTAAAATTAGGGTAATACTATCGATCGCATCAGTTTTGCGCGTCTTTGACAAATCCACATAATAGCGCTCTAGCTCTACATCTTGGAGCGGAACCACATCGCAAACACGATAAGCATCTTTGAGATTAGTTGCCAATATGTTGGAAGGTGTAGTCATAAAATTTAGATATCAGGATTTTAAGTTCAGGAATTAGTAGTGCTGATCTTGCGATTAATTTACCACCATAAGCCAATTAGGGCGAGATTAACTTCGGTGTAACTTGTGCCTTCAGTTGGTTGCACTTGATGCTGACCAGCGAGAATTTCCCGTAGAGCTTCCAATTCAATATTATTTTGCGCGATCGCCTTATTTAACTTGTCCTTAATTGGCTTCAGAACTAAGCGAATCTGCATCGCCCGAATCGAGTCAGGAGCTCGATCTTCGACGAGGACATGGCTTTGTAGTAAATTAATCGATTTGAGATTTTGTTGCATAGCGATCGCGGTGATTTCTTTGCTCACTTCATCCACAAATTGACGATTCACATATTTCAATACCACAGGCTCTAGCAAAAACATCACCTCATCCTGTTCTGAGACTTTCTCAATTAGCGATCGCCAGCGCAGAGACTCCAGAGCATTGATTAATTCAGAACCAGAGGTTTGCAAAATCATTTCCGATCGCAAGGTTGAGAGTGATACTGGGCGATGCTTGATTGCGAGCCAATACAGCACATCTTTTTCTAGTTTTGAGAGACGCTCAAACTGTTGATAGAGAAGAGTTCGTAATACATCCCCAAGCGCAAGGGCTGTTTGTTTAAGAAACTCCGAAACATTGCCATTAAATAATTCCTGAATCGTCCCCGCCACGATTCTTAAAGCCGAAGGATTGCCACGATATTGCTGCACTAAAGCCTCTAAACCATTTTCTGTACCTTTAAAGCCTCGCGCTCTTAATAATTCAAAAGCACCTTGTCTCTGTAATCCATTCACTTTGAAATAGCGAATCGGCTGATCTTCCCCTTGATGCATTGAAATTTCTTTCGGTTGTTCCCGCCCAATCAAAATCACCGAACTTTGATGCCGCTCCGAACCAACACGCTGCAATAATTCTGCATGGGATTCACAACCTTGGCGATAGGCTCCTACCAATTCCCCATCTTGGAGAGTCGCCTCAAAATCATCCAATACAACTAAACAACGCTTTTGGCGCAAAATGTCTAGCAGATCAGAAATACTACAGCCAGTTTGCGGTGAACTATTCAGAAATTGCAACAGATCCGCAATTAATTGTGCCGTCGGTTGTGCCCCACGTAGAGATCGCCAAATAAAGCAATCAAACTGTGATTGAATATTTTCGACTAGTTTTACCGCCAGCGAGGTTTTGCCGATGCCGCCCATGCCGCAAATTGCCAAGAGATGACAGCGATCACGCACAACCCACTGCTCTAGTTTGGCTAGCTCCTCTATGCGCCCATAAAAAGTTTGAATATTTGGAGCCTCGCCCCAATCCGCCACATTTGCCCCTGCATTAGCTGGAGAAGTCGTAGCTGAATTATGCAAATTTTGGCGTTGTGCTTTATATCCTTTAGCCTCTAACCATTCAGGCACTTTTTCCCACCGTAGAGTATTGATCGGCTGATCTGCGATCGCCTCAAGCGATCTATATAACCCCTTATTTAACTCAACCCGCAAAGCCCCCGAAGTCCAAGCCAACTTAAACGCAAGCTGCCCTGGGCGATAACGACATAGCAACCCACGCAAGCAAGCCTTTTCAAATGGCTTAATTTCTTTGCCACTAGAAGCTTGTAAATCTGCATAGAGCCGATTTAAATCCCAATTTTGGGCAGCTTCGGGAAACAGCCCTTCAATGTGATCATTGTCAGATAACATGACAGGATATGGCGGCGAGCGATCGCATAGATGTGTGTCGGAAATTTCGATTATTTATCGATTTATCTGAATCGTAACAAAAAAATGGCGATCATCTAGAGATAATGCTTGAAGTGGCGGATTGTTTCAGTCGCAGATCCATATAAAATCATGCATATGCAAAAGTCGGATCAAACCAGCAATGTTAAGTAAACTACAACAACTAGGAATAAACGCCGATAGCCGCTATGCCAGCGATACAGAATTGCAGTTTATGGATACCTATATCAACTCCTTTGATTTAAGGGTTGAAGCTTATCTCCGCATCAAAGAAGTAGAGAAAGAAATTGTCGAAACTGTTTTAAAAAAACTACGCATATCGTATCCCAAATTGCTTTTACTGAAGGGTGAGGACTTGCAAGGCAAATGGAAACAGGACACCTTAAGGGTTTTACGTCATTCGGCAATGACCGTTTTATTAGATGATACAGAGCTTTTACGACAGCAGTTCTTGTATTGGTTCCAGACGATCATGCAAGCATTTGGGGCTCAGGAAGTTTGTAATATTACTTATCTGATCATGCAAGATGTGGTCAAAAATCTGCTACCCAAAAATGTTGCCGATTTATTATGTCCAATTTTGGAGATAAATCGTGATTTGTTGGGATCTCAGACCAAAAGTTGATAGAAAAGGATGGGAGTAGAAAGTATCTCCATCTTTTGTGTTTTTTTACATTGCTATACAATAAATTCACAAAAAAAATTTCACAAAAAATTGCAGCCTAAATGTGAGGAGTTAGAGCTTACTTGGCTCATCAGTAATTATGGGGAAAATTAATTCGGCTTCTTGGCGATCACGCCTCCGTTTCCTATTAATAACATTCTTAGGATTCGCGATTTCAATGATGATCAATTTTCCTTTTTGGGCGATCGCTCAGCCTCTTAGTATGGATACGGCTAGCAACAATATTGATCAATCTCCATCTAATCAAGTTGATCAATCAGCCCCACCTAATCTTCCGCTGATCAGACCATTGAATGGTAATGAATTACGCGGCATCTGGCTTACTAATGTCGATAGCGAAGTTTTATTTTCGGCTCAGAATCTTGAAAGGGCGGTTAAAAGACTAAAGCGTTTAAAATTTAATACCCTATATCCAACGGTTTGGAATCGCGGATATACACTCTACCCTAGTAAAGTTGCCGAAACTAGTTTTGGTGTACCTGTTTTTCCAATACCTGAGCTTCAAGAGCGAGATATGCTTGCTGAAGCGATCAAATTTGGCCATGAACAAAATTTTGCGGTAATTCCTTGGTTTGAGTATGGCTTAATGACCGAAGAAGGTTCAGAGCTGATGAGCAAACATCCCGATTGGATCAGCCAGCGCAAAGATGGTTCCCATGTCTTCCTGCATGGTGAAAGAGATCAACATCGTCTTGCTTGGCTAAACCCTGCCCATCCTCAAGTCCAAAAATTGCTAATAGATCTCATTGTGGAAGTTGTTACTAAGTATGATGTTGATGGTATTCAGCTTGACGATCATTTTGGGATGCCCACAGAACTTGGCTACGATGATTACACGATCGCTTTGTATAAAAAAGATCATTTCGGTCGCTTACCACCAGAGGATATCAATGATCCTTCATGGATGCAGTGGCGGGCCAAGTACATCACTAGTTTAATGAGAAAGATCTCTAAATCAGTTAGAGCAATCAAACCAAACTGCTTAGTTTCTCTTTCCCCTAATCCCAAGGATTTCTCCTATAAGAAATACTTACAAGATTGGTATAACTGGGTCTATCTCAAATATATTGATGAATTAATTGTGCAGGTATATCGCGATGATATTGACAATTTTAAGCGGGAATTAGAACGCTCAGAGTTGCAGGAAATCCGCTTAAAAATTCCAGTAGCGGTGGGTATTTTAACGGGTTTAAGAGTTCAAAATGTTGATATGCGGCAGATTAAAGGTCAAGTAAGAATCGTGCGTGAACTTAACCTAGATGGTTTTTCATTCTTCTTTTACGAAACCTTAGGCAATCGTGATGCTTACTTTGAGACACTCCTTTTTGCGCCTGCGCCCCGTCCAGATTTGAGAAATATTGCTTCTAGTTAAAAATAAAAGCGTCGCTTTGCGACGCTTTTATTTTTAAGAGAGTTGCATCGTTTGGTGTCGCAAATCTCTTTTGTTTTTTGATACACTTGGCGGCAGTCCTATAGCTTGAACAAATCAAAACCCAAATAAATAAAGTCGGCGCTTCGCGCCGACTTTATTTATTTGGGTTTTATGTCCTACAGCACAAAGCGCTGTCAGTAAAACTTGCATTGCTATAGAAGAAAAAAAGTTTTAATCTTCTCGACAAATAAATTTGGATTCTCGAAATGTATATTGTGACCACAGCTAGTTATCACTTCTAGCTGAGAATTTTTGCATAGCTGTTGCATCTGTCGATTTATTTGCACAAATTTAAGATCTAACTCACCCACAAGTAATAGCAACGGAATCTCATTTTTAAAGAGCTTTTCCCATAATGATGGTTGCTTCCCTGTACTGAGATTGCGTAGGGATTTGGCTAGCTGCGAGGGAGAATTGTTTAACCTTTGCTCTAGCATCTGGGCAAAATGTGGATGAGATCGCAAGTTCGCAAAAATAGGTTGCTGATACCAATTTTCTAGAAATAATCGAAAATCTCCAGTTTCTAGGTTCGTCGCCATTTGCATATCCTTGGCTAGGCGATCGCTTCTGGTGGCGGCTGATGAAAGTCCTGCGGATGCGGATTCGAGTACAACCCGCTGAAAATATTGTGGGAAATGAATTGTTAAATATAAAGCTAACCTACCACCCATTGAATAGCCAACTAAAAAACAACTATCTACACGAAGTAAATCCAAAAATTTGATGACAAAGTCTGCGCTGGACTGTATTGTGTAGAAGTCATTTTGATCAGTTCTTTGATTTATAGCACTGGTCTGACCATGCCCCAGCAAATCGATCGCCACACAGTAAAACTGTTTAGACAAAATTGCGATCGCTTGTTTGAACTCAAAGCGATTTCCCATAAATCCATGCAAAAACAAAATTGTGGGATGGTTGGAGTCGCCCTCTGAGTAGTAGCTACAAAAATAATTATCAATTTGCACCTTGAGTACCATATCCAAATAATGCAATCGAGACAATGAACGAACAGGAAATTCTAAAAGAAATTGAGAGCGCCAGAGCTTCGGAAGCTACATCTCTTTATCTTAGTGAACTACAGATGGTGACAGTTCCTGAAGAGATTGGCAAGTTGAAGTATCTAGTTTGGCTGTATCTTAGCGAAAATGAATTGACTTCTCTGCCAGAGGCGATCGCGAATCTACAACAACTAAATTGGTTGCATCTCGAATCTAATCAACTGTCGAAAATTCCTGATGCAGTCATGCTACTTAAAAATCTTACAGTGCTAAATTTAGCTGAAAATCGTATTTCTAGTTTGCCATCAGATCTTGGTAAATTATCATATTTAGCAAGATTTGCGGTTAACAATAATTCTTTAAGAGATTTACCATCTGAGATTGGATTGCTAAAGTTTTTGACATGGCTTGATTTAAGTGAAAATAAGCTGGAAAGACTACCATCAGAAATTGCTAACCTCACCAATTTAACTGAGCTAGATTTGCGAAAGAATCAGCTAACTACTTTGCCAGAGGAAATTGGCGACCTCACAGCACTTACGGATCTGTATCTTGGCAACAATCAACTGACTTGTCTTCCAGAGGAGATCGGTAATCTCATAAATCTCACAGAACTAGATTTGTCTTACAATCAGCTAACGACTCTACCTCGTGAGATCTCAAATCTTAAGAGCCTTGTGCGACTAGATCTAAGAGGTAACTCTATTGATGCAGCCTCTTTAAATAATTTGAAAACTGGACTTTAGACTAAAAAGAAGAAAAGAAAGGCAGGAAGTGAATGTCACAAACTGCCAAAAGAGCAATGATCAATAAACCAAATTGACATTGACTACTATGATTTTCCAAAAATTACAAGAATTTCGCAAGTCGATATATGAATACCTAGGAACAGGAAAAGATGCAGTATTTGAATTAATGGATGCCGTCCTGACAAGTCCGAGCATTAGCTCGTATGTGAGTCTGTCAATGAATCCATTATTTCGGCGAAAATGGTCAAGTATTTATGAGGGACTGCGCGATAGCCGACCAGCAAGAGGAAAGTTGATGAAACTAATGGTGCAAGAGATCCCAACCGAAGAGCAACCTTGTCTGGCTGGAGATAATAGCGTGTGGTTGCGACCAGATGCGGAAACGCTGAAGGAAAGAGGATTCCATCATGGCAAAGACGAAAGTATCGGCGTAGGACAAAGCTACAGCACGTTGGCGTGGATTCCCGAAGCAAGTGGGAGTTGGGCGCTACCGATAAAACATGAGCGGATCACCAGTTTCGAGACTCCTGTGAGTAAAGCTGCCTTCCAACTCAAACAAGTCACAAAGCAGTTAAGCGTACGCCCCCTAGCTGTCTATGACCGAGGATATGGGAATGCAAGTTTTGTGAAAGCAACAGCGAATATTGAGGCGGATTTATTACTACGTTTGGCATCTAATCGCTGTGTTTGGGGAGTTCCGTCTGCCTATAGCGGTCGTGGTGCACCTTGTAAACATGGGCATAAATTCAAACTGAATGCCCCAGAAACTTGGGCTGTTGCCGACACCACTATAGAAATTACAGACCCAAAAATAGGTCGGGTACGGGTAACTTATTGGCGTGACTTTCATTTCCGTACTTCTCCAGAAAGACCGATGCAGATTTTTAGAATTGAGGTGATTGAACCCTTGGGGCGCAACCGTAAGTTTCAGCCCATGTGGTTGGCTTGGTTGGGTAAAACTATGCCTGCTTTGGAAACTCTTTGGTTAAAATACTTGCGTCGCTTTGCCATAGAGCATTGGTATCGTTTTGCCAAGCAACGGTTACATTGGACTCTGCCCCAGATTACCTCTACTCAGGCGGCTGAGCGTTGGAGTGCTTTGATGCCTTTAATGACTTGGCAACTTTGGTTCGCTCGTCTCGATTGTGTTGATGCTCCTTTACCTTGGCAGTCTCCTCAGGATAATCTTGCTCCTGGTCGTGTCGCTCAATCATTTGCGGTAATTATTGCCGCGATTGGTACTCCTGCAATCCCTCCTAAACTACGCGGTAAATCGCCCGGACGCTCCTTAGGCGATCGCCTTCCTCCTCGTATTCGCTATCCGACTGTTAAAAAACACGCCTCAAAAAGAAAGAAAACTGAAAAGACTCCTGCGCCAACCCATCCAATTGCCATTTAGGTTCTGCTTCTCTTCTCAATTTTGAGCTGGATTTTGCTATTGCAAGCTCCTGCTCAATTTTCTCGTGTCTTTTGGTTCCTCTCTCATACCTGCCCATTAGTCCAAACTAAAGTTGAAAAATGGCATGATTTTAATATAAACCCTCAAAACTTTACCGCCCGCGTAGCGGGCGGTAAAGTTTTGAGGGTTTGTAGGCGGGGTAAAGCCATGTCTATCACCATTAACAAGAAAAGCAGCGCTTGGCGCTGCTTTTCTTGTTAATGGTGATATCTGAAGAGATCAAAGAAATACTCGTTTATATCAATGTATTGTCAATAGCTTCGATGATTCTCTCAGATTGATTTTGATAATTCCCTAGACTTATTTCTTACTTTCAATGTTTTGAAATAGTATTTTTAGCTAATACTTTTAGCTAGTGTGAGCAACGTACATAGACCATCAAGCGAAAAATTACCAGACAATTAAGTTAATAGCCAAATTAACTTAACCTACTAATTTAGTAAATTAATGAGCTGCCACAGCTTCGCGAACAGGAATGACAGTTACTGACTTGACATCCTTGCTCTTGTTGCGAGTGTCGTTAATGCTAACAACTGTATAAGTTTTGGTATTATCTGCACGAAATACATCGCCTACAGAGAGAGGCTTGTTGTAGTTCAATGCACCAATAAAGCGTTGGTGAAGATCTGTCATTAAATACTGCATAAACTCCTCGTTTAATATTGAAAGTCTGAAAGCGCGATCGCAACATATGCAAAACATATGTTGCTGCTGCCATCTGTATACCACTGTTTCCGCGATTGGTATATAAAATTTCTTATATTTTTTTGTAACTTCGTCACTTTTTATCAAACACTTAGAGAAGTGCTGCAAATTATTAAGTAGTGCCAATGTCCCAAAGTGTAACTTTATCTATGACTTCATCGCCTGCGACTGAACTTGAGCCTGATTATGCTTTAAGCGCCTATGACTATGAATTGCCAAGCGATCGTATAGCTCAAGATCCAGTTACACCTAGGGATACATCGCGATTGTTGGTAATTGAAAGCGATCGCAATTTACGGCATCAGCACTTTTACGATTTGCCAAATTTTTTGCAGTCGGGAGATTTGCTTGTTTTTAATAACACCAAAGTCATTCCTGCAAGAATGTATGGGCATAAGCAATCGGGTGTGCCTGTCGAGATTTTGCTGATGGAGCCAGTTGGAAACGATCGCTGGTTAGCATTGGTTAAGCCTGGTAAACGTTTGCCGATTGGTAGCACCATCATCTTTTCGGATAATGTCAAAGCGACGGTCGAAGGGATTGAGACAGTCACCAGAGCGAGAGAATTGCAGTTTCATATTCCTGCTGGTGCTGACCTTGACAAAATTATCGATCAACTCGGCACAGTGCCCTTGCCGCCCTACGTCACTGATTCCCATGCCGATCCTGAGCGCTATCAGACTATTTACGCAGAGATTGCAGGAGCGATCGCTGCACCTACAGCAGGTTTACATTTTACTGAGTCGTTATTTGAAAAGCTGGCGGCTAAAGGCATTGGTAAAGCCTTTGTGACTCTACATGTGGGAATCGGTACGTTTCGCCCCGTAGAGACGGAGGACATCACCCAGCATGTGATGCATAACGAGTGGTGTGAAGTACCAGAGGAGACGATCGCTAAAATCAAAGAAACCAAAGCAAACGGCGGACGTGTGATCGGCGTTGGTAGTACGGTGGCGCGATCGCTGGAAAATTCAAATTTTCAGGCTTTTAGGGGTAAAACGAATTTGATGATTTATCCTGGATATGAGTGGCGAGTTTTAGATGGAATGGTGACTAATTTTCATTTACCCAAGTCAACTTTGCTAATGATGATGTCATCATTTTTGGGTGAAAATGGTCGCGAATTTTTAATGTCGGTATATCAAGAAGCGATCGCTAAAGAATATCGGTTTTATTCTTTTGGTGATGCCATGTTGATGCTGCGATAAAAAAAACGTAAGGATGCGCCCCGCAGGGGCGCATCCTTACGTTTTTTACAAGTACATTGCGTAATTAATTTCGGGTGGTGCGATCGCGAGTAGCATTTTTTGCGTAATGCTAATTAGTAATAATCGCTTGATCGCAATTTCATGAGGTACTCCAAAAATTCGACAGCGATCGTAAAACTGTAAAAAAGCTTCAGCTAGAGATCGCGATAATTTCTGTTTCTTCTGTCTATTTAAAGGCGAGCCATTCTCATCTGCTAAATAATCTGCGATCGCCAAACTTCGCATCAACAAGCTAATTTCCACAGGTTCTAAATCAGCAATTAAATGTAGGGGCAATTCATGAATTGCCCCTACATTTAATTGCTGCGCCAAACGCATAAGTGCACAGCATCGGGCATAGACATATTGTTCAGTTGAATCCCCTATAGGAATTAGAACAATTTCGCATTTTTGCCAAAATCCATTACAGTTCGTAATTCCTTCTATTCGCAAATGCTCCAGAAACAATAAAATTTCAGCGATATAGTGCTCTCTAAAAACAATATTTAACCAACCTTTTCCAATTGCTCTGATTTGCGATTGAGCGGATATTTCTGGATTTTGTGAACAAGTTTGCGCGATCGCGTCAGCAATCTGGACAGGATTTCGCTGTAAGCGATTGGCGAGCGACAACGCGATCGCTGATGTGTAATGAGCCTCATATTTTGGATAGCAAATCTCCAGCGCAATTTCCCTAGGATCTAGCAAAAGCTTAAATTCTGAATCAATGGCTAAGGCGATCGCTATTTGGATAGTTCGAGATGGAGAAATAAACTTCATGTTTACCAAAAGTTAGGTTTGTGCCCCGCAGGGGCGCAAACCTAACTTATACCTATTTCATGCGTGGTAACCGTAACACATTTGTTTTTTTGGAAAGCGGACTTAGGATTTGATTCAGAGCCCTTAACTGCTCAGGCGTTCCCATTGAAATTAAAACATCACCTTGCAAAATCTCAGTATTGCCATCAGGTCCAGCAATGACATCGCCATCAGCGCGACGAATTGCTAAGACTAAAGCCCCAGTCTGCGATCGCAAACTTGCCTTTTTTAAAGTGACTCCAACATAGCTAGAATCATCAATGCGATATTCCTCAATATAAAATGATCGATTAGCTCCAGCAATAATGCCATCCACAAAATCCATCACCTGCGGACGCAACGCCACAGCAGCCATACGCTTGCCACCAGTAATGTATGGCGAAATTACTTCATCTGCTCCACCCCGTCGTAACTTTTGCATCGACTCTTCTGTACTTGCTCTAGCGATCGCCCTAATCTCAGGATTTAAGGTTTTTGCCGATAATACCGTATAGAGATTTTCAGCATCTGATGGCAACGCCGCCACAATGCAAACAGCCCGTTCAATCCCCGCTAGAAGTAAGGTGTTATCAAGAGCCGCATCTCCTTGCAAAGCTGGATGTCCCTCTAGCTCAGCTTGCTCAATCGCGATGGGATCGCTATCAATCACCACAAATGTAATACTTCCCTCAGCCGCGAATTCTGCTGTAACCTGTCGCCCCGTTCGACCAAATCCACAAACTATGTAATGTTTGTCTAATGCATCCATGACCTTTCGTTGTCGCCTCGCTTGAAAAATATTGTAGATATGACCATTAGCGATCGCCGCTGTAAACTGAGCAGCAATATAACTAATGCTTAAAACTCCCATCACGATTAAAGTAAGCGTAAAAATGCGCCCCTCAAAATGTAGTGGATTAGTTTCACCATAGCCAATCGTGGCAAGGGTAATAATCGTCATATAGAGAGCATCAAACCAACTCCATCCTTCGATGAAGCGATAACCCAATGTGCCAAATGCAGTTAGACCAAATAAAATTCCGACATTCGCTAATAAAGTACGCTGATATTGCAGCAACTCACGCTGTAAATAAATTGGTTGCAATTGTTGGTAGTTAAGCGAACTTTTAGAAGGCATAGATGTCTGTACAGTTATAAGCTATGAGTAATTTAACCAAGAACTTCTATAAAAGAATGTTAAGCTGCTTATAGATATATAGCTTCAGCTTTTAAGCATTTTTAGTAAGATTGTTGTTTATTGCATCGGTCTAGTTTTTGCAAATAAATGCTGTCACTAATGGGACAAGTATGACATCAGAGCAACCTTCAGAAAACACGCAAATTAACCGTGCTGTAACTTCTCCCTATCGTTCGGCAGTTGATATTAATGACGATAATTTAGAGAGATTTCATGCTTGGACTGGGTATAACACCCACACAGATATGAGTAGTAACACGAAATTCCAAATGCGTGATTTCCATATCGATTTGGGTATGGCAGTGATTGGCTTTGGCGTGTTGTGCAGTTGGGAGGTGCGATCGAGAAAAATTGACTTCAAAGGAAAAACTCACATTATTTACGAGTTAAGAGGGGATACGGAGCCGCAAGTTGTCCCGATGTTGCGTCAAAACTGTAGTGATGAGATGGCAACATTTCTGCATAGTCGCTTAATCAGAACTTTAGATTTTTTACGCTCCTGCTCAAAATTTTCTGGCATTCCTCACGTTCACATCATTTCCATCCGTAATCACTATGTCATGAGCGCGGTATGGCGACCATACCAAAATAAAATTTGGATGGTTCCCATTGATCAAATTGAAGGTTTATCTTTTTCTAATCATTTAATTTAAATGGTTTATAACAACAAGCTTGTAGGGGTTTAGCACTTGCGGCAATATTGTTATATTCTCCACTCCAATCTTGAATCACAAATGCTAAACCCTTTTCGCTTTCATCGATAAATTGTGCCTGCGTTACGAGTCTAGGGCAAAGCATTCCCATATTAAAACAATCTAAAAAAACATGAATTTCTATGGGAATGCTTTGCCCCTACATAGGGATCACGAATAAATCAAAGACACCAACTGGATTTCAATATGTCTATTCGGATCAATGGCGCAGGTGCGCTCAAAACTTCAACCGATCTATCAATTCGACCAACGGCAAGTAAGGTTAGAGCCGCAGTTTTTAATATTTTACAAACTCGCATCAAAGGCGCAAATTGGCTAGATATCTGTGCTGGGTCAGGCGCTATGGGAGCAGAGGCGTTAGTTAGGGGTGCAGCTAATATTGTAGGCATTGAGTCGTCAGCGATCGCTTGTCAGATTGTGCGCGAAAACTGGCAGAAATTTGCAAAGTCAGATCAAAAATTTGAAATTATTAAAGGCGATGCGTTCAAGACATTGCGAAAACTACCACCCAAATATTTTAATTTAGTTTATTTTGATCCGCCTTACCAAAGCGAGTTATATCTTCCAGTGCTTACAGCATTATCGCCATTACTTGCTGATGGAGCGCTAGTAATTGCTGAATGCGATCGCTTACGACCGCTTCCTGATGTGATGGGCGATCTCATCTGTTGCGATCGCCGCCAATATGGACAAACTGCCCTAGTCTTTTACGAAAAAGAATAGGGTCAACTCTAGGTATGATGACGCTCTGGATAAATCATCATAAAATAAATTTAGAATCTAGAGCTTGCGCCTCACGCTGTGCGTGAGGCGCAAGCTCTAGATTCTATGATATTTCCAAAAAAGAGTCACCGCCGTGCTAACCACAGAAAATCCCGAAACTCGCGATCGCTTCCAAGATCTATTGCAAAGTTCCTTACAAAATTGGACATGGCGTGGACATCAAATCAAATATTCAGTTACTGGTAAAGGTACGCCTCTCCTCCTAATTCATGGCTTTGGCGCATCGATCGGTCATTGGAAAAAGAATGTTCCTGCATTTGCTGAGGCTGGCTATCAAGTATTTGCGATCGACTTGCTCGGCTTTGGGGGTTCGGCAAAACCTGCTTTAGATTACTCATTAGAGCTTTGGGAAGAACTCCTCAAGGATTTTCATCAAGAATTTGTGCAGCAACCAGCGATATTTATCGGCAATTCCATCGGCGCGTTGCTAGCGTTGATGGTGGTAACTAGTAGCCCTGAAATTGCGATCGGCGCAGTCTTACTCAATGCCGCAGGTGGCTTAAATCATCGTCCTGAAGAGTTGAATTTACCATTGCAATTGGTGATGGTTGCTTTTGCAAAATTGGTAAGCTCTGAGGTGACTGGTAAGTTTGTCTTCAACCAAGTTCGCCAAAAGCGCAATATTCGGAATTCTCTGCGTCAGGTTTATCGCAATCATCAAGCGATCGATGATGAGTTGGTGGATATGCTCTATCAACCATCCTGTGATGAAGGCGCACAAAAGGTTTTTGCTTCAATTTTGACGGCTCCTGCTGGCCCCCGCACTGCCGATTTATTGGCTAAGTTAGAGAAGCCTCTATTAGTTCTTTGGGGTGATGCTGATCCTTGGACTCCAATTAATGGAGCGAAGATTTATGAAGAAGCAGGTAAGAATAAGGATATTCAATTAACTCCTATTCCCAATACAGGGCATTGCCCCCACGATGATCGCCCTGAGATTGTGAATGCTCTGGTCATTCACTGGCTACAGAAGTTAGTTAGATAATCTCTAAATATTAAGACTGAAGATAACTACTCCCTTCCCAGTCTAGAAGTACACATTAAAAACCAATAACTGGCGTTGCGGCGCTTCGCGCCGCAACGTGTAGTTTTTCGTCGAGAAGGGAGTAGCTAATGCGATCGCTACTTCCCAAACCTTTAACTCTGGTTACTTGGAATAGCGGTCGGCTTCAGGCTATTTGCATTAGACTGAATAATGTTCACTCTATTTCTTTTTTCTTTGCTTCGCCTTTTCATAAGCGGGATCATGCTCTCCAAAACTGAGAATGACAATACGCCTCGGCGATGGTTTCTCATAAATCCGATATACCAAGCGATAAGCTGTGTCAAAGTCAATTTCTAGAGCGCGATATCCTTGAAGTTCACCAAGGAGTATATGAGAGGAATAAGTTCCACAAAAATTTAAGGGATCTAATTGCAACAATGGTTTGATAACATTTGCAAAGTCTTCTAAAAGTTCCATCGGTAAAAGTGGAAAATCTTCCTTTATCACGAGGTTATCAATCTGCAACTGATATTTGCTTTTTGCCACGTGTTTCTAGATGTTTGTTAATTGCTTCGATGTCAATTTGTTCTTCAGCTTCACCAAGTGTTATATAGTGATCTGGATTTTCGAGCCTATCTAACCTTTGAATTGCTTTTGCTTCAGCAGAAACGAAAATCAGAGATTCTCTCTGTAATTTCTCAGCGATCGCTTCACGAATCCAGTCAATACCTTTTGCTTTAACAATTTCAATCTGACTGACGGGAACTCTTAAGCCGATAACCTGTTCCGCTAATGGTTCATCGTTTAGGTTAGTTCTTTGACCTTGCTGTTTCAGTTTAGCTTCATTAATTGGTGTCATACAAGCATTTTTTGTATTACTAGCTGCATCCTAACATTTTTAACTTAATTTAGTGAAGTCTCTTAATCGCTACAGCACAAGCCTTTAACTCTGGTTGCTTCGAGTCGGGATCTGCTTCAGGATGGGTGAGCGCATTCGCCTCCGCATTATCTGCCCAGATTGCTCCCCAATGCATGGGCACAAATAAAACGCCTCTCGCGATCGCCTCTGTTACCAGAGCAGGGAATTTAGAAGAGCCACGACGCGATCGCACTTCTACGAGATCCCCATTATTAATCCCAAATTTGTTCGCATCCTTGGGATGAATCTCGATAAATGGATTTGGGTGCATCTGGCGAATTTTGTCGATGCGCCCTGTACGAGTTTGCGTATGCCAATGTCCATAAAGTCGGCCAGTAGTCAGGATGAATGGATATTGCTCATCAGGAATTTCAAATACACCTTTGGAATGATAAGCTCCAAATCTAGCTTTGCGATCGGGCGTATGGAATTGGAGATCGGTGTAGAGTCGCTTGTTGTGAACTTGGTCTTGTTCAGGATTTTGATCGGAAGCTTGCCATTGCATTACGCCTATTTCCGCCAGTTTCGCGTGACTAATTCCTGTCATATCGCATGGGCGATCGCGAGTTATCTGCACGAATTCAGAATGCACATCTGCCGAAGATTGGAAGTTGAACTTGTCCGCAAAACCGAGGCGACGACCAACTTCAGCAAAAATCGACCAATCATCACGGGCTTCTCCGAGAGGCGGCTGAAAGGCTTGGCAGAGAGTGACACAACGTTCAGAATTGGTCATTGTGCCAGTCTTCTCACTCCATTGTGTAGCTGGGAGCAGAATATGCGCAAAAGCAGAGGTTTCGACTGGGTAATATGCGTCTTGATAGACTGTGAAAGGCGATCGCTTTAAGGCAGCTTTAGTTCTGACTAAATCAGGAAAACTAACAACAGGATTTGTCGCCGCAATCCAGAGAAAGTCCACTTCATCGGCTTCTAAGCCGCGAATTATATCCCATGCAGTGCGTCCAATTTGACTGGATATTTGACCCGCAGGCAATTCCCAAAATGCTTCCAATTCAGCACGATGTTGAGGATTTGAAACAAATCTATATCCTGGCAATAAATGCGCTAAGCCGCCAGCTTCTCTTCCTCCCATCGCATTGGGTTGACCAGTCAATGAGAAAGGACCCGCTCCAGCTTTACCAATTTGAGCAGTAAGTAAATGCAGATTAATAATGCATTGAACTTTTGCTGTGCCTTGAGTGGATTGATTAACCCCCATTGACCAAATAGATAGAATTCGTGAAGATTCTGCCCAATATTTAGCTGCTAGTTCTAGATCGTTAATATCAATACCACAACGTCGCGATACAAATTCTGGCGTATAGAGTTGCGTGATTTCGGCAAATTCAGCAAATCCGTTAGTGTGCTTCTCAATAAATTCCCGATCACATTTTTCCCATTTCAATAACAAATGGGCAATGCCATTTAATAAATCGATATCTGTACCTGGTTGAATTGCTAAATGCAAATCTGCCACTGCTGCGGTTTGGGTGCGGCGCGGGTCAACGACGATGAGTTTGACGTGGGGATTCTTTTTGTGATGTTTCCGAAAGCGATTGAAAATAATGGGATGACATTCAGCCGTGTTTGTACCGATCGCAAATAAACAGTCGGTAATATCTAAATCTTCATAGCAACAAGGTGGTCCATCAGAGCCGAAACTTTTGGCATAGCCTGAAACTGCTGATGACATGCAAAGCCGCGAGTTAGCATCAAAATTATTAGTTCCTAGACAGCCTTTAAATAACTTTTGAGCAGTGTAATAATCCTCGGTTTGGAATTGCCCTGAACCATACATACAGAGAGCATCTGCACCTTTGGTAGAGATTACCTGCTGCATCCGATTAACGATCGCATCTAGAGCTTCATCCCAACTAACTTGGCGAAACTCATCATCAAGGCGATCGCGCATCATTGGATGCAGTAGCCGATCTTTTTGAATCGATTCAGCAATAGTCGCGCCTTTGACACAGACCATACCTTGGCTAGAAGGATGTGCGCGATCGCCCCGCACTTTAAAGCGATCGGGAAATTTGACTGTTGGTTGATTTGTTGTTTCCACGACTTCTAAGCCGCAACCAACACCACAGTATGGACATAGGGTTTTGACGATTTGCGGTATAGATTGAGTAGAAGGGCTAGATGCAGACATAGACGGTTATTTAGCTATTGGCGAACAGCTACTTTTTTGCTGGCGAAACCTTTGACAGCGTCAAAATAGCTGGTTTCCGTGAATTTAGAATAGGGCATAGATTGTAAAGCTGCGATCGGATCGTTAGGATCAAACATTGATCCATCAGCTAAAATAATTGGCGATTTATCTTCCTCAATGATGGGAATTTCTAGCTCCTTCGCAGCTTGCTGATAGACATCAGTGGCAAGCAAGTTGTAAATCACCTCTGCGTGATTCTCTGGGAAATTAACCAATCCCCAACGAGCCATTTGGGTCAGCACCCATAAATGCTCCTTGCGTGACGGCATATTGCCCACACCAAATTGGCAGAAATCCTTCTCATATTTTGCTTCCATGTTGCTGACGCGATAGGGGCCAGCAAAGCCTGGGCGAATATAAACGGGATCGATATTGAGGTAATTGGGGCTTGCCAATGTCAGAATTACTTCATCACGATTTTCTAATGGTTCACAGAACTGTGCTGCTTCCAATAGAGCCTTGACAAGTTCCAAATGTGTATTGGGATACTGCTCAGCCCAATCTTTCCGAACGCCTAATACCTTCTCTGGATGTCCGCGCCAAATATCCAGATCGGTCGCCACCACAAAGCCAACGTTACTATTGACAGCCCTGACATTCCAAGGTTCGCCAACACAGTAACCGATAATATTGTTTGCCATCAGGTTGGAAACCATTTGTGGCGGTGGAATTACGATTACATCCACATCTTGATCTGGTTGAATTCCACCACTAGCTAGCCAATGCCGCAGGAGCAAGTTGTGCATGGAAGCATGATGTACCATGCCGATCGCAGGATTATATGCATCATTAGCAAATTTATCGATATAAGCTTTGAGGGAAGCAAGATCATGTACACCTTCCTCTTTGAGCTTATTACTGAGGGTGATCGCATTACCATTACGGCTCAATGTTAGGGAGGTTACTACGGGGACTGGAATCTTATTTCCCATTCCGAGGCTAATGGCAAGGGGCATACCTGTAACCATTTGGGCTGCATCTAAACGACCTTCACGGATTCCTTCAGCAAGATCGTTCCAGCTATTTTCCTTGGAGAGCGTAACATCTAGACCATATTTAGCAAATAATCCTTTCTCTTGGGCGATCGCAAAGGGAGCGCAATCAGTAAGAGGAATATAGCCAATTGTGAGATTGGTTTTCTCGATATTGCCCATACTGATAGCTGCCGTACTCTTATTCTTAGCACGTTCAATTTTGATTTGTTTCTGGCGATCGAGGAAGTTAACGACTTCGCCTCGGAGTCGATAATAGTTCGGGTGATTGACTGACTCCAGCCTTTTGCGTGGATGGGGCAAATCAACGGTGAGAACCTGACCAATTTTCGCTTCTGGCCCGTTGGTCATCATGACAATGCGATCGCTTAGTAACAGAGCTTCATCAACATCATGGGTAATCATCACTGCCGAGATTTTGCTCTCATCACAAATCTGCATCAACTTCTCTTGCAATCGACCTCTAGTCAAGGCATCCAACGCTCCAAAAGGTTCATCTAGCAATAAAATCTTTGGTTTAATCGACAGAGCACGAGCAATCCCTACCCGTTGCTTCATTCCTCCCGATATCTCTCTAGGATACTTATCTGCTGCGTGACTTAAACCTACTAAATCAATATTTTCTTGAATAATCCGACGACGCTCTTCTTTAGGTAAATCTCTCAAGACACGATTTACCGCCAAACCAATATTTTGACGCACCGTTAACCAAGGCAATAGCGAATGGTTCTGGAACACCAACATGCGATCGGGCCCAGGCTCACTGATTTCTCTTCCTTCTAAAACAATACCGCCAGCACTAGCCTTATCTAAGCCTGACAGAATATTTAAAACCGTTGACTTACCACAGCCTGAATGTCCAATAATCGAGACGAATTCGCCTTCTTTCATCTCAAAATAGACATCTTTGACAGCAACATATGGCTGCCCATTTTGGGTCTTAAAAACACGACTGACGTGATCGATTTCTAGGAATGCAGACATAATGGTTTGTTGGTAAATTACGAATTACAAATTACGAATTACGAATTGGGGATTGAGCGTTACGATTTAGCAATTAAGGAATCATGAACTATTAACTTGATAATTCGTAATTCGTAATTGATAATTCGTAATTTATTCCGCCTCATCAGCAAGGGCAAAACGACTATATAGAAATTCAAGAATGTAGTTGCGAAGTGTGTAATAGCGAGGATCGTCAGAAATTGCTTTACGATCGCGCGGACGTGAGAAGGGTACATCAACTACTTCAGCGATATGGGCGGCAGGCCCGTTGCTCATGAGTACTATGCGATCGGCTAAGAATAAGGCTTCATCGATGTCATGGGTGATCATCAGCGCGGTAACTCGATTGGCTCGCCAAATGGATAGTAATTCTTCTTGCAACTCTTCGCGGGTCATCACATCCAACGCGCCGAAGGGTTCATCAAGGATTAGAACTTCAGGACGAATCGACAATGCCCTAGCGATCGATACACGCTGGCGCATTCCACCAGATAACTGTTTCGGCTTTTTGTTCATTGCTTCAGTTAAGCCCACTAAGGCGAGGCTATCTTTAGCAATCTTGGTCTTTTCTTCCTTAGATTTGTCGGTATAAACTTGCTTGACGGCAAGATAGACATTCTCAAAAGCAGTCATCCAAGGCAATAGGGAATAGTTTTGGAAGACCACCATGCGATCTGGCCCTGGACGCAGGATTGGTTTTGACTTTAAGCAAATCTCTCCAGCAGTTGGCCTATTAAAACCCGCCACCATATTTAGTAATGTCGATTTACCGCAACCAGAGTGACCGATCACACAAATAAATTCGCCTTCATATACCGTTAAGTTAACGTTTTCGAGAACGGTATAAGGCTCTCTAGCAGTTTGGTAAACTTTGGAAACTCCATCAATTACTAAAAAAGGGTCTTGATTTTTTTTCTGGTTGTTATCTGTAAGATCGAGGGTCTGCATATTGCTGTAGCGGGTTTTAATTGATTATTTTATTACAGACAAGGGGCTTAAGCCCCTTGTTGGATAGGATGAACTTACGAATCTGACTGGACGGCAAATTTACTAATGTAATAAACCAGCTTGTCAAGCAACAAGCCAACTAAGCCGATATACAACAGAGCAAGAATTAGTTCACTTTGCTTGCCACTATTGTAACTATCCCAAATAAAGAAGCCGATGCCACCACCTGCGGTTAACATTTCTGCTGCCACGATCGCTAACCAAGATAGACCAACAGCAATGCGCAAACCCGTGAAGATATAGGGTGCTGCCGAGGGCATCAAGATTGTGATGAAATAATCAAATTTGCCGAGACGCAACACTCTTGACACGTTGCGATAGTCTTGGGGAACCTGCTGCACACCTACAGCAGTATTCATTAGGATCGACCAAATCGAAGTTACAAAAATAACGAACAGACCCGCAGCTTCGTTGACGTTTAGCCCGATGTTCTGGAGAGAGTCATTCATACCGCTAAATGCAGCTAAAGCGATCGGCAACCATGCAAGGGGAGGAATAGTTCGTAATACTTGGAAGATTGGATCAAAAGCTCGATACAGAAAAGCATTTGTGCCGATCGCAATGCCTAGTGAAATCCCCACGATAGCTGAAGCTGTATAACCGATCGCCACGCGCCGAACACTAATCATGGTTTTAACACCCAATCCCTGTTCGATCGTTACTTTTTCTTTGAGTTCTTTGCGGGCTGGGCTATCAATTTTTTCTTTGGCATTGACATCATAATATTCGCGATCGAAGAATGGATGCCAAATGTATGGTTGAGTTTCTTCCCAAACTTTGGCAGGAGGTGGTAATGGGGGTTTCTTTCCAGAACATAGTACTTGCCAAGCCGATAAAAGTAAGACTAGCGCTAATAATGGCGGAATTAAATATTTTGCTTGCTGTTGTAACCATTCACCTATGTTGTTAAGCGTGAATTTAGAAGTTATGCTGCCTGCTGCCATTTTTTTGTCTCCTAAATTGGAAGTGATTAATTTGACGTAAGTAGGGGCAATTCATGAATTGCCCCTACTTCGGTTACGAAAGAATGCGCTTTACGCCTCCTTTTGTCGATAGTCGATATTATGCTTTTTTGATCTTGAGTCCCTTCAGGTACTCGCTTGGATTTTCAGGATCGAACTTGACTCCATCAAAGAAAGTCTCGATACCGCGAGAAGTACTCTTAGGAATATCAGCTTCTTTGCCAATCATCTTCGCAGCTTCTTTCCAGATATCTTCACGGTTAACCTTATCTACCAACTTCTTGGCATCAGTGTCAGCATCAAAGTAACCCCAACGCATATCTTCAGTCACAAACCAAAGATCGTGGCTCTTGTATGGATAGGAAGCATTATCTTTCCAGAACTTCATCGCTAGATCGGGATTGTCAAGATTTCTACCATCACCGTAGTCAACCTTACCTTGGAGTCTACCCAAAATCTCAGCTGCTGGTACTTTTAGCCATTTGTCAGCACCGATGATCTTACACATCTCTTCTTTGTTTTCAGCTTTCTCACACCAGACTTGAGCTTCGAGAATGGCTGCAAGTATCGCCTTGGCAGCTTTAGGATTCTTATCAACCCAATCACCACGCATTGTGAATGCTTTTTCAGGATGATCTTTCCAGAATTCGCCTGTAGTAAAAGCTGTATAGCCAGTGTTTTGAGCAACTAGACGGGCATTCCAAGGTTCACCGACACAGAAGGCTTGCATGTTGCCAGCTTTCATATTGGCAACCATTTGAGGAGGTGGCACAACGATTGTGCTGACATCGTTGTTAGGATCAACGCCATTTGCAGCTAACCAATAGCGCATCCAAAGGTCATGGGTTC
Organism: Pseudanabaena sp. Salubria-1; assembly: GCA_023336205.1. Taxonomy (GTDB): domain Bacteria; phylum Cyanobacteriota; class Cyanobacteriia; order Pseudanabaenales; family Pseudanabaenaceae; genus Pseudanabaena. Next base: position 45,492 of record JALQCR010000019.1, read on the forward strand.
CACCAGGAAATGTCACCGCGCACTTAATTTCTTTGCCGCCAGACTTGATTTTGGCAAAGCTTTCCTTGAGAGCCTCACTCTTGAGGGCAATTTTGAGATCTTTAAACTCATTAGCGATCGAAATAGCTTGACCATTGGTGTTTAACCTAGCCAAGATATACATCGGTACTTTATTACCGTTGGTGATTTTTCCTTCAGAAATCAAGTAAGGCATCGGTGTCAAAATGTGAGCGCCATCAATACCACCCGCCTCAGAGCCAAGGACGATATTGTCACGGGTAGTTCCCCAAGAAGCTTGCTTGAGCACTTCGACATCCTTCATGCCGTATTTCTCAAATAGCCCCTTCTCTTTAGCAATAATGAGAGGCGCAGAGTCGGTCAGAGCGATAAAGCCAAGCTTTGCTTTGGTAGTTTCAGGAGTGTCGGCAGCACTAACTTTAGGGCTGGAAGTCGCAGTTGCAGAGGGACTTGCCTTTGTGGTAGCGTCCGTTGTCTTAGGCGCTTCACCGCCTCCTGTACAAGCATTTAAAGCGATCGCGCTAACAGTAGAAAGTCCTGCGGTGGTCAAAAACTTACGACGAGAGAATGTACTCATTGATTTCCTGAATATAAACTGAATTTAAGTGAATTAGATTGAACTTGTAATTGGTTAGCCGACAGAAATAAGTTCTGCCGATGGTGTTGCGATCGCTGCGTTTGCAGCATTCGCTTTGGGAATAGCCCCAAAGCGATCGACTAGGAGCTTGCCGACCACTTCGTGCAAGTCCTCGCATGGAACTTTTTCCATTACACAGGTTCCAAGATGAGCATCTTTGCCCACCGTGCCACCCATGTAAATGTCCACACCATCAACAACCTTGCCATCTTTACGAGCTTTGCAACCCGTAAAGCCAATATCGGCAACTTGAGGCTGAGCGCAGGAATTAGGGCAACCACTCCAATGAATCCGCACAACTTTAGGAAGAATATAGTCTTCGGCAAGTTGTTTGGTGAGCGCAAGGGAGCGATTTTTAGTTTCCACGATCGCTACAGGACAGAACTGGTTGCCAGTACAGGAAACCAGACCGCGCATGAGGTTGTCAGGATTGACAGGGAACTTCTGAAGTAGGGGATCTTGCAGAAGCGCTGGCAATTGCTCATCGCTCACATTAGTAATGAGCAGATTCTGCTCAACTGTGAGGCGCATATCGCTGTTGCCATAAGTGTCTGCAACCCTTGCAAATTCATACATGTCGGCGGCATACATCCGCCCAACAGGAATTTGCAACCCGACATAGTTCATTCCTGCTTGCTTTTGTTTGTGAACCCCAATGTGATCGCGCTTTTCCCATTCGATCTCATCTTTGAGTGCGGCTGGAGCAAGTGGGTTACCCATTTGCTTTTCCACTTCAGCACGGAATTTTTCAATTCCCCACTCATCAATTAAAAACATTAAACGCGCTTTGTCTCGCTTTTCTCGGGGTCCATTGTCTCGGAATACTATTAGTAATGCTTCACAAAGCGCAACCACATCTTCTGGTGGAACCCAAACATCTAAGGGAATTGCAGCCTCAATACGCTTAGCCGAGAAAAATCCACCAACTAATACATTAAATCCAAATACTTCTTTATTCTCTTCGTTAAAAGCTGGTACAAACGCTAAATCATTGATTTCGGCATGGGTCGAGTTATCCCGACAACCTGCGATCGCGATATTAAACTTGCGCGGTAAATTTGTAAAATCTGAGTTGCCTTCACCATTATTCGTAAGCAGGTTTTGTACTTGAATAGCTAGCTCACGAGTATCGTAAAGCTCATTAGCATCAATACCAGCTACAGGTGAACCTGTAATATTACGGATGTTATCCATGGCGGACTGTACACTTGTCAGTCCAACCGATCTAAACTTCTCGAACATTTCAGGGACATCCTCAATGAGAATGCCGCGCATTTGAATATTTTGTCGGGTGGTGATATCCGCAACACCATATTCACCGCACTTTTCGACTACAGAAGCTAATACACGCATCTGATCGCTACTCAGCAAGCCATTGGGTATGCGCATCCGTACCATAAAGCGACCAGGAGTACTTTTGCGAAAAAATACGCCCAACCATTTCAAGCGATGTTGCAAATCGTCATTATCGATCGCTTCCCAGCCAATTTCGGCGAATCGGTCGATTTCGGCTTTTACAGCAAGACCATCTTTTGCGGATTTTAGGTCTTCTATTTTATTTGCCATATTACTTAATCCTTGGCTCAGGCTTGAGATCTCATGATTTTGGCGATCGCTATTTAAGCAAAACCGCAAAACTTCCATCTCTCAAGCGCTATTGAAACTTTTATACTTCGTTTACACTACTTAACGTTTCGATCCCGATTCGTATAAGAAACTACATATTTTTAAACTTTATTTAATAATTGCAAAACTCTAATGCATTTATTGCATTAAAACTTGCATCCAAATTTCTCTAATACCAATTCACGAAAGTGTGGCTACACTTCTGTGAATTAAAAAACAAACCCTGTAAGGGTCTTAAAAGCACAAAATGGCTTAGCCATTTTGTGCTTTGGGATAAAAGGTAGTCTCAATAGGCTTATGCTCTTTTTTTACTTGATTGAACCCTGTTTTTGAATAGTGCCCCAAGGTAAAGATATGGTAGTCCTAAAAAGGAAAGGATGTAGGAAAATATCCAGATAGTTGATACAAAGTAAAGTAATGTCAGAAGCAAGGCCATCCTGTCCATCCTGCCAGTCCGTATCCGTTGTAAAAAACGGCAGTACACGACATGGAAAACAAAATTATAAATGTCGGGACTGTGGTCGTCAATTTGTAGAAAATCCACAGTGGCAGAGAGTTTCAGAGCGTACCCAAGACACTTATGACCTTCTTGAGAAACTACTACTAGAAAAAATCCCACTAGCTGGAATTGCCAGAGTCCTCAAGGTGTCAGAGAGATGGTTGCAAAGTTACGTCAATCATAAATATGAAAACGTTCCTCAGCAGGTGGAGGTAGAACCAAAACCAAAACGCCGTTTGACCATACAGATGGATGAATTGTGGTCTTTTGTGGACGACAAAGGCAATAAACAGTGGGTATGGCTTGCCATTGATGCCGAGACTCGTGAAATTGTCGGTTGTTATATAGGCGATCGCACTGGTGAATCAGCTCAGAAGTTATGGGAATCGTTGCCTAGCGTCTATCGCCAATGTGCGGTTATTTATACTGACTTCTATTCGTCTTATCCAGTTGTCCTGCCCAGCAAACGTCATAGGGCTGTCGGGAAAGAAACGGGAAAGACCAACTATATTGAGAGATTCAACTGTACGTTACGTCAACGAGTATCAAGACTAGTTAGAAAGACCTTATCTTTTTCTAAGAAATTGGAAAATCACATTGGAGCCATTTGGAATTTTATTCATCATTACAACGATTCTTTACCTCCGTGTGCGTCCTTTCCTTTTTAGGACTACCAAAGATAGTCGGTCAACAACATCGCGGCGTGGATGGTTTGACGGCGGCACAATACAGTATGTCGCAAGATCGGGTCATGTTCTTGGAAAAAATTGGGATCGAGGGCAGAGATCGCCTCCCGAACTCACGTTCTTTTTAACGTGAGTAAAGCTTAACATTATGCTTGGTATTAGCATAATCAAATCCTAAAAAGGTTTTTTGTAAGGTTTTACGCCGTTTTCTCTCGATTTGTTAAACTAGAGTACAGTGCAAATCCTAATAAAAAACGGCGCGAAGCGCCGTTTTTTATTAGGATTTACTAGCCGTGAGATTTAGAGCGATCGCATCTTGAATGCGCTGAATCACAAATGCTTTATCCAGATAAGAAAGCAAGCTTCCTGCCTTGGGACCACGCTCCTTATTTAAGAACGTGTAATACACTGCGGCAAATGCACTCTTTTGAGAAACTTCAACTTGCTTAGAAGTACTAAATAAGAGGGTTTGCAGTTCTTCGCCTTCCCAATTAATATCACCTGCGAGATTAGTCGCTAATGATTCAAGATAAGTTACTTGCTCAGTGGTAAGAGTTGACGCTTTTTCAGGCATCGAGTCTAGATACAGAACTAGTTTCTCTTCTTCATCAGCATAGTCTTGCAACCATTTTTTGCCAACACGGATGCGATCGCGTACTACTTCCCAGTCGCGATCGCTCAGGTGATTAGCGCTTCTGGCAGCAATCTCGGCTTCGAGGTCGAGGTGAGGAATTTGCAGCAAGGAAATTAAGGTGCTGAAGTCAAAAGCTTGATAACCAGAGACTTTTTCTTCTGTATTCAATTGCGAATAGATAAGAGGAACCAAGTCTTCCAGAGCCTTTTCATCTTTGACTGTATCTGCCTGATATTTGTCAATCAAGGTGTCATAGTCACGGAATAAACGAGTAATTGTCTCGTAGTTCGGCGAGAAATTGATGACGCTGCGAGGCTGTGTCCGCAACATTAAGAATCGTAGTAGTTCAGGTGGCAATAAATCAGCGATTTCCTTAGCGCTGGAACCGACACCTTTAGAAGAACTCATCTTGGTTCCATTCACCAATATAAATTCATAGGGCGCATGGGTAGGTGGATTCTTTTTGAGAACCTTACGACAAATAGAGTTCGCCACATCGCGAGAGCCGCCCTTTTGGGAATGGTCTTTACCAGCGAGTTCAATCGATGCGCCGACAACTTCCCATTTAGCTACCCATTCTACTTTCCAAGGCAATTTGCCGTTACCATCAAAGGGCGATATCCAACCTGTATGACCACAACCTTTGACGTATTCCATCGCATTGGGCTGACATGTGTAAAACACCTTGCCATCTTGATAATCAGTGACTACCGTAGTTGCAATTTTGCCACAGTTTTCACAAATGGTTTGGAAGGGATACCAATTGGAGGGGCGATCGGCTTTGCTGATTTCTTTGTAGGCTTCACGCACAAGGTGAGCATTGTTCAAGAAGAGATCAATATATTGATTCATCTTGCCTGAACGATAGAGATTTCGTAGATAATAAATTTCGGGACGCACGCCTAGATGCTCGAATACTTCTAGAAATTCGCCCATAAAGTACTTGGCATAATCGGTCGCCGTATCTTCTGGAGAAGGGACATTACAAAGAGGCTGCCCCAAATATGGCGCAAATTTAGCTTGATCTAAATAGTGGGGTACGGTGTCGAGCGCATCGTAATCGTCAACACCGTAGGTAAAAGTCACAGGTTTACCTGCGTGTTTGAGGGCGCGATAAATGGCATCGTGAATCACAACCCCGCGCAATGAGCCGACATGAACGCGCCCAGAGGGGGTTTTGGAATCGTTAACTATAATGCGATCGCCGCTTGCATCTACTGCAAATTTATCCGCCCAAAACATAGTGGTAATTATCCGAAGGTCTTTCAAGAGTTAAGTTTATGTGTAAAATTACTTATTTAGCAAATTTTGCACCTTATCTAGTCTAACAGGATTAAAATTTTTCTGACTCCGAATTTTTTTGACCTAATAATAGGTAAGTAATCATTTCTCCTTTTCCTTTGATGGTAATTGCACCTCTTTCCTCAAAGTTATAATTTTTTTTCAGCCGATCGTAGGTAGCTTCGCTAACTTGGATTTTACCAGCGATGCCATGAGATTCCATTCGCGAGGCAGTATTTACTGTGTCTCCCCAAAGATCACAGGCAAATTTTTTGAGTCCGATTACACCAGCAACAACTGGTCCCGTGTGAATACCAATGCGAATGCTGAGATTTTTTTCTGTTTCTTGATTGAAATCAGCGATCGCTTTTTGCATATCGAGTGCCATGTTAGCGATTGCTTCAGCATGATCAACTCGTGGATAGGGAAGTCCTGAAACGACTAAATAAGCATCCCCAATAGTTTTAATCTTTTCTAGTTGATGAATTTCGACTAGGCGATCGAAACGCGAGAAAATTTGATTGAGGAAGTCAACGACTTGATCGGGAGGTAAATGGCTGGAAAGTTGCGTAAATCCGACAATATCTGCAAATAAAACTGTGACATCAGTGAAACTATCAGCGATCGTATTCTCATCATCTTTGAGTCTTATAGCGATCGATTCAGGCAAAATATTTAGTAATAGCTTTTCGGAAGTACTGCGAGCATAGAATTCTGATTTTGCTAATTTCTCATAGAGATAGACAGAGAGATTACTAATAAAACAAGTCCAAAAAATATTAATAAGCCAAGAAATAGCAGGTATATCATCTGGAAATATTTCAATACCCAAAGCACTGTTCACAGAAAAATAATATGCTAATCCGCCTAATTGAGAAATGAGATGAAATCGCCAACGTACTGGTACTAGAGTTGCTTGTGAGAAGAATGTCACCATCCACCAAATTAAAATCATGTCTGGTTTAACTTGCTTGCCAATGGTATCAACTAGTTGAATTAAGATCGTGATCGTCCAAGAAAGGATCAAGAAAACCAGTGAAATTTGTAAAGGTGGACGTATTTTTTTAAGATAATTTAGTCCATATACCAGTCCCGTCAAAATCACAAGAATGGTAATCAACCAAATTGCAGAAAATTGAGTAGGTCTAAATAATACATAGACAAGTTGCTCCCCCAGTAATGTGACAAAGTAAAAGAAGGCTATTCGCATTCCTAAACTCAGTCTCTTTTGAATAAACTGCTGTCGCCATAGTTGATATTCAGGCGTTAGCAAACCACGTTGTCTTTTTAGAAAGCTAAACATCATGTTTTGCGATCGCGCAGATAGTAAATTAACTTGGGATTTTATCGCATAAAGTTAGCCGAGAGTATCTACGCATCTCTTTCCATACAATGCGATCGCAAAATACGTCTATTCCTATATGCATAAAAAAAATACATTCGTTTTCTTTGTAACAAAAATTAAAAAGTGACGATTCCGCTCAATGTACCTCACTCGGCGATTAATCTCAGCGATAAGCCTTGTGTGATGGTGAATGCTGTCCTGCGACATGGTGCACCCTATCTCAAAGATTACCAACCCCGTCGTCATCCTTTTTCCTATGATTTAGATGCTGCACGTAAAGCGATCACTAATTTAGAACTTCCACTTACAGCTTAAATCTACTTGTCCTAACTTACCTTAGGCAGATAGAACTCCTGAGGTATAGCCATTTTCAGTTAAGCATGATCAAAAAAATGTAGGGCCAACTCATGAAAGGAAAAAGAAAAACTTTTTTAAGCATGACTCACCCCATTCTTGCATTAAGTCTTGTGTTCTTTAATATTTTGAGTCATGGTGTTTATTGCGATCGCAGTTAAACTTGACATAATACTTTCCTATTTTAATATTAAAGTTCATTGGGAGAAATTCGTGAAAAGTTCAAGATTAGTTATTACCTCTCTAGTTGTTTCGCTCCTAACTAGTACTTCCAATCTAAGTGCAAATGCTCAGTCCTCAAATAATTGGGTAGAGCAAGCTTTAGGAAGCTATCAAAGTCAAATTTTGAACGCAGGTATTCTCGCTTCTGGAAAAACAGAATTCAGAAAAAATAGTAACGGCTCTTTAGTCGGTATTTACACTATGAATGAGGAAGGAGGAATAGTACAAGGCAAGTTGTCTAAATGTCGAGCGATAAAGATTCAGGTAATGCGTTGTATCTGGAATGACAAATATGGGACTGGGGAGCTTGAAGTTACATTTTCTGAAGATTTTTCTAGTTTTAATGGATATTGGGGAGTAGAAATTTCAGAACCAATATATCGATGGAGCGGCGCACGATAAGTTCCTATTGTTGAGGCGATCGCAGTGGTATTAGTAATGTCCTCCACATCCGCCCTGCCAAGTTTCTACGCTCCCCGTCCAACTTTTTGCATCAGGGTAACGCTCTCTTAAGCGCTGATTTACTGCCTCAGCTTGTTCTCGATAGGGCTGTTTGGGTTGATTCACGGCAGATTGTCTTCGAGGAAATCGATCTTGATACGCCAAACTCAGCGCCAGACTTGAGTAAGCTTCAGCTGGAGGATTAGGAAAAGATTTCTCAAGAATAGGTAGGATCTGGTGGAGACGATTTTGACTGGAAAGGGTTTCGACTAGGTGATCATAGTTTGTACGATAGAGTCCACGGCATTGAGGATTGCCAGTTCTATCTTTAGGAAATGCTTGAATTCCTTTAAGATATATCTGGAGTGCACGCTCGATCTTTTTATTTTCTACGAGTAAGTCCCCAAAATGCATATACATACTAGGATTGGTAAAACGTCCCTCCTTTCTTAAAAGTTGATCATAGGCTGCGATCGCCTGATTAAGTCGATTATTTTCTTGGAGTTCCCTTGCCAATAGCTGATAGAGGTTTTCGTTTTTTGGATTGAGTCGAATTTCTTCTCGATAGAAGGCGATCAACTCCTCCTTCTGTCCCGATAGACTGAGGATATCTATAAATTCCGCCTTAGCAGTCTGATTGTCAGGATAGCGGCGCACGAGTTGCCGATATAGAGATACTGCATCCTGACGAACAGAACTCCTACTACGATAACCAGAACCACTAATGCTTCCCGCAACACCTTGAGATTTAGCGGCTCTAGCTAGTTTTATGGCAATTTCTAGAGTCAGAGGACGACCTAATTGCGTTTCTAGAAAAGTAAAGCCATTTATTAACTGCCCTTGGGCTGCTAATCCCTTCGCTAACTCAAAGTAACCACGATGGTTATTAAATCGAATCTCTTGTAATCCTTTGGCAACTAGTTGGGCAGCATTTTTTTGACCTTCTAATACGCTCGTTAAAATCTGGTTGGTTCTATTCCGTGTCTCAGGGCTAGTTGAAGTGCTATTGATGACCTTCTGTAAAACAGCGATCGCTTCAGTAAATTTCCCTTGAGTCTGGAGAATTTGTCCAAAACTAATCTGAATGTAGTAATAGACCTGTTGGGTAATAAGCTCTAAAAACCCCAAAAGTCAATCTGGGTAAGGGTTTCAAGGATTTTAGCCTAAAATCCTTGAAACCCTCCCTAGTCAACGGTTTTAGCGATTTTAATTGTTATTACCCAACAGGTCTAATACATATAGTCGTTCAAAGAGGCTGGTCGGGGCTGGGATAGGATCTGCCGATAAATAGTTTCTGCTTCTGAGTACTTATCCTCACTTTCCAGATCCTTAGCTTGCCTCAGAAGATTTGACCACCCATCTGAGTTATTCTGAGCATGATTTTGGGCATGGGCTATTTCTTGGAAAGCCAGATGGATGATTGATGGAGTGATGGCGATCGCGATCGCCATCATAAAAGTTACGCTCATGTAGGTAAATAGGTGGAAGGAGGAAAAAGAAGACGACGCAGGAAGTCAAAATCAATCCAACGTAGATTGTAAGCCCACTCGAACATGGCTACATACAGATACAAATACTTCTTGTGAATACCTCGAAAGGGACGCAGAAAATTGCGTAAACCAACCCAAATGCCCTCCATAGTATTGCAATGAACCTCACAAAAACCATCTTGATCTTCATCGCGGGCATACTCGCGCTGAGAGTGACAAACGGTTTGACGCTCACGACCAGAAGCAGGTATGCGATTATAAGCATCGGATTCATCGGTATAGACTGTCGTGGTCGGTAAGGTCGTTACCTCTACCTGCGGTTGAATCGTGATTTGTTGAGTATTGTCACAGACCTTCATGCGGATCTGACCACTGTTGCGCCCAACAGTACCGACAATGGGTGGACGGTCATTTGCCATGGTTCCCTTGCCTTTGCGTTGATTCCCGCGTTGTCTTGGTGGGTCTGCTATTGGATCTTTTTTTTTGCTCCCTTTTCTCCTGCATTCTGAAACATCTCGTCCATCTCGGCTTCAGCATCGGGCAGATTACCATTAATCAAATGGGCAAATCCTCGACGTTGGATGCGATGCCGCCAAGACAATAATGTCCCATAGTCGAGTCCTAGTTCCTCGGCTATGTGTTGGGTCGTTTGTCCTTGTAAGAATCCACGCAATATCAGCACGATCTGACCACAGGTGTAATGGCTTCCTGATAAGTCTGTTCCTGTAAAAATGTGAAACACTTTCCCACATTCCCGACACTTATATTTGACGATTGGTGTACGTTGGCGATCGTGTGGCGCTTGTCCTGCTGGTATTGCGTGTCCACTTGGACAATGCAAACCCTTTGGATGCAGGATCTTTAATAACCATTCATAGCACGCTTGTTCATCTAACAATTCGGTCAGGGGAAATTTGATCATGGCATCTCTATCGATTCATGAAAATGACTTCCTCCTATTTTGCCATTTCACCTACTTCCCCATATGAGCGAACTTTTTTCATCACAAATTTACCCTGACATTTTTGGCTACTGTGGGGATGTTTTATTTCCATCACTTATTCTTGGTCAAGCAGTTAGTCTTATGGATTGCGGATCTCTTTTTTCACATTCAGATAACCCTAGTGATAGATTTAAAAGACTTTCAAACTTAATTATGAAATCTTTTAGTACTTTGCCTAGTTGTGTTCAAAATCCTTTTACTATCTTGTACTGCTCAAGACTAAATGAAAGCCTAAAATCCACATTTGAACTCTATAGATTAGATTGGAGTCACAAAAATGGATGGAAAACATCTCAACCAGAACTTCCTAGTCATTCAGATTTGATCTTAAGTCTAGGTTCTGGTAAAGAAAGTATTCTAGCAAGTCATCTAAATTGGCAAAAAACTGAAGTTAAAGGAACTAGTAGATCTGTATTTAGCGCATTCTGTGATTCCTTAGAATCTGGACAAGATCCATTGAGTGGCGGTGCTCCTCAGCTTGTTGGGATTTATCGTAAAGGGGCAGCAAGAAGCTTTGGAATCATATTTAATGATCAAAAATATCTATTGGGTTTACCTGTTGAAAATGAAAACTTGAAATCAGTGGAATGGAGAAATCATTTATTTGAAGAATCTGACCCTAATACAAATCAGCGCCAAACTAATGCTCAGCCACAACCACGCCCTAAATCTTTGGGGAAATAAAGTGCAATTGATTAGATGGTGGATAAAGCTGCGATCTTGCAATTGTTTTTTGAGAGGTGGGTGCGGTGGCGATCACTCTTTGGATGTGATCATGGTTGCGAGTGTTGTTGTGTGGAATTTTTGAGATGATGGTTGGTGCGATCGCTTTTTGAGTTGTTTATAGCGCGATCTCGTCTATTGGAGGTTAAAAATAATGAATCATGCTGAACTAAAAGCTAAAGCTTTATCCAATCCTGAAACTTTTGCGGCTTATGAAAGTATGGATGTTGAGTTTTCGATATTGCGGCAAATGTTAGCTACTCGTGAGAAGGCTGCTTGCCCAAATTTCATCTTCACTATTCAAACGTGGTTGTGTAGGTTGAGAATAGTCGATCGCTAAATCATAACGTCCACGATGATAAACCTGATCTACTAAAACTTGCAAATCTAGTATCGGTTCTGGTTCATCTAAGCGTAGCGGAATAGAGAAATTAGGAATGCGATCACGAATTGAAAACGCATATAAATCAGCAGCAGGACGCTCGTGGCTGCGACTGACCAAAATATGATAATCAGACGCAGGAAGTTGTCCTTGTAAAAAGGATGGGTTAGTTCTTAAGAGATTAATTTCCACAAAATGAGTTTGGGTTTGTAAAACTCGCCTTCTTTTGCGGAGATATGCTTCGCGTCCCTCCCCTGTCTTTTTGTTTTTAGGGGAGAGTATCTCGATCGCAGTGATCACTTTTCCAGTTTGGACTTCACGAATTTCTAGATACCGTTCGCTAACTTCCTCGTATGTTGGCAAAAGAATGCGAACTGGGTCGATCTCTGTGCGCTCAGCAACTGCGGTTGCCCTATCTTTCTCACTACTTGCCGTACTTCGACTCAGCAATGAAACGTCTGGTATTCCAATGAGCAGATCGTCTCCTGTTTCATCACTCCAATAAGTACGTTTCTCGATTTCAATGCGATAGTCTTGGCTAATGGTGTCAGCGAGGGCATCAGCGATCGCCACGATCAATCGACTATGCACAGCCGACCATAGTTCAGGGTTTTCTAAATAAGGATTCATGCCAGGGAAAGGGGAGGGCATTTTTAGATATCCTCTTTACATCTATAATTTTCTGGTAAGACTCTGAAGAAATTCTAACATGCCCTCTCGGCAAGGCTATTCTTGATTACATATATTTGGCGGTGTAACTACGGGCGATCGCATCGCATCGTTCGTTATCAGGATCGCCAGAATGCCCCTCTACCCAATGCCATCGAATATTTGATGAATTGAGAGGATCGAGTTGTTGCCAAAATTCTTGATTTTTGACAGGCTTATTGTCCTTGGTTTTCCATCCGTTCTTTTTCCAGCCTTTAATCCATTTGGTAATCCCATCTAGCACATATTTACTATCGGTATAGAGATCGACGGGAGTGGATTGTTTGTGAGTGGAGAGAAATTCTAAAGCTGCGATCGCACCTTGTAGTTCCATTTGATTGTTAGTTGTCTCGCGGATGCCTCCGCCGAGTTCTTTGATACTGCCATCGGAGAAATGGATGACTACGCCCCAACCGCCAGGACCTGGATTTTTGGAGCAAGCACCGTCAGTGTGGATGCTGATGATTTTGGATTCGGTGGAACTGGTGATTGGTAATTGGGATTCGGTGATTGGTGATTGGGGGAGAGATATAGGTTCTAGAGTTGATTCTGGTTTGGTCTTTGTGGAGGTGACTTGAGAGCGCGATCGCACAATTTCTACGGCAACGGAGCCTAAAAAATTGGGAATTGGAGGTTGCTTGATCACTCTTACTTCGACCTGTGCGATTTTTTCGTCTTCGAGCAGGCTGTCTGCGATCGCACCAACCAATCTCTCGATTAGTTTAAATTTCTGTGTCTGTATTAGATTTTCAATTTTGCGAATGCAGGAGATGTAATTAACCGTATCTTCAATTTCGTCATTATGGGTAGCCTTCTCAAAATCTACCCATAGGGTTGCATCCACCTCAAACCATTGTCCTAATACATTCTCTTCGGGCAGATATCCTACATATCCATATGCCCTTACGCCCTTTAAATAAATTTTGCTTGTCATCTGGTTGAGTAATGGGTAGTGCTAAACAGATAAGAATAGGCGGCGCGAAGCGCCGCCTATTCTTATCATATAAATTCTTAGTAATGCTAGTTGAAAATAAACCAAGAACTCAAGTTCTTGGCTAAAAGCTAAAGTCTGCTGAAGCAGACTAAAGAATACTTCTAAGGTTAACCCGTTTCAAAGGGTTTGAGCTTTTAGACCGCACTTGAGTGCAGGGCTGCTTATTGAGGTGGCATTTCTAGAGCGATCGCTCCTAGTTTGCCCTTACGAAAATCATACAAAATTAGCCTTGCAACTTTATCTAAATCGCCTTGAAATTTATTTAGAGCGGCAACTTCATGAATGTACTCAATACCTGAAGTTACCGTCGCAGGATCAATGACGTAACGACTGCTCAATTTAGCGTTGAGCTTAATCAGCAAATCTACGGCTTCCGCAGCCACTAAGACATTGTCGTAGGCAGCCTGACCGATATCATCACAAATAGCTAGTTTCATCGCCGCATCTTGGTCATGGAGCAAAGGTGGAATTACCCCAGGCGTATCAAGCAACTCGATCTGATCAGAAATCCGAATCCAGCGCAACTGGCGGGTTACTCCCGCTTTATTGGAACTCGCCACTACCCTTTTCTTAAGCAACCGATTAATCAGTGCCGATTTGCCGACATTAGGGAACCCGACTACAACTGCACGTACGGGACGGGGCAACATGCCTCGACCGTGCCGCCGTTCATTTACTTTCTCGCCTGCAACTTGGGCAGCCTTGAGTAAATCCACCATGCCTTTGCCAGCCTGAGCATCAGTGAAATACGCCATGCGATCCTGCTCGGAAAACCATCGCATCCACTGTGTTTTTACGTTTGAGGTGATGGCATCAATGCGATTGCATACTAAAATGTGCGACTTTCCCTCCACCCATTTTTCAATTTTGGGATGCTTACTAGACATTAAAATGCGCGAATCACGCACTTCAATGACCACATCAACCAATTTTAGTTGTTCTAACAACTGCTTTTCAGCTTTGGCGATATGACCTGGATACCACTGAATTGGGCTTGCCATAGGAAAAAAATACGGAGAGAAAGTATCTTTAACTATATACTGTTGCTAAGATATTAAGAAATATTAAGATCTGCCTTTAATTTTAATTAAATTTAAACTTTAAAAAAATCATGATTAAGTTCTCCTTACCAAAGATTATTCAGAGATTTAGCAAGATCGCGATCGCTATAATGTTGCCCTTAGCGATCGCTTTCACCCATATTCCTGCGGCTCATGCTTTTGATGCTCCAGAACTATTGCCTGAAAAGTACACAAACGTAATCGATTTGGGGCGTTTTTTAACTGAGTCTGAAGAGTTAGCCCTTGATCAAAAATTAACTAAATTTGAAGAACAAACAGGCTGGAAATTGCGGGTTCTTACCCAAGTCGATCGCACCCCAGGGCGAGCAGTTAAGGAGTTTTGGGGGCTAGACGAGAGCAGCGTTATGCTTGTTGCTGATGGGCGTGGACGCAACTTACTAAACTTTAGCGTCGGTGATGCGGTGTATCCGTTGCTATCACGTAGCTTCTGGATTGAGTTGCAGTCTCGCTATGGCAACCAGTTCTATGTGCGTGATCAAGGGTATGACCAATCGATTTTGTCGGCTATTGATGCGATCGCAACTTGTCTCGACCAAGATGGCTGTGCAGTTGTCCCAGGCATTCCTCAAGAGCAATGGATTTTGACGCTGATTACTTCCATTGTCGGTGGCGTGATCTTTGGGTTTGCGGGGCATCCTCGTAAAGATGGAGAAATATTTGCTTGGAAATGGGCGCTAATCTTCACCCCACTTTGGGGCATGTTATTCATTTCATTTGGTCTGGGTCCAGTGCTGACGCGCACTAGTGAATGGGTTCCCATTGTTCGCAATGTAGCAGGTTTTGTTGGTGGTGCAGTGATTGCATATCTAATTCCTTCACCAAAACGAGTGACCCCATCGCCTGAGGCACGATAAATAAAAAGCGGCGCGAAGCGCCGCTTTTTATTTATCGTAATTTTTGTTAAAAGTTCTGCGAAGCAGAACTTTTAACAAAAATTACGATTTGGGTTTCAGCGCAAAGCGCTGAAACCTACTGAGACTGTAGCTTTGCATCGATCGCTTTGGCAATGCGATCGCTTGCCTCTTCAAGATGGGCTTTAGTATAGATATCAAGCTTGTCGCCGCGATCGCGTAATACATTCGCGAGGCGATCGCGCAGTTGACGGAGTTGATACCATGCAAGGGTTCTGGCATCTTCGGGCGGATTGCTGGTTTGGATTCCAACTACAAAATCAAGGAAGTTATCGATTTTGTCTGGGGAGAGTCGATTGCGTAGAGCCAGATTAACTAATAGATTCATATGTTGGCGCTGAAGGGAACGGCGCAAGCTGGACACTTGAGTTAAATCATTAGGTGGTTGCAGAACTTCTGTCCAAATACCTTGCAGTAAAGTATCAAACAGTTCTGGTAATGTCAGGGCCTGACCAGCAGCAGTTTTCAATTCGGTATCACGCAGCCTTTGCAAGCGCTCTGAAGATAGTAAATCACTCAGGACAAAGGTTTGTAATGATAAAATGCGCTCGTGAATTGGATAGTCCAGAGAAGAGAAATCAGGTGAAGCACCCCAGTGATACCAACGGGATGGAGCCAGTTTATTCAGCAGATCTGGAGAAAAATTGAGAGCATCAGCCGCAAATAAATTTTTTTGAATCATAGCGATCGCTTCACGTTGCTTCGCCACAGGGATTGGCTCAAAAGGCAATCTTCCGATCGCATCACCAGAACGATAACTGAGATCTTGCACCATTCCTGAAAGAGTTAAGTAGGAATGGGTTTGAGAATAATTTCAAACCCATGACGAGCAGCAATATCGGCACTAATTTGGAGATACCTAAGAAGTTTCAACCAAAGGACAGAAGGAAATAAAACGGAAAGTGTCAAATCACAGGTAGCTTTCCAGTCCAAGACAGGAGGACTCGACCATTGATCAATCCAATGGGCCAAAAGATAAGCAAGCAGAGAGAGGATAAGCCAACGATAAACACCAAGTTTTGTAGATTGCCCAAAACAATGCAAACCAAAGCGATGTTTGATGGTTTTGAAGAATCCCTCAATCGCCCAACGCTTACGACCTAACATCACCAGATAAGCACCAGAATAAGGATGAGAAGAGACAACAAAGCGTAACTCCCGTTTACTATCAGCTCTTTTGAGCCAAAACCAAGAGATCGTCAAAGGCTGAGTTAGCCCTTCTAGCAAAATTTGTTGTCCACGTTTGCCATGACGATAAAGTTGTTTGACTGTACGGCCATCTTGAAGTTTACGATTGTTGCGTACACCGACAACGATGCGCCAAGTCTTGGCGCGGACAGTATTGAAAAACTTCACCGTACTAAACTCAGTATCAGCAAGGACAATCACAGTCTTGCCTTGGGTTAGTTGCTTGGGTACTGTCCCCAATAACTTACAAGCTAAGTCAGAGGGACTGGGGTATCCTTTGCCGCGCCATACTCTAAAACTCCATGGTACGCGCCACTCTCCATAGACCAGATACAGTACAACCAGATGTAGTCCTCGCTTTCCGTTTAGTATTCTCACCCATGGGTCTGGTTCGTTTTGGGTGGGATTGCTCAAATGTAAAAACTTGCCGCTTTTTTCTAGGGTAGTCAAGTCTATCAGTATCTTTAATGGCACTTGTTTCGATGGGCGATGCTTGGCGATTTGTCCCAAAATAGCCTGCCGTGTTGACCGAATTACTGCTCTCGTTGACCAGTTATAGTGATTGAGAAATCGGCTGAGTGCACTCGCTGATTTTATCTGTGTATGTTCTGGATAAGGATGCCTTTGTGCTTCGAGAAATAGTCCTAGTATTGCATTGAGACTTGCTGTTTGATACACACTTGGCATCAAACACAGAAGACTATACACTAGCCCTTGGGCGTGCTTAACGATGCTTTCCATGCTCGTTATTTAATTTACTACTACGCCCTTTTTTTCACATTTCTGCTCTTTCTGCAACCCCTTTTCTTGAATGGTGCAAGATCTCAGATAACGATTAAAAGATTGTCCACCTACGTAGGAAACCAAGGTAAACAAGTTAGAGGCATAATGCCCAAAGACCTGATTAAAGGCGATTTTGGTGTCATTAAAACTTTCTCCTTTGCCTGGATAGCGCTTCTCGATCCGATTCCACATGACACGAGAATTATCAAACTGCCACTGCGCATAAGTAACGGAATCGTTGCTCAAGTCATGGGTTTGAACCTTGGGATCAAGTCCAGCGAATGCATCCTCATCGGGGGCATAGGCTAGCTCTGGCTGCGGTGCAAGCTTAGCTATTTTTTCTAGCTCCTTGATTTCTCCAGCAGGGATAATCGCATCAATTGGGGTATATCCATAGGCGATCGCCCATTCATCATACGCACCAACTTTACTAGTGAAGAAATCACCTTGCTTTGTCCCCTGCGGCGCAAGATTTACGCCGTTATAATCCATTACAGAAGCAACTAAACCCCTTTTACGAGTAATTTCTGTATTATTCAACTCCTCAGGCGAGAGCATGGCGCTACCATGAAAGTTGTGTCGCAAACCTAAGGTATGTCCGACTTCATGGGCTGTAACTTCACGCACGAATTGATTGATATAGTCTTTCATGCGATCGCTACTTGGCAACACATTCTCAAACAGAGATAGAGACATTGCGCCTAACTGAAATTGTTCCACCGCTTCCATGCCGAAGCACAAATCATTAGCGCTAGACATAAACAAGTTGTTATTGAAATTAGTGTTAGTTGGTTGTTTTCTAAGCAAGGCGATCGCCTGTTTGTCGTAGCGCATCCGCCTCGCATCCATGCCATAACTGCATAGATTCGGATTACCAATCAATCGCGATAGAAAAGACAGATTTTGCCAACTATTTTGTTGAGCAACACTGCCGTAATTCTGCTTAATTGCTCGAATCAAATTACTATCGATGATGATATCTGCATCAAGAATCTGCCCTGTTAAAGGATTGGTGCGAGATGGACCCATCGCAAAGAAACCATCAATCGAGTTAAACCAACGAATCGTGTTATAGCGAACATCGGCTGGGTTCCAATCAGCGCGATCGGGCATTTGTTTTACTGCGATCGCATCTTTAAACCCAATCTTCTCAAAGGCACGATTCCACATTAACGCGCCTTCACGCACAGCACTGCGATATTCTAGAGGAACTGTATTCTCAATCCAAAAGGTGATCGGTTGTTTGGGTGGAGAGAGTAAATCATGGGGATTTTGCTTTTCTAAATGCCAACGATTGATATAGCGGACAAATGGAGTCTTGCCAGATTTTTTAGAAAAGTCTTGATAGGCGGTGACAAAATAGCCAACTCGCTCATCAGCAAATCGAGGACGATAGCCATTTTGGGTCGGGAGTTGAGATAGGCTATAACGGACTTTGAGCGTAAATGCATTGCTATCGGACAGAGTACTTAGGTCAGGAGCGCTAAACTCTGATCTTGGCATTGCCGTCCCAGTAAAGCTAAATACCGATTCTAATTCAATGTTTTGGGGAAATGCTTCCGCATTGCTGATATAGGATTTGCTAGGGTCGGCAATGAAGGGAGCGCCAAGCTGTGTAGCCAAGGTTCTACTTAAATTTGGTAAAACATCACTCAAGATCAAAGACTCTAAATCAACTAAAAAAGATTTGTTTTTAGGATGAATGCTCCGAATTGGCAGTGAGACCAAAATCGAGTCACTAAAGGATTGGCTAAGCGATCGCTCTTGTGGATCTCCTAGCTGAGCACGAAAGTTGGTGTTGGGAACCACAAATTGCAAATTATTATTTAAGCGTCGGATGGTGAACATTAAGTCGCGTAGAGGAACACCACGATAGAGCCCTTGTTCACCTAGCCCAGATTCGAGGGTCATTACCGCCAAAAAGTTGCGATTAAGTTGTTCGGGTTGAATTTCGGCAAAGGTCTTGCCTGTTTCTGGTTGGCGATAGAGCGTAAATAAACCTGCTAGTTTTTGATGATCTTTGATTAAATCTTCAAATGGTTGTAGTTCTGATTGCCCTTGCATGTTAGAAGGTAGCAGGGGAACATTTTGAACAAAAGGGGTTTGCGCATAAATGGGAGAAGATCTCTCGATAAGTGGATGAGAAATTAGAACCAGAAAAAAACTAAGGCAAATTACTATCCAAAATCGAATTCTCTTCATTTCTGCGCCCATGACATGAGTTTTGTTAAAACAGCCTACCCACTGTAGTTATAGTTGTCAGCAATTAGTCTAAATATTTTATGGAAATCTAGCAAATCCCATGCCCAGAGATAGATTTATGGCTTTGCTACGAATTTATTCCTTGGCAAGGGATGTAAAGTTCTGTAATGTTTATTTTCTTAAAATTAATCCCAAAATCAATAAAATTGCCCCGATCGCTAAACAAGCAACCATGCCATAGAAATACCATTTGGCGGCATTTGCCGTAGACTTGGCTAGTTCTTCTTCACTCTTAAGGGAAATAATAAACTTTTTGTCAGATTGGATCGGCTTGCGGAGAGTGACTTGACCACCCTCATCGGCAGCTGTCCCAATTACTAAAACTTCGCGATCGCAAGGCAAAATTGACTCTGTATAACGATAACCAATCGTGCGTCTACCACCCATGCCTGCACCAAGTGATAAATTAAAGCCGCCAAAAGATATTGAAGAGCCGCTTGAATTTTCTTGTCGAAACTCATTTAAGACTTGAACAGTATCAATATTTCCACCGTCAGGATTAACCATAAGTTCGCCAGAATTATCTTGCAAAGTAAATGGAATTGCTTGACTATTGCTTGACACGGTTTCTGAATCCCGCCGAGTTTCGGTGTGGGTTTTATTTTCACTATCGCGGGTTGTATGCTGCTCCTCATATTCCCTGACAACGCGCATCGTGTAATGCACACAGGGTTCTTGTTTAAGCTCCGAAATTAAAGGGCGATCGCTACGAATAATACCGCGTACTTTTACATATTCTCGTAAATTCCCACTACCAATCTCGCCCGCAATTTCACTAGCAATACGTTGCAAATCCGCAACTGTAGAAGCCGTTGCTAGCCTAATACTTTGTAGTTTTGTACTGTAATTCTTTTGGACAAAAAACAGAATAATACCGATTACGATCAGGATGCCGCCAAAAATTGCCATAGTTTTTGCAGTATGTATAAGCTTTTGCTATCGCTTAAAATTAACATGAGTTAACCTTGAGGGAGAACTCAGTTTTCTAAATTACGAATTATAAATTACGAATTACAAATTATGGTCACTATACCTGCCAATAGTCTTGATATTCAAGTTGCGATCGCCAATCAACGCGCTTTCTTTGCCACTGGTAAAACCAAGGGCTATGATTTTCGGGTTGCTCAACTCAATAAGCTTTCAAAACTGATTAAAGATAATGAGCAACTAATTCTTGACGCTGTTTATGCTGATTTGCGTAAACCTGCGATCGAGGCTTTTGGCAGTGAAATTTTAGTTACCCTCTCAGAAATTAAATTTGTTCTCAAAAATCTTAAAGCTTGGATGAAGCCCCAAAAAGTAGGGACTCCTATAAATTTATTTCCTAGTTCTAGTTATATCTATACTGAACCCTTAGGCGTAGTGTTGATCGTTGCACCTTGGAACTATCCTTTTGCCCTGACAATCCAACCTTTAATTGGGGCGATCGCGGCGGGCAATTGCTCGATACTTAAGCCTTCAGAGCATACGCCACACACTTCCAATGCGATCGCTAAAATCATTAACAACAACTTCGATCCTAATTTTATTACTGCGATTGAAGGAGGTATCGAGACTAATCAAGCTTTACTTGCTGAAAAATTTGACCATATCTTCTTTACTGGTGGAACTGCGATCGGCAAAATTGTTATGGAAGCTGCGGCAAAGCATCTAACGCCTGTAACCTTAGAGCTTGGTGGCAAAAGCCCTTGTATTGTCGATAAATCCTGTGATTTAGAAATTACTGCTAAGCGGATTATATGGGGTAAGTTCTATAATGCTGGTCAAACATGTGTTGCTCCTGATTATCTATTAGTACAGAAAAGCATCAAATCTGCCCTAATTGAAAAATTATTAGAATGCGTAAAGACATTCTTTGGTGAAAATCCTCAACAAAGTTCAGATTTTGCCCGTATTGTTAACGATCGCCAATTTGATCGCCTCGTAAGTTTGCTCAATGAAGGCAAAGTGCTAATTGGTGGAAACAGCGATAAAAGCGATCGCTTTATTGCGCCTACCCTCATTGATGCAGTGTCTCCTAACTCGAAAATTATGGCTGAGGAAATCTTTGGCCCAATCTTGCCGATTTTGGAATATGACCAACTCTCAGATGCGATCGCCTTTGTCAATGCTCAAGCTAAACCTCTAGCCTTATATTTCTTCTCTAGCAATAAAAAAAATCAGGAGCGCATTCTCCAAGAGATTTCATACGGAGGCGGTTGTTTCAACGACATCATTATGCATTTGGGTAATCCAGAGCTTCCTTTTGGTGGTGTCGGTCACAGCGGTATGGGTAGCTATCACGGCAAGGCAAGTTTTGATACATTCTCTCACCGTAAGAGTGTACTCAAAAATTCTTTCCGCTTCGACCTCAAGTGGCGCTATCCGCCTTATAAAATGACCCTTGACACCTTAAAAAAATTTATTAACTAGCTTATTAAAACCTTGCTTTGCAAGATTTTAATAAGCAGCTTTCGTCAAGATAATTAATATTTCATCGTAAGGGCAATTCATGAATTGCCCCTACATTTCTTCTGGTGTGTAAATCCTATTATAATTAATGAAAGATTTCCAAAAAATATAGGTTGATTTATTGATGACCGATAAACAGGAACTTTCAGAACAGGATATTTGTACGCAATACATTTTGCCTGCATTGATCAAAGCGGGATGGGATATTCGGAAGCAGGTGCGTGAGCAGGTTTACTTTACGGATGGGCGGATTTATGTGAAGGGGGATCAGACGCAACGGGGTAAGGCGAAAAAGGCGGATTATGTGTTGTATTACAAGCCGAATATAGCGATCGCTATTATTGAGGCTAAGAAAAATACGTTTGCTGTGGGCGCGGGGATGCAGCAAGCTTTGGACTACGCCGATATTTTGGATTTGCCTGTGGCGTTTAGCTCGAATGGCGACGGCTTTTTGGAGCATGATAAATCTGGCTTTTCGGATCAGATCGAGCGTGAGTTGAGTCTGGATGATTTCCCTAGTCCTGATGAACTTTGGCAGAAGTACAAGAAGTTTAAGGGGATTGAAACGCCTGAAGCGGAACAGATCGCTAGTTTTGATTACTTCTTTGATAGTAAGGGGAGGCAACCGCGTTACTATCAGCAGATTGCGATTAATCGGACTGTGGAGGCGATCGCAAAGGGACAGGATCGCTTATTGCTGGTGATGGCAACGGGTTCGGGTAAGACCTACACGGCTTTTCAGATTATTCATCGACTCTGGAAAAATGGCACTAAAAAACGGATTTTGTTTTTAGCCGATCGCACTTCGCTGATCAGTCAGACTAAGCGCGGTGATTTTAAGCATTTTAAAAACAAAATGACGGTGATTAAAAACAAAAATATTGACACAGCTTTTGAGATTTATTTGGCTCTATATCAAGGTTTAGTCAATTATGAAGATGATATTCTTGATGCCTATCGTCAGTTTAGTCCCGACTTTTTTGATTTGATCGCGATTGATGAATGTCATCGTGGTAGTGCGGCGGATGATAGCAAATGGCGGGAGATTTTAGAATATTTCAGTTCGGCAACCCATTTGGGTTTGACGGCTACGCTCAAGGAAACAAAGGAGATTTCTAATATTGAGTATTTTGGCGAGCCAATCTATACCTATTCGCTGAAGCAGGGAATTGATGATGGTTTTTTGGCTCCTTACAAGGTGATAAGGGTTGGTTTAAATGTAGATTTGGAGGGATATCGCCCAGAGGTGGGTAAGCGCGATAAATTTGGCTATGCAGTGGACGATCGCCTATATAACCTCAAGGATTTCGATCGCAATTTGGTGATTGACGATCGCACAAAGGCTGTGGCGAAACGGGTAATGGAATATTTGCGAAAGACGGATGTTTATGCGAAGACGATTATTTTTTGTGTGGATACGGAACATGCGGAGAGGATGCGTCAGGCGATTTCTAATGAAGCGGGGGATCTGGTGCGAGAGAACTATAAATATGTGATGCGAATTACGGGTGAGGATAAGCTGGGCAAGTTGGAATTGGATAATTTCATCAATCCAGAGGAGCGTTATCCTGTGATTGCCACGACTTCTAAATTGATGACGACGGGTGTGGATGCTCAGACTTGTAAGTTAATTGTGTTGGATTCGAATATCCAATCACCGACGGAGTTTAAGCAAATTATTGGGCGGGGGACAAGGATTAATGAGCAGTTTGATAAACGCTATTTTACGATTATGGATTTTCGGAATGTGACCGATCAATTTAGCGATCGCAGTTTTGATGGCGATCCTGTGATGATTAAGGAAGTACGTGAGGGTGTGGGGCTTACGGATGAGGACATTAGCGGCAATCCTACGGAGAGAGTTATCGATCAGGCGACGGGTGAGGTTTTGAATTTTGGGACGGATGCTCAGCCTCTGCCATTTATCCCAACGATTATTAGTGGTGGGGCTGTGGTTTCTGAACACCGTGATAAGGTTTATATTACGGGTGTGAATGTAGAGATTCTCAATGAGAGGATTCAATATTTAAATGACAATGGCGACTTGGTGACAGCAAGTCTAAAGGATTATACAAAGCAGAACTTGCTGCGAAAGTTTAGCAGTTTGGATGATTTCTTGAGTAGTTGGGATGAGGCGGATAAAAAGAGTGCTTTGATTGCTGAGCTATCCGATCAGGGAATTGTCTTGGAGGATTTACAGAAGTCTATTCAGAAAGATTTGGATCTGTTTGATTTGATATGTTATGTGGCTTGGGGACAGCCGCCTTTGACGCGCAAGGAACGGGCGGAAAATGTGCGTAAGCGTAATTGTTTTGCTAAGTATGGGGTAGCGGTGCGATCGGTTTTAGATACGTTGTTAGAAAAGTATGCGGCGGATGGGATTGAGAATATTGAGGATCTTTCGGTGCTAAAATTAGAACCTATGAAGAAACATGGCTCTCCTAAGCAGATTATTGATTTATTTGGCGGTAAGCCTCGATATATTGAGGTTTTACGCGAGTTAAAATCGGAACTTTATCAAGCCGCATAAAAGCCGTATAGATTAAATATCCATTAATTTTATAGTAAGAGTTTAGCCCATCAACTTTTTTAGAGGACTTAGGTCATGCAACAACTTCAACAAATACACCAAGATATTGATAGTTTGCCAAATGAAGCTCAGGGTCTATTATTTGATTTTGTTCAAATTCTGAAAAAGCGATACTTGGTATCTATACAAAAAGAGGTTTCTCAAGATCGAGCCGAAGCATCAGATCCTTTAGTTGGCTTGTTTGCAGGCTCTCCAAATTTGTCTATGGATGCTGAGGAAATTTTGAAATCAGAGATTACCTCAAAATCGGGTTGGTCATGCAAAGAGTAGTTGGAGATACTGGGTTTGTAGTGGCTTTAACAAATCGTTCAGATCCTCGGCATGGTGAAGTGGCTAAGGTTTATTTCCAACAAGCTGAGATCGTTTTGCCTCAAACTGTGTTGGCAGAAGTTGCCTATTTAATTCAACGAGATGCGGGTGCAGAGGTTTTGATTCGTTTTTTGCGCGGATTAGAACAAAGTAAGTTTGTGTTAATGGCTTTGACAGATGAAGATTTGCTAAGGACGGCAGAGATTTTGGCGCAATATCAGGATAGTCGGATTGATTTTGTGGATGCGACTGTTATGGCGATCGCTGAACGGGAAAATATTACAACTGTATTAACGCTGGATCGGCGAGACTTTAGCCTGTTTCGCCCAAAACATTGTCTTAATTTTACGCTTTTACCGTAAAGTGATTAATCCAGCAGTGCGATCAAATGACTATGAAAAATCTCGGCGGTAATATTAAATCTCTGCGTAACTTTATGCGGAAAGATGCGGGTGTGTCGGGGGATGGACAACGCATTGAGCAGTTGGGCTGGTTGCTGTTTTTGAAAATCCTTGATGCTAGCGATCGCGAGTTAGAGCTTCTCAAGGATGATTTTGTGTCGGTGGTTCCTGAGCCTTTGCGCTGGAGTAGTTGGGCGGCGGATAGGGAGGGAATGACGGGGGATGCTTTGCAGAAATTTATCGATCAGGATTTATTTCCGACTTTGCGAAATCTCGATCTGAGTACGGGCAATCAGAGGGCGCGGATTGTGCGGGAGATCTTTGAGGGTACGAATAATTACATGAAAAATGGAACGATTATTCGGCAGGTGTTGAATAGTCTGAATGAGATTGATTTTGAGAATTCGGAAGATCGGCATTTGTTTGGGGATATTTACGAGACGATCTTACAAGAACTGCAATCGGCGGGAGCTTATGGGGAGTTTTATACGCCGCGTGCGCTGACGGAGTTTATGACGGAGATGGTGAATCCGCAGTTAGGCGAAAAAGTTCTTGATCCTGCTTGTGGGACGGGTGGTTTTTTGACCTGTGCGATTAATCATTTGCGATCGCAGGGTATCGATCAGGTGAAGGATCTGGAAACTTTGGAGCAGACGATCAAGGGGATGGAGTTTAAGCCGTTGCCGTTTATGTTGGCGGTGACGAATTTGTTTTTGCATGAGATTGAGGTTCCGAGTATTGAGTATACGGATAGTCTGAATCGGGAATATACGAGCATTACAGACGCGGATCGGGTCGATGTGATCCTTGCTAATCCGCCGTTTGGGGCTTCGGTGACGGATGGGGTACAGGATAATTTTCCGTTGAGTTATCGGACTACGGAGAGTGCGGATTTGTTTTTGTTGTTGATGGTGCGTTATTTGCGCGATCGCGGTCGTGCGGCGATCGTGTTGCCTGATGGTTCTTTGACGGGTGATGGGGTGAAGGCGAGGATTCGTCAGCATTTGTTGGAGTCTTGCAATCTGCATACGATTGTGCGGTTACCAAATTCTGTGTTCCAACCCTATGCTTCGGTGGCGACTAATTTGTTGTTCTTTACGAAGGGTAAGCGGACTGAGGATGTTTGGTATTGGGAGCATCGTTTGCCTGATGGGGTGAAGGCATATTCTAAGACGAAGCCGATTGTGAAGGGTGAGTTTCAGTCGTTGCGCGATTGGTGGGGTAATCGTGAGGAGGGTGAGCAGGCTTGGCGGGTGAGTTTTGCGGATTTGGAGAAGAATGGGTTTAATCTGGATGTGAAAAATCCTCATGTGGTGGAGGTGGAACGGGGTTATAGTTCGGTTGAGTTGTTGGGTATGTTGCATGATTCTTTTAAGAAGAGTGATGAAACATTAGATATATTAAAGGACGTTCTGAAAGATGCATAAATCTATAAAAGTTTCTGAGTTTTTACATAGAGTTAAAGAGCCTGTTGAACTTCAACCTGAGCAAGAATATTCTCTAGTTACGATCAAAGTTCATCATAGAGGCGTTACTTTAAGAAATAAAACCAAAGGAAAATTAATTGGTTCTAAAATGCACAGAATCTCAAAAGGTCAATTCATTTTGTCTGGAATTGATGCGAGACATGGGGCGTTTGGCATTGTGCCAGATGAATTAGATGGTGCAATTGTTACCAATGACTTTTGGTATTTTGAAATCGATGAGACAAAGGTTAAACGCGACTTTTTTTATTGGCTAACGAATACACCAATATTTTTAAACGCTTGCATCAAATCAAGTCAAGGTGTAACGCAGCGAGTTCGATTACAAGCAAAACTATTTTTTGATTTCGAGTTCAGTTTCCCTCCGTTAGAAGAACAAGAGGATTTTCTTAAAAAGATTCAACACTCTGATCAGTATTTAAGTTTGCTTAGAGTTGAATTGAATAATCAAGAAAAATATGTTTCTCAGTTGAAACAGGCGATTTTGCAGGAGGCGATCGGAGGTCAACTTACTGCCGAATGGCGCACCGAAAACCCAATTCAAAGTGGCAATCCAGAAACTGATGCTGCCGCACTCCTCGCCAAAATCAAAGCCGAAAAACAACAGGCGATCGCTGATGGCAAACTCAAGAAAGAAAAACCTCTTGCTGAAATAGCGATCAATGAAATTCCATTTTCTATTCCTGATAATTGGGTTTGGTGTCGTTTGGGAGAATTATGTGACATTAGAGGAGGAAAACGTGTTCCTAATGGATACAAATTAAAAACCACTCCAACACCTTACATTTATATAAGGGTGACTGATATGAAAAATGGAACTATTGACGATTCAGACATCCACTATATAGATGAAGATGTATATCAGGGAATAAAAAGATACACCATAAGCAAAGATGACATTTACATGACTATTGTTGGTGCAACAATTGGTAAGTGTGGTTTAGTTCCAGGCAAATTTGATGGAATGAATTTAACAGAAAATGCAGCGAAAATAGTCTTGTTTTCCATGAACAAAATATTTTTATGGCATTGCTTAGATAGCCGATTTTGCCAAGATCAATTTATTGATAAAACAAAACAAGTTGCTGTCCAAAAAATGGCTCTAAACAGATTCTCTTCTACATTTATTCCCCTTCCTCCTCTTGCCGAACAAAAAACGATAGTGGAAAAAGTCGATAAATTAATGAACATCATCGACCAACTAGAACAACAAATCAAACACCGCAAACAACTCGCCGAAGACCTCATGCAAACCGTCCTCCGCGAAGCCTTTGAGTAGAATTTCAATGTAGGGGCAAAGCATTCCCGCAACCATTTGTAAATTTTCAAATCCCCTAAATACGGGGATGCTTTGCCCAACACCTTACAACGCAGCAACAGGCGATCGCTAAAAGCAAAGAGGGTTAAGCATTTGCAGAATGATGTCTCTGTTATGAGTTTAGAAATTGTCGCGCAAATGCTTAACCCCTACAGGCGATCGATCATACAAACACTAATTAGCCAAAAGCTTGGAATTCTGGGGCATTTTCAGGCAAGATATTAAATTGCTGTAGTTGCCAAGCGAATATCTAAAAGCTTAAGGTTTGTCAAGGAATAAGATGAGTACCCATCCCTCTTCAGAAATTTATGATGCGATCGCCTCACAATAAAAGATTGATTCTCAAGAAAGCGATCACCCTTTAATTTTCATACGAGAAGATTTGGGGAGCTATTACAATGCTTCTTGGTCTGCGGTTATATCGTTTCTTTTTTAGGACTATGCTACCAAAATATAAATCAAGCTTAACCCTAAGTTAAATCATGAAAGTGCACTGAAAAGTATGATGACTTTTAGTGTGAGTAAAGGCATCATGATTTATTTTAAAAAGTTATCAGTTCAACCATTTGTAGTTGCTTCAGTTCTGCTATTACCTTTGTCCACTGGAAATGCCAGTGCAAATGAAGTAATATCGATTCCAGCTTCCCAAAATAGTGCTAAAGTTTCAAACGTTTTACAAAAAATCGAAAAAGATACTTTAGCTGAGTCTTCTGTACAAGAGCCTGAGAAGATCTCTCAAAATGCTACTTCCGTATCACAGCTCTCCGATGTCAGACCAACAGACTGGGCTTTTACATCATTGCAGTCCCTCGTCGAAAGATATGGATGTATTGCAGGATTCCCTGATCGTACTTACCGAGGCAAACAAGCCCTGTCGCGTTATGAATTTGCGGCTGGTTTAAATGCTTGTCTTGATAAGGTTAACGAAATTATTTCTGCTGGTTTAGCAGATAAAGTCAGCAAGGAAGACCTCGCCACGCTTCAGAAACTTCAAGAAGAGTTTGCCGCAGAACTTGCAACCCTAAGAGGTCGAGTTGACGCGCTTGATGCCAAGGTCGCTAAGCTGGAAGCCCAACAGTTTTCTACTACCACCAAGCTCAATGCCAGAGTCATTTTTTCATTAACAGATACCTTTGGCGGGGTGGGTTCTGCTGCTGTTCCTGCTGTTAATAGAACAACTGATGCTTCAAACACGACTTTTTCCTATCGGGCGCGTTTAAACCTTGATACGAGTTTCACTGGTAAAGATCTACTGCGAACTCGCTTACAAGCTGGTAATATCCAAAATTTAGAAGATGCAACAAACAGTAGGATGACTCGTCTAGCATTTGCCACCAATACTGGCAATACATTTGAGATCGATAAGTTATACTACCGATTTCCAGTTGGCGATAGTCTAAGGGTTTACGTTGGCGCAAATGCCCTCGATTCCGACGATATTGCTGACACATTGAACCCTTATTTTGAAAGCAGCGACAGTGGTGCTTTATCTAGATTTGGACGTTACGATCCGCTATTGTTTCGCGCTCCTTCTGGTGCTGGCTTGGGCTTGAGTTACAAGATTAACCCTCAGTTTACAGTTGCCGCAAGTTACCTCGCAAATTCGGGCGATGCTCCTAATGCTGCATCGGCAACTGGTCGAGGTGGTCTATTTAGCGGCGCTTATAGTGCCAATATACAACTGGTTTTTTCGCCAACAACTGACTTGAAGTTTGGTTTGGCTTACGCACGGGCTTTTGAGCCAAGTGGTCTTGTCAATGTTGTTGGTAGTACTGGTAGCGATTTTGGTCGTAGACCATTCACAAATAGTAATGATACTTCCACCAATCGCTATGGCGCTCAATTTAATTGGCAAGCTTCTAAAGGCTTTAACTTAGGTGGCTGGGTTGGCTTTGCTGATGCCCGTCAAGAATCAGGTGTAGGTGCAGGCAACACTGCTAATTTATTCAACTGGAGTCTTAACCTTGCGTTCCCAGATTTGTTTGCTACTGGCAACACGGGAGGAATTATTTTCGGAATGCCTCCAAAAGTCACTTCAAATAGTGACTCCACAAGAGTTGATCCAGACACTGCATATCTTCTAGAACTCCAATATTCTTTTCGCGTCAGCAAGAATATATCAGTTACTCCTGGTGTAATTGCTATCTTCAATCCCAACCACAATGCATTGAACCCTACAACTTGGGTGGCAACGATTAGAACACTATTCACCTTCTAGAAGGTAGCCCTAAGAATATAAGGATGGTCGGCGCTTCGCGCCGACCATCCTTATATATGACTTCTAAAATTGATTGACAAATTTTGAAGTGAATATTTTTACTGTTTTATAAGGAGTAATTCATTATGTCTATAAATAAAAAGTGGCTTCGCTTTTCCTTAAGTCTACTGTCAGCTTTTCTTCTAACTGTATTTGTAACAGCCTGTGTTCAGACACAAACTCCTGAAAACAAAGCTCAAACAACCACGAGTGCTAACGCAACTAAGTCAGCCGAAGTCGCTAAACCTGCTACTGGCGGCATTACGGTTTATACAGCTCTCGAAGACGATCAATTATCAGAGTATTTGCCTTTATTTCAGAAGCAATATCCTGACATCAAGGTTAACAAAGTTCGCGACTCTACTGGCGTAGTTACTGCCAAACTTCTCGCTGAGAAAGATAACCCTACTGCTGATGTAGTTTGGGGGCTTGCTGCCTCAAGTCTACTTGTTGCCGATAAGCAAGGGATGCTAGAGCCTTATGCTCCTAAGGGACTAGATGCAGTTCAGCCCATGTTTAGAGATAGTAAAAATCCACCACATTGGGTAGGGATTGATGCTTGGGAATCTGCTTTTTGCGTCAATACCGTTGAAGCTGGCAAAAAGAACTTATCAATCCCTCAATCTTGGGCGGATCTAATCAAACCTGAGTACAAAGGTCAGATTGTGATGTCCAATCCTGCATCTTCGGGTACTGGCTTTCTCTCTGTATCAGTTATTTTGCAAATGATGGGAGATGCAGAAGGTTGGAAGTACTTAGATGCCCTACATGAAAACATTGCTCAATATGTTCATTCTGGTTCTAAGCCTTGCAAACTTGCGGGATCTGGCGAATATGCGATCGGTATTTCCTTTGGATATCGTGCTGTAAAGCAAAAAAATGGTGGCGAACCGATTCAACCCGTTTTCCCTAAAGAAGGCTCTGGATGGGATGTTGAGGCGAATGCTTTGGTCAAGAAAGCTAACATCAACCCTGACGCTAAGACTTTCTTGGATTGGGCGATTTCTCCTGAAATCTCCAAAAAGTATGCTAAGAACTTCCCTTTAACAGCCGTTAAGACAGATGTTCCGATTCCTGCTGGATTCCCCGAAGATCCATTAAAGCAACTATCTACCAAGAATGATCTGAAATGGGCTGCTGCTAACCGCGATACGATTTTAGCGGAATGGACTAAGCGCTACGATTCCAAGTCTGAAGCGAAGAAGAAGTAAATAAAACTTTGAGAGAATTCCGAGAAAGATTGCTAAGCAATCTTTCTCGGAAACAAACATTTAAGACTAGAACGCAATTATAAAAAACTTCTGAGGCTTAACAAAATCATGACAAATTCTTCAGACGGGACAGAAGCGATCGCAAGTCAAGCTAGCTCGCAGGGAGAATTTGCTGACATTCAGCAAAGCTCACAAAAAATCCAAGAGCCAAATTCTACTTTTGCTTCATCAATGAATCAGAAGGATCTTGGGCAACCGTATCTCCAAATTGAGAATATTCATAAGTCATTTGGGCAATTTATAGCTCTGAATGATATTAATCTCAATGTTTATGCTGGAGAATTTGTCTCTTTGTTGGGTCCTAGTGGCTGCGGAAAAACAACATTATTACGAATCATCGCTGGTTTAGAACAGCAAACCACTGGACGTGTAATACAGGGTGGCAAAGATGTTTCTCGCTTCCCTCCTGCAAAACGAGACTTCGGTATAGTCTTTCAATCTTATGCTTTGTTTCCCAATCTTACGGCATCGCAAAACATTGCCTATGGGTTGCAGAATACACCTATGCCTAAAGGGCAGATCGAGCAACGTGTAAAAGAATTACTTGAGACAGTTGGTCTAGAGGGTTTTGGCAGGAAATATCCCTCGCAAATGTCTGGTGGGCAACAACAGCGGATTGCCCTAGCGAGAGCTTTAGCTCTATCTCCGAGTTTGTTGCTTTTAGACGAACCTCTATCAGCTTTGGATGCCAAGGTCAGAGGTCGTTTACGTGTTGAAATCACTCAATTACAAAAGCGTTTGGGTGTAACGACTGTGATGGTAACTCACGATCAAGAGGAAGCTTTGACGATGGCCGATCGCGTTGTCGTGATGGATAAAGGTGTCATCGCTCAAGTTGGAACTCCTCGCATAGTTTACCAAAATCCCAAGACTCCTTTTGTCGCAAACTTTATTGGTTCTACTAATCTTTGGAATGGCGAAGTTATTTCTTCTACACAGGTACGATGCGGCA
Organism: Pseudanabaena sp. Salubria-1; assembly: GCA_023336205.1. Lineage (GTDB taxonomy): Bacteria > Cyanobacteriota > Cyanobacteriia > Pseudanabaenales > Pseudanabaenaceae > Pseudanabaena. The sequence goes on from JALQCR010000019.1 coordinate 77,794, forward strand.
ATATTTTGCTAGATGCAAATATTGGAGAGTTTGAAGTAAATAGCCAGATTGAAGTCGCTATCCGTCCTGAGTCGATTTATTTGTTAGATAGCAGCAAGCAAAATGAAGATTTAGTTAACATTGTAACTGCTGATATCGAAGGTATAGAATTTCTCGGCTCTGTATATCACATTACATTGCGCCCTGAAGGTAATTCTAAGGCAACTATCACGATTGAGGTGTCTATTCATCAGGCAAGACAGATCGAATTAAATTTGGGAACAACATTAACAATTCAAATCCCTAGCGAGCATTTGCAAATTTTCCCTAAATAACTGATGTCTCGCGGAAGTTCCCAAGCCCCTCTCTCCTAACTCCTCTCCCAAAAGCTATCGTGCACATACAAGTCTAAATACCCCCTTTAATTCCCCCTTGCAAAGGGGGAAAACTAGAAATCTTGTTCTCTCCCCTTTGCAAGGGGAGGGCTAGGGAGGGGTAATTCATTAGATTTGAAATTTCTTTAGTTGTGTTTACAAGGTAGCTCCCAAAAGCGGAGAGGGGAACAAGAAAACCAATCCTAATCATGAAATATCTCTGCCATCATTCCCACTCCCTCATTTTTGAGTAAGTTGTCCTATGACATTAGCACCAGAAAAAAAAAGCAGCTTTCCAGTGAAGCCTCAACCCCAAGTCCAGCAATTTCTTACCAAAGAAGATTGGATCTTGAGAGGGTTTATTGTTTTAAGTACGCTATGGCTGTTGGTTGGAGTTTTACTGCCGCTATATCCGATGTTGATTCGCAGCTTTCAAGATGCTGATGGGCAATGGATAGGGCTAGATAATTACATTCGCTATTTTCAGACTCCAGCGCTTTCGGTTTCGATATTTAATACCTTCTATATTGCGATCGCTAGCGCCTTAATCTCAGTCGTTTTGGGCTTTATATATGCCTACGCTCTAACTCGGACTGCGATGTTTGGCAAGCCGTTCTTTCGTATTGTTGGGCTGTTACCTTTGTTTATTCCACCTTTAGCTCATAGCATTGGGTTGGTTTATTTATTTGGGAATAAGGGTTTAATAACCACTGGTTTCTTTTCGTTGATTGCAGGATTTGATATTAATCTATATGGTTCCAATGGGATCATTATTGGTGAAGTTCTATATTGCTTTCCCCAAGCCGTAATTTTGTTGATGACAGCTTTAAGTATTACTGATGCCAGACTTTACGAAGCAGCGGCGGCTTTACGGACACCAGCCCATCGCGTGTTTTTTACAGTGACTTTACCGAGTGTAAAGTACGGCTTGATGAGTTCAGTTTTTGTATGTTTTACACTTGCCTTTACAGACTTTGGTGTACCTAAAGTTGTTGGTGGCGGGTTTAACGTGCTTTCCACTGATATTTATAAGCAGGTGATTGGTCAACAGAACTTCTCTATGGGGGCAACGATTGGCGTATTTTTATTACTTCCGACGGTGATCTCCTATGTACTTGATCGCTTGTTCCAAGGTCGTCAAACCGCCTTAGTAAGTAGTCGCTCAGTTCCTTTGCAACCAAGCCCTAACCCAAAATTAGATTGGCTAATGTTGGCTTTTTGTAGCGTTATTGTTAGTTTCATTTTGTTAGTATTTGGCACAATTATTTTTGCCTCCTTGGTTAAAATTTGGCCCTACGATTTGAGCCTCACCACTAAGCATTACGACTTTGATGCAGTTGGTGGCGGTGGCTTAGATGCCTATTGGAATAGCATTAAGGTCTCTCTCTATACTGCTATCTTTGGAACGATCGCAGTATTTATGGGGGCTTACCTAGTCGAGAAAGGCAAAGGATTTAAACTAGTTCGTTCGTTTAACTATTTCTTATCGACAATTCCTCTAGCTTTGCCTGGTCTAGTATTAGGGCTATCCTATGTGTTCTTCTTCAACAAGCCATTATGGAATATTCCCTATACAAACCTCGCATTAGTAAATCCGTTTAATAGTCTTTACGGGACACTTGCTCTACTAGTTATCTGTAATATTATCCACTTTTATACGGTTGGCTTTTTAACAGCAAGCACGGCGCTAAAGCAAATCGATCCAGAATTTGAATCAGTTTCGGCTTCCATGGGCGTTCCATTTTACAAAACCTTTTGGCGCGTGACTATTCCTTTAACGGTTCCTGCAATCTTAGAATTAGGCAGTTACTTTTTTGTTAATTCGATGGTAACTATTTCCGCAATCATTTTCTTGTACCCTCCAAATGCTCCTCTAGCTGCGGTAGCGATCGTGAATATGGATGATGCGGGTGATATTGCTCCTGCGGCGGCGATGTCTATGGCTCTAGTTTTGACAAGCATTGGCGTGAGGATTCTCTATTGGTTATTAACCAAAGGTTTATCCCAAAGCACCCAGAAATGGCTCAAGAAATAGGAAGCCATTTTGTGATTTGGGATTACCCCACCCTAACCCTCCCCTTGCAAAGGGGAGGGAACAAGATTTCTAGTTTATAGGACTTACGCAAATCAACCAAGAACTAAAGTTCTTGGCTCAAAGCTCAAGTCAGTTAAAACTGACTAAAGAAAGCCTCAAACGAACCTGTTTCAACAGGTTTAAGCTTTTAGCCCGCAATTTATTGCAGGGCAGATGCGTAAGTCCTAGTTTATTAAAGGGGGTATTTAGACTTGTGTGTACACAGGAGCTTTTTAAGGGAAGCTGGGGAGAGGATCTAAACAATTCTTAAATGGGCTATAAAACGATCGAAAACAATCGTAATTTGGAAAAGGTAAAAATCATGACTGACATAAAATTAGTCGTATTTGATATGGCTGGGACGACCGTCAAAGACGATCGCGAAGTAGAAGAATGCTTTATGCAAGCTGCGGCTAAAACTGGGCTAGAGGCTCAGACCGATAGAGTTATTGCAATGATGGGAATTTCTAAAAAGGTGGTTTTTCAGACTCTGTGGGCAGAACAGATCGACAAAGAAGATCCCAGCTACATTTCTAAAGTAGAAACTTCCTTTATCGAGTTTAAACAAATTTTGGAAGATCATTATCGTACTCAACCTGTTGAGCCGACTGAGGGATGCTTAGAGTTGTTTGAATGGCTGCGATCGCATCAAATTAAAATTGCTCTGACCACAGGCTTTTATCGCGAAGTGACAGATATTATTCTCAGTCGTCTCGGTTGGGATAAGGGACTCGATTCTGATTATGTTGGCTCTGATAACTCTTTGATTCAAGCCTCGATCACTCCATCGGAGATTTATAACCAAGAAGGTCGCCCAGCCCCCTATATGATTCAAAAGGCTATGTATCAGTTGGCGATCGCTAATCCACAACAAGTAATTTGTATTGGTGATACTCCTTCCGATCTTTTGGCAGGTCACAATGCAAATTGCCTTTATACTTTTGGAGTCACAAATGGCACTCATACCAACGAGCAATTAGCCATTTATCCCAATGATGGCTTAGTTGTATCCCTATCTGAATTCCAAAATAAATTATCCAGCTTAATCTCCTAAAATCATTTATGAGTCAGACAAATCATACAGAAATTGCAATCGTCGGTGCAGGCATCGTAGGACTTGCCCATGCTCTAGCCGCCGCCAAACGCGGTTACAAAGTAACAGTATTTGAAAGGAATCTTGAGGCTGTTGGCGCTTCGATCCGTAATTTTGGGATGGTTTGGCCAGTAGGTCAACCAAATGGGAAATTACGCGATCGCGCCTTCAAGTCTAGAGAAATCTGGCTTGAAGTTGTCGAGAAAGCAGGACTATATCACGATCCCAGTGGCTCTCTGTTGCTTGCTTATCGTCAAGATGAACTGGACGTACTTGAGGAATTCATGGCAACCAATGAAGGCGTTGACACGATCGCTTTGTTAAATGCCGAAGCTGTTGCTAAAAAGAGTGAAGCTGCCATCACTGAAGGATTACTAGGCGCTTTATGGAGCAGCACTGAAGTAACCGTCGATCCGAGGGAGGTAATCCAAAAATTGCCAGCATTTTTAGCTAGTAATTATCCAATTGAATTTCAATTTGGCAAAGTCGTCAATGCGATCGCTTATCCCAAACTGCAAGTGGGCAATGAGTTTTGGACTGCCGATCGCATTTTTGTTTGTAGCGGTGCAGATTTTGAAACCCTTTACCCAGAGATTTATGCAGAGAGCAATATCACTAAAGTAAAGCTGCAAATGATGCGAACCGTGTCTCAACCTGCAAATTGGCGATTAGGACCCTCACTTTATGCAGGGCTGACACTAACTCACTATGGTTCTTTCAGTCATTGCCAAACCCTAGACGCTTTGAAGAAAAGAATTGAACTAGAAACTCCACATTTCCCAGAATGGGGAATTCATGTGATGGTTTCACAAAATGGCTTAGGTGAATTGATTCTCGGAGATTCCCATGAATATGGATTGACTCCCGATCCCTTCGATCGCGCCGAAATTAATAACTATGTTCTCGATTATTTGCAAACATTTGCAAAATTCCCAGAACTCAAGATTTCCGCAACATGGCATGGGGTCTATGCAAAGCTTGCTGGAAAAACAGAGTTTATTGCCGATCCAGAAGCCAACGTCACCATCGTTAACGGACTTAGTGGAGCAGGAATGACTCTATCCTTTGGCTTAGCCGAAGAAAATATTTCTTCGCTTTAGGGACAGATCTTTATGACCGTAGACTATCTCAATCCTAATATTCCTAGAGATCTCAGGCATGTTGCCATGCCTGTAGTTGATGCAACCGACGCACATCTAGAAGGATATGGATACTTAGTAAATGATCCAGATAAAATTCAGGTGGAAATCGTGCGCTGGCGATCGCAAGGTTGGCGAACCGTCGATCCCGATAGTGGCGACGGTGGCGGAACTACGGAAGGTGTGTTTTTAAGCGAATGGAAAGGACAGATTCTCTTTGGGCATAACGAAGCGGTAGACGGTCATTACATTTTGGCTTATGCGAACGAACCATGCTTAGCTGATGTGGCAAGCGATCGCCCACTAGAAAAAATGCTCCTATGGCACGCTAATTATCATCCCGATGGCGGACAGCTATTTTTTCCTCTCGACAAGAATCCCTTCTTTGTGCCGTTAGCATTAGCAGGAGATGATGTTAAGCCTGAAGATTTTGTTTGCTTTCGGTTTGATGGCAGTTGTGGCTTGTATATCCATCCCAATGTATGGCATGAAGGTGTATTTCCCAGATCTGGGAAACAACGTTTTTTTGACAAACAGGGTGCGGTTCACGCTCGTGTTTCTATTGATTTTGCGCGAGAATTTAATTGTTTACTTGAGGCTGAGTTCAAATAATAGCGCTCTGAGCTAAAACTAAACCCAGAGAGAAGATTAAAAGTGCCGCGAAGCGGCACTTTTAATCTTCTCTCAATATTATTTAAAGCCTCAATAGGCTGTAATTAGGAGAAATAGAATGAGACTAGATCTCGACGAAATCTTTGATATATTTGCAACTAGAGGTCATGCCCAATATGGCGGCGAACCAATTACCCAGTTAGAACATGGTTTGCAATGCGCTACTCTTGCCAAAGAACATGCAGCTAGTCCAGAACTAATTACCGCTTGTCTCCTGCATGACCTCGGTCATTTGTTGCATGATCTTGGTGAAAATCCCACCGAGCAGGCGATCGACGATCGCCACGAGCATGAAGGGGCAAGATATCTGCAAAAGCTCTTCTCCAAGGCAGTCACTGAGGCGATCGCACTACATGTAGAGGCAAAGCGATATCTTTGTGCTGTAGATCCTGCATATTATGAAAGCTTGTCAGAAAATTCTAAGAGCAGTTTGCTTTTGCAAGGCGGGGCTTACTCCAAGGAAGAATCATCGATCTTTATCTTAAAGCCTTACGCTAAAGATGCTGTAAAACTAAGAATCTGGGACGATCTCGCAAAGGTGGAAGGATTGAGAACCCCAGATTTAAACAGTTTTAGAACTATGGTTGAAAGCTGTATTTTGGATATAGGATAGGCAAAGAAAAAGTCTTACTAAATGGCTCAGCATGATGCAACAGACAAGATTGAGAGTAACGGTCAACGGTCTTTTTGTGGACTTAGATGAGGTTTTATTGATCCACCAAATGACATTGCCAGAGATAGACTGTTGGGATTTACCTGGAGGTGGAATTGAACCGTCTGAACCCGTTCTAGAAGGACTACGGCGAGAGATCCAAGAAGAAACAGGAATAACTGAGATCTTGCACCATTCCTGAAAGAGTTAAGTAGGAATGGGTTTGAGAATAATTTCAAACCCATGACGAGCAGCAATATCGGCACTAATTTGGAGATACCTAAGAAGTTTCAACCAAAGGACAGAAGGAAATAAAACGGAAAGTGTCAAATCACAGGTAGCTTTCCAGTCCAAGACAGGAGGACTCGACCATTGATCAATCCAATGGGCCAAAAGATAAGCAAGCAGAGAGAGGATAAGCCAACGATAAACACCAAGTTTTGTAGATTGCCCAAAACAATGCAAACCAAAGCGATGTTTGATGGTTTTGAAGAATCCCTCAATCGCCCAACGCTTACGACCTAACATCACCAGATAAGCACCAGAATAAGGATGAGAAGAGACAACAAAGCGTAACTCCCGTTTACTATCAGCTCTTTTGAGCCAAAACCAAGAGATCGTCAAAGGCTGAGTTAGCCCTTCTAGCAAAATTTGTTGTCCACGTTTGCCATGACGATAAAGTTGTTTGACTGTACGGCCATCTTGAAGTTTACGATTGTTGCGTACACCGACAACGATGCGCCAAGTCTTGGCGCGGACAGTATTGAAAAACTTCACCGTACTAAACTCAGTATCAGCAAGGACAATCACAGTCTTGCCTTGGGTTAGTTGCTTGGGTACTGTCCCCAATAACTTACAAGCTAAGTCAGAGGGACTGGGGTATCCTTTGCCGCGCCATACTCTAAAACTCCATGGTACGCGCCACTCTCCATAGACCAGATACAGTACAACCAGATGTAGTCCTCGCTTTCCGTTTAGTATTCTCACCCATGGGTCTGGTTCGTTTTGGGTGGGATTGCTCAAATGTAAAAACTTGCCGCTTTTTTCTAGGGTAGTCAAGTCTATCAGTATCTTTAATGGCACTTGTTTCGATGGGCGATGCTTGGCGATTTGTCCCAAAATAGCCTGCCGTGTTGACCGAATTACTGCTCTCGTTGACCAGTTATAGTGATTGAGAAATCGGCTGAGTGCACTCGCTGATTTTATCTGTGTATGTTCTGGATAAGGATGCCTTTGTGCTTCGAGAAATAGTCCTAGTATTGCATTGAGACTTGCTGTTTGATACACACTTGGCATCAAACACAGAAGACTATACACTAGCCCTTGGGCGTGCTTAACGATGCTTTCCATGCTCGTTATTTAATTTACTACTACGCCCTTTTTTTCACATTTCTGCTCTTTCTGCAACCCCTTTTCTTGAATGGTGCAAGATCTCAGTTAACCAATTATTAGCCGCAACGGATAGTTTTTTCCCTGATCCGCTTATGGAAGGTCGATTACTCCATAATGTTAATATTATTTATCAATGTTCTGTAAATAGAGCATCTTGTGTTTTGAGTAGCTCCGATCCAGAAGTAGGGGCAAAGGGAATTCAATGGATACCAATCAATTCAATCACTCCTGAAACTTGTTCGGTACGCTGTTGGCAAGCTATCAAAGCGTTTATTGCTATGACTAAAGGACGTTAGGTGGAACGTATAGCAGTTCACAAAAGTGGCTAAGCCACTTTGTGTTTTGGTATTAATCCCCCCTTGCAAAGCTACCGTGCGTGTACACACATCTCAGTTTGTGTGTGAAATCAAGGAAATTACCCCACCCTAACCCTCCCCTTGCAAAGGGGAGGGAACAAGATTTCTGGTCTTCCCCCTTTGCAAGGGGGAATTAAAGGGGGTAAGTCCGACTTGTGTATACACGGTAGCTTTGCAAGGGGGAGTTAGAGGGGGAAAAAACCTCTCAAACACGCTCTAAAACGTTAATCCGCGAAACCTTTGCAATTCTGGGGGCATTTTCAGGCAAGATATTAAATTGCTGTGGTTGCCATGCAAATAAAAAGCTTAAGGTTTGTCAAGAAAGATGAGTACCCATACCTCTTCAGAAATTTATGATGCGATCGTGGTTGGCTCTGGAGCCAATGGCGGCGTTGCGGCAAAAGAATTGAGCGAACGCGGTCTCAAAGTCCTAGTCTTAGAGGCAGGTCGCACACCCGATGCCAAGGAAGATCTAGGGCATCAGGTCAGAGATATGGCAAAGCGCTTTTACAATCTTGCGATTTCTAAGCGACAGTCCTACCAATCAATGCACCCTGGGTACTGGAAAGCAAACCCTGACTTGTTTATTGATGAAAAAGACAATCCCTATACCACACCACCAGATCAGCCCTTTTTCTGGATTCGCGGTCGTCAGGTGGGCGGCAAAAGCTTAACTTGGGGCGGAATCACACTGCGGCTATCGGATTATGAATTTAAAGCAGCAAGTCGCGATGGGCATGAACAAGACTGGCCGATCGCCCATGCTGATCTCGCACCTTACTACAGTAAATTGGAAAGATTTTTTCAGGTGTATGGTAGCCAAGAAGGTTTAGCCCAACTTCCCGATGGCGATTATCAACCCACTTTACCGCTTACTCCCGCCGAACTGCATCTGAAGCAAATCATTGAGAGTCAATGGTCTGACCGTTGCCTCATCCCATCACGGGGCTTTGCTCTGCACCGTCCTACCCCAGAGCAACCTTGGCCGATGTATTCCAGCCTTGGATCTTCGCTTAAAGCCGCGATCGCAACGGGTAATGTAACTTTGCGATCGGATGCTGTGGTTAGTCATGTCATATTTGACCCAGATACGCGCAAAGCCCGTGGTGTGGCATATCGCGATCGCAACAGCAAAACTACCCATGAGGTATTTGCTCGTACCGTTGTCTTATGCGCTTCTACAATTGAGTCAGTGCGGATTCTTTTACATTCCACCGAGCAATATCAACCTGCGGGATTAATCAACCCTTCAGGAATGCTAGGACACTATCTGATGGATCATGTATCCACCTCAACTTTCTTTTTCTTGCCCAATATTAAACAACCAAAAACCTTTGACCTTTCGGGATGCGATAGCTTTTTTATTCCTTGTTTTAGCAATTTAGAATCACAACAGGAGAAATTTCTGCGTGGCTATGGCATCTGGGGAGGGGTACAGCGCTTTGATTTACCAAGTATTGTCCGTAAAGTTGGTTCGGGTTCCATTGGTTTTCTGATTGCCCATGGCGAAGTTTTACCTCGTTATAAAAATCAAATTCAATTAAGCAATGAAGTCGTTGATATATGGGGAATTCCTGTGCCCCATATCGAATGTGCTTGGTCAGAAAATGAACATCTAATGCTAGACCATATGCATCGGCAGATTGATGAAATCATTAAGCTTGCTGGCGGTAAGAATATGAAGTTAACCGATATGTTCTATGTTCCAATCTTTGCTGATTTTGTTAGTCGCATGGAAGAGAATATGGCTTTTTCCTCTCCTCCAGGTTATTACATACATGAAGTGGGTGGCGCAAGAATGGGAACTTCTCCTACAAATTCAGTGGTGAATGCTAACAACCAAGTATGGGAATCTCCTAATCTTTTTGTTACTGATGGAGCTTGCTGGGCATCATCAGGCTGGCAAAGTCCTACTTTGACTGAGATGGCGATCACCGCAAGGGCAGGTGCGTTTATTGCCGAAGGAATGCGTAAAGGTATTTTTTAAAAAGCATGAGGTGGTACATCGCGCTGCCTCATGCTTTTTGGGCTTATTTTCGAGCTTGTGAAAAAATTCGATATTTTCTAGTATCAAAAGCAGAAATATTTGAATCTGAAGTAGAAATATTAGAATCTGATTGAGAGTCATTTTCCTGTGAATTTGACAATTCATATGGATTCATTTTCACAATGTTGTAGCGAGTTTCTCCAGCATAAATTGCTAGAGCGATATTAAGCATATCGATAAATGCGATCACTGATTTACACTTGGATTCACTATATTGACTATAGTACTTAATTATGGAAGCTACTCTTAGTTCTAGAAACGGACGAATAGATTCATTAATTAATAAAATCTTTAGGAGTAATACAACTAAATTAATTGGGTTTGTATGATGCAGTAAAATATTAAATAGCTCTGTTGGTTGATCGCGATCGCTAATCGTGATTTCGCCAATTAAGTACTTCGTGGTTTTTAAAATCAAGGATATATTAACAGGATAATCATCATGGTTTGATTTAAATTCCAACAAGCCATCTTGTAGTTTAGTTTGGACTGTCTCAGATATTTCGACATCAGTAACAGAGAAATCAAGATATTTAAGCAAGCTAATTTTGAATTCTTGATAAGATGAATCCTTAGTATTCTCAAGAAAATTAATAGCTAGCTTTTGACAGTTCAATACACTCTTTTTAGTGAGCATGAGTGTAACAAGATTAATAACGTTATTGCTTAAGCTCGTCGGGTTTGTTTGATGATTTTGTACAGAAGAGTGGTTGCCAACACGTGCAGTATACATAGCCAAATCAAACTTAAACTTGTTTTTCAGCTTTTGGGCTAATAAATTTGCGGCTTGTCTCTGTTCTAGGGGGCTAGCAGGGTTAGTATACTGATAAGCGAGTAAGTAAGAGGCAAATCGATTTCCCCACTTTTGATCTTGTTTATTATGATCGTCCAGATGCAGCGCAAATAGTTGTAAAGATTGAAAATCTTCACTCTGGATAAACATTTGCAACCAAATTCTAATTGTTCTTAATTTAATAGATTTTGGCTTTTTATGAATTGAAGGATGGTTAAAAATATCAATCAATGATTGAATACTAACTCGATTATTACTAACCGTCCAATTGTTTATGAGAATATAACAGCAACGTCTTAGCGTATAAAAAAACTCTTTTTCATTATATGCTGTCAAGATTTGATCAAGGGCTTCAGCAATTTCGGGATTATGATCCTCGCTAAAATTTAAGCATAAATTCTTGAAATCTGCTAATACTTCATCTGAGGATTTACGGCGCACAATTTCCAGAAAGAATTCATAAATTCTTTGTTGCGCTTGTTCAATTCCTTGAGAGTAAATACGATCTGCTGTCCAGAACATAATGATTTCATTCTGTGAAGTATTAGCTAGACAATACTTAAAGCTTGTATAGCAATTCTAAATTAGGTGTGAGATTAAATGGTTTGTGAGAGCTTGTCTCGAAGTGGCAAGCTCTCACAAACTGTTCAGAATTGCTATAAATTTTTGCTGAAAAAGCTTTAAAAAGTATTTGTAATAGATATTATTCGCTTTTTTAATTGTTTAAAAGCGATTCTCACTGTAGTTTTGTTATCAAAAAGATATATGGAAGTTATGTAAATGTTATACGCAGCATTTATTTGCGATCAAGAGCCATAATGCTTGATGCGAGCACTCCCTTGCCAGCCAAGAAATAGCGTTATACCAAAGCACAAAATGGCGTAGCCATTTTGTGCTTTTAAAACCCTTACAGGATTTGTTTTTTAATTCACAAAAGTGTTGCCACACTTCTGTGAATTGGTATTAACGCTATTTCTTGGCTGGACAAACGAAAAGATAAGAGCCCGCGCTTTGCGCGGGCTCTTATCTTTTCGTTTGTTATCATATAAATTTCGTTGTCGCACCGCACAAACATTTGTGCAATGATAAAAGTACACAGAAAAAAGCCCACTGTTTCCAGTGGGACTAGCATTTTTGTGTTGAGTGCGGATATCTTAAATCATTTTGTGGTCAAAGATATTAAGTTTTTTGCCTGCCAAAGTGATTTTTATGCGATCGCAAGTCGCAAATATATGTTAAGAACAGGTAACGACAATATTTGCCGTTACCTGTTCTCATTTAGTTACAAAATCTAGTTACGAATTTGCAAGCCAGATATGACTGAAGAAGCCCCACCTAAATCTGAACAAGATACTACTCCATCTGCTTTTAAGAATCTTACAGGGGTAGCAATTTCGGCTACTCTCGCCACTGGGCTTTACTCATTTACAAATATGATGGCGCACAAGCTGGCTTTAGCTCCTTTACAGACAACAAATACTCTTGCTAATAGGCTTGCCACATTAGTTCGTACTTTGTTGTTAGCGATCGGTACTGGCGCAACTATGATTTTTGCTGTGATTGCTATTGGTTTGGTACTGCTAACGATTAAGCAAATGTTTACTAATATTTTCAGTAAATCGCAAACATAAGTACCTGTGCTTAAATCAAGTAAAAATGGGGTAGTGCTATGCACTACCCCATTTTTTCTCAGTTGACTCTTATAATCTTTAGTGTCGATTTGCCGAAATCGACACTAAGTCGCTAAGCAAACAAACCAATAAACTTATAAAAGTGTTGCTAGGCAACACTTTTATAAGTTTATTGGTTTGGCTTACTGCAAAAAGCTCAGTAATTTACCATTCCACTAACATGCCTTGTGCTTTCAGAAGCTCTTGCAGTTCGCCAATCCTACCGCGATCTAGAATTGCCTGCGGAGTTAGCGAAGGATCATCTTGTAAGACAATCCAAGCAGCCGCAGCTCCTGCGGCTGCACCTGCAGACCATTCCCCCACATGAATGCGAGTTGCCCCATTGACAATGTGACTAACTGCCATTGCCTTACCGCCCATTAATAAATTATCAATACGTTGAGGAATTAAACTCTCAAATGGCAAAATAATTGGACGGACTTTATCTTCGTTAGCTGGAGCCGAGCTTGGTGCTTTCGATGGTTCCCAATTTCGATAGCGACAACCATGCATATCGATCGCATAGTGCGTCAACCCAATCGAAGTAGCATTAAAATTTCGTCCACCTTCCATATCGTTACGAATATCTTGCTCACGCATAAGAAATTCTGACTGACCATATGCTGAGCGCCCTAAAATACGCCGACCTTCACGGATATATGGATACATACTCAATCCAGACTCGGTGGGCATCGGGCTATCGGGTCCAGACATTAGCCGTAAAGGAAATTGTGCAGATGCATGTTTATCCATGATCCATTCGGCAAATAACAGAGCATGATTTTCGCCATCCTTAAGAGCTGAGGTATTTAAGCCGCCTAGCCAGTTCTGTTGCTGTCCAGAGTCTTGAATTTGTTTGTCAGTCAAAATTAAAGGTGGATTCATTATCCCCCAATCATTACCTCGATTCCAGTTAATGACGGTCATATCGCCTTTGGCAGGAATGGCCTTAAATGGGGCATCACGCTTCATGCTGACAATACGGCGATAGTTGAATACGCTGTTGCCTTCAAACATGGGGAAGCGACCTAAGTCATAGTCTTTGCGATGCTCTTCACGGGAATAGCCTGGCTGCACTTTACGTAGTTCCTTAAGTGATCGCCCTTCATCATCGGCAATTTTCAGAACAAATGGGAATGTAAATGCTTGCGTGCATTCTGGATTGTCGGCTACGGCATGAACTTCACCTGTTGTGGCAAAACCTTCAGCACCTAAACGGTGGGGAAGATTTGCCCAAGCGATTACTTCTGCTGTATCAGTGGAGTCAATTACGACCATCTGCTTACCTGCGGGAGCTTGTAAACGAATTGGCTTCTTGATAAAAGTTTCGTCAGAGTTCCAGTTAAACCAGCTTTTGATTTCGCGAGATAAGCGCCCTTGCGGTAAATAATTTGGATCGCGAGGTGTTCGAGCTACAGCATGGATAGCCGTAATGCGATCTCCTTTTTCGTTAAAACTTGCTCCTTTAAAAGCGATCTGCGTACTCCATCGGCTTTTCGGCGCAGAGCGCTGGGATTCACGCAAAAACTCTTCAGATGCGAGTTCACCTGAATAGGGTGTAAAGCAAAGATTGCCAACCCAGCAGCTATTAGTATCCGCTACCACTGCCCCTGGCTTTAAGTAAGAATATTTGTCTGGTAAAGCTGGCTGGCTAGCAATAATATTTTTAAAATGCGTCCAACTGAGGGGAAATTGTTGACGATAGCGCATTAGTAATGATTCATCGATCGCACTAACTCCCTGTGAACTCACCTGTCCCCCTAGCATCGGTGTAAGCTCGATTAAGCAAGTTGTTGCCCCAGTTTTCATCGAGTGATAAGCAGCAGCTACTCCGCCCAATGACCCGCCAACAACTGTCACATCGCATTCCCAGACTTCGGCATCCGCTGGTGGCGGCGGATTTAAGATCGGGTAACCATTATTATCAAATAGCTTGATTGGTGAGTTGGGATCTTGCGCGATCGGCTCGATTGATTTTGGTTTATTACTAATTTGCCAAGTTCTTGCCGCTGCACCACTAATTACAATTCCTAAGAACAGCATCACTAAGATATGCCGCAATTTAGGGCGAAAAGAGGGCTTTTGTTTTAGATTTTCTGTCTCTTCTACAGGATTTTTTAAATCTTCTGGCTTATTTTCTTGATTGCTCATGGCTCACTGACAATAATAAAAATTTGCCTGTCGTAAAACAAGCAGATACTCTCACATCACACAGTCTTAAGATTAGCTTAAAGAGTTAACAATTTGTCATACTTTAGTGTAAGCAAATTGGCTAATCAAGATGGTTTGCGCTTTACAGGGATTCCATCAATTTTTCTCTAGAGAAACCATAGTATTAAGAGGATATTTATATCGAGAATGATCATAAATGCTCGAATAAGTTGCGATCGCAAATTGGTTCTCTCTCAATCAGACTTGCGCAGCGAAATGTTGCGATCACCTAAAAATATGTCATGAAGGCGATCTCATCTAGTAGTTAACTGAAGCGATCGCCTAAACCTTTGATTGTCATATTTTGGGCGATCGCATCATGAGGAATGAGGACATATTGCCAAGGTTTACCGCCGTGAGTGAGCATATGGTCTGAGGCATTTTTACACCATTGAATTGCCACATCTTTTTTTGCAAGTACTTCGGGATTGATTGTTTCATTTTGAGCTTTAGGTTCAAGCATATAGATGATGTCTGCGGTTTCAGCGACAAAATCGGGTTGATATTCTGAATAGTTACCATGCCATTTGTAATAAAGTTGAAATTGTCCTTTGGCGGGTTTAAACCATTTGATTGCTTCACGTTCTAAGATTATTGCCAAAATTCTTTCGGCTTCAGATTGAAATTTTTGCTCTTTGTAGAGGCATTTTGAGAAGCCTGTAAACAGGTATTTGGACATATTGCTTTTGTCTGGTGGTGAAAAGCGATAATCGAGGCGATTTTTGGGACTTGTGTTGTAGGCGCTATCTTTTAGGGTTGTGAAACCTTTGCTGATTTTGACTTCATAATCTGTAGTTTCTTCCCAGAAGTTTTGCTGCATTTGATGATGGATAAAGTTAGCGATTTCATTTTGTCTAACTCTTAAAATATTCCGGATGTCATCTTCTGAATATTGTTTGAGAAAATGGCTGACGACTTGACCTACTAAGTCATAGAGCAAGTCAGAGTGTTCGTCATAGCAAATATCATCAAACTTGGCTAAGCTTTCGACAATGTAATTTTCTAGGCGTGATTTCTCAAAGTTTACTCTGGTTATTTCTAGGGATGTGGATTGCTCTGTTGAGAGAGATTGAATATGTAGTTCTTCTTTGGAGGGAATACCATAATTTAAGTCGCTGAGATCGATCGCAAAGGAGCGAAAGCCCGATCTCACAGTACCGATGGGAAGTACCAGAATTCTAGGTATATCAATGGTTTGTTGAATAACTAGGTTGGTGGTTTTGGCAACGATCGCTTCAATGTTTGGGGGTGGGGTTACGCCCTCGATTTCCATTTGGGCGGGTTGATATTCTTTGACTACGGCTTCGCGGACAATCGCTTGGATTTTTGGGGTCGAGAGATGGGCGGTAGTTGGGACTTTTTCGGGTTGGCTTTCGAGTTTGAGGATAGCTTGGTAAGTGAGTTGGGCGATTTTTTGTTCTATGGGTGTGGTGAATAGTGGCGGTTGAATGAGTTGTGGTTCGGTTTCATTAGGTAAATCATCTGGCAAATTAATGGATGGTTCGGGGTGTAGTCCTAATGCTTGTGATAATTGCGATCGCGAAATTACAGGTTGTGTTTTTTGTTGCAGGTCTTCTTCGGTGAGGATGATTTGTTTCAGGCGAATCTGGGATTCGGGTTTCTTGGCTTCATCAACAATTTCTTGGAATTTGTCGTGGCAGACGATATTGAGGCGATCGACGATTTCCACGCCTGTACGCATTCCGTAGGGTAAGCGTAAGCCACGCCCGATCGATTGCTCGATTAAGATTTTAGAATTTGCGGCTCTCAATGGCACGATGGTATAGAGATTGGTGACATCCCAACCTTCTTTGAGCATATTTACATGGATCACGATTTCGGTAGGTTCATCGGGAGATTCTACTTTGAGCAAGCGATCGACCATTTCATCTTCCTGTGCGCCTGTTTTGCTGGAGTCCACTTGAATGACTTTATGTTTGTATTCCCCTTCAGCGAATTCATCGGATTGAATTAGTCGCATCAAGTCTATGGCATGAGTAATATCACGGGCAATGATGAGCATAAATGGCTTGACGATTTTTTTGCCTGTTTGTATGGCATAGGTTTCTAATTCAGCTTTGATATTTTCGTGGAGATAGATCCCGTCTTCTAGTTTGAGACGCTCGATCGCTTCGGGTGACATTGATGCAGGATTAAAATCTTTGCGAGTAACGACGGCGGGATCTTTGACAAATCCATCGCTCATGGCGCGTCCGAGGGGATAGTCATAGATTACATTTTTAAACGGTACGCTTCCCTTATTGGTTTCGATAAAGGGTGTGGCGGTGACTTCTAAGCCTAGTAATGGTTTGAGTTCGTTAATGGCGCGAACTCCTGCGGAAGCTCGATAACGGTGCGATTCATCCATTAAGATTACGAGGTCTTTTAGTTGCGATAGATAATCGAAATAGCTTTCGCCGATATATTCAGATAGGCGTTTGATTTTGGGGCTTTTGCCACCGCGTACTTCGGAGTTAATTTTAGATATGTTAAAGATGTTGATTTTGCAGCTAATTTGCTCATCTAAAATCGTTCGCGCTCGCATTTCATAGTTATCACCTGTGATGATTTCGGGTGGATTTATGGCAAATTCGGTGATACCTGTAAATACATATTTGGAGGTGTTGGGTGTGAAATCGGTAATTAGTTTGTTGTAAATGGTCAGGTTGGGCGCGAGGACAAAGAAGTTTTTGATGCCATGAGCGAGGTGTAAATAGCTGATAAATGCGCCCATGAGCCTAGTTTTACCTACACCTGTGGCAAGGGAAAAGCAGAGGGATGGAAATTCGCGCTCGAAGTCGGTGACGGTGGGAAATTCTTTTTTAATAGCGGCGAGGCTGGTTTCAATATCTTTGATATTTTGAATTGGTAAGAGTTCGCAAATGCGTTCTAATATTTTTAATGAGTCGCGTTGGGGTTGACGGAGGCTGAGGCGATTGGCGATCGCATTGACATGATTATTCATAGTGAGTTTCTCTTTTTATATTTTTGTTTGAGATTGGTCACGCACTGCGTGACTAATTTGCTTTGAAGGTTTTTCTGTCTGCGTTGCAATGGATCTAAGCCCCCTAAATCCCCCAATTCTGGGGGACTTTGAATAATTTCTTGCTCTTGTTCCCCCAGAATTGGGGGCTAGGGGGCAATTACCAGAATTGGGGGCTAGGGGGCAATTACGAGCTATATTTTTGTTAGAGATTGGCTACGCAGTGCGTAGCTAATTTGCTTGGAAGGTTTTTCTGTCTACGTTGAAATGCATCTAAGCCCCCTAAATCCCCCAATTCTGGGGGACTTTGAAAGACTTTTATTTTTTTGTCCCCCCAGAATTGGGGGCTAGGGGGCAATTTCCAGAATTGGGGGCTAGGAAGAGAATAACTGCAATTAAGTAGCTTCAGTAATTTGTATAAGAACATTTGACAAATCATTTATCACCTCTTCGTTTGTAAATCTTAAAACGCGATAACCAAAAGCTTGCATTTGCTCTGTTCTTGCTTGATCGTAGGATTGTTGTTGATTATGAATATCTCCATCAACTTCTATAACTAATTTGGCACTAGGGCAATAAAAGTCAACTATAAATCTTCCGACAGGATGCTGACAACGAAACTTAAGTTGATTGAGTTTACGTCCTCGTAATGCTTGCCACAATATTTCTTCAGCAGGTGTTAACTGTTGCCTTAAGAGACGGGCAGCTTCTTCAATCTCTCTTGTAGTACCACGAATTCGATTAGAATTTTTCATGTTTGTGTAGTATTTCTAACTTGATTCTCTAGATTTTAATGAGTACGCATCAGTTTATCTGCGTTGCAATGGATCTAAGCCCCCTAAATCCCCCAATTCTGGGGGACTTTGAATAATTTCTTGCTCTTGTTCCCCCAGAATTGGGGGTTAGGGGGCGATTAATTGTTGACTTGACTGGATTTTGTGATTTACGCATAGCCCTAGTTTTGTAGTATTTAGCTACTGAGTACGCATCGATTTGTCTACGTTTCAATTGATCTAAGCCCCCTAAATCCCCCAATTCTGGGGGACTTTGAAAGACTTTTATTTTCTTGTTCCCCCAGAATTGGGGGCTAGGGGGCAATTCCCAAAATTGGGGGCTAGAGGGCAGATAATTTTTGTCTTTAATCTCGCTCATAGTCCTAACTCCAATTGTCCAAGCTTGGCGGGAGCTTTGGGCAGGTTTTCGATTTTGAGGCTGTAGTCATCATGTCCCCATTCACAGCGAGAGAGGATTTGTTTAGGGATTTTCTTAACGGTGAGGTTTGGGAAGTTGTCAGTTTTGCCGCGAAAGGCGCTACATAGGACGAGTAAACTGCGTTCTTCGCCTACTTCTTCGGATAGTTTGGCGAGTTGCTCATGACTGAGGTTTTGGGTGGTGACGTAGATAAAGTCGCGTTCGGTGGAGTAGCCATGTTGCCAATAGAAGGTGTCTGAGGGTGCATATTTGAATCCTTCGATTTTACAAAGGGCTTCGGCAAGCATGGCGGCGTTATAGTCTTTGTTGATCACCCAGTTATCCCATTTGTCTTTTTCCAGCAACGATGGAGCAAGGTGATAGTACCGAAATCCGCCGCCGCCTTTCCAGTTAACTGTTTTGCTAATGCCGCCTTGGTCTTCGCCGTTGATCACTTTTTGGATTCGGGGAATAATATGGGTATGGCAATGTTCGCCAAGTTCAATCATGATCCAGCGTCTTCCCATTTTGTGCGCGACTGCGCCTGTTGTGCCTGATCCTGCGAAGGAATCGAGGACAAGATCGTTAGGTTTTGTTGCAATATCTAATATGCGTCGAATAAGCTTTTCTGGTTTAGGTGTAGCAAATGAATCATTAGGATTTATTGCTTTAACTTCTTCTCGTGCTTCGTGGTTATTTCCCGCTTCAGTGTGTAGCCAAATAGTCGCAGGTGGAGTCCCTGAAATTTTTAATTCACTTAAAAAAGTCTTTCGTGAAGGATTTGCTTTCCCATCAGTCCCAAACCAAATTTCATCATTTTCATCTAACTTGCGTAGGGTTTCAGCAGGAAATCTTGGCGAAGTTCCTTTGGGAGGCATCCATACAAATCCATTCTTAAATTGGAATGAGAATGCTTGCTCTTTTTCGGAACCAGTTCGCTTTGCATAAATAGGAGTAGCTTTCCAAACTCCCTTAGGATGATTATCGGGATTACGGTAACGTTCATCCATTTCGGAAGTACGTCCAAGTCGATATGGTCGCCATAATTCTTTATTCTTAGCAAATATCAAAAGATGATCATGATTTTCTGCTAACCATTTAGCATCATTTGCTACTGTATATTTCTTTTGCCAAACTGCATTTGCTACAAAATTAGCTCGTCCAAAAACCTCATCACATAATACTTTTAAATAATGAGCTTCATTATCATCAATCGTGATCCATAAAGAACCATCATTAGATAATAGATTTCGCAAAATTTCTAAGCGATCGCGCATCAAACCAAGCCAGATCGAATGCTCAACACCATCATCGTAATGTTCAAAAGCTGACCCCGTATTGTATGGCGGATCGATAAAAATACATTTGACCTTTCCCGCAAACTCAGACTCCAAAGCCTTGAGAGCCAACAAATTATCCCCAAAAATCAAGCGATTATCAAAAATATCATCATCACTCACCCGATGCGCCGCCGTATAAGACCTCTCAGGATCTTCCAACAAAATACGCGGCTCCAACTGCGGACGCACATCCTTCCCAATCCAAGTAAGTTCCAGTCTCTGCTTCTTAATCATAATTAACGGCTATTTTAAAGGAATATATTACTGCTATTACGTTTAAGAATTTTACAATTGAGACAATAGCTTCTCATATTCCCTATGCGAACCAACCCAAAACCAGATCACCACATCTCCATCTAATTGCCCAACCGCCCGATAGTTTTTAGTAATCCTAACTGAATAAATTGGTAACGATGAATGTACTTTTTTAAACCGCAAGCTTGGATGATTGAGGTTTTGCTGAAACTGAAGATAAGCATCATTAGCTTTCTCCTGAATATCAATCGGCAACTGAGACAGAAGATCCCTAAAAGATTTCGTAATAACTGACCTCATGATTTTTTAGGAAATAATTCTTCAGTTTCACCAGCGCGATATTCAGCCATAGCCTCTTCCGCTAACTTAGCTAAAACATTCTGAGAACTCGCAAAAGAACGCTCCCATTTACTATCATCCTCAAGTTCTTCCAAGATCATCATAGCGATCTCATCCTGTTGTTCAACAGAAAGATCCCTAAGTTTTGTGATGGTACGCTCTAGTAAATCAGTCATAACTTATCCTGTTTTTTTAATGTGATTACTTTACAAATATTTCTATTATTAAGGTGGTTTCAAAACTATCCTATCTCTTCCCACAATTGAGACACAGGAATCGTTTGTCCAGTCATAGCCTCATGCCATGCTTGCCGAAAATCTTCTATAATCTCTTCTTTTGCTGAATTTTCAGTAAGTGGTTTAACCTCCTCCGAGATCAACCGATGATTTTTTATTTCATCCAAAATCAACTCGTCATCGCCTGTATAGCTTTTAAGAGCATGATCAATTTGCTGATCTAGCGATCGCCTTAACTGGATTAACTCCTTCAGCCCTAGCTTAGTAATAATTTCGACAAGCGAATGTAAAGACAGAGAAAGATTTAGCACGACTTGCTGCTCCGCATCCACCGATGACGTTGAAGATACTGCGATCGGCTCGATTACCTGTGGCATAAATTTATAAACCTCTTATATGGTTTAAACTCTTGCATTCTAATATACCGCGACAAATCAGGTCTTATCATCCTTAGCAACCCCGCAAAGCCTTATAATAGTAGAGAAACTTAGTAAGAATTGCCTAAATCACACGGGGCAAGCACTGCCAAGCAATGCAAGGAGAATTTGAGTAGCCGTATGACTGATATCTTAGAAGATCGGATTATTCCAACAGACCTGCGCGGCGAAATGTCGCGATCGTATCTGGAATATGCCATGAGCGTGATCGTCGGTCGCGCCCTTCCCGATGCCCGTGATGGACTCAAGCCAGTACATCGCCGCATTCTCTTCGCTATGCATGAGTTGGGCATGACCGCCGATCGCCCATTTCGGAAATGCGCCCGTGTGGTCGGTGACGTAATCGGTAAATATCATCCCCACGGTGACACCGCCGTGTATGAAGCACTGGTGCGGATGGCGCAAGACTTTTCGATGCGCGATCGCATGGTCGATGGTCACGGTAACTTTGGCTCCGTCGATAATGACCCCGCCGCCGCGATGCGATATACCGAATGTCGGCTGACCCGCATCTCACAATTCGGGTTAATCCAAGATATCGATCGCGATACGGTCAACTTTGGCGATAACTATGATGGCTCACAGCAAGAGCCTTTGGTATTACCCGCTCGAATTCCTCAATTATTGCTGAATGGATCCTCAGGCATTGCTGTGGGGATGGCGACAAATATTCCGCCGCACAATTTGGGCGAGTTGGTCGATGGCTTGGTCGCTCTGATTGCTGATCCGATGCTGACGGATTTGGAATTGATGCAATATATTCCAGGCCCTGACTTCCCCACAGGTGCTTTGATTTTAGGAACCGATGGCGCTCGCGAAACCTATACGACGGGGCGAGGCTCCGTGACTATGCGAGCAGTGGCTAGCTTTGAGACAATTTCGGCTTCTGGACGGCAAGATCGCGAGGCGATTATCATCACCGAAATGCCTTACCAGACCAATAAGGCGGCGCTGATAGAACGCATTGCGGAAATGGTCAATGAGAAGAAAATTGATGGCATTTCTGATATTCGTGATGAAAGCGATCGCGATGGTATGCGTTTAGTAATCGAACTGAAGCGCGATGCCTATCCCAAAGTGGTGTTAAATAATCTCTACAAATCCACACCTCTGCAATCAAACTTTAGTTGCAATATGTTGGCGCTGGTGGATGGCGAACCAATCACCCTGACGCTACGCCATGCCTTGCAAGTATTTCTCGATTTCCGCTACGAAGTAATTACTCGCCGTACTCAGTACGAACTGCGTAAAGCCGAAGAGCGCGACCATTTATTGCAAGGGCTATTAATTGCACTCAATCATCTAGATGCTGTAATTGCCCTGATTCGTGGCGCTGATGATAGCAGTTCTGCGAAGTTGGGATTGATTGAAAGCTATGGACTGTCAGAAGCGCAAGCCGATGCAATTTTGGCGATGCAGTTGCGCCGCTTGACGGCTCAAGATGCCGATAAGATTCATGACGAGCACGATCAATTAGTCGCTAAAATTGCCGATCTGCAACATATTCTCGCCAATCGCGATCGCATTCTCACGATTACCCGTGAAGAATTAGAAGCAATCAAACTCGAATTTACGACACCTCGCCGCTCACGCATTTTGCCCAATGAAGGCGATATCGATACTGCCGACTTAATTGCCAATCGCGAAACGATTGTGATGGTGACGGAGCAAGGCTATGTCAAACGGATGCCTGTAGATACTTTCACGGCTCAACATCGTGCCACACGCGGTAAAGCTAGCGCCAACGTCAAGGATGATGATGCGATCGCGCATTTCTTTGCCTGTCGTAGTCATGACAAAGTTTTATTCTTTACAGATCGCGGTAAGGTCTATGGAGTCAAGGCTTATGAGGTGCCTGAATCTGGTCGCGCCGCTCGTGGTACTGCTGTCGTGCAGCTATTACCGATCGCTGCGGATGAAAAAATTACTACGGTTTTACCGATCAGCGAGTTTTGTGAAGATGAATATCTGGTCATGCTTACGGCTGGCGGCTATATCAAAAAAACCAAGCTTCCTGCCTTCGCCAATATTCGCTCCAATGGTCTAATTGCGATCGCCTTAGAAGAAGGTGATTTACTCCGCTGGGTGCGCCGCGCCAAAGCCGACAACACGATCATCGTCGGTTCGCGTCAAGGTATGTCCATCCGCTTCCGTACTAATCATGAGCAGTTGCGCCCGATGGGACGCGATACTCGTGGTGTGCGATCGATGCGTCTGACAGGTGATGACTTGATCGTGAGTATGGACATTATTCCTGCTGGTTTGGCAGAAATCGAGGAAGCTGAAAGTTCTGAAGAAGATATTGATTTGACTATAACGGTCAATGAAGATGAGAATTTAGAGTCTGAGACTACCGAGGTTGAAAACGAAAAAGCTCAAGGACCTTGGGTACTAGTTGTCACTAGAGGTGGCTATGGTAAGCGAGTTCCTGTGAGTCAGTTCCGTATTCAAAAACGTGCTGGTAAAGGCTTGCGTGTCACTAAGTTCAAATCTGGACAAGATCAACTGGCTTCACTCTGTTTAGTTAATGAACAGAATGAACTAATGATCGTCACCAGTCGCGGTATCGTCATGCGCCAATCTACCGATGCGATCGCTTGTCAGTCCCGTACTGCAAGAGGTGTACGTCTACAAAGATTGGATGCATCTGATGCGATCGTGGGTGCGACTTTAGTTCCCCCTGCGTTGGAAGAGGAGCAAGAGGATGTGGAAGTCCAAAGTGGTGATGTGGCGATCGCTGCTACTGAGGTTATTGCTGAAGCGATCGCGCCAGAAGCTGAAGAGTAAAAAGGCAAATATAGAAAACCTCACCCTATCCTTAAGACAAGGTGAGGTTTTTTGATGTTTGGGTAATAAAGTTTAGTAGTCGAAGATTACTCCTGCACGCTCTGCATTAAAAGAGCGAGGAAATTGAGTGTAACTATTAGCTACTGCCCCGTCTAAACGCGAATCGAATAAAGTCGCACCGACTAACTTCGCCCCGCTTAAATTCACCACGCTTAAATCCGCGTTGACAAGATTCTTATCACCTTTAATCGCTCGGCAAAAAGGCTTTGGCTCAAACGCATAGGACTGACTAGGATTAAGGAAGAGAACGCCACTGAATGCTGAAAATGCGATGACTAGTATCAGCAGAAAACTCACAGCCTGTTGGACTTTAGACTTCATGTAATTTGCCATGATTTAACCTTCAGATTTTTGTAACTCTACACGAATAATATATAGATTGAAAGGATTCATGACAGCCCAAGCTTCTAACTAATAGGACTTACGCAAATTAAAAATTGCCCTCATCCCCCAACCCCTTCTCCCCTTTTGGGAGAAGGGGAGTAAGAGGTTTTTCTTGTTCCCCTCTCCCTTTTTGGGAGAGGGGCTAGGGGTGAGGGTCTTAGTAACTTATGCGTAAGTCCTAACTAATTCAGGCTTTTACATAATATTTTGGATACTTTATCCTTTCTTTACTTCAGTTTGGCGATCGGGGCTGAATGGGTAATGAGGAAGGGCGCTGGTTAGTTAAAGCGTGATCAATGTATCTGCGTCCTTTTTGTTGGCATGAAGTGGTCATTTCA
This sequence comes from Pseudanabaena sp. Salubria-1, assembly GCA_023336205.1. GTDB lineage: Bacteria > Cyanobacteriota > Cyanobacteriia > Pseudanabaenales > Pseudanabaenaceae > Pseudanabaena. The sequence continues at coordinate 102,596 of JALQCR010000019.1, forward strand.
GAACCCATCCCCCATTAGCTGACGGCCGCCCATTGTGTACAGTATTTACAGGCAGAATAACGATTAAAAGCTGTCGGAAACGGGAACACAAAGAACAATTAACTTTGAACTTATGATCTCTAGACCTGTTGGGTAATAAGCTCAAAAAGCCTTGTATCGTAGTCTGGGCAGAGGTTCAAGGGTTTTTAATTAAAAGTCGTGAACCCCTCTCCTTGTAAGGGAAATAGCGATTTTAGTTGCTATTTCCCAACAGGTCTATTAGTTATGAAGATTACTCCTGCGCCCACTGCATCAAAACCTTCGGGAAATATAGTTTTGCTATCGGCGATCGCCTTGCTTAAATCCGCCTTGCTTAAATCCGCCTTGCTTAAATTCGCCTTGCTTAACCTCGCCCTGCTTAAATTCGCCCCGCTTAAATTCGCATTGCTTAAATCCGCCCTGTATAAATCCGCCCTGTATAAATCCGCCCCACTTAAATTCGCCCCGATTAACTTCGCCTCGCGTAAATCCGCATTGCTTAAATTCGCCACGAGTAAATATGCCCCGAGTAAATTCGCCTCGCTTAAATATGCCCCGCTTAAATCCGCCTTGCGTAAATCCGCATTGCTTAAATTCGCCTTGCTTAAATTCGCCACGCTTAACTTCGCCTCGCTTAACTTCGCCCAGAGTAAATTCGCCTCGCATAAATCCGCGTCGCCTAAATCCACCTTGCTTAAATTCGCCCCGCTTAAATTCGCCCTGAACAAACTCACCTTTCTTAACAGCGCCCCGCGTAAATCCGCCCCGCTTAAATCCGCGTTGATAAGAGTCTTATCACCCTTACCACCGTCAATTTGTATATTCAACGCTCGGGAAAGAGTCGCTTGATCAAACGCATAGGAAGGACTCGGATTGAGGAAGAGAACCCCACTGAATGCTGAAAATGCGATGACTAGTATCAGCAGAAAACTTACAGACTGTTGGACTTTAGACTTAATGAAGTTTGCCATGATTTTACTCTTAGATTTTTGTAATTCAGCACAGAAAATATACTGGACAGATAAATTGTACAACAGACCTCTTGCAGAACTGAAAATTAATCCAGAGCAGAGAAAGTTTTAGAAGCAACAAGAGCGACTTCAAAGTTATAAATGGCGGCAATCAAATTACAACGCAAACCAAAACGACGACGACGATTACGATAAGGTAAAGAGAGAATCTTAAAAATCTTCAAGCGACGATTAACATGCTCAATCGCAATACGTTGACGTGCAAGTTGGCGATTAAAACGCTTATCCTCCTTGGATAATGAGCCATTTTGAGGCTTTTTGATAGGAAGTTGGGTAATAAGCTCAAAAAGCCTTGTATCGTAGTCTGGGCAGAGGTTCAAGGGTTTTTAATTAAAATCCTTGAACCCCTCTCCTTGTAAGGGAAATAGCGATTTTAGTTGCTATTTCCCAACAGGTCTATTAGTTATTGAAGATTACTCCTGCGCCCACTGCATCAAAACCTTCGGGAAATATAGTTTTGCTATCGGCGATCGCCCTGCTTAAATCCGCCAAGCTTAAATCCGCCCCGCTTAAATTCGCCCCGCTTAAATACGCCCTAATTAAATTCGCCTCGTATAAATACGCCCCACTTAAATCCGCCCTAATTAAATTCGCCCTGCTTAAATTCGTCCCGAATAAATCCGCCCCTCCTAAATACGCCCCACTTAAATCCGCCCCGCTTAAATTCGCCCTGCTTAAATCCGCCCCACTTAAATTCGCCCCGCTTAAATTTGCCCCTCCTAAATTCACCCCACTTAACTTCGCCCCACTTAAATCCGCCTTGACAAGATTCTTATCACCTTTAAGCGCTCGGGAAAGAGCCGCTTGATCAAACGCATAGGAAGGACTCGGATTGAGGAAGAGAACCCCACTGAATGCTGAAAATGCGATGACTAGTATCGGCAGAAAACTTACAGACTGTTGGACTTTAGACTTCATGTAATTTGCCATGATTTTACTCTTAGATTTTTGTAATTCAGCACAGAAAATATACTGGACAGATAAATTGTACAACAGACCTCTTGCAGAACTGAAAATTAATCCAGAGCAGAGAAAGTTTTAGAAGCAACAAGAGCGACTTCAAAGTTATAAATGGCGGCAATCAAATTACAACGCAAACCAAAACGACGACGACGATTACGATAAGGTAAAGAGAGAATCTTAAAAATCTTCAAGCGACGATTAACATGCTCAATCGCAATACGTTGACGTGCAAGTTGGCGATTAAAACGCTTATCCTCCTTGGATAATGAGCCATTTTGAGGCTTTTTGATAGGAATTTGCGAGTTAGGATGCAACTTTTGTAAGCCTTGATAACCCTTGTCTGCCAAACCTTGTGTCTGTGCGTGAAAATGAACTCCACTTGCCTTGAATAATGAGAAATCATGCTGCTTGCCCTTACCGTAAGCGGTACAAACTATCTTGAAATTAGTCAGATCGACCACCAATTGGGCTTTGAGGGCATGATGCTTTTTCTTACCGCTATAAAAATGTTTCTGGTGATATTTAGGGCGCTCAACCTTTGTCTCAGTTACATCAATGGCAATTATGGCTGGAGCCTTCTCCTGCCATAATGACTTTTTTCCTGCTAACCGAAACTTTTTCGATTTAATTAAGACATTTTCTACTTTTTTGACGATGCGGCAAATCGTCGATTCTGACACTTCCCAGTCGCTAGCAATATGAAAATAGGTGCGATATTCACGCCAATACTGCAAAGTAACCAATATTTGGTCTTCTAGACTTAGCTTTGGTTCTACACCGCCTTGTCCTTTGCTTTGGGCTGCTTGTTGCATTAGTTCCGTCATTTGAGCAAATGTTTCTCTTCTTACTCCAAATAACCGTTTAAATTCTGTCGCTGATAGATTTTGACTGGCTTCGTATTTCATCGCTTAATTTGAGTTCTGATAAAAAGCTTATAAATCTAACATGTTTTTGGTTCTGCAAGAGGTCTAACATACGGCTTTTGAAAAGCAAGGTTATAGGTTTCTAAGTCTGGCTATTTGCTCAATACTTAATCCTGTAGTACGACTGATAGCAGCATCGTCTAAAACATCAAGCAGTTGTTGAGCGATCTCTAGTTGAGTCTCTAGCTTTCCTTGCTCAATACCTTGCTCAATGCCTTGATTTAGAGCTTTTTTGACGACATTACGTTGATCTTGAATAAAAATTTCTTGATGTTCTAATTCATCTATTTCTTCGGAACTGAGGTTGGCTTGGTTGGCGATCGCAAAGGCTTGTTTTATCTCAGGCACAGATTCCATGCTTGGCGGCACAGACTCAAGTTTTCTGGCGGTTTTTAGGAAATACAGCCATTTGTCCGCAAGGGTTTCCAGTTCTACAAGTTGTTTTTGAAATTTTGGTAGTTCGATGAATACTAGCTCGATGTCATAGATCGGGTAGTCGGTGAGGTAGGTTTTTTCTTTAAGAATGAAGCGTGATATCAGTTGATCGAGTTCGGGAAACATTTCAAAATCGGCAATGGTAAGGGCAATCACGGGTTGGAGATCGGTATACTCGTCACCAATTGCAAGTTGATTAGTATAGGTTTTGGCGGCATTATACAGGATACGTTTCTGAAATCCTTCCACATTTAACACTTGCATCTCGATAATTACAGTGCTTTTTTGGTGATCGCGATCGCTGATCGTAGCTTTGATATCTAGGTAAGTATCTTTGAAGCCCCGAATGCGTGGGGTAAGATGCGGATTGAGGATTTCAATCTCAATAATCGTGTCATTGCCTTCGTAGAGCATGGCATTGAGAAAGCTAATCAAAATGTCATGACTTTGTTCGGAACCAAAGATTTTTTTGAAAGCATAATCGGTTTTAGGATTTATGAAGCGCATAGTTTTCGCTGGCTATTTCCATATCTATTTATTTCCATATCTATTATGGATGGATTGTTTGTAAAACTAAGCAAATAATGTTTGGATTGATTAGACTAAAGCGTTGATATTTTATCGGATCTCATAATTCTCTGTTTAGTCGATGAGGGCAATGAGTTAATGATCGTCACCAGTCGCGGTATCGTCATGCGGCAATCTACTGATGCGATCGCTTGTCAGTCTCGTACTGCTAGAGGTGTACGTCTACAAAGATTGGATGCATCCGATGCGATCGTTGGCGCTACTCTAGTTCCTCCAGCATTGGAAGAAGAAGTCGAAGAGGTAGAAATTCAGAGCGGTGATGGGTTGGTAACTACTGTTGAAGTTATTGTTGAAACAGCAGAAGTCGAAGAGTCAGAAACCGAGGAATTAGACGGAGATACTGAAGCCTAAGAAAAGCCAAGAACTTAAGTTCTTGGCTAAAAGCTCAAGTCTGCTGAAGCAGACTAAAGAATAATTTTCCGTAACCCGTTTCAACGGGTTTGAGCTGTTAGTCTGCACTTGAGTGCAAGGCTAACAAAATAAAAGGTGGCGCGAAGCGCCACCTTTTATTTTAATTATGCTAATGCTTGAAACTTTACTCTTAGCCCATCCTTTGGTCGAAGAGTGGGAATTGGGAACGGCTCTAGATTTTGGGAAGGTAAAATTTCCCATTGATAATTGCGTAATAAATGAGCAGCAATAATCTTCATTTCTAGCTTCGCAAATGCAATCCCAATACAAATTCTTGCACCACCACCAAACCCAATCAGACTAAAGGGTTTCTGTTTATGTTCTTGGCGATCGCTACTAAAGCGATCTGGATCGAACGTATCAGGATTAGAATAAACATCTTTTTGCTTATGGGTAATCATAATCGAATAGAGAACTAGCCAACCTTTGGGAACATGATAGCCATTAAACTCAAACGGCTTCAACACACCCCGAAATCCACCGCCAACAGGCGGACGTAGACGTTCAATCTCTTGAAAGATTTGATCGAGATAGGGCATTTGTCCAATTTGTTCTAGATTTAACTGACCTGTTTTCGCTAGAGCTATTTGCTCTTGTCGAGCACGTTCCAAAACTTGGGGATGACGACCTAATTCTAAACAAAACCAAGTTAACATCGATGTGGTGGTTTCATGTCCAGCAAACAACATCAGCATTGCCTGAGCCTTTAATTCTTCGAGACTAAAACGTCCTCCATCCTCATCTTGCGCCTGTATCAACATACTCAGTACATCATTAGTGGGATTTTGCTGACGCTCCTGCACAACTTCAGTAAGATGCTGCAATAGAAGATCGCGTGCTTTAAGCGCCTTACCCAATGTAGTAAAAGGCAAATCAAAAGGCGCGATCGCAAATAAACCATTGGTTAAGGTCGTAAATAATTTACTCAATCTCTCTACATCATCACCAGCATTTGCTCCAATCAAAAGTTGACTAGCAATCTCAAAGGTCAGTTTTTTGAATTCATCAAACCAATTAAACTCCCCCTTTTTTGTCCATTTAGCCAAATATCGCTGTGTGATTTCTTCCATCGTCGAAAAATAGCCAGTTAAAGCCTGTCCATGAAAGGCGGGCATCATCAGTCGGCGATTGCGGCGATGTTCTTCACCGTCTTGCAAGAATAGCGATTCTCCTAGCAGCATCTTGAAATTATCTGGCCAGCCCTCTTTCCACGAGAAGCATTCCATATGACTAGACAGCACAAATTCCGCAGCCTCAGAGCCAATCATAAATACTGTCGGTCTACCAAGCAAGCTAGTTTTGGAGATCGCTCCGTACTTGGCATATTGTTTCTCTGCAAATTTGAGATCGAAGAGAAACTGCAAGGTTTGTCCAAGGATCGGTAATCCTAACTCCCCAGGAGGAAGATTCATTGATTGTGAATTGGAGTCTTCAGAATCTTGATTCATGTTGCTAAAGAGAAAAATACTTTTGCTATTTCCATTGGATATTGTAGCGCGATCGCTATAACTCCTCTAGGCGATCGCGAATTTCTTGACGCAATAATTTGCCAGAAGCAGTTTTGGGCAAAGACTCCCAAATATAGATGGACTTGGGTAATTTATATCGTGCTAAAGATTTTTGCTCACAAAAGCTTCTAATTTCTGTTAGTGATAATTGCACATTACTCACGATTATGGCTGTAACTATTTCGCCCCATTCGCGATCGCTTATGCCGACAACGCAAGCCTCTACGATCGCAGGATGTTCTAGTAAAATCGCCTCAATTTCCGTCGGATAAATATTTTCACCACCACTAATAATTAAGTCAGAACGACGACTGACGACATAGAGATAGCCATCGCGATCGAGATATCCTAAATCACCCGTGTGCAGCCAACCATCTTGAATATTCTTCTCAAGTTGATTGAGATAGCCATTCATCACACTTGCACCTTGAATGAGAATTTGCCCGATCGCACCAACATCAAGATCTTGCTGTTGATCATCGGCAATCCGTAGTCGATTGCCAAAAAGTGGTAAGCCCGATGAACCTCTTTTTTTAGCTACTTCGTGGGATGATAGAGTAGTTATTTGCGAAGCAGTTTCAGTCATGCCATAGGTTGGGCTTATCGGCAAATTTAATTGTAAGCATTGTTCAATTAGTTCTGGACTCGCAGGTGCGCCGCCCAATAAAATCGCACGTAATTTCTGAAGGTTTTGCCATTGGGAATGTTGTAACAAACGACTTAGCATTGTTGGTACAAGGGAAATAATTGTCACTTTCTCAATATCGATCGCATCTAGTACTTCCTGCTCATCAAATTTTGGTAAAAGCGTAATCGTCGTTCCATTAATCACACTCCGCCATGCGATCGCTAATCCACCGACATGGAACAATGGCATACAGAGCAGCCAGTTATCGTTTGGCTCTATACCTAAATTTAAAGCCGATGCGATCGCGCTATGGAAATGATTGCTAAAGCTTAAGGTCACTGCCTTGGGCTTGCCTGTTGTTCCAGATGTGTAGAAGATTCCCTGTATATTTTCTAGGTTTATATTTTCGCAGCTAAGTTGATTGCTATTAGCTTGACAATTTTGTAGAAAGAAATCAGATATTTCAAAAGTGGTTAAATAATTAATCGCTTTATCCAGACTATTGGCAGTTGATTTAGTCATCTCATCGTAAAGTAAATATTTCGTTTGGCTGTTTTCTATCTGCCATCGTATTTCTTCGGCAGTGAGGCGTATATTGAGGAAAACAGCTATGGCTTCGCACTTTACTAAAGCATGGACAATCATGATATATCGCGGATGATTGGTAAGTAACAAACCAACGCGATCGCCAGATTTTATCCCCAATGTCTGCAAGCGTTCTACCCAGTGATTAACTTCGGCTTCCAACTTCGCATATGTCCAGCGTTCTACTTCTTGAGCAAAAGGCGATCTAAAGATAAGTGCGATCGCACTTTTTTTCTGAATAGCTCGTTGTGATAGCCAGTTGGGAAATTTCATAATATCGAGATATGATAGTCATTGTGGATATTGCTTTGCAATAAGTACCTCAGCACAATTAACAATCCGAGTCAAAATCTGTACCGCCCGCTGCGCGGGCGTTACAGATTTTAGGGTTTTATATTTAATTGTGCCTAGCTACTTATCCACAATGACTATCATAAAATTTTATGGAGTAATGGCAATGAATCCATTTGGTGGCATCGTCCAAAAAGCATTTTATCTAGGTCTAGGCTTGGCGACTGTCGCAGGTGAAAAGGCTGGTGAGACTCTTGGTGAACTTCGTACACAGGCTAGTAAATTAGCTGACGACTTAGTTGAACGTGGCGAGATGACAACCGAAGAAGCGAAAAAGTTTGTAGATGACCTAGTCCGTAACTCTCAAAAGCCGATTGGGGAGAGTGCTCCAAATCCTAGCAGCAAAGATGCCCCACGCACTATCTCAATTGATGATGAGGAAGATGGTGATTCTAATCAAACTGTAAGCGATGTGGATTCTCTCAAAAGCAAAGTTCAAGCTTTACAAGATGAACTCAAACGATTACAGAAATAAAAAATGGCGTAAATAACACAAGAACTTAAGTTCTTGGCTAAAAGCTTAAGTCCACTGAAGTGGACTACGGAATACCTTCTATCAACCCGTTTCAAAAGGGTTGAGATTTCAGTCCGCACTTGAGTTCAGGGCTTGAGTGCGGCGCTAATGCTTTTTATGGAGCATCCCCTAACGATTGCAGAAGCTGAGCCTCTGAGAAATTGGTAGTCAATGAAGCTGGGAATCGGGGAGATGCGATCGCTTGCACATAAGCATTATTGAGATAAGCCCCAAATTCAGGGCGGTTATTGAGATGAGTTTGAAAAAAAGCTAGGCTTAACGCTTTTGTATAGGGATGCGTAAATTCAGGCTTTTCACCTAATATTGTTGCTGGAACTACCAATACACCGCGATCGCTTCTTTCTAAAAAAGAGAAATGTGTTCCTTTAGGAAAAGTTGCTAGATACTTATGTGGACTAGTTGACCATACAAAGGGGAAAAACTGTTCAGGAACCGCAGGCGTAAATAAGTCATCTCCACTAGCAAAAATCGCTACAGGGATCTTGATATTTTGAATTCCTTCTTTACCCAGTAGCGTACTGCCACCGAGTGGATTAAGTGCTAACAATGCTTTGACTCGGCGATCGCTAAGATTAATATTATTTACATCTAATGAACTAAAGCGACATTGGAGAATCTTAGACACATTAAAAGAAGAGACATTGGGTTCGGGAATGCTGCATTCTTTATTGATTTGATTGAAATCAAGTTGAGCACCTCCCAAAGTTAGAATAGTATAGCCACCGAGTGAGTGCCCAATTAAGCCTACTTGCTCTGGATTGAAGCGATCGCGCCATTGGGGATCAGTTTTAACCTTTTGCGCCAATGCATCTAGTAAATATTTCACATCATAGGGGCGTTGCACTGCTTCCTCAGTCTGTGGTGCTTTGCTCAAGCCAGATAAGAAAGCGGCAAAGTCACGACTACCTGTTTTAGGATGCTCTAAGGCAGCCACAGCAAATCCATGAGAAGCAAGGTGCTGTGATAAATATTGCAAAGTATCAGGATTAGAAGCCAATCCATGTGAAATCACAATTAGTGGCGCAGGAGTTGCCAATCCTTGCGGGATATATATATCTGCCGATATTTTGACATTGCGATCTGGTTGCAGATAGGTAAATTGCTCTTTTGTCCATTTTACACTCCCTGCAACTCGTAGCTCTTTTTGAGAATTTACTAGAGCTTTATTCTCATTCCGATTATTCTGAGATTCTGCGATCGCTTGCTTTTCGATGGCGGCGATCGCTTGTTCTTTCTTATAGAGCAATTGTGAGACTTCTGCATAAGCCTGAAGTCCGCGAGGCAAGTCCAAATAGATAACTGGGACGGGATATCGTCGCAATAGATTAAGAATGCTGAGCCCTTCCTCACTCTGTGCAGAGAGAATCAACGCAGCTCTCAGTGCCGAGAACCCATTTAGCTCAGGAGTTATCTGCAAAATCCTACCTAAGCGACGCACTAAAATCTCCCCAATAGGAGAATAAGAAAACTGAGCTGCTGTAGTATGACTGAGGCTATAGCGAGTCGTCAGTGCTTCGCGAAGTTGAGTTTGTTGTTGAGGTGATAATCTTTCTAGATAGAACTCTAAACGCTTGGTTAGTTTCCCCTCTTTCGCAAATTTTTCTAAATCACTAACATAGATTGTAAATTCACCAAAAGGGGCGTACCAAAAGCGAATTTGTTCAGCACTATGCACTGGTGCTGGATTAGCAAAAATATTGCCGATGGCGATCGCAATTCCAAAACCTAGGGATGCAATCAACGCTCTGCGATCAATCAACTTTAGTCCTAGACTCCCCATAACAATCCAGTAAATATTAATTTTACAAAACTATCTGGCACTTAAGAATAGGCGGCGCGAAGCGCCGCTTATCCTTAGAACGGTAATTCTCATTATGAAATCGATTTAGGCTCTGGAAATGCCTTTTTTTTTGAAAGTCCGCCGTAGGCGGGCTTTCAAAAAAAATGATTTTTATAATGAGAATTGCTGCCTTGGCAATACTGAATTATGTAATATGTGCGATGATGCTATAATAGCAAGCGCAAAAAATTTGTATTTGACCAGCTTAGCTAACTTGCCGATGTAGCACAGGGGTAGTGCAGCTGATTCGTAATCAGCAGGCCGTGAGTTCAAATCTCATCATCGGCTTAATAAAAAAACAAGAGAGAGCTCTTTGCGCTCTCTTGTTTTTTAAAATGGAATGTCGTCATAATCAGGTGCATCGGCTGCGGGTGCTGCTACAGGCACATATGTTGACATTGGGACAACGTTAGCAGCAGGAGTAGGGTTATTAGCGATTCTTTCTGTGCGTGCAGGTGGAGCAGAGGTGTTGTTAGCCATACTGCCACCAACTCCAAAACTATGGACACGCTGAGCAATCAGTTCTGTACGCTTTTCTTTGTACGTACCGCGATCAACCGTATCTAGACGCAACCGACCTTCAACGACAACTTGATCGCCTTTATGATATTTCTCAACCATCTCATCTGCCAAACTATTCCAGCCAACAACTTTAATGCGATAAGGTGCGTCTTCAGCTCGTCCACCTGCAAACTGAACAAGAAATGAAGCGATCGAGCTTTGATTATCAGGAGTGCGGCGTAGCTCAGGATCGGTCAGTACTTCAGCCATTAGGACAATAGAGTTCATAGGTTTGTATCAGAAGCTTACGGCTTATTTTTATTGATCATCATAATATCGCGATCGCTAAGGATCGCAAATTAAATAAAAACCAAAACTATTGTGGCGGACTTTGTCCGCCACAATAGTTTTGGTTTTTATTTAACCTGTGTTATTTCAGTCAAAATCTTGAGTGCAATAGTTTGCATCAGCATGTATACTTTTGCTGATTATCAAGCTGCTATGCTGCTATTAAGATTAGTCACGCACATATGCTGACCATCAATGCAATCATCATCAGTACAATCATTCTCGATGTTGGGATTCAGTCCGTGATTATCGACAGAATATTTCGAGCAAAACAAGGTAATAGGCGGCGGGAAGAAGTGGAAGAAGAAAACCTTACTCGCTACGAGTCCAACACATCTAGCGATCAGCCTAAGGGCTGGGAATTTAAAATCTTGCGTACTAGTAGCGGCGGGTTTCGCGGGCGCAAGGTATTGAACAAAGTCTGCGCCGAAGAGTCCCAAGCAGGCTGGATTTTATTAGAAAAGCTGGACGATCATCGATTAAGGTTTCGCCGTCCCATAACTGCTCGCGATCGCGATAATAATTGCAAAATCGATCCCTATCGTACCCGTTATGGCATTGCGGAGAGTGTGGAAACTTGGACGACGATCATTGTGTTATTAGCGATCATGAGCGGCGCAGCAGCATTAGGTTTTACAACATTAAATCGATTTTTTGGTGATTGGCAAACGCACTCTGTGCAGAACGCTCCCCGTTCTGGTGACAATAACACCATTCGTCAGCCCCCTAGTCCGATCTCCAAACCAACTACGCCCCCACAATAAACCCAGATGAGAGGTGGCGCTTCGCGCCATCTCTCATCTTTTAGTGAGAAACCCATGAAAGCAATTTTGATGACCGCAGCAGGTGAGTCCAATGTGCTGCAACTTGCCGATATCCAAGAACCAACTATTCAAGCTCCGACTGAGATTTTAGTTCGCCTCAAAGCAGCAGGTATTAATCCCATTGACATAAAACTGCGGAGCCGTGGCACATTTGATGCCGATCGCTTGCCGTCGATTCTCGGTTGTGATGGTGCAGGAATCGTAGAAGCGATCGGCTCAGAGGTTACTAAGTTTAAAGTAGGCGATCAGGTTTATTTTTGTAACGGTGGGTTAGGTTTCCATCAAGGTAACTATGCCGAACTAACTACGATAGACGAAAAATTTGCTGCCCATAAGCCAAAATCTCTCAGTTTTGAAGAAGCTGCTGCTGCTCCCCTTGTGTTAATTACTGCGTGGGAAGCCCTATATGATCGCGGCACTTTACAAAATACTTTACAATCAGCGCCAACTAGTCGCAATGTCTTAATTCATGCAGGAGCTGGCGGTGTTGGTCATATGGCGATTCAGTTAGCCAAACTCAGAAATGCCAAGGTCTGCACGACTGTTGGCTCCGAAGCTAAAGGAAGATTTGTACGGGATTTGGGTGCAGATTTAGCGATCGCCTATAAGCAGACCGATTTTGTAGAAGCCGCGATCGCGTGGACAAATGGAGAAGGTGTAGATCTTGCCTTTGATACTGTCGGGGGTAAACTGATCGAGAAGACTTTTCCCGCCGTCAAAATCTATGGGGATCTTGTCACCATTCTTGAACCCCCTACCGATATAAGCTGGAAAGTTGCCCGTACCCGAAACTTGAGATTTAACTTTGAACTAATGCTCACGCCGATGTTACTCGGAAAGGCTGATCTGCAAATTCAACAAGCTCAAATTCTTAGTGAATGTGCAGATTTATTTGACTCAGGCAAGCTCAAAATTCATGTCAGTGAGGTGTTTCAGCTTGCGGATGCGGCTAAAGCCCATGAATTATTAGAAACTGGATCAATGACAGGAAAAATTGCGATCACCATCTAAACCCAAAAGACGAGTGGGGGGGGGGGGGGGGGGGGGGGGGGGGGGGGGGGGGGGGGGGGGGGGTTGTTTTTTTTTTTTTTTGTTTTTCGTTGGCAATACTCATCACCTGACGCTTAGGATCGATCGTAATCCAACCCTTTTCTTTAAGTTTCTCTAAAACCTTGGTAGTGTCGTCTGGACTTACCTCTGTGAGATCCGCAATATCTTGGGTAGTCCTAAAAAGGAAAGGACGCACACGGAGGTAAAGAATCGTTGTAATGATGAATAAAATTCCAAATGGCTCCAATGTGATTTTCCAATTTCTTAGAAAAAGATAAGGTCTTTCTAACTAGTCTTGATACTCGTTGACGTAACGTACAGTTGAATCTCTCAATATAGTTGGTCTTTCCCGTTTCTTTCCCGACAGCCCTATGACGTTTGCTGGGCAGGACAACTGGATAAGACGAATAGAAGTCAGTATAAATAACCGCACATTGGCGATAGACGCTAGGCAACGATTCCCATAACTTCTGAGCTGATTCACCAGTGCGATCGCCTATATAACAACCGACAATTTCACGAGTCTCGGCATCAATGGCAAGCCATACCCACTGTTTATTGCCTTTGTCGTCCACAAAAGACCACAATTCATCCATCTGTATGGTCAAACGGCGTTTTGGTTTTGGTTCTACCTCCACCTGCTGAGGAACGTTTTCATATTTATGATTGACGTAACTTTGCAACCATCTCTCTGAGACCTTGAGGACTCTGGCAATTCCAGCTAGTGGGATTTTTTCTAGTAGTAGTTTCTCAAGAAGGTCATAAGTGTCTTGGGTACGCTCTGAAACTCTCTGCCACTGTGGATTTTCTACAAATTGACGACCACAGTCCCGACATTTATAATTTTGTTTTCCATGTCGTGTACTGCCGTTTTTTACAACGGATACGGACTGGCAGGATGGACAGGATGGCCTTGCTTCTGACATTACTTTACTTTGTATCAACTATCTGGATATTTTCCTACATCCTTTCCTTTTTAGGACTACCATATCTTGAACAGGTATATTGAAAATATCAATCCCTACCTCAGTCTTACTGCCATAAGCCTGAGCCAAACTAGTCAGAATAGTGGCAATCCTCACCGCAGGTACTTGTTGGCGTAACTGGATGCGCTGATTGGTTTTGCGCAACCGTCGCACCATCAACTGCAACATACGGTGATGCAATTGCGGATCTTTAAATAAAAACTGGATAAATTTTTGAGCAGGAACACTCAGAACACGAACTGGGGTAAAAGCAACTACATCAGTAGATCTTGGTGACTCATCTAGAATCGCCATTTCTCCAAAAAAGTCCCCATTACCAAGTATGGCGAGGGTTGTTGCATCTTGGCTTCTCAAAAATCTAACTTTTAACCAGCCAGAAATAATGAAATACACAGCATTGCCCCAAGCATCTTCCATTAGCACGGCTCGCCCAGGAGGATAGTCACGTTCTACTGCTTCAGCGAGGAGCCACTCCAAAGTTTCAACGCTAGCAGCATCGAATAGTGGAAATAGCTCTTTGAAGATATCCGTTTGCATGGGAATTTTTTAAAAAACTGATCTGGTGAGCAAGAGTTTTGGCGATCGCAAAAGTCAAGGGAGTTTATTAGGCACCCATCACTTCGTAACCAGCATCCACATAAATAATTTGTCCAGTTACAGCACTTGACAGATCGCTGCCCAAGAAAGTTGCCACATTGCCCACGTCATCGGGAGTAACTAGGCGACGTAAAGGTGCTGTTTCTTCGTAATGGTGCAACATTTTATGAAAGTCACCGATCGCAGCCGAAGCAAGGGTACGAATAGGTCCTGCTGAAATCGCATTGATCCGAATATTATCGGGTCCCATGTCTGAAGCTAGGTAACGCACATTCATTTCCAATGCTGCCTTAGCGATCCCCATCACATTATAGTTAGGGACAACTTTTGCACCACCAATATATGTCAAGGTAATCACGCTACCACCATCTTTTAACAGAGGTCTTGCAGCACGACATAGATGGATCAAAGAGTAAGCGCTCACATCAAGAGCAAGTTGAAAACCTGAGCGAGATATATCTGTAAAGTTGCCAGATAGATCTTCCTTGTTGGCAAATGCTAGACAATGCACCAAAATATCAATTTTTTCCCACTGCTCAGCAACTGAGGCAAACAGTGAATCTACTTGTGCATCATCTTGAACATTGCAAGGCAATAAAAAGCTCGGTGTCAAGGAATCGGTTAACTCAGCAACCTTGCCTTTGTTGCGATCGCGATCATCTGGCAAATAAGTAATACCAAGCTTAGCGCCAGCTTGATGTAACTTTTGGGCAATACCCCAAGCGATCGAACGATTGTTGGCAATCCCAGTCACAAGAGCAGTTTTTCCGCTCAAATCTAACAAACCCGTCATGTATATTTCCTAACGTGAACGCAGCGTAATTCGTAATTAGAAATAAGCTTACCCTAAAAGCCCATACTCGCGCTTGCAGCCAATGGAGCAAGAGCACGCTGTAAAAAACTAAGCGCGAGGAAGGCAAGCATGGGCGATATATCCATGCCTCCTAGAGGCGGAATAAGCGAACGAAATATATTCAGATAAGGATCAGTAATCTGAGCAAGGGCAGCGAAAGGTTGGTTGTACCAATCAATGTTTGGGAACCAAGTCAGTAAGACCCGAATAAATAGCAAACCCAAATAGATCGTGATAAATGAACTGACTGTACCAAGAATAACTGCCATAGTAGGTTGTGAGGTTATAGAACAATTGGGATAATTATAGATATCACTATTCTACTGAATACAGCAGAAGTCAGGATTCTATCATCACTTATCATCGATGGTCATATCTCGCAATGATTCAACTGATATTTGCTTGCTACCGTTTTTCCCTTCAGCCGAAGCCAATTCTTGACTCACTGAATCGATCGCAGCGTTAAGTTGAGCAATTTTCTTTTCGAGGTTACGACGAGCAAATTCATTAGAGGTTTGAGGCTTATCAATTAGGCGATCGCGATCAGCTTGTTGATCGAGCAACCCATCTTCAGGCTCACTGAGCTTAATCGCTACCAATGCGCCAACTACGCCGCCAACAGCAGCCCCGAAGAGAAAACCTCCCCAAAAATTACCTGAATTATCTGCCATAGATTTGCCCTAACGATCTCAACAACATTGAATAGTGCTTAAGCGTTACTTACTTAAACAGTGAGAATTTTGGCACATCATATCATTTTGATTTACTTTGTTGGTATAGCAATCCTAAATAGCAGAAAAACTGATTGTGGTATTTTCAGCGTCACAGCGCTGAAAATACCACAATCAGTTTTGTTTTGGGTTGTGCGAAAAAGTAAAAAGATGGAAAGGCTCTGACCTTGTTAATTTTTTTTAGACTCTAGTGGTATGGATACGGCACTTTTGCTTTTGTCTAGTGTGGTCAGGAAGTTTGCAAACCTAGCTGGAACAAATTCTTCAGTTTCAGTCCCCTTCTCATCTTTCTTTACATTTATAAAAGCGGGATTGTTTGGCAACCCTGCTTTTAATAAATTACTGCGCTCAGCACTAGCTACAGCATCTTTAGGGTTTTTAGATATCCAACTGGTGTAAGCATCGATCGCATCATACCAGTATGCATTCTTAGAGTAGATTCTCGCTTTTTCTAAATCGTTTTTGGCAGAGGTGATCTCTTTGGCGACTAAAGGATCATCATCGCGACGGATGAGAGCGTTAACATCAACTTGCACTGTACCATTGCCACCTTCCCAGCGAACTTGCCAACGTTGAACTTTGCCTTTCTTTAACTCAGGTGCATTTTCTGGCAGAGTAAATTTATACAGTCCTGAGCCTTGGGCTTGACCTTCAGCTTTAAATATAGATTTTGAGGCTCTTTCATTGCCATCGCGCAAAAAGAAAGTCACTTTAAATGAGCCTTTACCGTCATTAGCTTGAGGAACTGTTGTTGGTGAAGTTGAGGCAGTATCTTGAGGATCGATGTACCAATAAAATGTGGGACGAGATGCTAAGGTTCGTGCCCCATCACCAGGCACAAGAATTGTGACATGTGGCAAAGAATCGATACTTCTCGTTGCGCCACCAGAGCCTGCTGATTTTGGTAGACCTAACCCATATTGGGCAAAAGCAGACGGAATAAGGATCGCTGTACTAGTGACAGTGGCTATACAAAGAGTACTGCAAGCGATCGCATTTTTGATGCTATTTGTAATTTGAGTCTTAGTTGAAGTCATGGTTGTAGTCTTCCCAGTTTTTTCTAGCTTGTTGTTACTAGCTTCAGCACAGCACAACATCACTTTACCAAAGCCTAAGCCTAAATTTCTATACACTTAAGGTCGAGAATTTGAGCTAACAAGTTCCTTAAATCCCAAAAAATCTTTGTGTTTTTAAAACTATTACTGAGTTTGATTTTTAATTCACAAAGGGTCTTCTGGGTTTAAGGGGATAAGTAAATCTAATGAGAAAGACAAGCTAATAATCTAGAACGAAAATTTAAAAAATTTAAAAAACCATAAGCCTGTCGTTTAATTAATTTAATACGATTATTAAGTCCCTCCATCACACCACTAGATGTACGATTTAAAAAGTAGTTACAAATATTATCAAGATGATTACGAATGGTTTCCAAAACTGCGCCATAAACAGCTTTAGCTTTTTGAAGCCATTCTTTTAATTGTTTCTGACCCTCTTCAGGAGTTTTACAAGTCTCAAAAATACTTCTAAAGTCTTCTTTGAGATTATAAGCTAGTCGCAAGCGTTTAGAACATTTCAAGACATTTTCTAACTTCACTTTTTCTTCTTCTGTTAAGTCTACCTTGTTCTTTAGTAGAATAAATCGACTACCTTTAATCTTGATTTTAGCTTTTTGACGCAGTTGATTTAACTCTTTGATTAGTGGCTGCATAACATGAAATCTGTCGATGACAATTTTCGCATTTGGAAATACTTCTTTGACAACTTTGGGAAAGCCTCCCCACATATCAATGCTAACCTCCTCTACTTTTTCCCTTATCTCAATCGGTTGCTGCTTCAGGACTTCAATGATGTCATCTTGTTTATGACTATCAATTACTTCTAGTAATGCTCCTGCGTCAATACTTGATACGACTGTCACAAAGTCTTTATGTCCTTTGCGTTTACTCACTTCATCAATACTCACTCGTTTTACTTCTTTCCAATCGGCTCTTCTGGGTTTGAGGGGATTAATGTATAATGAAGCACAAAGATAAGTGGTGACAGGTATGGACTTGTATCTAGATAGGTTGCTAAATTTACCCAACACAACCGTTGAAAGTTTTACGGAAGAAGAAAATAAAATCACCCTAAAGTTGAGATTTTTACAGGATGAAATTACTTGTCCGCATTGTAATACGCATGGTGGAAAATTAAAACAAAATCGACCGATATTGATTCGAGATTTGTCAGTATTTGGGAAAATAGTTTATTTAAATACGCCGCGCCGCCAATTTTATTGTCAACATTGTCAAAGACATTTTACGGAAAAGTTACCCTTTGTAGACTGGGAAAGACGATACACACAAAGGTATGAGGAGTATGTTTATCAACGAGTACAAAGTGCGAGTGTGGAGCAAGTAAGTCGAGATGAATATTTGAGTTGGGATCAAATACAAGGGATTTTCAATCACCAATTTTCTCTAAAAAAAAAGATGATTGGAAAGAAGTCTGGACTTTAGACTAAAAAGAAGAAAAGAAAGGCAGGAAGTGAATGTCACAAACTGCCAAAAGAGCAATGATCAATAAACCAAATTGACATTGACTACTATGATTTTCCAAAAATTACAAGAATTTCGCAAGTCGATATATGAATACCTAGGAACAGGAAAAGATGCAGTATTTGAATTAATGGATGCCGTCCTGACAAGTCCGAGCATTAGCTCGTATGTGAGTCTGTCAATGAATCCATTATTTCGGCGAAAATGGTCAAGTATTTATGAGGGACTGCGCGATAGCCGACCAGCAAGAGGAAAGTTGATGAAACTAATGGTGCAAGAGATCCCAACCGAAGAGCAACCTTGTCTGGCTGGAGATAATAGCGTGTGGTTGCGACCAGATGCGGAAACGCTGAAGGAAAGAGGATTCCATCATGGCAAAGACGAAAGTATCGGCGTAGGACAAAGCTACAGCACGTTGGCGTGGATTCCCGAAGCAAGTGGGAGTTGGGCGCTACCGATAAAACATGAGCGGATCACCAGTTTCGAGACTCCTGTGAGTAAAGCTGCCTTCCAACTCAAACAAGTCACAAAGCAGTTAAGCGTACGCCCCCTAGCTGTCTATGACCGAGGATATGGGAATGCAAGTTTTGTGAAAGCAACAGCGAATATTGAGGCGGATTTATTACTACGTTTGGCATCTAATCGCTGTGTTTGGGGAGTTCCGTCTGCCTATAGCGGTCGTGGTGCACCTTGTAAACATGGGCATAAATTCAAACTGAATGCCCCAGAAACTTGGGCTGTTGCCGACACCACTATAGAAATTACAGACCCAAAAATAGGTCGGGTACGGGTAACTTATTGGCGTGACTTTCATTTCCGTACTTCTCCAGAAAGACCGATGCAGATTTTTAGAATTGAGGTGATTGAACCCTTGGGGCGCAACCGTAAGTTTCAGCCCATGTGGTTGGCTTGGTTGGGTAAAACTATGCCTGCTTTGGAAACTCTTTGGTTAAAATACTTGCGTCGCTTTGCCATAGAGCATTGGTATCGTTTTGCCAAGCAACGGTTACATTGGACTCTGCCCCAGATTACCTCTACTCAGGCGGCTGAGCGTTGGAGTGCTTTGATGCCTTTAATGACTTGGCAACTTTGGTTCGCTCGTCTCGATTGTGTTGATGCTCCTTTACCTTGGCAGTCTCCTCAGGATAATCTTGCTCCTGGTCGTGTCGCTCAATCATTTGCGGTAATTATTGCCGCGATTGGTACTCCTGCAATCCCTCCTAAACTACGCGGTAAATCGCCCGGACGCTCCTTAGGCGATCGCCTTCCTCCTCGTATTCGCTATCCGACTGTTAAAAAACACGCCTCAAAAAGAAAGAAAACTGAAAAGACTCCTGCGCCAACCCATCCAATTGCCATTTAGGTTCTGCTTCTCTTCTCAATTTTGAGCTGGATTTTGCTATTGCAAGCTCCTGCTCAATTTTCTCGTGTCTTTTGGTTCCTCTCTCATACCTGCCCATTAGTCCAAACTAAAGAAGAAGTAAAACGAGTGAGTATTGATGAAGTGAGTAAACGCAAAGGACATAAAGACTTTGTGACAGTCGTATCAAGTATTGACGCAGGAGCATTACTAGAAGTAATTGATAGTCATAAACAAGATGACATCATTGAAGTCCTGAAGCAGCAACCGATTGAGATAAGGGAAAAAGTAGAGGAGGTTAGCATTGATATGTGGGGAGGCTTTCCCAAAGTTGTCAAAGAAGTATTTCCAAATGCGAAAATTGTCATCGACAGATTTCATGTTATGCAGCCACTAATCAAAGAGTTAAATCAACTGCGTCAAAAAGCTAAAATCAAGATTAAAGGTAGTCGATTTATTCTACTAAAGAACAAGGTAGACTTAACAGAAGAAGAAAAAGTGAAGTTAGAAAATGTCTTGAAATGTTCTAAACGCTTGCGACTAGCTTATAATCTCAAAGAAGACTTTAGAAGTATTTTTGAGACTTGTAAAACTCCTGAAGAGGGTCAGAAACAATTAAAAGAATGGCTTCAAAAAGCTAAAGCTGTTTATGGCGCAGTTTTGGAAACCATTCGTAATCATCTTGATAATATTTGTAACTACTTTTTAAATCGTACATCTAGTGGTGTGATGGAGGGACTTAATAATCGTATTAAATTAATTAAACGACAGGCTTATGGTTTTTTAAATTTTTTAAATTTTCGTTCTAGATTATTAGCTTGTCTTTCTCATTAGATTTACTTATCCCCTTAAACCCAGAAGACCCTTCCAATCATCTTTTTTTTTAGAGAAAATTGGTGATTGAAAATCCCTTGTATTTGATCCCAACTCAAATATTCATCTCGACTTACTTGCTCCACACTCGCACTTTGTACTCGTTGATAAACATACTCCTCATACCTTTGTGTGTATCGTCTTTCCCAGTCTACAAAGGGTAACTTTTCCGTAAAATGTCTTTGACAATGTTGACAATAAAATTGGCGGCGCGGCGTATTTAAATAAACTATTTTCCCAAATACTGACAAATCTCGAATCAATATCGGTCGATTTTGTTTTAATTTTCCACCATGCGTATTACAATGCGGACAAGTAATTTCATCCTGTAAAAATCTCAACTTTAGGGTGATTTTATTTTCTTCTTCCGTAAAACTTTCAACGGTTGTGTTGGGTAAATTTAGCAACCTATCTAGATACAAGTCCATACCTGTCACCACTTATCTTTGTGCTTCATTATACATTAATCCCCTCAAACCCAGAAGAGCCGAAAATTGGTGATTGAAAATCCCTTGTATTTGATCCCAACTCAAATATTCATCTCGACTTACTTGCTCCACACTCGCACTTTGTACTCGTTGATAAACATACTCCTCATACCTTTGTGTGTATCGTCTTTCCCAGTCTACAAAGGGTAACTTTTCCGTAAAATGTCTTTGACAATGTTGACAATAAAATTGGCGGCGCGGCGTATTTAAATAAACTATTTTCCCAAATACTGACAAATCTCGAATCAATATCGGTCGATTTTGTTTTAATTTTCCACCATGCGTATTACAATGCGGACAAGTAATTTCATCCTGTAAAAATCTCAACTTTAGGGTGATTTTATTTTCTTCTTCCGTAAAACTTTCAACGGTTGTGTTGGGTAAATTTAGCAACCTATCTAGATACAAGTCCATACCTGTCACCACTTATCTTTGTGCTTCATTATACATTAATCCCCTCAAACCCAGAAGAGCCTTCACAAAAGTATTTTCTCAGAATAAAGTTTATGAGTTCAAAAAAATTTTCTTGATGCTTCTGATATTTATGTTTGACTTCACCCAGATGAGTGATTGCATTTTGCTGATTTTATTCAACAATGAAGGTTGTCAAATTAACTAATTGTCACAAATGAATCATTTGTGACAATTAATTATAAGGGTAGTGACTAGAGTTCATTGAGTAGATTATTGAGAATTGTAAGCAAATTTATATAGCTTTCTTAAGCAAAATTAAAGATAAGTAAAGGTGAATGCAGGGAATAATCAATGCTAAGTTCACATTATGATAATTATTATTGAGACACTTTAGATTTAATGAGCTTTACAAAGTTAATTCTAGAGGCTAGGCATTGGGAACCTCTAGTTTATGAAAACCGTCCCATGTAACTTAGCAGTCAGTATGACCGTTCAAATACCTAACTATTGCTCAAAAACTTGTGTACGACTTCCTATTACGCATTTTGAGTTTATCGATTTGAGCTTCAGTTCTTCCTTTAAATAGATTTTGATGTCTCAACAATTGCCATAAATAATTGTAACTATTGATCTCTTCCTAAATCTAAATAAGCAGTTACATACGTAACTTTATCTGTATTTGATTGTATTAAATTTTTTAGAATAAGATTGTGGCTCCTTAGCTGCTTCTGACATCAAAGCTTTCTGATTTCATTAACAACAATAAATCCGAGCTCTGAATATTATAGGAACCCTAGTTCAATGAGTGTAAATACCTATTCAAATCTTGACCAAATCTTTAGACAGATAGTGATAGCCGTCCTTTGACTTTTCTAGTTGATTCGTAATAATATGTAACTCTAGACGCAAGATAAAAAAAGGTTAATCTCGTATTATACAAATCAACTTCGGAGCAAATGACACATTAGTATATCAACTTTATAAAACTTAAAGATTGTGATTTTAATATATTGGGCTAATAAATTTAAATTTTAAGATTATTAAGTCCCATTTGTCTCAGCCTTCTGGTCTTGGAGAAGCACTCTTGAAAAACGCTTAGTTTAAAAAAAATGAGGAGCGATATGTCTGAAGAACCATTGATCCAACCCACACCAAAGACGGTGGATAGGCAAGCTAACAAGCAGGTCGGCCTGTCTGCTGACATGGTTCGCACGTATTTGCATGAAATCGGGAAAATCCCTTTACTCAGTAATGAAGAAGAGATTATCTATGGCAAGCAAGTACAACAGATGATGGCGCTGTTTGAAGTCCAAGAAAAGATCGCCCAAAACAGCGATCGCCTGCCAACTGAGCAAGAATGGGCTGAAGCTGTTGGTCTGGAGAGAGAGATTTTGCATAGCCTTATTCGTGTCGGTACACGTGCTAAACGCAAAATGATTGAAGCAAATCTCCGCTTAGTCGTATCTGTGGCTAAGAAATATCAAAAAAGGAACCTAGAGCTTCTAGATTTAGTACAGGAAGGGACTCTAGGGTTAGAGCGCGCAGTAGATAAGTTTGATCCAACTAAGGGATTTAAGTTTTCAACTTATGCTTATTGGTGGATTCGTCAAGCGATTACGAGAGCGATCGCTCAACAAGCACGTACTATTCGCTTACCAGTTCACATTACTGAAAAGCTCAACAAAATCAAAAAAGCTCAACGCCAACTCTCGCAGGATCTTGGTCGAGTTGCTACGGTAGCAGAGATTGCCTATGAGCTAAATATCAAGACAGATCAAGTGCGTGAATGTTTGTCGCTATCGCGTCAGCCAATTTCCCTTGATTTACGTATTGGTGATAACCAAGATACTGAACTTGCTGAACTTCTAGAAGATACAGGACGTTCTCCTGATAACTATGTAGAAAGAGAGTCTTTGCGAACGGATATCCAGAGCTTACTCAAGGAGTTACCCGAAAAGCAACGTCAAGTGATGATTTTGCGCTATGGACTAGAGGATGGACAGGAAATGTCGTTAGCTAGTATTAGCAAGCGTATGGATCTTAGCCGTGAGCAAGTAAGGCAATTAGAGCGTCAAGCTATGGATTATCTTCGCAAGCGCAAAGCCCGTATGCAAGAATATTTAGCTAGCTAAAACAAACAGGAGGTGCAAAGCGCCTCCTGTTTGTTTATGTAGAGCTCCTCATAAAAAAATCGGTTTCACAATTAAAATTGCTGGGGGCATAGCTGTCGCACCCAGAATCTTTACCGCCTGCTACACGGTTGGTAAAGATTCTGGGTTTGTTTTTTGAATTTTGATGAGTTAACGTCAGTTCGACGAAAGCGAAAAGCAGTAAGAATCACACAGTGATCCTTACTGCTTTTCGCCATTTCGAGGCACGGTGCAAATTGCTATATTGAACTCGCGTTGAGTTTCATAAAACCTAGAGAGTGTGAGGGGGGGGGGGGGGCGGGGGGGGCCCCGGGGGGGGGTGTGTTTTTTTTTTTTTTTTTATTTTTTTTTTTTTTTTTTTTTGTTTTTAGCCCCCCCCCCCCCCCCCCCCCCCCCCCCCCCCCCCCCCCCCCCCCCCCCCCCCCCCCCCCCCCCCCCCCCCCCCCCCCCCCCCCCCCCCCCCCCCCCCCCCCCCCCCCTCACACTCTCTAGGTTTTGATAGGATTGATGTATACATATAGAGAAATTGTTTGGTTAGGAATCTCTAAAAATTTGCAATAATCTAAAGTTAGTTCTTCAATACTTACCCAAGTCACATATCTTTATGCCGCTCAAATCTACAACCCGTCATATTCAGATTTATGCTGCCATTGTTGAGGAGCAGAATGATGAGCTGATCGACAGCGAAAATACTTTGACTCTAGACGTTGATCCTGACAATGAACTGAACTGGACAGATGGTGCTTTGCAAAAGGTTTATCGCAAGTTCGATGAGCTTGTGGCAGACTACAAAGGTGCTGATTTGACAGATTACAACTTGCGTCGCATTGGTTCAGATTTGGAGCATTTTGTGCGATCGCTATTGCAGCAAGGCGAAGTTACCTACAACCTTAATCATCGATCGCTTAACTACAGTATGGGACTACCCCAAATTGTTAATACCGAAGCCAAATAGAGATATAGATAACGCTGAGCGTTGTCTATTCTTGTTATAAAATTTAGCAATATTTTAAAAATTATGTCTGAAACCACTGCACCAACTTCTGAAGAGCCAAAGGTAAAACCTGCCGCGAAGCCCAAAGCCGAAAAGCCACCAGCGATCGAAGAGTTACCCTTTGATGAATTTATTAACAAGCATTATCTCCCAGCTCTAACCAAAGCCTTTGGTAAGCAAGGTGTAGATGATTTGAAATTAGAGTTTGGCAATTCTCAAGTGCGTGGGATCTGGGCGCAAGGTTCACGCCAGTTTACGGTTTATTTTTCTAAGGCAGATCTCAATGCTCAGAAGGCTTTCTCCTGTGCTGATGCTGGGCGATCGCCTAGTACGATCGAGCCATTCTTGATCGACGAGCGCAAAGCTCCTCTTGACTTACTCGTATTCGGGGTAATTCAACGATTAAATGCCCAGAAGTGGCTAGCAGCTAACTAAATAAAAAAGGGCGCAACGCGCCCTTTTTTATTTGGCAACCACAACTTGTTGACCATTTCTAATCTCAATTTTCATGCCCAGTTTATCTAGCTCCTGAGCAACAATCTGAACTGTTTTTTTGTCATTAGCATTTTGCAAGACTAGTGACCAAGCGCCAATTTGAGCCTTAGTCAGATCCCGTGCTTCTTCGAGCCATTGCGCTGATTGACGAGATGATTCAGCAGATATTTTGGGATCCTCAACAAGTTTTTTACCTGATAGACTAGCTTTATCAGCCCATTCAGCAGATTTTAGATAGGACTCCCGAGCACCTTTTGCATCCCCTAAAAACAATAGTTGATCAGTTGCTTTATATCGCCAAATAGTATAAGCACTTGGTTGTTGATCAGGATTTAGAGATCTTAAGCCCTTATTATAGATTTCAATAGCTTTACTAGGAGCTCCGGCAAACATAGACACACTAGATGACATGTATATGTAACTACTAGCAAATCTGGGATCGCGATCAATAATATTGGCAAAATAAAGCGGACTCAGGCTATATCCAGTTTGAAAGTTATTTCTGGCAATGTCATCCCCAAAATATTGCAAAAATTGTAGAAAAGTAAAGTTGGCAATCATGTTGTTAAAGCCAAATCCTTGCGGAGGTAACTGCCGAATTAGCTTGAGGCGAGCCTCTTCGTCTCTCACTGCTTTACGAGTTTCTTCTTGAGTTTGCCCACTCAATTTTTGATTGAGCTTGGGGAACTGCAAACCGAGGGTGACCGCGCCCAAAACTGCGATCGCCCCCAAATTAATGGCAATGTTACGGAAACGCATCTGACTTAATTGCCTTCAGAAATAAATGTATCTTTACTGAGACTATCAATTAGTTTATTGCTTGGTGAGCCATCAGCAGGGCTAATCGTGTAAAAGTTTTGCGCCCTGACGATCGCATTACGAGTTTCACCACTTAATACGCCATCGACTTTACCTGTGTAGAAACCTCTCTGAGCCAGTAATCTCTGCAATTCTGAGACTTGTGTGTTAGCTGCGGCTGGAGCCGTGGGCTGTGCTGGTGCGGTTGTGGGCTGGACTACTGGAGTTGTCGGTTTAGGTGTTGCTTGGATCGTTGGTTGTGGTGTGACTACGGCTTGCGGTTGCGGTGCAGGTGTTACCTGCGGCTTCGGTTCCACGCGAATCGCTGGTGTAACATTAGCTGGCGCTGGTGTTACATTAGCTGGCGCTGGTGTTACATTAGCGGCGACAATTGGTTGTTTTGGTGCACCTGCCTCTAGAGCAGCGATCGTTCTCGCTCCAGCCACACCATCCGCAGTTAATCCGTAAGCCTTTTGAGCAGCAATGATTGCTTCTCTAGTACGTGTACCTAAAAATCCTGTAATCGGCCCATTATAAAATCCGCGATCAGTTAGCAAATTTTGTAAGTTGGCTACTCCACCGTCAATCGCTGGAATCACAGTATTCGCAGCTTGATTACTTGTGGTTGGCTTGGGGGCTGCTGCCGATGGTTTTGCATCGGTTTGCAACGCTGCTATGGTTTGAGCGCCTGCAATACCATCGACTGTTAAGCCGTAGTTCTTCTGAGCAGCAGCGATCGCGGCATTTGTCTGTGCTCCCTTGACTCCATCAATCGCACCATTGTAAAAACCGCGTTTGGCTAGTAACTGCTGCAATGCGGCAACATCCTTGTCACTGGTCTTTGCCGCGACGGTTGCAGATGTAGTTGTAGGATTTTTGGCGGCAATAGTGACAGGACTAGTTCCCGATTCTAGGGACGCAAGGGTTTGATTACCTGCAATACCATCAGTTACTAAGCCATAGTTTTTTTGAGCCGCGATGATCGCATTCCGAGTCTGTGGTCCCATGATGCCATCCACTGCACCATTATAAAAACCACGCTTGCTGAGCAACTCTTGCAGACTAGAAACTTGCTCACTTTTGGTACTAGTAGTTGTGGAGCTGATAGTTGTTGTAGATGCTTTAGCTCCATCCGACTCTAGTGCCGCTAAGGTCTGTGGTCCCGCAACACCATCGGTAGTGAGGTTATAAGCTTTTTGCGCTGCGATGATTGCTGAGCGAGTCTGCGATCCCATGATGCCATCCACCGCACCGTTGTAAAAGCCGCGATCTGCAAGTAATTTCTGAAGATTCATCACAGTCGATGAAGCACTACTCGTAGTTTCGCTGACATTAACTTTGGTATCAACGGCATCGACTTTTGTGGTGCTTTCATCTACGGATTTGCCATCTTCGAGAGCAGCGATCGTGCGACTACCAACAATTCCGTCGGGAGTGAGTCCAAAGGCTTTTTGAGCGCGAAGAATGGCATTTTTAGTTGATGCTCCAGACACACCATCGATCGCCCCAGGATCAAAGCCATTTTTTGCTAGTAGCGATTGCACATACTTCACATCCGATGATGGGGATTCGGCAGCTAGAACACTTAAGGTCGAGCCTAAACCAATCAGCAGAGTTGTTCCCGTTAGGAGTACGTTTAAGCTGAGTTTGGCGGAATTATTAGTAAATGTCTTGAACCATGTTTGGAAAGTTTCAGGTGTTTCACTGACGATCGCATCGTCAGCATTGATAAATTCTTCTTGGATATATGCTAAGAGTTCCATGATTAGACCTTGTTGAGATTGAAAATAGAGATTTGCGCTTGAGAAATTTGGTGGAATTGACGAGATTTGTTCAACTTTTATTTAGGAAGAATTAGCATTTTTGGCTGTTGGTGCATTTTGACTAGAGGTTGGGACTTGGGTTCCATTACCTAGCGGAGTGCTGCTAGGAATTGACTGAATAGTTTGACTATTTGGGCTACTGGCTGGGATTTGAGCAATATTCTGAGCGGGATTTTGCGCTTTAAGAGCCGTCTGTAGATCTGAAGTCAGATCCCCTGTGGCGGCTTGTCCGTAAGCAAGTTGAGCTTTCAAAATACTTGCCTTGGTCTGAATGTTGTATAAGCCACTAAGATCTGCATCATAAAAGCCTCGTTCCTTGAGTAATGTTTGGATTGCCAAGACATCTTGTGTTGTTGGCAATCGGGGCAAAGCAGGCTGAGTGAGGGGGAGATTGTTGCCACCAGCTAACAATGAGCGCATTGTTAAAGGTCCTACAAAGCCATCTTGAGCTAAGGCATAGGCTTGTTGCGCCTTCAGTATGGCGTTAGTTGTGGTTTGCCCCAGTTGCCCATCAATTTCACCTTGATAAAATCCCCTTTGTCTTAACAGCATTTGCAAATTGCTGATTTCGCTTATCACTGGTTGCTGAGAGTTACTAGCTGGAGCGTTATTTGATCGCACAATCACAATTGTCTGATTTGGTGTCTGGCTTGATGATGGGCTTGAGCGATCGCTAATAGCAATTCTTTCTGTGGTTTGATTTGGAGGTTGCGATGCTAATGGCTTAATCACTGATGAATTTCGCAATAATGCCAAAGTCTTTTCCCCAGGAATTCCATCGGCAGTCAGATTAGCTTGAGTTCTCTGAAAATCAATTACAGCTTGCTTGGTATACCTGCCGTAAACCCCATCAATTTCTCCGACCGCAAACCCACGTTGAGCAAGTAAAGTCTGCACCTCTAACATGTAGCTGGTATTGCAGAGATATAACTGGTTACACCAAGGCGCAACATTTACCGAAGGCTCTAACATATAAGCAGCGATCGCAGGAGCTAGATTCCAGCTAAATCCACTGAGACTAGTAAAGGCGATCGCTGATAGTAAATAGGCTTGCTGTTTCATTGCAGCAAAATCCCAGTCAAGCTTATTTGACTGATACTCATCAGCATCAAGCCCATCACAAGTAAGCAGATTGCACTCTGTTGCTCCTTGATTGGCTTGTTCATATGCCCATGCATCATATATATATGCTGCAAGTTCCATAATGGCTACCCAATGATTGCGGTCTAACTTATTTTAAACGATTTTTTCTGGTTTCTTACGTCAAAAAATGTATACATTTTTTTGTTTGAGCAAAAAGCGTTGTATTTCAGCGCTTTTTGCTCAAACCCAAACCAAGAAAAATTTTAAAAACATTGCAAACCAATGTTTTTAAAATTTTTCTTGTGATTCGTTTGGTCGGCAATTGCTGTATAGCAATAAAAGCGATAGCTAGAACAAATCAAAACCCAAAACAGAAGTGGGGGGGGGGGGGGGGCCCCCCCACCGATTTTTGTTTTTTTTTTTTTTTTTTTTAAAATTTTTTTTTTTTTTTTTTTTTTTTTTTTTTTTTTTTTTTTTTATATTTTTTTTTTAATT
>JALQCR010000020.1 GCA_023336205.1 Pseudanabaena sp. Salubria-1
ACCACTACCTATTAACTTTTTACAGTTGGCTCAGTTCTAAATTCAGTGATGTGATGTTCTTAAAAATTTAGTGGACTAGACTCAAGTTATACTTTTGGAAATCTTTGAGAAACTGTTTTTTAAAATCTAGACACAACACAAGCATTCTAGGTTTAGCACTCGTTACTCAAATTATTTCTATCTCTAGGGCTGCCCGTCTGTACCTGCTGAGCGTAATGACTGAACAAACAATCGAACAAGCATTGATCGAAAAATTGGGGGATCTCAAATACATTTATCGTGCTGATATCCGCGATCGCACGACACTAGAGAAAAACTTTCGAGAGAAGTTCGAGGCGCTTAACCGTGTGCATCTCACAGATGGGGAATTCTCTCGACTGTTGGAGCAGATTATTACGCCTGATGTCTTTGCCGCCGCCCGACACCTGCGCGATCGCAACAGCTTTGAGCGTGACGACGGTACACCGCTGTATTACACCCTCGTTAATATTAAAGATTGGTGTAAAAACACTTTTGAGGTGATCAATCAGCTTCGTATCAATACTGCTAGCAGCCATCACCGCTAAGATGTGCTACTGCTGATCAATGGCGTGCCAGTGGTACAAATTGAGCTAAAGAATCTGGGCATTACTCCACGCCGTGCCATGCAACAGATTGTTGATTATAAAAACGACCTTGGCAATGGCTACACCAAAACTCTGCTGTGTTTCTTGCAACTGTTCATCGTCAGTAACCGCAGCGATACTTGGTACTTTGCCAACAACAACAGCCGCCATTTTAGTTTTGATGCCGAAGAGCGCTTTTTGCCGATCTATCAGTTCGCTGGGGAAGACAACAGAAAAATTACCCATTTGGATAGCTTCGCTGAGAAGTTTCTGACTAAATGTACGCTAGGGCAGATGATCAGCCGTTACATGGTGCTGGTGGCTGGTGAGCAAAAGCTGATGATGATGCGTCCCTATCAGATTTATGCTGTTAAGTCGATTGTGGAGTCCATCCACCAGAATTGTGGCAATGGCTATATTTGGCATACTACGGGTAGTGGCAAGACGCTTACATCTTTTAAGGCTTCGACGCTGCTCAAGGATAATCCAGATATTGAGAAATGCCTGTTTGTAGTCGATCGCAAGGATCTCGATCGCCAAACGCGGGAAGAATTTAACAGGTTTCAGGAAGGTTGTGTCGAAGAAAACACCAATACAGAAGCTCTAGTGCAGCGTCTGCTATCTGATGACTATGCTGACAAGGTGATTGTTACTACGATTTAGAAGCTTAGTTTAGCTCTGGATGACACAAGCAAAAATGGAAAAAAGCGCAACTATAAGCAACGGCTGGAGTCGATTCGCCATAAGCGCATTGTGTTTATTTTTGATGAATGTCATCGATCGCAATTTGGCGAGAACCATAGGGCGATTGTAGAATTTTTCCCAAATGCTCAACTATTTGGCTTTACGGGTACGCCCATCTTTCCAAAGAATGCTACCTATCAGCAGATCGAGGGGAAAGAAGCCTCCTATAAAACTACGGCAGATATCTTTCAGCATCAACTGCACTCCTACACTATTACTGACGCGATCGAAGATCGCAATGTGCTGCGCTTCCACATTGACTATTACAAGCCCGAAGGTAAGAATCCGCCCAAATCTGGGGAAGCCATAGCTAAAAGGGCAATTGTTGAAGCAATTTTGACAAAGCATGATGCTGCGACTGCTGGGCGGAAGTTCAACGCGATTCTGGCTACAAGCTCGATTAATGATGCGATCGCCTATCATGATCTGTTTAAAGAAATTCAGGCGGAAAAACAAGCGGAAGATAGTGACTTTCAGCCTTTGAACATTGCCTGTGTATTTTCGCCTCCTGCTATAGGTAAGGCTGAAGGCAACGAGGATGTGAGACAACTCCAAGAAGATTTACCCACTGAAAAGGCGGATAACCAAGTTGAACCAGAGGTAAAGAAGGCGGCGCTAAAAGCGATCATGTCTGATTACAATGCCCAATATGGCACAAATCACGATATCAACACCTTCGATTTGTACTATCAGGATGTGCAGAAGCGGATCAAGGATCATCAATACACTAACCAAGATTTGCCCCATGCCCAAAAGATCGACATTACGATCGTTGTGGATATGCTGCTGACAGGGTTCGATTCCAAATATTTAAATACGCTCTATGTCGATAAAAATTTGAAATATCACGGGCTAATTCAGGCGTTTTCGCGCACTAATCGCGTGCTGAATGACACCAAGCCCTATGGCAATATTCTCGATTTTCGCCAGCAGCAAAGCGCTGTTGATGAAGCGATCAAGCTATTCTCTGGTGAAGATAAAGACCGAGCTAAAGAAATTTGGTTAGTCGATGCTGCTCCTGTGGCGATCGCTAAGCTCGAAGTGGCGGTTAAAAAACTCGATCAGTTTATGCAATCCCAAGGTTTAGCCTATGCTCCTGAATCAGTACCGAATCTCAAGGGCGATGCGGCGCGGGGGCAGTTTGTCAATCTCTTTAAGGAGGTGCAACGACTCAAGACGCAACTCGACCAATACACTGACCTGACCACAGAAAATACCACTGCGATCGCGGAAGTGATTCCCCAAGAACAGTTACAAGCTTTTCGGGGTGTATATCTGGAGACTGCCCAACGGCTCAAGGTGCAGCAGGGCAAGAGCAACACCAGTCCAGACGTGGAACAACTGGATTTTGAATTTGTGTTGTTTGCTTCGGCGGTGATTGACTATGACTACATCATGGGGTTGATTGCTAATTTTAAGCAGGACGCACCGAGTAAGGAGAAGATGACCCGTGAGCAGTTGATTGGCTTGATCAAGTCCGATGCTAAGCTTTTGGACGATCACGAGAATATGATTGCTTACATTGATACACTGCCAGCAGGGAAAGGCTTAGACGAAAGGGTGATCCGTGAGGGTTATGAACGATTCAAAGCTGAGAAGAATGCGCGTGAGTTGGCGGCGATCGCTTCTAAGCATGGTTTAGAAGCTGCGGCGCTACAAACTTTTGTGGATGGCATTTTGCGGCGGATGATTTTTGATGGTGAGCAACTCGGAGATTTGTTGGCTCCCTTAGATTTGGGTTGGAAGGCTCGCACTAAGAAGGAGTTGGCTTTGATGGAGGATTTAATTCCGTTGTTACACAGGTTGGCGCAGGGGAGAGAAATTTCGGGGTTGGGGGCGTATGAGTAGCAAAAGAGAATTAGACCACCCCTGCCCCTCCAGAGGAGGGGAATGAATGCACTCACTCTTAATTCCCCTCCTCTGGAGGGGTGGCAGGCGAAGCCTGACGGGGTGGTAAAACTTACAAACGAAGCCAATTAATTTGCTATGCGCGATACCAAAAACTATATGTCTCTCCCCTATAACCCAGCCCTAAAAGATAGGTCGCGGGAGTTGCGGCGTGCTGGAAATTTGGCTGAGGTTTTGATGTGGAATCAACTTAAAAGAAAGCAGTTTTTTGGGCTAGATTTCGATCGCCAGAAAATCATCGGTAACTATATTGTTGATTTTTATTGTGCGGAAAAGTCTGTGGTGATTGAGGTGGATGGTAGTAGTCACGATGATAAGGTGGAATATGATGCAATTCGGGATGCTTTTTTGATGGGCTTGGATTTGACGGTGATTCATTTGTGCGATCGCGATGTGAAAAATAATATGGCGGGTGTGATGGATTTTTTGCGGGGGCATGTAGTTTTTACCACCCCGTCCCTTCGGGACACCCCTCCAGAGGAGGGGAACTTGGGACTGTCTAATTCCCCTCCTCTGGAGGGGGCAGGGGGTGGTTCTAAATACGAGTCACAGCCTGACGGGGTAATGTATAGAGGTAAGCTATGAATGAAATTGAGCTAGAAAAAAGCTATTCATCTCTTGTTGATGCGATCGCTTCAACCGTTGCGGAGGGAAGAAAATTCCTATGCAGACAACTCTATTTACGAGTCCCAAAAATCCAGACACTGTCTGGAAAATTGAGTTGGAGCCACTATTGCGAAATCCTAAAAGCATATAAGGATCAAATTCTGAAAGTAGGGAATCACAGGATGGGGGTAAGCTATGAGTGTGCCTAAGTTGCGTTTTCCTGAGTTTTTGGATGCGGGAGAGTGGGAGGAAAAGAAGCTAGAGGATATTGCAACTATCAAGGCAGGAACAACACCATCAAGAGCAAACTCAGAATTTTATGCTAATGGAAGTATTCCTTGGGTAAAAACAACCGATCTCAATAATTCTTATATATACACGACTCAAGAGAAAGTCACCCCATTAGCAAAAGTCAAATTAAATCCAATAGGTTCAGTACTAGTTGCAATGTATGGAGGTTTCAACCAAATTGGTAGAACTGGGTACTTAAAAATTCCTGCTGCAACAAATCAAGCTATTTCAGTTCTAAATGTCAAAAAAGACATATTGACTTCTGCATACTTACTAATTTGGTTGAATGCAAAAATAGACTATTGGAAAAAACTTGCAATCAGTAGCCGAAAAGATGCCAATATTACGGGATCTGATGTAGCAGATTTTCCTATTGCGTTTCCATCATTAATCGAGCAGCAAAAAATTGCTGACTGCCTTTCTTTCCTAAGCGATCGCATCACCGCAGAAACCCAAAAACTCAACACCCTCAAAGCCCACAAAAAAGGGCTAATGCAGCAGCTTTTTCCCGCAGAAGGCGAAACCCTGCCAAAATTACGCTTCCCTGAGTTTCAGGATGCGGGAGAGTGGGAAGTAAAAGAATTATCGCAAGTATGTCAAGTCAATCCCTCTGTAAACAATTTGCCAGAAACTTTTGTTTACATTGATCTTGAATCAGTTGATTCAGGTAATTTACATCAGAAAAAAGTCATTTCGAGAGAAGGCGCACCAAGTAGAGCGCAAAGATTACTAAAAAGACATGATGTTATATTTCAAATGGTCAGACCTTATCAGAGAAATAACTACTATTTTGATGCAAATGACGATATTAGTTATGTTGCATCAACGGGTTATGCACAACTAAGAGCGCACGACTCAAGTTTGTATTTATTTCAATATCTACATAACGATAATTTTGTTGATAGAGTTTTAGCTAAATGTACAGGGTCTAATTATCCTGCAATAAATTCAAGTGACTTATCAAAAATATTAGTTGAAATTCCCACTCTTTCAGAACAACAAAAAATTGCTGACTGCCTTACTTCTATTGACGAAGCGATCGCCGCGCAAAGTGAGGCGATCGACCTGCTGAAATTGCATAAAAAAGGACTAATGCAGCAACTTTTCCCATCCGTTGAGGAGGTAAGAGGATGAGCGCAAAACCTGCCTAATTAAAAAACTTACTGTCATCTTTAAGGAGAAAATTTTATGCTGACATTGCCAATCACCAAAAACCAACTTTTGCTATTGATCGATCAACTTTCACAAACCGAAAAAGAAGAAATTTTGCAATATCTGATCACAAAAAAAGAACATTACTTAGATCCAGATGATACACCTGATGAAGTAGTGATCGCAGGTATTCAGCAAGGATTTAAAGAGGCTCTAAGTGGGCAACTCATTCCTTTAGCGCAAATGTGGGAAGGAATTGATGTCGAGTAATAACCAGCCCTTTGATATTCTATTAACTCCACAATTTCAAAAAGACTTAAAGCAGTTAGCCAAACGTTATCGGTCAATCCGTAAGGATTTAGAGCCATTAGTTACACAACTAAAAGCTGGCGATCTTATCGGCGATCAACTTGCGGGACTAAGCCGTGAAGTTTTTAAAGTGCGCCTCACAAATAGCGATATTCGCAAAGGTAAAAGCGCAGGATATCGAGTCATCTACTACATCAAAACCAAAACCAGTATTGTGCTAATCACCATCTACTCTAAATCTGACTTATCCGATATCTCTAATCAATTTATCGAAGAGATTATTAGAGCTTTTGAAGATTAAATAATAACCTAACTAACCATGGCTGAACAAAATCAAAAACAACTAGGCACAACCCTCTGGGCGATCGCTGATCAACTGCGCGGCGCGATGGATGCCGACGACTTCCGCGACTATATGCTGGTATTCATCTTCCTGCGCTACCTATCCGACAACTACGAAACCGCCGCCCAAAAAGAACTAGGGTCAGACTACCCTGATATAGCAATAAAGACCACCCCGTCCCTACGGGACACCCCTCCCTTGGAGGGGAATGTGACCACCCCTGCCCCTCCAAGGGAGGGGAATAAGCCGAAAAATTCCCCTCCCTTGGAGGGGTGGCAGGCAAAGCCTGACGGGGTGGTCTCTACCCCCCTCTCCATCTGGTATGACCAAAACCCTGACGACATCGCAGAATTTGAGAAACAGATGCGCCGCAAAGTGCATTATGTGATCCAACCGCAACACCTTTGGGGCAGCATCACCGAAATGGCACGCACCCAAAACAAAGAACTGCTTGAAACTCTACAAAAAGGCTTCAAATACATCGAAAATGAATCCTTTGAAAGCACCTTTCAAGGACTATTCTCAGAAATTAACCTAGACTCAGAAAAACTCGGCAAAAAGTACAGCGATCGCAATGCCAAACTCTGCACCATCATCACCGCGATCGCCGAAGGACTAGAAAAATTTTCCACCGACAGCGACACCCTCGGCGATGCCTATGAATACCTGATCGGACAGTTTGCATCAGGCTCAGGCAAAAAAGCAGGCGAATTTTATACCCCTCAACAAATTTCTAGCATCTTGTCAGCGATCGTCACCCTCGACAACCAAGACCCCACCACAGGCAAAAAGAAACATCTCGACAGCATACTTGACTTTGCCTGTGGCTCTGGCTCACTACTGCTCAACGTGCGCCACCAGCTTGGACTCCAAGGCATCAGCAAAATCTACGGGCAAGAAAAAAACATCACCACCTACAACCTAGCGCGGATGAATATGCTCCTGCATGGAGTCAAAGATTCCGAATTCGAGATTTTCCACGGTGATACCCTATCAAACGATTGGGAGATGCTAAAAGAGGTAGTCCTAAAAAGGAAAGGACGCACACGGAGGTAAAGAATCGTTGTAATGATGAATAAAATTCCAAATGGCTCCAATGTGATTTTCCAATTTCTTAGAAAAAGATAAGGTCTTTCTAACTAGTCTTGATACTCGTTGACGTAACGTACAGTTGAATCTCTCAATATAGTTGGTCTTTCCCGTTTCTTTCCCGACAGCCCTATGACGTTTGCTGGGCAGGACAACTGGATAAGACGAACTTTAGTTTGGACTAATGGGCAGGTATGAGAGAGGAACCAAAAGACACGAGAAAATTGAGCAGGAGCTTGCAATAGCAAAATCCAGCTCAAAATTGAGAAGAGAAGCAGAACCTAAATGGCAATTGGATGGGTTGGCGGAGGAGTCTTTTCAGTTTTCTTTCTTTTTGAGGCGTGTTTTTTAACAGTCGGATAGCGAATACGAGGAGGAAGGCGATCGCCTAAGGAGCGTCCGGGCGATTTACCGCGTAGTTTAGGAGGGATTGCAGGAGTACCAATCGCGGCAATAATTACCGCAAATGATTGAGCGACACGACCAGGAGCAAGATTATCCTGAGGAGACTGCCAAGGTAAAGGAGCATCAACACAATCGAGACGAGCGAACCAAAGTTGCCAAGTCATTAAAGGCATCAAAGCACTCCAACGCTCAGCCGCCTGAGTAGAGGTAATCTGGGGCAGAGTCCAATGTAACCGTTGCTTGGCAAAACGATACCAATGCTCTATGGCAAAGCGACGCAAGTATTTTAACCAAAGAGTTTCCAAAGCAGGCATAGTTTTACCCAACCAAGCCAACCACATGGGCTGAAACTTACGGTTGCGCCCCAAGGGTTCAATCACCTCAATTCTAAAAATCTGCATCGGTCTTTCTGGAGAAGTACGGAAATGAAAGTCACGCCAATAAGTTACCCGTACCCGACCTATTTTTGGGTCTGTAATTTCTATAGTGGTGTCGGCAACAGCCCAAGTTTCTGGGGCATTCAGTTTGAATTTATGCCCATGTTTACAAGGTGCACCACGACCGCTATAGGCAGACGGAACTCCCCAAACACAGCGATTAGATGCCAAACGTAGTAATAAATCCGCCTCAATATTCGCTGTTGCTTTCACAAAACTTGCATTCCCATATCCTCGGTCATAGACAGCTAGGGGGCGTACGCTTAACTGCTTTGTGACTTGTTTGAGTTGGAAGGCAGCTTTACTCACAGGAGTCTCGAAACTGGTGATCCGCTCATGTTTTATCGGTAGCGCCCAACTCCCACTTGCTTCGGGAATCCACGCCAACGTGCTGTAGCTTTGTCCTACGCCGATACTTTCGTCTTTGCCATGATGGAATCCTCTTTCCTTCAGCGTTTCCGCATCTGGTCGCAACCACACGCTATTATCTCCAGCCAGACAAGGTTGCTCTTCGGTTGGGATCTCTTGCACCATTAGTTTCATCAACTTTCCTCTTGCTGGTCGGCTATCGCGCAGTCCCTCATAAATACTTGACCATTTTCGCCGAAATAATGGATTCATTGACAGACTCACATACGAGCTAATGCTCGGACTTGTCAGGACGGCATCCATTAATTCAAATACTGCATCTTTTCCTGTTCCTAGGTATTCATATATCGACTTGCGAAATTCTTGTAATTTTTGGAAAATCATAGTAGTCAATGTCAATTTGGTTTATTGATCATTGCTCTTTTGGCAGTTTGTGACATTCACTTCCTGCCTTTCTTTTCTTCTTTTTAGTCTAAAGTCCAGGACGAATAGAAGTCAGTATAAATAACCGCACATTGGCGATA
This sequence comes from Pseudanabaena sp. Salubria-1, assembly GCA_023336205.1. Lineage (GTDB taxonomy): Bacteria > Cyanobacteriota > Cyanobacteriia > Pseudanabaenales > Pseudanabaenaceae > Pseudanabaena. The sequence continues at coordinate 8,783 of JALQCR010000020.1, forward strand.
GACGCTAGGCAACGATTCCCATAACTTCTGAGCTGATTCACCAGTGCGATCGCCTATATAACAACCGACAATTTCACGAGTCTCGGCATCAATGGCAAGCCATACCCACTGTTTATTGCCTTTGTCGTCCACAAAAGACCACAATTCATCCATCTGTATGGTCAAACGGCGTTTTGGTTTTGGTTCTACCTCCACCTGCTGAGGAACGTTTTCATATTTATGATTGACGTAACTTTGCAACCATCTCTCTGAGACCTTGAGGACTCTGGCAATTCCAGCTAGTGGGATTTTTTCTAGTAGTAGTTTCTCAAGAAGGTCATAAGTGTCTTGGGTACGCTCTGAAACTCTCTGCCACTGTGGATTTTCTACAAATTGACGACCACAGTCCCGACATTTATAATTTTGTTTTCCATGTCGTGTACTGCCGTTTTTTACAACGGATACGGACTGGCAGGATGGACAGGATGGCCTTGCTTCTGACATTACTTTACTTTGTATCAACTATCTGGATATTTTCCTACATCCTTTCCTTTTTAGGACTACCCTAAAAGAAGCCAACCCCGCCAAAAAGCCATCCTTTGATGCCGTAGTAGCCAACCCACCCTTTAGCTACCGATGGGAACCCACCGAAGCATTGGGTACTGATGTACGCTTCAAAAATTACGGACTAGCCCCAAAATCCGCCGCCGACTTCGCCTTTTTACTGCACGGCTTCCATTACCTCAAACCAGAAGGCACAATGGCGATCGTGCTGCCCCACGGCGTACTATTCCGAGGCGGTGCAGAAGAACGTATCCGCACCAAACTGCTCAAAGATGGCAACATCGACACCGTCATCGGCTTACCAGCAAATCTGTTCTACTCCACAGGTATCCCAGTGTGTATTCTGGTACTAAAAAAATGCAAAAAGTCCGATGATGTTCTATTTACTGGACTTTAGACTAAAAAGAAGAAAAGAAAGGCAGGAAGTGAATGTCACAAACTGCCAAAAGAGCAATGATCAATAAACCAAATTGACATTGACTACTATGATTTTCCAAAAATTACAAGAATTTCGCAAGTCGATATATGAATACCTAGGAACAGGAAAAGATGCAGTATTTGAATTAATGGATGCCGTCCTGACAAGTCCGAGCATTAGCTCGTATGTGAGTCTGTCAATGAATCCATTATTTCGGCGAAAATGGTCAAGTATTTATGAGGGACTGCGCGATAGCCGACCAGCAAGAGGAAAGTTGATGAAACTAATGGTGCAAGAGATCCCAACCGAAGAGCAACCTTGTCTGGCTGGAGATAATAGCGTGTGGTTGCGACCAGATGCGGAAACGCTGAAGGAAAGAGGATTCCATCATGGCAAAGACGAAAGTATCGGCGTAGGACAAAGCTACAGCACGTTGGCGTGGATTCCCGAAGCAAGTGGGAGTTGGGCGCTACCGATAAAACATGAGCGGATCACCAGTTTCGAGACTCCTGTGAGTAAAGCTGCCTTCCAACTCAAACAAGTCACAAAGCAGTTAAGCGTACGCCCCCTAGCTGTCTATGACCGAGGATATGGGAATGCAAGTTTTGTGAAAGCAACAGCGAATATTGAGGCGGATTTATTACTACGTTTGGCATCTAATCGCTGTGTTTGGGGAGTTCCGTCTGCCTATAGCGGTCGTGGTGCACCTTGTAAACATGGGCATAAATTCAAACTGAATGCCCCAGAAACTTGGGCTGGGGCAGCCACCACTATAGAAATTACAGACCCAAAAATAGGTCGGGTACGGGTAACTTATTGGCGTGACTTTCATTTCCGTACTTCTCCAGAAAGACCGATGCAGATTTTTAGAATTGAGGTGATTGAACCCTTGGGGCGCAACCGTAAGTTTCAGCCCATGTGGTTGGCTTGGTTGGGTAAAACTATGCCTGCTTTGGAAACTCTTTGGTTAAAATACTTGCGTCGCTTTGCCATAGAGCATTGGTATCGTTTTGCCAAGCAACGGTTACATTGGACTCTGCCCCAGATTACCTCTACTCAGGCGGCTGAGCGTTGGAGTGCTTTGATGCCTTTAATGACTTGGCAACTTTGGTTCGCTCGTCTCGATTGTGTTGATGCTCCTTTACCTTGGCAGTCTCCTCAGGATAATCTTGCTCCTGGTCGTGTCGCTCAATCATTTGCGGTAATTATTGCCGCGATTGGTACTCCTGCAATCCCTCCTAAACTACGCGGTAAATCGCCCGGACGCTCCTTAGGCGATCGCCTTCCTCCTCGTATTCGCTATCCGACTGTTAAAAAACACGCCTCAAAAAGAAAGAAAACTGAAAAGACTCCTCCGCCAACCCATCCAATTGCCATTTAGGTTCTGCTTCTCTTCTCAATTTTGAGCTGGATTTTGCTATTGCAAGCTCCTGCTCAATTTTCTCGTGTCTTTTGGTTCCTCTCTCATACCTGCCCATTAGTCCAAACTAAAGTATTTATCAACGCTAGCGAGCACTTTGAAAAAGGCAAGCGCCAAAATCGTCTGCTACCAGAACATATCAACACAATCATCGACACCTACCAATTCCGTCGATCACAGGAGTGTTATTCTCGGATTGTAGACATGGAAGAGATTGAAACTAATGGCTACAACCTAAATATTTCTCGCTATATCAGCACCGCCATAACCGAAGAAGAAGTCGATCTATCAGCAGTGAATTCCTCTCTAGTGGAAGTGAAGCAGAAAATTGATGAAGCAACCAAAAAGCATAACGAGTTTCTCAAGGTGCTTGGCTTACCACCTTTGCTATGACACATTTATCGGGAGTATAGGTGAAACTGCCTAAATAGCTCCCAGTAAGACCATTGCACACAAAAAATGTCATAATCTGTGTATCAAGACCGAAAAAGTTTGCTCTAGTCATGACAATTCACGGCATATAGTGGTATATCTCAACTATGACAAATTGGTCAGCAAAGAGATGATCAAAATAGTGGCTCCAAAGGTAATGGGTTTAACAGCATGAAACCGTTAAAACTTAGCAGCAGATTTTCGGGGGCAATTGCCACCAATTTTGTCGCTAGTAGTATTTTTCTAACTTGCCTTGCCTTAACTAACAGCCTCAGTAATCCAGCGATCGCGCAGTCTGTAGGCTCTCTAACCTGTCAACAACTAACTAATCGCCGTTACGTCGTCATACTGGATCGTCCAGCCAATCAATTACCACAGTTACCAGAATTTCTCGCGATTGCCGCAGTACCCTGTGGTTATCTCAATTCTTCAATGACTTTTTTTGGTGGGTTTGATAATGCCCAGTCCTCCACATTTCGAGCAAATCAATTACGAGCATTAGGGCTAGATGCCGTTGTACATTCCTTCTCAGCCAAAGTGAATGATATTCCTGCTAATTTACAAGCTGCCGTAGTTTTAGTGGAACTCAACCAAGAACCAAATACGGCAATTCAACAGGCGCAAAGTCTATCTGGAAAGAGCGCAGTTTTAGCTACATTTAACAATCGTTCTGTACTTTTAGTTGCCCCACTATCAAGTCAACAGAGTGCCAGTGCGATCGCAACAAATCTTCGAGGTCAAGGGCTAGCAGCTCAAGTAATTGGGGCATCTCTGCTTGCTTCTCCATCAACAACAAGTTCTGTGCCCACAAATTCAGTCCCAAATTCCAACCCAACTTCCACATCAAAACCTACTTCTACTGCTACGATTTATCGCGTGCTAGTTCCCAATGCAAGCGCTAACACCTTAAAACAGATACGTGAAATTGCCCCCGATGCTTTTGTGACTATTTTTAAAGGGAAATCCTATATTCAAGTGCGAACTTATACTAACCGTAGCAATGCCCACCGTGAGCGCGATCGCTTAAATGCTCGATTTGCTGGCACAATTTTGCTTCAAGACTAAAGCTCAAGATTAAACCTATGGCATCTGGTTCTGGTTCTAAGTCTTTAATTAATGCTGATTTACCAGCCTACACAGTACGTGTAAGCGATCGCGCCAAATCTGTGCGCATTTCTCTTTCTGTAGAAGCTGGTTTAGAAGTCGTTATCCCTGTTAATTACGATCGCCAGAAAGTTCCTGAGCTTGTCCAAACAAAGCGCGATTGGATTATTCGTAATCAGCTTAAACTCGATCAGCGTGAGGCTTTTTTTCAGTCACAGGCTCCCCATGAGTTACCTGACAGCATCAATCTGCGAGCTCTAGGCGAAGAATGGCAGATTGAATACCGCCAGACTCCAACTAAATCAAGAGCGATCGCGATCCAAGAAAATAAGTCTGAGCTAAAGCTAGTTGTAAATGGCAATATTGCTGATGTTGAAGCTTGCAAATTTTTCCTGAAGCAATGGCTAATGCAAAAGGCAGAAAAACATTTGTTTAGTTGGCTACGCAAAGTCAGCGATCGCGCTAAGTTGCCCTATCGCACTACAGCAGTAAGAAGTCAAAAGACTTTATGGGGTAGCTGTTCTGGCAACCGCAATATCAGCCTCAACTACAAGTTACTATTCCTCGAAACCAATGTAGTTGAATATGTATTGATCCATGAGCTTTGCCACACGATTCATATGAATCATTCAGATAAATTCTGGAAATTAGTCAGTAAGTTTGAACCAAATTACAAAATCTTAGATAAATCTCTTAACCACGCATGGCAAGTTATCCCAGCATGGCTTGACTTTTAAGTGATGTTGGGGCGCTATGCGCCTCAATATCACTCAAATATCTTCAAAATATTTTTTAAAATTACTGAATTTTTAAGCCTCATCCTTTGGAGAGATTTTCTATCAATTTCCTACTACAGCACTTTGCACTCAATACCAAACCCAGAAAAGTTATGAAAGTGTTGCGTTGCAACACTTTCATAACTTTTCTGGTAGATCGTTTGGTCGTTAATTGCTGTAACTAGTTTGTGATGAAAATAGCTGCTAGAAAGTGTCGCACCAATGGCAAATAGAGGATTTAACAGACACTTAAAACTTTTCTTTAGGCGAGGTTGATGTGAGCTAACTCACAATATATGAGTGAATCGGGTCTATAGGTAGCTCTAAGTTAAGCCCTATACTGTCATATTGAAATTTACAAGTGTGAGGTATGCATTTATGACTGAAACAAAACCAAATTTATTACCAATTATTGGTGGCGCAGCTGTAGTAGTTGCTGGGGGCATAGGCGCTTATTTCTTTCTCAATAAGCCAGCTATTCCTCCTATAGGTAGTAGCACTGCGGGAACATTGGCGGTCGTGCCTAAACAGTCATTGGTAGCAGTTTCTATATCAACCGACAGTGCAGCTCTCTCCAAAATTGAACAGTTCCTGTCTCCTGAAACTAAAAAGCTTTACGACAAAGCGATCGCTGATGCCAAGAAAGGACTGGCTTCAAGTGACTATGATTACGAAAAAGATGTAAAGCCTTGGATCGGCAAAAGTGTAACTATCGCTATTTTGCCTTCTGGAAAAACTGCTAGCTTATTACCTAGCAAATCACAAGCATCCATTCAAAATCGCTATGTCCCTATGAGCGATACAGGCTCAATTCAGTTTGTTCAGGACAAAGACGCTCCTAAAGCCAAGGCAGAACCAAATGGACTGATCGTAATTGAAGTCAAAGACAAGGCTGGTGCTGAGAAGTTTTTGACTGACAAGGTGAAGGCTAAAGCAGGCGGCAAAGAAACTAAATCTGATTACAAAGGCGTACAAATTACACAATATGGGGAAGGTGCTAAGGCTGGCAAAACTGCCATGGTTGGCGACTTCTTAATCCTTAGTCCTCGTGAAGAGGACGTTAAAATGGCGATCGACACCTTTAAGGGTGAGGCTTCGTTAGCAAGTGCCGCAAGTGTCAACGATCTGAAGATCCAAAATCCTGTTGTCCAATTTTATATCCCCAACTTTGGTGGATCGATTGCTGAGCTTGCCGCATTAAATCCTGAAGCAGAGACAATTCCCCCAGAGACTTTGGCTCAGTTGAAACAGATTAAATCTGTCAATATGGGTTTTGGCATCGATGATGCAGGCATTCGCTTTAAAGCAACTGGTAAGTTTGATCCTGCTGCCATTGCTGCTCTCAAGAACTCACCAAATAAGGTTATTAGTCAAATTCCTGCCCAAGCATTTATGTTAACTACTGGGTTTAACATTAAGAATTCATGGGAGCAATTTGTCAAGTCAGCCGATAATACGCCTGAAGTCAAGAAGGGTATCGACGAAGTTAGAGCGCAACTGAAGTCTTCTCCCTTGGCGATCGATCTTGATAAGGATATCTTTGGTTGGATGGACGGTGAATTTGCTTTCACTGCTGTATCTGGAAAGCCAGAAGGAATTTTGGCTCAATCCCAAGGGCTTGCACCTCTATTAATGCTACAAACCACAAACCGTGCTGCTGCTGAATCCTTGTTTAAGAAACTGGATGATTTTGCATCCAAGAATGGTGCAACGGTAGCCAAAAAAGATGTCGGTGGAGTATCAGTTACAGAATGGTCTGCGGCTGGAGCTGGTGCGATCATTTCTCACGGATGGAGCCAACAAGACACAATCTTCATTACTGCATCTCCCATTGTGTCTCTCTTCGTTCCGAAGCCTGCAACTGCGATCGATGCTGATGCTACCTTCAAGTCCGTAGTTAGCACTCTACCTACTAGCAATGTTGGGTACTTCTACATTGATGCCGATCGCGCTTGGAGTATTTTCCAAACCTTCATCCCCCCTGCCGAGAAAGCAAAAACTCCCCCTGAGGCGAAAGCTTTGATTGAATCTATCCGTGGCTTAGCGGGAACTGCGGTTTATCCTAACGCAGATACTGCTGAAGTCGAAGTAATTTTAGCTCTAAAAAAAGGCGGTAAGTAAATAAAGCGATCGCGCTTTATTCATAATAAAAAACGTAGTGGCAATTCATGAATTGCCACTACGTTTTTTTGACGCACTCAAGTGAAAACTGCACATAGTGCGTCTTTTTTTATTGCTGCTCTAAATATTTTTTGCCCCAAAAATGCATCGCATCTAATACAGGTTGTAAGGTTTTACCTAATGGCGTTAGAGAATACTCAACTTTTGGTGGAACTTGCGTGTAGATCTCTCGATGTATTAGCCCATCTCGCTCCATTTCTCGCAATTGCTGAGTCAGCATTTTTTGAGTAATACCATGCAAACTACGATGCAACTCTCCAAAGCGCCTCGTGCCATTAAACAGTTCATGCAAAATTAAAACTTTCCACCTGCCACCGATCGCTTCGAGAGTAGCCTCAACAGGGCAGCTAGAACGATCGCTCTGGTAGGAAGCACTACAATCCACTTCAGGCAAAGGATTAATGATAAAAGTGTCAGAATATTTTTCCATAGTATCTTTTTAGTATGTACCTTACAAAAAAGTGCATACTTTACTAAAAGAGTGCATAGCAATTATATTTGATTTGTCAGTAACCAACGCATTTGGAAAAAATAATGAGTGAACCGAAGATTGTTGACAAGAAACCTGTTGTCTTGGAATTAGAACCCAAAACTTATTACTGGTGTACCTGCGGAGAATCTACCAATCAACCATATTGTAATGGCGCACATAAAGGAACAGAATTTACACCTCTTGCCTTTGAAGTGACCGAAACTAAGAAAGTTGCACTTTGTCTATGCAAACATACAGGCAATGCTCCATTCTGTGATGGAGCGCATACAAAACTTTAATTCATAATTTGCAGTGCCTTTGGCGCTGCAAATTATGAAAAACAACTACCAGAGATAAAAATTATGTTGACTATTCGTAAATCAGAAGAAAGAGGACATGCCAATCACGGTTGGCTCGATAGCTATCACACCTTCTCCTTCGCTAACTATTACGATCCGCAGCATATGGCTTTTCGCTCATTGCGGGTAATTAATCAAGATCAGATTGCTGGTGGCAAAGGATTTGGAACACATCCCCATCGCGATATGGAAATTATTACTTACATGCTTGATGGGGCTTTAGAGCATAAAGACAGCATGGGCAACGGCTCAGTTATTCATGTTGGCGATGTGCAAAGAATGAGTGCAGGCACTGGAATCACCCATAGTGAGTTTAATCCTTCGGCAACGGAATCAGCCCATTTATTACAAATATGGATTCTGCCAAATCAAGAAAACGTAAAGCCAAGTTATGAACAAATCTCTTTCGCACGGGAGGAAAAGCTTAACCAATTGCGGTTGATAGCTTCTCCTGATGGGCGCGATCGCTCAGTCACAATTTATCAAGATGCCTATATTTATGCTTCTATTCTCGAAGATAGCGCTGAGGTAACACATACAATAAGTCAAAATCGCTATGCATGGATACAGGTCGCCAGAGGCTCTGTATTAATAGGCGATCGCTTGCTAAAAGCTGGTGATGCTATTTCTAGCGATCAGGTTGGCGATTTGCAATTGACTGGCAAAGGAAATGTCGAAATTCTAGTTTTTGATCTGGCTTAATTTCCTTGCCCAATCCAAACCAAAAAGAGGAGTGATGGCATAACCCGCCGTCACTCCTCTTAAGACTTTATGCATGGCCGATAACAGCTAACAGCCTCGTAATCACGTTGCCATGTAGATGATTGCTCTAATTCACTTTTGATATAGCGCGAAGTTTTGACAATCCAACCTGATAGATATTGAACATCTGGTGCTTCTATCTGATGAACTATTTTTGATTCCACCTTTATCTGCCAAGGTTTTGGGGCATTACCCCAAACACTGGACTCAACTTTGTTTTCCTTTTCTAGTACTTGAAAGCGCATTTGTAAAGGAATTTGACTATGGTTGCGAACGATTAAATCCTTATATCCATTAGCTACCGCCGCATCTTGTCCTAACTCATAAAATCTTGATTCTCCATAGGCATCGATACTGTGGCAATGTCGTTCTAAAATCTCGCATCCTGCATAAAGCAAAGTATTAAAAATATTAGTGGCAACTAGACACAATCCTCCGCCCACATCGGTTAGCACCTGACCACGGACAAATACTGGAGCTTCCCGAAACCCATTAGTTTTAGTCGGTTCACCTATGCGATCGCTAAAGCAAAAAATCTTTTGTGGAGCAATGTTAAGACAATTTAACTTTTGAGCAGCAAGTTGTAAGTTCCAAATCCGATTAGCTCGAATTTCTGGTGTGCCACGATCAGGGATTGGAGTAATGAACTCAGTCCATTTATGAAAGTAGCGATCGCTATGATCGGGATTTTGCTGATTAGCATAATGGAATGGATATCCTTTGGCTAAAGCTTTTGCATATTTAAGACTATTACGGATTGGTCTTTTGAAATCTTGCCAGATGTGATTCATAACTCTTTGGCTTTGAGTTTTTGTTTCCTGAATTAATTTTCACATAAAACCTATCAAAATCCAAAAATAGAAATATTACCAAAAGACTGTGGGTCGTCGCCAGGGCAACCGCACACGTTTCTGAATAATTTATAAGTAGACTGTAAACGCTTGTTAGGTAAAGGTTTCAATCAAAATGAATACAAAACAGGAAATTCTTTCAAAATCTATCAATTGTGTATTTATTGTGAAACTTGCGATCTCAAAATTCTAGAATCAAGCAATCTCGATCTAAGAAATGGATTTTACCAAAATATTCAGAAACGTGTGCGGTTGCCCTAGGGTCGTCGCTTTACGCCACCTCACAATCTTTTGGCTTTACAGTGCATAGTGATGCATATTGGAAAATTGCCATGGAATCGATACAATACTTGCAATGAATAATTCGTACCAATCCACAAAAGTGTGACAACACTTTTGTGGATTAAACACCAAACCCTTACAGGGTTTTAAAAGCACAAAATGGCTAAGCTATTTTGTGCTTTATGGCTAAGCTATTTTGTGCTTTGGTATCAGTATTCTCAATAATCCAATATCTAGAGACAATAAATACCTGTGGGCGCAACTAATCAGATCGAAGATCAGCCGAACTTACCATCAGACCATAAAAAATTAGCCAAGAAGCCCAAAATTGTACTTACGGGTGGCGGCACAGCTGGTCATGTTAGCCCCAATCTCGCTTTAACTGCAAGTCTTGAATCCGATGGCTGGGAGATTATATATATTGGCTCTCAACATGGGCTTGAGAAACAACTAGTGGAAGAAGCTGGAATTCCCTACCATGGCATTTCTTCGGGAAAACTTAGGCGTTACTTTTCTTGGCAGAACTTCATTGATCCTTTTAAAGTAATTAAAGGCATATTTGATGCTTATTTTGCGATCGCCAAAATCAAGCCCAAAGTTGTATTTTCAAAGGGTGGCTTTGTCACCGTTCCTGTTATATTTGCTAGCTGGCTACAGCGGATTCCTGTAATTATCCACGAGTCAGACTTTTCCTCAGGTTTAGCTAACCGCCTATCAATTCCCTTTGCCACCAAAGTCTGTGTCACATTTCCTGAGACTGCTAAACATCTGGCGAAATACGCTGCAAAGGTAAAACATACTGGCTTACCAATTCGCTCAGAAATCCTCCAAGGCAACGTAGAGAAGGGAAGAGCATTCTGTGGTTTTTATGCCAATTTGCCAGTTCTATTTGTAGTTGGCGGTAGTACAGGTTCCGCGAAGATTAATCAAGCTGTTCGTTCAGTTTTAGGTATTCTTACACAAAATTATCAAGTTGTTCATGCCTGTGGGAAAGGGAATCTAGATAGCAATCTCAAAGAACATCCACGCTATCAGCAATTTGAATATTTAGGAACTGAACTTGCGGATGTTTTAGCGATCGCTGATTTAGTTGTATCGCGATCAGGAGCAAATGCTGTATTTGAATTTTTGACTTTACGAAAGCCAAATTTACTAATTCCTCTATCAAAATTATCCAGTCGCGGCGATCAGATCCTCAATGCAAAGTCTTTTCAAGCTCGTGGCTATAGTGCTGTTCTGTTTGAAGAAGATTTAACTAGCGAAAGTTTATTGTCAGCGATCGCAGATCTTAATATGCGTCGTGACGAGTATATCGAGAATATGAACAAGAGTGAAGATGCGAATGCGATCGCACAAATTATCGCGTTGATTAAGAGTGTGGCTTCGCCACACTCTTAATCAACGCAATGGTGGTAGCTGACCTTTTTTGAAGATGTCGATCACCGCAGTATGTCGCTTGAGATCATTATGAACTTGATCATAAATTTGGCGATCGCTACCCTTGAGACCAATCACACCGTAGAGTCTTACATTGCCTACTCGACCTTTGAGCGCATGATCGCCAAAATCAACAACATCGATTTCATCCTTGACAATTTCGTAAAGTGCACCAGTAATGACAATATCTGTCTCAAGATCCTTAGTCATTCCCTCGACACGACTTGCCACATTGACCGTATCTCCGATTACCGCATATTCAAGGCGGCGCGAGGAGCCAATGTTGCCAACAGTTACTTCTCCGTAATTGATACCAATTCCATTTGAGAAAGGGATTTTGTTTTCAGCTTGCCAGACCTTACGCAGTTCCATTAAAGCCAATCGCATATTTAGAGCTGCGTTAATCGCATTCATTGCATCGGCTTTCTCTCCCCGTGAGACAGGTGAGCCAAATTCCGCCATGATTGCATCACCGATAAATTTATCAATTGTGCCTTGATACTCCAAAATCGCATCCACCATGCCGCCAAGATAAGTGTTGAGCTGTTGGATTAGTAATTTTGCAGGAAGGCGACTAGAGAGAGTCGTAAAGCCACGAATATCAGAGAAGAGAACAGCTGCTTTGAGTGTGTGACCTTCTAATAAATCACGAAAACCTTCTGGCTGATTAATGATTTCCTCAACAATTGGCGCAGCGACATAACGCTCTAGAGTGCGTCTTAGCAAGATTTTATCAATTTGGGCCGCGATCGACCCTGTAGTCAAAAGCGCTATTCCATTTAAGCTGATCGCGATCGCAGGAATTGCTACAGGCAAAATCGTACTCGTGTAAATAAAGCTGACATATCCAATCCCAAACCAAGCGATCGCAATGATAAAAGCCGTTAATATCTGGGTAGTTGGTCGCTTGAATCGGCAGAGGATAACACCTGATATACCGACAAATAGCAAGGTAAAGATACCTTGCTGCATTGGGTTAGCAAATAACCCAGCCATGCTTTTTCCTTGCATGAGCGTAGCGATCGCATTGGCATGAATTTCTACTCCTGCCATTCTCCCCATTGCTGAGTTTTGAATATCTTGTTTTGATGCAGCCGTAGCCCCAATTAAGACGATTTTATCTTTAAAAAATTTACCGCCTTGAAGTTGTTCGCTATTCCAATTGTAAGGATCAATTACATAATAAAAGGGAATCTGTTGTTGAGCATTTGTCCATGTATCAGCACCGCCAAAAAAATAAATGCCATCGCCCTTGGGTTTGGGATAACTAATCTTCGCTACATTTAGGCTTGCAGCAGCGAAAGTTGGCACAATCGGTAAACCACTATCTGCTGGTGGTTGTACGCCTAAACGGTGAATGCTATCAGTAACTTCAGGACGAAAATTAATTAGTCCTAGTGTATTTGGCTTTAATTGAAAAATTCCTTCAGGTGAGGCAAGCTGCATAATATTCGCTTCACCGATTTGTGTAAATTCATAGCTAGCAGCGAATACTGCTCGCTCTCCGTATTTCGCGATCGCCGCTTGGAGCTTACTATCATCAGCTGCCCCATGATCTCCAGGAGTCACAAATAAAATATCGAAGGAAACGACTTTAGCACCAGCTTTAACCAGTTTTTCGAGAGCTTGGTCGTAAACTACCCGTTTCCATGTGGTTGTGCGAAATGGTTCTAAAAATGGACGGGTTTTAGGATCATAAAATTCGCCTTGGCGTAATGAGAGATCGTCAATCGCCAAAATCACAATATCTTTAGGTGGAGCAATCGGGCCACGCCAGTTAAAAAATGCTGATTGGGTCTGCCGTTCGAGGCTTTGAACTTCATTTAGCTCCAAGCCCGTTGCGATCGCACTCAAAGCTGCGATCGCGCCAATCAATGCATAGCCAATAAATTTGGGACTTGATAATGCTTTGAATTTCTTTTTGATATTGGCTTTCATTACATTTTTTCGATGTGCTCGATCAAAATTTTATACCAATTTTCAAAAACGCTAAAATATTTGCAGATCTGCGATCGCCTTTCAGCCAAAACGCCTACACTACATTTCTTGTACAATTAATAGCGATCGCGATCGGCAAAGAAATATGAAACTTAAAAAAGTCATTATCAAAGGTCTAAATAATAAAGTTGATTGTAATTCTGAATTTCACAATGACATAAATGTTGTAACTGGCATCAATGGCTGTGGAAAAACAACATTACTAAAAATACTTTGGTATGCAATTTCAGGAAATATCGAGCGTCTTGTATCTGACATAAGTTTTGAATCATTTTACTTAGAGACCAGTCATTTTTGCTTGTCACTATTCAATGACGATGGTATTCAATGGCAACATATCGCGAATGGAATCAAACAAAATGGTTTTATTAATTTAGGCGAATATAATTCAGCAAATGAGATAGAAGTATTAAAGTCTTTAATTATAAAAGATAGAACAGAATCTTTATTCTTTCCGACTTTTAGAAGAATTGAAGGGGCATATTTAAAGACAATAGCAAATATTCGCAGTATGGGGATGACAGAAAAAATCCTTTCAGATATTTTGGACAAGCCGATAGATGCATTTAGTATAAAAATACAAGATGATTTTGAAAAATTGTCGGATACTTTAACTTCTTTAGAGCATAAATTTATATGTTCTGTATCAACTCATGATCTTGGGTATTTACTCCGCTTACACCATGCCAAGACAACTGAGAAAATTGATGAATATTCGCGTGCATTAAACAAATCATTAATTAGTAATCTTGAAAACATAAAATCTGGTATTGAGGATAGTAAAGATGAATCGTTAGCTATTGTTAGTAAACTACAGCAAGAAGTAGCAGATGTTGATAATAAACGCGATGAACTTCTTCAACCTTTCAAAGTGCTATCTGAATTAGTTACTAAGGTTATGCGCTATAAAGGTGTCAAACTTGATGATTTCACCATTGGAGAGTCAGATGATGCTATTGATTCTAGAATGTTGTCGGCTGGTGAACAGCAAATGTTGAGTTTCCTTTGCTATAACGCATTTTATGAAGACTCAATAATATTTATTGACGAGCCTGAGTTAAGTCTTCATGCAGATTGGCAGCGTAGATTATTTCCTAATTTAATGAAGCAACAGTCAAGTAATCAGTTTGTTGTAGCTACCCATTCTCCTTTCATTTACTCTAAGTATGAAGATAAAGAAATCGTTTTGTCTGAGGAAAAAGGTGAATGAGTAAATCTGACAATCTTTCTGAAGATGAAATGGTATCCTATCTAAAAAGAACATTATCCCCAACTATTTTAGTTGAAGGAAATGATGAATTGTCGATATATAACAGGTATCTACAGGATAAGATTAATGTCGAAGATATTGATATTCTTACTTGTGATGGAAGAGCCAAACTTTTAAATGTTTTTAAAAGAAGAACAGAATTCAAAAATACTAAAGTCGTCTTTGTTGCCGATAAAGACATGTGGTTTTTTGCAGGTATTCCAGAAGAATATGATAACAAAGTTGTATTTACAGATGGATATTCATTAGAGAATGATCTTTATATTGAATCATTCTTTAATAGATTATTAGATGCAAATGAAGCAAGGAATTTTGATCGCTTAATAAAAGAATTATCGGTTTGGTTCGCATTTGAAGTTAATCGCTACAAGGAACTTGAGCAAGCTTGGTGTGATCGCGATGTCAATCAAATTTGCCCAAAGGAGTTCTTGTCTGAAAGCTTTAAAGAAAGTATCAATTTTGTTGAGCCGCCTGCATATATTGTGGAGTCAGTTTATTCTGAATATACTAGAGCGTTGCGTGGGAAAAACTTGTTTCAGGCTCTAGTACGCTTTTTAAGTCATAAAAACCGAAAATCTAAATTTAGTCGAGAAAATCTTATTGAAATGGGGGCAAAATTTCCTAATCCGCGACTAGAAGAACTGGTTAAAAAAATTGTTGGCAAGTTTCAAGAGTATGGATGAGTAGATAACTATGCATTAAATAAATATCCTAATTTTAAAACCGCAAATCTTTCAATAGACAACATTTACTATAATTTTCTCGACATGACCATTTTTGAAGTTTCCGTTCCTGCGACTACAGGCAACCTTGGCCCTGGATTTGATTGCCTTGGTGCTGCGCTATCACTTTATAACCGTTTTGAATTTTCTCTAGCCGATCGCCTCACAATCACCGCATCAGGCGAAGGCGCAGACAAGGTGGAAAGGGACGAGACAAACCTTGTGTATCAGGGTATTGCTAAGTTTTATCAGCATATTGATCGCAAAATCCCTGCGATCGCATTTCACACAGACACAGCCATCCCACTATCGCGAGGCTTGGGTAGTTCAGCAACCGCGATTGTCGGTGGTATTTTTGGCGCAAACCTGTTGGCAGGTTCACCACTTGATCGCATGGAGTTATTGGACTTAGCGATCGCCATGGAAGGACATCCTGACAATGTGGCTCCAGCGATGCTCGGCGGATGTCAACTGATGGCATCAAATCAAGCAGATGGCTGGGAATTTTGCGATTTGCAATGGCATCAAGATATTGCGATCGCTGTAGCAATTCCTGACTTTGAGCTATCGACTGCCGAGGCACGCAAGGTTTTACCGAAACAATTTTCGATGCATGACGCAGTTTTCAACGCTTCCCATTTGGCATTGTTAACGCATGGGATTCAGACAGGGAATGCTAGTTGGCTCAAGGCAGGACTACAGGATCGCTTACATCAGCCCTATCGCCAAAGCTTGATTACGGGGATGTTGGATGTGCAAGCAGCCGCGATCGCGGCAGGAGCCTATGGCATGGTGATCAGTGGCGCTGGCCCAACACTACTTTCTTTAGCCCCAATGGGTACAATAGAATCAGTCGCCCAAGCAATGCAACAAGCATGGCAAGCAATTGGTGTAACGGCTACCACTAAATGTCTAGCGATCGCGAAAGATGGTACAACGTTTAAAACTCGTTAGTAGCTTTTAGCGCTTAGCTTTTAGCTTTTGGAAGTAGTTAAGCTAAAAGCTAATCCATCAACAAAATAACCGCATAGTTTAGAAAATATATGTCTAAATTTCAATTTTTACTAATCTCTGCACTGATTTCCTCAGTAGTGCTGCTATTTGTGGGCAGTCGTGACGGAAATCCTTTTGATTCAGTATTTCCGATCGCAGTGGTGATTGGGCTAGCGATCGTTGCTCAGAAGTATTTGTCAGAAAAAGTTTGGAGTCGCTTTGCTCGTTGGGTGAATGAGACTACAGGACGCAAAGTTTTTTACGTGCGATCGCCTCGTCAAAAAGTTGCCCCAGAACGCAAACTATTACCTCCTTCTAAGCTCAATCGTCTCAAATAAGCCAAGAACTCAAGTTCTTGGCTAAAAGCTCAAGTCTGCTGAAGCAGACTGAAGAATTATCTTAAATTAACCCATTTCAACGGGTTTGAGCTTTTAGCCCGCACTTGAGTGCAGGGCTTCCGTGTTTGCAATAATTACATAACTTCCAAATCATGACCAGTTACGAGACTCTTCATCAACCTTTGCGAGTTGGCATTGTTGGCTCTGGCTTTGTTGCCAAGTTACGCACCGAAATCTTCAGTCAAGATCCACGCATTATCGTGACAGCGATCGCAGGGAATCTCGAAAAAACACAAGCGATCGCACAAGAATTTGCGATCGCCAATGTGCATCAATATTGGTCAGAGCTAGTCATGCGTCCTGATCTTGATTTAGTTGTGGTTTGTAATGTTAATCGAGATCATGCGGCGGTAGTTGGACAAGCTTTGCGATCGGGCAAGCATGTGATTGTAGAGTATCCCCTTTCATTTAGCTTGTCTGAAGCGGAGGAATTGGTAAAACTTGCTCAGCAACAGAACTTAATGCTGCATGTCGAACATATTGAGCTATTGGGCGGTGTACATCAATTGGTGATGAAACATTTAGCTAAAATTGGCACTCCCTTTTATGCGAGATATTCCACTAAAAGTCCGCAACGTCCTGTCCCTGATAAATGGACATACAAGCCAGACTTGTTTGGATTTCCCCTAACAGCAGCAGTCTCGCGCCTCAATCGGATTATCGTTCTCTTCGGAAAGGTGAAATCTGTCTCTTGTCAGTTGCGTTATAGTGGCGACAATTTACCGCGTCATTTTACATCCTGTGTTTGCAATGCCCAACTTCAGTTTGAGAATGGAGTGATTGCTGATATCAGCTATAGTAAAGGCGAAAGCATTTGGCATCCAGACCGGATTATGGAGTTGCAGGGTAGTGACGGAGCGCTAATTTTTGCTGGGGATAAGGGGAAATTAATTACGGCGGATGGAACATTAGATCTTGACGCAGGAACGACAAGAGGTTTGTTTAAGAAAGATACCGAAAATGTTCTGTTACATCTCTTTGCAGGTAAGCCACTTTATACAAGTCATGAAAGTATTTTACATTCTCTCGCAGTTGCCAATGCTGCGGAAAAGTCAGCGATCGCAAATCAAATAATTACCCTGTAAAAAAGGGGCGCTTAGCGCCCCTTTTTTTGGTTTTAATTTTTAAGAATCTCAACGTTTTGCTGCGATCGCCTTGTAATTAAGCTTTACTCAAGATATAGCAAATTCATTAAATATCTAAAAGTATGTTTCAACAAGTTTTATTAGCTGTTGATGGTTCTGGGCGATCGCGTGAAATGATGAATATGCTGCTAGCCCTGCCTAGTATGCAAACTTTACAAATTAACGTATTGCATGTAATCCCCAACTCAACTAACTCGGAAGCGGTTACGGAATATCGCATTGCGGGTGAAAAGATTGTCGAAAGAGAAGTAAAAAGTTTGCGCTTGACTTCAGGTAATACCACTGTATCGATGCTCAAAGAAGGTGAACCCAAAGATGTTGTGTGCAAAGTAGCTGAAGATCTGAAGCCCGACTTAATGATCATGGGATCTCGCGGTATGGGCAGATTGCAGGCAATTTTGGCAAACTCTGTCAGTCAGTATGTTTTTCAATTGTCTGACGCACCAATGTTGCTGATCAAAGACGATGTGTACATCAAAACCATTCGTAGCGTCATGGTTTCTGTCGATGGCTCTGCTTCCTCCAACAACTGCCTTGATCTTGCTATCAAACTTGTAAGCGGTGCAAAGGATGTGGAAATCTTCTTGGCAAGGGTGGTTAAGCGCAAGGAAGATGCAAATGCCAATACTGATTCTGTATTAACTGAAGCTAGCGCTAAACTTAAACGGATGAATATTCCATCACGTTCCTTTATTAGTTATGGTGACATTGGAAAAGAAGTCTGCAAACTTGCTGATGAGTCTAATACTAGTCTCTTGATGATTGGTTCTCCCGATCGCCGTCCTTCGATCGCTCGCAGTTTACCCGATCTTGATCGTTTGTTGGGTTCTTCAGTATCTGACTATGTGCGAGTCAACGCGACAGTGCCAGTGTTGTTAACTCGTATAATTGAGTAACAAAACACAACAAATTATTTGAAAGCATAGCTTTTCAATGCTTTCAAATAAACTAACCAAAAAACAACAATTCTCATTATGAAAACGATTTAGGTGTTACCAGCGCCAAAGGCGCTGGTAACACCTAAATCGTTTTGTTTGAAAGCCATTTTTATAATGAGAACATCTTGCCCAAAAAAGGAAATCGACCGCTATGCGGTCGATTTCCTTTTTTGGGCAAGATGTTCAGTAAAATGTCTGATGCTACAAATCGATGATTTGGGTTACGGTTGAGCAAGTTTTTCAGGCTCTGATTGATATATGTCATTGTTCTCATTACGATCGCAGATCAATTATTCGCCCTCAAAATTTAGTGATAAATAAAATTGATGAGCGCAACAAACAATGCCAATCAGTCACAAGTTAATCTTGTTGCTGTATTCCAAGCAGCACATGACATCGCACGAGAGTTAGACGTTGAAAAGCTATTTGAGCTAAGTCTCTCTGCATTATTAAGGCTCTCAAAAGCTCAGTTTGGCGTTGTCATTTTAGCAAACAGTCAAGAATGTACAATTGCGGCTGTAAGCACTGAGCGATCGCCAGATTTAGAGATAGCCCAAGCTCAGTGCATACCACTAGCATGTACTGAGCACTCTAGTTTGCCAATGTTGATGGTGCGCTATACCTTGGATAATTGCATAGAGACAATCTGGAATCAAGATAATCCTGATCCACATTTTGCCGATGATCCCTATTGGTTGGCGCATTCTCCTCTAGCAGGCTTATGTCTACCTCTATGCGAGGCAGGAGAATTATTAGGAGCAATTTATTTAGAGGATAACGATAGCAACCTAATACTACAAGCTGAGTACCTACAAGTATTACGATCGCTATGTCAACAAGTAGCAATTTCACTGGTGCGATCGCGTGAATTATCAAGCATTACCCAGCGCAAAGAATTTGAAGAAGCATTACAGCGTAGTAACTCACTTTTAAAAGCTCAGCGTGAAACCTCATTTGATGGAGTTTTGGCAGTAGACGAGCAAGGACGTATTGTTAGCTATAACAATCAATTTTGTGAATTATGGCAAATTCCTGACTCAGTTCTGCAATCTGTGGAATATGGAGGACTACTCAGCCTATTGCAACATCATCTTCAATTACCCGATGGATTGGTTGAGGCTCTTGAAAATGCCTATGATTCTCCTGAGAAGTATACTCAACGCGAGATTTATCTTGCCGATCGCCGCGTGATTGATTGTTATTCAGGACAGGTACATTCTCCTGAGGGCAAATTTTATGGAATGGTCTGGTATTTTCGCGATGTGACAGAACGCATTTGCATATTACAAGAACTCCGCGCCGAACAAGAGCGTTCTGAGCGTTTGCTGCTGAATATGCTACCCGAAAAGATTGCCAAAAAGCTCAAGCATAGTCGGGCTTCCATGGCGGATGGCTTCGAGGAAGTATCGGGTGCAATTAAAAGTGAAAGTTCAGCTCAATAAGAAATGGAAGAAAGATTAAGCCAATAAGCATCCCAATCTTGATTAGTACGGCAGATCCTAAGAGCAAGCATAGCCTTAGCATTTTCAATCGTCCACCAAGAGCCAGCAAGCTTTAAACGATTTTGAATAACATAGCGGTGACCACTCTCAATTTCACCAGAGCCAATGGGTAAATTGGAGTCAATCGTGCCCTGATAGTCTAGACGATTAGGACGATTGAAAAGATAGCGATAAGCGGATCTAACCACAGCCAGATTGTCAGGAACAGATTCAGGTTCTTGAAACGGCTTAAGAGCTTCAAGGACAGCCGAAGCATGATTGGATTTGAGTTGTTGCTTCTGCACATCCATCCATGCTTTCGGAGCATCTGGGGAACAAACGCGACTTGCATCGGCTAGATATTCACATACATGATAGAAATCTAGTAAGTAGCGACTAAGTACACCAAAACGCTGCTCGATTTGGCTAGCAATCCAAGGCGCACCGTCGCCAACCCCATGCACAAAGGTTTCTTCTCCCAATCCAGCACGGATAGCACAATCAAGTAATGCTGCTCCTGCATCATCAGTCGAGCCTATCGTTGCTCCGAAAATAGGCTGCTCTTGCTCAGGGGTACGCGCCGAGGTTAGACGCGCTTCTTTCCAGCTAATTTTACGCGTCTTACGACGGTCAACTTCTTCGCCATCAGTTTCGCTTGCCGTTGTTTCCACAATCGGAATCATTGTCCCATCCATCTCCGCTATTAAAAACTCCACACCCTCGATTGCTGGGAATCCTGTTTCCCAACTCTGCGTTTCTAATATACGCTGGGCATGACTTTCTGTGATCTCCTGTCCTGCACTAATTGGGATGCTTATTCCATGATGTTCCATCATTTTTTTTGGGATTTTCCCAAACGCTACATCTGACCCAAAGTCGGTAATCACTCTCTGCAATGGGCGTGAATATCCTCGGCAATGTACTTCGGCGGCTTTTTGAAATGGTCTCACTACCTGTTTGGACTCTCTTCCAAATTCGATGTACCTTTGCTCTAGTACTTCGATGCGTCCATATCGGCTGTACCAATAGAGTTTTTTTTACCACCTCGGTGTGAAGATGGATTCGCGGCGATATATGCTTCGCTTTGCTTGATTTCTTGCCGCGTTGCCCATGTTTGTAGTGCTGTTTGTCCTAACTGACGGATTTCTTCTATCACTCGTTCCTCGGCTGCGTCGGCTTTGATTAGATCACCTTCTGCATTTTCTACAACGGATAATAATCCTTCGATTTTCGCTTTCAATTCAGGATAATCGTTTAGTCTTTCTTCTATGCTTTTACTGGACGATGCTGTTTTTGTTTTTATATTCACGGCTCAATTTTATGACTTCTTTGGATTAGAACTGTTATCCATCATACTTTCTAACCTACTTTATTTCTCCCATTTCACTTTTAATTACACCCGGAAGTATCAGTTTTGTTTGCCGATATTGTCGGATTCACTGAGCTATCCAGTCACATGTCGCCTGTACAACTAGTCGGTCTACTCAATCGTATTTTTTCAATGTTTGATAATTTATGCGATCAATATAAACTCGAAAAAATCAAAACCATTGGTGATGCCTATATGGTGGTGAGTGGATTGCCCGAGCCAAGAGTCGATCATGCTGCTGCGATCGCTAGTATGGCTCTAGATATGCAAAAGGCTATCTCTCAAGTTAAATCACGGGAAGGTATCCAAATTTCGATGCGGATTGGCATTAATTCAGGACCTGTAATTGCAGGAGTGATTGGAACGAAGAAATTTATTTACGATCTATGGGGCGATACTGTCAACGTCGCCAGTCGGATGGAATCATTAGGTGCTGCAAAGGCTATTCAGGTCACTGAAGAGACTTACTCCCGCTTACGTGAACAATTTAATTTTGAGAAACGTGGCTTGATTCCAGTTAAAGGAAAAGGCGAAATGACGACCTATTGGCTAGTTGGCAAGGTTGATAAAGTAGATACTCTTAATTAATTACACCCCCAAACCCGTAAGGTTGCGCTCCTAGGGGCGCAACCTTACGGGTTTGGGTATCCATAATTATGGATGCACTAGCCATGATCTCTGAATTGGCTGGACGATCGCCTGTACTAGTGATGATAATCGCGCAATATCCTGCAAACCTTGCTCAGTCTGGACATTAATCCCTTGCTTATAAATGCTATAGCCTTTAGTCCGTGACACTCTTATGCCACAGTAGTATTTAGGTTCTAGTCCTTGAGCAATCAATTTCTCTCGCCAACTATCGAGACTCTCTTGTTGCTGAATGTCATCTAAGTGTGAAATATCCTTAGCACGCAACAAATCGCGGTCTAAAAAACGGCGGCACAAATCCGCAAGCGTTCGATCGCTACTATCCCGCCATCGATGGATGTGATAATTAAAAACTGTGTCATCGGAAGCAAAATATTCCTCACAAGTCAGAGATTGCGGCTCTTTGGTTAGCCAAGCCGTCATCGTAGAATCTCTAAATATTTGCTCTTGGTCACCCGTCCCAATTAAGACTTTGGCTCTGCGAAAAATCCTTTCTAATAAAAATCTTGCCGCCAAATTTTTTGGATGGTTATAGACCTGCAAATACATAAAGTAGCGCACCGTCAAATAATGCTCGATCGCGACAATTCCCTTACGACCAATTACTAAGTTTTGAGAAATAGGATCAAAACGCAAAGCCAGTAAAATCCGATCAAGATCCAACTGCCCATACTTAGCACCCGTGAAATAACTATCTCTTTCTAAATAATCAAGGCGATCGCAATCAATTTGACTAGAGATTAGCTGATAGATAAATGGCACGGAATATTTTTTCGTAAATACTCTTTCTAAATCCGCAATTAACTCGGTTGAGAAGCTATTCAGAACCTCAGCAATTTGGCGGAACTTTAGCAATCGCAAAGTCCATGTTTCATGATTACTCCCAAAAACTTCTTCCGATGCGTGGCTATAGGGGCCATGCCCAAGATCATGGAGTAAAGCCGCTACTAAGACCAATGTCCGATGGATTGCAAGGTAAGGATATTTAGTGGCGATCACATCAAAAGCACGACGAGTCAAAGCCATCACTCCCAAAGAATGCGTGAAACGAGAACCCTCAGCCCCATGAAAGGTAAAATAAGCAATATCTAACTGACGAATCCGTCTCAACCGCTGAAATTCAGGCGTGTCAATCAATTGAATCAATAAAGATTCAGTGCGATCGCTACTATCAAGAGTTATCGCACCATGAATTGGATCGTTATAAGTACGTGACTTGCCAAAGAGCATAAAATTAAATGAGCTGTGATACAAATCACATTGAACCGATTACAAATATCATAAGTTAGTAAACGGATATATGATTTTTGTCTCTACTTTTTTGATAATGTCTAAAGATATTCCCAAAAAGAGTTAAATATCTAAATAGATTACAAGTCTAATTATCTGCTCTATGGGCTGAGCAGTTGCTGATTTCTCAAATTACATCATTTTAAGAAATTAGTACGGAAATAAATAGTTGCTACTCAATGCTTATTTTGACGAGCTAGGTAGTATGAAAAACAAGATGAATTACGGTAGTTTCGTTTCAATTGCACAGTTAACAGATATTCATTTATTTGAAGATATCGAAAGTTCTTTGGTTGGTATTCAGACAGAAGTTTCTTTTCAAGAAGTTTTAACTGATATAAAAAGAACTTTACCACAAACTGATTTATTGCTTTTGACGGGGGATTTAACTCAAGATGGAACGGCTGCATCCTATGATCGCTTGCGCCGATCGCTTGATAAATTTGGTATTCATTCTTATTGTTTAGCAGGCAATCATGATGATTTACCCTTAATGCAAAATCACTTAACTAGTGAATACGTTCATCTAAGCAGATCTTTAGATGTCGGTAAATGGAGGATTTTGTTGCTTAACTCCGTCGTCGTTGACGCAGTCCATGGATACTTAGCAGCATCGGAATTGGCATGGCTAGAAGATAATCTAAGTGCTTATCCCGATCGCCCGACCTTAATTGCTTTCCATCATCCTGCTGTGTCATTAGGCTCGAAATGGATCGATGAGATTTCTTTAGAAAATCAAGATCAATTTTGGGAAATCTGTGATCGCCATCCCCAAATAGAAGTTGTTTTAAATGGACATGCTCATCAAGACTTTGACCAAATTTATGAAACGCCCCATAACTCAGTCCGATGTCTGGTGACACCTTCGACCTGTATTCAATTTCAGCCTCAAAACCACAAGTTCCAAATCGATAGTCAGCCACCTGGATTTCGTCATCTAAGGCTTTATCCTAATGGAGTAATGGAAACAGAAGTACATCGACTCAAGGTTGGTAGCTTCCATCCTGATCTTGCTGCGGTTGGTTATTAAAAGGTCGAGAGTGTTGCAAGGTAATATTCTCGACAAAAATATTGAGTTTTATTTCAGCACAAAGCACTGTAGGATAAAAAATCTAGCGATTTTTTATCCTACACTTTACAAATGCAACCGCAGATCATTGTTATTAAAATTGGCACATCTAGTCTTAGTCATCCCGAATCAGGTGATTTACAACTAGCGACAATCGCCAAATTAGTTGAAGCGATCGTACATTTGCGGCGGGAGGGTCATAGTGTAGTTTTAGTTTCTTCGGGAGCTGTGGGAATTGGCTGCGGAAGGCTCGGATTGAAACAACGTCCTCGCAAAATCTCTAAAAAGCAAGCAGTAGCTGCCGTGGGGCAAGGTCGCTTAATCAGGATTTACGATGACTTTTTTGGCTCTTTACAACAACCTGTTGCTCAAGTTTTATTAACCCGTGGCAATCTAATTCAGCGGCAGCATTATATGAATGTACATGCGACTTTCCATGAGTTGCTAGAGATGGGTGTAGTGCCAATCGTCAATGAGAATGATACGGTTGCAGTTGACGAATTGAAGTTTGGTGATAATGATACACTTTCAGCGCTGGTTGCTAGTTTGGTCGAAGCGGATTGGTTGTTTCTATTAACCGATGTCGATCGCCTATATACTGATGACCCTCGTCAAAATCCTGAAGCTAAGCCAATTGAATTTGTGGAATATTCAGAACTACAAGAACTTAGGCAAGCGATCGGGGAGAAGCAGGCTCTAGGTGCACAGGGTGGTGGAACTCAATGGGGAACTGGTGGCATGACCACAAAGCTTGATGCGGCTCGAATCGCCTCAGCGGCAGGAGTTCGTACCGTAATTACGCGAGGGGCTTTCCCCGATCGCCTGTCGGCAATTCTTCGTGGCGAGAACTTTGGCACACAATTTGCGGCTCAACCCAAAACGGTTAATGCGCGTAAACGTTGGATTGCTTATGGCATGGTTCCTTTGGGCAAGCTGTTTTTGGACGATGGAGCAGTGACTGCGGTTATTCGCAAAGGGCGATCGCTATTGCCTGCTGGAATCACCAAAGTAGATGGCAAGTTTGAAGCAAATGAGTCTGTGAGTTTATGCGATCGTGATGGCAAAGAAATTGCCAGAGGCATCTCAAATTACAGTAGTAGTGACATTCTGCGCATTCTCGGTTCTCAGTCAGAAGATATTCCTAAATTACTAGGCTTTGATGGAGAAGAAACCGTAATTCATCGTGATAACTTAGTCAGCCTTTAAAAGCAAAGGAGATTGCCCCGAAGGGGCAATCTCCTTTGCTTTGCTATTTTTTAGTAAAACAATAATTTTCGCGAAATTGTTGCTATCACAATAGTGGCGCATACTACTAAAAACTGACCTGATAAAACTTGGACAGAATATAGCCAAAATGAATTTTGAATAGCGGTAAAGTTTGGTATTTGAATTGCAATTAAATACACTATTCCAATCAAGTGAATTGCTATTAATCCACCAAAACAACTGATTGCCATCTGCGATAAACTTGGTGGTCTTAAAAAAGCTAAAAATCCACAAAGCCATCCGCCAAAAACGAATCCTAGTAAATATCCAAAAGCGGGAGACTTAAGGTAGCTTAAGCCACCACCTTGATAAAATACGCCAAATCCACTTAAGCCCAACGTAATATAAGTGATTTGCGATAAAAGTGCCGCGTAGCGTCCACCGAGACAACCTGTGAGGAGAACAGCGCCAATTTGCATAGTTACGCTGATCGATTCGATCGCAACATTATTGCCCTGAACTGCGAGGGAGGGTAAGAGCATGGAGGGTTGAATGAACGTACTAGCAATTGTCAGCAACAGTCCAGACAATGCCCACATTAGCTGTAACGGTTTTGGCACAAGTGTCTCAGTCAGAAAAATAGATGCAATATAGAATCGTACATGAATTATGACTCAAAAAATGGGTAGTCCTAAAAAGGAAAGGACGCACACGGAGGTAAAGAATCGTTGTAATGATGAATAAAATTCCAAATGGCTCCAATGTGATTTTCCAATTTCTTAGAAAAAGATAAGGTCTTTCTAACTAGTCTTGATACTCGTTGACGTAACGTACAGTTGAATCTCTCAATATAGTTGGTCTTTCCCGTTTCTTTCCCGACAGCCCTATGACGTTTGCTGGGCAGGACAACTGGATAAGACGAATAGAAGTCAGTATAAATAACCGCACATTGGCGATAGACGCTAGGCAACGATTCCCATAACTTCTGAGCTGATTCACCAGTGAGATCGCCTATATAACAACCGACAATTTCACGAGTCTCGGCATCAATGGCAAGCCATACCCACTGTTTATTGCCTTTGTCGTCCACAAAAGACCACAATTCATCCATCTGTATGGTCAAACGGCGTTTTGGTTTTGGTTCTACCTCCACCTGCTGAGGAACGTTTTCATATTTATGATTGACGTAACTTTGCAACCATCTCTCTGAGACCTTGAGGACTCTGGCAATTCCAGCTAGTGGGATTTTTTCTAGTAGTAGTTTCTCAAGAAGGTCATAAGTGTCTTGGGTACGCTCTGAAACTCTCTGCCACTGTGGATTTTCTACAAATTGACGACCACAGTCCCGACATTTATAATTTTGTTTTCCATGTCGTGTACTGCCGTTTTTTACAACGGATACGGACTGGCAGGATGGACAGGATGGCCTTGCTTCTGACATTACTTTACTTTGTATCAACTATCTGGATATTTTCCTACATCCTTTCCTTTTTAGGACTACCCAAAAATGAGATGCGGCGCTAAGCGCCACATCTCATTCACATCTTAATTAGGGCGGCTTTGCCGCGCAACCCTAAGGGACTTGCAAGAAAATAAGATGCCAATCCAGATTTCCCAGAATCAGTGGGGCGGCGGAGCCGCCCCACTGATTCTGGTTTTATATTTGGTATTTTATTAAGTCGCAAGTCCCTAATTAAGATGTGATTGGACAATTTCGAGCATATTGCCATCAGGATCGCTTAAAAACAAAATCCTTTGTCC
Source organism: Pseudanabaena sp. Salubria-1 (assembly GCA_023336205.1). Classification (GTDB taxonomy): domain Bacteria; phylum Cyanobacteriota; class Cyanobacteriia; order Pseudanabaenales; family Pseudanabaenaceae; genus Pseudanabaena. The sequence goes on from JALQCR010000020.1 coordinate 36,108, forward strand.
CCAAGGCATCAAAGTTGGCGGTGAAATGAGATCTACTAAAATATTTGTCTGCCGATCGCATATTTCCTGATAAACCTGATCGAGATTATCAACGGTCATTGATAGCAAAAATGGATTGCCACTGATAATCTGCTTACCGCGATCGCCAAATAATTTTGGCAACCAACCGCGATCGTAAATCCCAATTTTTAGTTTGCCGCTATATCCTTCTGCGCAATCAGGTTTAGCAGGTTTTTCAAATATAAAGCCCAAAACATCACGATAAAAAATCAGCGATCGCGCTACATCTTTAACAAATAGAGCAATATAATCTATTTCCATAAAATTAAAAGCGCAAATGGTGATACTTCTCACCTTTTATTGCAAGTTATTGCAAGAATTTTACCAATGCTTCTGCTTTTGACCATGCTGCACCGCTTTTGAGTATTTCTGAGGCAATGCGCACACCCTCTGCCCAAGTACTTGCCGCCCCGCCAATTCGTAAGGCTAAGCCACTATTTAAAGCGACACAATCAGCTTGAGCTTGGCTACCTTTACCTTGTAAAACTACACGTAAAATATCCGCATTTTCCTGAACATTGCCACCCTTTAGGCACTCAATCGGTGCAGAAGTTAATCCTAACTCTTGAGGTGCGATCTCTTCTTCAGTTACGATACCGTCACGTAAAAATGAAATGTCAGTAAGATCGCCTAAACCGGCTTCATCCATGCCTTCGCGACTATGTAAAACCACGGCTTGCTGACGATCAAGCAACCGTAATGCTTCAGCGACAATATGCGTTAAGGACTTGTTATAAACCCCTAAAACTTGAGCCGTAGGATGAAGTGGATTGACCAGAGGACCAATCAAGTTAAATACGGTGCGCACACCTAAACTGCGACGGATTGCTCCAACTGCTTTCATTGCAGGATGCCAACTAGGTGCAAATAGAAAGGTAATTCCCACAGCAGGTAAAGCTTCGTAAATCTTTTCTGTAGATGTACTAAGGTGAATACCGATCGCTTCTAAAACATCTGCTGAGCCAGAGCGACTAGAAACCGCCCGATTACCATGTTTCGCCACAGGAATTCCTGCCGCCGCCACCACAAAAGCCACAGAAGTAGAAATATTAAAAGTCGAAGCACCATCGCCACCAGTGCCACAGGTGTCAATCAAAGGTTTGGAGCGATCGACAATATGACCAAATTGATCTTTAAGCTTTTGCCCTTCACTTTGAGATTGCAGTACATTTGCCATGGCAGCTAATTCAGAAGCTTCGATCCCTTTAAATTGTAGAGCTGTCAAGATTGCTCCCGATAACTCAGGTGCGATCGCTCCTTCTAACCAACCCTGCATCAGTGCTGTAGCCTGCTCACTCATTAGGGTTTGTCTATCCATAAGCTGCTTTAGCAGTTGCGACCAATTCTGTTCCATAGTCTCTTCTATATGATGCGGTGTATTGCTTACAAGGATACAATGCTTTGCGAACAAACCCGAACAAAGAAAAATAAAAGTGTTGCTTCGCAACACTTTTATTTGAACTAAGAGGGTAAATACCCCACCGCTCTGCGGTGTGAGTAAATTCTAGTAAAAAAGAATTTGATACCCCGTCCGCTTGCGGCGGGGTTATTCATTTTTCTTTGTTCTTTTAATGAAAATCGCTAATACGCTAAACTGCCTTATTTTTTCTGTCAAATAGAACTAGAAAAGTCTGAACAATCAACTTGAGATCGTACCAAATACTCCAATTTTTACGGTATTCAATATCGTAATTTACGACCTCACCAAAAGTTCTTACGCTGGAGCGCCCATTCACTTGCCATACGCCAGTAATTCCTGGTCTCACATCTAGTCGATTCCATTCTGTATAGCGCTCATCATGATATTCAACTTCTAATTCATAGGAGTTAATCTCATCAAAAGTAGGAGGACGAGTTCCGACTAAACTCATATCTCCAACCAAAACATTCCAAAATTGGGGAAATTCATCAAGACTAGTTTTCCCTTAGTGGTGCAGAAAAGCCTTAAAAGCGTTGACGCACATAGAATCTCATAATGAGACAGGAGATAGGGAAGGGGCAAAACATGAGATACTCAAGTTCCTCAACAAAAGTTCTCATGCAAATACCCCACCTCTATCTTCAACTACAACAACAAATGCGTCAATGGATTAAGCCAAAAGACAAACGACATCTGCAAGGATTTGCTGAGGCAGTAGCCGCAATATTACAATCAGGAAGTGCAAGTCTGAGTCATTGGTTGCCCTATTTGAGCCATCGGGACTGCAAAGCAAGGAGCCAAATGGAAAGACTAAACTACTTTGTGCATAATCCGCACATCAGCGCTGAAACATTCTATAACCCATTGCTGAAGCACTTTCTGCAAGCATTTGCAGGAGCATCGTTAGAACTGGTTCTAGATACGAGTATGCTGTGGGATAAATTTTGTTTAATAGAAGTATGCTTGATTTGGGGAGGACGGTCGATTGGCTTGGCGCAAGTAGTGCTGGAACATCGCAGTGCCACAGTTGGCTTTGAGGATTATCGTCCAGTATTAGAACAAGTACTCACCCTATTGCCACCGCAAAGCACGGTGACCTTACTTGCCGACCGAGGTTTTGAACATGGGGAATTAATCCGTTGGTTAAACCGAAATCAATGGTCTTGGGCAATTCGAGCAAAGACCGATCTGCAAGTGACTCTAGCCAAAGGTTCAACCAAGAGTGTGGAACAACTGATACCACCCTCAGAGCAAGCTTATCTATTCCCTAATGTTACGGTGCTGGGTGATATTAATTGTCACTTAGCTACGGCAAATCTAGCAATGGCTAACGGTTCATGGGCTGTCCTTACTGCTATTTCCCCATCATTACAGACCTTTGCTCTTTATGGCAGACGTTTCGGTGGGATTGAACCTCATTTTAAGGATTACAAGTCTGCGGCTTTTGATATTGTTAGCTCTCATCTCCGCGATGCTCAGGCTCTCACTTGTTTATTTATGCTTCTTGCCACAGCTTCCTTGATTGCTTTGATTCTCGGTATCATGTTGGTGCGTTTGGGGCAAAGGGCTTGGATTGATTGGCATGACCACAGAGGCTTGAGTTTTCTGCAACTCGGTCTCCGTCATCTTCACAGTCTTCTTTACCAACAGAAACCACTTCCTCAATTAGAGGCTTTTCCTAAAAGTAACCCTCCTCCTGCCTGTGCTTCTATTGCCAAACGAGAAATGTTAGATTTTCGTATTGAATTTTCTCGTGTTACCACTGTCTCAGGATGAGACTCGCCTAAGTTTTCTGCACCACTAAGCTAGTTTTCCTTAAGAATTTACCCATTTTGGTTACCCGTGGATCATCAGCATTCTTAAAAAATTTGCCACTCATAGTCGTATCATCTCCATCCGCAATAGGCACATTTGAACTTGCCTCAACCTGATTCTCGACTTTTACTTTAAGCTGCTCAGCATTTTTTACCATTGATCTAAATTTCCAAATTCGGAATGGTTTGCTTAATAGACCACAACGAATTTGTCCAAACAGAACATTACCTTTGCTCTCAACCATAATCGCGATCGCGATCGGAATAAATAAAACAGCAGTGAAACTTAAACCAATTAGTGAGCCAACTATATCTATTAGCCTTTTAATAGGGTTGCGAACTGACGGATGGACAGGTACGCTGGGATCGATGTCAATAAAAGGGAAGAAAAATTTAAGGATTGGATAAAAAATTCTGAGTATAGGGATTTTCTTAAGTAATTGCTGCGTACGAAATAGCAGCAACCCAGACATCGTAATATTTTTAACTTTAGTCCTTTGGATTGAATTAGAAAATCGGAATGTATTACTAGTTGGCTCAGTAATGAACAAATTACTAATAGAAGATAGTTTAATCAAATCACCAACAGCATCACTCACACTCCACAAAGCCAATTTAGTTTTATTCGCAGTAGCCATCCTGAGACAATTGGTTAAAGCTCCTAATCCTGCACTATCCATAACCGTAGTGTGACTCATATCGATCACAATTTTTTTATAGGTTTCATCAGTATTGCAAAGAGTTTGAAAATCAACCAAAAATTCTCTGGCAGTAGAAAACACTAATCTTTCGGGACTAAAGATAAATGCAACTTCATCAAAAGTGACTGGGTCTTCTGGGTTTAAGGGGATAAGTAAATCTAATGAGAAAGACAAGCTAATAATCTAGAACGAAAATTTAAAAAATTTAAAAAACCATAAGCCTGTCGTTTAATTAATTTAATACGATTATTAAGTCCCTCCATCACACCACTAGATGTACGATTTAAAAAGTAGTTACAAATATTATCAAGATGATTACGAATGGTTTCCAAAACTGCGCCATAAACAGCTTTAGCTTTTTGAAGCCATTCTTTTAATTGTTTCTGACCCTCTTCAGGAGTTTTACAAGTCTCAAAAATACTTCTAAAGTCTTCTTTGAGATTAGGCTCTTCTGGGTTTGAGGGGATTAATGTATAATGAAGCACAAAGATAAGTGGTGACAGGTATGGACTTGTATCTAGATAGGTTGCTAAATTTACCCAACACAACCGTTGAAAGTTGGCTCTTCTGGGTTCATGGGGATAAGCACAGCTAATAGTAATCAGAATCCTCTCGGAGCAACAGTTACAGCCCTACCATGTCGCCAATAATTGTATCGATACTGTACCATTTACCCCTCAAACCCAGATGAGCCTGAAAGTTTTACGGAAGAAGAAAATAAAATCACCCTAAAGTTGAGATTTTTACAGGATGAAATTACTTGTCCGCATTGTAATACGCATGGTGGAAAATTAAAACAAAATCGACCGATATTGATTCGAGATTTGTCAGTATTTGGGAAAATAGTTTATTTAAATACGCCGCGCCGCCAATTTTATTGTCAACATTGTCGGCTCTATCGTTCAAACTATGCTCGACCAATATCTAAATGCCAACAAATTAGAGATCGCAACTTAAAATTATCAAAATTCCTGAAGCCATACCCAGATCGTTTAATTAGCTTTAACTTATTATTGATACCCTCAACAACGCCATTAGTAGTGCGGTTCTCAAAGTAATTAGTAACTTCTCCAAACCATCGACAAATTGTGCCAACACTATCCTTATACGTCTCCTTTGCTGTCTCCATCCAGTCGAGTAATTTTGATGCGCCATCTCCCCAATTTTTAGCATCTTCAAAGACTCTTCTAAACTCTTCTTTTTGCTGATGCATTTTCCCTAGCAATGGTACCACTTCTCGAATTTCTTCTAATTTTATTTTTTGCTTCTCTGTTAAATCTTTTTCGTTCTTTAGTAATGCATACTTACTCTGCTTAAGTGCTTCTTCGATTTTCTTTTTCTCGTTTACATTTTTGTTTTCTTTATTTGCTTTTTGCAGGTCATTTCGTGCTGTTTTTAGTTCCTCAGGAACTATCTTTGTTACATGGAATCGGTCGGCTACTACCTCTGCTTTTGGTATTAGTTTGTTGATCAGTCCTTTATAATTTCCACTTAGATCCATACTTACCTCAATAATTTGCTCTAACACCTCTTTTCCCCACCCCTCAAGCTCTTTCCTTATTTCTTCTTGTTTCCGTGATCGCACAAATCCTATCGGTATTTTTCTGTCTAAATCTACCAATACTACTATGTAGTCCCCTTGTCCTTTTCGTAATGCTATTTCATCAATCCCAAGTCGTTTTAATGGCTTTAAATCTATTCTAAGTTTTTTTTCGCTAATGTATTTTATCATCGACCACACTTCCTCATCTGTTAAGTCATTTTGCTTCCCTACATTATGCATATCGCTATGCAATACTTGCTGCACTATCATCTCTGCAAATCTGTTAGTTTGTTTTCGTCTCTTTCCTATAAATTCTAGTTCTTCACTGAACGGCTTTTCACATTTTTTACACTTGAATTGACGACGGTTTACTTTTAATAGTACTTCCTGTCCACTAATGCTTAAATCTCTTGCAAAATACCAGCGATTTTGATGCAGATGATTACTTTCTTCTCCGCATCTTGGACACTTTGCTTTTGTCGTTTTCGCTTCAACCTCTAAAATTAATCGATCTGCTACTTTTGTGTAGTTTTCTACTTCGATTCCTGGCAGATTTAAAAGTTCGGTTAGAATTGGCTGCATATTTGTTGTTTTGTATCTTATGTTACCTTAGCATCATTTAGACGATTGAGCCACATTGTCAAAGACATTTTACGGAAAAGTTACCCTTTGTAGACTGGGAAAGACGATACACACAAAGGTATGAGGAGTATGTTTATCAACGAGTACAAAGTGCGAGTGTGGAGCAAGTAAGTCGAGATGAATATTTGAGTTGGGATCAAATACAAGGGATTTTCAATCACCAATTTTCTCTAAAAAAAAAGATGATTGGAAAGAAGTAAAACGAGTGAGTATTGATGAAGTGAGTAAACGCAAAGGACATAAAGACTTTGTGACAGTCGTATCAAGTATTGACGCAGGAGCATTACTAGAAGTAATTGATAGTCATAAACAAGATGACATCATTGAAGTCCTGAAGCAGCAACCGATTGAGATAAGGGAAAAAGTAGAGGAGGTTAGCATTGATATGTGGGGAGGCTTTCCCAAAGTTGTCAAAGAAGTATTTCCAAATGCGAAAATTGTCATCGACAGATTTCATGTTATGCAGCCACTAATCAAAGAGTTAAATCAACTGCGTCAAAAAGCTAAAATCAAGATTAAAGGTAGTCGATTTATTCTACTAAAGAACAAGGTAGACTTAACAGAAGAAGAAAAAGTGAAGTTAGAAAATGTCTTGAAATGTTCTAAACGCTTGCGACTAGCTTATAATCTCAAAGAAGACTTTAGAAGTATTTTTGAGACTTGTAAAACTCCTGAAGAGGGTCAGAAACAATTAAAAGAATGGCTTCAAAAAGCTAAAGCTGTTTATGGCGCAGTTTTGGAAACCATTCGTAATCATCTTGATAATATTTGTAACTACTTTTTAAATCGTACATCTAGTGGTGTGATGGAGGGACTTAATAATCGTATTAAATTAATTAAACGACAGGCTTATGGTTTTTTAAATTTTTTAAATTTTCGTTCTAGATTATTAGCTTGTCTTTCTCATTAGATTTACTTATCCCCTTAAACCCAGAAGACCCTGAGATTATAAGCTAGTCGCAAGCGTTTAGAACATTTCAAGACATTTTCTAACTTCACTTTTTCTTCTTCTGTTAAGTCTACCTTGTTCTTTAGTAGAATAAATCGACTACCTTTAATCTTGATTTTAGCTTTTTGACGCAGTTGATTTAACTCTTTGATTAGTGGCTGCATAACATGAAATCTGTCGATGACAATTTTCGCATTTGGAAATACTTCTTTGACAACTTTGGGAAAGCCTCCCCACATATCAATGCTAACCTCCTCTACTTTTTCCCTTATCTCAATCGGTTGCTGCTTCAGGACTTCAATGATGTCATCTTGTTTATGACTATCAATTACTTCTAGTAATGCTCCTGCGTCAATACTTGATACGACTGTCACAAAGTCTTTATGTCCTTTGCGTTTACTCACTTCATCAATACTCACTCGTTTTACTTCTTTCCAATCATCTTTTTTTTTAGAGAAAATTGGTGATTGAAAATCCCTTGTATTTGATCCCAACTCAAATATTCATCTCGACTTACTTGCTCCACACTCGCACTTTGTACTCGTTGATAAACATACTCCTCATACCTTTGTGTGTATCGTCTTTCCCAGTCTACAAAGGGTAACTTTTCCGTAAAATGTCTTTGACAATGTTGACAATAAAATTGGCGGCGCGGCGTATTTAAATAAACTATTTTCCCAAATACTGACAAATCTCGAATCAATATCGGTCGATTTTGTTTTAATTTTCCACCATGCGTATTACAATGCGGACAAGTAATTTCATCCTGTAAAAATCTCAACTTTAGGGTGATTTTATTTTCTTCTTCCGTAAAACTTTCAACGGTTGTGTTGGGTAAATTTAGCAACCTATCTAGATACACTTAGTGGTGCAGAAAACTCAGGAGAGTCTCAAGATGAGACAATGGTAATACGAGCAAATTCGATACGAAAATCTAACTTTTCGCGTTTGGCAATAGAAGCACAGGCAGGGGGAGGATTAGTTCTAGGGAAAATCTGCAAAAGAGGAAGAGGTTTTTGTTGGTAAAGAAGGGTGTGAAGCTGACGGAGACCGAGTTGCAGAAAACTCAAGCCGCGATGATCGTGCCAATCAATAGCCGCCCTTTGCCCCAAACGCACCAACATTATGCCAAGAATTACAGCAATCAGGTTAGCCGTGGCAAGGAGCATAAACAAACAGGTAAGAGATTGAGCATCACGGAGATGCGAGCTAACCACATTAAAAGCCGCCGACTTGTAATCCTTAAAATGAGGTTCAATACCGCCAAAGCGTTTGCCATAGAGAGCAAAAGTCTTTAATGAAGGGGGAATATCGCTAAGGACAGCCCATGAACCGTTAGCCATGTCTAGGTTAGCCGTCGCTAAATGACAATTAACATCACCGAGTACGGTGACATCGGGAACTAGATAAGCTTGCTCTGCGGGAGGTATCAGTTGTTCAACACGCTTGGTTGTACCTGTTGGCAGAGTCACTAGCAGATCGCTCTTTGCGCGAATTGCCCAAGACCAGTGATTTTGCTGTAACCATCGGATTAATTCCCCATGTTCAAAACCTCGGTCGGCAAGCAAGGTCACCGTACTTTGTGGCGGCAATAGAGAGCGTACTTGTTCTAAGACGGGACGATAATGTTCAAAGCCAACTGTAGCGCTGCCATGCTCTAGTACTACTTGAGCTAGAGTAATCGACCTCCCTCCCCAAATCAAGCATACTTCTATAAGACAGAATTTATCCCACAGCATACTTGTGTCTAAGGCTAGTTCCAACGATTCTCCTGCAAATGCTTGGAGAAAGTGCTTCACCAATGGGTTATAGAATCTCTCGGCGATGATATGTGGATTATGCACAAAGTAGCTTAGTCTTTCCATCTGACTTCTGGCTTGGCACTCTCTATGGCTCAAATAGGGCAACCAATGACTCAGACTTGCCCTTCCTGATTGCAATATCGCGGCTACTGCCTCCGCAAATCCTTGGAGATGTCGCTTATCTTTTGGCTTGAGCCATTGACGCAGTTGTTCTTGTAGCTGAAGATATAGGTGGGTCATTTGTATAAGATCTTTTGTTGAGGAACTTGAGTATCTCATCTCTTGCCCCTTTTTGCCTCTTGTCTCATGATGAGATTCTATGCCTAGCAACGCTTTTCAGATTTTTCTGCACCACTAAGCTAGATACAAGTCCATACCTGTCACCACTTATCTTTGTGCTTCATTATACATTAATCCCCTCAAACCCAGAAGAGCCAAGTGACTATTGAAGCTTGTTTATAATCTCGATGCTGAGTTATTTCTTGGTTACTTCCATCACTAACAGGAATGTACACTGACTTAGGGTAGCGATTGGCGATCGCTCTACTTCTAACGACAATTAGGTCAAGCACATTTAATTTCATTAAAATCCATGCAGGCAAACCTATATCTAGAAAGCGCGTCTTTGATTCAATAAAAACAACTTTACTACCACATAAACATCTAGCAATAATTAGATAAGGAAGAGAAAAACCAGAGCCAGTACAAACAACTAGCTCTGGTTTCTGGCGAGGCATAACCCTAAAAGCAAGAACTACATTACGGATGAAATTTGCGAAGTTGTTTTTTACAGGAGCATATCCCCAATACCTAAGAACATTCTCAATCTTACTTTCAGTGGTATGAGTCCGTACAGATATCCAAGAGCGATCGCTATAATTTTCCCAAAAACTTTTGAGGCTTTGCATATAACGAAAATAGCCACCCGCAGCACAGACAAGCATTAATTTCTGCGATGGGTATCGATCTTTTAGGTATTCACACAATTGAGTCTCATCAACATTAGGATTTAACGTTGATTGTTGTAACTTAATAAACTTAGCTAAATCTCCAGGAGATCTAGCAATAGCAACTCCTCTATGCTCAAATTCATCGGCTATCTCCATTTGCCGATTATCGATATGTTCTCGAAATCTATGTAATCGAGGGACGAGGACATATGGGGTATCTTTGTCTTCTAAAAGCTGAGCAATATTTTCGTCGCAATGACTAATAATCAAACTGGCTCGATCAACAAAGTTCAAAAAATCTTGCTCAGATAAATTGCGATAAGCTGTAGAACCATCAGGTAAATGCGTTGAAAAACCGTACTGGACTAACACATTTTCATTAATTAGTTGGTACTTAATTAACAACTCTATCCAATGCATTAGAGCGTTAAATTGGTATTGTTCTGTCCCAACTGTGATTAAAAGCATGTCTCAAGCCTTATTACATCAAAACTAAACAATTTCTAGGATATATAATATGTTATGCCTAGAGAATTATAGTAGCGCTAAAGTTGACTAGCTGAGTCTATCAAACATTACAATAACAAATAAAATAATTGCTAAATCCTAAAATTTATGACAAAAGCTATTTGGAATGGTGTTGTGCTTGCGGAAAGCGATCGCTGTGAAGTCGTAGATGGCAATCAGTATTTTCCAGCTGATGCACTGAATATGGAATATTTCAAGCCTAGCAATACTCATACAACTTGTGGATGGAAAGGAGTGGCGAGTTATTACAATGTTGAGGTTAATGGCGAGACTAACAAAGATGCAGCTTGGTACTATCCTGAGCCAAAGGACGCGGCAAAGCAGATCAAAGGTCATATTGCATTTTGGCGTGGTGTAAAAGTCCAACCATAAATAAAAAGCCGCGCTTTGCGCGGCTTTTTATTTATGGTTGGACTTTTACACAAGATGGTTACGCCATTTTGTGTTTTTAAAACCCTCACAGAGTTTGGTTTTTAATTTACAGAAGTGTTGTCACACTTTTGTGAATTGGTATTAACAGCCTTAATATGGGCTTGACGGGACATGGGGGAATTGACTCGGTAGATAGCACTACGGGGTAAGACGCGCAAAATTTCTTCAGTTGTAGTTATGCCAGCGTTTAGTTTGTCGATCGCAGCTAGGCGAAATGAATTAAAGTCAATTTCATTAAGATAACGATTCATTTGGGTAATCGTGCCTTCATAAATCATTTGGCGAAAAGCATCATCAATGTCAATCAATTCAACTACAGCTTCTCGTCCAATATATCCAGTGAAAAAGCATTTTTCGCAACCTTTGCCTTTACGCCAACGACTAGGATCAATATTTTCGCGATCGAGTCTAAGAGATTGCAGCTCTGATAAAGATGGATGATGAGGCGCTGAGCAATAAGGGCAGTTTTTACGAATTAGCCGCTGAGCGACCACACCCAATAAAGCATCACTAATCAGTCCTGGATCTGGACCGAGATCTTTAAGGCGAGGGATAGCACTAGCCGCATCGTTTGTATGCATTGTTGACAATACCAAATGCCCTGTTAGAGCCGCCCTGACAACGGTTTCAGCGGTTTCAGGATCTCGGACTTCGCCTACCATCACAATGTCGGGATCTTGTCGTAAAATAGCCCGTAAACCTGCGGCAAAAGTCATGCCTGCGGGTTCGCAAACTTGAGTTTGGGTGATATTTGGCAAGATATATTCGACAGGATCTTCAACGGTGATCACGTTGACATGTTCTTGAGCGATCGCTTGCAAACTTGTATAAAGCGTACTAGTTTTGCCCGAACCTGTGGGACCTGTCATGATAATCAGTCCTTGGGGCTGTCGTAACCAGCTTTCGTAAATTTTCAAGGTGCGATCGCTAAATCCTAAATTTTCTAAATGGTTCGAGAAAGGATTGTCGCGGGGCAAAAGCCTAATTACCGCTTTTTCACCACAGACACAGGGCAATGTACTCACCCGCATATCGAGATTACGATGCAGGCTTTCGTCGCTGGTATATTCTTTGCCAATGCGTCCGTCCTGAGGACGGCGACTATCGGCGATATCCATATCGGACATCACTTTCAGGGCGACAATGATTTTGCGGCTGATTTCGAGGGGCAAGGTTTTGATATCGCGCAAAATGCCATCGATACGAAAGCGGACTCTTAAACCTGTGGGAGTTGGCTCTAAATGAATGTCACTTGCGCGATGTTGTAAAGCGATCGACATTAAGGCATTAATTCGACGAGTTTGATCGACAGCTTGAGATAAATAAAGATCCGTAGCTTCGACAATATCAACTTGCTCAGTTTCCCCTGTAAGCGGATTGATCGCTTGTGCCGAATGAATCTCGTTGGAATTAGGAATATTTTGGCGACGAAACCATGTGCGATAACTATTTGTTGCAATCTTGATCGTTTTGATCTCGGTCAAAGTGCGATCGCTGATTAGCTTGATGTGTTCATCGGTTAAAGGCTTGGGACTGCCAATATAAAAACAGTTCCGCCAGAGTAGCAGAGGAATTACTGGCGGTAAGATGCTGCGGTCTTCAAATTCCCGAAAGAAACGGTGCGTGAGCTCTTGGTCAAGCCAAGATAAATGAACATTGCCTTCAATATCTACTAAAAACCGCAATGCTTCTTCGCAGGTCGTGATGTTGCCATGTCGCAGTCTTTTCCAGACTGATTCCCCTTCTGAATGCCCCGATGTTTCATTCATATTTTGTAAGCCCTAAGTCAGAACTTGCACATAATCTTTCGTTAAATAAATTGAAGTAATACATCTCTGTAAAATGCATTACCTCAATTTCCATTATGAAACCAATTTGCCAATGACGGTGCAACCCAAAAGATTGTTTTTGTTGGAAGCCATCCTAAAATAGAGCTTTTCAAAAAAAACAGTTTCTATAATGAGAATTACTGGAGGTACGTTCTCTCAATTCATTTGATCATATTTTTTATTGAACATCTTTTTTGCTTGGTCATAAATATCGACAGTGATTGGCGAGAAGCTATTATCCTGAGCATATTTTTCGATTTTTTTACGGGCAAAAGGACGAACAAAGAAAGGAATATCTTTAAGCTTGGCTTCGGCTTCAGTTGTCCATACAATCTTTTCACTCATTGCTTTTTAGATTTTATTTGTATTTCTTATTTTGCTTGTTGCTTTACAAATTTTAGCCTAGCGATCGCCACACGTACAGCTAAGTAACCATTACCCAAACCCTTAGGGTTTCGCCCCTGCAAGGCGAAGCCCTAAGGGTTTGAATTTTTTATTGCCAAGTAGCTACAAAATCCAAGGCTTCATCACACCAATCGAGCCAACCTTGCTCAAAATTAATCCCTCGGCGGAGTGTCAAATAGGCAAAACGCAACTCTATAGGACAATCTTGAGGTGAAATGAAAAAGTTACGCTCGATCGCTTGATAAGTTTCTAGTTGTTGCTGATGCAATTGGCGATGATGTTTGATTTTTTTGGCGATCGCATCTTCGGGAATAAGATAACCAGCATAGATTTTAAGCAAAAATTCATCTTTTACGGTTTCAACTTCGCTAGATTGCAGCAGCCATGTTTTTAGATGCGATAGCCCCGTATCAGAAACAGAGAATATCTTTTTGTCTGGTCTACCATCTTGAGCGATCGCTTCAGCAATGATCGAGTTTTGTTGCTCTAGTTTGGTTAACTCACGATAAATCTGCTGGTGTGTGGCTTGCCAGAAGAAACCCACCGTGCCATCAAATTGCTTGGCGAGGTCATAACCGCTTTTTGGCTCGCAAATCAATGAAACCAAGATGGCGTAAGCAAGGGACATATTTTTGAAAATTAACTAGACTTGAGGTTGACATATGCACTTTATTGAGTATATATTATCTCCTATATTCAATTAAGTGCATATTAATTTAGTTGAATATAGCTGCCAATTTGTTATTGATAGGAGACAAAATCATGAACGCTTCTCAACAAGAGTTTCAAATTGTTTTTGGCACAGGTACTTTAGGTAAGGCGATCGCACAGCAACTTATTGCAAAGGGTAAGCAAGTACGAATGGTAAGTCGCAGCAATCGGGAGAATTTGCCTCAAGGCGTGGAATTTGTGATCGGTGATGCTGCCGATCCACGATTCACGCAGAAAGTTTGCCAAGGTGCAGAGGTGATTTATCACTGTGCAGGACCAAAATACAATTTCAAAGCTTGGGTAAAAGAATTTCCTCCCTTGCAACAAGGTATTCTCGCTGGTGCGATCGCTAGTGGTGCAAAGCTGATTTACGGCGATAGTCTCTATGGCTATGGCAAAGTCAAAGAACCGATGCGCGAAGATGTGCCCTATGCCGCAACTACAAATAAGGGTAAGATCCGCGCTCAACTTGCAGAAACCTTGATGAATGCTCATCGCGCAGGAAAAGCTCAAGTAGCGATCGCCCGATCCTCTGATTTCTATGGTGAAGGCGTTCTTAATTCAGTATTGGGAGATCGCGTGTTTATTCCTGCTCTACAAGGTAAGCCTGCCGAAGCGATCGGCAACTTAGATCTACCTCATACCTATACCTACATTCAAGATTTTGCGAGAGCGATGATCATTTTGGGAGAGCGAGAGGAAGCGATCGGGCAAGTCTGGCATGTTCCCAACGCGCCCACGATTTCTACAAGAGAAATGCTAAATATTCTTTTTGAAGAATTAGGACTACCACCAAAAATGAATGGCATGGGTAAATTGATGATGCGAATTGGTGCATTATTCATTCCCGAAGCGGCGGAAACGGTGGAGATGATGTATCAATTTGAGAATCCATTTGTTGTTGACAGTGCTAAGTTTATCGCTGCTTTTGGTGATATTGCCACACCTCATCGTGAAGCAATTCGCAATACAATTGCATGGTATCGACAACATCTTCAAGCACAAGACAGTTTAAAAACGGATCTTAGAATGTATGAACAGCCAAATCTCAGAACTAATTCACAAGCATAATTTGGGAATGTTTGCGGAGCTTATTGAATCAGTAATCAAGCCTGCTATTCATATCTCTAAGGTTGATTCCCAAGAAAGCTTAGTTGGTGCTTCTCGTATTGGTGGATTACCTGACGTTCCTGCCGATTTTCAATGGCCAAAGTGGAATGAACAGCCATTGAGCTTCTTAGCCCAGATTAGCTGTCATGATATACAAAACTTTGCTGCTACCAAGAATTTTCCTGATTCTGGAATGCTTTATTTTTTCTACGATGCGATCGAACAGCCTTGGGGTTTCGATCCAAATGATCGGGGAGGTTCGGCAATTATTTACCATCCTTCTACCGAAAATCTGATCCAACCTTCATTGCCAGAAAATGTAGATATTGACAATGGCTGGTTGTTTCCATCCTATTTCATCCAATTCCGTGAAGTTTTATCTCTACCTAGCTATGATTCTTTACCATTCGAGCAATTGGCTATTCCTGAAGATAGCGTGGATGACTATATCAATTTCATTGAAGATGTAAAGGAATTGATGGTCGTGAATGAACCAATGCATCAAATGTTTGGTTATTCCTCCAACATACAGGGTGATATGCAATTAGAATGCCAACTCACTTTTCATGGTATTGACTGCGGTTATGCGAGTGGATATAACGATCCACTTGCAAAGGATTTGGAGGCTGGTGCTTCTGATTGGTCGCTGCTACTCCAGTTAGACTCTGATGACGATCTGGAGATGATGTGGGGAGATATGGGAATGCTTTATTTCTGGCTTCGAGAATCATCACTCCAATCCAAACAATTTAATGAAGTATGCACTATTCTCCAATGTTCTTAAACTAAAACTAATGACTATAATCGATCCCAATCAAATCCCAAGTCGCACTGGCAGTAACTATCCTGAGCTCTTTAAACCCGTAGTTGCAGGGCGTGAAAAGAAACGACTCGGTGATGCCGCAGGATTAAAGAACTTTGGCGTAAATTTAACCACACTTCCGCCAAAATCCCGATCTGCACTTCGTCATTGGCATACAAAACAGGACGAGTTCATCTATGTTCTTTCAGGAGAATTAACCCTGATTACTGATGAAGGAGAAGCAATTTTGTCAGCAGGGCAAGCGGCGGGATTCCCTGCGGGTGAGACAAACGGGCATTGTCTTTATAATCACTCCGATCAAGTAGCTACTTATCTAGAAGTCGGCGATCGCACTCCCAACGATCAAGGACATTATCCCGATGACGATCTTGTTGCCATAGCAACCGAACAAGGTTGGCAATTTACCCATAAAGACGGAACAATCTATTCTTCTTAGAATCCATTAAAGAGAAAATCATGACTACAACTATTCAAAAGTATTCACAGCAAGCATCTTGGGCAAAGGCGATCGCTAAACCAGCTAGCGAGTTTCCCCTCACCCAACTCTCCAAGATCTCTGGGCAAATCCCTGAGAATCTCAAAGGTTCTCTCTATCGCAATGGACCCGCACGATTGGAGCGTGGTGAATTTCATGTGGGACATTGGTTTGATGGCGATGGCGCAATTCTGGCGGTGCATTTTGCCGAAGGGCTTGCCCGTGCGACCTATCGCTATGTCCAAACGGAAGGATATCTCGAAGAAGAACGCGCTGACAAATTGATCTATGGCAATTATGGCATGACCGCCACAGGTGCATGGTGGCAACGTTTTGGTAAGTCTTCTAAGAATGTGGCAAATATCTCTGTTCTCGCTTTGCCTGACAAACTTCTCGCTTTATGGGAAGGAGGATTGCCCCATGCATTAGATTTAGAAACTTTAGAAACCTACGGATTAGAAAATCTCGAAGGTTTGGAGAATCGTTTGCCCTATTCAGCACACCCCAAGCGCGATCCAAAGACTGGCGAGATTTTTAACTTTGGAGTTTCCTATGGCAAAAATGCTACTTTAAATATTTATCGGAGCGATCGCACAGGTAAGCTGCTCAAAAAGAGCCAGACTAATCTCCAAGGGCTATCGATGGTACATGACTTTGTACTAGCAGGTGATTATCTGATTTTCTGTGTGCCACCACTACGGATGAATGTATTTCCTGTATTGCTCAATCTCAAAAGTTATAGTGAATCCTTACAATGGAAGCCCCAAGAAGGAACAGAGATTTTAGTATTTAATCGCCACAATCTTGAATTGGTCAGTCGCAGCAATGCTGAGCCTTGGTTTCAGTGGCATTTTGGCAATGGTTACGGAGATCGCGATGGTAATCTTGTCTTTGATTTAGTCCGCTATCCAGACTTTATGACCAATCAATATCTCAAAGAAATCGCGTCTGGCAAAACGACAACCAAAGCAAAAGGAACTCTCTGGCAAATGCGCCTCAACCCGACTACAGGCGAATTTCTGGAGTCTTCGCAATTATGCGATCGCGGTTCTGAATTTCCTATTGTCGCTCCTTCGCAAGTTGGACAAACAGCTCGCTATACCTATCTTTCGATTCATCGCCCTGATGCAGTCATCAATCAAGAACTATTTGGTGCGATCGCTCGATATGACAACCAAACTCATACTCTCACCGAAGCCAATCTCGGCACAAATCGCTATCCGATGGAGCCAATTTTTGCACCTGATCCATCCAATCCTGACAATGGCTATGTGATCACTGTTGTATTTGATGGCGATCGCGAATGTTTAGAAGTCTGGGTATTTGATAGCGATCGCCTTGAACAAGAACCAGTTTGTCGTTTAGCTCTGCCCAGTATTGTACCAATGGGTTTTCATGGTACTTGGCGATAAAAAATCGAGGGACAATTCATGAATTGTCCCTGCGCCTAATAATTGGTATAAAATCATTTCTGTTAGATTAACTAGTTATTTGAAAATCTAACAAATTTTTTTTATATTAAGCGATGCCACCAAGGTTACAAGTCAAAACTGATGATTGCTCTCCTCTAGGGCTATATGTTCTTCAATATTTAGAAGAGCAAGACATTAGTATGAATCACCTTGCCGAATTAACAGGCGTACCACAACCAAGACTCAGAGGAGCTTGCTTTAAAGGAACTTGTCCAACTCCTGAGACTTTAAGGAAATTGGCAAAAATAATGGGTAAGCATCATTTAGAGCTTTATACCTTGGCATATCAGGGCAGGATCGAGCAGGCTCCTGATGATGTAGATGACAACTTGCTAGATATTTTAATCAGGCAAATGTTAGAAACATCTCGTGAGTTTAATCTTGCTATGCCAAAAGTTCAACCTTCTAAAGCAAAGATTCGCAAAGCTTTAATCGAGTTAGGTTTTCGAGAAAAACGCGAAGAGATTAATTAAAAAGCAGAAATTTATACTGGCTAGGAGACTTTGCAAACACACTCTAAGTGATAAACATAATTAGTGAATGATAATTTCATCTTTTTTATACACTAATATATGCAGATATTAAAGCTCAAGAGCAGCCCAAAAATGAATAGTCCTAAAAAAACAAAAAAAGTGACTTCAGGCTCTCACCTCATAGCTTTTATCAGTCTTTCCTTAGGATTTAGTGGACTATTATTTGGTGCCTCCGCATGGAATGTTTGGTCAACGTATCAAGCCTTTGACAAAGCGATCGCCAATCAATTTAAATTACAAAATTTGAGCAACCAAATTATTTACTACGATGAAGTGCTAACGATGTCAGCACGTATGTACGCTGGAACAGGCGATTCTAAATGGGAATCTCGATACAATCAATTTGTGTCGCAGCTAGAAATTACAATCAAGCAAATTATCGAACAAACTCCTAATACTTATAATGCCAATGCCAAAAAGACTGATGAGGCTAATCTCAAGCTTGTTGATTTGGAGACAAAATCGTTTGAATTAGTGCGTCAAGGCAAAGCACAAGAGGCAATGCAGATTTTATCGGGAACAGAATATGAATCTCTAAAACAAATCTACGCCGATGGCATATTGACAACTCGAAATGCGATATTAATGGAAACTGAGAATAGTCTTGATCGCTATCGTCAGTTTTTGTTTCAATCATTGTTACTAGCAGGATTGAGTTTTCCTATTTTATTAGTAACAGCAACGATCATTATTTTTCGGGTTAAGGGTTTTGTAAAAGAACGCAGCCTAGCCCAATTATCTTTACAACAGTTAAATCAACAACTTGAGAGCCGAGTTGAACAAAGAACCCAAGATCTAAAATCAGCTAACTCTGAAATCACCTATTTGAATGAACGATTGCAGGAAGAAAACCTGCGAATGAGTTCTGAACTTGATGTGACACGCCGCTTACAGCAGATGATGTTACCTCTAGATGAGGAACTGGAAACGATCAAGGAGCTTGATATTTCAGGATTTATGGAACCATCCAATGAAGTTGGTGGTGATTATTACGATGTTTTACATCACTATGGACGGGTCAAAATTGGCATTGGCGATGTCACTGGACATGGATTAGAAAGTGGTGTTTTGATGATCATGGCGCAAACAGCAGTGCTAACTATGAGCGTTTTACAGGTAAAAGATCCCATTCGGGTTCTTAAAGCTTTGAACACTGTACTGTATGAAAATGTTACAAGGATGAATTCTGACAAAAATATGACGCTTCTGTTGATTGATTATTTTAAAGGACAACTGAGTTTAGTTGGACAACATGAAGAGGTAATCGTAGTCAGAGCAGATGGGACTGTAGAGCGTATAGATACCAATGATTTGGGTTTCCCCCTTGGATTAGAGGCGGATATTAGTTCATTTATCATGCAAGCTGAAATTAATCTTAATCCAGAAGATATTGTTGTGCTCTATACAGATGGTATTACAGAAGCAGAAAATCCAAATCGCCAGTTCTATGGACTAGAACGTTTATGTGAGCTTGTTCAAAATCATCGCCAAGAATCTGCTCAGTTAATTTGTGAAGCAATTATTCAGAATCTTAAGAATTTTATCGGTTTAAGTAGAGTTTATGACGATATAACTCTACTCGTGATCAAACAGCTTCAATACTGATACCAAAACACAAAATGGCTAAGCCATTTTGTGTTTTTAAAACCCTTACAGGGTTTGGTTTTTAATTTACAAAAGTGTGACAACACTTCTGTGAATTGGTATAAATGAAGGCGGCGCTTCGCGCCGCCTTCATTTATTTGAACTAAGAGGGTAAATACCCCACCGCTCTGCGGTGTGAGTAAATTCTAGTAAAAAAGAATTTGATACCCCGTCCGCTTGCGGCGGGGTTATTCATTTGGGTTTTATGTCCTAAGCAAAACTTTCATTGCTATAGAAGTGTAGTCTCACTTTTGTGAATTGGTATAACATGAATTCGATAGCGCCATTTGCGCCGTGCAAAGCACGGTGCAAATGGCGCAAAATGATAAGAATCGCAAAGCGATTCTTATCATTTTGCGCCATTTGCCCTACCAACTTAATTGCATGGATTATCTTTTGAGAATGTTTGCCCGATCGCTGCGGCTAAGTCCTGAAAACGGCGTGGATCTCCCTCGCTAACGGCACTAAGCCGTTCTTCGTTCTTCATTTCATAAAGATGATTGAGAATATTCTGCCAATCATCCGATGTTAAAGGAGATTCTTTTTCTTGAACTGCTGAGCTTTTTTGAGAAATATCAAAATTACTTGTATAAGTTTGTTGGAGCCTCTGCTGCAACCTTTGTTGAGCTAGCCAGACACGAGCACGAATCGCCAACACCTCATCGTTACATCCCATTAGATTAAATTGCACTTGAATTTCCGATCGCCATGTGGGAAGTTTATTAGCGATCGTAATCGCTAAAGCCTCTAAACCTACCACAGCCGCATAGCGCACGACCCATTCTTCATCTTGTTGTGCGACAAACAATAATGCATCTAAAGCTTCTTCCTGCGCCATTTCTCGGAGTTCATCAGGAAACCAACGCCATTTCATCATCCCTAGCCCTTTGACCGCCGCACGACGAACACTCATCGCAAAGTCGGCAGTCGCCACACCAAGCAAAGTTATCAAACCTCTAGGATCGCCTATGCCAGCTAAAGCGCGGATCGCCCACGATCGCGCTGTGTAGTTGTGCATATCCAATAGCTCTAGCAAAGCAGGTACGGCAGGATTTCCTAACTTGATTAATCCATCCACCGAAGCAACAGCAGCACCAGGATTGTTGTAGCTCAGAGCCTCAATCAAAATGGGAATAGCACCTACTAATTGAGCATCCGCTAGATTTTGAACAGCTTCAAGTAAAAGCTTAGAAGAATCTGCTTCTTCTACAGCCTGTATTAGTTGAGTAAGGCGATCAGTCATAGGTTTAAAATGTAGGGAAGCGCTTTGCGCTTCTCTACTTTACAATAAATCATCCATCAGAGCCATGACTCTCACCGCACCTTCTGTAAGTTCTGGAGGTATCGCAAGAGGAATTTGTTTTTCTAATAATCCTTTCAGGCAAATTAGTTTGAGGCTATTTTCCGCAAGCGTATCGCCGATCGCTTCCGCCGCCGCCAAATAACCGATCGCGCCCAAATCTGAAAGAACCGTGCGCCGCAATTGCAAATCGTCATTAGACAGAGCCATGATTAAGCGATCGCCATATTGGTTAGCCACCTCTGGCTCCGAAAGTTGATACATCGCTCTTGCGGCAGCATATTGCACTTTAGGGATTGGATGCTCTAAAAATGGCAAGATATCAGGAATCGCTCCTACAGCTCTTAATGTTCCTAAGGCTTCTAAGAAAGCATCATAAGGGTGTTCTGGTTCTGCGTCAGCACTAACTTTAAGATTAGGATTTTTGATTAACTCGAATATATATGGTACGCAGGAATCATCACCCAACATTTCTAAGGATTGAGCAGCAGCTTCACGAACATAAAAGTCATTGCATTCTAGCGACTTGATTAATGCTGTTACTGCCCTGCGATCGCCCAGTTTCCCCAAAGCCCTTGCTGCGTTGCGCCGTAATGGATACCCTCCCGCCTCAGTGCGATCGGCTTCATCAGCCAAAGCTAAAATCAACAGATCGATGGCTTCTGGCAAATTTACTCGAAAACGACCTAACCACCAAGCTGCATAAACTCGTAATCCCAAATCTTCACTCTGGAGATTGATAAGCGCTTGTTCGATTGTTAATTGATTATCATCTGGAATGCCAGATTCTTCATTCATAGTTTTAATTTGGTCTTGATAAATATCTCTCGCACCATTAAAAAGCAAAAAGCACCCCCGAAGAGGTGCTTTTTGTTTTAAAGCGAAGAATTAGCTAAGAGCATTGATTGCATAGTCAATGTAGGAGTTAGCTTCAACAGCTGAGTCTCCAGACAAACCATGGTTAGCCTTAACATACTTAAGAGCTTCAACATACCAGCTAGGAGAAAGATCAAAGGTGCGGTTGATTTCTGCAATACCAGCAACCAAGTAATCATCCATTGGGCCTGTACCACCAACTACGCAGCAGTATGTAACCATACGGATGTAGTAGCCGATGTCACGTACACACTTGTCTTTGCCAGTTTGGGTGGAAGCGTAGTTAGCACCAGTCATAGAGGTGGTGTAAGGGAACTTGCTGTATACAGCGTTAGCAGCGCCAGAAGCCAAAGATTCAGCCTTTTCGCTCAAAGCCTTAGCAGCAGCTAGACCAGAGGTAGCTTGACGGAAACGACCGAAAGCAACTTGAGTTTCGGTGGTGCTTAGGAAACGACCTTGAGAATCGGCGGCGGATACTGCTTCGGTTAAAGGGGTTTTCATTGTGAGATGTTCTCCAAAATAGTTTTTTTAAGTGAAATGTGGTCTATTGACCAAATGATATGTCGCAAAATACTGGCTGACTGAAGACTGGACAAGACCAGACTAAGCAACAGCAGCAGCAGCCTTATCGAAGTAGCTACCGATTTCACTCATAAGAGCGGAACAATCGCCACGGGTTACGCCGTTAGGATCGTTAGCGATTGCGATCGCAGCATCCTTCATTTTGCCGATACCAACAGCAACTGAAGAACCAGGAGTACCAAGTGCCAAGTAGGTTTCTTTCAAACCATTGAGGCAACGATCTTCCAAGATGCTTGCATCGCCAGAATAGATAGCGTAGGTAACATAGCGCAATACGATTTCCATGTCGCGCAAGCAAGCTGCCATACGACGGCTGGTGTAAGCATTTCCACCAGGAGCGATCAAAGCAGGCTGTTCAGCGAACAAAGCGCGGGCAGCATTAGCAACGATTGCAGAAGAGTTGCTGGTGATGCGGTTTACAGCGTCCAAGCGCTTGCTGCCATCAGCAACCATTGCACTTAGAGCATCAATTTGAGAAGCACTGATATAAGCGCCTCTGGAATCAGCTTGGGATACTACCTTTGCAAATGCGTCGTACATAATACTGTTATCTCCAGTTTTGTAATTATCTTTTATTTTTATGTCATCTTCAAACTGATTAAAGTCTGATGGATGATTGACCGATCTAAGCTTTATCTGATGTTTATTTCAGAAAACCTTAGAAAAACCTTTGTTTTAAATAGTTGGAAAAACTCACTCGATTTAGATAAACACTTGTGGTTTCTTCAATCTCGCTCAGTTCAATTTCCTACCTATTTGTTTATACTATGTCGTTGGATCATTTTTTGTTAAAGATTGTCACAATTTATAACGGGTTGTTTCAAGATATCGTTTTTGGACTCGCGATCGCGAGGCGATCGCCATTGATCCCACGTAAAAAGGCGGTTCTAGCCATGAAGGAATCACCTTTTTCATTCTTCTTTTAAAATTTGCTGTATTGTCAGCAACAATTGCTTGAGCTTGACAGGCTTGCTGAGATAGGAATTAGCACCTGCTTCTAGACATTTTTCGCGATCGTTAGGCATCGCTAAGGCTGTCAGAGCAATTACGGGTATATTTGCAATTGCAGGCAAAGACCGAATTTGACGAGTGGCATCCAACCCATCCATAATTGGCATTTGAATATCCATCAAAATTAGATTGGGATGTGAAGCATTTGCCATATCGACAGCCTCCTGTCCATTTTGGGCTTGGATAATCTCATAGCCTTGCTGCTCAAGGAAGTCCACAATCGTCTTCGTATTTGCTACGCTATCTTCTGCTAACAGGATTAATGCTGGCTTGGTAGATTGCGAAATGGGCGCAGTGGCTACAGACTGATTGTTATTTAATCTCTCTGGATTGGTTTGGAGAGTTAGGGGTTGGCTAGTTGGATTTGGTAAGGAGGAGGTGGGAATAGAGATATAAGGTAAAGTAACTGTAAAGCGGCTGCCTAAGCCAAGTGTACTCTCGACATCTACTCTGCCATTTTGTAATTCGACTAGATATTTGACTAATGCTAGACCTAACCCTGTACCTCCATATTGACGATTGAGCTTGCTATCAATCTGCACAAAGGACTGAAAAAGCTTGCTGATATTTTCTGGAGCAATACCAATACCAGTATCGCTAACATGAAACTGAATCGTCTGTTTGTTAACGTTTTTGTTGTTAATATCAACGGATAAAGTAACTTTGCCACCTACTGGCGTGAATTTGACGGCATTGTTAAGCAGATTGATGAGTACTTGGCGCATCCGCAATTCATCTACAGCAACTTCGATCGCGATCAGGGTGATGTTTACCTCAACAACGATTTTTTTGGCTTCTGCTGCTTGCTTGACAAAACTCAGGCTATTCTCACAAAGTTTTGGTAATGAGGTCGGTGCAATCTGTAACTTTAGTTTGCCAACTTCAATTTGAGTGAGATCTAAAATGTCGCTAATTAAATTGAGTAAATGTTGACCACTTTGCTCGATGGTAACGATCGCATTTGTTTGTTTCTCGTTCAATTCACCATAAATGTTTTCTTGTAAGCTTTCTGATAGTCCCAAAATTGCATTAAGAGGTGTTCGCAGCTCGTGACTCATATTGGCAAGAAATTCGCTCTTAGCCGTGTTCGCCGCATCGGCAGCTTCTCTCATGGTTTGAGCCTGAACTAATAATTCAGACTGTTGCAAAGCTACCCCTAATTGTGAAGCGATTTGTGTGACAAATTCTTTATCTCTTGGTTGCCATTGCCGCGCTCCAGAGCATTGATGAATGCATAGTAGTCCCCAAAGTTCTTCATTTCTAAATAGCGGTACAACTAAGCTCGCTTTAACCTAAAAGTCAGAGAGCATTTTCAGGTAATCAGCTTCTAACTCGGCATTGTCTACATCATCAACTGTATAGTCCTCTTTCGTAGGATTGGCTTTGATTTCTTTGGCTAGAGGATGCTTTGGAATCGGAGTCCCTAAGATAGATAGATAGTCTATGCGAATATCTTCAGAAATTATTTGTCCTTGTTGACGATCGGATTTAAATCGAAAAATTATGACGCGATCGGCATGAAGCAATCGGCGGACTTCTTGAGTGGTAGTCGTAAAAATCGTAGATAGATCTAGAGATTGCCGAATTTTGCTGATTACAATCGCTAAGGTTTGCTGTTGCTCTTCGATCGCTGGTAATTGTCGGGCTTGGGTTTGGGTTTGTTCTAGCCCTTCTGCTTGCTGCAAAGCTGCACCTAAGTAAGCAGCAACCTGTTTACTAAATTCCACCTCCGATTCTTCCCATACACGAGTTTTACTATGCTTATAAATCCCCAATAGTCCCCATAGTTTCCGCCCAACAAAAATCGGAATCACCAAAAAGGCTTTGATCAGGTAATGCTCAAGAATTTCAACATGACATGGAGACAGTTGGGCGTTATAAATGTCACTGACATTAGAAACTTCGTGGTTTTGGTAGCGACCGCCTTGAGTTTCCTGCAAATAACTGTCATTCCATAGATCTGTTGGGAAACAAAAGCACAGCACAGAGTAGATTTTAGCTTTCAATCCATTTTTAAGCAGTATCTAAATAGAAGTTCCATAAGCCAGCCGCATTCAACATGAGACGGTCATCAAAATCAGGTATACGATTGCGATAAACTGCTGTTACGGAATTATATCGTTTCATCCCTGCATGGGCATGTTCACATTTCACTCGTTGACTGCTAAATTCTCGATTTTCCTGCTTCTGTGCTTCAGTCAACTCTTGCCCTTTTGGCTTTTTGTGGGGTAAGCGTACATTTACAAACTCTTTCTGTAAGCCCTGATATCCCAAATCTCCCTCAATCACTATGGCATCAGGAATGTTACTTACCCAGTCATTTTCGTCCAGTTGCTTCTTATCATGGACTTTTCCTGCTTTGGCTTTGCTCAGTAAAATGATCCGCTTTTTACGGGTACTACCTGTAGTGTGTTTCCTTGTATGCCGTTTTTTTTCCTGAGTAATGCTCTTTTTGTCGTTCTGCATCTTTTGGACGTTGCACTGGTCGTTCGGTTCCGTCAATGATTACTTCTTGGACTTCGCCAAACTTTGCCAGAAATTCTTCGATGCTATCGATCTTTCTTTCGGGTAATGCTTGTCTCTTGCCCAGTGCAGTTTCCAGTATTGGCATTAGTCGATGTACCCAATCGTGGGCACAGGATCGGTCAAAGCCAAATAAAACACTCATTAAGTCAAAGGTGGGATAGCATTTGCAGTACAACAAGATAAAAAACAATTTGTCTGCACTGGTTTTCAGTGTTGCTTTCCTACCCCCTCCTGCTGCTCTCCATCGTCTCTTCTGGTCTAGGGTTTCCTGATATGCTTCTTCAAAACTTGGCAACAAAGCCTCGAATGCTTGCTGGTTTAATCCTGTGGTTGCTCGTATTTGCCTATCTTGTTTTAGTATCTTTTCAATATTTATCATCTTTTTTATGCGCGTCTTTGGTTGATGATAACCGATATCAAACCTAGGCTATGGTTCAATTTATTGAACTTATAGCTTTTGTATTTACCTATGGATTGAAGTACAGAAATAAATGTGAAGTTGCTTCTATACCTTGCTTTTGTTTCCCGACAGATCTAATATAGTCCTTGAAGCGGCTAAAATATGCGCCCATTCAGGACTAAGTGATTCGAGACGGTTGATAAATCCCCCGCCCCAGTCAGAATCGAATTGATAAATGCCAACTCGATCTACGGCTAATAATTGGCGGACTTCTTCAGTAGCCGTGCAAAAAAATGAGTCTATATCTAGGGCTTGTTGTAATTTGGCGAGGATTCTGGCTAAAGCACGTTGTTGGTTAGCGATCATCGTGGAGTAGTGCAACTCCATCGTGCGAATTTGTACCTGTTTTTCTAAACTGGCATTTAAAATTTGGATCTGCTTGTAGAGTTTGTCCTGTTTGATCGCCGTAGCAAAGCGCTCGGAAAGAGACTGAGCTAAGCGAATATCTGAATCTGCCCAAGATTGTGCATTGCCCTTCTTGATTTGCTTCCATGCTTCAAAGGATTGACGTGGTGCAAGCTGCCGCTTATCAGGATCATGTTCGCCTGCCCACAACACTTCGTGATTGGTATCATTGCGAAAAATACTGAGACAGCCCACTACTTCATATCCAAAACAGATCGGAACGATTAAAATCCCACGAATTTTGGTTGCTTGAAAAGAGATCGCCAATGTCCGAAATAATGGTTCTTGATAGATGTCGGCGATCGCCCAAATATTCAAGTCCGTGATTGACTCTTGGGGCACAGAGGAGAGTGTATAAACAGCCCGCATCCAAGCTACTGACCAAGGTTTTTCGTTGGTATTATTTTCAGAATCTCGATTAGTGGCGATCTCGGCTGAGTGCAGAAAGTTTTGCCAGAGCAAATTTTCTTCAATATTGCGATCGTTGCCGCTAATGTGATCAGGCTGTTCACCACAGGTATACAAATCAGTTGTTTGGTTCGTACCGTTGATGGGTAAATACAAACGCCCACCTGAGCCTTGAAATAACTCCACTGTTTTTTCTAGCGCTTCCTGCAATTGCGCTACAGTTCGGGAATAGAGCAAAGTCGTAACCTGATTAACATTAGCTTCCTGTTTAGCCTGTGCTCGCACCTGTTCCAATAAAATCGATTGGGCAATCGCCACAGACACTTGATCGACAACTGCTTGAATAAAATTTAATTCTTCTTCAGTCACATTGCGCGGTTCTGAATGATGCGAGATCAGCAATCCCCAAAGGTGCTGGTTGGGCTTGAGTGAAGGTAATTTGGATTCTTTAGCCAGTGGACTTTCGACAATAAGCGGTAAGTTAGAGTCTTTAGCCAGTGGACTTTCGATAACGATTGGCACAACAATTGAAGACCTCACCCCCATAGAGGTCATATATTCCATGTGGCATGGATCGAGCGGACGATAACGAATATCTCTCTCTTCTACAGGTTCTCCTGTTTCGATACAGTCCAAAGGACTAATCCCTATTTGATGATTAGATCTGTCGGGAAACAAAAGCAAGGTATAGAAGCAGCTTCACATTTATTTCTGTACTTCAATCCATAGGTAAATACAAAAGCTATAAGTTCAATAAATTGAACCATAGCCTAGGTTTGATATCGGTTATCATCAACCAAAGACGCGCATAAAAAAGATGATAAATATTGAAAAGATACTAAAACAAGATAGGCAAATACGAGCAACCACAGGATTAAACCAGCAAGCATTCGAGGCTTTGTTGCCAAGTTTTGAAGAAGCATATCAGGAAACCCTAGACCAGAAGAGACGATGGAGAGCAGCAGGAGGGGGTAGGAAAGCAACACTGAAAACCAGTGCAGACAAATTGTTTTTTATCTTGTTGTACTGCAAATGCTATCCCACCTTTGACTTAATGAGTGTTTTATTTGGCTTTGACCGATCCTGTGCCCACGATTGGGTACATCGACTAATGCCAATACTGGAAACTGCACTGGGCAAGAGACAAGCATTACCCGAAAGAAAGATCGATAGCATCGAAGAATTTCTGGCAAAGTTTGGCGAAGTCCAAGAAGTAATCATTGACGGAACCGAACGACCAGTGCAACGTCCAAAAGATGCAGAACGACAAAAAGAGCATTACTCAGGAAAAAAAACGGCATACAAGGAAACACACTACAGGTAGTACCCGTAAAAAGCGGATCATTTTACTGAGCAAAGCCAAAGCAGGAAAAGTCCATGATAAGAAGCAACTGGACGAAAATGACTGGGTAAGTAACATTCCTGATGCCATAGTGATTGAGGGAGATTTGGGATATCAGGGCTTACAGAAAGAGTTTGTAAATGTACGCTTACCCCACAAAAAGCCAAAAGGGCAAGAGTTGACTGAAGCACAGAAGCAGGAAAATCGAGAATTTAGCAGTCAACGAGTGAAATGTGAACATGCCCATGCAGGGATGAAACGATATAATTCCGTAACAGCAGTTTATCGCAATCGTATACCTGATTTTGATGACCGTCTCATGTTGAATGCGGCTGGCTTATGGAACTTCTATTTAGATACTGCTTAAAAATGGATTGAAAGCTAAAATCTACTCTGTGCTGTGCTTTTGTTTCCCAACAGATCTATTCTTGAGATCGATAATTGTGCGCTGGCGAGCTAGCAAAAACAGTTCGCGAGCATAGGCGGGAATATCATCAGCGGGAAAATTCAAACCTAAAAGGGAGGGTAGACGGTTTTCACTTATTGATTCGGCAATGACTAGTCCATGACCTTCTGGCTGAAACCGATAAATTTTGAGCCGATCTGTTCCAAGGAATAAACGCACCTCAGCAACAGTTGCTGACAGGATTTCCTGTAATTCTAGAGATTGACGAATATTATTAGTGATTCGATTAAGCAGCATCTGTTGAGTCAGATTAGATGTCTGCGTACTAATATTTTCTGGAGACTCAATTTTGTTATTCATATTCATGTAATATCTATAGTAACCTCAAAAATAATGACTGATTTTTAAAAGTGATTAAAACAATAGTGAAGAAAGATTATTTTGCGAAGCTAATCTAAATCTAAACTCATACAAAGCTATTGTAATTAAAGGCTTGCGTGAAAAGTCTTCAATTCCCTGCCACCTTTTCACTACAAAACTTTTAACCTTCTTATGCCTATTTTTAAATATTAATTAAAAGTTTTATATACAAGATTACGCACTTCTAACCTGATTTCTAGTGTATAGCCTGAGCTAATAGCAAATACTGAAGAAATTTAGTATTTTAGGGGAATTGTAACGACTGCCTCAAAGCATAAATAGATTGAGAATTTCAATTTTAGGGCTCTTCTGGGTTCATGGGGATAAGCACAGCTAATAGTAATCAGAATCCTCTCGGAGCAACAGTTACAGCCCTACCATGTCGCCAATAATTGTATCGATACTGTACCATTTACCCCTCAAACCCAGATGAGCCAATTTTAGAGAGATTTTTTCAAGCGATCGCAAAGCATCTTGACTACTTTAATCCGCGCAGATTTCTTGTCATTTGCTGCGATCGTATACCAAGGTGCAAACTCTGTTCCTGTGCGTTCTATCATCTCGT
This sequence comes from Pseudanabaena sp. Salubria-1, assembly GCA_023336205.1. Lineage (GTDB taxonomy): Bacteria > Cyanobacteriota > Cyanobacteriia > Pseudanabaenales > Pseudanabaenaceae > Pseudanabaena. The sequence continues at coordinate 66,252 of JALQCR010000020.1, forward strand.
TAGCCGCTAGTTCGTAGTCACTCCATTTTGCCCGATTGCGAAAATCTTCATCAGTAATTTTATAGTTCTTATAGGGGGGCTGTCTTAATTAGAATCTTCGTAACTGTTCGTCAGCATCAATATGAATCCAAAACTTGAGAATCAAAGTACATAGATTAGACTTGTTCCAATTTGCGCTCCAAGTCAAACAAAAATCCATGAATATACTCTTCTGTCCATTCTGAGCCATAGAACCGATTAAACATGCCCCTAGCAGGATCTTTTTCCGCTCGATATCGTAAATATCTGAGTTGAGCCTCTTTAATTTCGGCTAACTTCTGCGGATCAGTTACAGGTTCGGCGCGATCGCAAAAGTCTAAATAAGCCTGAAGATAATCTTTAAAAGCATGGAACACATGAGTTTCTACCACTTCATTTTCTTTTGGTCTAGTCCATAAGAAAGCAGGAGAGAAAAACTGACTTGCTTCTTCAGGAAAATCACCACCCCAAGTTAAATGTTGTTGATAGGACTCAAAAATCGGCAAAATTGGCTTTGTATATTTATCTTGATAGTCTGGCTCGTCCCTAAACAACGGCTGCATATCTAATGCAATCAGATGTCCCCCTGGGAGCGTCACCAAATCGCCTCCAAAGAATGGCAAGTCATAATTCAAATGCGGGAAAATGACAAAATTTAAGACCTGAAGCGAGCTTCCGCCTTGAACATGGGCAGCCCGAATCTGACGAAGCTTAGATGACTGGTAGCCAAAACTGGTAGTCAAGACTTCATTCTGATGGCTTCCCTTGCCAACGATCGCCGATTTGGACTCGAATCCTTCAGGAATTGGGTACGGATGCAAATCAGGTAATCGCTCTTTTAAATAGGCGATCGCATGATCCAAGAAAGGTTGATATAGAGTCATTTAAGCCATCACTGCCAGAGGCTTGGCATCTTCAAACAAAAATTCGTACAAAAACTTCTCAGACCATTCATGCCCAAAGTAACTGCTGAATAGTCCAGATGCAGGATCGCGATCGGCACTGTATTGGTCATAGTCTTTTTGCGCCTTAACAATCCGTTGAATATCCGACTGATCGATTAGAGGCTGTGCATCGGCAAGCATTGTCCAATAAAGATTCAAATAGTCCTTGAATGCTTCTAGCACCCTAGTTCTGACAGTTTCTGGATCTGTCTTTGCAAACAATAAATATTTGGAGAAATACTGATTAGCATCGTAAAACTTCATTTCCAGATTTTGCACCAAGTCTGGATACTTGTCATGCAAAGTTTTGAGCGGATAAATGTATTTTTCCAAATATGCCCGATCTTGAAATAATGGCTGAAAGTCCATCACAATCAAGTTCTTGACTGATCCAAATGACAAAAAGTCAATCCCCAATAGTGGCAAGTCATAGTTATGGCTTGGATAAATAACGCTATTAAAGATTTGGGCGCTTGCACCTGCATCAATGTATGTGTAGCGAATTTTCCGAAATTCTGGACATTGATAGCACCAACTGCGAATTGAGGCAGGGGTACGACCGCGATCGCTAACACAAGACTCTAAACCTTCTGGTATCAAGCGGCTTTGTAAGTCAAATCTTTGAAATAGCGACTGCTCTAGATATTCAAGAAAAGGTTTATACATGAATTTTATGTAAAATCAGATATTTATAAAAGTTTCTTTTGAGTTCTTAAATCACAACAATACGAGATCGGTTCTTTATCTAAGGTGGATATGAGAAACTAGTTAATAATCCTTAATACAGCCATTACGAATCAAATAAATAAAGGCGGCGCGAAGCGCTGCCTTTATTTATTTGTGGTTTTATTTACCCTAGATATAGTTGTCTGAGCTTTTTTTTAAGTAGTTAGCGCAGCTTCAGAAACTAAAGGAAATCCTAGTGCTTTCCTCTGAGCATAATAAAGCTTGGCAACTTGACGTGCTAAGTTGCGAATTCGACCAATATAGCGCACCCGCTCTGTTACCGAAATTACACCCCGCGCATCTAACAAATTAAAGGAATGTGAACACTTCAAAACATAATCAAAGGCTGGTAGTACAAGTTCAGCCTCTAATAAATTTCCTGCTTCTTTTTCATACTGTAAAAACAGTTCAAATAGCAAATCTGAGTCCTGTGGCTTGCCGCCAAAGTTACCAAAGTTATAGCCACTATGCTCGACTTCGCCTTGGTGATGTACTTGTCCATATTTGATGTCGCCTAACTGTGGGTGCGATCGCCACACAATGTCGTAAACCGAATCCACCCCTTGCAGGTACATGACGAGACGCTCTAGTCCATAGGTGATTTCCGCAGAAACAGGGCGACAGTCTAAGCCACCAACCTGTTGAAAATAGGTGAATTGGGTGACTTCCATTCCGTCTAGCCAAACTTCCCAACCAACACCCCATGCACCGAGGGTCGGTGATTCCCAATCATCTTCGACGAAGCGGACATCATGATCAGCTGGATCGATGCCTAGATGTTTAAGACTATTTAGATATAGATCCAGTACGTCATCAGGCGATGGCTTAAGAATTACCTGAAATTGATAATAATGTTGCAAGCGGTTAGGATTTTGTCCATAGCGTCCATCGGTAGGGCGGCGGCATGGCTCAACATAGGCAACGCTCCATGGTTCTGGACCGATCGCTCTCAAAAATGTATGCGGACTCATTGTGCCAGCGCCCTTCTCGATGTCGTAGGGTTGAGCAATCAAACATCCGCGATCGCTCCAATATTTTTGCAACGCCAAAATAACCGACTGAAAATCCATGCTGTACTAGGCAATAACACTTTAGCCTTTTATCCTATCAGCGATCGTGTCGAAAATCCTCTAGATTCAGGTCTTTACAAATTCTCATTGTGAAGGGTTTTTACCGCCGCAGGCGGTAAAAAAACAAAACTGGCTTGCGCTCAAAATTGCAAGCCACGCAAATAAATCACATTTGCAGCAAATATTTTTCGCTTCCTAATTCGTCTAGCTTATCTTGCTTCTCCATCACCATTTCCGCCAAAGATTGACGATATGTTATTACCTGTTGGAGAAGATCAGGGTTATGGCTAGCTAGAATCTGCACTGCTAGTAGTCCTGCATTGTCAGCATTACCGATCGCAACAGTTGCCACAGGGATTCCTTTCGGCATTTGCACAATCGAATAGAGAGAGTCAACACCACTAAGTTGTCGGGTAGAAACTGGTACACCGATTACAGGCAAAGGTGAAAGCGCCGCCACCATACCTGGTAAATGAGCTGCACCACCTGCTCCTGCAATAATTACCTTAATGCCACGAGTATGTGCTGCCTTAGCAAATTCCACCATTCTTTCGGGTGTGCGGTGAGCAGAGATAATCGCAACTTCATGGGAGATTTCAAATTTTTGGCAAATTGCGATCGCGCCTTGCATGGTGGGTAGGTCAGAGTCACTGCCCATGATGATGCTAACTTGTGGTTGATCTTGCATATTTTAGATTTTTTATACAGCTATAGCCACTTATGTTAGGACAAAATCAAAACCGAAAAGAGAGTTGGGGCGCTTCCCCCCCCCACCCCCCCCCCCCCCCCCCCCCCCCCCCCCCCCCCCCCCCCCCCCCCCCCCCCCCCCCCCCCAACTCTCTTTTCGGTTTTATGTCTAGCTATACCTGTTAAAAAAGTCTAGTGGCGGCGAGAATCGCCACCACTAGACTTTTTTAACTCGATCGCAGTTCTAAGCCCAAAACTTGAGTATGTTCTCCACGCGCTTGAGTTACGCCGATGGTGCGTTCTGATGCTTCGATCATCGGGCGGCGGAGACTGACGACGATAAATTGAGCGAGGTTTGCTTGCTTGCGCACCATTTTTGAAAGGCGCTCAACGTTAGAACCATCGAGAAACATATCAACTTCATCGAAAGCGTAGAAAGGCGAAGGGCGATAGCGTTGCAGCGCAAAGATAAAACTAAGCGCAGTAAGAGATTTTTCGCCTCCAGACATCGATGACAGATTCTGCACTTGTTTGCCTTTGGGGTGAGCAACAAGGGTTAATCCGCCACTGAGGGGCGCATTAGGATTTTCGAGTTGCAAATAACCGTCCCCATCGGAGAGTTCGGTAAAGATTTCTTTGAAATGACCATTGACCGCATCAAAGGCCTGCATGAAAGCACGTTGACGAAGGGTAGTGAAATTCTCAATGCGGATTAAGAGTTCAGTACGTTCTTGATTGAGGGTTTCCAGACGACTACTGAGTTCTTCGAGGCGTTGCGATGTGGCTTCGTACTCAGCGATCGCCATCATATTGACGGGCTCCATTGACTGAATGCGCTTGAGTAAGCGGCGTTGCTCTAGTTGCAACTGCTCAAGGGTCATGGTTTCGGGAACTTCAGGCACAATGTCAGGAAGCTCAATTTGGGCAAGTTGCTCTGTAAATTGAGCAATTTGCTGTTCCAGTTCGGTTTGACGTTCGCGATTTTTTTGTAACTGCCATTCTTGTTGTTGCAATTGCTGTTGTTGAGCACGCAGCGATCGCTCACAGGCATCACGCTCTTGTTTTGCCGCACCGATAGTTTGTTCGAGCACATCAAGACGAGCTTGATAGGAGACGATCGCAGCTTCAGTTTGTTTAAGTTGATGCTGAATTTGCGAAGTGCTATTCATCAACTCCACTTGTGTACCACGTAGTTCTTGGAGACGAATTTGGCGCTGCGCCATTTTCTCTAAGGCGAGCTTATGTTTGTTCTCTAATTCGCCTAGTTGTTGCTTGGCGGTGCGCAGTTCGATTTCTGCACTATTTAGCAGTGCTTCTTGACCTTGCATTGCATCTTGAGCTTGTAGCCAACGGGTATGGGTTCCCGATTTTTCTAGTTCTGTCAGTTCGGCACGCTTGACTAGTAGCTTAGCTTCAAGTTCAGCAATATTGCCATCGAGTGTACTCAGTTGTGATTGCCCGATTTCGATCGCAGCGCGGGTTTGTTGAATTTGATCTTGCAGACGAGTGCGATCGCGGCTATTGCGTTCGATTTGTTCGTAGATGCGATCGCGCTTGAGTTGGGATTCCCGATGAGTAGTTCTTGCTGATTGCAGCTGCTCTTCATACTTGGCAATGCCCGTTAATGCACCACGCAAACGGTGATTTAGGCTGGCTAGCATCTGGTCAATTTCTAAGAGGCGATCGCGCAATTGTTTGGTTTCCGAAGATTCGGCAGGCTTAGCATTGCCAAAATGCAGACTGCTATGTAGAGGAGCGCTTCCACCTGTCATTGCGCCAGATGTTTCAAGAATTTCACCTTCCAATGTCACCATGCGATGCTTGCCGATATGAAACCTCGCTTGAGTGAGGTTCTCGAATACAAGAGTATTGCCAAACACAAAGGAGAAGACATCTTGATAGCGGTCTTCGTAGGTGACGAGATTAAAGGCATAGTCGATCGCGCCTAGTCTTTGAGCCTCTGTGCGCGAAGGAAACTTAGCAGGATTTAGTTTGTTCAACGGTAAGAATGTAGCGCGTCCTGCTCTCTCACGTTTGAGCAAAGCGATCGCTTCTGATGCAACTTCATCATTATCGACAACCAGATTGCCTAAGCGTCCACCTGCGCAGATTTCTAGAGCTAATTGATAACGAGGCTCAACTAATCCAAGCTGAGCGACCAAGCCGTAAACGCCTGACAAGTCCGCTTCGATCACGACTTGTGAAGCTCTAGTTCCTTGGACCTCTCGACTTGCTTGGACTTGCGCTTCAAGTTTGTCAAGTTGTCGTGTTTTGACTCGCTGCTCTTGAGTAATGCGATCAATCGTTTCATTTTGAAGTTGTACTTCTAACTGCGCTTCTGCGAGATTTTTCGCTAAGGTTTGCACCAAAGCCTCAGCACCACTGACTTCTGCTTCTTGCAATCGCAAAGCATCTTCTAATGACTGATTGGAGAGCATGTCAACGGCATAACGCCCTTCACCAGCCTGAATCTCTTTGAGTTCCTTTTCTTGTGACTCTAATTGGAGCGATCGCTGATTGAGGACTTCTCTAAGTCTTGTTTGCTCTTGCTTTTGCGGATCGAGAGATGCTTGAGCGCTATCAACATCTTGACGAAGTTGTGTTTGCTGACGTACCCATTCTGAGGAAGCTGATGCGATCGCTTGCACTTCCTTACGATATTGGGAAACAATCGATGACTGTTGATCGCGAGCTTTTTCAGCAGTAGCCGCTGATTCTTCTTTAAATTTCTTCTGTGATTCTAATTCTTCAGACTCGCGTAAGAGTTGATCAATTTCCTCTTGTGTACTGACAATATGATTTTGATTATTTTGATAAGAATTAGTCAGAGACTGCTGCTGACGCTGCAATCCGCGCAATTCTGCCTGTTGCCCAGATAAGTTACTAGAAACCGAGAGATATTCTTCTTCACCGAGAGTATGGACGCGATCGCTAAGTTCGTTAAGTTGAACTGTCCCCGTCTCGATTACCTGCGAGAGTTCTGCTAATGACTTCTCAATATTGCCGCATTGTTCGCGATTATTAACTAATTCAACATTACGCAATGATTGCTGATAAGTAATCTCCCGCTGTTGCAGCACCGCCTCCGATGCCTCCATGCGCTCATATTCCAACCGCAGCGCCTTATATTTCTCCGCCTTAACGCGATCACTCTTTAGTTTCTCTTTATTGGCAATCAGTTCCTGCTCAACAATCCTAAATCTCTCTTCTTGCGCCTTAACGTCATCTAATTTATCTTTGGCGGTCGAAATTTTGCGATCGAACTCGCCGACACCCGCTAGTTCGTCAATAATCTCCCGACGTTCCCGCGAGTTCATCGAGATGATGCCCGTAACATCCCCTTGCAATACGACGTTATAACCTTCAGGATAAATACGGAACTTAGCTAATTGCTCATGCAATTCGCTTAAATTACATGGAGTTCCATTAATGTAATAAGTGGATGTATAAGTCCCCTGCGTAGTAACGCGCAACTTGCGCATCACCGTCCATTCGCCAATAGTTTGCCCTTCCGCAGTAGGAATCTCTACCCCTTCACTTTGTAATGCTGCCATTTCTGCCTCTTCAAGGGCAAAGGTCACGGTGACGATCGCTTCGACCATCCGCCCCTTTTTGCTATGGGCTTGGTTAACCAAATCTGGCAAGCGATAGGCTCTCATGCCCTTAGAGCCAGCCAGCCCCAGCGCAAATAGCAACGCATCCAGAATATTTGACTTACCCGAACCATTGGGCCCCGAAACTACCGTAAATCCAGTCAGTAGTGGGATTGACACGGTCGAGCCAAAGGATTTAAATCTGGTGAGTTCTACATTTTTAATGTACATATTCGATATACGCAGTGGCGATCAGGGGGCATACTAAGCAAAAAAGTAGCGTAGCTATTTTCTTGCTGTCTCTAGGATGTCAATTTTTGACAGCACGAAAGTGCAAATACGTTATCACATCTTGTCAAAAATGGCATAGGTATCCTCAAGATTTTTTGCAGGTTATAATTAGTTTCAATGAATTTAGACAAAAATTTCATGTATCCCAAAACTCCTCTCTTCCAGAAATGTCTCCTATTTCTGGAATCACTCCCCAATATTAAGGCGACTATTCAAGGCGAGCCTTATTTTTCTAGTGAGGTTTTAGCTGATGGAGAGTTAATAATTAGTACATCTAATAAGACGGCTAATTATATATGTGAGATTAAAACAGGGATAACAAATGACATAGTTGAGCAAGTTGCTGAATATTTTGCCAATTTAGGGAAAAGACTGAATGATAAACAAAGACCTTTATTAGTTACTCGTAATTTATCTAGTCTGGTTGTAGATCAACTAATAGAGAGAAACATTGAATTTATTGATGTTGATGGAAATATCTATCTCAATAGTCCAGAGATTTATATAGTCATTCGCAATCAAACTTCAAAAGAAAATATAAATAAATCTTTAGAGATCACCGTTCCTGTATTGCAAGTAATATATTTCATTCTTAAAGATCCGTCAATTATTGCAAGTGACGGAATTAATGGAAGTTATGAAAAAATTGATTGTCTTCTTGGAAGTGGTATTACCCCTAAGACAGTAAAAAATGCACTGGAAAAACTTCAAGAACTTGATTACATTAAACGTACTAGTGAAGGATATAAAATCATTGACTACATTAAACTCCTTGAAAGATGGGAGTTAGGATATGCTGAAAGATTACGTTCAAAATTGTTAATAGGAACATTTAGATATATAGGGAAACAAAACTTTTGGGAGATCGAAAATAAACTTAAGCTATATGCTCAGAAATATGGCTATTTAATTGGTGGCGAACTTGCCGCTTCAATAATGACTCAATATCTTCGTCCTGTAGGAGCTACACTACACATTCACAAAGATCATTATTACTTTCCGCTAGTAGTCGATCTAAGGCTAAAACCCGATCCTGATGGAAACATAGAAATTCATCAAAGATTTGACAGACAAAATGATCAGCATGATCGTAACGAAGAATTGAATAATCTTATTAATCCATTACTCGTTCATGCAGAACTAGTTCGTACTGGTGATAGTCGATTGAAAGAAACAGCTCAACTTATTTTTGACAAATATATTGCGGAACTAGCTCAAAAGTGATGATTGATTCTAGAGAGAAGCAGGTTTTAGCTGACCTAACTGCTATTGTCAAAGTGCTAAATTTACCAATGATTTTGGTTGGCGCGGGAGCTAGGATAATGATATTCGATCAAAAATTTGGACAAGGAAGAGGAACAAAAGACTGGGATATAGCAATATCTATAGATAGCTGGGAAACTTATCAAACTTTACGTGAAGCTCTAATCAATGGTACTTTTCCACGCTTTCAGTCTACAAAAGCTCCTCATAGATTTAGGCATATTGAAACTAATATTGATGTTGATATCGTGCCTTTTGGTGCAATTGGTGAACCTAATCAAGAAATTCGCTGGGCTGATAGTGACAATCCTAGAGGTAATCCCATGAGTGTTTTGGGATTTGAAGAAGCACTCTCTCATGCCACAACCACGAATATTGATGATTTGGAAATCCAAGTAATTGATATCCCATCTTTTGTAGTCCTTAAAGTTTTTGCTTGGGGCGATCGCGGAGAACGCACAAAAAAAGATTTGGAAGACATTGAGTTTATCTTATCGAAATATGAAGATGAGGATGAGGAGCGAATCTTCAATGAATTAGCAGCAGAACTTTCTAGTGGGAATGTTAATTTTCTTGATGCAAATATCTATCTGCTCGGACAAGATATTTATAGAATGTTGCAAGACAAAACGCTGATCGAGCTAAATAAATTATTGGAGAAAATGATTAAAAAGTTTGATTATGCTGAAGAAAGATCTTTCGGCTATATGCTGAAAGTCTTGCAGAAAGGTATTTACTCGTTAAGCCCAAAAACGTGAAAGTTTCGTAATGTTTTTGAGGAGATCGCTTTGTCCTAAAATCTGATTGAGATTTTGGATTTTGTGATGTGTAGCGATCGCAGTTGACAAAGTAGGTAGCCAAGATCAGTCTATTATGCTAGACGAAAAGTAATTCGCCTTAGCTTTTACCTTTACCTAATCTATTTAGCCCCAACCCTATGAAAGTTGACGTATACAAGCTTCCTCAAAATAGTCCAGATGATCTCACAGCGCTAGAAGCAGCGATCGCATCTGGCGAAATTAATCCACAACAGATTGTGGCAATTTTGGGTAAGACAGAAGGAAACGGCTGCGTCAATGACTTCACACGCGGCTTTGCAGTACAAACCTTAAAGAACTATCTTGCTGGTTTTGTTGGAGAAGAACAATCTGCATCGATTGTCTATGTCATGTCTGGTGGGACCGAAGGAGCTATAAGTCCCCATTTGACGATCTTCACTAGCCAGTCTTCTGAACCGCAAAGCCCAACCCATATGGCTTTGACTTTAGGCGTGATTCATACCCGTGATTTTACCTCTGCGGAAATCGGCTCATTAACAATGGTTAAGGAAGTGGCTCTGGCAGTCAATCAAGCGATCGCATCGGCAGGAATAGCCAAAGCAGACGTACATTTTGTGCAGATTAAATGCCCACTTGTCACCAGTCGCGATCGCCTGCTAGATGATCCTCTATCTATAAACAAGTCCGTAAGTAGCTATCAGTCAATGGGTTACTCACGAGGAGCCTCAGCTCTAGGTGTTGCAGTAGCATTAGGTGAAGTTCAACTGGAAGATCTCACCTCAGATGATATTTGTCAAAATTATGCTTTGTATTCCACTGTAGCTTCCACTTCAGCAGGAGTAGAGCTACGCAACTGCGAAATTTTAGTATTGGGAAATGCACCGACATCAACCAGTAATTTTGTCATTGGTCATAGTGTGATGCAACATGCCCTAGATGTGCAAGCCATAACTAATGCGATCGCTTCAACAGGTCAAACTAGCGATCGGATTGTAAATATATTTGCTAAAGCTGAAGCTGATCCATCTGGAGAGCTGTTGGGAAGAAGACATACGATGATGGATGATTCAGATATTAACCATACAAGGATGGCTAGGGCTGTAGTTGGTGCAGTAGTTGCCTCAATCGTCCAAGATCCAATGGTCTATGTATCAGGTGGGAGTGAACATCAGGGACCATCAGGGGGCGGACCTGTTGCTGCGATCGCCCGTATTGAATGATATCAATTCTCAAAAGTCCTATCTCTTTCAACCCATTTTAGGATTGTTATATCATGTCAGCAATTCTCATTATTAACCCAATTTAGGATTTTCCAGCGCCTTTGGCGCTGGAAAATCCTAAACTGGGTGTTAGAAAGCTCACCTTAGGTGGGCTTTCTAACACCCAGTTTTTATAATGATGATCGCCATATCATACAAATCATCAAAACACTAATTTTTTTTATATTTTTTCGGAATCTTAAAAACATTATTATAAAGTCTTAATATCAAAGACATTTGTAAAAATGAGAAATATTCTAATAGCTCTTCTCTAAATCCATTAAACCGCCAATTCAAGGATGAAATGCAACGGGTTCTGATGAAGCAAAGAATACTTCGTAAGGAGTACGATAGTCAAGTGATTTTCTGGGTCTGTGATTGATCAAATTCACTGCCTTCTGAAAGTCCTCTTCTTTCACGATTTTAAAGTTTGTACTTTTGGGATAGAACTCTCTAATTAATCCATTGGTGTGTTCATTCAATCCACGTTCCCATGAATGATATGGATTCGCAAAGAAGGTCTCTAGTTTCAATCTTTCAGATAGCTTCTCATGCCCACAGAATTCTCTTCCATTATCAAAGGTCATTGTCTTTCGAGATGTTGATTCTATAGGCTCAAATAGATTGAATGTCACTCTGTTTATCTCATCCATCGTCTTGTTCTTAGCTAGTCCAGCAAGTAAATACTTCGATGCTTTATCAACATGCGTAACTACGATACCTGTGTGGTTGCACCCGATTACCGTATCACTTTCCCAATGTCCAATCTCTGTTTTTAAATCTGCAATCTTCGGTCGATTCTCTATCCCTACCCTATTGGGAATGCCACCTCGCTTCTGATGGCGACCTTTGCGCCTTCGTTGCTTTTGCTTCTGCCTCAGATATTGTTGATATATTCCCATCTCTTGATGGTTTGCATAGATCATCAGATAAATCGTCTCATAGCTGATTTTACCTAGCCCCTCCCTTTCCATTCTCCCTGCTAGTTGCTCTGGGCTGTGGTGTTGCTCTAACCGTTGTTTGACTTCGGCGATCGTCTCAGCACTGATGCTCTGAAATCTTACCTTTGCTTGTTTCCGTCTTGCTTTCATCAGGGCAACCGCAGTATCTGGCAAATAGCCAATCTGTCGCTCGTCTGTATTGCGCGATAACTCTCTTGAAATCGTACTTTTGTTTCGCTTCAAGCGACGACCTATCTCTGATACAGATAATTGCTCAATTACTCTTAGTTTATACAGTTCACTTCTTTCTGTGGTGGTAAGATGGACAAAGCTCATGAGGGTATCCTAATTATTGTGATTAATATCAGAATATCCTTATGAGTCCCTTTACGCAAAGATCTCTAGGTGTTGCATTTCATCCTTGAATTGGCGAACTCTAATTTTAATATTTGTGGAATTGTATTTTTTATAAATTTATATAAAACCATTTTTAAATAGTATAGAGAATTTATATTTGATAATTCTTCTGGATGAATCATCAAAAAAATCAGTGTAGATTTCTGATGTTGTTTTAGTTTTCCCCAGCCCCCTTTGTGTCTCCAAGGATGGCAAACTGAAGCATCTCTTACAAAGAAGAGTTTATGGTCACCCTTTGTCAGTCTTAGCCTCAAATCTACGTCTTCCATAGCAGCAAAGGGAAATCTTTCGTCAAAACCACCTATAGACTCAAAAAGCTGCTTTTGTATTGCAAAATTGCAAGCCCATAAATATCCTCCTGATTCATTTACTGGAGAAGTTTCAGATAAACTCTTGCGTGGACGGTCTACATAAGTTCTTCCCTCTAAGACTAAATAATTCATTTCGTTAGTCACATTTTTTGTATAAGCTTCTAACCACTGTGGATCAGGTAAACAATCGTCATCTGTAAAGACTAACCATTCTCCTTGAGCGTACCTTGCTCCATTGTTACGATTAGCGGCTGGGCCATTGTGCGAGCCAGCAACCCATTTTACCCAAGAGTAGTGTTGATTAATCATCTCCTCAGCTGTGGTTAAAGAACCATCGTCAGTCACAATAACTTCATAATCATCTGATGTTAATGTTTGTACATTAGAAGCGAGGCAATCTAAGCATTTTGCTAGTAAGTCATTTCGATGGTAGGTGGGAATTATCACTGAAAACAACATATTTTAAAGATATAAGTTTTGTGTTTTTTAAATGAATTCAACAGAAACTTTCTTATCCTAATAATCTACATGATCTAAATATTAAATAACGCTCTCTTAATCAGCCCTAAAAATCGAGTATCTGTTAAGGATTCATAAGGTAGTTCTATTACTGTTTTCAATAAACTCTTTATGTCCTTTTCTCTAAGACCACTACAATACTCACTTAAATATTGAGAATATAGTATTAAATTTGATATTTTTAGCCAATCTTGTTTTTGTAAATGATGTGAATATTTTTTAGCAATTACTATAGCTTCATTTCTCATAGATTGATTATGGATACTTGTTTTAGTCATATTATGAATTCTGTAAAAACAAATTGGCTTTGGATTTCTATAAAACATTGGATTTGCAAGACGAATTCTTATAAACAGTTCTAAATCCATACAGTAATGGAGGTTTTCATCTAGAAGCCCTATCTGTTCTAATATCGATTTAGTCATAAAAACTGATTGAGATGGAATAATATAATCAACACTATAAAAAAATTTAAGCAGAGCTTTTAATTTAAAGTTTTTTATTCCTTTTCCTTCTATAATTTCCTTCTCTCTTATTGAAGAGCCAATGTAAGTAGTCCCATATATGAAATCGCATTTGCACTCTAGAAATATTTTCACTACATCTCTTAAAGCATTAGCTAAGTAACAATCATCTGAATTCATCCAAGCAAGATAATTACCTGTACATTTTTCCCATCCTTTATTGATTGCATGAGACTGTCCTCGATCTGACTCGCTAATCCAATAGCTAAGATAACTGAGATCTTGCACCATTCAAGAAAAGGGGTTGCAGAAAGAGCAGAAATGTGAAAAAAAGGGCGTAGTAGTAAATTAAATAACGAGCATGGAAAGCATCGTTAAGCACGCCCAAGGGCTAGTGTATAGTCTTCTGTGTTTGATGCCAAGTGTGTATCAAACAGCAAGTCTCAATGCAATACTAGGACTATTTCTCGAAGCACAAAGGCATCCTTATCCAGAACATACACAGATAAAATCAGCGAGTGCACTCAGCCGATTTCTCAATCACTATAACTGGTCAACGAGAGCAGTAATTCGGTCAACACGGCAGGCTATTTTGGGACAAATCGCCAAGCATCGCCCATCGAAACAAGTGCCATTAAAGATACTGATAGACTTGACTACCCTAGAAAAAAGCGGCAAGTTTTTACATTTGAGCAATCCCACCCAAAACGAACCAGACCCATGGGTGAGAATACTAAACGGAAAGCGAGGACTACATCTGGTTGTACTGTATCTGGTCTATGGAGAGTGGCGCGTACCATGGAGTTTTAGAGTATGGCGCGGCAAAGGATACCCCAGTCCCTCTGACTTAGCTTGTAAGTTATTGGGGACAGTACCCAAGCAACTAACCCAAGGCAAGACTGTGATTGTCCTTGCTGATACTGAGTTTAGTACGGTGAAGTTTTTCAATACTGTCCGCGCCAAGACTTGGCGCATCGTTGTCGGTGTACGCAACAATCGTAAACTTCAAGATGGCCGTACAGTCAAACAACTTTATCGTCATGGCAAACGTGGACAACAAATTTTGCTAGAAGGGCTAACTCAGCCTTTGACGATCTCTTGGTTTTGGCTCAAAAGAGCTGATAGTAAACGGGAGTTACGCTTTGTTGTCTCTTCTCATCCTTATTCTGGTGCTTATCTGGTGATGTTAGGTCGTAAGCGTTGGGCGATTGAGGGATTCTTCAAAACCATCAAACATCGCTTTGGTTTGCATTGTTTTGGGCAATCTACAAAACTTGGTGTTTATCGTTGGCTTATCCTCTCTCTGCTTGCTTATCTTTTGGCCCATTGGATTGATCAATGGTCGAGTCCTCCTGTCTTGGACTGGAAAGCTACCTGTGATTTGACACTTTCCGTTTTATTTCCTTCTGTCCTTTGGTTGAAACTTCTTAGGTATCTCCAAATTAGTGCCGATATTGCTGCTCGTCATGGGTTTGAAATTATTCTCAAACCCATTCCTACTTAACTCTTTCAGGAATGGTGCAAGATCTCAGATAATGCTCATATTTTTTGATAATTTCCACTGAGTTATCATTACTACCACCATCAATAATAATGTATTCAAGATTTGGATAGCCTTGAAGTAATATCGAGCGAATAGTTTCCTCAATAAACTGTCCTTGATTGTAGCTAGGAGTAACAATGCTAATTCTTGGCCAGTCAGAACCATCAGGCATTTTATCAGGAAATACCTCGGTCTGTTCTGTCCAAGGCCAGCCTGTTTTGTCTTCTGGTGGGGTAGGTAGATCTTGTAATGTCAGAGCAGTATTTACAAGTACCATATTATCTGATCAAAATCGCAAAATCAGTTCGTGTAGTTAATATAGCGCTTTGTTTGCATTATCTGGAAGCAAATTGTACAACATCATTCCATATGGTCAATAAAAAACAGCTGTAAGCTGACTTTACATATCTTCAAATACAACTTTGCCGAAATTGAAGAGAAGCTAAGAGAGTGTTTGAGAAGTTAAGCGAGGCGTTTAAGGGATGCCCTAAAAAGAGATTGTCTCCTGTCTGGGGGATGGACATGACGATATTTGGAATTTGTTTGCACAAATAGCTCCCGCAGAGCAACGCTTTGAAATCCTTGATTGGTATCATCTAGTTGAGCATTTACATGGCGTTGGTGGTTCCATACGCCGACTAGAATTCGATTGGGATATCAGGGCTGGGGAGAAGTTTTATGCTTTTTTGCCTTTGGTCCTCTAGGTGTATCGCCTGCTTACTACAGTCAAACTAAATCTTGGTCAGTCGGCTCAATTGCAGCAGCGATCATTGTCGGCATTATTACTAGTCTGATCTTATTTTGTTCGCATTTTAATCAAGTTAACGATGATCTTGCCGCAGGTAAGCGATCGCCTGTTGTGCGTTTGGGGACTAAGCGAGCAGCACAACTTTTACCTTGGGTTTGTAGCGTGATCTATGCGATTACGATTATTGCGATCATGCTACACTTTTTCCCGACTTGGACTGCGATCGTGCTGATTAGCTTACCAATCGCATGGAGATTATGTTCATTTATCCGTGAAAATCACGATCGTGCCGAACTTTTACTCAACTATCGATTTATTGCTGTTGCCCTGCATTTTGTGGTTGGTTCATGCCTTAGTATCAGCTTGATTTTATAGCCTTTTACTTAAAACAAGGAAAGAGTTTGGTTTTTATATTTCATAAAAACCAAACTCTTTCCTTGTTTTAGAGGTGATCAATCTAAAACGAGTTAGATGCTTTACATTAGCAAAGAAATCAAATTTAGGCACTAGCTTTGTATAAAAAGCATCGACAGCAAAAATATTGTCCCCATTTGTTCTGGAGTAAATTGCACCACAAAAAGGAATATTGTTTAAGACAATTTTATGGGCAGGCAAGCATTTACATGTGTGGTCATAGAAGTTCGTCTCTACGGAGTCTTTGTTACCAAAATCTATAAAAAGATAGTGAAACAAATCTGGCTTAATAATTACAGAGCTTCCACAATATTCTCCAAATTCCTTACGAAGATAATATAAATAGTTGTTTGTGTATTCATGTATATATCCTTTGTTGAAGTGCCAACCAGTTTGTTCGGAGTTTCTCTTTACGAATTCTGCAATCTTATTACTTATTAGGTCATCGGCATCAACTACCATGACATGGGAGGGACTAAGATGTTTACTTCTTTCCAATCCAATAGCTAGTTTTTGGGCTTTATCCTTCTCCCGCATCAGCCATTCTGCAGAAGGGACTGGCAAATCCACCTCTATATACTCTACAAATGGCGTATGAAAGTTAATAATCGGTTTTTCATTACAGACAACAACAACATGGAAGTCAGAGCAGGTTTGCCCACATATAGATCGGCTCTTCTGGGTTCATGGGGATAAGCACAGCTAATAGTAATCAGAATCCTCTCGGAGCAACAGTTACAGCCCTACCATGTCGCCAATAATTGTATCGATACTGTACCATTTACCCCTCAAACCCAGATGAGCCTATAGATCTCAGTGTCCTTTCAAAAAAAGCGCAAGTCAGCTCCCAAGATTTTGAAGCTTTAGGACTTTTCAAAGGTATGATAAATACGATCATAGTTATACTTTGAGTAATAAGTTAAGCCGAACAATTAACGAACTATTATACATAAGTTTTTTGTTACTGGTTAACAAATCTCCAAAAAAGTAAATCCAGAAATCCAATGATTTAGAAAAATTGCCGACACTTTAATTTTTTCTCTTCCCTAACTATATCCAAGTAAAAGACTAAGGATTGTTCAACTATTGATATAGACTATATGATTGCATATAGCAATTCCAGATGAGTTGCGAGTAGGGACAATTCATGAATTGCCTCTACTCACTCACGCAGGTCAAACAAATATTTTCCTACATATCATTTAAGATTGCTATAGCAATCTTAAATTGCTTGTGAGATTGCACCCCTGCGGAGCACAATCTCACAAGCAATTTAACCTCACAAATGAATTAGGATTGCTATAATACTAATCCAAAATCATTTGAAATCATTTTGAGATTTGGTATAATTTTTTACTTTTCAGACTATATCACTCAGTAAACTAGGTTTGATCTATAACTCCCAGAAAAGCAAATGAAACCATCCATATCTATATGTATTCCAACATATCAAAGACCAATATTTCTTAAGGCTGCTTTGCATTCGGTTCTAGAACAAAGCTTACAACCAAGTGAGATTATCATAGGGGATGATTCTCACGATGATATAACTGAAAAGATAGTTTTAGATATTAAGGAAAATTGTGAAATCCCGATCTTTTATACTAGGCATTCTCCATCTTTAGGACAAGCAGGAAATGTTAATTTCTTGTATGACAAAGCACAAGGACATAAAATAGTGCTTCTTCATGATGACGACTTGCTTTTGCCTAACGCCATTGAAGATTTGAATAACTGTTGGAATATGCATCCCGACTTGATAGCAGCCTACGGCAAACAATACATTATTTCTGAAGAAGGGGAAGTTAATCTAGAAGAAAGCCATAATCTTAATCAGATGTTCTTCCGTACTAGCGATTATGCAGGACTACAGAAATCCTCTTTAGAGGTTGCGATTCTGCATCAGTTCCCAAGTAATGGCTATATGGTTCTTGCTTCCGCAGCTAAGTTTATCAGGTACCGCCCCTATCAAGAAGTAGGTACGGGATGCGATTTTGATTTTAGCTTGCGGCTTAGCCTAGAGTATTCAAACTTCTTTTTTCTGGACAAATATACTGCAAAATACCGACTTAGTAATACCTCGGTTTCTAAAAGTTCCAATGATGACGCGGCTGCACAATCTTTCAACATAGTCCTCACAACTAATGTTCCCGAAGAATTATCTTGGGCTAAGGAGTATGAACTAAAAAGATCCGCACCGATCGCTATAGTACAATTGATTGACTTGGGTAAGCGGAAACAAGCTTTAGATATCTATTTCAGCAAATACCATCCTTGGTCTAGTCGATTTAGCTTGGGAGGAGTTCGTAGACTAATTAAAGCATTTCTGCCAAGAACAATAGGGAAATTGATTTAGTCTATAGCGAGTTAACTAAAATGAATAAAGTCCAGCATTGCTCTGGAGGGATATCTTCTATTGGTGGAATTGAGTCCTATCTAAATGGATTGTTAACTTCACTACCAGATATGTATGATCAAGAGCTCGTCAAATGTTTAGATGATTTTGATCAAAGTCAAAGTACCTTACTCCACATTCATGATGCAAAAATACTGAAGTTTATAACCAATGAGTGTCCTGCGGTTTATACCGTGCACAACCATAACTTTTACTGTCCTAGTGGTTCTAAATATTTGCAAGGACAAGCAAAAGTGTGTGATCGCAAAATGAGTGTTTTCGGTTGCACTTGGGGGCATTTGATTGATGGTTGTGGCAGTCGTAGACCAGAAAAAATTATTGGTAACTTTAGGAGAGCCTATAGTGAGCTAGAAACAATCAAAAAATTGGGGATTACGGTGATCGCAAATAGTGATTATGTGCGATCGCAATTAATTGTAAATGGACTACCTGCATCACAGGTAGTCACATTAAAATATGGTATTGCCGCACCTCAAAGCAATCATATCCCCCTAGATAAATACACCCATACTCGGCAGCGGATCTTTTTTGTGGGTAGGATTGTGCCAGAGAAGGGGTTGGATTGGTTGCTGAGAACGATGCCACTATTAGATGCTGGTATTCATCTTGATATTGCTGGCGAAGGGTGGGCAATGCCCCAAGTTCGCCAGCTAGCAGAGAGTCTCAATATTAGTGATCGCATTACTTGGCATGGCTGGTGTCAAAAAGAGAAACTAGAAGATCTGTATCGGCAAAGTTTTGCAGTGATTTTTCCTAGCGTATGGCCAGAGCCTGCGGGGTTAGTAACTTTAGAATCTTACGCAAGATTCCGTCCAGTGATTGCTAGTGATGTTGGCGGTATCCCTGAACATGTTCAGGCTGGGAAGACGGGGATTTTGGTTGAGCCAAATAATACTCAAAAATTAGCTGCTGCGATTACGGATCTGGCAAATGATTTTGATAAAGCTCGTGAGATTGGTATAGCAGGCAATGCTCTATTTCACTCAGAATTCACTCTTGCTATACATGCTCAAAGACTGGCAGAAATTTATGAATTGGCGATCGCCAAGTTTCATAAGTAATAATAAAAGTCTGCCCTCGGCAGACTTTTATTATTATGCTTGTTTAGATTCTGAACCATCAATGATGCGCTGGAATAGATAGCCTGTACCACGCGCAGTCAATATTAACTCAGGGTTACTAGGATCTTCTTCTAGCTTCGCACGTAGTCGCGAAATGTGAACATCGACTACGCGAGTATCCACATGGCGCTCTGGCGTGTAGCCCCAAACTTCTTGCAAGATTTCGGCTCTTGAGAAAGCTTCACCCGATCGCCCAACTAATAGCTCTAACAAACTAAACTCCATCCCCGTCAAGCGAATACGCTCATCGGATTTATAGACTTGACGCTTGTTGGTATCAATCTTGATCGTATTGATATGAATTACCCCAGAGCTAGGGATGCCTGACGTGCCATTGCGATCAAAACGTCGCAATACTGAACGAATTCGAGCTTCTAATTCCTTAGGCGAAAAAGGCTTAACAACGTAGTCATCTGCACCTAATTCAAGCCCAGTAATGCGATCGGCAACATCGCCTAACGCTGTCAGCATGATAATCGGAATATCAGACTCTTTGCGAAGCTCTTGACATACCCCGTAGCCGTCGAGCTTTGGCATCATGACATCAAGAACCACCAAATCGGGATTCTCTTTATGAAAAACTTCGATCGCTTCTTCGCCATCTGCGGCGGTGACAACCTCGTAACCGATCATCGACAGACGTGTCTCCAGAATTCGGCGAATACTTGCTTCGTCGTCTACAACTAAAATTTTTTCCTTATGGTTTTCCAAGCCAGTTTACACTCCACTATGTTGCTAGCTGCAATTCAGTAAAATCTTATAGTTTTACATATTTATTTAGCTAAGTTTACAAGAAATCGGTCGTTACAATCCGAAAACAAAACTTAAAGTTTCAGAACAGGCTAAATCTGAATTTTGTATATCTGTCAAGATTTTTTTTGGATATAAAACGATGCGTTAAATTGAGTAAGCGCTAAATCTCAAACCATGGAGAGCGAATTACGATGTCTCTGTTTTCTCGATTTTATGTGGGTGATTGCGATAAAATCATATTAAGTTTTATGCAAAATGAGGATTTTTTCGATCATGACTGAACCAACTCAAGTACCACAGGCTACTGATCCGAAAATGGGATTTAACACTTATGCAGAAAGATTAAATGGTCGAGCTGCGATGATTGGCTTTATCCTCGCGGTAGGGATCGAGTTTGTCACTGGTCAGGGTTTATTGGCATGGCTAGGTATTATTAATCCATAAATATCTGTACAGCGCTTTGCGCTAAATTAAACAACAAATAATTTTTTAAAAGGCTTGTAAAATAAGCTTTTTAAAAAATTATTTGTTTCTCTGATTTCTACAAGTTTTAGTAAAATTTCTAATATGACATCTGGCAAAATCGAGAACTCTCTATACTGGACTGCGGCAATTTTGGGATTAGTTCTCGATCAAGCCTCTAAATATTTAGTCGTACAATACCTAAAGGGATTGAAATCAGTTCCCTTGATTAATGGTGTTTTTCATTTTACCTATGCAACCAATACGGGTGCAGCATTTAGCTTGTTTAGTGGTCAGATTGATTGGCTCAAATGGGTGTCGATGGTTGTGAGTTTAGGGTTAGTTGCCTTTGGGGTTTTTGGTAAAAACTTAAATCGATGGGAACAGGTTGGCTATGGCTGTATTTTAGCAGGAGCCGCAGGTAATGGCATCGATCGCTTTGTAGCTGGTTATGTGGTTGATTTTATCGATATACGGATTATTAGATTTGCGATTTTCAATATTGCTGATGTCTTCATCAATGTTGGTCTAGTTTGTTTAGCGATCGCAGTTTTATTTGTCAGTAAGTCATCAAAGCCCAAAAAACTAGAATGATGTTTTTGCGCTCACTCTAGGAATTTTGATTATAAAAAAATAGTTGCGATGAAGGTCAGCCTACGGCTAACTTTCATCGCAACTATTTTTGGGCTTTAGAGCGTGAAGCGCTATATTTCTAATTAGAAGTTATTAAGAGACTTAGCAGTATGGCAAATTCCCCAAAAATTGTAGTCGTCACCAATGGCAAGGGGGGAGTAGGTAAAACAACAACAGCGATCGCCTTGGCAGGTATCTTGGCACAGGAAACTAAAGTATTAGTTGTAGATGCGGACGTACAAGGAAGCTTGTCTTGGTGGGTTGGACGTAGCGAGAAGGGCATGGGCTTTGATATTGCCAAAGAAATCGATCCGACACATCTAAGAAAATTGCCGAAACTTAGCAGTTACGATCTAGTATTGGTAGATACACCGCCTGCACTACATTCCCATGCACTAGCTACAGTTGTAGCGATCGCTGATTATTTGGTTTTGCCCAGTCCACCTGCTCCGATGGATTTAACTGCCCTCATCGATACTGTCAAAAGTACCGTAAGACCTGCCCAAGTTCCCCATCGAGTTCTGTTAACCCGTGTTGATCCTCGCTGCCTCAATGAAGCACTTGAGGCTCAAAATACTTTACAGGAAGTCGGAGTACCTGTTTTTCATGCTTTTGTGAGAGCTTATAAAGCTCATGAACGCGCTGCTCTAGATGGGAAATTAGTGACAGAGTGGAAAGGTAAAAATGCTAGAGAAGCAGAAGCCGACTATAGACGTGTGGTTGATGAACTGAGGCGAGATATTTTAAGGTAAAGCATTATGAGATTCCAAGTCGGCGGACTCTCATAATGAAAATAGCTGTTTTATAGAAATAAATACAAAATAATGTCAACCAAAAAGAAAGTCGGAATTTCAGATTTATTGCGCGATGAAGTCCAGAAAGAAACTGAAACTCCAGCTAAGAACGATTCAACTGAACAAACTATCGAAGTAAAGGCAGAAACCATTGCTGAGCCAGTCAGTAAAGCTTCTATTAGTCCTGAACTAAATGCAGCAGCAAAATCTCCAAGTTTGGACGATCGCACAAAAGCAAAAGTTTCTGATCTAGAGCTATCACTCGCTCAGTCTCGACAAAGAGAAACCGAACTGTCACAAACTGTAGCTGATTTGCAAAAGGATTTGAAATTTAGCCATACCAATATCGAGCTTTTACAGAAATCACTGGCAGCGATCGAGAGTCTCAAAAATGAATTAGATCAACAACTCGTGGAAGTCAAACGCGATAATTTGCGCTTAGCCGAAGCGAATATTCAACTTTCGGAGCAGATCAAGACCTTAGAATCAACCAAAGAATTAGCTCAGCCCCCTGTAGTTGAGGTTGCTAGTTCTTCGCAATTGGTGTCGCAAAGCCCTCAGAACAATAGAGCAACTCCTCGTAAACAGCCTGTTGAACAACCCTATCCCCATCGCGATCGCAATCCCTATGCGCGTCCAACTGGCTCTAACGAACAGTTGCAGCGCATAAACAATAAAAATATTGGCTGGATGGACTAAACATCAAAAAGTAATACCAAATCAAGAAATGGCGTAGCCATTTCTTGATTTTAAAACCCTTACTGGGTTTAGTTTTTAATTCACTAAAGTGTTGTCACACTTTAGTGAATTGGTGTAAAGGGGATGCTTGGTGCTGCCTTTACTTTTGGCGAAATGGTATTAGCTCAAAACCAAAACTTCAAAGTAGAGTTGCGGCGCAACTCTACTTTGAAGTTTTGGTTTATTTGGTTTAATTGTTGCAAAATAAATTAAATGTAACATTATGCCCAAATTTAAATCATATGCGCTAAACTATTGACCGTAAGGTAAAAGTATTTATCGGTTGTAGTAATTGTTTTCTGTACTGGCAGTTTTTTTCTGTTTCATCGTGACAAGCTTCTCTCCGACATCTCTATCTCTACATACTCATTGAATTCTTGGAGAAAGCATAATGTCTATTTACGTTGGTAACTTGTCCTATGAAGTTACTCAAGACCATTTAAAGCCTGTTTTTGAAGACTACGGCAAGGTCACACGTGTTCATTTCCCTACCGATCGCGAAACTGGTCGCGCTCGTGGCTTTGCATTTGTAGAAATGAGTGCAGATGCTGAGGAAGATGCAGCCATCACAGCGCTAGACGGTGCTGAGTGGATGGGTCGCGTACTCAAAGTCAACAAGGCTAAGCCTCGCGAGAATAATGACTCGTTTGGCGGTGGCAACAGAGGCGGCGGCGGTGGTCGCGGCGGCTATAACAAGTCTGGCGGCGGTGGTGGTCGTTACTAAATAATTTTTTTAGGACGCTGTGCGTTCTAAAAAAATATTAGTATTCAACTGCAAGCAAAAATAGAGGAGAAAACTAAGTTTTCTCCTCTATTTTGTTATGCTATGCAAAAGTATGCAGACTCAATGCAGGTTTGGCATGGATTTATTGCAACCATTAGGAATTGTTGTTCAGGGTTCTTTAAGCGACGGTTTAGAAGTTCGACTAAATGGTGAGATTTCCGTCGAAGATATGCGCGTCGGTAAGTTTCTGGTGGTGCATGGTCGACACACACGCTTTTTTTGCATCCTCACCGATGTCACTCTAGGTACTGCTAGCCCCCGTATTCTCATGAATCCGCCTGATCCTGAGAATACTTTTTTAACCGAAATTTTGGCTGGGACAGGGACTTTTGGCACGATCAATTTAACGCCAATGTTAATGTTTGTTCCTGCAAATCCTTTTGACCTCATTACTCAGCGAGCCGCCAGTCAGAATAGCGATCGCGTTAAGAAAACAAAGCGGAAGAAATCACAAGCTTATGAAACTGTCGAAGAAATAAGTGATTTTCAACTCCTGCCCGTAAAGACGATCCCCAGCCATTTCTCGCAGGTGTTTGATGCGACTGAGCGGGATTTTCGGATTGTATTTGGTTGGGAAGATGATCCTCATAAACGGAACTTTGCGATCGGGCAGCCAATTGATATGCCTGTGCCAATTTGCCTTGACCTCGATCGCTTTGTAGAGCGCAGTAACGGCATATTTGGCAAATCAGGAACAGGCAAATCTTTTTTGGCGCGCCTATTACTATCAGGAATTATCCGTAAGCAAGCGGCCGTGAATTTGATTTTTGACATGCATTCAGAATATGGGTGGGAAGCTGCAACTGAAGGCAAAAGATTTAGCACAGTTAAAGGTTTACGACAGCTATTTCCTGCGCAGGTGCAGATTTACACCCTCGATCCAGACTCAACGAAGCGGCGGGGAGTGCGCGATGCACAGGAGCTTTACATCAGCTACGACCAAATCGATGTCGAAGATTTGATGCTAATCCGTGAAGAATTAAATCTCTCCGAAGCTAGTTTAGAAAATGCGATTATCCTGCGGAATGAATTTGGGAAGAGTTGGATTTCGCGATTACTTGCTATGACAAATTCCGAAATTCAAGAATTTTGTGAACAGAAAATGGGTAGTAAGTCATCAATTATGGCGCTCCAGCGTAAACTCACAAGGCTTGATGATCTCAAGTATTTACGCCCAACCTGCCCCGAAAACTACATTAAGCGTATTCTCGATTCGATCGCAGCAGGGAAACATATCGTAATTGAGTTTGGTTCGCAATCAAATCTACTTTCCTATATGTTGGCGACAAATATCATTACGAGGCGGATTTACCATTCTTATGTGCAACAGGCTGAGCGTTTTTTACAGACTAAAAATATTTGCGATCGCCCACAGCAGTTAACAATCACCATCGAAGAAGCCCATCGTTTTCTGGCTCCGAATACGGCTAGACAGACTATATTTGGGACGATTGCTCGCGAGATGCGGAAATATTTTGTGACTTTGCTAATCGTCGATCAACGCCCGTCAGGAATTGATAATGAGGTAATGTCGCAGATTGGAACCAGAATTACGGCTTTGCTCAACGATGAGAAAGATATCGATGCAATTTTTACAGGTGTAGCGGGCAGTGGCAATTTACGAACAATTTTGTCAAAACTAGATTCTAAGCAGCAAGCTTTAGTTCTCGGTCATGCAGTGCCAATGCCTGTTGTGGTGCAAACTCGTCCCTATGATGAAACTTTCTATCGTGAGATCGGTGAAGTGCCTTGGGCAGAAATTTCAACTCCAGAAGTTTTACGAGTTGCAGAGGTGGCTAAAGCAGATTTAGGATTTTGAATCGATTTAAGCGCAATGTAGACAATCAAAGAGTTATCTCGTCTTTGGCTCCTACTTTCTGCTTATAGCGCTTTGCGCTCAAACCCAAACCATGATAAAGCCTGAAAGTATTTCTCTGCAATACTTTCAGGCTTTTTTCGTGTGGCTCGTTTGATCGGCAATTGCTGTAGGTACTTTTGCAGCAAGCCCTATTTATACCCAGCAATTCTCATTATAAAAATCGGTTTGTTGAAAGCACGCCTGTGGCGTGCTTTCAACAAACCGATTTTGGTATTTCCAGCACCTTTGGCGCTGGAAATACCAAAATCGGTTTCATAATGAGAATTGCTGATTTATACCAAAACACAAAATGGCTATGCCATTTTTGTGAATTAAAAACCCTTACAGGGTTTGGGGTTTAATTCACAGAAGTGTTGCCGCACTTTTGTGAGTTGGTATAAGGTCTATTCTTTGTGGCAAGGAAGTAAAGCGACTAGTGTGTACACTGTCATCGCAAAGTGGGAGAAATTATTTAGAAAAATACGACACGACTATCAAAACCTTGACGACGAATAGTTTGACTCAAAGTCTCAGCACTACCTCGATCAGGATAGCCCTGTACTTCAATATAAGTGCCACGGTAGGAAGATCTTAGTTGAGCATTGGGGGCGATCGCTTGCACTCGTTGTAACTCAGATACTAAGCCTGTAGGAATAATCACGAAGTAGCGTAGCTGTGTGCCAGCAGGTACGCTTTGAGATGGGATTGCTGGAATGCCTTGTGATTGAATTGACTGATTTGGTGGGGGTAGTGGCTGAGGCGATCGCACAATTTCGATTGCATTACTATTAGGAAACTCTGAACCAGGAACATTCGGTAATGGCTCATTTGTCCGTGTTGTCTGAATTGGAATTGATTCCACTGGAATCGGAGCAGATGTTGATGGTGGGTTATTGTTGGGGATAGTAGGAATAGAATTTATAGGCGCAGATGGCAAAGTGGAAAATTTACTCTGCACAGTTTTGATCTGTGGATTTAGCCCTGCCTGACTAAACTGAGCAGCGCGACGTTGAGCTAGATTTAAGTTATTGAAGCGACCTAACTGTACAACCTGTTCGCCTGTATCTAATCTGCTAGCAAATGCATCTGGAGCCAATATCTTTGCCTGTTTGATATTTGCCACATTGGGTAAATATACGAGGTACTGTGTACTACTAGCATTGGTGGGAACTGCTGGAAGGGAGTCATTCGGGAAAGATTGGGCGTTAGCAGGGCAGCTAATGTTGGCTATGGTGCTAACACTCAAAAGAGATACTAGTCCAAGAGCCGCGTTACGAAGGGTGTTTTGTGTGAGGGGTCTCATATGCTTGTGCTGAAGGTAGCAAAAAATGAAATTGGGCGAGATTGTACCATACTCTACAAGACTGACATAAGCTCTTTTAGTTTCAAATTGTCTACATACAGAGCTTTGTGCTTAAACCAGAAGCAAGAAGTATTTTAAAAGTGTTGCTTTGCAACACTTTTAATACCAATTCACAGAAGTGTCGGTACACTTTTGTGAATTGGTATTAAACATTTCTTGCTTAATAAAAAAAGGTGGCGCTTCGCGCCGCCTTTTTTTATTGTTATAAATCACGATGGGTAAAAGCTTTAGCATTAGTCCCAGCGTAATCAGCCACAATGTGACCGTTGCCCACAAGTCGATATTTATAAGTAACTAGCCCTTCCAAACCAACGGGACCACGCGGTGGCATCTTGTTGGTGCTGATGCCCACCTCAGCCCCAAACCCGTAGCGAAAACCGTCAGCAAATCTGGTTGAACAATTTTGATATACACCAGCTGCATCGATATCACTCGTGAAGATATTGGCGATCGCTTGATCCTCAGTAACGATCGCTTCAGTATGTTTAGAGCCATAGGTAGTGATATGGGTCATAGCTTCTTCTAGAGAATCAACAATTTTGATAGACAAAATTAAGTCGCAGTATTCCATGCCCCAATCTGATTCATTAGCAGGATTGATCGCAATAATTTTTTGAGTGTGATCGCATCCTCTAAGTTCTACGCCTTTCTCTTGTAAGGAGGCTAAAGCTAATGGTAAGAATTTGGGTGCGATCGCACTATGCACCAACATTGTTTCGATCGCATTACAAGCCGCTGGATATTGGGTTTTGCTATCAACTGCGATCGCCACTGCTTTATCTAAATCCGCCGACTCATCTACATACAAATGGCAGACTCCATCGGCATGTCCGAGAACAGGAATATGGGTATTGTTTTGGATATAGCGGACAAACTGATTGGAACCTCTAGGAATAATCAGATCGATGAGTTTATCCATCTTCAAGATTGCCAAAGTTTCGGCGCGAGTAGTCAACAGCTGCACCACATTTGGCGATACGCCCCCATGTTTTGTAAACAGCTCTTCTAAAGCCTTGTACATCACAAAAGCGATCGCTTCACAGGAATGTACAGCTTCACTCCCACCCTTGAGAATTACGCCATTACCTGACTTAATACCTAGCGCGGCAATTTGGGTAACAGCATCAGGACGCGCTTCAAAAATCACGCCTATTACGCCCAAGGGACAAGACAAACGCTCTAATACTAGCCCTGTATCTAGTTCACGATGAATCTGGCGATCGCCAATCGGATCATCAAGGCGGATTACATCGCGTACGCCTGCGACCATGCTTTTCAGTTTATTTGCATCCAACTTGAGACGAGCGATCAAGGCGCTAGGCAATTTGTTCGCATTAGCAGCAGTGACATCCTTGTGATTGGCTGTCAAAATCATTTCAGCTTGTTGATCTAAGGCGACTGCGATCGCCTCTAATGCAGTGTTCTTTGCCTCGCTTGGTAGTTTCGCCAAGGCGATCGCAGCAGTGCGAGTACGTTGGATCGACTCTAATAAATCTTGTGGCAAATCTATAGGTACATTCCCAGACACGTTAATCTCAATTACTTTTCGTGAACTACAATTTTAGAGCAGAGATTTAGTTAACTAAGACTAGCAAATCTCCACTATTTTCCTATCTTACAGCAATTACCGATCAAACGAATCACTAGATAAACTTTGAAAGTGTTGCTTTGCAACGCTTTCAAAGTTTATCTAGGTTTGGGCTTAAGCGCAAAGTGCTGTAATACGAAAAGATCATAAGGTAGTAGAATGGGCATTGCCCACCTTACGATATTCTTAACAACTCATTTACTGTATTAACCAATTCCTCTGGGCGAAAAGGCTTGCCAATATAAGCATTTGCTCCTTGGCGATATCCCCAATGACGATTGACTTTGGTGGATTTAGTCGAACACATGATGATATTGATATTCCATGTTTCAGGATTGTCTCTCAGTTTGCGACAAAGCTCATAGCCATTCATTTCAGGCATCACAATATCTAAAATCGCGAGGTCAGGATGTAGCATCTCAGCTTGAGCGATCGCTTCCACTCCATTCTTTGCAGTCACAACTTCAAATTGATTGTTTTGGAGCAAACTAGTAATCATTTCCCTTTGAGTCTTACTATCTTCAACAACAAGAATTTTGGACATGGAAGGAATCCTCTAAGTTCTACATTTCCATCCTAGATCTGAGATCGAAATTGCACATGAAGACTAAGTCCTGAATCTGCTAGTACTTTAGTCCCATAAAAAATTGGGACTATCGCTACTTGTTCGTTACTATATAAACAGCTAATCTGAGGTCATACCAATTCTCGAAAATGTGACTGCTGGTTTGAGAATTACCCTGAAGTGATCGCTCAAAGCATAGGTAACTTCTATGAAAATCCGCATTTTACTTGTTGACGATCATTCCTTTATTCGCCGCGCCCTGAAGATTTCCCTTGGCGATGAATCTTCTTTGGAAATTATTGGAGAGGCAGAAAATGGACAACTCGCGATCACGCAAGTAGAGAGCCTCCAGCCAGATGTTGTTCTCATGGATATCCAAATGCCACTGATGGATGGAGTGGAAGCCACCAAACAAATTTGCGATCGTTTCCCAGATACAAAGGTTCTAATTCTCACTGTTGATGATACGGAAGACTATGTTTCCCAAGCTCTAAAATATGGAGCCTCAGGATATATCTTAAAAAATACGTCTCCCGAAGAATTATCATTTGCCATTCAAGCTGTCTATCGAGGCTACATGCACTTGGACTTAAACCTAGGCAGAAAAGTAATTGCGCGAGTCCCAGAAATTTCCGAGGTGTCTACAACTGATTGGGATAAACTCACGCCTAGAGAGCAGCAAATAGTAAAGTTAATTGCCACTGGCGCAAATAACGAGGAAATTGCCAATCAGCTTTATATATCTACAAGAACTGTAAAAAACCACATTACCAATATTTTGAGCCAGCTAAATTTACGAAACAGAACTCAGATTGCGATTTTAGTTGCCTCAATTCTTAACTATTCGTAAGTACCTCGGCATAATTAAAAGTTCCGATCGCAACTTTCGATCACCTTATTCCAGATTGCAAAATGCAGTTCTTTATTGCGCTTGCGATCGCTTCTAACTTCTAAAACTTGAGTTCCTTTAGCACTCAGAGAACTCATCACGCGATCGCGAAAATCTTGCCAATCTTGAATGAGAAAATGTTCGGAATCATAGGCGGAGATAATTGGCGCAAAGTCTAGACCATGCGATGTGCCAAAGAATTCTTCAAAGGTATCTTCATATTTGGAAATTGGTAGTAAATCAAAAATACCACCACCATCGTTATTTAGAAGAATCACTGTCAGAGAAATATCATATTTTTTGGCTGCAAGTAATCCATTTAGATCGTGATAAAACGCTAGGTCTCCACAGATGAGAACCATCGGATGATCGCATCCCCATGCCGCGCCCAGCGCACTAGACAAAGTTCCATCAATGCCATTTGCACCACGATTTGCTAAAACGGTAATTGGGCGATCGATATGGAAGAATGTATCCAAATCGCGGATGGGCGTACTGCTTGCCACATAAATAAAAGTATCGGCAGGAAGAATTTCTGCAAGTTCCGCATAAACCTTACCATCAAATAATTCTTCAATTGTGGCTAGAGATTCGGCGATCGCATGTTCAGCGATACTTTCTGCTAATTCAAAATCTAAGCGCCATTGTTTATCTTGCCAAATCGGTTGAGCATAGTTCTCTAAATAATTGGCTAACTGTAAGCAAAAGCTTACAGGATGGACATTTAAAGCTTGGGTCATCCCATGAGTAGGATCGCTATTGGTGCTACCAACCACGATTTGCTGACAGCTAATATATTTCTGTAACCAGAGTAGATAACTTTTGGAAGTAGGCATGGCTCCAAAGCGGATCACAATTTCTGGAGCATGGGCTTTACAGAAGTTTGGCGATCGCAAAAAGCTATCATAATGTCCAATTTCGTCAGTACGCTGTGCACCAGTGGCTTCGATCAGTAATGGATAACCAGTTGCTCTTGCCAAGCAGCATACAGCATCTAAAAACTCTGGCGGTGAGTCATATACTCCTACAACTAGCACCCCTTTAGGATGACTAATAATTTGATTTGCTATGGAAGCGATCGCATCTGTACCTAGCGATCGCATTCCTGAAATGACTTGGCTATAAGCATCGCCCGAAGGATTACCAAACATTGCTTCTGGACTGCTGAGAGCTAAGTCTTCTGGCACATCATTAGCAACAGGGACAGGTGGCATCGGATCGGCGAAGGGGAAGTTGAGATGGACAGCACCTGCGGGTGTATCACCTTTCCCAGTAGCCATACTGACAGAACGACCAATTAGCGATCGCAAATAGCGCAATCGAAAACCGAGAATCTCTGGTGTTCCCACTTCAAAAAAGTAGCGAACATGTTTTCCATAAATATTAATCTGATCAATAGTTTGCCCAGAACCACAATCACGCATTTCTGGGGGGCGATCGGCTGTCAACACTACAAGTGGAATCTGACTGTAATAGGCTTCAATAATTGCAGGATAGTAATTTGCTGCCGCAGTTCCTGATGTGCAAAGCAAGGCAACAGGAGCTTTTTGAACTTTCGCTAGACCAAGTGCAAAAAAGCTACTTGAGCGTTCATCAATATGCACCAAAATCTGAAAATCAGGACTGCGATCGCGCAATTCAGCAAAAGCAATCACCAGTGGCGTAGACCGAGATCCTGGAGAAACACAAACTGTCCGCACACCTGATCGATAAAGCTCTTCAGCAACAATGCTTGCCCAAAGGGTATTTCGATTGGCGGTATTCATTTGATGGTAGTTCCATTAGCACTAAAGTGGAGGCTGTAGCCAAGCTCAGTTAGCATTTGACGCAAGATCGGCAAGCTCAATCCCAATACATTAGTGTGACAGCCTTCGATTCTTTCAATTAATAATCCACCCAGTTTTTCCATCGTAAAACATCCTGCACAGCATAGAGGCTCCCCAGATTCTACATAGCTGGTAATTTCCGCATCAGTGGCATTGGCAAAATACACCTTGGTTACGCCGTGACGCATCACCGATCGCTGAGTTTTAGCATCAATTAAAAAATGCCCTGTATATAGCTCACAATAATTGCCACGCATCTTTTGCCATGTCGCGATCGCTGTTTCTTTGGAGTCAGGTTTACCGTAGATCATGCCATTGAGATACATGATCGAGTCACATCCCATAATTAGCGCATTCTGTCCTGTAAATTCGGTTGCGATCGCCTTGGCTTTGCATTGTGCCAATGTCAGCACTAAGGTCGTGGGATCGCTAACCTGAATCGCATCTTCATCAAAATAACTGACTTTGACAATTGGTTTGATACCAGCGTTTTCTAAAATGCTCTTGCGGGTAGGAGAAGCGGAAGCAAGGACAAAAATGGGATTGGGCATAGGATCTAAAAAATGGGAATTAAAAGAAAAGATGGAATCTGTACTAATTGTTCTCTCATCTACCCTACCGTATTTTCGTGAGCGTCATGATTTATTCGCATCCGCAGTGATTTACACCTACGAGTACTACACGATTTTCTGCATTGATACTAAAATATATTTAGATTAAAATTTCTTAATATTTGGGCAATCGTATAGTGCTAATCCAATCAGACTGGCTCAAAAAACTACGAGGGCGCTCGTTTGACCTAGAGCTGGGGGCGATCGCAGTTATTTATTTTGTGCAAGGTGCAATGGCAATCTCTCAACTTGCCGTAAGTTTCTTCCTTAAGGATGACTTAGGGCTAAGCCCTGCGGAAGTTGCGTCAATGGTTGGTATTACGATGTTACCTTGGACTGTTAAGCCCTTATACGGTTTGATATCTGATGGATTCCCAGTATTTGGCTATCGTCGCCGTCCTTATCTATTGCTATCGAGCATTTTAGGGATTTTTGCATGGGTGAGCATGGGTTTATGGGTCAAAACTCCATTTTGGGCGATCGCGATGATTGCGACTGGTTCTCTATCTCTTGCCTTTTCTGATGCGATTACCGATGCACTGATTGTCCAACGCGCCAGACTAGAGCCAGAGGGCGATGCAGGCTCATTGCAGTCTTTTAGCTGGATCGCTTCCTCAATTGGTGCGATTATCTCTGCATATCTGAGTGGCTACCTACTAGAACAATTTGGCGCAAAATTTGTTTTTGAAATTACCGCGATTTTGCCGCTTTTGGTCGGTATCTCAGCCTTTGCGATCGCAGATCCACCAATGTCCACGATTTTTATTGTTGCACCCGATCCTACTAATAAGTCAGAAGATGGATCGCCACCTCCAAAGCCTGCGAATTTATCAAGAAATTCGCAAATCTGGATGTCGTTGAGGTTCAACTTTACTCAACTGCGTCAAGCCTTTACGAATAAAGCAATTTGGTTGCCTGCGGCGTTCTTATTCTGTTGGCAAGCATCGCCAAGCGCTGATACTGCTTTTTTCTATTTCACGACTAATGAACTGAAGTTTAATCCTGAATTCCTCGGTACGGTTCGATTTTTTGCAAGTTGGGCGGGATTACTTGGTGTATGGCTATTTCAGCGCTTTTTTAGAGGTGTACCGACTCGCAAGATTTTCTTTTGGACAACAATTATTTCGACTTTGTTAGGACTTACAAGTTTATTGTTAGTTACCCACACAAACAGATCTCTAGGTATTGATGATCGCTGGTTTAGTCTTGGTGACAGTTTGATTTTGACTGTAGCTGGTCGTATTGCCTTTATGCCTGTTCTAGTATTAGCGGCGCGACTATGTCCTGAGGGAATCGAAGCAACATTGTTTGCCCTGTTGATGTCTGTTTTGAATATTTCGGCCCTATGTTCTTTTCAGTTAGGAGCTGGTTTGACCTATCTTCTAGGTGTTACCGAATCCAATTTTGATAACCTCTGGTTATTAGTTTTAATTGCTAATTTAACTAGCCTTTTGCCACTTCCACTCTTAAAGTGGTTGCCTGACGAGAAAAATAGTAAGCCAGAAGAAGATGCTCCTCAAGCTCCCATGCTTACAGAAGAAGCACTCAACTTATAAAAACTAAGGGTGGCGCGAAGCGCCACCCTTAGTTTTTCGCTATAAATAGTTCTTGCTCAATGGTTTGACAACAATCCTCGACGGTTGCTCCATTGAGCATTTTCTCCGCAAGGGCAATTAGCACCGAACGCCGATCGCTTAATAAATTACGGGCATTTAGCAGCGCCCATCGCTCTTGGGTCATCGGATTTGGTAAATGAGAAATTGCTTCCCGAAGGCGTTGCATATCATCAATACCTCCTTCAGTTGCGCCTTCGCACATCAGTTGTTCGGCTGCGATACCTGCCATATATACAGTGCTATAGCGATCGAGTAAATTCGCTGATAAATTTGTGGAATTAGGAGCATCAGCAATCTCGATTTCCACGCCACCTTCGATACCTTTAAAAGCTTCATCGGCTAATATTTCACCTAGCGATTGCCCAACGATACCCGCGATCGCGTAGTTCACAACTCTAAAACCAAGCACATGAGCGACAAGAAAATGTCCAGCTTCGTGATAGGAAACTCGTTCACGATACTTTGACGATCGCGCTCTCAGCCATGCTTGAGTATATGCTCCAAATTTTCCTTGCCAAAAGCCAATATCAATCCCCCAAGCACTAAGTAAACTAATGGCGATCGCGGCCGGGACGACTGGTGATAAACCTGCCATTGTGCCCACCAATGACATCATCGTAATTGTAAATATGGCGATCGCTAGTAAATCAGTGGCAGTTACATTCATGACAAGGTTCAGCTCAAAATCACTTAAGACAGACAAAGGACTTAAGCTCTTTGTTTGTCCTAAGTTATGGTTTTTGGATAAAGGAATTACTACGGTTTGACTTTTTGTAGAAAGTTGCGAGGCTATCATCGTCGCCAACAAATCGCCAATGCCAAGGTTCGTACATTACGCCCTGAGGGTTATTGGGCGGGAAAGACATTTCAAAGCCGTACTTGGCTGCATTATTTTGCAACCACTGAAAAGCCGCAGTTTTCTCGAAGCTAGTGGATAGATTGGCACTTGGTACTGCACCATCACCAATGTCTAGAGCATAGCCCGTGTGATGCTCACTATGTCCTGGGGGAGCGCTAACTTTTGCTCGTTGGGCTGGCGTTTGGTTGCGTTGCTTACTGATATCAAAGAAAAGTTCTTGCTGCTCTGAGATTGTCCGAAAGCCTGAAATCACAACAAAATCTATACCATCAGCCTTTGCATCAGCTTCCATTCGGAGAAAACTTTTTGCTGCTGCCTCATGCAGACGAATTTCATAGCCATCTCCTGCTCGACCTATAGTGCGTAATTTATTCGCAGGAGCTTCACTAAATGCATGATGTCCAAATAAATCTGGTGGACTATTGGATTCTTTAGTATTAACTTCTGGATTTTGCTTAGTGTCATTACCTCTAGCCGTAGGAGTTGCACTTATAAATGGTGCTGTAGGAACAGGCGATGGTTGCTCAATTTGCGAAGAAGAAACTGGTTGTGAGCTTGGATCGGATGAAGTAATTTCTTTCGGTTGATTGGTGGCATTAGCATTCAGGGCAAACCAGATGCGGGTGCTAACAATCGGGGATAAAAAAGCTAGTACTGCCAAACCATATGCCCACCAAGGAACTGATTGTAGCGATCGCGAAATTGTTTTGACTTTTTCTGGTTGCTTTTGGGATGATCGGTTAGGATCGCTGACTCTTTGAGCAACTGGGATATCGTTTTGGGTAGGCATAGGTATACAAACGTTTGAAGTTTTAACCAAGGTTAAATATACACAATAAATAGCTTGGCGCAATTAAAATCCAGATCCAAGCCCTGTATCGCTAGTGCAGCAAGAAGTACAGGCTGAATAATTAGTGATGTTCGGCGAAGCCGAACATCACTAATTATTCAATGGGCGGGGAGTACTTACTACAGACAAATTTAGGTAAAAGTCTTGTACTAAATTAATGTATTCCTTTGTGTAGATATGTTTGCGTTCTTCTACTATCAATATAGTTTCTTGAGTTTGCCCCTGAGTTGAACTTAATGCTGAACTTAATTCTAACAAGATGCGTTTGATGATAGTTTTTGGGGTTGGTTTGACATTGACTTTGCGATCGCAAAATAAGTGAAAACCCTTGGCTTTATTCAGGAAAGTATCAGCTAAATCGGTCGGATAAATAACTGCTAAATGACCATTTGGCTTTAGTAACTGCGAGGCGATTTGGAGAATATCTGTTTGAGAAAGGCTGTCACTATGTCGCGCTAAGTTTCTTGACTTTTGCGATGATTTACTCGCCTTCTCAAAAAAAGGAGGGTTGGAAATAATTAAGTCATATTGCTTAGAGCAATTGCTAGCAAAGTCTTGAATTGGAGCATGAAAAATATTTATGCGATCGCCCCAAGGTGAATTCTCGATATTCTCTTTGGCTTGTCCATATGCTTCATCGTCAATTTCCACGGCATCAATATTTGACGATGGCGATCGCTGAGCCATCATCAGCGCCAGTAAGCCTGTCCCAGTTCCAATATCAAGAATTTGAGAGTTGTCAGATGTATTTGCCCAAGATCCCAACAAGATGCCATCTGTTCCTACTTTCATCGCACATTTGTCTTGAAAGATTACAAATTGTTTAAAGCAAAAATAGGAGTTTCGCATTTTCTTATTAGCGATCGCATTGTTTACAAGGTCTATTAGTATTGGGTTTCATTCTTCAACACAATCTGTGCGATCGCCAATGATGGCGAAGGTGCGATCGAATCTCAGACAAGTTAAAAGTCATTTCTGAGACTCAATGAGAGATAGGGTTTCTGCTAATGTTATATTTAAGTATAACTATAAGAAAAATTATGCACACCACAAACCTTCGTAAAGTAGGTGGCTCGATCATGTTAGCGATTCCCCCCGCCGTTCTCGAAATTTTAAACTTACAATCGGGGACAACTGTGGGGGTTGCGGTTGATAATGGCAGGCTGATTATTGAACCTCAACCAAAACCACAATATTCACTAGAGGAGCTTTTGGCACAATGCAATCCTAATGCACCGATAACGGAAGAAGATCGCGTTTGGCTAGATGTCAAACCTGTGGGTAATGAACTGTGAAACGTGGTGATATTTATCTTGTTTCACTTGATCCAACTGAAGGGCATGAACAACAGGGAACTAGACCAGTTTTGATAGTCTCTCCTGATAAATTCAATGCCTTAACTAAAGTTCCAATCGTTGTTCCAATTACATCAGGTGGAAATTTTGCGAGAACCGCAGGTTTTGCTGTTTCTCTAGATTCTGCTGGAACCCGCACTAAAGGAGTAGTTCGTTGCGATCAACCCCGTCCTATTGATTTGTCTGCTCGTAAGGCGCGAAAGTTGGAGAGTGTGCCAGACGCGATCATTGATGAAGTATTGGCTAGAATTGTTGCTCTATTTAGCCCTCAATAATTTTGCGATCGCGAATAATGCTGAAGATGCGATCGAATCACAAACATAACTGTTTTCACAATGTCTAAAGAATTTTGCTGTGGTCTCTCTCTTAAAAATAGGCTAGAGAGGCTTTAGAATGTCATAGT
The DNA here is from genome assembly GCA_023336205.1 of Pseudanabaena sp. Salubria-1. Taxonomy (GTDB): domain Bacteria; phylum Cyanobacteriota; class Cyanobacteriia; order Pseudanabaenales; family Pseudanabaenaceae; genus Pseudanabaena. The sequence goes on from JALQCR010000020.1 coordinate 103,723, forward strand.
GCTTGATATCCAAGGGTAAATAGGACAGTTCTTTCTAACTCAGCGATCACATTTATGTCTATCTGCCCTAATCTCTTAATCAAGCGAGTTTTATCTAGTACGCGAAGTTGATGACAAAGTGCAACTGAGTCTTGATTTAAGCCGCCTTGACCGTTAGAAAGCAGTAAACAGCTTGGTAAAGCTGCACGGCGCAAATTAGTGGTGAGGGGAATTGTGATAATCGTGCTGGTGAATTTAGAGATGGTATTTTCTTGAAAGATGATAATCGGACGAGTGCCAGCTTGTTCTGAGCCTTTAGTGGGATCGAGATTAGCTAACCATATTTCACCACGTTCCACTTGCATTTTTGTCCTCCCTATTCAAGAGTTCGGAATATTCAGAAATTCCTGCTTCGGCTAGTTCTCGATCTTCTTGTGCAAATTCTTGGTAGAGGTTAGCAAATTGGCTAACGTCAGTTTGCTGGCGCGTAAATTTGGTCTGAAATTTGATAAATTCAATAAAATCTGCAACTTGTTTTAGTTGTTCATCATTGAAGTAGTCTAACTCTTGTTTGATAGATTCTTTAGTAATTGTTATCATTTATAATTCTCCTTTGATTTTGAGCCGTAGAAAATTGTCCAGTGTTATGAATTCTTGTTTTGGGTGATTATATGGTCAAAAATTTTCTTGCAGATAGCTTTTAGTTCATCTGTCAAAGCCCATTCAGGATTTTGCATAAATTTGATTGCATCATCACAGAATGTGCCTTTAGACTTGATTGTTCCAGTCCCCTCACTTTTTGTCTTTGATCTGTTGATTGCCGCAAAAACAGTTTTTCCTTCTGGTATCGATTTTAATAGAAGATCGAGATATTTGCCAATAGGAGTATCAAGTTTTGCATAGTCTTCATACTTGATATTCTCAATATTACCTTCGTACTCTTTGAACTTTTCTGCGACTACTTTCTGAAGTATTTCAACAGGTATAAGATTTTCAATTTCTTTTACTTCTAGAAGATGAAATCTATCATCGCCTAGCATGTCGGTATAAATTTTTTTACGTTCGCCTTTTGTAGCTACATCACCATCAGCGAGAAGAAAGGCATGGGCGCAAACATAACTGGCTTTAATATCTTCTGTTTCTTTTTCATCTAGATCGAAACTCCAATGGGTTAAATTTGCGCCTTGATATTCTACAAAAGAGTAATGATAGTCTTCTTTGAGTTTGTTTAATTCTATATATCTTTTCTCAAGATTTTTTTTGAGATCTGAATTATTTTCTGCCATTCTATCAATTCTATTAATATCTTCTTTTAGCTCATCAATATATTTTTTCATATAAGCTTTGAGATAAAGACGATCTGTTTTCCCTTCAACCCAAATTGTTGCATTAGTAATAAAGACAGCTGAGTTTCTTACTCCTAAGTCAAGTAATATTTGTCTATCGCGTGGTGAGGATGGGCGAATATGAAACTGTGGTTGAGTATCTTCGTGCTTAGAGAAATGGAATACTGAGATATTGTCAAAGTCAATTGTCATATCTAAAAAATGATTGGAGTGTGAAGTGATAAAATATTGATGATGATCATATTTTGATAACACTTCTAAGAATGATCTCTGCATTGATGGATGCATAAACATATCTGGCTCCTCTATAAAAAAAAGACATCGTGACTTTTCCATAAATATATTAAATGTACAGATAATTAGATTTTGTAAACCATCTCCAAGATGGTAAATTGGTAATTGATCCTCATCACCAATTTTTATATGAACTACTTTGGGATCTTTTTCTCTTGGAATTAAAGTGACTTGTTTATTCCCAAAAAAACTTTCTGATAGAAAGTTTTCAAATCCTTTCACCTCATCTCTTTCCTTAGGTTCACCAAGCAATTTTTCCTTTAGAGTTTGATATAATTCAAGTCCTGTAAATATTTGCATCTTTGCTGATGAGAAATTTTCAAAATAATCTTTTTGAGTCCGTTTTTGATATACATTGATATCTGCTAATTCTCCGCTTCTATTGTCTAATAATGGACGCATTCCACGAAGCATAGGTATGTAGTACCATTTGTCATCAAGATTAGTGCTAAATAAATCAATATTAGATTTATTTAATCTTGAAATAATATTATTAAATTCTTCATTGAATTTATTGATAACTTCAATAACTCTAGATATTGTAACTGTTTTATTTTTAAGCTCGTAGTAGGATTTGCGTATCAAGTTCTCGTCATTATAATTTATCTCATAAAAATCATCAAAATCTTGATTTATGAATTTATTCTCAAGCTGGCGAAGATTATTTAATAATTCAAAAAATAGCTTAAATATGGGATTCTTAGAACTAATAAAGTCTTTTTCTTGTGAGCTTAAAAATTTTTCAATACGATTAATAGATATATCATCTATTGCTATTATTCCATTTTTAAAAGCTTCTTTAAATTCTTTGTTAAATCTTTCGATAAGTAGATAAAAAAGTTCGTTAGAATACTTGTTTGTATTATAGGAAAATTCATTAAGAGAAAATATTGCTCGAAGTAATCGACTCTTTCCACAATTATTTGCACCTATAAAAATATTCACTAAGGATAATGGAGCAAGTGATATGGAGTCATTAACACCATAATTAGAGAATGGTTCTTCAGAAGGTAAAAGTATTTCAGTATATCTAATTTTCTCTTGCATATTTTTTTAATTGCTAGGTTAATAACACTTCAATTTTGCCGATAACTTCATCAATAATCTTTTCAGAAGCCTTCTCAATAAAATCTATCTTCCTCGCTTGCCAATCTAAACTCTTAATTTGATCAGCCAGAATCACTCCCTTAGTCTTAGTATCCGTGAGTAGAACCTCAAACTTCCATCCCTTAGTTTTAGAAGTAATCGGACAAACCAGAGCCAAACTTGACCTTTGGTTATAGGCGATCGGTGAAATCACAAAAGCAGGACGATGCCCAGATTGTTCATGCCCAGCCTGCGGATCGAAATCTAGCCAAACAATGTCGCCACGATCAGGGATGTATAGCTTCACCATACTTCATTCCCAACAGAAACACCCGTAGAAATTTCTGCATGGAGATGTTCACAGGTCATGCCATCTAGTAATTCATCTAGAGTATATTTTTTACGCCGATGCGGTGTCAAAACAATCTTGCCATCAATAATATCAATATTGATTTCGCTTCCTGCTTGAATTTGTACCTGTTCAGCAATAGCTTGCGGAATGCGTACAGCCAAACTATTACCCCACTTAGCGATCGCGGCAGTCATAAAAATCACCGTCAATGTATCTATATTGTATCTACATTAGCTTAATTCACGGCTCATATCAGTATCAGTAGAGATAAATTTACGATCTTTGGTTTCTTTGATGCGATCGTCTTGCTAATTCGTGATGATGTACATAGGCGATTGCCTCTATTCACAAAAATATTGAGCTATGCTTAAACAACAAAGAGGGTTAAGTTATGACAATCAAAGAACAACTAATCCGTGAAATCGAGCAAACACCTGAAGCATTACTAATCCAATTTATGCAAGTGTGGCGATTGACTAAGCAAACATTGAGCCTTAATCAATCCCCCACCAAACTCTCCGAGTTTTTTCGACAATCTCCCCTTGCTGAACTTGCTGCCACTGAAGATCTAGACCTCACTCGTGATAAAGGTCTACCCACCGACCGATTCATTCTATTACTTATCTCCTTGATACCTGCCTAATCTCAGAATTAGTCGCCAAGCAACCAAATCAAAAAGTTCTGGACTGGCTAGATACCCAAGCCCCTGAGACACTCTATTTAAGTGTGATTACGATGGGTGAAATTGCCAAGGGGATTAGTAAACTCGCAGCATCTCAACGCAAAGAAGATCTAGATATTTGGTTAAAACAAACTCTTCCCATTCGTTTTTCAGGAAGGATTATAGGCATTGATCTTTCAACCATGTTGTTATGGGGTGAATTAGTTGGAAAACTTGAAAAACAAGGGCGACCACTGCCAATGATGGACTCTCTCATTGCTGCGATCGCTCTCCAGAATTCTTTAGCTCTAGTTACTCGTAATGAAAAAGATTTTGCAGGGATAGAAGTGGTCATTGTGAATCCTTGGACGAATTAAAGCAATCTATAGCGATCGCCTTGCCAATTCGTAACGATGCATATAGGGACTTACTCAAAATAATCAATCCAAAAAATAGCTACAGGTGCAGCCTGCTGCTATTTTTTTTGGATTTATATGGATCATTTTTTCCTAATTGACTCAAAGCAATGATATTGATCTAGTGAGATAATATCGACTATTGACAACTTGGCTTTACTTAATGAACCAAACAAGGTTTGATGCTTTGATCATTGGCAGCGGTGCTGCTGGACTTTATACTGCGCTTCGACTTACAGATTTAGCACCAAACTGGCGGATTGGTTTAGTGACTAAAGATAACTTGTCAACTTCGGCTAGTGACTGGGCGCAAGGTGGAATTGCCGCTGTTATCGACAAAAATGATGCGCCTCAGTTTCATGGCAAAGACACATTAGCCGCTGGGGTTGGCTTATGTGAAACCGAGGCGGTAGATGTATTGGTTAACGCCGCACCTCGACAAATTCAGCAATTAATCGCCTTGGGCGTAGACTTCGATCGCGATGAAGATGGTAGCCTTGCACTCACCTTAGAAGCTGCCCACTCAAGGCGTAGAGTATTGCACTCGGCAGATACAACGGGTCGAGCATTGGTGTCAAAGCTTGCCGACGCAGTACTGCAAAATCCTAGTATTCAGGTTTTGAGTACAACCCTAGTTTTAGATTTGTATATGGAAAAGGGACGCTGTGGCGGTGTTTTTTATTTAGATCAGGAACAGGAAATTAGTTGTTTAAGTTCGCCTGTGGTAGTCTTGGCAACAGGTGGCGGTGCTCAAGTATTTTCGCAAAATACCAATCCACCATCAAGTACGGGAGATGGTGTCGCGATCGCATGGCGTGCAGGAGCTGTAATTCGAGATATGGAATTTGTGCAGTTTCATCCAACTGCTCTCGCTTTACCTAAGGCTCCCAGATTTCTGATCAGTGAAGCAGTACGTGGGGAAGGAGCACATTTGATCGATCATCAAGGCGATCGCTTTGCATTTAGTTATCATCCAAAGGGTGAGCTAGCACCTAGAGATGTTGTCAGTCGCGCCATATTTAACCATCTTCAGAAGACCAAAGAACCCACAGTATTTCTCGATTTACAAGCAATTCCCAAAGAGAGAATCGCTCATCGCTTTCCCAATATCATCAAAATCTGTCAACAATGGCAAATTGATATTTTCTCTACGCCGATTCCTGTGACTCCCGCAGCCCATTATTGTATGGGAGGTATTGCCGTGGATTCCTATGGAGCCACTTCCATAGTCGGACTCTATGCTGTTGGCGAAACGGCAAGTACGGGCGTACATGGAGCTAATCGCTTAGCGAGTAATTCTCTCTTAGAATGCTTTGTATTTGGAGAACGTTTAGCAGAACAGGTCTGTTCTCAGCCAACGCAGATTTTTAATGTTCCGAAGGCGATCGCACCCAAGCTTGAAGATCATAATCATTCGGCAACTATTCAACAGATTAAATCTGGAATTCAAAATCTGAGTTGGCAAGCGGCGGGAATCTGTCGGGTTCAATCGGATCTGGAAATTGCTTTGATCCAAATTTCGGCTTGGCAAACCGAGTTAGCAGAACTTGCTGAGCCTTCACGTCTATGGATCGAAACCCGTAATCTGGCGGACTATGCATATTTGTTAATGCGATCGGCTCTATTTAGAACTGAAAGTCGCGGTGCTCATTATCGTGCTGATTTTCCTGATACTGATCCTAGTTGGCAGCTCCACACAATTATCGAAGGTCAAGAAATCAGGCGTTCCCCTGCTTTGTTCTAATCAAGTTATTAAAGTAACCACGATGCGAAAACCTGTGGTGCGATCGCCTTGACTTGTCGCATTTCGGGAACGCTTAGCCGAACGACAATAATGAGCAGGATCGCGCCAAGAGCCTCCACGGATTACTCGACAACTGAGATCACCCCCTTGAGTCCAAGCACTGCCATCCTTGGGCAAAAGGTCATAATCGTCATGCCAATTATCCGCACACCATTCCCACACATTTCCATGCATATCATGCAAGCCAAAACCATTGGCAGGATAAGTCCCAACTTCAGATGTCGAGGAATTACTGACACCTTGTGGTGCGTATTTGTAGGGACTTGCACTATTATAATTAGCCAAATTTGCAGCGATCGTTTCCCCAAAGCCAAAAGCTGTTAAAGTTCCCGCTCGACAAGCATATTCCCATTCCGATTCACTGGGCAATCGATAGGGGCGACCTGTTCGCTCTGCTAGTTTCTGACAAAAAAGCTGAGTGTCATCCCAAGTCACAGTTTCCACAGGGCGATCGCTATTGCCTATAAAAATTGCAGGATTATTATCCATCAATATTTTCCATTGCCTTTGTGTGATTGGAAATCGAGACATAAAGAATGGTGGGATGTTCACGATATGGCGTGGACTTTCTTCCTCGCTATGTTCTAATTCATTGATCGGTGATCCAATCTGAAATCTTCCTGCGGGGATAAATACCATTTCCAACCCAATCGGCTTACCTTGGACATTACCGAGATTCTCGACATAGATTTTGCCTATTTTTTGTCGAGTGCTAATTTGCAACTGATTTTTGGTTAATTTACCGATCGCATTCCGATTAACAGTAACTATGGCTGTCTCAAATGAAAATTGAGATAACGACGGTGCGATCGCTTGAGTTGGTTGAGATTTGGGTGGAGCGATCGGAGTAATCAGTGTTTTCGCACCTGCTTTCAAGTAAGTTGGTCTTTGGAATCTTGGTCTATTCGATTGCGAGGATGATGAAGTTAAATTTTTCAGATCACTTAACACGGCTTGAGCAGTTTGATAGCGATGACTTGGAGCTGAGGCAATCATACGATCTAAAACCTGACCAAGGACAGGACTAATGGAAGTGTTTTCTAAAAAATCACGCCAAATCCAAGTTCCATCCATATCCATTAACTCAAAAGGTGAGGCATTAGTGAGCAGATGAATACAGGTCACACCCAAACTATAGATATCGCTAGCAAAGATTGCTTTCCCGCGTATTTGTTCTGGCGCAACATACACCGCGCTACCAATGCGGGTTCCTGTCTCCATCATTGCGGCAGCAGTCACAAATTTTGCTGCGCCAAAATCAACTAACACATGATTGCCTGTCGCTATTGAGCCAGATAAAGCTCCAGAATTACTAGGCGATCGCCTACGGATAATATTTTCGGGCTTGATATCTCGATGGATTACGTTGCGATCGTGTATAAATTGCAGAACTGGCAGTAAGTCTGCCAACAACATCCGAATTTTGGCTTCACTAAAAGCTCCCTGTTCTCGGAGTTCCTTTAAAAGATCCTCTCCATCGACAAATTCTTGGATCAAATATTGACGATTGTCATGCTCTAGATTGGCGAATAATGTTGGTATTTGTGGATGTTTGCCCAAGTCATCAAGGCGAATAGCTTCCTGTTGAAATAGTTCGGCTGCTTTCACAGCGCTACTGAGATCAGCTGGGAAAAACTGTTTAATGACACAGTGAGGCTGAGAAGGTAGAGCTTCATCAACACCAATAAAAGCTCTGCCAAAGCCACCTTGCCCAAGAATTTTCAACGCCCGATAGCGATCGCCAATCTTTAGCTTTGAGCCACATTGACTACAAAAACTAAGTCTGGGATCTGAATTTAGAAAATTGCAGTTAGGGTTGAGGCATTGACTCATGGTTGCAACTATTGCTCAGGAAGAGAATCCATCTTGGCAAAGCCAATTACTTGCATTTTTCCTTCTGTAAGTTCTAGTTTGAGAACTCGCGCTGTGATGCCTTTGCTTTCTAATTGCCGCAAATCTAAAACTTTATTCAATCCTTCTGTAAAAGCTTTGGCAATGCGATCGGGCACTGGCGTTCCTGACAATTCAATTTTAGGATTGATAATTTGTAGTTTGGTTCCTCCAATAGTCTTTATCTGCGCATTCACGGAGACATCGAGACTTGTGACTTTAGGCTTAGTTGCTGTTGGTTGCGATTTTAATGTAGCTGAGAGGCGAATATGATCGCCTTCCAAAAAAGTAACTTCTGGATTGATTAGATCAAGAATTTCGGGATTTTTATTAGTTCCAGTAATATCAATGCTGAGATTTCTAAAGGAAGGTTGAACGTTTGGCGATCGCAAAGCCGTATTAATATCTTCGGAACGCAAAACGACACGCGCAGCAGCCTGCAACGGACGACGCAAGACAATTTTGCCAGATTGTAACAAGTTAGGGTCGATGCTAATCGGATCAGTTTCCAGATCCACCTGATCAATTCGCAAAAATTCTAAAACGTAAACTCCACGACCTGCAACACGGATGCGATCGACGTTACCCAAAAGAATCTGATAGTTAGGAGCATTATCAACTCGTACTTCTAGGACATCAGCCCGTACGATTTGCCCACGCAAAAAGTCCGTCGCAACTTTGTCAATTGCAATTCCTGGTGCGCCTGCTAAACCTAAAACCGTGGTGAGTAACCCAGCAAATAATTCCATAAAAAGGAGATGAGTAACTATGTGATCATAAACCAAAACCCAGAAATTAAAAGCGACGCTATGCGTCGCTTTTAATTTCTGGGTTTTAAGAGCGCAAAGCGCTATATTTTTCATAGCTATTGCGGTTTTCATTTTGCCTTCGGCAAAATGAAAACTCAAAACCCTTGCTAGGATTGTTTTTTGTTTTCTAATGAGTACTTACTCATTAGAAAACCGCAATATTTAAGACAGGCGGCGCAAGTTTTTGGAACAACAAAGAAGTTTAGGAGTATAGGTTCATGCAAATTCGGGTGGCAGTAGAGGCTGATTTATCCGCAATTATTCAAATTTATAATGCGGCTATTCCCAGTCGTCTTGCCACTGCCGATCTTGAGCCCATATCCGTTGAGAGCCGTCGCACTTGGTTTCGATCGCATGGCGATCGCTATCCTGTCTGGGTGATCACAATCGGCGATCGCAATTTTCAAAGCGATCAAAACGAGAAGATCATTGGCTGGTTAAGCTTACAAATGTTTTATGGTCGCCCTGCCTATCACAAAACTGCCGAGGTAAGTATTTATATAGATCCAATGTTTCAAGGCAAGGGAATCGGCAAAAAGTTGCTTAGTCATGCGATCGCCCAATGCCCTAAGTTGAATATTACTAAATTGGTCGGATTTGTATTTGCCCATAATGCCGCCAGTCGTCGTCTATTTGAAAGATTAGGCTTTACGGAATGGGGCTTTTTACCAGAAATCGCTGAATTAGATGGCATCGATCAAAGCTTAGTGATTTTTGGCAAAATTATTTAGCAATGGAAAGAAATGCCCGACTGGCCCCTGTCCTTTCCCGATCGCTAAAGCATATTTCAAAGCCTCAGTCACATAGTTCTTCGCGTCCATCACGGCTTGAAAACGTGATTTTCCTAAAGCTAGATTTGCAGCGATCGCAGCGGACAGAGTGCATCCAGTTCCATGAGTATGTATAGTTTCAATAACTTCAGTCCGTAACACCTCAAGGCGATCGCCATCAAACCACACATCAACTGCTTTGAGATCTCCCGTCATGCCACCGCCTTTAACTAGTACCGATCGCGCTCCTAATTTATAGATTCTCTGAGCCGCAGCTTGCATATCTTCCAGCGTATGAATTTCCATCCCAGCCAGAATTTGCGCCTCATAGCGATTAGGCGTTGCGATCGCGGCAAGGGGAATTAGCATCTCACCCATGGTTTTCACAGCATCATCATCAATTAACTGCGCCCCAGTCCGCGAAACCATCACAGGATCAACTACCACATTCCCAAAACCAAAAGCAACTAGCTTTTTGGCAACAGTTTTAATAATCTCTTGATTGAGCAACATTCCCGTTTTGATCGCCCCAATCCGCATATCGATCATCACAGTTTCAAATTGTGCTGTCACAGACTCCACTGACAACGCATCTACCCTTGTTACGCCTTGCGTATTTTGAGAAGTTACGCAAGTAAGTACGCTAGTGCCATGCACCAGATGAAAAGCAAAAGTGCGGAGGTCAGCTTGTATCCCCGCGCCACCCCCACTATCAGAACCCGCGATCGTCATTGCGATCGGTATTTGCGAACCATCAAAACTTGTCATATTCGATATCAAGCAATAATTAATAAATGTTATACCAATTCACAAAAGTGTCGTCACACTTTTGTGAATTAAAACCCAAACCTGTAATACCAAAACACAAAATGGCGTAGCCATTTTGTGTTACAGCTACTCTCAAACCCGAATCAAATAAATTTGAAAGTGTTGCTTTGCAGCACTTTCAAATTTATTTGGTTAGTTCATTTGCTCGAAAATTGCTTTAGGTCTCAAACCCAAATATTAGAGTCGGTGCTTTGCTTTGCCTCTGATATCTGGGTTTTAAATTGCTATATGATTTATTCAACCTGTAGACTGACTTGTTATGCAAAAAAATCATCCGACTTATACGCAAGAACAGATTTCAGCTTGGTTTCGAGGACTCATGAGCATTGCCCTCGCAGACAATGAGTACAGTGAGCAAGAGCGTACCCTCTTTGATCAAATTAGTCATAGTGACGAATGGGGTGAAGAAGTAACCATCTCAAATTTTGAACCGATTAGTGCTCAAGACTTGGCTGATGCATTGGGTAGCGATCGCAAGGTAGGCGAAAACTTTTTACGGATGGCAGTGATGATGGCACTTGCCGATGGTAAATACACAGATACAGAAGATTGCATTATTCAAGAATTTTGCAAAGCGCTAAAACAAGAAATCAAGCCCATTAATGATTTGCGGCAAAAACTGGAATCATCATCTCACCACGAAGAACATCATCCAAATCTGCTAGAGCCTGTCAAAGAATGGCTCGATCACATGGATATTCATGATTCCCGCATTGCGAATTTAATTTGTAAAGTCGTTCCAGCTCAATGTCCCTTTGAGCGCGATATAGTTCTATTTGGCCGCAAAATCATGCATATTCCCGCTATGTGCGAGATTAATCCTCTATATGATCAACTGGTAGGATTGCGGTTTAGATCGCTAAGTTACCTTGCCGACAAAGGTGAAGATGTATCAAAATATTGTTAATTAAAGGGGCGCTAAGCGCCCCTTTAATTTTCTGGATTTTATGAAAGCGTAAAACGCTATAGTATTTACTGGTTTTACTTGCAGCCCCACTAAAAAAATGCCCAGAGAACTAAAAAACACCAAAAACGAAGAAGATAACAGTGATGTTTCCCCCAACATATTGCGAGTTGTTTTATCTTTTAGGCGCTGGGGCTGGACAGCTTTTTGGACACAAGTAGTTTTGTGCGTAGTTTCATCGGTAGTGCTATTACAACTTTTTTTGTTTCCTAGGGCTGGAACAATTAGTCCTACAGGATTAGATACTAGCCCTGCCTCACTACCAGGACTTAGCTTTGCTTGGGTTGGTGTAGCTGTGCTAGGTGCAAGTATTTTCTGGAATTTCCGTTATACGCAAATGGCGAAAAAGCTGCGATCGCCTGATCGCCCAACTAAAAGCCAGACCGTATTTCAAATTAAAATTGGATTGATTATTAATCTGATTGGGATGTTTGTTACTTTACTAGGAGCCTTTGCGATTATTGGTGCATTAACGCTTAGAGCAGGACAAGGACAAGCAGTATTACCTGGTGCAGGTAGCTTTAACTCTGTAATTCAGCCACTCGATTTCCAAATTATTCAAGCTAGTTTCAATATTATTTTTGCCCATTTTGTTGGCTTAGTCTGCTCCCTGTTGCTGCTCAACCGTGCTACTGACAAACCAAATCGAGAATAAAAAGAAACCCGCTTTTTGCGGGTTTCTTTTTATTCTCGATTTGTAGACTAAGTATAGCCTTAGCAACTTTTATCACGACAAATCAAAACCCAAATAGTGAGAGGCGGCGCTTCGCTCCGCCTCTCACTTATTTCCTAACAAGAATGGCGACAGCTATATAATAAATATAAAGAAATGTAAATAGTGGCGAAACTGATGGAGTGGAAGCAAATCGAAGAAAATTGGGTGTTGACACCGCCCAAGCCCAAAGGCGTAATTCACTTTTTGGGAGGTGCATTTTTTGCGGCTGCGCCCCATGTTACCTACGGTCGCGTACTAGAGCAACTCGCTAAAAATAATTATGCGATCGTCGCTACCCCATTTCTGAATAATACTTTCGACCACCGTCAGATTGCTCGTGAAGTCAACACCTCATTTCGTAAAGCACGCAGCAAACTCTTTCTTGATTATTTCCCAGTATTTGGCATGGGTCACAGCATGGGCTGCAAAATCCATCTATTGATTAATAGTCTCTATAAACCCGCTCGTGCTGGCAATATTTACATTGCCTACAACAACTACAGCGCCGATCGCTCGATTCCATTTTTTAAGGAACTCGCAGGCACGATTCCCGAAATGTCATCAATGGAGTTTACGCCCACCCCAAAGGAAACTGAGCAACTAGTCATCGCCAATTATCAGACCGCAAATAACTTATTAGTCAAATTTGTAGACGATAGCATTGATGAAATCTCGACCCTTTCCCAACTACTCACCCAAAAATTCCCTAAAACCGTCAGCTTGCAGACCCTCGAAGGGACTCACCTCACTTCCATGGGTATCGACATGAAATGGCAAGCGGGTTCTAGTTTCTCGGCGATCGATGCGATCGCGCAATGGGTCAAGCAGGAAATGCACAAAAATAACCAGAGCCTTGAACTAGTCTTGCTAGCATGGCTAGCTAAGCAAGCTCAGTAAAAATATGGCGGCACTTTGTGCTGCTTCAATTATTCTTAAAGGCAGTGTTTCGCGCTGCCTTTGCTTTTATCACTACAGCAATGAGTAAAAATACTCTAATGAAATTGACGGTCAACTTAACAACAAATTCTGATCAAATCGATTGATTTTGTATTGATATATAAGTCATTAGGATTTCTAATATTTTTTTAATCTTATTAAGATTACTGACTATTAATATTAGTTTTTGTATCATTATGTATCGCATCAGTACAAAAACATATTCATAAATCGCTATTTTTCTTAACATAAACTACCTCGCTAACTTACAGACTGATCCTTATATTTAAAGGGTTTACGCGGCTCAGCCTAGAAAGATCTCGCAAAAACAAGTACTAGAGGATATATCTAGCTTATTAGAGTTATATAAATTTTTTATATGAATTTGTTACCAAAAACAGAGAGTTTCAAAAAATTTTTTTCAAAAAAAGTAAATGTGGATACGCACTTTATGTTTAAATTAGAGACATCGCTCAAGGACTTCTCACGAAGAATTCCTGATAGGATTAACTTATATAAAGCAAAAAAGTATTCCACCAAAGAAGCAGATATCAAAGGGCTAATTAGATTTTTAACAGATTTTCAATCTTTCTTTAATTTTCGATTTGACTATTGACTCTGACTCTTTAGTTTTTTTTGCCGTGCAATTTGCAGATATATATTTGCAGTTTACTGATTTTCATTCAACCATAGTAAGGAGATATTAATGTCTTACTCAAAAACACAGTCTAAAGCCAAGGCTGGGTACGACGCAGGTGTTCAGGACTATAAACTAAAGTACTATACCCCCGATTACACACCCAGAGATACTGACCTTCTCGCTGCTTTCCGTTTCGTGCCTCAACCAGGCGTACCTCCAGAAGAAGCTGCTGCTGCGGTAGCTGCTGAATCTTCTACAGGTACATGGACAACTGTATGGACAGACTTGTTGACCGACCTCGATCGCTACAAAGGTCGTTGCTATGATGTCGAACCAGTACCCAACGAAGACAATCAATATATTGCTTACATCGCATATCCTCTTGACTTGTTTGAAGAAGGTTCTGTAACCAACTTGCTAACCTCATTGGTTGGTAACGTATTCGGTTTCAAAGCTCTTCGCGCACTTCGTCTAGAAGACATCCGTGTGCCTATTGCATACTTGAAGACATTCCAAGGACCTCCTCACGGTATCCAAGTAGAACGCGACAAGTTGAACAAGTATGGCCGTCCTCTACTAGGTTGTACCATCAAGCCTAAATTGGGTCTATCTGCTAAGAACTACGGTCGTGCAGTATACGAATGTCTTCGCGGCGGTTTGGACTTCACCAAAGACGACGAAAACATCAACTCTCAGCCTTTCATGCGTTGGCGCGATCGCTTCCTGTTTGTACAAGAAGCAATCGAAAAAGCTCAAGCTGAATCTGGCGAAATCAAGGGTCACTACCTCAACGTAACTGCGCCTACATCTGAGCAAATGATGGAACGTGCAGCTTTCGCTAAGGAAATTGGCACACCAATCATCATGCATGACTTCTTGACTGGTGGTTTCACAGCTAACACCTCTCTTGCTAAGTATTGCCGCGAAAATGGCTTGCTATTGCACATTCACCGCGCTATGCACGCTGTTATTGACCGTCAAAAAACTCACGGGATTCACTTCCGCGTTTTGGCTAAGTGCTTGCGTATGTCTGGTGGCGATCACCTCCACTCTGGAACCGTTGTCGGTAAGCTCGAAGGCGAAAAGGGCATCACCATGGGCTTTGTTGACCTAATGCGTGAAGACCACATCGAACTCGATCGCTCTCGCGGTATCTACTTCACTCAAGATTGGGCTTCTATGCCTGGTGTACTTCCCGTTGCTTCGGGTGGTATCCACGTATGGCACATGCCTGCACTCGTCGAAATCTTCGGCGATGATTCTTGCCTACAGTTCGGTGGTGGTACTTTGGGACATCCTTGGGGTGCTGCTCCTGGTGCAACCGCTAACCGCGTTGCTCTCGAAGCTTGCGTACAAGCTCGTAACGAAGGTCGCGACATGATGCGTGAAGGTGGCGACATCCTTCGTGAAGCTGGTCGTTGGTCTCCTGAGTTGAATGCTGCTCTTGAACTCTGGAAAGAAATCAAGTTTGAATTTGAAGCAATGGATACCGTCTAAATCGATCAGCTTTTGTGAGAATGGGCTACGCCCATTCTCACAAAAAAAATTCTTGGTTAAGTTCAGCCTATGGATATTAAGCGCAGTACTAAGTCCACAGCTAAAATGTTAGTAAATTTTTTGACATTTGAAGCTGTAAAGACAATTGCCGAGCAATTGGAAGAAACTGATAGATTAAAAGCTCTCTGGTTTAATCAATTCTCGACACGCGAAAGACTCCAAAATGGCGAACTTTATATTAAAGATCTGTTCGCAGTTCACCAAGAAATGGCTTTTCGAGTGATGACAGTGCGGGAACATCTAGCGAATGAGATTTTAGATTTTTTGCCAGAAATGACTCGTACTGGAATCCAACAATCAAATATGCAGCTTCGTCGTCAACATTTTGAGAAGATCATGAGTGTGCAGGCTTCTGAAGGATATGCAGAATGTGAGAATCTGGAATCTAGTGTAGAACCTAGTTCTGAGAATAATCTCGAAATTCCTTTAGAAGTTGTTGCGGACTTAGATCCAGATTCAGTTGTTGAAAGCGATCGCGCTTCTACTTAAATCCATAGAAACACCAATTTAACTGCGAGAAAATAATGCAAACTTTACCAAAAGAGCGTCATTACGAAACTCTTTCCTACCTTCCCCCTTTGAGCGATGCTCAAATCACTCGTCAAATCGAGTACACCCTTAAGCAAGGTTTCTATCCTGCGATCGAATTCAACGAAGATTCCGATCCTTCTATCCACTACTGGACTCTTTGGAAGTTGCCCTTGTTCAACGCCAGAACTCCTCAAGAAGTTTTGAGCGAAGTTCAAGCTTGCCGCTCTAGCTATCCTGGTAGCTTCATCCGTGTTGTTGCTTTCGACAACATCAAGCAGTGCCAAGTCCAAAGCTTCATCGTACACAAGCCTAACGCTGCTCGTTACTAAGCTTTAACAAACAAAAAAGCCCCGCAATGCGGGGCTTTTTTGTTATCTAGAAAAATAGTTGGACATATTTTCGGGATATGAAAATATTTGTGTCAAATGTAATCTTGGGCATCTGGGCTATTAGAGCTTCTCTGTAAGATCAATTTCCAAGCTTTCATCATTGCCTGATTAGCTTTTTTTGATGCCTCAAACTTTTCCTTTCGACTCAAGGACTTTTTCTTTGCAGTTTTGTTTTCGCTAGATGGGCTTGCGACTGAGCTATTTAAGCTGCTTTCCTTAGATTTTTTAGTCATGGCTAATATCACCCCATTGCATAGGATATACTTTCATTGTAGCAAAACAGGCATAAATATCTTCCCGCCAATTCAAGGATGAAATGCAACGGAGCCAAAATGATGATGACTAAAAAACTTCTAGTGAATATTTTTTTGACAATATCTACAGTATTTCTCCATCCTTATTCAATTAGCGGAGAAACTAGTAAAAATCAAAATATTAATTCAGAATCACCAAAAGTTCCGCCTCAAAGTACTGACACCAAGCGTACTATTGTTATAAATTTCTCTGGGAATGTGAGTTCAGAATCTGTCGCGTTACTAATGCAAAACATTAGTGTATGGATGCTTTCAGGATATAAAGATTTTCTTTTGTTAATAAATTCTAACGGTGGAGATCTTGATTCATCTATTGCTGCTTATAACTACCTTTCTAGTCTTCCCGTTACTATAAGGACTCATAATCTCTCTGTTGTTAAATCAGCTGCTATTTACATTTATTGTGCTGGAAGTAACAGAACGGCATCACCCAATAGTATTTTCCTTGTACATAACGGTACTGCAAATTACAGTGATGGACAAACTATCGGTGAGCTTAATGGAACAAACCAGTGGTATAAACTTGCACTGATTTCTGGTCATAAAATCTTTTCTATTTGTGCAGGTATTACGGAAAAGCAGAGTAGAAATATATTTTATAGCGAATCAGTATTTAGTGCTACTGAGGCAAAGAATGTAGGTTTTGTCAACGAAGTTGGTAATGTCAAGATTGACAGTAATGCTATTTTCTCCAATTACGATGCATTTAAAAAATAGGATATATCAATTTCAAATTGGTTGTAGAAAGATAGGAATGATCGCTGTTATTGATTTTGATTAGGGGCGATCGCTTTGTGGTGAGAGATGAAGTGGCGATCGTTGGTTGTTGATTTTGATTAGGGGCGATCTGAGTAGGTTATGCTTTAAGCGATCGTAGGTTAGAATGTTCTACAAACTTGTACCTGAGACTATTAAACTTATGTCAACACAGCAAGTCACCTTCCAAGAATGCAACACCCAATTTGCACAAATTTTTGAGAGAGTATTACAAAATCATGAAATTATTTCAGTTTATAAAGAACCTGAAAAAAGTATTGTGATTTTGGATGCAAGAGAATATAGCAGCTTAGTGGAAACATTGTACTTATTAAGCAATCCAGCCAACAGAGACCGCCTATATCAAAGTATTTCTCAGCATGAACAAGGACAAGTAAGGGAAATAGATGTTAAGGCTTACTTGGACTGAGAATGCTCTAAAAGACTTGGATTGGTGGCAGCAGAACGACATCAAACTATTGAGAAAAATAATTCAAATTTGTCTTGAAATTTGCAAAGATCCCACAAAAGGAATAGGTAAGCCAGAACCATTGAAGTTTGATTTGCAAGGATATTGGTCAAGACGCATTAATCAAGAACATCGGATTATTTATACTTTTGATGAAAGTCAAGTTACGATTATTCAATGTCGATTCCATTACGATAAATAGGCTTTGAGTTATGAGGTCGAAGTTTCTGATATTTGATTGGGTATGATCGCTTTTTTTTGAGATGAATTTGCGATCACTGATTGTTGGTATTTGGTTAGGGGCGATCGCTTTCCCAAATATCAATATTTAAGATTGACTCAATATCATTCCCAAACTGCCATATTTCAGGAAATTGAGTCTTTTTATATTCTTTGCGAACATCCTTAATAGCATATCGCCATGCAATGCTGAAATACTCATGCCAAATAGATTTGAAACTGGGATTATCCTCTATGAGCCACTCAATACGCTTCTGCTGCTCTCTTATTGTGCGTTCCCATCCATTGAACTCTTGAGGCATATCGACATATATACGCTTAAGTAAATGCTCTAGCAAAGTATTGAGACGACTTTTCAGCTCATCTTTTTTAGAACGCCCCAAATCCTCAATCTCCTCTATCAAATTTTCAAGGTCTACATTATCAAAGTCTCTAGCCCTTAATTTGGATACAACATCTTGAGTCCAAAGTAGGTAATCAGATTCATATAAGGATTTCCGTGCAACCGTTTGAGTCATTAGTTTGTAACTCCTTTGAGCAATCCAATAAGAGTATTAGACCTGTTGGGTAATAAGCTCTAAAAACCCCAAAAGTTAATCTGGGTAAGGGTTTCAAGGATTTTAGGCTAAAATCCTTGAAACCCTCCCTAGTCAACGGTTTTAGCGATTTTAATTGTTATTACCCAACAGGTCTATTATAGCAATCATTAGTTGTTGATATTTAGCTAGGGACGATCGCTTTTTTATAGGGAGATGAAGGGGCGATCGCTGGTTGTTGATTTTGATTGATTGTGATCGCTTTGTTGTGGGGAAAATGTATGGCCGATCACAGTTTGTTGATTTTTGATTGGGGGCAACAGCAAACTAGAAATCCCACTCAACTAATTGTTCACAGCGAGTGGGATTTCTGGTTTGCTAATTTTCATAGGTACGTCTGGCTTTATTTGCTTCATTGCGCAATGCATCCAGACGTTTTTCGATCAATGTACGCGATCGCCCCTTTGATGCATCACTGAGCATAATCTTCAGCCCACTGCCTAAGCTTTTATAAGCCGCAGGCAAAGGATAACCATTACGAACAGCTAGACGAATTGCGCCTTGATCAGCCTCGATCAAGTTGCGAATATCTTTTTTGCTAGTGCCCTTGCGCCATAGCTGAAATCCAGCTACGCCACAGATACCCAGCGCTAGCACAAAGAGTAAACCGTTTTGCACCCAAAGTTCACCAACTGCACCACCAAGCCCGATCGCTAGCGCTGCGACTTCCCAGCCATCTTTTGGCACTGCGTCATTTTGGATACGGGCTACTTCATGCCAATACAGCAAATTACGCTGATCCTCAGCCATGCGTTCCCAGCGCACCATATCAACTAAAATCACTACTTCATCACCGCCAGCTTCTTCACAGGCTATTAGGGGCGGGCGGACACCGTCAGCATTAAGCACTTTTACCCATGCTTGTAATTCTGGCGGCAGCAAGTCTTGCAGACGACGGATTTCAGTTCTGGCAAAAGTATTTCGGAGGGAGGAAGAAGTTGGGGATGGCATGAATCTTCGTCAAAGTTCAGAATTTTTGTGGACTTATCACTAAATCTAGATTTTAGTATAAGTTTTAACTACTTGCACTTTTGATTAGATTAATACAGATAAAAAGTTACCTTAAGATTATACGCTAGGCATGAGACCAAAGACCAAAAAGACAAATCGCTCGCTAAGAGGGCGATTTGTCTTTTTGGTCTTTGGGTTTAAGGCGATGCGCGTTTATGCGATCTCTTTGATTTCGCGAATATAGTCATTTTCACTTATCTTTCCTGCTTGAAATTTCTCTTGCAGAGCCGCGATCGCAGGTGTCAGCTCTTTCTGTTTGTCAGCAATAGCCTTTTGTAGATCTTGAAAAGTGCGTTTTCCTTCAGATTTGGCATTAGAAAATAGTTCTGCAAGGGTCACATCATCCATTTCGCAGCCTTCAGCAAAATATTGATTTGCGAGGTTACCAATTGCCCAAGTCATACTAAAGGCTGCGGAACCACTGATAATGCTGCCAGCTACAGGGATCAGCAGTACGATATTTGAGAGTGCAATTCTTGCTGCCGTAGCGCCAACGCTACCAAACACAACTTTATTGAAATCTGGAGAAGCATGATTAGCAGGATACCCCCAAATTTTGCCAATTTTTTGGACTAGCTCAACCTGATCTTTATAAATCATGAGATGACTGACGGTGGCAAATCCGGGGGTGGGCATTGCGCCACCCACAGCGTGCATAATTGCAAATAGGCGCACATTGGTGTTAACAGCCAGTTCACGCTTATCAGGATCGGCGATCGCTTCCATTTGCTCTGAAATTGACATGTTTTGAGCAGCATCAACGATCGCAGTCAGTTTCTCGACCGTGCCGTCAGCCAATGCAAATTTGTCTTGAAGCATCTGCAAGAGTTCTGTTTCAGGTGTACTAACATCACTATCGGCTTTTGCCATGATGTAGGCTGATTGATATAACTGCTCTTTGATCAAGGGACTATTGATTTTGTTAAGCAGATCATTGATGGAAATATGTTCTTCTAAAAGGCGTTCGAGCGTAATCTCTTCTTCAAGATCCAAAGCCGCAATCGCCTCTTCTAGAATCGCTTTTTCTTGCTCGTCTATATGATTGTCAGCGATCGCGACTTGTATCAAAATCATTAGACTAGCTAAAATCTCTTCGCGATTTATCGACGACTCCTCTAAGGATGTCGAATCAAATACGCTTTCAGCTTTGCGATCGGCGACAGTATATAGGCGGGTAAATTCTCCTGATGTCCAGTCGCCTTGGTTTGGCAAGCGTTCCAAGCGACTATCTCGTGTTAAATCTTGCGTTAAAACAGACTGTAAATAGATATAGCGACAGTCAATCTGGGTGAGATTGGTTGTGGTATCAATTGTCCATCGATCTAGACAGATTCCTGTAAATAGAGCGTTGCTAAAATCTGCACCGACAGCATTGGTCAAGGTGAGATTAGCCATTTCCAAATTTGCACTTTTTAAGGTAGCGCCGCGCAAGTCTACCTCCCTTAAGTTTGCTCCATTGAGATCGGCTCCGATTAGATTCGCGCCGTGAAAGTCCATCCCCACATAGGATTGCTTTCTGCCATTACCTGTGACTAATAGATGCAGTAAGGCTGGCTGGCTCAAAATCGATCCACGATCTACTCTGGCTAGCAATAACTGCTCGGCTTCATAAAAGCGCGATCGCATCAAAATTGCTTTTCTAAAGTCGGCATTATTCAATTGAGCTTGAGAAAAATTGGTATTGGTGAGATCTGCTTCACGAAAGCTAGTTCCTAAAAATGCGGTGATCGCTACTGCAAAATTATGAATGGCAGTATGTTCTTCATCACCTGCTACAGCCCTCACCGCCACATAGATACCTAAGCCCACTGCGCCCAAAGAGCTCCATGCAGTAGCCTCAGCGAACTGGCATCCGATGAGAGCCGCCACGATCGCGATCGCGCCGATAAATGCACCCATAGCTTTTCCTCGAATCATCTCCGCACTGGCGACGATCACAGCTACACCTCTAGCGATTACGAATGCCAAAAGTATGGCAAGGGTACTGGTAGCTAGCGACTCACTTAACAAACGATGAGAAGCAATGATTGAAGTGCTAATGACTGTTGCTACTACCATGCCATTAAATAAGAAACCATCTAGGACATTGAAACCTTGCCGTAAAGTAACTTGAGTCCCAAAAGCTAGGACAATTAGTAAAATTGTCCCAGGAATTGTCTCCAACCCTGTTCTTGCCGTCGTCTCTCTAGCGATCGCGATACTCAGGAAAAACGAGAAAAACCCTGTCGCACTGGCAAGGGCAAACAATCCTACTAGGGCGATCGCTTTCCGAGCATCGGTCAACCCTGCTTTGGCGTTAGTAAAATTTGCATCTGTAAGATTGGCTCCTGTAAAGTCGGTGCTACGAATGTCCGCACGACTAAAGTTAGCACCTGTCAAGTCTTGTCCTTTAAAAGAACGTCCGCGCAAATATTCGCCTGCAAAGTTTTGTGGCATGTTATTCCCAGTCAAAATCAGCAATAGGTAATACTATTTACCACCATATGGCTGTCGCCAGTCAAACTCAAAAAGCAAGAGGTGAAGCAAAGCTTCACCTCTTGCTTTTTGAGAATTACCATTTCAGTGATTCTCACTATAAAGCCCACCGCAGGAGGGCTTTCAATAAACCAATTTTGATGTTTCCAGCAAAGGCGCTGGAAACATCAAAATTGGTTACATAACCCAAGTTGCTACCTATGGTAACAAGAAAAAAAAGCTGCTACAAAGGACAAAAGCCGAGTAGCAGCAAGAAAAATGAATGATGAAATTGTAGCGATTTATTGCCTATGAGACGACATTCTTCAAGCAATGAATCATCGGGGAGATGCCCAGCAACAGATGAGTGATGCCA
>JALQCR010000021.1 GCA_023336205.1 Pseudanabaena sp. Salubria-1
CCATATTAAAAATCTAGATCAAGTTAAAAGTGTAAATATAGATTGTGAAGATCTAACTTTTTTGTTGTGGCTTAAGCTACAGGGAAAAGCATTTTATTTCAGCTTATAAAGATGTTAATTGATAAAGATAATGTTGTTTTCTCTCAAACAGGACGACTACAAAAAGAGATAAGTGGTGCTCTTAATGCCAGTATTTTTAATGATGCTAAAGTTGAATTAAATAAAGTTAAAACGTATAAAATTATTCAAATTACTATTAACATTAATTTGAATAATTTTATGGCTTGGTTGTCTGGATCAAGGGAGTTTATACCTTTACTTTTAGAAACCATGTAAGAATTACTTGCTGAGGTCTAAAGCTCTAAGAGATCCCACTCAATTCTTTGAAAAGTGGGGCATGGGGGATCTAGTCCAGTTCCTAATTTTAGGCTCAATCAAAACCTCAGAAGACGAGTAGCGCCGCTACTCGTCTTCTGGTTTTAAGTCCTAACAAGACTAGCGACAGCGACAGTACTTTGCAGAATACCTGTAAGGTTGCGCCCCTGAGGGGCGCAACCTTATAGACTTGGGTGTGTAATTAATTAAGTGTGTCTACTTATAATTAACAATCCTGAATTATTTACACAATACATCAGTGAAAGGGTTATTGTTTTATCTATGCGATGGCAAGTATGTACAATAGTAAATTATTATTTAAGATAAAGATTTTAAACATCACACATTTAGAGGACTGTTATGGCAGGTACTACTGGAGAACGCCCATTTTCCGACATTATTACTAGCGTTCGTTATTGGCTAATCCACAGCCTTACCATCCCTGCGTTGTTTTTGGCAGGTTGGCTATTTGTAAGCACAGGCTTAGCTTATGACGTATTTGGCACACCACGCCCCAACGAGTATTACAGTCAAGATCGTCAGACCGCACCTCTTGTAACTGATCGCTACAATCCCGCCAAAGATATCCAAATGGGTAAATAGCGCTTGGCTCAAAGCATTTCGTTAAGTTTGTAGCTATAAACTTAACGACCAAAATCAACGACCAAAATCAACGCATCCAATAATTAATAACTATGGCAAGCAATAATCCTAATCAACCTGTTCAATATCCTGTATTCACTTTCCGTTGGCTAGCAGTTCACGGTTTAGGCGTTCCTACCGTGTTCTTCATTGGTGCGATCGCAGCTATGCAATTCATCAGCCGCTAATTGAAACTCATTTCAGTTTTGCTTTTGATTAAACTAAACTTTTTCCTTTTTCCTTTTACCTTCTTACCCTCCTATGGCTCCTAAAAACCCTAACAGCCAACCTGTAGAGTTGAACCGTACTTCTCTCTTCTTGGGACTACTGCTGATTTTCGTGACTGTGCTACTTTTTTCCAGTTATTTCTTCAACTAGTTTTGCAATTCATTTCATAAAATCATTTTATCTGGAGGTTTAATTCATGCTTCAAAATGGACGTATTCCGCTTTGGGTAGTTGCCACAGTTGCTGGTACTGGCGTACTGGTTGTTGTCGGTCTATTCTTTTATGGTTCCTACGTAGGGCTTGGCTCTGCCAGCTAAATTCCCATAAAAAAAGGGGGAGCGCAATGCGCTCCCCCTTTTTTTATTCAATACCTAAAATTGCTTTTTTGTATGCTGGGCGATCGCTAATCCGTTTCATGTAAGCATCGATCGCAGGGTAGTCAGCATAGGACATTTGCACCATCATAATTGCGTAGCCAAGAATCGTGCCAACGGCTATATCAGATACGGTGAGATAATCGCCAGTAATATAAGAATTTTTTTCAAGAATCTTGTTTAAGCCACTAAGCAATCGAGGAGCTTCTTTTTCGCGAGTTTCAGCGATAAATAAGCCATTACCCAGCGTAGAATTTGCAAACAAGACCCATTGAGAGGCGATCGCTCTTTCTTCTAAAGTTTTTACCTCTGCATATTTATCGGCAAGGTACAGCAAAATTGCGCCTGACTCCCATAGTAGAAAATCACCATCTGCGATCGCGGGTACTTTACCAAAGGGATTAATTGCCAAGAATTCGGGCTGCAAATGTTCTCCAACTTTCATGTCAAGTAGTTGAAGCTCATAAGGAGCTTGCAATTCTTCTAGATACCATTTGACGATTGAGGCGCGACTTCTTGCACCACCATAGAGTTTTATCATCGGGTTTTCTCCAATTATTTATAGAAGACAAGGATAGTGATTTGCGATACCTCTATCTTCGGATAAGCAATCGCCAGTATATAAGATCGAGGGGACACAGCATGTTCCTCTGATCGTATGAAGCCAAAAAGAGAGAGGTAGAGCTTCGCTCTACCTCTCTCTTTTTGGCTTTAAAGGAGCTATCGCTATAAATTGCGTAATGGAATTTCTTGACCGTAGATAAACTTCTGCTCTAGGCTGTTACATATTAACCATAAAGCGATCGCGATCGCCATAGGAATAGAACTTAGCAAAATCACTAGCAAATTTGCAGGGGCAAAAAAGTAGCTAATTAAGGGGCTGATTGTCCATGCGATCGCGGCGACAATTTTACTTGCGGTTTTAATTCGTCGCACATTTCTCAACGCTTGACTGCAACTCGCACATTTAGAAGTATGAGAATGATAACGATCTAAGAGCGCCTCTTTAATTAAAGGGAGTGCTAGCTGTTTTCCAGCAAAAGGATCAGCTTCATACCTGTTAACCCATTTGCGCAATTCAGAAACATAGGTATCAGCTGAAGTTGCTAAATAGAAAGCTTTAGCATAATTCCCATTGCTCTCTGGCATGGTAAGAGCTTGCTCTAGATAACGTTCTTGATAGTGCAAAAAAATCTGATCGTCTTCTAGAATTCCATTCTGTCCAATGTGCGAATACCAACGCGGAGTGATGCTAATGAAGAATCTCGGAATTGCAGAGCTGAATTGAAAAGGGAATCTGGCAAATAAACGGCATTCCCCCTTGCGAGTTGGAGTGGCATAAACCACTGTCATCGTTCTACCAAATTGTTTGGAAGTGAGTTCATGCCACATTGTCGCAGGAGCGATAAAAGTAGTATCTTGTTTCCCTAATTTTCCACGTCTAGGCCCCTCTTCCCATATACCATTAAAACCATTTTTATTGCTTTCAAGAATCTCTAATACCATTGGAGCCGCATTGGCACGATTACCAACTGACTTATGATGCGTAAATGGAAGATGACTCGCATCAAGAACGTTTTCTAAAAGAGTAAGTGCATCATAGGGCAAGTCACGAAATGTCCCAAAGAGTGTCCATTTTTCCGTCTCGGTTTCTAGAGGTTCGATAATTGGGATTTTGACTTGAGATGCGTTTTCTGGGTTGCCCGCGTAAATAAATAACAGTCCTTGACGCACAGCAGTGGGTAATGCTGCTACACAAGCTCGCTTAGAAGTATGAGCAGTTCCTCCTTCGGGTTGCTGGGGAATGCGATCGCAACTTCCATCACCTTTAAAAGCCCAGCCGTGATAGGGACATTCTAATAAGCCATCTTCAGCAATTCTACCTTCCGACAGAGGCACGAGGCGATGGGGACAGCGATCGTCAAAGGCTTTCCATGCATTAGTATGACGATCCCACCAAATCACCAGATCTCGCTCTAACAAGGTGAATTTTGACGGTTTAGCTTTGTCTAAGTCTTCGATATAAAAGACGGGATACCAAACCTCTTGCCAGTCAAAGCGATCAGGATCTAGTCCGCCCGCAGGTAAACTTTGAGCTTGGGAATCGTTATGGTAAAGATTTTCTCTCAGTAAAATATTTGCAGTCATGACAGCCAAAGCGATCGCATTGTAAAGTTATATATAGTTTAGCCTGTGATCGTAAATATATTGGTATGAATCTCACGAAAGTAATCGCCAGCTCTTACATATTCTTTCCTGCTCCCCAAAACACCTACTGAGCCTAAATCTTTATAAATCCTGAGTTTCAGCTTTTCTCACAGACATAGCATTATAATTTTCACTAAGTAGTTGAATTATTTACCATAGAGTCGAGTTGAAAGTCTTGAAATATCAGAAAACAGATCTTAAACAGATTCTATATAGAAATACTCATGGAATTCCTATCAAATACAGTTGCATTATCACGAATGCAATTTGCTTTAACTGCAATTTTTCATATGCTTTGGCCAGTATTGACAACTGGTATGGGTATATTTTTGGTAATCGTAGAAGGGATGTGGCTAAAAACTAAAAATCCTGATTATTATCGTCATGCTAGATTTTGGGCAAAACTTTATGTTCTTAATTTTGGGATTGGTGTAGCTTCAGGGCTACCAATGGAATTTCAGTTCGGTACTAACTGGGCTCCATTTTCGGAAGCCGTAGGAGACTTTTTTGGGAGTATTCTTGGTTTTGAAGGTGCAGTTGCTTTCATGCTAGAAGCAGGTTTTCTCGGCATTATGCTATTTGGTTGGGAGCGAGTGCCGCCCGTTATCCACTATTTTGCAACGATTATGGTTGCCTTTGGTGCAAACCTATCAACCGTCTGGATTTTAGTGGCTAATTCTTGGTTGCAAACACCAGCAGGCGGAGATTTTGTTGGCGGTAAATTCATAGTCAGTGACTATTTTCAAGCGATTATGAATCCTTTCGCATTCAAGAGCATTCTACATATGTTCTTCGGTACTTTAGAGACTTCTCTGTTTGTGATCGGTGGCATTAGCGCTTGGTATATTCTCAATCAGCGTCAAGCAGAATTTTTTGCAAAATCTTTCAAAATAGCTTTAGCGACAGCGATCGCCGTGGCTCCCTTACAAATCTACATTGGACATTTAAGCGCCGAACAGGTTTACCAATATCAGCCCAGTAAATTAGCGGCAATGGAGGCAAAATGGGAAACTTCTCCAGCAGGAGAACCTGCCGATTGGAGCTTACTCGCAATCCCCAATAATAAGACTCAAAGTAATGATTGGGAAATTAGAGTTCCTAACGGATTGGGATACATTTTAGAATTCAAGAAAAATTTGACTGAGCCAGTATTAGGATTAAAGGAATGGAAACCCGCAGACCGTCCACGCATGGTGGGACTCGTTTATTATTCTTTTAGAATCATGAGTGGGATTGGGTTCTTCTTAGTAGGATTGATGCTGTGGAGTGTTGTTCAATGGCTAAGAGGTAAATTATCAAGTGAAGCGATCTCCTCACAGAAATGGCTAATGCGAGGATGGATATTTGCTGCGCCACTGGGATATATTGCCGTGGAATCAGGTTGGATTGTGCGCTGTGTCGGCAGACAACCTTGGGTCGTCTATGGGCAGATTCGCACCGCCGATGGTGTATCTAACATACCTGCAAGTAATGTTTTGACTTCTTTATCAATTTTTACGGTCATCTATTCAATTCTCTTCGTTTCCACACTCTATTTTGGTAGTCGCATTATTCGGAAAGGTGCAAATTTAGAATTACCAATCCCAGGAGAAGAAATAGTTCTTGCCCCTGCGGAACATATTGAAGATAGCCGTCCTGTGGAAGCGCAACAATAAACAATCAAAAACTATGGAAGCTCTTCAGCATTTTTTGCCTCAAGTTTGGTTTGTGATTTTAGGATTATTTTTACTTTTGTACGTCTTACTTGACGGATTTGATTTGGGTGTAGGAATTCTCTCTCTAACTTCCTCTAACGAAGAACGTCGCAGTATGCTGATGACAAGCTTGGGGAATGTTTGGGATGCTAATGAAACTTGGCTAGTCCTAATGGGTGGTGCTTTGTTTGGCGCATTTCCCCTCGCCTATAGCACAATTCTCTCATCTCTCTATATTCCCATCATGGGAATGTTATTTGGACTAATTTTTCGAGCCGTAGCCTTTGAGTTTCGTGAGCATTCTAATCGTAAATTCTTTTGGAACTATGCTTTTGGCATTGGTAGCTTTTTAGCCGCACTTAATCAGGGATTTGCGCTAGGCAGCGTTTTAGAAGGCATTAAGGTTGATGCCGATGGGCATTTTATTGGTGGTACATGGGATTGGTTAAGTTGGCAATCATTATTAGTTGCGCTCACTTTAATTCAGGGCTATGTTCTGATTGGTTCTACCTATCTGATTATAAAAACTGAAGGAGAGCTACAGGAAACTCATTACCGAACAGCAAAAATTGCAGCTTGGACTACGCTCATCGGTGCTGTGCTAATTACCGTGATCACGCCAATTTTTTATGAAAGCGCTAGAGCAAGGCTATTAGAGCCACCTCTACTCTACTTATTCGCACTCATTCCGATCTTGGGGATATTACTAATTTGGCAATTAATTAGCAGTTTAAATCGTAAGGCTGAAGTTGCTCCTTTTGTGTGGACTGCCCTGTTATTTCTTCTAACATTTTTAGGATTGGGGCTAATCGTATTTCCAATTATTATTCCTAATCAAATCACGATTTATCAAGCGGCGGCCTCTCCTAGCGCTTTAGTATTCATGCTGATTTTTGTTGGATTTCTGATTCCGATTATGCTTTTCTACAACATTTATCAATATATTGTTTTTCGTGGTAAGGTTTCGGGTAGTGCTTATCACGACTAGTAGTTATTTAGTTTAAGGCAACTCCCTAAGTTTAGTGATGAGATATTAAATATGCGGTTTAAATATGCTGTTCTAGTAGTAAGAAGACAGCATCAATGCTGTCTTCTTACTACTGCCAGCCTCTCATTTTGTCAGGATTCATCAGTCCGTAAGGATCGACCATGCGCTTGAAGTTTAGTTGATCGTAATCAATTGTCTTCATACCTCCATCTTCGAGAATATAGGTGTGAGGATTAGCGATAAATACGCCCTGTGATTCGTGATATTGAATAATTGCATTTAGGCGATCGCCATCAGTAAATCTCACAACTTGAATCGCCGCAGGAATTACGACTCCATTCACCTTAATAAACTCCAAATGCATCATCACTTCATCGCCAAAATACTCGTACATCTGCTGCACAAGTTCTAGTTTCGGATCATTCAAAAATAGGCTCTGGAGATAAGTTAGGGAAGGATCGACAGCACGAGCATGTAGGGTCGTGTGATTCCAAGTGAACTCAACTAGACTAATACCTTTGCTAGCTTCTTGAGCGCTTTTTTCGTAGCATATTTCGCCCTGAAATTCTTGGACAAGGCTTGCAAACGGCTCGCGATCGCTCTCAGCAACTAGCACTAGAGCACAATGAGCGCCTGTCAGAATATAGCTTTGTAAAGCCACAAAATAGCTTGGAATCGGTGCAGCATGAATGCTAATCATTTTTTTGATAATGCCGTCACTATTGCCGAGGGCTTGTCCAAATCTAGCGGCGGTCATGAAATCGGTGAAGCTAACAATACATTCCATCCATGCATAGGCTGGCGCAAGGGGAACTTCCAGTTCAGTAATAATGCCATTAGTTCCATAGGCATGATTGACCTTTTGGACATCATCACCTCGTAATTCAATGATGCGCGGCTCATCTTCGAGGGTAACTACACGTACAGCTCTCAAGTTACCGCGATCGCGCAATTGCCCATACATAACAGAGCCAATCCCGCCACTTCCACCAGAGATAAATCCACCGACCGTAGCAATTCTATAGGTAGATGGAACCATACGTGATTCCCATCCAATCTCTTGAGCTTGTTTGTCGAGTGCAGCTAGTTTCACGCCCGTCTCTACGCGAGCTAATCCTGCTTTAATCCATTTGATTTCTTGTAAGCGTGAAGTTTCTAAAATTATGCCACCTTTGAGCGGTGTGCATTGTCCATAGTTCCCAGTCCCACTCCCGCGCAATGTGAGCGGGATTTGATATTTTACAGAGGCTTTAGCTATTCTCAATACCTCGCTTTCATTTTTGGGTCGGACTACTATATCGCCAACTTTGCCAGTCAGTAACGGAACAAGCACTGGACTAAAATGAAAATAATCCTCTGAGAGTTTAGCGACTTGGGTCGGATTTGCGATCGCTTCGATGCCAGATAGTTCTTCTAATAGATTTTCTAAAGATATTTGCATATTTACTAATTTTTGTTATCTCACTATCCTAATACCAATTCTTTAAAGTGTAGTCACGCTTACGGGTTTGAGCGCAAAACGCTTTAAATACGTTTATGTCCGTCCAAACCTACAGCAAATACCGATCAAACCCGCCACAAAAGGAGCTAACTAAAAGGGTCGAAGCAGAGCCCACAATGATGAAACCAATTAAGAGCATCTTCATCAGTAATAGAATTAATAGCCATAGTAATTGCGTCGTCAAGAGCCGAAATTGTGCGAGCTTTAGCCGAGCGAATAATCTCTTTTAATTTTGACCAACATAACTCGATTGGCGATAAATCAGGAGAATAGGGAGGGATGAACTTAACCTGAGCACCAACGGATTCAATTAGGGTTTTAGCCATTGCAGCGTAATGTACAGGCAAATTATCCATAGCGACAATTGCCCCAACCCATAACCGAGGCAATAGTATTTTCTCAATGAAAACCAAAAAACTGGCGGTGTTGAGACTACCAGCAAAAGTCATCGCAGCAATCAACCCTTCATCACTCATGGCTCCAATTAAAGTGATGTTTCTACCTTTGTTACCTGGACGGTCATCATATACCCTACATCCTCCTTGACATCTACCATAAAGCCTCGTCATCGCTAGATTTAGCCCTGTCTCGTCAATGAATACAAGGTTTTTGACATCTATCGTATCTAGCCAACGACGAAACTCATAACGCAATTTTTTCACTCTTTCTGTCGCTTGTTCGCTGGCTACTAAAGTTTTTTTTTACGCCCTAATTCTAAGCGCTTAAGCGTACGACTCAATCCTGATACGCTCACTTCTATTGTCTTTGTTTCATGTAGTTTTTCTTTGATCTCTCTGAGATATATGTCATTTTGCGCTTCAACAATTGTCTTTACTAATTCTTCATCTTTGCCTTTGATTTTCGACCGCCGATCTCCTCCTTGGGGTTTTGCTGCTATTTCATTTGTTTCTCGATACCGACGCAAAAAATCTCGAACAAATGACAAGCTTACTTTAAATCGTTTAGCTATGCCTCTCTGCGTATTTTCTTTGTTTTCCCAAGCACTTAATATCTTTTTTCGTAAATCTAGCGAATATGCTGCCATATGTAATCTTTCCTTGATAATACTTTTAGCTTATTAGACTTGTGGCGGGTTTGATCGGTATTTGCTGTAAAAGAGAGTTGCGACGCGAAGCGCCGCAACTCTCTTTTAGGTTTTACAGCGCTTTGCACTCAAACCCAAACCAAGAAAAAATTTGAAAGCGTTGCTTTGCAACACTTTCAAATTTTTTTTAAAGCTACACAATCTAGCTATTTACTTGGAATAGTTTTAGTTGTCCTAAGCTACAAAAAATCAATACCGTTTTAATAAGTAACTTAGTGATCGCGATCACTAAGTTACTGTGATTAAATTCAAACTAACTCAATGCTGACATCACCACCTGACTCTTAAAAAAGCTCGATACTAACTACATAAAGGTTAAGGAAAAAAGGAGCAAAGCAATGTCAGTATTTCACTTCGGCGGATTTATTTTCAAGTTCTACGCTGGTTCGATCGCTGTTTTAGTTTTGGCAAATGCAGTCTCAACCCTTTAATTGTTCTCTTTTCTAAAAATGGATATTTTTCAAATCTTGATTTTTTCTTTTAAGTTTTTGGGTTGTGCGATCGCCATCTTTGTCGCAACCAACGCCGCTTAAAGCTATTAAATTTTCTCCTTAAAAATGTCAAAGCACCAAAACCAATGTGGTTAGGGTGCTTTTTTCTCGACAATGAGATTAAAGTTTTATAGCTATATCGTGAATAACAACCAATAAAAAAAGCGGCGCAATGCACCGCTTTTTTTATTGGTTACAGGAATTGAAATTACTTAATGAAAAGCATTTCTTGGTAGGTAGGCAATGGCCATAGATCATCGGCTACTTCGCCTTCCAAAGCATCAACATAGCCACGGATTCCATCCATCAAAGGTCGTACAGTATGCGAGAGATACTGCATATGATCTTCAGTGGTAGCAAAATCGTGTTTTGCTAGTGCATCACTGAGCTTGCTAACTCCATCGATCGCAAGCTTAGTTAAAGAAGCAACTTTCTCAATGGTTTCCTTGTCGAAATCAACACCAATCTCCTTCAGACTCAGAGAAGTATTGCTAAGCTCAGCAAGATAGCGGGTTGCAGCAGGATAAATCAAGGTTTTCACCATGCTCACAACAAGCTTAGCTTCAACTTCAATCGAGAGAATGTACTGCTCAGCGTAAGTCTCAAAGCGGCTAGCCAGCTCAACAGGAGTTAAAACGCTCTCTCTGCTAAACAATTCTTCGATGTAAGATTCCTTGAGAACAGGTAATGCATCAGGGGTAGCGCGAAGATTGGCTAAGCCACGCTCTACAGCGAGTTTATGCCATTCTTCAGAATAGCCGTTACCATTGAAAATTACTGCGCCATGAAGTTCCATTACTTCTTTGAGTACTGAAGTAATTGCAGCATTCAAATCAGCACCCTTAGCCATTGCGCCTTCAAGCTTCTCAGCCATCCAGTCAAGAGACTCAGCAAGGATCGTATTCATGGCGACGAGGGGCCCAGCTACGGATTGATTAGAACCCACAGCACGGAACTCAAAACGGTTGCCAGTGAAAGCAAAAGGAGAAGTACGGTTGCGATCGCCTGGATCTTTTGGCAAGATTGGCAAGGTGTCAACACCAATATTCATTGAACCTTTAGCAGATGAACTCTTCAGATCGCCTTTAAGAATTTGCGCGAATACATCCTCAAGTTGTGAACCAAGATACATCGAGATAATCGCAGGAGGAGCTTCGTTTGCACCTAAGCGGTGATCATTGCCAGCAGTTGCTACTACGGAGCGGAGCAGTGGTCCATATTTGTGAACCCCACGAATGACCGCACCACAGAAAACTAAGAACTGCGCATTGGCATGAGGTGTATCACCTGGGTCAAGCAAGTTACCTTGAGTAGAGTTGCCAACTGACCAGTTAACATGCTTGCCAGAACCATTAATGCCTGCAAATGGTTTTTCATGGAGTAAGCACATAAATCCATGTTTCTTTGCTGTGAAACGAAGTAGAGTCATGATCATTTGTTGGTGATCAGTCGCTACGTTAGCAGCTTCAAAAAATGGCGCAATTTCAAATTGACCAGGGGCAACTTCGTTATGGCGAGTTTTTGCAGGAATACCAAGGCGATACAAGCGCTCTTCCACATCTTGCATGAAGACTTGCACACGCTCAGGAATTGCACCGAAGTAATGGTCGTCAAACTGTTGTCCCTTAGCTGATGGCTTGCCAAATAGGGTGCGCCCAGTTAGCAAAATGTCGGGACGAGCATTAGCAAAATTAGCGTCGATCAAGAAATATTCTTGCTCAGCGCCACAGCTAGAGTTGAGGGGAGCAATGTCTTTCTCTCCCATTAGTTTTAAGACTCTGGTGGCAGCTTTATTCATGGCTGCATTCGATCGCAACAATGGAGTCTTCTTGTCTAGAGCTTCACCAGTCCAAGAAACGAAAACTGTAGGAATACAGAGGGTGGAACCATTGTCGGTTTCCATAATGTAGGCAGGACTTGTCACATCCCAAGCTGTATAGCCACGAGCCTCAAAGGTAGAACGGATACCACCGTTGGGGAATGAGGAACCATCAGGTTCACCTTGTACAAGGACTTTACCTGCAAATTCGGTGATCGCCGAACCATCGCTCTGAACTGAGATAAAGCCATCATGCTTTTCAGCGGTAATGTTGGTCAAAGGATAAAAGACGTGGGCGTAGTACAATGCGCCTTTGGAAATTGCCCAATCTTTCATCGCTAAGGCGATCGCGTCAGCTACTGAGCTATCAAGAGTTTCACCAGTTAGAATCGTTTTCTTGATCGATTTGAAGACTGTCTTAGGAAGACATTCTTGCATTTTGCTCAGAGTAAACACATCGGTCGCCCACATTTCTTCCAAGCGCTTTGGTGCTTTCTTGGGCATTGGCTCGCGATTGGTGATCTGATAAATGGCTTGAATGCGTGACTCGTTTCCGCTCATGATTATTTTAGGGATTAAATATTGTCAAATTTTTCCAATCATACTCAAGATATATTTATCAAATGGCTAAAAAAGATACCGAATTGATTGCACATGATTGGTATAGCAACGCACAAAATTTAATGCTGTAATGATAAGTAGCTAGCCATAAGTAATCTTAAAAACCAGAATCCTGCGCGTACGCGCAGGATTCTGGTTTTGGGGTTTGATTATGATTAGCTACTTAAACTATGGTCAATATTGATTGTGATGGACAAAAGATGATGAATGCGATCGCCATTGATTTTGGTAGTAGTAACACTGTGATTGCGCGATGGAATATTGCTACAAATCAGCCTGAGACCTTGATCTTTGCAAATCTTAATCGTCCTGCACCATTGAATGGTCTTGTGCCATCGTTGGTATATGTGCATAATGCCCAAGCAGAAATAGTCGAAATTGGACAGCGGGTTATCGATCAAGGTAAAGATCGCCCTCAGCCCAGATTGTTTAATCAAATCAAACGGCGATTAGTTGCAAATGTAAATTATGTTCCTACACTTGATGGCGTTAAAATCACCCCTGAATGGTTAGGTAATCAGTTTTTGCGTGAACTGTCAAAGGAACTGCGATCGCAACAAATTTTTGCTTCAGAAATAATCTTGACCGCTCCAGTACAATCCTATGAGAAATATTTGCGCTGGCTGGAGGACTCTAGTACTGATATATTTGCACCCAATCTGCCAACAGTACAAATGCCTCGGATTCGGATTCTGGATGAACCGACTGCGGCAGCTCTTGGCTATGAGGCGATCGCTCCTAGTGCCTTAGTATTAGTAATCGATTTTGGTGGTGGCACATTAGATTTATCACTGGTGCGATTACCGAAGAGTGAAAACATTGCCAAATGGGGAGATCAAATCGGTGTCAATCGCAATGAATGGACAGAGCATAAAGCCGAGGTAATTACGAAGACAGGTTATACAATCGGTGGTGAAGATATTGATCAATGGCTAGTCCAAGATTATTTAGCAAGTCGGGAAGAAATTGCTGATACAAATGGAGTCGCGAATTTAAGCATTCTTAAGTTCTTGATGGAACGGATTAAAATCACACTTTCAGAAACAGAAATAGCTTCCGAAATCTTTTTTGATCTAACTACGCAAACTGCGATCGAGATTACCTATACTCGCCAACAATTAGAGAAGTTATTAGAGGTAAAAGGATTTTATCGGGTTATACAATTAGCGATCGATGAATTAATCAATCGCTCTTTTAACAAAGGAATTCTCAAAGGGGATATTAAACAGATTCTTTTAGTCGGTGGTTGTACGCTGATTCCATCGGTATGTTCATTTGTTGAAAATTATTTTAAGATGGGAAAAGTATATAGTCATAGACCATTTGAAGCGATCGCCCATGGCGCTTTGATGCTCAGTCAAGGTTTGGCTCTTCAAGATTATCTATTTCATTCCTACGCCATTCGTTATTGGGATCGTAGTGCGGAGCAGTGGAAATATCAGCAACTATTTCGACGAGGACAGGTCTATCCCACTCGCCGCCCCGTAGAGATATTACTTAGAGCAACTCAACCAAATCAACCCGAAATCGCACTCACTATTGGCGAGATGGAAAGCCGTCCCATCGGTGCAGCAGAGATAAGTTTTGACGGCGATCGCATAGTCATGCAATTTGGGCAGAAAGCTAAAGATACTTTTAAACCATTACAAGAGGACGCTAATGGCGAAGGAATGCCACAGGCGATCGCTTTACTCAATCCTTTAGGTCAGCCAGATTGCGATCGGCTCAAAGTTTTATTTAGCATTAGCGATAAGCGGGAATTACTAGTTACTGCGATCGATTTACTCACTCAACGCCAATTATTAACAGATTATCCTGTCGCAAAGCTCCAATGAAATAAATATCAGAAGAAATTAATTGCGATCGCTTGGGATCTCTGAAGAAATTTAAGATCCAGAAATTAATTGATCGCTTTTTAATTTTTTAGAGCTTGTAGAAATAAGGCGATCGCAGTGAGCATCATTAATCCTAATCCTGTTAGCAAAAGGATTTAGAAGAGTAGAGTGTTTTAACTAAAAATATCAGAATTTTATCTGGTATTCTGAAAATAGCCGATCTTAAAATGCAATGACTAATCAAATTCAAACTTATTTGCAAGATGTGACGCAAATTTATCAAAAGGGTAATGCGACTGAGCATACCTATCGTCCTGCATTGAAAAAATTGCTGGAGTCTTTTGGTAATGACATTTTAGCGGTGAATGAGCCAAAACGGATTGCTTGCGGTGCGCCAGATTTTTGGATTGGACAGGGGGCTTTAGAGATTGGACATCTTGAGGCTAAGGATGTTGGAATTTCGCTGAAGAGTTTGGAAAAGAAGAACCAAATGCAGCGTTATTTCAATGCCTTGGGGAATTTGATTTTGACGGATCATTTGGAGTTTCGGTGGTATGTGGGTGGGGAATTACGGCTATCAGCGGCGATCGGAACCTTTGATAAGCAGAAAAAGATTAAGCCTGATCCTGATGGAATTGCACAGGCTGATCAACTTTTGCGCCAATTCCTTTCAACTAAGGTTGTCCAAGTTACGACTCCCAAGGCTTTAGCGAAAAGGATGGCGGCTTTGGCGCAGTTGATTAGGGATGCAATTAATACAGCTTTGAATGATAGCGATCGCGGTGGGATGTTGCGACAGCAGTTAGAGTCATTTCGCTTGGTGTTGATTCGCGATTTGACGGGTGAACAGTTTGCGGATATGTATGCTCAGACGATTTGCTATGGTTTGTTTGCGGCGCGTTGCAATACGGATCAAGTGAGTTCTTTTTCAAGGGAAACGGCGGGTTTTCGCTTACCGAAGACGAATCCATTTTTGCGCGGTATTTTTAATCAGATTGCGGGATCGGAACTGGACGATCGCATTACTTGGGCGGTGGATACTTTGGCGAGTATTTTGCAACAAACGGATATGTCGGCAATTTTGAGCGATTTTGGTAAGCGCGATCGGCGTGAAGATCCTGTGGTGCATTTTTATGAGACTTTCTTGGCGGAATATGACCCAAAGATGCGCGAGTCACGGGGGGTTTACTATACGCCTGAGCCTGTGGTTGGGTATATTGTGCGGAGTGTGGATTATATTCTCAAGGAGAAGTTTGGGATTAAGAAGGGGTTAGCTGATGAGAAAAAGATCCAAGTTCCTAATCCTAAAGGGGAGGGGAAAGTTGAGACCCATCAAGTGCTAATTCTCGATCCTGCGGTGGGAACAGGAACGTTTATGAGGCGGGTGATCGAGCATATTTATGCTAGTTACAAAAATCAGAAGGGGATGTGGTCAGGCTATGTTAGAAGTCATCTTTTACCGCGTTTGTTTGGGTTTGAGTTGCTGATGGCTCCTTACACGGTGGCACACATGAAACTAGGGTTACAGCTTAAAGAGAGTGGCTATGATTTTAAGATTCCAGAAGGCAAGAAAGAAGAGGATTTTCGTTTACGAATTTATTTGACGAATACTTTACAGGAAGGTTTTCAAATTCCTGCGGCGGATGGGTTTATGAATCGCATTCGTGATGAGGCAGAGGCGGCGAAAGGGGTTAAGCAAGATACGCCTGTAATGGTGATTTTGGGCAATCCGCCTTATTCCTATGAGTCTATGAATACTGATCCTTGGATTGTGAATTTGGTTAACTGAGATCTTGCACCATTCAAGAAAAGGGGTTGCAGAAAGAGCAGAAATGTGAAAAAAAGGGCGTAGTAGTAAATTAAATAACGAGCATGGAAAGCATCGTTAAGCACGCCCAAGGGCTAGTGTATAGTCTTCTGTGTTTGATGCCAAGTGTGTATCAAACAGCAAGTCTCAATGCAATACTAGGACTATTTCTCGAAGCACAAAGGCATCCTTATCCAGAACATACACAGATAAAATCAGCGAGTGCACTCAGCCGATTTCTCAATCACTATAACTGGTCAACGAGAGCAGTAATTCGGTCAACACGGCAGGCTATTTTGGGACAAATCGCCAAGCATCGCCCATCGAAACAAGTGCCATTAAAGATACTGATAGACTTGACTACCCTAGAAAAAAGCGGCAAGTTTTTACATTTGAGCAATCCCACCCAAAACGAACCAGACCCATGGGTGAGAATACTAAACGGAAAGCGAGGACTACATCTGGTTGTACTGTATCTGGTCTATGGAGAGTGGCGCGTACCATGGAGTTTTAGAGTATGGCGCGGCAAAGGATACCCCAGTCCCTCTGACTTAGCTTGTAAGTTATTGGGGACAGTACCCAAGCAACTAACCCAAGGCAAGACTGTGATTGTCCTTGCTGATACTGAGTTTAGTACGGTGAAGTTTTTCAATACTGTCCGCGCCAAGACTTGGCGCATCGTTGTCGGTGTACGCAACAATCGTAAACTTCAAGATGGCCGTACAGTCAAACAACTTTATCGTCATGGCAAACGTGGACAACAAATTTTGCTAGAAGGGCTAACTCAGCCTTTGACGATCTCTTGGTTTTGGCTCAAAAGAGCTGATAGTAAACGGGAGTTACGCTTTGTTGTCTCTTCTCATCCTTATTCTGGTGCTTATCTGGTGATGTTAGGTCGTAAGCGTTGGGCGATTGAGGGATTCTTCAAAACCATCAAACATCGCTTTGGTTTGCATTGTTTTGGGCAATCTACAAAACTTGGTGTTTATCGTTGGCTTATCCTCTCTCTGCTTGCTTATCTTTTGGCCCATTGGATTGATCAATGGTCGAGTCCTCCTGTCTTGGACTGGAAAGCTACCTGTGATTTGACACTTTCCGTTTTATTTCCTTCTGTCCTTTGGTTGAAACTTCTTAGGTATCTCCAAATTAGTGCCGATATTGCTGCTCGTCATGGGTTTGAAATTATTCTCAAACCCATTCCTACTTAACTCTTTCAGGAATGGTGCAAGATCTCAGTTAAGGATTATTATCATGTGGATGGAAAGCCATTGGGAGAGAGAAATCCTAAAGGTTTGCTGGATGATTATGTAAAGTTTATTCGTTTTGCTCAGCATCGGGTAGCGGAAACTGGTTATGGGGTTGTGGCGTTAATTACGAATCATGGTTATTTGGATAATCCAACTTTTCGGGGGATGCGTCAAAATTTGATGCAGACTTTTGATGAGATTTATGTTTTAGATTTGCATGGGAATAGCAAGAAAAAGGAAGTTTGTCCCGATGGTTCACCTGATCAAAATGTGTTTGATATTCAGCAAGGGGTAGCGATCGCATTTTTTATCAAGTATCAAGATAGTCAGCAAGATTTAGCTAAGGTTTATCATGCTGATTTGTGGGGGGCTAGAGAGGTTAAGGAGAATAATGAATTAGTTGGGGGTAAGTATTATTGGTTAGATGAGAATGATATTAATTCAACTGAATGGAAATCATTAGAGCCTAAATCAGATTTTTACCTATTTAATCCTCAAAGCAATGTCTCATCTGATGAGTATCAAAAACATTGGGAACTTGATACAATCATGCTGACAAATGGTTCTGGCATCAAAACCCACAGAGATCACTTTGTCTATGATTTTGATGAATCTAAATTAATAGAGCGAATCAATGATTTTAGAAATACACTTATCAATGATTCAGAAATAAAAGATAAATACAAGTTGGAAGATAGTTTAGATTGGAATTTAAATCAAAAGAGAAAATCTCTTGCATCTGATACTAATTGGCAATCTTATTTCACTCAATGTTTATATAGACCTCTTGATATTAGAACTTATTATCATCATGCTGACTTAGTAAATCGGTTGAGGCATGAAATAATTCAGCATACGATGAATAAGAATAACATTGGTATAGGTATAGGTCGTCAAGGAATTGCGGTTAATGATCCTGAATGGGCTTTGATTACTGTTTTTGAGAATGCTATTGATACTAATATTTTTAGAAGAGGTGGAGTTAATATTTTCCCTCTCTATCTCTACCCAACCAACACCCCAACCCTATTTGAAACCGAACCAACCAACTCTCCAAATGGTCGCCGCCCAAACCTAGCACCAGAATTTACTAACGAACTTTCCCAAAAACTCGGATTAGAATTTTTCCCAGATGGCAAAGGCGATCAAGTCAAAACCTTTGCATCAGAAGACATCTTTAACTACATTTATGCCACCTTCCACTCCCCCACCTATCGCCAACGCTACGCCGAATTCCTCAAAATTGACTTTCCGCGAGTACCCCTAACCAGCAACAAACAACTATTTTGGGAACTAGCCACCAAAGGCGACAGACTCGTACAACTCCACCTGATGAAAGAAACAGGAACCGAAATTAGTAACTATCCCATCGACGGCTCTAACCTTGTCGAACAAGTCAAATACAACGAAACCCAAAAACAAATCTGGATTAACACCGAGCAGTATTTCGCCAACATCCCCAACCACATTTGGAACTTCTACATCGGCGGCTATCAAGTTTGTCAGAAATGGCTGAAAGACCGCAAAGGTCGCGAACTCAGCTTTGATGACCTCGTTCATTATCAAAACATCATTTCCATCCTAGCCGAAACCATCGAGATCATGAACGATATTGATCAAATCATTACCAAACATGGAGGCTTTCCATTCTCATGACTATTACCCTAACTAACATTAAGCCAATACTTAACGAACTCAAGCAGGAGTTGCAGAAAATGTATGGCGATCGCCTTGTTAAGTTAATTCTATTTGGTTCACACGCCAGAGGCGAAGCCAATCCCGACTCAGATATTGATCTACTTGCCGTACTCAAAAGCCCAGTATCTCAAGTACAAGAAATATCCTATATGTCAGACTTGCGTGTAAAAATGATACTAGAACATGACGAACTCGTCTCTATTATCCCCATCACCGAAGAAGACTTCAGTAAAAGAAATGTTGCTTTTTTAAGGAATATTAGAAAGGAAGGAATTGAACTATGAACGAATACAAAAAACTACTTTCTTTATCTCTAGAAGAACTAGAAATAGCGGCACTCTTACTAGACCGAGAACATTATCGCACTTGCCTCTCGCGTTCATATTATTCCATATACTACGCAACCCAAGCTTTATTGCTATCCCAAAACCTAGATGCTTCAACTCATAAAGGTACAATTCGCTTATTCGGTCAGCATTTTGTGAAGACAGGGCAATTTTCCTCCGAATTCGCAAAAATATTAAGCGATGCTTATGAGCTAAGACAATTGAGCGACTATGATGCAGACTTTACTGGCACATTAGCAGAAGCCGAAAGAATCTTAGAACAAGCAAAGACTTTCGTAGCCGAAGTAGAGCAATTGTTGAACGCGCAATAACAGACTAAAGCGCTAGCTCAAATAAAAAGCCTACACGACTGTCATAAATTAAAGGCGATCGCCGCCATTCGATTTTTGTACCCAATCTTAGATTCTTGGTAATTGCATAGCTAGTCGAGAGCGCAGTTGTACTCATTTCCAGATTGTTACTGGGAGAAGTAAAAGTGTGACTCAGCCGTAAATCCGAATTATTGGGGGACAAAACCAAAATCCCCAGCAGTCCAACATCTAGACCTGAGATTTGTGGACGATCTAGCTGATTGAATTGACGATATCCGACTATTGGCGAAACATTCCAATATGAGCCCAACGGTAAAACATAGTAACGAATATTTGCCTGCAACTCACTTTCTCGACCACTAAACTCTGTCTGATAGCTGCCACTTATCGTCAAAGGTGACTGTCCCACAAACAAATCCTCAACCCCAGCTTCAAACCCCAAAGAATTATTGCGCGAGGTAATACCAATCCTGATCTTTTTATTAAAACTAGGCGTATTATATATATCTTCTAAAAGATCTGGTGGTTTCTCAAGCCATCTTTGCAGTACAGGACTACTTTCGAGCACTTGGCGATCAATTTCTAAATCATTGGCACGCCGTGATATTTTGGCATCGCCATAGACTGCGGTACTAATACTAAAGTAAGAAATTGCAGCTATCGCGATCGCCCAAGGTTTTGTCATAAATTTTGAGTTAACTAGCGTAGTTTAAGTAAAGTGGACGTGCCTATAAATTAATTATGCACAGATCTTTACGTATTGAGTCTCTAGATTCAACCGCCAAAATACTTTTATAGCGAACCACAATAAAACTTTTGAAAGCTTTCAAAAGTTTTATTGGTTTAGGTGTGAGCGTAAAGCGCTTTAGGTCTACGACTATAGTCGCTGTAAAGCTGAGAAGTTTTTGATTATGCTAGTAAATATGCGGTGTAAAGTCCTTTAGGCAGTAAATGGAAATAAAAATGCGTAGGTCAGGTTGGTTTGTCGGTGGGATTCTGTTAAGTCTGTCTACTAGCCCTGCAACTTGGGCGTTAGACAAATCAGTCGAACGCCAAGGCATAGATGCCCGCATTTTACAAAAAACACCCTATAACCTCACTGGCAAAGACGTATTTATTGGGCAAGTTGAGCTAAGTCGTCCTAGCCGTTTTGCTGTAGATAAAGTCTCCAATAAACTTTTGCAACTCGATCGCATCATAGTTCAACCCTACGAAGTCTTTTTTCGAGACGGTAAAGCTATCCCAAATCGCAATGTCGATGATCATTCCGCGCAAGTTGCCGCTGTGATCATTAGCCAACATAAAATTCGTCGCGGAGTCGCCCCTGAGGCTAAACTGCTATCTTCAGCTTATTCACAACGCCGCCAAGATGGACAACCTGAAGCCTGCATCGCGGCTCAGCACGTTGCCCGCCAATACAACGGCACTGTTCGCGCTATTAATTTCAGCTTTGGTGAACTCCTCAGTGAAGACCCGCGTCCTAATGCCAAACTTGACGGCGATGCTTTATTAACTTTATGCGTTGATTGGATCGCTGCAACTTACAACACTATCCCGATTGTTGCAGGTAACCAAGGCAAAGGAGGTATTCCTATCCCCACTGATCTATATAACGGTTTTACGGTCGGATTTACCCGCGAGGTCGATGGGATATATCGTCAACTTGATCGCGGCAAT
The DNA here is from genome assembly GCA_023336205.1 of Pseudanabaena sp. Salubria-1. GTDB lineage: Bacteria > Cyanobacteriota > Cyanobacteriia > Pseudanabaenales > Pseudanabaenaceae > Pseudanabaena. The sequence continues at coordinate 20,968 of JALQCR010000021.1, forward strand.
CTAATTGATGAGCCATATCTCGATCGCAATAGTAATGGCAAATATGATCAAGGTGAAGTCTTTAGCGATCTCAATAAAGATGGGAAATGGACATCAGGAGTCGAAAGTCCCATCGATGGTAGACGCTCAATGGCAATACTAGCTCCTGGGAATAACCTTAAACTACCGACCTTGCAAGGTAAATTTAAAAATGCCAACGGCTCCAGTTTTGCTAATCCCCATGTTGTTGGGACGATCGCGCTCCTACATGAATATGCTAATCGTCAAATCACAAGTGGCTACTGGAGTCTTGATGCGCGTCGTCATGAATTAATTAAAGCTGTGCTAATTAACTCTGCCGATAAGCTCAAAGATCTTGGCGATGGCAAAATTCTTGGTATGTCGAAGACTATTCTGGATGCTTTTGGCAAAACATGGATCGACACCGAAGCCTATTCTAGCCGTGAGACTCCCCTCAGTCGTAGTCTTGGGTCAGGTCAACTCAATGCCAATCGCGCTCTTCAGCAATATCAAGCAGGGCAACAATCTCCCAATAATGGCTCAGCTAATATCTCAGCAATCGGTTGGGATACCAATATTGTCGAAGTTGATAAATATCAAGAGTATGTTTTTAGTGATTCCTTAGTTGCCGATAGTTTTATTTCGGCAACTTTAACTTGGGATCGTCAAGTCAAACTCAATGACAAAAATGGTAACGGACTATTTGATATTGGCGAAGGGTTTAGTAATGAAAGCTTTAACAAAGTTGAGTTGTATTTGATGCGATCGCAAGATACTGATATTTCTCAAAACATATGGTCATCAGTCAGTCAAATTGACAATTTACAGCATATTTTTATAAAAATCCCGGTCACAGGCAAATACAAACTGAGAGTTGTATTTAAGTCTCCCCAAGCAAATATAGTCAGCCAGCGCTATGGCTTAGCTTGGTGGGCAAAATATCAAGATCGCTAGAAAGCATTCAAAAGGGCGATGCTATGTATCGTCTTTTTTAGATATGGTGATATACAAAGCAATTCACAAAAGTGTTGCCAACTTTTGTGATTTAAAAATGAAATCCAGTAAGTTTTTTAAGAACACAAAATAGCTACACCATCAGCAATTCTCATTATGAAATCAATTTTGGGTTTTGTTGCGCCGAAGGCGCAGCAAAACCCAAAATTGGTTTTGTTGAAAGTCCGCCAAATGCAGACTTTCAACAAAACCAATTTTTATAATGAGAATTACTGCTACGCCATTTTGTGTTTTGGAATTAAATCACGTTATCAATTAAGCTAAATAAGTTATGCCCAAAACATCTCGAAATTCATCGCAGCCACCTAAAAAATCCAAAAGATCTGGTTTTTGGCAAGAAATTGCTCAAACTGTAGGGTTAAGTATTGCTTTAGCATTTGGCGTTCGTGTTGCGGTTGCTCAGGCTTACTATTTACCACCATCGGGTTCAATGGAGCCAACTTTGCAAAACTACGATCGCGTTATCGTTGATAAACTGAGCTATCGATTCCAAACACCACAACGATTTGACATTGTGGTGTTTGAGCCAAATGAAGCAGTAATAAAAGGTTGTGGACTATCAGCCGAAAAGCAAAAAAGTTCGCTGATTAAGCGGGTGATTGGGCTGCCAGGCGATCGCGTGGAGATCAAGGAAGGCGTGACATACATCAATGGTCAGGCACTATCAGAACCATATTTAGTTAAAGTCTCTGAATACGATTTGCCTTTAACGACAGTGCCTGCTAATTCCTACTTTGCTTTAGGCGACAATCGCAATAATAGTTGTGATGGTCATATTTGGGGTTTTGTGCCAAAAGAAAACATCATCGGCAAAGCGACCCTAAGATATTGGCCACTAGACCACTTTGGCAATATTGATCGGAAAGACTAACTTGTTATGGATAAACAAGCTATGAAAGCACTCACAGCCGTAGATATCGATCGCATTGTCGAAATGGCATGGGAAGATCGCACCACCTTTGATACGATTTACGACCAATTTGGCATTTCTGAATCGGAAGTGATTAAAATCATGCGTAAGTCAATGAAACGTTCATCTTTTTTGATGTGGCGAGAAAGAGTAAGTGGTCGTAAAACTAAACACGCAAAGACTTCTGAGGCGCAAAGATTTCACTGTAGCCAACAAGATAAATTCAAATCTCGCTAAGCGTATTTTGTTCATTTGGGCAGAATAAGGTTTAGCATCTCTTGCCAATCTCGGTTAGCGCAATCAGCATCGATCAGAACTTATACCAAAACACAAAAAGGCTATGCCAATCTGTGTTTTAAAAAACCTTACGGTGTTTGTTTTTTTATTCCCATAAGTGTTGTCAAACTTTTGAGAATTGGTATTACTAAGAGTCGTCAGACTTTTGCAAATTGGAGTTACAGCGCTTTGCGCTTAAACCCAAACCAAGAAAACATTTAAAAACATTGCTAAGCAATGTTTTTAAATGTTTTCTTGTGGTTCGTTTGGTCGGTAATTACTGTAAATGTAGTATAGGAAGTGCTTAATCTTATTGCTAAATCAATTCGTAAGTAGACTGTTACCCCGTGAAGATCAATCTGCCCATCCCCCCTTCACCTCATAATGAGAACGGGAAAATAGAAAGGGAAAAGGAAAATTTCTTATGAAGACTATTCAATGGATACGTTTGATTTTCTCCAGCATTTTTATTTTGCTTGGGTTGGTTTTTGGCACATATTTTTATATTAAAGAGCACCCGTCGGTTTCAGTCGTTCCCCAAGGCTGTATCGCCAGAATTTCTCACAAAAACAACATTACAGCTATTCCTTTTGACGATCCATAATGCCCACAGTAGCGATCGCTCTTCCGCAAAGCCTACGACAGTTTGAGAGCAAGTCAACTCCAATAAATGCGTTAAAAGCATTGCTTGGCAGTACTTTCAATGCATTTATTGGTTAGGATTTGAGCGTAAAGTGCTAAACAAAACAAAAAAGCTATAGATGCCTACCTTTAGCAGGATTAATATTTTAAAATATTCTGTTACATTACTTAATATAAAGACATTCAAAGGTAAAAATAAGATGATTTTAAAGTTTATTGTACTTTTACTCACTGCTAAAGTTTCTCGCAAGTACAAAACAATCCCACAGGGGAAATAAAAACTGATACTTAAAGCATTGAGTTTCTCAATCCATAACTACCATTAACAACTGAAAGCCATTTATTCCGACCTTCTATGCCTCATTGAGATAAGAGGCTTTTAGTAGAATCAAATTAGATAGTTTGCAAAATTACTTCTTCGGGAATTGAAACCCAAATACTAAACTTATCCAGCAATTCCAAATTCAAAAAGTAGCAAGATATACAAAACCAAGAGTCTAAAAATTAACAGGAATCTGCAAAGACGGGGGCTTCATCAAGCATAAAGTCGATTAAATGTTGCCAACTCTTAAATAAAAAGTACTTGGTAAGAGAGAGAATATCTTGAAAGAATCCTCTACGAGTGCCACGCTTACGACGAATCTCTTGATAACTGGAATCTATTAAATGTAAAATCGTGTGAAATAGAAAAGCTAACAAATTAAGAGATAGAAGTGTCGATGACAAATGTTTTTGTCCATGACCAAAGTTATGTTCCAAGTTGTAGCCCTTGGTTTTCAACACATTGTGGTTCTCATTTTCGGTTTTCCAACGACATCTACCCGTTTCAACTACGACCGCCACATTGTCAATATTAACAGCATGATTAGTCACAAAAGCATTACGGTAGACTTCAGAATTATCAACACTATTGCGAACAGTCAGTTCACACCAGTTCACTAACAGAGAGGGTTCTTGTTCTCTTAAAGGTATCTGATTCACAAATCGATAACTATATATTTCTATAGATTTCCCCTTGCGGTGTTTAGTCGTCAAATTCTGCACTTCACCATTTTTTTCAATGTAATCTAACCACTGATATAAACTAGGATGACTGGATGGTAAGCAGGTGAAAATGAAGTTCATATTTGCCTCTAAACAATTCTGACACATCGGTTGACGGCTATAGAGATCATCCCCTAATAACGTAATCGCCTGTCCTTCAAAAAGATGCCCATGTTTACTAATCCAGCGTTTCGCTGCGGCTGTTTCACAATCTTGTTTCTCATGTCCATCTTGCGGAGTGACGAATTCGGGTGGTAGAGAAATCACCTGTTCGCAACCTGGTGCAGCGATTACGGGCAAAATTGCTGTGTGTGAGTATGTTATTTTGCCACTGCGATGATTACGGGTACTACAACATTCGCAGGATATTTTCGATGAGCTATGGTACTCCGTTCCATCTAAACAAATCAGTAAATTCCTATCCAATCTTTCATATCGTTTCAGGTGCTTTCCCATTTGCAGAAATTTATACACTTTCTCAAATACAGCGTTCAGACTCTTGGCGCTAATTAGGTCGAGGATATTGCGTATTTGCTGGTCAGAGGGTATTTTCTCCACTCCAAATATACTTTGAACGTTATTTTTTCCACTTCGACTCTGCAATTGTCTTTGATACTCTAAAAATGATTGACACTGCATAAAAAACATCGAGAAAGCCGACAGCATCGCATCGCTGATTTTAAATTTTGTCCCATTGCTTTCGCTTCTTGGGTCTTTTATTTTCTCTATCCCCTCTTGCAGGAAATCTAAAAAAACACTAAAAACTAAGATCGTTGGTGGCATTAACTGGATAGGATTATCATTTTTGCTATGTTTTAAGCTCTACCTTTATCTGGTTCCTTATATCTGTATACTTTGCTGCTTTTTGAATTTGAAACTGCTGAAACTTATCAGCGTTACATGTAATTAATACAGCTATACCTAACTCCAAATCGCTTCTACATTCTGCGATCGCTTCGTTAAGAGAGTTACAAACTTTATGATCTACAAAGGTTTTGCCTAGAACCGTAATTGCTTTTTCGGTTCCAAAAATTGTGTTGATACCAATTAAGCGAACTTGGTTTAGTGAACTGAAAAACATTGTTTTGACCTTAACTCGATAGATACTAGTATCGCGCTCACTCATTATTTAGATTGCGATCGCAAATCTATAGCAATGTGATCTTAAAGGAAAAAAATTGCGATCGATGTCACATGTCTATAGAAATTAGTTAAAGCCAAAATTTGTTGGGGTGGGCGAAGCCCGTCCCAACAAACTTTGGTTTTAATTGCACAAGTTAACTAATTTTCATTCCTTACCTCTCAAGCCCATCGGCTGTCCCCAAATAATCTTTTCATGGGTATAGACGACCATCCCTGGCTTTGCTCCTTTAGGCTTGAAGACATATTTAGGAACAGTGCAGACCACAGGAACTTGATCACTTTGCCTAGCGCGACTGTAATAAGCGGCATAATTTGCCGCAGCTTGAAGATCTTGCTCGTCAGCGATCGCACCCGCAGGTAGACGCAACAACACATGACTGCCCGAAATTTCTTGAGCATGAAGCCAAAGATCATATTCTCCAGCGATACGAAAGGAAATTAAATCATTTTGGTAGTTGTTTCTCCCGACCCAAACTTCAAATCCATTAGGAGTCGTGAAGCGATGGCAGTCGGGAATCTCTTCTTGCTTGGTTCTATTGCTCTTATTTTTGCCGCCTTTGCTGTTAGTCTTAGTGCGCGGTGCATATTCAGCGGTGACTTTGAGATAACTCTGCTGAGCCAATTCTGCCCTAATTTCTTGTAAAGCAGGAAGTTCACTTTGCTCTAATAAACTAACAGCGGTAGAAACCTGTTCAAGATAGGCGATTTCCTGTTGAACAGATTCTAATAATGGCGCGATCGCAAGAGCCGCTCGTTTTTGTTTTTGATGTTTTTTATAAAAGGATTGAGCATTCTGAGCAGCATTAAGAGTGGGATCTAGAGGAATAATCACTGATGCTTCTGAATGAAAATCAATAAGTTTAATCTCTTTCATGCCGATTTCCCAGAGATGCAAATGCGCCATTAACAAATCTGCTTTATCTTTAAAATCATCGGCTTGAGTCGAGAGTTTAAGTCGGTCAAGAAATTCTGTTTCTTTAATATTTAATTTGGCTAACTGATTTTGAATCGCTTGGCTAATTTGTTGATGCAACTGCTGAAAGGCAACTTGTCCTGTTTGTTGGGAATAGTAGCGATCGCAAAAGTCGTTAACTGATAGCAAGAGTTTTAGATCCCCAGCCCCCCTTAAAAAGGTGGGAGAATTATCTTCTTTCCCCTTTTTAAGGGGGATTGAGGGGGATCTGTCGTGACTTAGGCTAGGGGTGAGGGAATATCCCTTGCCTTCTAAGTGTGGATAGAACTGCTTTTGCTCAATAGAAGTCAGCCATATTTGCCATGCTTGATATAGTGCGTCCCATTCAGAGAGCGTTAAATTAGCAACGTTTTTATCGCCATCTAGATCTGCGATCGCTATTAGCGATCGCACTAGCGAAGAACTAACACCGCGATAATTACTTAATAAATTGCGTTTAATTTCTTTAGGAATCAAGATTAAGCGATCGCGCCATGAGTCAAAAGATTCACTCAAACTGGGAATTGCTTCGAGTAATGCTGGTGGTAATTCATAGCGATCGCCTGTTTGGATCGGGCGAACTCGCGATTGTTTCTGGCTAACTTGATGCGCAGCAGTGACAATTTCACCATTGGCATTCACTAAAATTGCATTGCTGTACTTGCCCATCACTTCTAAATACAGATGCCATTGCACTTCGTCATCAGGACGTTTCGCAAATTGCAAATCAATTACGCGCTCCCAAGGGCTAGTAAGTTTTACCGATACAAGAGCAAATCCTGCAACTTGATGCAAAATTTGTTGGCTAAAGGTGAAAGTGTCAGGTTGTTTTGGTGGCGGCGCACTGAGATGCAATCTAGCAGCTTGTGGATGCCAAGATAACAAGAGCCATTGTTTCTTCTCTAAAGTTCGTAATTGTAAATGAATCGTGTGGCGATCGCTTTGATGTACCTGCTCTAACCTCGCAGGCACACAAGCTATGTTTAGCTCATGGGTCAAAGCTACAAGTGTAGTTAGATCAGCAGGTTGCATCGTTGTAATCTCAAGTAAGTAGACATGCTTAATTAATTACATACCCAAACCCTATAAGGGTTTTAAAAACACAAAATGGCGTAGCCATTTTGTGTTTTGGTATTATGCATAAAAAAGAGTGGGCGCTTTGCGTCCACTCTTTGCTCATAACAAAGGGGGCGCTTTGCGCCCCTTTTGTTGATTTGATTATTTGTCAGGATCAATACGGGGGCGGATTTGTTCGGCTTCAGGGCAATCATCGGACACAGGAATATCGTGGGAAGACATTCCTGTTTTGGTAAACGAAGATAGTCTTTGTGTCACAGCACCAATGCTCTCTAATCTGACCATTTCTTCCCAAGAGCAAACCTCGTCTTCATCCTCAGTCTCGTAACGAATTGTTACCACGTCACCTTCAATATCCAATATCTTGGCTCTTTCTAGCCAACGTCCCTGATCCCTCAGGTAAATCCAAACATCGCTCTTGGCTTCACAAAGTTGATATATTTTGCGATGTAGCATTCGCTTATGTCCTCAGGGTTACATAATTTTTAAGGTTAGAGCATACCTCAATAAGGTAAAAAACTAACCATTATCATTGTAAACGACTATACAAGCATTTGAATTTTTTTAAACTTCAATTACTCTCTTCCCACTGAAAGAATAGGTGTTATAAAGTGAATAATTAGTGGTACGAGGAGAAGTCGCGCATCACTAATTATTCCAAAACACAAAATGGCGTAGCCATTTTGTGTTTTGGAAACCCTTACAGGCTTTGGGGTTTGATTCAAAGAAGTGTTGTCACACTTTTGTGAATTGGTATTATTCACTTAGAAGGGATCATGAATAAAAATTTAGTTAAACTCAGTAAATTTGTTAGCCTTGTCTTGCGACATCAGCCTGAAGTAATTGGTTTAAAACTTGATGAAAATGGCTGGGCTGATGTCGATCTCTTCATCGAGTTAGCAAAACAAAATGGTAAAGATATCTCTAGAAGTGTTTTAGAAGAAATAGTTGAGACAAATAACAAACAACGATTTTCGTTTAATTCTGAAAAGTCTAAAATCCGAGCTAATCAAGGACACTCTATTGATATTGAGTTAGGTTTAACGCCAAAGCAACCGCCAGAACAGCTATTTCACGGTACGGCAACAAAATTTATTGAGTCAATTCGTCAACAAGGATTGGTTGCTGGAAATCGACAACATGTGCATATGTCAAGTGATGAAACTACTGCTACTAATGTTGGTCAGAGACATGGCAAGCCAGTAGTTTTAAAAATTGATACAGCGGCAATGCATCACGATGGATTTTTATTCTTTTGCTCAGAAAATTTAGTATGGCTAACGGAGTCCGTACCCCCACAATATATTGAATTTCCCAGTGAATAATCCCAAAACACAAAATGGCGTAGCCATTTTGTGTTTTTAAAACCCTTACAGGGTTTAGTTTTTAATTCACAGAAGTGTAGACACACTTTCGTGAATTGGAATAACTTAGTGGGCAGAGCTATATTAGCGTAACTCTTTGAATTGAATAACCACACGGCGATTGAATGCGTTATCCTTTGCCGTAATTTCTTTTCGCAGAGGTTGCATCCACGATAAAGCCTCAAACGTGACTTTGTAGTTACCATCCAAGCCGCGATCGCGCAGTAATCTCACCACCTCATTTGCTCTTGCTTGCGAGAGATCAAGATTGTAGTCATAGTCTCCCATCCTGTCAGTATGACCACTAACTTGAATGATTCCCCGTTTTCCTTGAATTTTTGTCCAGAAATCTTCAATTTTAGTTTCTTCACTAGATATAAGTTGCGCTTCATCAGATGGAAAGAAAACGATGACTTCTACGTCTGGATTCGTAATTGGCAAAATTGATTTATTAATACTGCGATCGCTATTTTTATTCTGGGTTAAAGTATTTGGATCGTTTGTAAGCGCAATTTTGCGATCGGATTTTGCAACATTCTTGGAATTATTTAAATCATTAGCACTAGCATTTTTAGGAGGATTATCCTTACTCGTTTTTGTCGAGGAGTTGATAGAACTATAGCCCTGATCAGGTGACTGAGAGACAGCAGAGGATTGTGCTCTTACTTTTTGTCTGGGGACGATACCATACTTAATTAGAGTAGCAAGAGCCATATCTCCAGTTAGTTTTTGAGAATTAGCGATCGCAATTAGGTTGGATTTATTTGCAGAAGCATTGCTGGAAATATCTCCAGCTAATTTCTTAGAATTATCGCTAACAACTTTGCCAGTATTATTCTCATTATTCTGAGGATTGTTACTAGAAGACTTATCTAATGCTTTGTCAGAACTATTGACTGATGGCTTGTCAGGAATATCATTCAGCTTATTATTAGTTTCTTTCTTGGTTGCTGGATTGTTTTTGAGATTGGTCGCTGGATTGCTCGTTTCTCGAGAATTCTGGGGATTCGATTTAGTGGAACTATCTAGTAAGTTATGGTTGGCTTTATTTGTCTCATCTGTCTGCGACTCAAGTACAGAATCTTCGATCGCCCTAGATACTGCTTGATTTTGCAATTTATTATTATCCGATCGCTGGATTAAAATGGCAAAGGCGATCGCTGTACCCATAAATGCTGCACCGATGAACAGAGCCGCTAATATTTTCCACAGACTGCTTGGCTTGCCCATCTGACTACTGGCGATTTCCTCATCTACTTGATCATTTACTAGAGCAACAGCCTGATCACTTTCCTGAGCCTGAGTCTCAAAATCGAATAGTTTTTTCTTGGCTAATGGGACGATCGCCATAGCAGCACCAAAAATCACGGCTTGACGAATGCGTTGATGGCAAACTTCTAACTCAAACCATTGCGAATCATCCCGCATTAAAAAATCAACTTTGGCGGGTAAACCATTGGTGTAGGATTTGACGCAATTTCCTTGATCGTCGTAAATGGAGCCGCTATCAGCAATAACTTGATGTTCATTGACCACTTCCGCAAAAATTTGCGAAAGACTAGTCATTTCACTGGCTATTTTATAATCCCAAATATCAATGTCTAAGCCAGTCTCAAAATCATCTAACTCTTGCAACTGATAGCGATCAACATCATTACCAATCCCAATCAAAACCAATTTCAAATAGTTTCTTTTCCCGACCGCAATCTCTAATGCTAGCTCTCTGGTATAGCTCTTGACCTGATCTAAGTCATCGATCCTGCCATCGGTCAAGAAGATATAGATCCCTTGGGGAGCTTGGCTATATTGGTTTACAAAATAGGTGATCGCAGGTAATAGCTTGGTTGTCTTACCGAGTTGGAAAGTGGCGGGGCCAGCGATCGCTAACTGCTGACAACTAGCATAATCAAATTCACCCAATACTTGAATCTCATCGCCATTACCGCAGCCCCAATAAATTAATGAAGTCTTGCCAGTGCCATCTAAACTGCCAGCCAGATAGGCGGTAAAATCTTGAACTAAAGGCTGCAAGAGGTTTGCCGTATAGTTAATCTCATAGCCGCGCTCTTGGATTTCCGCAAACGCTTCCCGTTCAATCTTCCGAATCGGTTCTCCATCCTCTAAATAAGAACGCAATCGACCTTGCTTAATATAAGCAACCAACAATTCAGGATCGACTCTTGCTTCTACCTTACGTCCATAGGATCGTTTCATCGAGGCGCTAGCATCGAGGGCAAGTCCAGTCCGCCAACCTTCAGCAAATTTTCCCTGTGGTTCCATTGCGATCGAGAATTCCACTCGACATTCAGCAATTCCCGAATTTATCCCTGACATATTCCGCCAAACATTCACCTCGCCAAACTCTTCTGCAACCAAATTAGCTGGCATTTGGAAGCTTTTTGATTCAGATCCAAATTCTTGCTTGCCTTCATCTTTTGTTTTACTTTTTATTTTATTTTTTATTTCACCATTGTCTGCACGTTCTAATTCAATAGGCTCGGAATTATTTTCATGTAGCATGGCATTCTATTTCTCTTGCTTTTATTTTTAATTTTCTAGATAACCCCTCCCTAGCCCTCCCCTTGCAAAGAGGAGGGAATTAATTTGCTTACAAAGAGTAAGGTTTTTCTAGTCTTCCCCCTTTGCAAGGGGGAATTAAAGGGGGTAATTTATACGAAGTCTACAACATCTTTCCATTGTTCAGATTCCGTAATCAGAGGTGCATCTAATGGGGTAGGCAAAGCTTCGGAAATGTCTTGCGTTACGTTGCCTCCCGAAAACTCTAGGGTAAAAGCTGTAGAACCTACAGGTAATTTGAAACGCATTAGGGCAGGGACACCGAAGTTATACTCTTCACAAACCGTTCCCGCCTGATTGAGAATACGTCCATAATGAGTCACAATCGTTTCCGCTGACACAAATTCTTTGAAAATCTGTTCCAAAATCTGAATGTCATCAGCAACTTGATAATCCCAGAGGTCTATTTCCCGACCTGCGGCATCTTTGACAAAGCTACCTTCAAACATATTGTCTAGTTCTTCGAGTTGTTTTTCGTCAATCTCTTTACCAACTCCGATTAGCAAAAGTTTGATAAATGGTTTAGTTTGATCAGCAATCTCTAGAGCATATTTAAAGCAATATTCCTTTACGTCTTCGAGATCTTCGATAATACCATCGGTGATGATTAGGCAAATTGCCGCAGGTTGCTTGACCCCGATCGCTGGCGCATCTTTATATTTGTTAATGAAATATCGTAAAGGTGGTAAAAGTTTTGTCCCAGTTCCCCAAGGAATTTTGGGCCCTTTGATCTCAATTTGCTCGATCTCTTCACCACTAAAGCTGCCCAAATCTTCGATCAGTTCACCTGCTGCACCACAAGCCCAGTTGAGCAAGTCAACTTTACCCGTTGCCGCAAAATTGGCAAGATACTTGACCATCACCCTTGCTACTGGCTCAACGACGTTGTTCGTAACGGCGGCACTAGCAAAAAAGCTACTGACAACACCACTGATGCCATACATTTTTTTCATTGAGGCAGAACCATCTAAGGCTAAGCCAACTCTTGCACCTTCAATGTCTGGAACCATCAGAATAGTTGCAACGATGTCAATATCTCCGTTGTTTTGGGGATAAACATTGACTTCACCAAAGGGTTGAACGACACTTTTTAACTGCATACTCGGACTCTCTGATATTTCACATCAAAATAGTAACGTATATGGCTTTAACTAGCGGCAATTTCGCTAAAAACCAAAAGTATTATTAAGTACATGTTCTGAATAACAATACTTCGGACAGATTTAGAAAATAGAGAAAAAAAGCTATTCATCGTATAAGGTGCAGATAATGAACACCAGCACCAAATGAATAGCATAAATTTCATGCTACCCAGTCTACTGAGTAAACCACAACAAAAGTTTCTGTTAACGCTGTTTTCGACAATATTGGTAGTGTACGGAAAAGTAAACTTTACTAACCTAAGTCGGTATAGTCAAATATCAGAACGTAGCTATCGTCGGCAATTCGAGAGATCCTGCAACTTTATCCAAGGTAACGTCGACCTGATCAAACAAGCCATTGCAGCAAGCGCTCGTCAGAAACGTAAAGTCCGACTTGCTTATCTGCTGAACTGTCGTGAGCCAAAACGAGTTAGTCGGGTACTTTTGTTCTCCACCGATATTCACCTTGATACATCTGATATCTTAGATTTCTATAAAGCTCGTTTTTAGATTGAATTCATCTTTCGTGATGCTAAGCAGTTTTCGGGTTTAACTGATTGTCCGGCTCGTGACTTTACTTAGCTTGATTTCCACTTCAATGCTAGTCTCATGGCTTTAAATCTCGCTAAGTTTGAGGCGTGTTAACTTCATCAATCTCATAAACCTTTTGTTGTCTCTATGGCTACTTTCAATCGTCTATAGCAACGTAAGAGATAGATAGGACAATTAAAGATAAGTGCCAGAGCAAAGCTCTGCCACTTATCTTTTGGGTTTTTATGTCCTAAGCAAAGCTTACATTGCTATAGATCTAAATCGTCATTTACTGGAGCGCTTTATTTCCCTATTAGACCTGGATTCTTCTTCGATTAAATCTCATCCTAGATTCCCAGACCTTTGTTCTTACGGCTCTATTGTTTACTGATTTTGTCCGAAGTATTGTTCCTTCTTAGGATTACCAATAAAAAAGGCAGCGCTTCGCGCTGCCTTTTTTATTTAGCCTAGCGCAGGGATAACTCTGGGTAGTTCAAGGCGTTGTTGAGCCGCAGCAGGACGACGGGTACGACCTGAGAGACGGAAACTGAGGCTTTGCAGCTCGATATGCAATTGACGGTTTTCTTTTTGCAGTGCTTCAATCTTTTGTTTGATTGGAACAATCCGTTCGGCAAACTTTGCGCGATAAATATTTGGTAACTCCTGTACTACCTGCTCTAGCATCCGATTGCGATCGCCCATTTCTTGGATAGTGTGACGCAATTCTAAGGCTTCACGATCGCGATCTTGGATTAGGGCTTGAGATAAAATTAGTTGATTTTCAACCATAGCAAGCTTTTCTGCCAAACAGCGCATCTCTTCTGAATGATGCTCATGTACCTCGGCATTTGGCAAAAAGGCTGTATTTCCCTTTACCAAACGAAAAAGCTCTTCAGAAAGCTGTTGTACTAACAGATCCTTTTGTTCTAGATCAACCTTAAGTAAATTAATTTCCTTCTGAAGGTCGGCTGTCATGTCTTCTGAGGCATTTGCGAGTGCATTTACTGTGGCATTCATAGGTGCAATTCATTTAGGGAATTTAGGCTAAGATATATATCATAGAAGTACTCAGTTGGCAATTTATATTTATTCCCGACAGCAATTCTTATGATGAAAATCGACTTTGAGACAAGTTCGTCAGCGGCGAACTTGTCTCAAAGTCGATTTTGTTTTTTTAGCCAGCAGTTCTTATTGTGAAAACGATTTTGGTGTTTCCAGCGCCAAATGGACTGGAAACACCAAAATCGTTTTTTTGAAAGCCCACCTTAGGTGGGCTTTCAAAAAAAACGATTTATATGAGACAGATTTTGTTCTTTTAGCATCTACGATCCTAAAAGAACAAAATCTGTCTCATATAGAATTGCTAGTGGCAAACATTATTTATCCACTAAAATGATTTTTTTGTGCGATAATTTTAACTTAAATCTAAATGCATAAAGAGCTTTTCTTGTGAGCTTGATATATGAACATATGGCAATTTAAAGATGAAATTTTGAGCTTAGTGCAAAAATACAAGCCCCATGTCGATTTTTTTGCGATTCGATTGGAGCGATCGCATGGTGCTGATATTTTTTTACGCAGTGGTAAAGTTGAAACTTTGAGTACAGGTATTTCGATTGGTGGACAGGTGAGAGCCTGTCATCGGGGCGGATGGGGATTTGCGAGTTTTAATGATCTACATAGTTTGGAAGCCAAACTCAAGGAAGCGATCGCATCGGCAAAATGGGTTGGTAGTGAAGAAACGGTACTTGCAGTTGTCGAGCCTGTACAAGCAAAGGTATCTCTGATTAAAGAAAATCCGCATCAAATTGAACTCATTGACAAAAAGAATTTGTGCGCCCATTACACCGATATTTTGCGCTCGGTTTCTGATCGCGTAGTTAGTACGTCTGTTCGCTATGGAGACTGCACGCAGCAGGTAGTTTTTGCTACATCCGAAGGTACGATGATTGAGCAAGAATGGGCTGACTGGGAATTACGATGCTCCGCGATCGCAAGGGATGGAGAAACAATCCAAACTGGTCGCGAAACTTTCGGTTCAAGAAGTACTTATACAGATTTGCTAAATTTGGATCAACAAGTAATTGGTGCGGCTCAACGCGCTCTTAGTTCGCTAGATTTACCCACTGTGCAAGGGAATACTTACACAGTAGTCATTGATCCGATTTTGGCAGGATTGTTTGTACATGAAGCATTTGGACATCTATCTGAAGCAGATATGCTCTACGAAAATCCCGACATGTTAGAAACCATGAGCATTGGAAGAAGATTTGGCTCCACGGATTTACAAATTTTTGACGGAGCTGCTAATCCTGACCATCGCGGGAGCTATCTCTATGACGATGAAGGTGTACCTGCGACGACAACACAATTAATCGAAGATGGCGTATTGGTTGGAAGATTACATTCGCGGGAGACAGCAGGTAAATTGGGTGAAAAAGTAACTGGTAATGCGCGATGTTTGGATTATCACTATCCGCCGATCGTGAGAATGACAAATACTTGGATTGGTCGAGGTCAAACTCCTGTTGCGGATTTATTTAACGATATTCCGCTTGGTGTTTATGCAAAAAACTGGCAAGGCGGTATGACGAATGGAGAAATGTTTACCTTTACCGCAGGTGAGGCTTGGATGATTCGCAATGGTAAAATCGCTGAGCCTGTCAAAGATGTGACGCTTTCAGGAAATGCTTTTGAGACATTACAGGATATAGAGGCGATCGGCAATGACTTTGTATGGGATGAGTCAGGTGGTTGCGGCAAAGGCGGACAGAGTGGTCTAGCAGTTGGTTGTGGTTCGCCAAGCTTAAGAATTAAGAATGCGATTGTCGGAGGTGATGCTCATGGCTAAAGTAAAGACAGAACTCAAGGAAGTTAACCTTCAATTAGTACAAACGATCGCAGATCAACAACTAACTGAAGATCGCTTGAATTTGCAGCTCAATCGCTTAAGGCTGATGTACGATTTTGTGTCAGCGTTGAATGCTGCGCAATCAGTTAATGAAATTTATCAAATTGCGATAAATGGAATCTGTACTGCTCTACGAACTTCTCGTTCGGCAGTGATTACAACTAATGCTAACCATTGTTTGAAATATCAGGAATCTGTAGGAATTAGCCAAGATTACAGGCAGTCTATCGAATCATTCTTTGAAGATTTATATCATCAAGTTGAACTTAAATTCAGAACTTTTCCTTACTGTGCGATATTGCCTAGCGATCGCATCTTACAAAATATATGCCAAGCTGAAAGTATTGGAGCCTTAGCCGTATTTCCCTTAGAATACGAACGTCGCCATTTGGGAGATATTGTCGCGTATTTCGATGCGCCAAGGCAATTTACAGAAGAAGAAGTCCAGTTAACACAGACAATTGTTACTTATGTTGCGATCGCGCTAACCCGAAAACAAGCCGAACTAGCACTTAACAGTAGCCAACAATTTATTCAACGGATTGCAGATACTACTCCTAACATTCTCTATATTTATGATATTGAAGAACATCGAAATATATACTGCAATCAAGCTATTACTCATCTTCTGGGATATACTCCCTCAGAAATTCAGGCAATGGGTAACTTGCTATTGAATAAAGTTATTCATCCTGATGATTTAGAAAGAGTAAAAGAGCATTACGAACATATTCAGAATAGAAAATCCGAAAAAAATCCTGAAGATTTATTTGTCTTTGAATATCGAATGCGAGATATTCATGGCAAATGGAAATGGTTTTATAGCCAAGAAACTGTTTTCTTCTGTAATGCTGATGGTACTGTTAAGCAGACAATTGGTGCAGCATCAGATATCACGAAGTTAAAAGAAGTTGAAGCAAGTCTGCAATCTTCACTTGCGGATAAAGAGGTACTATTAAGAGAAGTCCATCATCGGGTTAAAAATAATCTTAGTGTGGTTGATAGCTTACTATCGATGCAAGCTCGGTATATAAGTGATGCAGAAGCTTTGAGAGCAATTTCCGATAGTCAACGACGGATTCATACAATGTCGTTAATTCATGAACAGTTATATCAATCTCATGATGTAGACAAGGTTGATTTTTGTGAATATCTACAGCGTCTAGTTGGTAATCTGTATAGTTCCACAAATTTTAATACTAACCAAGTTGAATTAAAATTAGATATTAAGCCAACTCAATTGAATATTGATACAGCAATTTCCATGGGATTAATTGTGAATGAACTATTAACAAATGCTTTTAAGTATGCATTCCCAAATAATAATGTAGGCTTAATTGAAGTGGTTTTATATAAATCGAAGGATGATGACAACTTACATTTAATCATTCGTGATAATGGAGTTGGGATTCCTGAAAATATTGACTTTAAAGCAACTGCTTCTCTTGGTTTAAGACTAGTACGTATTATGACTCAACAATTGCGAGCTAGTTTAGATTTATCTTGTTCATCTGGCACAAGTTTTCATTTTACTTTGAACCCCAAGTTATGCAAAACCTAAAACATATCAATGTAAACATAATTTCCGCGCCAAAGTTTAATAGGATCAATAATATAGCTATCCTCAGCAGATTGTGAGAGTGCGCTCCAGAGGGGCATAAATAGCTGGGCATAGTCTGCACCGTCCGCTAATCGGGCGGTGCAGATTGTGCCTCAGACTTTTTAATTGTGCCTAGGTACTTACTCTCGCAATCTGCTATATCTCAATTACAGAATCAGAAATAACAACGTATGTTATCAGCCTACCGTGACCATGTTGCCGAACGCGCCCAGCAAGGGATTCCCCCTCTGCCCTTGAATGCCCAGCAAGCTTCGGCACTTTGTGATTTATTGCAAAAGCCTCCAGCAGGTGAAGAAGAATTTTTACTATCGTTACTACGCGATCGCATTCCCCCAGGAGTCGATCAGGCAGCCTATGTCAAAGCAGGATGGCTAACTGCGATCGCTAAGGGTGAAGTAACATCACCATTAGTTACACCATCAAGAGCCGTGGAATTGCTCGGCACGATGGTCGGCGGCTATAACGTGCATACTCTTATCGATTTGCTGGAGAATGATGATTTAGGCGAACTTGCTGCAACTGCTCTCAAGAAGACTCTACTTGTATTTGATGCTTTTAATCAAGTTTTGGAATTATCCAAAACTAACGCTAGAGCTAGAGGCGTAATCGAGTCATGGGCAGCAGCCGAATGGTTCACTAGTCGCCCTATATTGCCTGAAACTGTTACCGTGACAGTGTTTAAAGTCACAGGCGAAATCAATACCGACGACTTTTCACCAGCCTCTCAAGCTTTCTCTCGTCCTGACATTCCCCTCCATGCTCTCTGTATGTTGGAATCGATGATGCCAACGGGATTGAAAAAGATTGCAGAACTCAAAGAAATGGGGCATCCTGTCGCCTTTGTTGGTGACGTGGTGGGAACTGGATCTTCGCGTAAATCAGCGATTAACTCGGTGCTGTGGCACATTGGCAACGATATTCCCTTTATTCCTAACAAGCGATCAGGTGGCGTAATTCTCGGCAGCACGATCGCACCAATTTTCTTTAACACAGCTGAAGATGCTGGTGCTTTGCCGATTCAATGCGATGTCTCTAAGTTAGAAACAGGCGATGTGATCACGATTCATACTCGCGTAGGCAAAATCACCAACGCGGCTGGTGAAACTCTCTCTACATTCAGCCTCACCCCCGACACGATCGCTGATGAAGTTCGTGCTGGTGGACGGATTCCTCTGTTGATCGGTCGCAGTCTCACTGCCAAGACTCGTCAAGCGATCGGTTTACCTGCCAGCGATATTTTTATTCTTCCCTCCACACCTACCGATACAGGCAAAGGCTATACTCTCGCTCAAAAGATGGTCGGCAAAGCTTGTGGTGTAGCAGGTGTACGCCCCTATACTTCCTGTGAACCATTGATGACGACAGTTGGTTCGCAAGATACAACTGGCCCAATGACTCGCGATGAATTGCAAGAACTCGCTTGTTTAGGATTTAGTGCTGACTTGGTAATGCAGAGCTTCTGCCATACTGCCGCCTATCCCAAACCCACCGACATCAAAACCCATAAAGAACTTCCTGATTTCTTTGCAACCCGTGCAGGTGTGGCACTACGTCCCAACGATGGCATTATCCATTCTTGGTTAAATAGAATGCTCTTGCCCGATACTGTCGGCACTGGTGGCGATTCTCATACTCGGTTTCCCCTTGGTATTTCCTTCCCCGCAGGGTCGGGACTAGTCGCCTTCGCTGCTGCTTTAGGGATTATGCCCTTGGACATGCCTGAGTCCGTATTGGTGAGATTCACAGGCGAATTGCAAGCTGGTGTCACTCTACGCGATGTGGTGAATGCGATTCCCTATATCGCCATTCAACGTGGATTGCTCACCGTTGAGAAGAAGAACAAGAAGAATGTCTTCGCTGGTCGCATTATGGAAATCGAAGGTTTACCCAATCTGAAAGTAGAACAAGCCTTTGAACTCACTGATGCCACTGCCGAGCGTTCCTGTTCTGGTAGCACCATTAAGCTCAGTACAGAAACCGTTGCCGAATACTTGCGATCGAATGTCGCTTTAATGAAGAACATGATCGCTCGTGGCTATAGCGATGCCAAGACGCTCTTGCGCCGTATCGCCAAAATGGAAGAATGGCTGGCTAATCCTGTACTGATGGAAGCCGATCCTGATGCCGAATATGCAGAAATCATCGAGATCGATCTCAACGAGATCAAGGAGCCAATCGTGGCTGCACCAAATGATCCTGATAATGTGAAATTGCTCTCGGAAGTGGCAGGCGATCGCGTAGATGAGGTGTTTATCGGTTCCTGTATGACCAATATCGGACATTACCGCGCCGCCGCTAAGGTTCTCGAAAAAGAACCACCTGTTAAAACTCGTCTCTGGATTGCACCACCCACACGCATGGATGAGTTCCAACTCAAAGAAGAAGGAATCTACAGTACATTCGGTGTCGCAGGAGCCAGAACTGAAGTCCCTGGATGCTCTCTCTGCATGGGTAATCAAGCCCGTGTTGCTGACGGCGCGACTGTCTTCTCCACTTCCACCCGTAACTTCAACAATCGCATGGGCAAGGATGCTCAAGTCTATCTCGGTTCAGCCGAACTAGCGGCAGTCTGTGCTTTGCTAGGTAAGCTTCCGACCGTAGAAGAATATCAAGCGATCGTGACTAAGAAGATCGATCCATTTGCCAGCGATCTCTATCGCTATCTCAATTTCGATCAGATCTCCAATTTTGAAGAACAAGGTCGGGTAATTGCATTAGAGGATATGCCGCGCATTGAGGACATCTTGGGTATGCCTGCGATCGCGAAGTAATTTAGTTGATTTGCATATTGCGTAAATGTTAGGGTGAGTCTATAAACGGCTCACCTTAATCTATTTCTCTATAACTGTCTTTCCTAAGTTAAACTGATTGTCTTGATACATCTTGTTGTAATCGCCTTTTCAATTCCAAGATGCGAATCCATTCTTGCATAGTAACCTTCAAGACTCATTATTGACCAGTGCCTCATTTCCTGCGATTGGTAAGTCATCACTGCTGGGATAATCAAGATTGGGAGCCACATATTTGAAGGAGGTTGTGATTAATAAACTCCTAAAGCTCAGTTAGTTTATGAAGCAAATATACTTAAATACGATAATGATATTAATATGAATATTTGAATTTGACTGTCTTGATATTGTTAGTTCTCATGACTCACAAATTTATTTTATGAGTCAAATTAATTATTTTATGTATCAAAAGCCTTGTGTTGTGGGATTTGTATCTACATTTACAAATATACGATTACGGTACTGAATTAATAGAGAGGAAAGAAATACAAGGGCGTTTGTTATGAATGGAAAGCTACCCTCTCGTAGAAGATTTTTATTATCTATTTCACTTTTCTCTTTGAGTCTGATAACCTCTTGTACCAGTGGTGTTGTAACTAATCCTACTAATCCTGCTGCTAATACAGCATCTAGTCCTTCAAGTGAAAAAAGAGTTATTCGCATTGCGATCGCTACGCAAGATCAAACCATTAATACCGCAACAGGCGGCCCAATTATTCGGGAAGAAAAGCTTCTAGAGAAACATTTACCGAAGACAGGTAAATATCAGAATGTCGAATACAAAATTGAATGGTCGAGTCATACATCTGGACCACCGATTAATAACAAGATGTTGGCTAATCAGGTTGATATTGGCATGATGGGAGACTTCCCATTAACGATCAATATGAATACTTTTAAGGACAAAGGCGCTGGAGTAACCAGTATTTACATTGCAACTCTGTCCTATGGGTCCACGGGGGCTGGGAATGCGGTCATGGTTCCTAAGGATAGCCCGATCAAAAGTATTGCGGATTTAAAAGGGAAGCAAGTATCGGTTCCATTTGGCTCTGCGGCTCATGGGATGTTATTAAAGGCTTTAAAGAATGAAGGACTTGATCCTGCGACTGATGTCAAGCTAATTAGCCAAGCTCCTGAAGTTGGTGGCACAAGTCTCAAGACCAATCAAATCGACGCTCATGCTAACTTTGTTCCCTTTGGCGAACTATTTCCTTTGCGGGGCTTTGCTAGAAAGATTTTTGATGGAGCTGAGTCAGGTGTTCCGACATTTCATGGAGTAGTCGTACGTTCAGATTTCGCAAAGGAGAACCCTGAAATCGTTGTGGCTTATCTGAAAGCGCTCTTGGAAGCTAATAAGATGGTGCGCGAACAACCAGAAGCCTTCGCCATCAAAATGGAAAAGTGGTCAGGCGTTGAGAAAGAAGCTGTCTATATGTTTCTTGGACCCAATGGTCTACAGCGAGTCACCCCTGCTATTCTTCCTGTTCACTTAGAAGCTTTGACTAATAGCGTGAATACACTTAAGCAACTCAAAAGATTGGGAGAGGGTGTTAAGGCTGAGGATTTAACCAAATCGGCTGATGATAGTTACTTGAAACAAGCTGCCAAAGAGCTTGGCATTAACTTCGATGAAATGGTTGCTAATGCCGAAAATTTCCCAATTACTGGCGCTGACTCTGAAACAAAGCAGCCCATCACAGATCCTAAATTAGCAGCACAGGTTTGGGTAAAAGGTGAAGACAAGGTCAGAAATTTTGCTTCTATTAAAAACTTGGTTACTGCTTTAGCCAAAATCAAGACCGAAGGTAAAGAAGTTGGGAAAGCGGTATTTGTCCATGATTTCAACAAGGGATGGAAATTGATCGCAGAAAATGCTTTTTATGTGAAGAAAGGTGATGATATTGCTGCCTTCTTAACCGAAAAAGATGCCCAAACCTATGCAGCTAGTCAAGGAAATGCTCCAGTCTTAGCTTTTAGTGCGCTCTAAAAATCTGCTACTACGGAACATAAAAAAGATGATGTTTATATTAGCCTTGCTAATGTAGCTGTTCTCTTTGGCAAAGCGATATATATCATTTCCCCGTCAAGTGCTTGTTTCCCCGTCTTCGACGGGGAAACAAACCTCTGTATTAACAATTGTTTTATTCATTCTGTATTAACTGAGATCTTGCACCATTCCTGAAAGAGTTAAGTAGGAATGGGTTTGAGAATAATTTCAAACCCATGACGAGCAGCAATATCGGCACTAATTTGGAGATACCTAAGAAGTTTCAACCAAAGGACAGAAGGAAATAAAACGGAAAGTGTCAAATCACAGGTAGCTTTCCAGTCCAAGACAGGAGGACTCGACCATTGATCAATCCAATGGGCCAAAAGATAAGCAAGCAGAGAGAGGATAAGCCAACGATAAACACCAAGTTTTGTAGATTGCCCAAAACAATGCAAACCAAAGCGATGTTTGATGGTTTTGAAGAATCCCTCAATCGCCCAACGCTTACGACCTAACATCACCAGATAAGCACCAGAATAAGGATGAGAAGAGACAACAAAGCGTAACTCCCGTTTACTATCAGCTCTTTTGAGCCAAAACCAAGAGATCGTCAAAGGCTGAGTTAGCCCTTCTAGCAAAATTTGTTGTCCACGTTTGCCATGACGATAAAGTTGTTTGACTGTACGGCCATCTTGAAGTTTACGATTGTTGCGTACACCGACAACGATGCGCCAAGTCTTGGCGCGGACAGTATTGAAAAACTTCACCGTACTAAACTCAGTATCAGCAAGGACAATCACAGTCTTGCCTTGGGTTAGTTGCTTGGGTACTGTCCCCAATAACTTACAAGCTAAGTCAGAGGGACTGGGGTATCCTTTGCCGCGCCATACTCTAAAACTCCATGGTACGCGCCACTCTCCATAGACCAGATACAGTACAACCAGATGTAGTCCTCGCTTTCCGTTTAGTATTCTCACCCATGGGTCTGGTTCGTTTTGGGTGGGATTGCTCAAATGTAAAAACTTGCCGCTTTTTTCTAGGGTAGTCAAGTCTATCAGTATCTTTAATGGCACTTGTTTCGATGGGCGATGCTTGGCGATTTGTCCCAAAATAGCCTGCCGTGTTGACCGAATTACTGCTCTCGTTGACCAGTTATAGTGATTGAGAAATCGGCTGAGTGCACTCGCTGATTTTATCTGTGTATGTTCTGGATAAGGATGCCTTTGTGCTTCGAGAAATAGTCCTAGTATTGCATTGAGACTTGCTGTTTGATACACACTTGGCATCAAACACAGAAGACTATACACTAGCCCTTGGGCGTGCTTAACGATGCTTTCCATGCTCGTTATTTAATTTACTACTACGCCCTTTTTTTCACATTTCTGCTCTTTCTGCAACCCCTTTTCTTGAATGGTGCAAGATCTCAGTTAATCTATATTTCGGACGTAAGCGATGTCTAATATACCTTCTGAGCGATCGCTGCCTGCTGAGTTTTCAGGAAATCTCATCCTCGCTGTAAAAAGTTGGTTTGACAAAATACCTGATATGGCAAGTGAGGCATTTTCTCCAAAGAAGCGAAATCAATTTCTTCGGCGAATGTTGTCGCTATTTCTTTTCTTTGGTATTTGGCAATTGCTTTGCGTAGTTAAATTTCGGTTCTGGATTAACTTTTCATTTTTGCCCTCTCCGACAGAAGTATTTTCGGCAACGGTTAATTTTTTCACCACGAATGCGATGATTCATATTCAGTCAAGCTTGACCAGAGTTTTGATGGGATATTTAGTCGCGACAGTCTTGGGCGTGAGCTTGGGGATTTTAATTGGCTGGTTTCAGAAGTTGGAAGATCTGGTGTTCCTACCGTTGGAATTGTTGCGTCCAATCCCTGCTGTGGCATGGATTCCTTTGGCGATTCTTATGTTTCCTGACGCTGAGGCAGGCATGATTTACATTACTTTCATTGGTGCTTTCTTCCCCATTTTGATTAGTACGATCAAGGGTGTAGAAGGAGTAGATGTCTTACTATTAAGGGTTGGTCAATGTCTGGGGGCAAGCCAATGGTATGTATTTAAGGACATTGTTGTACCAGGTGCTATGCCTAATATTGCTAGCGGGCTAGTTATTGGCATGGGCAATTGTTGGTTTTGCTTGGTGACTGCCGAGATTTTAGCTGGACGTTACGGCATCGGCTATATCACTTGGGAATCTTACGTTACCTCCAACTATCCGCCGATTGTAATGGGAATGTTAATTATTGGGTTAATGGGATCAGTGAGTTCTTATTTGGTTGAACAATTGATTCATTTGCTTATGCCTTGGCGGATTACTAAAAAGAAAACTGCTTAATATTTAATATTTCAACTTTAGTTGGAATTTGCTTGAAACTGATATTTAGTAACGATTTAGCAAGGATTTAGGTCAATGGCAAAGCTGCTCGAAAATAACATTCAATCACAGGTAAAAGGGTTAGTACAGATTGAGAATCTATCTGTAGGTTTTAAACGGAAAGGAGTATTTACCTCGGTTTTAGATAACGTCAACTTAACGATTCAACCAGGGGAATTTATTTGTCTTTTGGGGCCATCTGGTTGTGGTAAATCAACAATATTGAATACGATCGCAGGATTTATCAAGCCATCAACAGGCAATGTATTAGTTGATTATCACAGAATTACTAAACCAGGAGCCGATCGCGGGTTTGTGTTTCAGCAATATTCGCTATTACCTTGGAAAACGACATTCCAAAATGTGGAATTTGGGCTGAAGGTGCGCGGCGTACCTAAGCAAGAACGGAAAGAGTTAGTTGATTACTATCTCAATCGGGTTGGTTTATCCAAATATCGTCATGTTTTTCCCTATCAGTTGTCTGGCGGAATGCAACAGCGAGCAAGTATCATTCGCGCTTTAGTCAATTCGCCTTCTGTATTGTTGATGGATGAGCCTTTTGCAGCACTAGATGCACAAACCCGTCATATGATGCAGGAGCTTTTACTGGATATTTGGCAAGATTTAAAATCGACAGTTATCTTTGTGACCCATGATATTGAGGAGGCTGTATTTTTAAGCGATCGCATTTTTGTGATGGGTGTTAATCCTGGGCATATTAAAACAACGGTGGATATTTCTCTAGAACGTCCGAGACATGTGGATCTGATGCTAACTCCAGAATTTATGCTGTTGAATCGTGATGTATTTGCCATGATTAGAGAAGAAACGCTAAAAAGTATGGAACTAGAGGGTTAGGTTTTTTTAATTACGAATTACGAATTACGAATTACGAGTTACGAGTTAAAATCTCCTCATTCTTAATTCGTAATTACTCATTCGTAATTCGTAATTCGTAATTTATTATTCCCCTCTCCATTAAGATTGCTTGAGAAATTCTGGTTGAATCCATTGTTCAAGATTAATCTTGGTTAAATTTTCGTTGTCAGGAATTTTGCTAAGTTGATCAATGTGAAGTTTAAGCCAATCTGGACGAATTACGGTTTCTGAAAAGAAGCGGGCGGGTTGTTCTGTTTGGTAAGAGCCATTGAGGATTTCTGTCACTAAATCTAGCTCTAACCTCGTCCATTGGGCAACCTGAGCAGGAGCAGAAGGTGTAGTGTCATACCAATATTGAGCAGCTTTAAGAGACTGTACATAGGCAATGACCACCTCTGGATAGCGATCGGCTAAATCGTGATTGACGACCACGCCATAAAATGAAGGGAGGTCATCGAGATTAGCATCAGTGAGATGGCGAAATTTACCGCAACGGCAAGCTACGTCGTGAAAAGGGGCGAAATGAGCGTAGCTATCGGCTAAATGTAATGGAAAGTTAAATCCCCTTACGGCTTGGATATGGTCAAGGGAAATTAGTTCCACATCATCCAACAGATTCGCAGCTTGTAGCGATCGCATTACCATCCCATGCGCCGAAGATCTTAAAGGTACGGCGATAACTTGTCCCCGCAGATCGGCGATCGTTTCCACTTTTGACTGATTAGGCACGATGAAAGCATTGCCTGAGCCATCGGGATTGCTAGATACAAAGCTAACTAAGCGAGTATTGCATTTATCAGTTTCAACATTTGGCAAAGCACTCAGCAGAAGTGGGTAATCGCCCAAAATGCCAATGTTTAGCTTGCCTGAATCTAGCCCAGTGACAATTGGTGCGCCTGTAGCAAAATTTTGCCATTCAATCTTAAACTTTGTGCCACTGTAACGACCATCTTTGGGTAAAAAATGTGATAGTAATTCCAAACGCTGAATAATCAATCCTGCGGTTACTGAGGGAATAGTGCCATTTTGGATGCCAATGGATAGGGTGATTGTTTCGGGACGATGGGAATTACTAGAGCGCAATGCAAAACTAGGCGATCGCATGTGGATAGCATTGTTTATTCTTGGGACAAAAGTTTTTTGCTGATTTGTTTGATCGTCTTGTTGATCGTCAGATTGATCGTTTTTGAGTAATTCAACTAATTTTTGAACAGGTGTTAAGTCCGATATTGTCCGAGATGATTTGGAGGATTTATTGTTATTTAAATCATTAACATCACTAATACCTTTAGGCATAAGCAAAAATACATTGCCTGACAAAGCAAATTCCTGCAAAGAAATCGCGACCAAGCTTCCTGACTGACATTCCAACTGAAATTCAAAATTTGAAGCAAAGCCCAAATATGCGCCTTGAGTCATATAGGTTCGCATCAAACTAGCTGTATCCACCGTTTCGAGATGAGGGAAATCATTGAGGGATAGCCCAATTTCAGCTAGTCGAGCCTCCAAAACTTTACGGCTAGGAGCTTCTGAATTCATTAACACCCAATAATGCTGTTTTAAATCAGTTAGGCTCAACCACTTTTTTGAAGCGAGAGGATGAGTTGCTGAAACAAAGAGCGAATAGTGGATTGATGCGATCTCGATCGCTGAAATTTCGGCTACATCGGAAAAGTTAATATCAGTAAATCCAACATCAATCTCACTATTTGTAAGGCTACGATATAACAATTCTGCTGAGTCAAAAACATGACATTGTAATTGCAGATGTGGATACTTTTGTCGGTAAGTAAATAGCTTTGCTGGCAACCAACCGTTAGCGATTTCAGAAGTGCAGCCAATTTTAAGTATACCAGATTTCCCCTTTTTGATATGCTCAATTTCTTGGAATAAATCGTTTTCAATGTCGATTAATTTGGGACCATTTTCTAAAAGAAATTCGCCAACATCTGTAAGTTGGATTTTGCGCCCAAGCCGATGAAATAAAGGGGTTCCGATCTCAGTTTCTAACGACTTAATTTTGGCACTAACTGCTGGCTGGGTAAGGTTTAAAATATCCGACGCTTCCGTAAAGCTTAAGTGTCGAGCCACCTCAAGAAAAACTCGAATTTGATAAACTTCCATGGCAGTTAAAACAAGAATATAACAATCTATTGATAATGTTTTTATTTAATGGCGCATTGTATTGATTCAATGAATTTATCAGTCTATAAAATACCTCGATAAATGAGCTATTAAATTCAATGCATAATGAAAACATGAGATGCATTATCGCAGATCTAAAAGAGGTTAAATGTCTCTGAACGAACATTGTTCGGTAAAATTCGCTCGTAGACATTTTATCTGTAGCATTGGCAACATTTTACGAACAAGTTCCCTAACCATCAGGTTCGACTTTCTTTAGAAACGAAGAGGAAATCAAATTGGAAACTCAATGGCTTAAGACAGATGTTTTGGTGATTGGCGGTGGTACAGCAGGTACGATGGCAGCCATCAAAGCCAAACAGGCTAATCCAGATGGTGATGTTTTGGTACTAGAGAAAGCCAATATCCGTCGTAGTGGTGCGATCGCCATGGGAATGGATGGAGTTAATACAGCAGTCATTCCTGGGAATTCCACACCAGAGCAGTATGTAAGGGAAATCACGATCGCTAATGATGGCGTACTCAATCAAAATGCGGTGTATCAAACGGGCAAACTTGGGTTTTCGGTAATCCAAGAGTTAGAACAATGGGGCGTAAAGTTTCAAAAAGATACTCAAGGGGAATATGACCTCAAACAGGTACACCGAGTTGGCAAATATGTATTGCCAATGCCAGAGGGTAAGGATCTCAAGACGATTTTGGCGCGTCAAGTCAAACGCCATAAGGCAAGAGTGACTAACCGTGTCATGGCAACCCGCGTACTTGTGCAAGATGGTAGAGCGATCGGCGCAATTGGATTTGATGTTCGCAATGGTGATTTTGTCGTTATTCAGGCAAAAGCCGTAATTCTCTGCACAGGAGCCTGTGGTCGTCTAGGATTACCTGCTTCAGGATATCTGTATGGAACCTATGAGAACCCAACCAATGCAGGTGATGGCTACTCGATGGCTTACCATGCAGGAGCCGAACTTAGCAATATTGAATGCTTCCAGATTAATCCTTTAATGAAGGATTACAATGGTCCCGCCTGTGCCTATGTCGCCAGTCCATTTGGAGCCTATACTGCGAACGCAGAAGGCAATCGCTTTATTAGTTGCGACTACTGGAGCGGACAAATGATGCTAGAGGTATGGAAAGAACTCAACTCTGGTAAAGGTCCAATCCAGCTCAAAATGACGCATCTTGATGAGAATACGATCGCTGAGATCGAATCAATTTTGTGGGCAAATGAGCGTCCTAGCCGAGGTAGATTCCACGAAGGTCGTGGTGAGAACTACCGCACCAAGGGCGTAGAAATGAATATTTCTGAAATTGGTTTGTGCAGTGGTCACAGTGCTTCTGGGGTATGGGTCAATGAGAATGCTGAAACCTCTGTTAAAGGGCTTTATGCCGCAGGTGATATGGCAAGCGTTCCCCATAACTACATGATTGGAGCCTTTGTGTTTGGTCGCATCGCAGGCGAAAATGCGGTGGAATATGTCAAAGGACTAGAGCATCTCGATCCCGATCCTGAATTTGTAGCAACCGAGAAAGCCCGCATTTATGCACCACTCGATCGCCCCAATGGTATTCCCCATACTCAAGTAGAATACAAGTTGCGCCGCCTAGTTAATGACTATCTCCAGCCTCCCAAGTCCGCTAATCGCATGGATATTGGCTTGAAGAACTTCGTTAATTACCATGCTAGCCTTGACGAAATGGGCGCACAAGATCCCCATGAACTGATGCGTTGTATGGAAGTTCACTTTATCCGTGACTGTGCGGAAATGGCGGCTAGGGCTTCGTTGTATCGCAAAGAAAGCCGTTGGGGACTCTATCACTATCGGGTTGACTATCCTGAGAAAAATAATGAAGAATGGTTCTGCCATGTCCATCTCAAAAAGGACGAATCCGATCAGATGGTATTATTCAAGCGTCCCATCGAACCTTACATCGTCGATGTCAATATTGAGACTGAATTGTACGAGGTTGCTGTTCGCTAATTGAGGTTATTCTTCTCAATGGTTTGTTTAGAAATTCCCAGAATTTCCCGCAAATTCCCACAATATGCAAAATTTGGAGTATCAAAAATTATTATGGCTTTAACCACTCAACGGGTTGATGTGCCCGTGGTCGTCGATGAGTCTAAATGCTTGGAAAAGTGTATGGCTTGTATTGAAGTTTGCCCCCTTGATGTATTGGCGAAAAATCCTGAAACGGGTAAAGCCTATATGAAATACGATGAATGCTGGTTTTGTCTTCCTTGCGAAAAGGAATGTCCAACCAATGCAATCACTGTAAAAATTCCATTCTTACTACGCTAAGGGAGGCGAGTGTCATGGATAGTGAATTACAGCAATGGCTAGAGATGTTGCGATCGCCTAATGTCGATGATCGTCTAGTTGCCGTCAAAACTTTACAGCACATGGGAGATGAAGAAATTCTTGCTCCATTATTAGAAGCAGTCAAAGATGAAAGCCCCTTAGTTCAAAAGTTGGCTGTCACCACTCTCTGGGAACTTGCAAATCCTGCTGCTGTTCCTGCTTTGCTGGAATGTCTTGCTTCACCAGTAGAAGATGTTCGCAATGAGGCAAGATCAGCATTAAGTGAACTGATTGTCCCCGATCATCTTTTGCTATTGCTAGATGCGCTACTGCGCGATGATGTAAATCTCAAGCTAAATATTCTCTTCTTGTTGCGGAAGATTCATGATGCTCAATGCCTCCCCTATGTGATGCCATTTTTTGAATCTCCTAACCCAGAATTGCGTGAAGCGGCGATCACAACATTGAGGTATTTAAATCAAGTTGAGCGCTGTAAACCAGCCCTCGCTCTGATGTCCGATCCTGACGAAGCTGTGCGTCGAACGACCACCTTAACTCTTGGCCATTTGACTGATGATGAGGTTATCCCGATGCTTGCTCAAGCTGTGACTGACGATCCAGATTGGGAGGTACGTCGCAATGCGGCAAAATCTTTAACTACTCACGCTAATCCTAATGCGATCGCGGCTCTAGAAAAGGCTGCCGAAGATCCCCATTGGCAAGTACGCAAGTTTAGCCTCCAAGCTTTACAAACAATCGCCGCCGAGCGTACATTGCCTTTATTCATCAAAGCCTTGACTGATGAATATTCTGATGTCCGTAGAGAAGGAGTGAAAGCTCTAAAGATTTTAAATAATCCTGTCGCGCTTACGCCTTTACAGCAAGCCCTTGATGATCCCGATCGCGATGTGTGCATATTTGCCCAACGAGCGATCCAAAGCATTCAAGATAGCAATCAAGAGATCTCTAATGTCTAGCCATACCTCTCCATTTCAAAGGGCTGAACACCAACATATCCCAACGCCTCACGATCCAATCGTTGAGGCAAGGGAGCTTGAAGTAAAAGCCCTGCTCAAGACTGTTACAGAGCCAATTCTAAACACAGATATTGTCAGTCTGGGGATGGTGAGGAATCTGCGGATTGTGGATGATTATGTATATCTGCGGCTCTATGTGGGTAAACATCAACAATCACTAAAAGCGGAAATTGTAACTTTGTTGTCTTCTTTGGAATGGTGCAAAAAATCCTACGTGGAGATTTGCACGATCGCAGGAGTCCGCACCACCATTGCTGTCTCTAGTGGCAAAGGTGGCGTTGGCAAATCAACAACGGCGGTAAATTTAGCGGCAGCTTTGCGATCGCAGGGTAACAAAGTGGGTTTGCTTGATGCTGATGTTTATGGCCCAAACGTGCCGCAGATGCTAGGGCTAGCTCAATCTGAAGTGAAGGTGATCGATACGCCTTTGGGTCAAAGGTTTATTCCGCTTGAAGCGCATGGAATTAAGGTGATGTCAGTAGGCTTACTGGCTGCTCCCGATCATCCCCTCGCATGGCGGGGGCCAGTTCTGCATAAGATCATCACCCAATTCATTCAGGAAGTGGAATGGGGAGACTTAGATTATCTTCTTATTGATCTTCCTCCTGGCACTGGCGATGCTCAAATTACGATTGTCCAAGAGAGTCCGATCTGTGGCGTAATCTTAGTCACTACGCCGCAACAGGTAGCTGTAGCCGATGTCCGCCGTAGTATTCACATGTTCCGTCGGGTTGGTATTCCTGTTCTCGGCATCATTGAGAATATGAGTTATTTACTCTGTGGACATTGTGGAACGCCAAATCCAATCTTTGGTAGTGGTGGTGGACAACAACTTGCTGATGAACTCCAAGCACCTTTGCTAGGGCAGGTTCCCATTGATGCCAAGATTTGTACGGGCGGAGATATTGGGACTCCCCTCACACTGAGCGAGCCAGACTCGGCAGTTGGTCAAGTGTTTAGCAAAATTGCGATCGCGCTTAATACTACTTTTGCGACTTCCAATCTGGACAAACATCAAGAAGAAAAAGTTCTATTGTCTTAATTTTTGATGGTGCGTTACGCTGCGCTAACACACCATCACTGCGAATGTGTTTAAAGCTTGCTTGAGCGCATATTTGAGAAGTTAATGCATACAAATTTTCGGCTAAAGCCAATATTGTCGCCCCCTAAATCCCCCAATTCTGGGGGACTTTGAAAGAATTTTATTTTCTTGTCCCCCCAGAATTGGGGGCTAGGGGGCGGTTAATGGAATTTCCTATACAGTCACAATCATAGGGAGCCTCAACGATGAATATATCTTCACCATCTCAAGTTTGGAGATGGGTTTCTAAACGAAGCTATGGCATTTATTTGATGATTGCTTTAGCAGGAACAGCCTATTTATTGCGAAGTCTGCCGATATTTCAACTTTTTAGTCCATTGATTATCGCCATTATTCTCGGCATGATCTTTCGCAATACGATTGGAATGCCTGTCAATTGCCAAGCGGGAGTCACCTTTGCGATGAAGCGGATTTTGCGATTTGCGATCGCTTTACTAGGACTTCAACTTAGCATAGTACAAGTACTATCGGTCGGGGTTAAAGGAATGGGCTTGATTATATTAACTCTCTTTATAACCTTTGGCTTTACCTATTGGCTAGGACGACAACTAGGAATAAGCAGAAGTTTAACCTACCTAATCGCATCTGGAACTTCCATCTGTGGGGCTTCGGCAGTAATCGCAACAAGTACCGCTACCCAAAGTTCCGATCGCGATACGACCTATGCAGTTGCGATCGTCACTATTTTTGGAACTCTATCAATGTTTCTATATCCATTATTGCCCAACTTACTCAGCTTAACTCCTGAGACCTTTGGCATTTGGTGTGGAGCCTCTATTCATGAAGTCGCTCAAGTCTTGGCAGCATCCTATCAAGTTAGCCCGATTAGTGGCGAATTAGCGAGTATTACCAAGTTGTCGAGAGTACTTTGGCTAGCTCCAGTAATTCTGATGATCACTTACATATATTCCCAACGTAAGCAAGATCATGGTGACCGTCCAGCCGCCGCGATCGCAATTCCTTGGTTTATCTTTTATTTCATATTATTAATTGCTCTCAATAGTCTCAATATTTTTCCGACGGAATTTAAAAGTGCGATCGAGCAAATCAATAAGTTTCTACTGACAATTTCGATGGCAGCGATGGGAATGGAAACCAAAATCATGCATCTTCGGCAAACTGGGCTAAAACCCCTGTACTTAGGTGCATTCTCTTGGTTGTTTATCTCTATACTGAGCCTTGGATTAATT
Organism: Pseudanabaena sp. Salubria-1; assembly: GCA_023336205.1. Lineage (GTDB taxonomy): Bacteria > Cyanobacteriota > Cyanobacteriia > Pseudanabaenales > Pseudanabaenaceae > Pseudanabaena. The sequence continues at coordinate 53,989 of JALQCR010000021.1, forward strand.
AAGGCTTTCTATTGAGTTCCATGTCATCAACCACCCTGACGCTTTTAACATCATTTATTTTATTTGTCTGTACTTTTGTGCGATCGGCGGTTGGTTTTGGTGACGCATTATTGGCGATGCCATTATTAGGGCTAATTATGAGCCTACAGAGCGCATCCCCAATTGTTGCCTTTACTGGATTTACGATTAGCTTGATTATTCTGCTGAGCGATCCTAAATCCGTTGATTTTAATTCTGCTTGGCGATTAATTCTCTCCACTATTATCGGCGTTCCCTTTGGATTATTGCTCCTAAACTATGCGCCCGAACGCTTAGTTAAGGTTCTGCTAGGCTTACTCCTCATTCTCTATGGTATCGGCAACCTTGTCACACCAAAGATGCACCGTCTCCATGATGAAAAATATGCATTCATATTCGGCTTTGTCGCTGGCATCCTCGGTGGTGCATACAATACGAATGGCCCCCCGATCGCTATTTATGGAACGCTGCGGCGCTGGGCTCCTGATTATTTCAGGGCTACGATGCAATGCTACTTTCTATTTTCTGGGGTTGCCACGATCGCAGGTCACGGACTGGTAGGACTATGGACTCCGTTGGTTTGGAATTTATTTCTATGGTCTTTGCCTAGCATTTTCCTTGGTATTTACATTGGCGGTAAGGTAAATCGTTGGATTCCACAACCAATGTTTAATCGAATCATTTTTAGTTTGCTAGTAGTTGTCGGTTTTCTGTTTTTACTGTAGTAATGAGCCACAGATTAAAAAATCACTATCTCAAATGGCTGTTTGCGATCGCGGCGATAGATATCAAAATCACTATCTAATGTAGCGATCGCGGCAATGTATAGTCTTTCAGAGATCGCAATTAGTCATAAATCGGCAAAGTCATCTGGGAGATCTTGATATTGATCCTTTGATTTTCTAATTAGATTTTTGATGACGATTTTGAATATGTTCTAGGATGGCTTGTTTACGATTTTCGCGTAATGATGCACTTGGGGCGGCATCTTGTAAGAGGTTTGTCGGATGACCTCCTCGTCTTTGAGCTAGGGTAGCGATTAGATCGTATTCTTGAATTTTGTCCATGTTTTTGTTAATTAATATGGGGGAATTGCGAATTCTCTGCTAAGCCTTGCTTATAGCTTCTTTAATTTCGTCTAGGCTCACGTCAGCTTGATCTGATTTTGCATAGATGAGTAAGAGCAAGACTAGCTCAGGTGAAACTACTTGATAGATAAGCCGATAACCGCCGCTTTTTCCTGTGGGAATATCACTGTTTTTGGCACGAACTTTAAAAATGGTGAAGTCTAAACCAGAGATTTGATCGCCGATAAGGTTTCCATTTTGTAGCTGTTCAATAATTGGTTGTATGTCAGATTGAATTTTGCGATAACGTTTTGTTAGTGGCTTTAGACGGCGGATGAAAGGTAACTGAGATCTTGCACCATTCCTGAAAGAGTTAAGTAGGAATGGGTTTGAGAATAATTTCAAACCCATGACGAGCAGCAATATCGGCACTAATTTGGAGATACCTAAGAAGTTTCAACCAAAGGACAGAAGGAAATAAAACGGAAAGTGTCAAATCACAGGTAGCTTTCCAGTCCAAGACAGGAGGACTCGACCATTGATCAATCCAATGGGCCAAAAGATAAGCAAGCAGAGAGAGGATAAGCCAACGATAAACACCAAGTTTTGTAGATTGCCCAAAACAATGCAAACCAAAGCGATGTTTGATGGTTTTGAAGAATCCCTCAATCGCCCAACGCTTACGACCTAACATCACCAGATAAGCACCAGAATAAGGATGAGAAGAGACAACAAAGCGTAACTCCCGTTTACTATCAGCTCTTTTGAGCCAAAACCAAGAGATCGTCAAAGGCTGAGTTAGCCCTTCTAGCAAAATTTGTTGTCCACGTTTGCCATGACGATAAAGTTGTTTGACTGTACGGCCATCTTGAAGTTTACGATTGTTGCGTACACCGACAACGATGCGCCAAGTCTTGGCGCGGACAGTATTGAAAAACTTCACCGTACTAAACTCAGTATCAGCAAGGACAATCACAGTCTTGCCTTGGGTTAGTTGCTTGGGTACTGTCCCCAATAACTTACAAGCTAAGTCAGAGGGACTGGGGTATCCTTTGCCGCGCCATACTCTAAAACTCCATGGTACGCGCCACTCTCCATAGACCAGATACAGTACAACCAGATGTAGTCCTCGCTTTCCGTTTAGTATTCTCACCCATGGGTCTGGTTCGTTTTGGGTGGGATTGCTCAAATGTAAAAACTTGCCGCTTTTTTCTAGGGTAGTCAAGTCTATCAGTATCTTTAATGGCACTTGTTTCGATGGGCGATGCTTGGCGATTTGTCCCAAAATAGCCTGCCGTGTTGACCGAATTACTGCTCTCGTTGACCAGTTATAGTGATTGAGAAATCGGCTGAGTGCACTCGCTGATTTTATCTGTGTATGTTCTGGATAAGGATGCCTTTGTGCTTCGAGAAATAGTCCTAGTATTGCATTGAGACTTGCTGTTTGATACACACTTGGCATCAAACACAGAAGACTATACACTAGCCCTTGGGCGTGCTTAACGATGCTTTCCATGCTCGTTATTTAATTTACTACTACGCCCTTTTTTTCACATTTCTGCTCTTTCTGCAACCCCTTTTCTTGAATGGTGCAAGATCTCAGGTAATGTAAAACGAACTTCAATCATGGGTTTATGCTGTAGCGTCTTCCCAAAGTTGTGATACTGGGAATGTTTGCCCTGCGGCGGCAAGTCTGACAGATTCTTGTAGGTCAGCTAATATTTGTTCTTTGGGTTCTTTTTCGTCAATCCAAGCTAGACCACTAACGCTGTCAGTGTTTAAGGAATGGATTAGCTGTTGCCAAATTTCTAGAGGGACAATCACGTCGGTTGCTTTGCCTTCGGCGTTGGTGACGTAACGAATAAGGTTTTCAATTTGGGCGATCGTCATGGTGTTGGCATAGGCTATATATTTGGATTTATCATAGCAAATTTATCAATTACGAATTATAAATTACGAATTACGAATTGAGATATTATAATTCGTAATTCGTAATTCGTAATTTTTAACTCCCCCAAATCCGATTCAACACGGTCTGTATCTTTTTCTCAAATCTCTCGATTAGTTCGCGGTTGGCGTTGACAAGGGCTTGCTCGGCTTCGATTTCAGCAACTATTGCTTTTTGCATTTCAATCGGTGGAACTGGAATTGGAATACTATCAACAATTGTCTGATTGATCTTTGGCATACTGCCAGCAGCGCCGACAGCATTTCTCGTCACATATTCTCGAACTGGAGAACTTTGTAAAATATTCAAAAGATAAAGGCTTGTGACTTTTGTTTCATCAGCACGAACACGAATCATTAGATCGGGATAAATAAAGTTCTCATCATCTACGTCAAATATTGCTGCCGTTCCCACAAGTTCTTTTGTATTTCCTCTTTGAAGATATATATCTCCTCGTCTGCAACGACAAGGAGAATCAATTGGGATGTTCTCATCTAAAAACTTGAATTTTGAGAGATCCATTTTTCCTGAAGTCGTAGCAGTAAGGGTTAAAACCTTTAAATCAGTAGGATAATCGACTGGACTGCCAGAGTATCCATTTTTTGGCTTACTTTCAATAATGTCTCCTAACTTCACTATTTCCCAATCAGGCTCGATCGCTATATGAGGTCGATAATTATCAATGACTGCACGAGCGCCGTTGATGACTTTTTGGTAGCCTTCGATCTCGTTGACTATTTCTTGTTGTATTGCGATCGGGGGTAAAGGGATTTTGATGTTTTCAATTCCCTTATTACTGATATTGGCTTGTCGTACACCTCCACTAGAATTTGAAAATAGTGAAGCCCTAAAATGTTTCGATTGGGCAATGTAATAAATAAAGTTTGAATCGAGTCTTAAAGTGTCAACTTCAAATTTTCCTACACGTTGGTTTAACAAAAAATCCCCTTCTATGTCAATCATACAGACATTTCCATAGTCTTCTTTTCCTATGGTTCCAGTCATGGAAACTAAAATATCTCCTTTCTTTAGCAAATAATTTTGATACTCATCCTTAAAAGAATCAGGTAGAAAAGCAGGAGAATTTTGACAGCCAAAAAACATTCGCTTTACATTTCCCATACGAATTAATTGAGTTCCTTCTTCCACGAAATTAGAACTTGAAAAAGCATAACCACCCTTGATTTTACAAACTTCACCAAGCTCAACTATGGGGAAAGAATTATTTATAACATTTCCTTCTCGATACCTTTCCCCACTTAAATTATAATCACCATTAGCCGCAATACTAGACTTAGGAACAATCAAAACCCGATCATCCTCACTCGTAATTCCCAATTCGTAATTCGTAATTGACAATTCGTAATTCCTAATTTGCTCCAACACAAAAGGCAAATCATCCCCCTCAACCGCCCGCCTTTGAGCGCCCAAACCAAAACCATCATTCTCCACTTTAAAAAATGCAATCTTATCCGTCTTCTTCGCCAAAGACTTATCCAAAATTAAAATCGAAGTCTTCACCCCAGAATAAGGATTAAAAACCCCAGCAGGAAGCGAAATCACCGCCACCAGCGAGTTCTCAACCAACATCTTACGCAAATCCTTATAAGCAGTCTGACTCTGGAAAATAATCCCCTCAGGCACAATAATCCCTGCCCTACCCCTTGGCGAAAGATGTTCCGCCATATAGTCCACAAACAGAACCTCACTCCGTTTTGCCTTAATCGAAAACCGCTTATGGGGCTTAATCCCACCCTTCGGCGACATAAACGGCGGATTCGCAAGGATCACATCCGCAAACTCATTCCATCGATCCTCAGAAGTCAAAGTATCGTACTCAACAATTTGCGGACTCTTAAACCCATGCAAATAGAGATTTACCAACGACAACCGCACCATATCAGGCGAAATATCATAACCCTTAAAATTAGTCGCCATCAGCCCCTTCTCATCAGGCGTAAGCGTACTATTCCCCCAAGCATCCAGATTAGACCGCAAAATATGCTTATACGCCGAAATCAAAAAACCCGCCGTACCACAGGCTGGATCGAGAATCACCTCACCCTTTTGAGGACGCAAAACCTCCACCATAAAATCAATAATATGGCGCGGCGTGCGGAACTGTCCCGCATCCCCCTGCGAACCCAACACCGACAGCAAATACTCAAACGCATCCCCCAACCGTTCCGAATGATCGTAGGTAAACCCATCAATCACCTTCAAAAAACTCTTCAGCGTCTCAGGATCGCGATAGGGAAGATACGCATTCTTAAAAATATCTCGAAACAACGCAGGAATTCCCGCATTCTGCGGCATCGTGCTAATCCCCTCACTGTAAAGGCTCAGCAACTCATGCCCACCCACAGTCGGACTCATCAACCGCCCCCAACCAAACTTCGCAAATGAGTCCGCAAAAAAACTGCGATCGCCCCCCAACTCCTCCACCTCCGCATCCATATCATCCATAAACTTATAGATGAGTGCGATCGTAATCTGTTCCACCTGAGACTTCGGATCAGGAACCTTCCCCACCAAAATGTCACGAGCAGTATCGATGCGGCGTTTCGTTTCAGTGTCTAACATTAAAAATTACGAATGGGGGAAAATTACGAATTATCAATTGCGAATTACGAATTGGTAGAATATTATAACTCCTAAGCCACACCCCCAAACCCAATAACTCGTAACTCGTAACTCGTAACTCGTAATTCCTAATTCGTAATTCCTAATTCGTAATTAAAAATGAAAACCATACCAGTAGACAAACTCACCACCAACTTCATCAACCTGCTAGAAGAAATCGCCACCACAGGCAACCCCATCGAACTTGATTGGCAAGGCAAACGCTTCCAAATATTACCAGTACAGAAAAAAAGCAAACTTGACAATCTTGTACCTCATCTAGAAGTATATATTGGCGATCCTGATGATCTTTTAAACGTCTCTTGGGAGCATGAAATAAACCTTGATTTACCTTGATACCCATGTTGTAATTTGGCTTTACGGAGATACTGTTAACAAGCTGTCTCCTTTAGCTGAGAATTTGATCCGTGAAAACGATATCTATATTTCTCCAATGATTCGTTTAGAATTGCAATATTTATATGAAATTGGACGCTTAGGCGCATCTCCAACTCAAATAATTGAGTATTTAACCAATCAAGCAAACCTACAAATTTGCCAAAAAGACTTTGGTTCAATCATTCAACAAGCCATGCAAATTACATGGACTCGTGACGTTTTCGATCGCCTCATCGTCGCAAACGCAATGGTCAACGACAATATCCTACTAAGCAAAGATCACAAAATTCTTGAAAACTACACCCATGCGAGATGGTAAAAATTACGAATTACGAATTACGAATTTTGGGAAATTACGAATTATCAATTAGCTTGCATAGCAAGCAATCCTAAACCCGCAAACACCTATCTTCCCAATTCGTAATTTTTCCAAATTCGTAATTTAAACAGCAAACCTCTCCAAAGCCACAAAATCCCTCACATACTGAGGAATCAAATCACGATATGACTTCGGCACAGCCTTAAAATCATTCATCGAAAAAAACGCATTTGTCGCTAATTCCGTATAGTTCTTACCCTCAATGATTTTCCGAATCTGGTCATTAGTCACATAAGCCTTAAAGTAATTTCTAATCGCAGGAATAGACTCATCAGGCTTATAGTTCTCCACAAACTTCTCAAACTCCGCCTCCAATAACTCATCCTTCGATTGAAACTTGGGAATCAGCCCAAAAATCTTTTCCAAAATCTCGCGCACCTCCAGCCGCCGATCCACCGCCGCCGCCTTTCGCAACTTTTCCAACGTATAAGATTGCTCAGAATTATCAAAAAACTTCTCATTGACATAGGCGATCGCCTTTTCCCAATGTCCGACCTCGATCGCCGCCGCCAACTCGCGATCGTTGCGGATCACCTCCTCAAACCGCTCAAAATATAAGCGATCGATCTTCATGCCACCATAGGCGATCGTCTCTTCTTTGAGACTCGTGATGATATCGCTCCCAAGATGTTCATAGCTATTAATGCCGCTAGAACCATCATCGCCACCAGTATTTCCGTCACCGCCCTTAGACTCACCTTTAGGCTTAGGCAAAGACAACACCTCATCATATTTAAAATCTTTCTCGAAATATTCACAGTTCGCAAAGAAATCAAACAACTTATAAGCAGTCTTCTCAGGCTCCCTGATACTTCCCTTGAGATCCGCATCATGCAAATCATTCAAAAAATTATGCTTACGAGTTCCCCGCCCCTTAATTTGAATAAAATCTGTCGGTGAAAAAATTGGACGAAATAACCCCAAATTTAACAAATCAGGACAATCATAACCAGTAGTCATCATTCCTACAGTCACACATACCCGCGCCTTGCTAGTGTGATAAGTCTCCAAAAAATTAGCCTTGCCCCTCAAATTATTATTCGTGAAATTACTCGTAAACTGTTGAGCATCACTACCAATTTTTGATGTCACCTGCACCGCAAAATCCGATTGATATTTATTAGGAAAAATCCGATCCGCCATCTCGTTCAAAATCTGCGTGAGTTTCAGAGCGTGGTGCTGACTCACCGCAAAAATAATAGATTTACCAATCTCCCCACTAATCGGATCGCGCAGCGCCTTCTCCAAAAAAGTCTTGCAAAAAAGCTGATTTGTCGCAGGCGAAAAAAAGCGCTTCTCAAATTGCCGAATTTTAAAATTCTCTTCCGTTTCTTCGCCTTCCTCATCCGTACAATGCACCACAAAACCCTGTTTCGACAAAAGTTCAGTGGTTACCTCAGTCCTCGCATCCACAACCGTCGGCTGAATCAAAAAGCCATCCGCAGCCCCTTCATTTAACCCATAGGCAAAAGTTGGAATCCCATCCTCACAGCCAAAAGTGCGATAGGTATCGAGCATCATCCGCCGCTCAGATTCCCTCGGATCTTTAGTCGTGGGCTTAGCTCGATCAAACTGCTTCAAATAATCTTTCGGTGTCGCCGTCAGTCCCAATTTGTAGCCAATAAAATATTCAAATACCGCCCGTGCATTCCCACCAATCGAGCGATGCGCCTCATCGGAAATCACCAAATCAAAATCTGTCAGTGAGAATTGATCCTGATATTTGTTATTTACCAACAAAGACTGCACCGTAGTCACCACAACATCAGCAAACCGCCAATTATCACGATTTTCCTTATAGATCACTGTCTTATAGTCATTCTTGAGTAGGAGATCAAAAGCTTTCTTAGCTTGCTCCTCCAACTCAATGCGATCGACCAAAAACAACACTCGCCGCGCATTCCCTGTCCGTAAAAACAACTTAATCACCGCCGCCGAAGTCAGCGTCTTCCCAGTCCCCGTCGCCATCTGAAACAAAAATTTATCTTTCCCCGCTTTCACTGCATCCTGTAAAGCTGCGATCGCCTGTTTTTGATAACCCCGCAAAAAACGCAACTTATTCTTCCAAATAAAATCATCACGCTCTATTGGATTAATCCAGCCTGCATTATTGCGATAGTCAGGAACCTGCGTCAACGCCACATAATCATCATCAATAATTTCATCGACAAGTTTCTGGCGATCGGGCTTGGGAAGATCTTTCTGATAACCCATTACCGAGTTAGGTATAGGAAAAGCGGTAATGATTTCTGGACTACCCCGTTCCAAATCCCAAAAATAATGCAAATTTCCATTAGAAAGAATCACAAATCTACATTTTTGAGACTTCGCATAATCCCGCGCCTGCTCCTTCCCCACTAGAGGATCGAGATGTATCGCTTTCGCCTCCAAAACAATAAATGGAACCCCCTTGTCATTCAGCAGCAAAAAGTCAATAAAACCCTTTCTAGTCTTCTCAAAATTCTCCCCAAACTCATCCAAATCCAAAGATGTAATCTCCGTCCCTGCCTCAAGTGTTATATTCGCAGGCTGTCCACCCTCCGCAAAAAAACGCCAGCCAGCAGCCTCAAGCAATCTATTGATCTTAATTCGGGCTGTAGCTTCATTATTTGCCATTAGTAAACCCAGTGTTAACCCCAAATGCAGATTAATTTTTCTGCTTTATTTCATTATAGGACAAACTGCGATCGCTATCCCTTTCCTTTGTCATACACCCATATCTCAATAAACAGCAAATGAAGATCAGCTATAATTGATTGCTGCCTTGGCGGTTAATCAAACTTGAGCTTCACTGACTATGTTACGGCTAACTGAAATTAAACTTCCACTCGATCATCCTGAAGATGCGATCAAATCTGCAATTCTAAAAAAGTTGCAAATCAAATCAGAAGAATTAACAAGTTATTCCATTTTTAAGCGTAGTTATGATGCCAGAAGAAAGACAGATATTTATTTGGTTTACATCGTCGATATCGAAACACCTTTAGAAACGCAATTAAGCGATCGCTTCTCTAAAGATCCTCATGTTATGCTCACGCCTGACACCAGTTATCACTATGTTGCCAAAGCTCCTAGCAATCTAAATACTCGCCCGATTGTGATCGGTATGGGTCCAGCAGGGATGTTTGCGGGGTTGATGTTGGCGCAAATGGGATTTCGTCCGATTATTTTGGAACGAGGTAAGGCAGTACGCGATCGCACGGCTGACACGTTTAATTTCTGGAAAGGAAGAGCCGAATTTAATCCCGAATCTAATGCTCAATTTGGTGAAGGTGGTGCAGGTACTTTTTCCGATGGCAAACTCTATAGCCAAGTCAAAGATCCCTATCATTACGGGCGCAAAGTTCTGCATGAATTTGTGAATGCTGGTGCTTCTCCTGAAATTCTTTACATCAATAAACCACATATTGGCACACTTAAGCTCGTCGGTATAGTCCAAAGTTTTCGCGCTCAGATCCAAGCTCTCGGTGGAGAAATTCGCTTTCAAAGTCGAGTAGAAGATATTGACATCCAAGATGGTAAAGCAAAGGGAGTAACCCTAGCAAATGGGGAATATATCGCCAGCAATCATATTATTCTTGCGATCGGACATAGCGCCCGTGACACTTTCCAAATGCTGTACGATCGCGGCGTATACATCGAAGCTAAGCCGTTCTCGATTGGCTTTAGAATTGAGCATCCTCAAGACTTGATCGATCGCGCCAGATTTGGCGATTATGCAGGACATAAAATTTTAGGTGCTGCTGATTATAAATTGGTGCATCATTGTAAAAATGGACGTTCTGTTTATAGCTTCTGCATGTGTCCAGGGGGGCTAGTTGTGGCGGCAACTTCAGAAGTCGGACGGGTGGTAACTAATGGCATGAGTCAATATTCCCGCAATGAACGCAATGCCAATAGCGGCATTGTCGTGGGGATTACTCCCGAAGATTATCCAGAACATCCTCTCGCAGGAATTGATCTACAGCGCCGTTTAGAATCTCGTGCCTTTGAGCTTGGTGGTGGAACCTATGCGGCTCCTGCTCAGCTTGTTGGTGATTTTCTAGCCGATCGCCCTTCTCAAGATCTAGGCAAAGTGCATCCTTCCTATGCGCCCAATGTGCATTTGGGGGATTTGAGCGAGAGTTTACCAGAATATGCGATCGCAGCTATTCGCGAGGCTTTACCTGCCTTTAACAAACAGATCAAAGGATTTGCAATGGATGATGCGATGCTCACGGGTGTAGAAACGCGCACTTCTTCCCCAATCAGGATTAAACGCAATGAGAAATATCAAAGCTTAAATGTGGAAGGGCTTTTCCCTACGGGTGAAGGTGCTGGCTATGCTGGGGGGATTCTCTCGGCGGGAATTGACGGAATTAAAGTCGCTGAGGCTGTGGCTTTGAGCATAGCTGCTAATACCAAATGAAGAAATGGCGTAGCCATTTCTTCATTTGAAAATCCTTCGGTATAAGACCTAAAACCCAAAAGGGATTTGCGGCGCTACGCGCCACAAATCCCTTTTGGGTTTTAGAGCGATATAATGGCATAGCTGCTCATTGCTATTTGGATAACTAATGCATCGTATCGCCACTATATCAGGAGGCTGGAACCAGTCCACCGACAGCGTTGTTTTTGTCGATCAGCAACCTGCGCCGATCATCATCATCACCGCCGCCGATACTGATATCCAAACCCTCGCTGCTGCTACGGCGAAATTGCCAGAAGATTTTCCGCAAATCAGAGTAGTGAATGTATTGCAATTGCAGCAACAAATAGCGATCGATACCTATGCAGAAGAAGTCTTGGCAAGCGCCAAGGTGATTATCGTCCGATTGATTGGGGGGCAATCATATTGGAGTTATGGATTAGAAGTAGTTAAGGAAACGGTAGCAAATACGGGTGCAATTTTAATTGTGTTACCAGGGGATGAGCGACCAGACCCGAATTTGACTAGTCATTCCACCACAACGCTAACCTTGGTCAATCAAGCTTGGCAATATTTCATCGAAGCGGGAGTTGAGAACTATCACAATTTGCTGAAGTTCGTCGCCAAGGAATTTTTAGCAATTCCGATAGAATACAAAACACCTCAAATAGTTCCACGCATTGGCATATATGAAGTTTCCAATCCTCAATCTTCTTTCTCCGTTTTGGAGTTAGATCCCCCTCAATCCCCCTTAAAAAGGGGGAAGAAGAAAGAAGTTCTCCCCCCTTTCTCAAGGGGGGGTGGGGGGGATCTTGGGAAAATTGCAATTCTTTTTTATCGTGCTCATTATTTATCGGGGAATACGGCAGCGATCGCAGCTTTATGTGATGCTCTGACTGAGCGCAATCTCAAGCCTTTACCAATCTATGTTTCATCATTAAAAGAACCTGATGTTCAAGCAGAACTAATTCGCTACTGCTTGCCAGAATCTGGTCAAAAAGTCGATGTGATCTTGAATACAACTAGCTTCTCTTTGGCGAGTTTAAAAACTGATTCACCCCAAGTCGATCTTTGGGAGACTTTGAATGTGCCAGTCTTTCAAGTGATTTTTAGCGGTGGACTTCGCAAAACATGGGCTAATGGGACACAAGGATTAACTCCCCGCGATATGGCGATGAATGTGGTCTTGCCTGAAGTTGATGGCAGGATTATTACGAGGGCTGTCTCGTTTAAAGCTCTGCAAGGACAAAACTCGGCTTTACAAACAGAAGTATTAACCTATGAACCTGTGCGATCGCGAATTAATTTTGTAGCTGACCTTGCGGCTAAATGGGTGAAGCTAAAACATACGGAGGTATGCGATCGCAAAGTCGCCTTAATCCTCGCTAACTATCCTAACCGTGATGGCAGGTTAGCTAATGGCGTAGGTTTAGATACGCCAGCGAGTTGTTTAGAGATTCTCAAAGCCTTGCGAAGTTCAGGATATAGCGTTGGCGAGATTCCTGAGACTAGTGATGCATTGATGAAGCTATTAACTACAGGCGTAACTAACGATCACGAATCCTTTGGAATGCGTCAGGTATATCAATCACTATCCTTAGCGGATTATCAAAATTATTTCCAGAATTTGCCTGAATCTGTGCAGAATGGAATTAGTACAAGATGGAATCAACCTAAGCAAGAACAGGAATTTGCGATCGCAGGGATGCAATTCGGCAATATTTTTGTTGGTATCCAGCCATCACGCGGTTATGACCTCGATCCGACACTCAATTACCATGCACCAGACTTAGAACCGACCCATGACTATATGGCTTTCTATCATTGGGTGCACGATAAGTTTAACGCCCGTGCGATTGCCCATATCGGCAAGCATGGCAACCTCGAATGGCTCCCAGGGAAGAGCGTGGCTCTATCAGAAAATTGCTACCCTGAAGCAGCCTTTGGCGCGATGCCCCACTTCTATCCCTTTATCGTTAATGACCCTGGGGAGGGCTCTCAAGCTAAAAGGCGATCGCAAGCGGTAATTCTTGACCATCTCACGCCACCGATGACCCGCGCCGAGCTATATGGTGGCTTGCAGCAATTGGAAGGCTTGATCGATGAATATTACGAGGCAGAAACTCTCGATCCTTCGCGTTTGGGGATGATTCGCGATCGCTTAACAGCCTTAATCAAGCAGGAAAATCTCCATCAAGATTTGGGGATTTCCTTAGACCGTTTAGAAGATTCTTTGAATACGATTCTCACGACTGCGGATGGTTATCTCTGCGAAATTAAGGAAGCTCAAATTCGCGATGGTTTGCATATCTTTGGGCAATGTCCAGAAGGTCGGCAGTTAAGGGATTTAGTCGTTGCGATCGCTAGAAATCCTAATGCTAATCGGATGGGTTTGACAAGAGCGATCGCGCAGGATTGGCAGCTAGATTTCGATCCATTAACTGCGGATTTAGGTGAGTTGATTGAATCAAGTTTGCATCCACGCCTAGCGAATTGTCGAATTATTGGAGATGCAGTTGAAGCGATCGAGCAATATGCGGCGGAGTTGGTGGATGCTCTAATTTCCCCTATAGAGGTTAACAAAAATATCGTGAGTTACCAAAAATCCCCCTCAATCCCCCTTAAAAAGGGGGAAGAAGAAAATTCTCCCACCTTTTTAAGGGGGGCTGGGGGGGATCTAAACCTTGAAACGCAGATAGAACTAACATGGATTCGCGATCGCCTTCTTCCTTCTCTCTATAAAACCAAGCAAGAAATTACCAATCTCCTGCGCGGACTCAATGGCGAATATATTGCTAGCGGTGCATCAGGAGCGCCAACAAGAGGTAGACCTGAAGTATTACCCACTGGACGCAATTTCTATTCTGTGGATATTCGGGCAGTACCTACGGAAACAGCTTGGGATATTGGGCGCAAGGCTGCAGATGTACTGATCGAAACCTACACGCAAGAACATGGTGAATATCCGCAAACTTTGGGGCTATCGATTTGGGGAACTTCGACAATGCGAACGGGTGGTGATGACCTTGCTGAAGCTCTGGCTCTGCTTGGCGTACAACCAGTTTGGGATGGTGTATCGCGCCGCGTGATTGATTTTGAGATCTTGCCATTATCAATCTTAGGTCGCCCTCGTATTGATGTGACCTTGCGAATTTCTGGATTCTTTAGAGATGCCTTCCCAAATCTAATCGATTTATTTGATAGTGCTGTGAATGCAGTCGCAAATCTCGATGAACCTGCTGACCAGAATCCTCTTGCAGCAAAAGTCCAAGAAGAATCTACACACTGGCAAGCTGAAGGGCTGACCATAGAACAGGCGGAAGAGCGATCGCGTTATCGAGTATTTGGCTCAAAACCGAGCGCCTATGGTGCTGGTTTGCAGGGCTTAATCGAGTCGCAAAACTGGGAGAGCGATCAGGATTTAGCTAGGGCATATATCAATTGGAGTGCCTACGCCTACACTAGCAAGTCTGAGGGTAAATCGGCTCCTGAAGCTTTCAATCAACGCCTCGGTAATATGCAAATCGTGCTACAAAATCAGGACAATCGTGAGCATGATATTCTCGATTCTGACGACTATTACCAGTTTCAAGGCGGGATGACGGCTGCGATCAAGTCCATATCTGGCAATGCTGCAGAGGTATACTTTGGGGATAATTCACGGATGGCTCAACCTAAAGTTCGTAAACTTAGCGAAGAGATTGCCAGAGTCTATCGATCTCGTGTCGTCAATCCCAAATGGATAGCGGGAGCAATGCGTCATGGCTATAAAGGTGCTTTTGAGATGTCAGCAACGCTTGATTATCTATTTGCCTATGATGCTACGACTAACTGCGTTTCGGACTTCATGTATGAAGGAATTGTGGAGGCATATATTTTCAATCCTGAAGTCCAGAATTTTATTAAATCTAGCAATCCTTGGGCGTTGCGTGACATGTCCGAGCGCTTGCTAGAAGCGAATCAGCGCGGGATGTGGCAGGATGTGACTGCGGACATGTTGGATCGCTTAAAGGCGATCGCAAATGATGCCGAAGGTGCGATCGAATCTCAATCATAGGAGCGAGGTTAAGTCAAAAAACTCGTTCCAAAAAGAATCAATCCAAAAATCAAGCTGGTTGCATTGGTAATTAAACTAAGTATTCCAGACTGCTTTAGAGTTAATTGTCCAAGGCTTAGTGTTGCGATCAACCAAGCTTCATAAACCACTGCAAAGACTTCAGAAATTGGCATTGTAAAGCGATAAGGAATCCCTTCGGCAATAGGAAGCCTATTTCCATAACCAAACCAGAGAGCGATAAATCCACCAGTGATATTCAGCCCAATGAAAGTAAGCAGAGACACAAAGATGATTTTTTTAGAGGAATCTTTACGCCTGCCATACATGATCAGACCATAAAGGAGCGATACAATAAAAGAGCTAATTCCAAAATACCGTCCCAAAAGGATTTGAAATGGTTCTAAAGATGGGAAAAATGACCAGACAACTGGATAGCTAAATAAATTAACCATCGCGATCGCCACTAATGCTCTCAAAATTTTCTGTTGAGATGCTTTTCTCCACCACAAAAAAAGTGATGCTATCAATAATTCAGAGGATATTGTCAGCAGCCAGCCAGTAAGAAACATCTGACTAGTATATTCTTGAAGAGGGGTAAAAATAGAATACAAATGCTTATTCTTTTCTTGAATTACCTGTAAAGAGTCATTTGTAACTTGGACTTGCCAAAAGCCACTATACGGATAAAGATGTATTTTGTTCTTGCGAATCTTTTAATATGGGAGAACTAAGCCGCAAACGATCTGAGAATTGTCCAATAAGTCGAAACCATCTATTCGTCTTCTCTTGAGTTTTAGGCTGATTGCTTGGAAATGTATTGACTTCATTAATTAATAAGCAACGATTATCAGCACAGTCAAAACGATAGCTTTTAGCAGATGCAGAGATGTTAGCATCGGGCTTGAGACATCCTGTAGCAAGACATTCACCATATTGAATAAATAAGGTTGGTTGTTCGCAGGTTGCCGTATTGCATTCCACTATCTGTAAACTTTGCAAAGTTGGTTGGCTTGCTGAATAAGAAAGCTTAAACCAATTCATCGGTGGTGGTGGCGGTGCATTAGCAATAGCTGGCAAAGCAAATAAGACAATCATCGCGATCGCCAAAATTCCGATCAGGTTCGACAGCTTCCATTTCATAGATAAATAGCCAAGCTTTGCAAGGATTAGAACTTAGCAAGCAGCATAATGCTATAGCGATTTTCATCAAGAATAACATTTGTGTGCGCATTAATTACTTTCAATCCTTAGACATTGAGAGATATGTTGGAACGCTTACTAGAAGAGAATCAGCGTTGGATGTTGTAGGTATGACTATGGGTAATTTGGTCTTTTAAAGGCGATCGCAAATGATGCCGAAGGTACGATCGAATCTCAATTATAACTAAATAGAAAAGGATAGGCGGCGCTTTGCGCCGCCTATCCTTTTCTATTTAGCCCTGTTCGCGCTTAGTTTTTGCATCGCGTTCTGTCCAAGAGATTATTTGCGCTACGGTTAAATCCTCGATGTGAGCACCATAATCTTTCGCGATCGCAACTAGAGCTGTCATAGCAGAGATTACCATGCGCGTGAGAAATTTTTCATGACTAGAAAGATTCGCAGGCGTAACTTCATCCTGACGAGTATCTTCAAAATCTAAATCAGGATGAGGTGAAGTCCATTTTAAAAAGGCAACATCTTCACCTTGCTCTTTGCGAATCTGAGAATCATGCTCAATCCATTGCACGATTTGACTGGCTCTAATCTCTTCAGCATGAATATTCAATTCTTGAGCGATTTTGGTAATGATCCGCATTGATGAAATCGTAATGCGAGTCATAAATTTTTCCATCGTGGAGAGCATAGCTCCATCGATCGCATGGGCTTCCGCGAGCGTTAAAAACTGAATTGGGTCTTGGGGAATTGTCATAAGATTATATTTTAGGGATAAAGCAAAGCTTTACCCCTATTTTCAGAAAAGGATCTGTGATGTAATCAGGAAGCAATTTTTGGATGGAGCGGCTTCGCCGCTCCATCCAAAAATTGCTTCCTGATTTTACTGCTAAGCCCTAAGCAATAGAAATCAAGGTAATCCCAATCATTGCCAAGACGAGCAAGGTAATCCCAATCATTGCCAATCGTCCTTTCGGCATTTTGCCAGTCTGCTTATTGACTTGATTGTCAGAGTTCTTCTCGGCTTTGTCATCAAAATACATCTTGGGTTCGATTGCCCAATTATTCAAGATGCCGCGCTCATCTTTTGTAAAAGCAGTCCGCACTTTAGGTTCTTCGGTCATTAGATTTCATCCTTTTATATTTTTTTGTTATATCGGTAGCAGTCAATAAGCGACAGCCATTCGCGCAGCTATTCATCTATCATCGCTTAGCAATGCTACATGAATCTTAATGTTTGTTTGATCTTATCGTCTAATGTCGAAATTCCACAAACATCCAATAAGAGATCTCGCGATCGCTAGTAAAGTAGAGATCGCGCGAAGCGCAGTATTTACTTCATGTTTTTTATGCCCCACTTTTCCCATCTATTCGAGCATTGGCAATCTACCCTCAACTGGTCACCCAACCCCGATCAAATTGATCAATTTGAAAAGCTGTACGAACTTGTCCTAGAAGGCAATAGCAAACAAAATCTTACTCGGATTACGGCTGCTGCTGATTTTTGGGAAAAGCATTTATGGGATTCATTACGTGGCGTATTAGCTTTCTGGGATCGTGAAGATCTTAAGGTAATTGATATTGGGACTGGTGCAGGGTTTCCAGGGCTGCCGATCGCGATCGCCAAGCCGTCGTGGCAAGTCATCTTGTTAGATAGCAAGCAAAAAAAGGTTGCCTTTGTCCAAGAAACAATTGAAACTCTGCAATTATCTAATGCGATCGCGCTATCAGGGCGTAGCGAAGAAATTAATAAACTCTCAGATTATAAAAAAAAGTACGACTTAGCCCTTGTAAGAGCCGTAGGCAAGCCAGATATTTGTGCTGATTACGCATTACCATTTCTCAAAAAAAGCGGCACAGCAGTACTCTATCGTGGTCAATGGCTACCCGAAGAGAGTGAACATCTAGATATATTTTGTGAGCAACAAGGGTTACAAGTCGTTAAGCAAGATCGCTTTCAAACTCCGCTTACGGCAGGGATTCGCCATAGCGTTTATCTTTCACCCCGTTCAACCTCAAACTCAAACTCATAAGGAGAGGCAAAGTTGGAGGAATCATATAAAAATCGGATTACTTCTTCTTCAAGACGGTGAATATGATGGGCTTCTACAGCATTAGTAAAGCGTAGAGCCGAGAGATAACCGTCTAAAAAAAGTCTCATTTCGTCCGTAGAACGATAACCACGTTCTGACATTTCGACTAGAGAGTCGGTAATCTTTTGATATTGACGAATGGCGATCGCGTCTTGAAGCATAGGTCAAGCTGGGAATAACTACCGTCTTAAGTGGGTTTTGCTTAAGTAATAAAATCTTTCCCTTCTAATCCTAACGATTGATCGCTAGTTAAGAAAGTTCAACTTTTATGTACTTTCAACACTGTAATTCTATCACTTTGAGATACGAAAAAGCAGAAGGGACGCATAGCGTCCCTTCTGCTTTTTATTCATAGATTGGCAAAGCATCTTGCCAACTAGGATAAATACCTGCTTGCCATTGATCGTGAGCGATCGCTAACAAGCTTTCGCTTAGAGATAAGGCTGGTTTAGACTGCTGTGCTCTAGAAACAATTGTTTGGCAATCAATCCCATATACAGGGATATTTAACTGTTCGCCAATTGTTCTTGCGACAACAATGCCAATCCTTGTGCCAGTGAAACTACCGATACCTGTGGCGATCGCTAAAAAAGCAAAATCAGTCCATGAGTTATCACCCACAAACAAACCTAAGCAGTCATGCAACTGTACAGATAATTCTCTGCCTAGTTCCCATGACTGCTGCTTGTGGATGCTATAGATTTGAGGATTGCGATCAGAATTTTGGTTAATTTCCGCGATCGCAAGCTCTAATTTGGTAGTCGTTGTATGTAAAGCAAGGGCAAAACTTGTGGTCATGATCCGTAGAATACTGGAATATAATCACCAGAATTCAAATTAGAATTTATTGCCACCAACGCCAGTGTCAGCAGCGCCAGTATCGGCTGCACCTGTATCCGCAGCTCCATTGGATTCAGAATCTTCTGGATCGTTATAGCTGCCCATTGGTCTTCTACGTCCAAAGCGACCCATTGGGGTGCGCTTACGAAACTTACGCGCATACGCTTGGTTGCGAAGAGCTTTTTCTTTTTTCTGATTGCGGCGCTTAGCCATTTTAACCTACTGTACCCCTTAGAGATTGAGTCTATTTAAGCTAACACAAAACGAGAAATAGACAAAGCCCAATTATTTTTTAATAGCAATTCTCATTATAAAAATCGGTTTTTTGAAAGCCCGTAGGCGGGCTTTCAAAAAACCGATTTTGGGATTTTCAGCATCGGAAGCGCTGAAAATCCCAAAATCGGTTTCACTAAATAAAAAGCTACCTCTTTACCTTCTATCCGCAATACTTTGAAGGTTTATAGGTTAGAATACATGTATCTTTAAGTATAAAAGATCTACTGAATACACTCTTAACCTTGCAACTCAATCTCGTAAAGTTTAGGAGGCGTAAGTGAGTAAGGTCGTTCATATGACATTTCAACCGAGTTATTTCAAGGCTGATTTATTTAAGGTTTTGTCCAATCCCGTTCGGATTCAGATATTAGATGCTTTGCGGATCAGTGAGCAGAGCGTTAATTCGATCGCGCAGGGGATTGAGGCAGAGCCATCAGCAGTTTCGCAACAGTTGGCAGTGATGCGGCGATACAACCTAGTGCGATCGCGGAAACAAGGAAACTTTGCTTACTATTCCGTCGGTGATCCCACGATTTTTAAGGTGTTGGATGCGGCGCTAGAACTTTTTAACAATCATGTAATTGAAATGCGGGAATCCCTGCAAAAATTGGAGTAATTAGAACCTCATGGCACAAGCAGTAAGCTTAGCTAGCAACAATCAAAGTCCCAAAAACAACCCCTTCAAGGGATTATTTAGTAATTTTCGTGGCGACCTGACTGGAGGACTTACCGCCGCAGTCGTCGCGTTACCCTTAGCGCTTGCCTTTGCCGTCGCCAGTGGTGTGGAGCCGAAAGCAGGGCTTTATACAGCGATTGTGGCTGGAGTCGTTGCCGCTGTATTTGGTGGCTCGCCTGTACAGATTACGGGCCCCACAGGAGCGATGGCTGTTGTTTTAGTGGGAATTGTCGCTAAATATGGCATCGAGAAAGTTTGGATTGCTGGCGTAATGGCGGGAATTATCCAAATCGCTCTCGGCGTGGCAAAGTTAGGGCGTTTAGTGAAATTCATTCCCTATCCTGTCACCGCAGGATTCACCAATGGTATTGCCGTAATTATCTTTTGTGGACAGTTAAATAATTTCTTTGGGTTGCACCTGCCAAATCAAGAGCATTTCCTCCAAGCACTTTGGCAAACTGTCACCAATTTGGAAGGCTATAACTGGCTAGCGATCGCCTTAGCCTTACTAACCATTGGCACAAAATTATTATGGAATCGAATCAATCACTCGATTCCAGGGTCTTTAGTAGGTTTAGTCGTCGCTACCATAGCCGCAGTCATCGCCAAATCACAATGGAATCTAGAAGTACCCACTATTGGGCTAATTCCCCAATCTTTACCAATCCCCCAAGGCATTCCCCATTGGAACGATTTCAAATTAATTAGAGAGCTGATTAATCCCGCGATCGCCCTTGCCGCATTAGGCAGCATCGAATCTTTACTAGCAGCCGTGGTTGCCGATGGGATGAGTGTTAGCGATCGCCACAATAGCGATCGAGAACTAATTGGACAGGGTTTAGCGAATATGATCGTGCCATTTTTTGGTGGGATTCCTGCGACTGGGGCGATCGCGCGGACGGCGGTAAATGTGCGGGCTGGTGGTAAAACTCGCTTATCAGGAGTGATTCACGGTGTCGCGCTTGCTGCGATCGTCTTAGCTTTTGCACCTCTTGCCTCGCAAGTACCTCTCGCGGCTCTCGCTGGAATCCTAATGATTACCAGTATTCGCATGATGGAGTGGGAAGCGATCGGGCTACTGATTCATACGACCTATGCTGATTTCGGGGTTATGCTGCTGACATGGCTAGTTACCGTCTGTTTTGACCTAGTCTTAGCGGTGGAAGTTGGTCTAATTGCCGCAGGTATTCTCTTTATTAAGCGCATGAGTGAACTCAGCCTAGTCAAAATGCCTGAGGATAATGTCTTCCTTGCTGGCGTGCCTCTAGACTTTGGCAAACAAATCGCCATTTATCGGATTGATGGTCCTATGTTCTTCGGCGCAGCAGAGAGATTTGTCAGCTTCTTGCGTGAAGCACCTGAAGTTAAGTACTTGATTTTGAGAATGCGCTATGTACCAAGTATGGATACGACTGGACTAGTTGCCCTAGAAGAGATTTATCACGATCTGCAACGCCATAATTGCCAATTGATTTTGAGTGGGTTGCGACCCGAAGTCGAGCAACTTTTAGAGCGCAGTGGACTACTCAAGGAAATTGGGCATGAAAATTGTTTTGAGTCAACTAATGATGCTCTGCAAAAGATTATGCCCAATAACAAATCTCAAGAGACTGCTTCGTTAAGTAAAAAACTACTGGTTACCAAACCATAAACAAAAAGTGGTGCTAAGAAGCACCACTTTTTGTCAGTCGATCCATTCGTTTTCTAGTTTTTGATCGCGCAACAAAATTCGATCAAAACCTTCGCTGAGAGTGGGTGGGCTATAGGCTAGGGTGCGATACATTTCTACTACGACATCTTCAGGGACAACGCGATCGCGCATGTCATTTCGTGACAAACAAATCCAGAGCGGCACATCTAGCCAAATCCCTGTAATTGGCTTAAAACCATGCTCTTTAGCTAGGTCAATAATATTTTTACGATATTCACGCTTATAGTTTGTGGCATCATATATTACAGATTGTTGCGATTTCGCAGCATTTGCAAATGCTTCTTGCACCCGCACCCAAATTTCTGTCCAGTCTCCCTGTATTTCGGCTGATCCATAGAGTGATGCTCGAATCAGATCGGGACTGATTAGCTGGGTTTGCCCATGGGTGAGGCTGCTACTATTCTGATGAGAAGTCTGAGAAGCACGCAACATCTTCTCAGCGAGGCTAGATTTGCCACACGCAGGTACACCAATCAGAATAATTACACTTGCCATGCGATCGCGATAAAAAGCTAAGTAAGTTTTTTAACTATGCAGCAATTTTAGGATTTTCAGCACGAAAATCCTAAAATTGCTGCTGATACCAACAATCCTCAAATAAATCTAAAAACGAAAATATGTCCACACTTTACGATTTCAAGATTACTAACATCGATGGTCAACCAGTCGATCTCGCTCAGTACAAAGGTAAGGTTGCCTTGGTTGTCAACGTTGCCTCTAAATGTGGCTACACTAAGCAGTACAAGGGACTAGAATCTCTTTATCGTGAATACAAAGACAAAGGCTTTGAAATTCTCGGTTTTCCTAGTAATGACTTCGGCGCACAGGAGCCAGGGACTGAAGCAGAAATCAAGAGCTTCTGCTCTCTCACCTACGATGTCACCTTTGATATGTTCAGCAAGGTCAAGGTAAGCGGCAGTGGTATTGCCGATACTTATAAGTACCTCACTGAGACCACAGGTAGCCAAGTGCAGTGGAACTTCAATAAGTTTCTAGTCGATAAAGAAGGTAAAGTCGTGAAATATTATCCTTCCAGCATCGCACCTGAAGATACGGCACTCCGCAAAGATATCGAAGCACTTTTGGGCTAAATTTTGTAAATAAATGGCGGTAAAGAGCGGTACTATGTGCCGCTCTTTATTTATTAGAAGTGTTTAAGCTCACATAGTAATGACCTATACTTCGGTAATCTAGTAGTCAAGTGACTTTACAACAGCCGATATCTTTGCTCCTATGACCAGAATAAAAAAAGATTTAGCAAAAAAAGATCTAGAAGTTGACATGATCGAAACGATTACTGAGTCGATAGGAATCTCAGAATCTATCCCAGAAGAAATTGACGAGCAAGATGAAAAGTCAGTTGATCGTGCCATGTATTTTTTTAATCGTGAACTAAGCTGGATTGCTTTTAATAAAAGAGTTTTAAGCGAAGGGATTGACTCGCGCACATCATTACTAGAAAGAGCCAAGTTTTTTGCAATTTTTAGTACTAATCTTGACGAATTTTTTATGGTTAGAGTGGCGAGGGTTAAGAAAAAGTTTGCAGAGCAGATGGATATTATCTCTGATGATGGACTTAGTCCAGAAAAGCAGTTGCAAGTAATTCGTGAAGCTCTTGTGCCATTGGTCACAATGCAACATGAATTTTTTGAAAATACCCTGCGTCCAGAATTGCATAAGCATGGAGTGAAAATCCTTGACTACAAAGATATAGATAAGAAACATCAGCGATATCTCAAAACCTATTTCCAAGACAAACTATTTCCAGTACTCACGCCACTAGCTGTCGATCCTGCACATCCATTCCCTTATATCTCCAATCTCAGTCTCAATTTGGTGGTGATCGTGCGCGATCGCGACACTAAGGAAAGGAATTTTGCACGAGTAAAAGTACCAAATGTATTACCACGCTTTGTCAAAATCCCTGAAACCGATGATCATACTTTTGTGCCGTTGGAACAGGTAATCGCCCATAACCTTGATGCGTTATTTCCTGGAATGGAGATTGTCAGTTATTATCCATTTCGGATTACCCGTGACGCGGAGCTTGACATCGAAGAAGAAGAAGCAGATGACTTGATTTCGGCTTTGCAAGAAGAATTGCGTAAGCAGAAGTTTGGCTCAGTTGTACGGATGGAAATCGCTAGCGATATCCCGTCAGAGATCCGTAAGGAGTTGATTGATCAATTAGGAATTACTGAAGCTGATGTTTACGACATTCCTGGGTTAATTGGTCTAGGTAGTCTGATGGCGATCGCTTTTTTGCCCATGCCTGAGCATCAGGATAAGCCTTGGCGATCTGTAACTCATCCACGATTGAAGCAAGGGGATGAAGATGGCAAGAACATTTTTGACATCATTAGCGAAGGCGATTTTTTAGTTCATCATCCTTATCAGTCTTTTACCACAACGGTACAACGGTTTATCGAAGAAGCGGCAAATGATGACAATGTCCTTGCGATCAAACAAACTCTATATCGCACATCTGGAGATTCACCAATTGTCCATGCGCTGATTCGGGCGGCGGAGAATGGCAAGCAGGTTGCGGTGTTAGTGGAGCTAAAAGCGAGATTTGATGAGGCGAATAACATTCTCTGGGCAAAGAAGCTAGAAAATGCGGGAGTGCATGTGGTCTATGGGCTAAAGAATCTCAAAACCCATACCAAAACAGCTCTGGTGGTGAGACAAGAAGGCGATCGCCTAGTACGTTATGTTCATATTGGTACTGGTAATTACAACCCAAAAACAGCAAGATTTTATAGCGATCTTGGCATTTTTAGCTGTAATGATAATTTGGGTGCAGATTTGACTGATTTGTTCAACTACCTCACTGGTTATTCGCGTCAGCGTGACTATCGCAAGCTGCTAGTTGCACCTGTGAATATGCGTGAGAAATTCTTAAAACTGATCCATCGCGAAATTGAACATCAAAAGCAGGGCTATCCTTCTTACATCATTGCTAAAATGAACTCATTGGTTGATCCTGAGATTATCTCGGCGTTGTATGAGGCTTCGCAAGTTGGGGTAAATATTGATTTGATCATTCGCGGTATTTGCTGTGTTCGACCCAAGGTAAAGGGATTAAGCGATCGCATCAGGGTAATTAGTGTAATCGGGCGCTTTCTAGAACATTCTCGCATTTTCTATTTTAGTAATGGCGGCGAAGAGCAGGTATATATCGGTAGTGCTGACTGGATGCCGCGTAATCTTGATGCCAGGGTTGAGGTAATTACCCCTATTGAGGAAGGTTCTCTAGTCAAGGAACTGAAGCAGATTCTAGAAATCATCCTAGCCGATAATCGTCAAGCTTGGGATCTTAAAGCAGATGGAACCTATATTCAGCGCTCTCCCAAGGATGGAGAGCCTGAAATGAGCTCACAAAAGCACTTTATGTCTCAAGGCCGACCCGAATTCGCATAATAAAAAAGGCTCCCTTTGGGAGCCTTTTTTATTATGCGAATTCCTTCGGTTTTACACCTAACTTTTGGAACATCTCTGCATCATCTTGCCAGTCTGGATTCGCAGTCGTGAGCAACTTCTCACTAGAGAAGATCGAATTTGCGCCTGCGAGGAAGCAAAGTGCTTGGTCGGAGACACTGAGCCGATCGCGTCCTGCGGAGAGTCTCACAACTGCCTTGGGCATCAGGATTCTTGCAGTTGCGACCATGCGCACTAAAACCAAAGGATCGATCGCCTCAAGCTCACCAAATGGAGTTCCCGCAACGGGAGACAATGCGTTAATTGGCACTGACTCAGGTTGTGGGGTGAGGTTTGCTAATGTTTGCAAAAGATCAATGCGATCGCTGTCAGTTTCGCCCATGCCGACGATGCCGCCACAACAAACTTGAATACCTGCATCAGCCACATGCTGAATTGTTTCGAGGCGATCGCGATAGGTGCGAGTCGTGATAATTTCGGGATAGAAACTTTCGGAAGTATCGAGATTATGGTTATAGGCTGTCAAGCCTGCTTTGGCTAAGCGCTGAGCTTGATCTGGGCGCAACATTCCCATCGTTACACAGGCTTCCATTTCCATCCCTGCTACGGCTTCGACCATTTGCAAAACCCGCTCAAACTCTTCCCCATCAGGTGCATTGCGCCACGCCGCTCCCATACAAAATCTGGTCGCGCCATGCTTTTTCGCTTCTTTTGCTTGGCTAATCACCTCATCTAGTGGCAACAGGGGATAAGTCTCAACTCCTGTTGGATAGCGAGCACTTTGAGGACAATATTTACAATCTTCAGGACAACGACCTGATTTTATATTCGATAGAGTGCACATCTGTACAGCATCAGTTTGATGATATTGCCGATGTACTGATTGCGCCTCAAAAATCAGAGACAACAAGGGTTTGTTATAAATTTCGGTAACAGATTCAAGGGAAATCAAAAGAGTATTTATGCTTACGATATAATGATAGAGATCGTCATTGTACTGTGAAGGAATACCGCTTGAGAGAGCGATCGCAATACTTCTTTATGTAAGAGTGTTCCCCTCTGGGGCGCACTCTTCTGTACTTTAAGCACTTAAAACTGGTTTACAAGCCTCTATTGTCTGTTCATAATAATTTTGTAATTGACGTGTGGCTGCATCCCAGCCCCACTTTTCAGCTTCTAGACGGGCTTCGATGCACATATACTCATTACGATTTTGCAAAAGATTTTGAGTTGCCAAAGTCAAGCCATTGCTGTCATTAGGCTCAAATAAATAGCCATTAATGCCATTGGTGACAATGTCAGGAATCCCACCTGAATTTGCGGCTACAACTGGACAACCAGCCGCCATAGCTTCAAGTAGAACTAAGCCGAGAGTTTCTGTTCGCGATGGGAATAAAAAGGCATCACTAGAGGCAAAAGCTGCGGCAAGATCATCGCCACGTAAATAGCCCACAAAATTGGTTTTAGTATCTGCAAAAATCTTCTCCAGTTCTTGCCGATAGGGGCCATTTCCCACTAGAGCAAGGCGACTATTGGGGATTGCTTCTAGTACTGGCAAAATTTGCTGAATCTCTTTCTCGGCAGAGAGTCTACCAACGTACAGAAATAGAATCTCTTCAGGATGTCCTTGGGTAAGGTGCGATCGCATTTCGGCACTTTTAAATCTTGGATGAAACTGTACCGTATCGACACCACGCTGCCAAAGATCAAGCCTCTCCACACCATGCGATCGCAGTTCGTCAATCATCACTGTCGAAGTACAAAGATTAAGTGCTGCTTGATTGTGAGTGTTTTTGACCAATTCCCACATCACGCCCTCAAGGAAACCCAATCCATAATGCTGCAAATATTGGGGTAAATGGGTGTGATAGGAAGCCATAAGTGGATAGTTCATCGATTTGGCATAATATAGCCCCGCCATGCCCAAAATTGCGGGATTCACAATATGCACAATATCGGGGTTAAATTTCTCAAGCGCATTACCTATTGAAGGGCGTGGTAAGGCTACTTTTAGTTCTGGATATAGGGGGAAGTCAAAGGCTGATACACCATAAATCTCTGCCCCACAATATTCTTTAAGCCCTCCATCGGGCGAAAACACCAATACTTGGTTACCGAGCTTGACCAGATATTCGACGGTATATTTGAGGCGAGTAACGATGCCATCAATTTTTGGCAAAAATGTCTCGGTAAATATGGCGATACGCATAGTGATAACTGTACGGAATCGTTGGCTATGGGCTGACAGCATCATACTATGGTAGGTAATCTCCTATACAAATAAAAAGTCAAATCCTCACAGATGGGTTAATTGTGTAAAGGAAAGTTTACTTAATGCCGACTTGCGCGATCGCGATCATCATCAACAGGCGATCGCGATTGTTCCCTACCTCTGACCGCAGGCACAATGAAATAAGTACAGGTTTCGTTGCATCCACAAATAATATTCACCCATGAAGGTGTTTAACAGAGACGAAATTATTGCTGTTCTACTCTAATATTTTTCAGTATGGATTGTAAGAGTTGCTTTGTATTTAACCTTGGGAGGATCGAATATTTAGGCTATACTTAGGCTATACGATTACTGCAAGAATAATTACCAAAAGCTATGTTGGTTAAGGTTCAGAAATGGGGCAATAGTAAGGGAATTAGACTCAGTAAAGAAGTTTTAGCTGAGGCAAATATTTTGGTTGGTGATGAGCTAGAGATTACTAGCACAAAAGATAAACTCGTCATCAAACCTATTCGCAAAATTCGCGGAAAATATCATCTTCAAGATCTAGTTACTAAAATACCGCAAGACTATAAGGCTAATGAAGAGAATTGGGGGGCGGCTGTAGGTTTGGAAGTCATGTTATGAAGGTGTTAACCTAAATTCAGTGTATACGAGAATATATACAAATCTTGTCATAACTATGCTTTATAAAATTACGTTTACAGAGAAGGCGACAGTAATTCCTGATTGGATTAGTTGTTCAATTTAGAAATAGGTGTGTTCCATTTTGCGACGTTCGCCTAGCATAAATTATGTGTTAAGCGATTAGGCTTTAGTAAATAATTTTATTTGGTGTGCAAGCAGAATAGAATTATGATGTTGCTATCTGAACCAATCTATGAGTACAAGTGACAAATTAGCAATTCTAACTATCGTAGTTCCTGCCATAATATCTTCGCTCATGTAGGTAAATAGGTGGAAGGAGGAAAAAGAAGACGACGCAGGAAGTCAAAATCAATCCAACGTAGATTGTAAGCCCACTCGAACATGGCTACATACAGATACAAATACTTCTTGTGAATACCTCGAAAGGGACGCAGAAAATTGCGTAAACCAACCCAAATGCCCTCCATAGTATTGCAATGAACCTCACAAAAACCATCTTGATCTTCATCGCGGGCATACTCGCGCTGAGAGTGACAAACGGTTTGACGCTCACGACCAGAAGCAGGTATGCGATTATAAGCATCGGATTCATCGGTATAGACTGTCGTGGTCGGTAAGGTCGTTACCTCTACCTGCGGTTGAATCGTGATTTGTTGAGTATTGTCACAGACCTTCATGCGGATCTGACCACTGTTGCGCCCAACAGTACCGACAATGGGTGGACGGTCATTTGCCATGGTTCCCTTGCCTTTGCGTTGATTCCCGCGTTGTCTTGGTGGGTCTGCTATTGGATCTTTTTTTTTGCTCCCTTTTCTCCTGCATTCTGAAACATCTCGTCCATCTCGGCTTCAGCATCGGGCAGATTACCATTAATCAAATGGGCAAATCCTCGACGTTGGATGCGATGCCGCCAAGACAATAATGTCCCATAGTCGAGTCCTAGTTCCTCGGCTATGTGTTGGGTCGTTTGTCCTTGTAAGAATCCACGCAATATCAGCACGATCTGACCACAGGTGTAATGGCTTCCTGATAAGTCTGTTCCTGTAAAAATGTGAAACACTTTCCCACATTCCCGACACTTATATTTGACGATTGGTGTACGTTGGCGATCGTGTGGCGCTTGTCCTGCTGGTATTGCGTGTCCACTTGGACAATGCAAACCCTTTGGATGCAGGATCTTTAATAACCATTCATAGCACGCTTGTTCATCTAACAATTCGGTCAGGGGAAATTTGATCATGGCATCTCTATCGATTCATGAAAATGACTTCCTCCTATTTTGCCATTTCACCTACTTCCCCATATGAGCGAATATCTTTAATTGCTTTGTATTTCCAGTTTCTGCGAAAGACTCAGACCATAAATATCACTATGCTTGACTGGTATTTAGAGAATGTCCAAAATTCTGAATCGATATTGTTACTAAAGCTATCTTTTGCAAATTCAGGCAATCAAACAATCATTATATCAAAGATCAGCTTAATCTTTGAGCGCAACAAAGAAAAGTGCTTGCACATAATAAAAGAAGGCAATAACGATCCACTTGTTCTAAGACCTTCAGATGTCAGACAAGAAAACTATCGGTTTGCATGTTCAGAAAACCATTTTTCATTCATCTTAGATCAAGACCCAAACCGTCGAGAAATCAAATCAATCGCCAATTCAAGGATGAAATGCAACACCTAGAGATCTTTGCGTAAAGGGACTCATAAGGATATTCTGATATTAATCACAATAATTAGGATACCCTCATGAGCTTTGTCCATCTTACCACCACAGAAAGAAGTGAACTGTATAAACTAAGAGTAATTGAGCAATTATCTGTATCAGAGATAGGTCGTCGCTTGAAGCGAAACAAAAGTACGATTTCAAGAGAGTTATCGCGCAATACAGACGAGCGACAGATTGGCTATTTGCCAGATACTGCGGTTGCCCTGATGAAAGCAAGACGGAAACAAGCAAAGGTAAGATTTCAGAGCATCAGTGCTGAGACGATCGCCGAAGTCAAACAACGGTTAGAGCAACACCACAGCCCAGAGCAACTAGCAGGGAGAATGGAAAGGGAGGGGCTAGGTAAAATCAGCTATGAGACGATTTATCTGATGATCTATGCAAACCATCAAGAGATGGGAATATATCAACAATATCTGAGGCAGAAGCAAAAGCAACGAAGGCGCAAAGGTCGCCATCAGAAGCGAGGTGGCATTCCCAATAGGGTAGGGATAGAGAATCGACCGAAGATTGCAGATTTAAAAACAGAGATTGGACATTGGGAAAGTGATACGGTAATCGGGTGCAACCACACAGGTATCGTAGTTACGCATGTTGATAAAGCATCGAAGTATTTACTTGCTGGACTAGCTAAGAACAAGACGATGGATGAGATAAACAGAGTGACATTCAATCTATTTGAGCCTATAGAATCAACATCTCGAAAGACAATGACCTTTGATAATGGAAGAGAATTCTGTGGGCATGAGAAGCTATCTGAAAGATTGAAACTAGAGACCTTCTTTGCGAATCCATATCATTCATGGGAACGTGGATTGAATGAACACACCAATGGATTAATTAGAGAGTTCTATCCCAAAAGTACAAACTTTAAAATCGTGAAAGAAGAGGACTTTCAGAAGGCAGTGAATTTGATCAATCACAGACCCAGAAAATCACTTGACTATCGTACTCCTTACGAAGTATTCTTTGCTTCATCAGAACCCGTTGCATTTCATCCTTGAATTGGCGAATAATTCATTTTGAAATTATTGACTCCAAAGGGAAACACTATGAGAAAGATGTTCATGGGTGTATTGTCAAGGTCGAGAATTTCAAAGCTTGTGGAACTTCTTACATAAGAAATGCCCAAGTTGAGTTACTTAAGTAATCGTAATGTAGCATCGGTTAGTTTTATTTTGAGATCGCATTGCATCGATTTTATATTTTGTAGGATTGAATGTGAATCGCGCGATCGCAAATCATCAATGATTATTTGGATTTCATTAGACAAAAAAATCATTTAGAAGTAATTTGATAAGAAAAAAAATTGACTTTAGAGATAAGTGTTGTAAAGTGACTTTCGATCCACTAGCATGGATAGATATTATTTGATCGTGACAAGCCAGAAATGATTTCACCTTTGGTGAAGTTACCTATAAGAGAACTATTTAGAGGTTATTGAAGGAGTTCCATCTAATGTCAATACATATAAGTTGTCAGTGTGGAGAATCTTACGACTTAAAAGATGAATATGCAGGAAGAACACTTAAATGTTCCAAATGTGGCGCAAGTCTTCAGGTTGTGAGTGAGCAAGGAATTCGTGAAAACAAGTATTCATCTGATTCAGCGTTTAACCGAGACAAGTTTCTTCTTCGTCAAAAACTTTTGGCTATTTCTGAAAAGTATGATGTTTGTGACGAGCAAGCAAATCCTATTCTCTATGTCGAGCGCCCAGCCCATCTACTGAGAAACTTGGGGGCATCCCTAGCAGGCATAATTGCTGGAATTGCTTTTGTCATCTTTATTGCCATGATTTTTCGTGCTGTACCTGAACAGCTAAAGGGATTTCTCATAGTGTTTGCAATATTTGGTTGGCTAGCAGTGACATTTATCGTGAGCATCTTGCTTTATAAAAAGCGAAATGTCACTATCTATCGCGACAAAAGTAAGCAAGATCCAATTTTGAAAATTTTACAAGATAAGAAAGTGGAAATCTTGACAGCAACTTTTACATTGAGAGATACCAATGGTGATTTAGCAAGGTTTCGCAAGAATTATTTATATGACATCTTTCGCAAACGCTGGAACTGTTATGCCCCTAATGGTTCTCTAATCTGTGTTGCCAAGGAAGACTCACTTATTTTGTCACTGCTTCGACGGTTTTTAGGTACATTTTTCGGTCTACTCCGAACTAACTTCATCATCGTTCAAGGCGATAGCGATCGGGTTATTGGTGAATTCAATCGTAATTTTACGATCCTAGATCGTTATGTGCTAGATATGAGTGCTGACCAACAACACATCCTAGATCGAAGAATTGCGATCGCGATAGGCATTATTCTTGATACTGGCGAACGGCGATAAAAAGTTGCAAATTAAACCCCATGACAACGGAACCAAATCCATCTCCAGATCCCAACTTTAATGAGGAGTTTTCTTCTGAAGAAGAACCTCTTTTAATTACCGATGAAATGTTAACCGATCATCCCGAAAGAGGCAGAGCTGACTTTGAAAGTGGAATGTCTAGCTTTCCACCGTTAACTCTAATATTAATTGCCTCAAATATTGCAGTATTTGTGTGGCAAATTAATACTGGTTCACTATTGAGTAAGGATGCAATCATTGCATCTGGAGCATTAGAAAGATCGCATCTATTCCGAGGCGAATTGTGGCGACTATTCAGCCCAATGTTTCTACATGGAAGTTTAGACCATTTGATTGGCAACTGTTTTGCTCTGTACGTAATGGGAATCGCCTGCGAACATGCGCTTAGATTCAAACAGTTTGGAATTGTCTACTTTTTTAGTGGCTTTTGTGGTTCTTTACTTAGTGTTATGGTGCAGCCAGGTCCATCTGTGGGTGCATCTGGAGCAATCTTTGGACTAATGGCTTTCATCGTTGTATTCCTGTATAAGTACCAAAAATCTTTTTTTATTAGAGATCGTCGTATTGGTTTTGTTATAGCAGCTTGGGGACTTTTGACAATTGTGTTTGGGTTTCTCTCCCCATATATTGATAATTTTGCTCACATTGGCGGAGCAATCGGTGGGGCAATTGCTATTCTATTCCAAAAACCTTTTCTGTTAACTAAAGTACATCGCTCTTAAAAAATTTGGTCTATTTATACCAAAACACAAAATGGCGTAGCCATTTTGTGTTTTTAAAACCCTTATAGGGTTTGGTTTTTAATTCGATGATCGCGATCGCGCTTTTCTTTGAAGGTATAAAAAAGCCCAAAAAACTCAACCTAAAAACAACTTATAGACTGGATTTTGGCTCTCATCCCAATAGCGATAGCCGAGAGTATCGAGAAAAGCTTGCCACTCTTCCATCTCTAACGGAGGTACTTGCACACCGACAACAATCCTTCCATAATCCGCGCCATTATTACGATAATGGAACAAACTAATATTCCAATTGGGACTCATCGAACTAACAAACTTCATCAACGCACCTGGACGCTCAGGAAACTCAAAACGATAGAGAAGCTCATTATGAGCAAGCGGCGAACGCCCTCCGACCATATGTCGTAGATGTAACTTCGTGAGTTCATCATCGGTAATCTCGATCGCAGTGAATCCATTCTCAGCAAAAGTGGTTGCGAGATTTGCCGCATCTGCGCGATTGACAATCTGCACACCGACAAAAATATGAGCTATTTCTTGATCGGCAATCCGATAACTAAACTCAGTTAGGTTTCGCCGCCCCATTAGTTCGCAAAACTTCCGCAAACTGCCAGCATGTTCAGGAATCGTCACCGCAAAAATCGCCTCGCGATGTTCGCCTAGTTCCGCACGCTCGGCAACAAATCGCAAGCGATCGAAGTTCATATTCGCACCACAGGCGATCGCAACTAGAGTCTGTCCTGTAATACCTTCACGTTCGACATATGCCTTGGCTCCTGCGATCGCCAAAGCTCCAGCAGGTTCTAAAATCGAGCGCGTATCTTCAAAAACATCCTTAATAGCTGCACAAGTATTATCAGTATCGACCAGCAAAATCTCATCAACATATTGCTGGCAAAGGCGAAAAGTCTCTTGCCCAACTTCGCGCACCGCTACACCATCGGCAAATAGACCAACTTGATCGAGGCGCACGCGATGTCCAGCCTGTAGCGATCGGGACATCGCGTCGGAGTCAACTGGTTCTACGCCAATAATTTTAATTTCAGGTCGTAATCGTTTTACATAGGCTGCTATGCCAGAGATAAGTCCACCACCACCGATCGCTATAAAAATTGCATGGATTGGTTTCTGATATTGGCGCAAAATCTCCATGCCAATTGTTCCCTGACCTGCAATCACATCAGGATCATCAAAGGGATGGATAAAGGTGAGATTCTTCTCTGCTTCCAATTGCCTCGCATGGGCATAGGCATCATCATAGGTATCGCCATGCAAGACCACTTCACCACCACGCATTTTCACAGCGTTCACTTTCACCAGTGGCGTAGTCACAGGCATGACAATAATTGCTTTTGTCCCTAACTCGCGAGCACTGAGGGCAACTCCCTGAGCATGGTTTCCCGCCGATGCGGCAATCACACCATGAGCAAGCAATTCAGGAGATAATTGCGCCATTTTGTTATAAGCACCACGCAATTTAAAAGAGAAGACTGATTGCATATCTTCTCTTTTTAACAGCAACCGATTATTCAATCGCGCCGATAGATTAGGGGCAAATTCTAATGGTGTTTCTTGCGCGACATCGTACACGCGAGCTTTCAGGATACGTTCTAAATAGTCAGTCTGCACAACGCTATCAACTTAATTATTAATTTTTATAGGTTGCTTCGCTATGAGAGACTGCAAGCTATAAAAATTGGTTTAGTGAGCTATAATTCTACTCTTTTTCTCGTATCTTTAATCAGAAACTTATCCAAAAAAGCAAAGCGTCTGTTTAGTGGGCGCTTTGCTTTTTTGGAGTAAGGGACTCATCCTCAAGAACGAACTTCTGCAAAAATCTTGTTAAGAATATCTTGAGCGCCCTTATCCTTGAGTTGATGGGCTAATTCTAGACCGATCGCATCAGGTTTGGTTAAGTCCCCAGTGACTTCTCCTTTGATAAGAGTTTTACCATCAAGGCTAGCAACAATTCCTTTTAATGTGAGCTGGTCAGCATTAATGGAAGTATTCACCCCAATGGGAACTTGGCAACCACCTTCAAGTTCGCGCAAGAATGAACGCTCTGCGAGGCAGCGTTGAGTGGTGGGATAGTGGCTGATTGGCGCAAATAAAGCAAGGATCTCTGGATCTTCAGCACGACATTCGATACCTAAAGCCCCTTGTCCGACGGCATGGAGTGAAATCTCTGCATCGATAATCTCGTGAACGCGATCGCCCATTCCTAAGCGCTGTAAGCCTGCGGCTGCAAGAATTAGCGCATCATATTCACCAGAATCTAGCTTTTGTAGACGAGTATTGAGATTCCCGCGTACATCCTTAAAGGTAAGGTGAGGATAGTAATGGCGCAACTGAGCTAAGCGACGCAGTGAAGATGTACCAACGACAGTACCTGATGGCAAAGTTTCGAGGGTTTTGTCCTTAAGCTTTTCATGAACAACCAACGCATCAGCAGGATTTTCGCGCTCAGTTACAGCACCAAGCATTAGCCCTTCAGGCAAATTTGTGGGTAGATCTTTGAGGCTATGCACTGCTAAATCTGAATGTTTAGTGAGCATTGAGACTTCTAATTCTTTGGTAAATAAGCCCTTGTCGCCGATTTTAGCAAGAGGAACATCAAGAATCTTGTCACCCTGTGTGCTCATGGTGACGACATCAAACTGGAGATTAGGATGTGCTTTGCTTAGTTCAGCCTGTATCCAATGGGTTTGTACCAGTGCTAGCTGACTTTTGCGAGAACTAATGCGAACTGTTGAGGATGCGACCATAGGACAAACTAAATAATATGAAAAACAATGAAAAACAACAGAGTTTAAAGATGAGTAGGGCGGCGTGTTGCGCTAACCAAACTTAATTAAAAGCACTATTTTCTATTCAAACAGGTTTTGCAGCTATTTCTATGCGATCGCCTAAATATAAAATGTAAAGAATTCTTACAGGTCAAAGCTCAGCTAGATCTAGTGGCTTGTAATTAAAATTCGCTAATATAACTTGTAATTAAAATTCGCTAGTATAACTTGATGCGAACTGACACAATATTTTTTCAGCTATTTCAAACCTTTGATAGTTTGCTGTTTGAATTGGTGGGATTACCGCCAGAAACAGCAGCAGGATATCGCTAGTTAGCTGCTCGAGTGGGGCAAGGCGATCGTGAGAGGAAGATAGAATTTATTGAGACAGTTTTGCTTTACAAGTTTCCGCAAATGAGTCGAGAGGAGGTTGAAGCGATGTTTACATTAGGTGATCTCAAGAAAACAAGGGTTTATCGGGATGCGCTCCAAGAAGGTCAGCGACTCGGTGAGCAGTGTGGTGAGCAACGTGGTGAGCAGCGTGGCAAGCTTGAGGGTGAAAAGATCGGGGCGCAGCGCGGTCAAGTTTTGGGACTAAAGCAGGGGCTAAGGCAGTTTGCGGTAAAGTTGCTGACGAGGAAGTTTGGTAAGGTGACGCTGAAGATGGTTAAGCGGTTGGATAAGTTGTCAGCGGAGCAGTTGGAGGAGTTGGCGGAGGCGGTGTTAGATTTTGAGAAGGTGGCGGATTTGGAGGCATGGTTGTCAAGTAAAAAGTAAAAAATTTTTAGGAGTCAAGCATTTGCGCCACAATTTTTAAACTCTTCACAGAAATCTCTGTACGCAAATGCTTGACCCTCTTGGAGGTTTGTAGGTTATCTTTGACTGCGGGAGGTTTGGACGCAGCATTACCGTTTGGCGATTGGGGTGATATGCGTAAACAGTTGCGGTAATGCTGCGCCCCTACGAGAGTTTGTGGTTTCTTGCAGAGATAGATCGACTGTAAAAGAAATGATATAATGCTGACATAGAATCAGCCCTATCAAATCCTCAGAAAAAATGGTTGTTTTACAGCTTGATGATGAGCAAGTAATAGAACTCGTAAATCAGCTTTCTAATGAGAAGCAATTGCGGTTATATCAGGTATTGATTAAAAAACGGTGTGATCGCTGGAGGGAGTTATCTAATATTGGTCAGACTGGGGCAAGGCGGGCAGCTAGCGATCGGGGATTGGATTGGGATTTGTTAACTGAAGATGAGCGAGAGGACTTTGTAAATGATTTAGTTCATGAGGATAGGGTGTGCGCTTAGTCGTAGTTTTTGACACGAATATTTTGATATCGGCGCTTCTTTACTATGGGTAGTAAACCTGATTTATGTATTAATCTTGCGAGGAATGGAGAGATTGAATCTGTCACTTGCGCGGAGATTCTCAGCGAATTCCAGCAAAAGCTAATTCAAAAATTTCATTATCCTGTTGCAGATGCTCAAGATGTGATTGATGAGATAGTAGGGTTTTCTCGGATAGTGGTTATTGCTAATACGTTACAAGTTGTTGAAGCCGATCCGAAGGATGACATGATTGTGGAATGTGGTGTAGTTGGCAAGGCTAGTCATATTATTACGGGTGATAAGAAGCATTTACTCCCGATGAGGCGATATCAAAATATTGATATTGTTACGGCAACAGATTTTTTGACCATGTTTTCTGTGAATCAGTAAGTTTAATAATCACCAACAGCACCAATAACTTGTAGGGGTTAAGCATTTGCGCCACAATATTCAAACTCCTCACAAAAAATCTCGATCCGCAAATGCTTAACCCTCTTTGCTCCCATCGATCGCTTGTCTCTGCGTTGTGGGGTTTGGGCGATCGCCTTACCATTTGGCGATCGCGGTATAGCAGGTCTAAATCATTTACAAGAAAAATGGGGCTTCGACTTCGCTCAGCCAACGATATACGCTGGCTGAGCAAAGTCGAAGCTTCTCACAACTCATTGCAAGAAAATTTAGTGATATATTTATTGACTGTGAGGATCGTAGGGTTTGGGATGTAATCGCGCCCGAAAGCCCAAAAACTCCCTCACTTTTTCCTTTTGCCTTTCTACTTTTTCCTTGAGGATCGGTTATGGCTTCGCGGTTTTATGCGTTCATGCTTGTGGCTTTGACTGGGGTTTTGGGCATGGTGTCGCCGCCTGATTTGGCTTTGATGGTGGCTCAGGCGCAGACAACTCAAGATCGTAAAATCGAAGCAGATCGGTTGTTTAATCAGGGAATTCAGCAATTTCAAATTAGCCAGTTTGAAGTTGCATTGCAGTCATGGCAGCAAGCACTAACAATCTATCGCGAAATCAAAGACCGTCTTGGTGAAGGACAGTCGCTCGGAAGTCTGGGAATCGCTTACTTTTCCCTCGGTCAATATGACAAAGCGATCGAGTCCCAATTGCAAGCTTTAGCGATCTTACAGGAAATTAAAGACCGTCGCGGTGAGGTATCAGTACTGGGAAATCTGGGACTTGCTTACTCTGCCCTCGATAAATACGATAAAGCGATCAAGTTCCAAAAGCAAAGATTAGTGATCGCGCGGGAAATCAAAGACCGTCGCAGTGAGGGGCAGTCGCTGGGAAGTCTGGGAATCGCTTACTTTTCCCTCGGTCAATATGACAAAGCGATCGAGTTCCAAAAGCAAAGATTAGTGATCGCGCGGGAAATTAAAGACCGTCGCGGTGAGGGAAATGCGCTGGGAAATCTGGGACTCGCTTACGATTCCCTCGGCAAATATGACAAAGCGATCGATTTTCAATTGCAAGCTTTAGCGATCTTACTGGAAATTAAAGACCGTCGCGGTGAGGGAAATGCGCTCGGGAATCTGGGACTCGCTTACTCTGCCCTCGGTAAATATGACAAAGCGATCGAGTTCCAAAAGCAAAGATTAGCGATCACGCGGGAAATTAAAGACCGTCGCGGTGAGGGAAATGCGCTGGGAAATCTTGGAAATGCTTACGATTCCCTCGGCAAATATGACAAAGCGATCGAGTTCCATCTGCAAGCTTTAGCAATCTTACGGGAAATCAAAGATCGTAATGGTGAAGGATCGGTGCTGGGAAATCTTGGAAATGCTTACGATTCCCTCGGCAAATATGACAAAGCGATCAATTACCATCTGCAAAGCTTAGCGATCGCGCGGGAAATCAAAGACCGTCTCGGTGAAGGAAAGGCGCTGGGAAATCTAGCCGCTACCTACGAAAAACTAAATCGCGATCACGAAGCGATGATTTAGTTTCAGCAGGCATTGACCATTGCTAGAGAGATCGGCAATAGAGATAGCGAAGGTATAGCTCTTGCAAATCTAGGAATTGTATTATCCAAAGCCAAACGCCCCGAACTAGCAATTCTCTTTTACAAACAATCGATCAATGTCAGCGAAGCGATCCGCAAAGACATCAAAAAACTTGACAAAGAACTCCAACAATCCTATTTAGCCACCGTCGAAAATACCTATCGCGATCTCGCCGATCGCCTCCTCCAACAAAACCGCATTATGGAAGCCCTGCAAGTCCTCGACCTCCTCAAAGTCCAAGAACTCGAAGACTACCTCAAAACCATCAAAGGCAGCGACAGATCCGCACAGGGAGTCAGACTATTAGCACCAGAAAAAGCTCTTAGCGATAAGCTGTTAGCCGTTAGCCCAGACAATAGCCCAGACATCAACAATCAACTTGCCAATCAAATCCAACAACTTCCCAAAACCGAAATCAACAAAGTTCCCGACTATCTCAACCAAATCCCAAGAGGAACCGTATTACTCTATCCATTCATCTTAGGCGATCGCCTCGAAATCATCCTCTTTGCCCCCAACAACCTCCCCATCCGCCGCACCACCAAAATCTCCAAAGACCAACTAGAAACCTTAATTAGTGATTTTAGGGCTGGACTCCTTGATGCTGGTTCCGAAGATTTTAGAGAGCCATCAATCCAACTCTATAACCTCCTGATTAAACCCATCGAAGCCGAACTCGTTCAATTCCAAGCGAAAACCATCCTCTATGCACCCGATGGACAACTCCGCTACATCCCCATCACCGCACTCTATGACGGAAAACAATGGCTAGCGGAGAAATACCAGATTAGCAACCTCATTGCCTATACCCTCTCCGACTTTACACCCCAACCCAAAAACGCACCCAACATCCTCGCAGGAGCCTTTGGCGGTAAAGCAGGCGATCGTAAGTTTGGACAAACAGCCTTACCCGCAACCGTCAGAGAAGTCCAAGCGATCGCCAACTCATTCCAACACTCAGTCACCTGAGATCTTGCACCATTCCTGAAAGAGTTAAGTAGGAATGGGTTTGAGAATAATTTCAA
The DNA here is from genome assembly GCA_023336205.1 of Pseudanabaena sp. Salubria-1. Taxonomy (GTDB): domain Bacteria; phylum Cyanobacteriota; class Cyanobacteriia; order Pseudanabaenales; family Pseudanabaenaceae; genus Pseudanabaena. The sequence continues at coordinate 93,941 of JALQCR010000021.1, forward strand.
ACCCATGACGAGCAGCAATATCGGCACTAATTTGGAGATACCTAAGAAGTTTCAACCAAAGGACAGAAGGAAATAAAACGGAAAGTGTCAAATCACAGGTAGCTTTCCAGTCCAAGACAGGAGGACTCGACCATTGATCAATCCAATGGGCCAAAAGATAAGCAAGCAGAGAGAGGATAAGCCAACGATAAACACCAAGTTTTGTAGATTGCCCAAAACAATGCAAACCAAAGCGATGTTTGATGGTTTTGAAGAATCCCTCAATCGCCCAACGCTTACGACCTAACATCACCAGATAAGCACCAGAATAAGGATGAGAAGAGACAACAAAGCGTAACTCCCGTTTACTATCAGCTCTTTTGAGCCAAAACCAAGAGATCGTCAAAGGCTGAGTTAGCCCTTCTAGCAAAATTTGTTGTCCACGTTTGCCATGACGATAAAGTTGTTTGACTGTACGGCCATCTTGAAGTTTACGATTGTTGCGTACACCGACAACGATGCGCCAAGTCTTGGCGCGGACAGTATTGAAAAACTTCACCGTACTAAACTCAGTATCAGCAAGGACAATCACAGTCTTGCCTTGGGTTAGTTGCTTGGGTACTGTCCCCAATAACTTACAAGCTAAGTCAGAGGGACTGGGGTATCCTTTGCCGCGCCATACTCTAAAACTCCATGGTACGCGCCACTCTCCATAGACCAGATACAGTACAACCAGATGTAGTCCTCGCTTTCCGTTTAGTATTCTCACCCATGGGTCTGGTTCGTTTTGGGTGGGATTGCTCAAATGTAAAAACTTGCCGCTTTTTTCTAGGGTAGTCAAGTCTATCAGTATCTTTAATGGCACTTGTTTCGATGGGCGATGCTTGGCGATTTGTCCCAAAATAGCCTGCCGTGTTGACCGAATTACTGCTCTCGTTGACCAGTTATAGTGATTGAGAAATCGGCTGAGTGCACTCGCTGATTTTATCTGTGTATGTTCTGGATAAGGATGCCTTTGTGCTTCGAGAAATAGTCCTAGTATTGCATTGAGACTTGCTGTTTGATACACACTTGGCATCAAACACAGAAGACTATACACTAGCCCTTGGGCGTGCTTAACGATGCTTTCCATGCTCGTTATTTAATTTACTACTACGCCCTTTTTTTCACATTTCTGCTCTTTCTGCAACCCCTTTTCTTGAATGGTGCAAGATCTCAGTCACCCTCATCGAAGAGCAATTTAGTCGTAAAGCGAGCGAATCGAAATTCAAGAATCATAATATTCTCCACCTTGCCACCCATGCCGAATTTAACAGTGGTGCGCCAGACAACTCCTTTATCATCTTTGGCAATGGCGACAAAATCCGTCTCAATGAAATCACCGATTGGCAGATTCCTAATATCGATTTGATTATCTTGAGTGCCTGCCAGACAGGAGTAGGGAAACTCGGCAGTGGTGTAGAAATCTTAGGCTTTGGCTATCAAGTCCAAAAAGCAGGCGCAAAACAGGCGATCGCCTCGCTTTGGTCAGTGAATGATGAAGGTACTCAAGCCCTAATGGAATCATTTTATGACGAACTGAAAAAAGGTGATGTCTCATCCACTGAGGCTTTGCATAGAGCACAAGTTGCTCTGATTAAATCAAAGAAATATAATCATCCTAACTATTGGTCGGCATTTTTTGCGATCGGTAATGGTTTGTAACTGAATCGAGGTTGCGATCGCGCAGAAGATGAAAGTAGATTTATATATACTGATGAGATTGCAAAACTTTTAAAAAATGCATGAATTCTCTTGATCGCAAATTAGTGTGACCGTTACCAATTTTGTAACTGGCTTTATATTTGCACTGCTTAAACTTATCTTAGATAGCAGGTAAAGTGTGAGGATTTCAGCTATGAAGAATAAGGCTATTGGCATCGCAATGTTGACTTTTTTAGCTTGTGCGCAAGTGCAAATAGTGACAAGCGAAAGCATCCAAGCGCAAACAACACAAGATCGCCAAGCAGAAGCAGATCGGCTTTTAGAAAGAGGAAATCAGTTAAATAAAATCAGTCAATTTCGCGAAGCATTACAAGTATTTGAGAAATCACTACAAATTTATCGTGAAATCAAAAATCTTGGCTCTTCTGGGTTTGAGGGGATTAATGTATAATGAAGCACAAAGATAAGTGGTGACAGGTATGGACTTGTATCTAGATAGGTTGCTAAATTTACCCAACACAACCGTTGAAAGTTTTACGGAAGAAGAAAATAAAATCACCCTAAAGTTGAGATTTTTACAGGATGAAATTACTTGTCCGCATTGTAATACGCATGGTGGAAAATTAAAACAAAATCGACCGATATTGATTCGAGATTTGTCAGTATTTGGGAAAATAGTTTATTTAAATACGCCGCGCCGCCAATTTTATTGTCAACATTGTCAAAGACATTTGGCTCAATCGTCTAAATGATGCTAAGGTAACATAAGATACAAAACAACAAATATGCAGCCAATTCTAACCGAACTTTTAAATCTGCCAGGAATCGAAGTAGAAAACTACACAAAAGTAGCAGATCGATTAATTTTAGAGGTTGAAGCGAAAACGACAAAAGCAAAGTGTCCAAGATGCGGAGAAGAAAGTAATCATCTGCATCAAAATCGCTGGTATTTTGCAAGAGATTTAAGCATTAGTGGACAGGAAGTACTATTAAAAGTAAACCGTCGTCAATTCAAGTGTAAAAAATGTGAAAAGCCGTTCAGTGAAGAACTAGAATTTATAGGAAAGAGACGAAAACAAACTAACAGATTTGCAGAGATGATAGTGCAGCAAGTATTGCATAGCGATATGCATAATGTAGGGAAGCAAAATGACTTAACAGATGAGGAAGTGTGGTCGATGATAAAATACATTAGCGAAAAAAAACTTAGAATAGATTTAAAGCCATTAAAACGACTTGGGATTGATGAAATAGCATTACGAAAAGGACAAGGGGACTACATAGTAGTATTGGTAGATTTAGACAGAAAAATACCGATAGGATTTGTGCGATCACGGAAACAAGAAGAAATAAGGAAAGAGCTTGAGGGGTGGGGAAAAGAGGTGTTAGAGCAAATTATTGAGGTAAGTATGGATCTAAGTGGAAATTATAAAGGACTGATCAACAAACTAATACCAAAAGCAGAGGTAGTAGCCGACCGATTCCATGTAACAAAGATAGTTCCTGAGGAACTAAAAACAGCACGAAATGACCTGCAAAAAGCAAATAAAGAAAACAAAAATGTAAACGAGAAAAAGAAAATCGAAGAAGCACTTAAGCAGAGTAAGTATGCATTACTAAAGAACGAAAAAGATTTAACAGAGAAGCAAAAAATAAAATTAGAAGAAATTCGAGAAGTGGTACCATTGCTAGGGAAAATGCATCAGCAAAAAGAAGAGTTTAGAAGAGTCTTTGAAGATGCTAAAAATTGGGGAGATGGCGCATCAAAATTACTCGACTGGATGGAGACAGCAAAGGAGACGTATAAGGATAGTGTTGGCACAATTTGTCGATGGTTTGGAGAAGTTACTAATTACTTTGAGAACCGCACTACTAATGGCGTTGTTGAGGGTATCAATAATAAGTTAAAGCTAATTAAACGATCTGGGTATGGCTTCAGGAATTTTGATAATTTTAAGTTGCGATCTCTAATTTGTTGGCATTTAGATATTGGTCGAGCATAGTTTGAACGATAGAGCCAGACATTTTACGGAAAAGTTACCCTTTGTAGACTGGGAAAGACGATACACACAAAGGTATGAGGAGTATGTTTATCAACGAGTACAAAGTGCGAGTGTGGAGCAAGTAAGTCGAGATGAATATTTGAGTTGGGATCAAATACAAGGGATTTTCAATCACCAATTTTCTCTAAAAAAAAAGATGATTGGAAAGAAGTAAAACGAGTGAGTATTGATGAAGTGAGTAAACGCAAAGGACATAAAGACTTTGTGACAGTCGTATCAAGTATTGACGCAGGAGCATTACTAGAAGTAATTGATAGTCATAAACAAGATGACATCATTGAAGTCCTGAAGCAGCAACCGATTGAGATAAGGGAAAAAGTAGAGGAGGTTAGCATTGATATGTGGGGAGGCTTTCCCAAAGTTGTCAAAGAAGTATTTCCAAATGCGAAAATTGTCATCGACAGATTTCATGTTATGCAGCCACTAATCAAAGAGTTAAATCAACTGCGTCAAAAAGCTAAAATCAAGATTAAAGGTAGTCGATTTATTCTACTAAAGAACAAGGTAGACTTAACAGAAGAAGAAAAAGTGAAGTTAGAAAATGTCTTGAAATGTTCTAAACGCTTGCGACTAGCTTATAATCTCAAAGAAGACTTTAGAAGTATTTTTGAGACTTGTAAAACTCCTGAAGAGGGTCAGAAACAATTAAAAGAATGGCTTCAAAAAGCTAAAGCTGTTTATGGCGCAGTTTTGGAAACCATTCGTAATCATCTTGATAATATTTGTAACTACTTTTTAAATCGTACATCTAGTGGTGTGATGGAGGGACTTAATAATCGTATTAAATTAATTAAACGACAGGCTTATGGTTTTTTAAATTTTTTAAATTTTCGTTCTAGATTATTAGCTTGTCTTTCTCATTAGATTTACTTATCCCCTTAAACCCAGAAGACCCAAAATCTTAAGGGAGAAGGAAATGCGCTGAACAATATTGGAAATGCATATAGTTCACTGGGGAAATATCAAAAATCGATTGAATATCACCAGCAATCCCTAGCGATCGCTAAAAAAATTGGCGATCGCAATAATCAAGGAAATTCACTAGGGAATCTGGGTAATGTCTACTATGCAATGGGACAGTACACCAAGGCGATCGAATATCACACACAAGCTTTAGAAATCAAACAGCAAATTGGCGATCTCTATGGTGAAGGTCGTTCTCTAGGCAATCTCGGCAACGCCTATAATCTGCTCGGACAGTACGCCAAAGCAATTGAATACTATCAGAAGTGTTTGCCCATCTTGAAGCAAATCAATGATCGCGATGGGGAATCAGATTTGTATATTGCTAGCGGTATTGCCTACGATGGAATTGGGAAGTATCAAACTGCAATTGAGCAATATCAGCAAGCTCTAGCCATCAAAAAAGAAATTGGCGATCTCAATGGCGAAGCCGATGCCTTGAACACCCTTGGCGGTGCATACGATTCGCTTGGGCAATATCAAAAGGCGATCGATCATTACCAGCAATCATTAGCCCTAAAAAAGCAAGTTGGCGCTCTTAGTGGTGAAGCTGATGCACTGAATAATCTTGGGATTGTGCACAATAGCCTCAAACAATATCCCAAGGCGATCGGCTATTTCCAGCGAGCCTTAGTGATTTCTCGTGAAATTGGCAATCGCCATACTGAAGGACGAGCTCTTAACAATCTCGGAGGCACTTATCGGTTACTAGGAGATACCCAAAGAGCGATCGAGAACTATCAAAAAGCTTTAGAAATTGCCAAAGAAATAGGCGATCGCGATGGTGAAAGCCTCTCTCTCAACAGTCTCGGAATTGCCTACAATTCACTTGGTCAAGTTCAAAAAACGCTTGATTATTATCAGCAAGCCTTAGCCATTTCCACCCAAATCGGTAACCTCGCTGGTCAGGGACAATCATTTAACAATCTTGGCTATATATTCTTGCAACAAGGTCAGCCTGATCTGGCAATTCTTTTTTATAAGCGATCGATCAATGTTCGAGAATCGATCCGCAGAAATATCAGTGGATTGAGTAAAGAATCGCAGAAATCATATCTATCAACGATCGAAAAATCTTATCGCCGTCTTGCCGACCTCTTGCTAAAACAAGGGCGTGTTATGGAAGCATTACAAGTTATAGATTTGCTCAAAGTCCAAGAACTTGAAGACTATCTCAAAAATATTAAGGGAACCGATCGCACATCTCAAGGCGTAAAATTATTAGAGTCAGAGCAGGCTTTTATTCGTGATGTTGCAGTGATTGATTTTGAGCAGATGCCTGAGCTAAATCGCCAACTTGCAAATCAGATTCAGCAGATTCCCAAGTCAGAGCTTAATCAAGTTCCAGATTATCTCAAAAAAATCCCTCAAGGCACTGTCTTATTCTATCCGCTCATTCTTGAAGATCGGCTTGAATTGGTGCTTTTTTCTCAGAATAGTCCACTGATTAGCCGTACAGTAAATATTAAACAGGATGATCTCAAAATTTTAATTCAAGACTTCAAAGCGGAATTGCTGGATCGTGATTCTGAAGATTTTAGGGAGGCGGCGACAAAGCTCTATAATGTCTTGATTAAACCCATTGAAGCGGATCTTAAACAAGCGAGAGCTGAGGCGATTCTCTATGCTCCTGATGGGCTATTACGCTATGTTCCTCTTGGAGCTTTGTATGATGAAAATCCAGAAGATGGCAAACATTGGTTAATTGAGAAATACCGCATTAGTAATCTGATTGCCTACAGCCTCTCTGATTTTTCGCCAAAACAAAAAACTCAACCGAACATCCTCGCAGGTGCATTTGGAGGTAAAACGGGAGAGAAAAGGTTTGGACAAAATGCCTTGCCTGCAACGCTCAAAGAAGTTCAATCGATCGCTAATTCATTTGCAAACTCAGTCACTCTCACCGAAGACGATTTTAGTCGCCAAGCGATCGAATCGAAATTCAAAAATCATAATGTGCTGCACCTTGCTACCCATGCTGAGTTCAATACTGGCACATCAGACAAGTCGTTCATCATCTTTGGCAATGGTGACAAAATTCGTCTGAGTGAAATCGCCGATTGGCAAGTTCCAAATCTGGATTTGATTGTATTGAGTGCCTGTCAGACAGGTGTTGGCAACCTCGGTGATGGCGTAGAAATTTTAGGATTTGGCTATCAAGTTCAGAAAGCTGGTGCAAAAAATGCGATCGCCTCGCTCTGGAAAGTCGATGATGATGGCACACAGGCGCTCATGGCTGCTTTTTATAAAGAGTTGCAAAAAGGTGATGTTAACGTTACTGAAGCTTTACACAGAGCGCAAGTTTCGCTAATTCGTTCTAAAGAGTTTAATCATCCTAATTACTGGTCGGCATTTTTTGCGATCGGCAATGGAATGTAAAAATTTGATATCTGAGCTAATGCTCTTTTAGAGCGCTATATACTAACCACAGCATTTTGCAATTTGCAAATCGCTTTTAAAACTTGTAGTAACTTTTCTGAAGACTCAGGCTCCATGAGATGTAATGATGGCAATGGTTGGTAAGTTGGTGATGAAGCATTCTGAGTATTTAGCTGAATATAGAAAAATTCGTAATACACTCCATTAGTCGTCAATCCCCAGACTATTTTTTGCTGTTCTAAACTTTTATACGCATAGGTAAGTAACTGTGGCAACCCTTCCGATGCACTAATACTCGTATTCTTTGCCTTGATCGCTAAAATCCAAAAAGCAATATCACTAATTGTCGGACGATTCTTATTAATACAAATTAGGTCTAACCTACCAGTGATGCTGATATCGCCATCTTCAAGATTAATTCGCTCTATTTCCTGTTCCATTCGCATCTTGATCGGCGCACGATAAAAACCTGCTAGCCGCAGCAATGGCATCACCGTCAGCGCCATCACCATATCTTCTAGCACTTTTCCATCGTTAAGATAGTTTTCAAAATCAATACGAATCTGGCTAAGTTCAACCTTTTCAAATTCTGACAATGGCTCTAGTTGAAGTAAAGATGCGAAAGAGCTATAGGGTAATTTCTGGAATTTGAGGTGAACATAAACTTGATCTAGGGTCAAGGTACTGGCATTGAGGACAGGCATAATTTTAGGTTGGCAATACTTTCATAAATTATACGAGTTTGATCTGTTCAAACCCCAGAGGATGAAATGTGGCGCTTCGCGCCACATTTCATCCTCTGGGGTTTGTGATTTTGTTTTAATTGCGGACAGCTTCAATCAGACGAGAGAAATAAAATGAGGTAGCCGTAAATTCTTTGCGCTTGATTGTGAAACCTAACTTTTTCAGAACTTGGCGCACATCAGACTCCTTATGCAAATAAGCGCGAGTCGCTTTGCTTGGACCTGGAACCATATCGCCAACCTTCTTCATCAATATATAGTAAGGATTTTTCGGGGCAAAACTGAGGATTAGACGAGATTTAGCAAGAGAAGCTAAATGGGCGATCATTGCTTCTGATTCACGATCGGGATAGTGAATCAATACATCTAGACAAATTACTGTGTCATATTCACCTGACAGCGAAGATAAATCCTTGACCGCAAAGATCGGGTTTTCAGGATCAGCGGCACGGCTTTTGCCTTCACCTACCATCTTTTCGGAAATATCACTGGCATATACCTTTGCACCCATTGCCGACAGAGGAATACTGAGACTACCAGTACCGCAACCTGCATCACAGACGGTTTGGCCCATAGCATTTTTGTCATTTTTAAACCAATCCAAAACATAATCGACGGTTTGTTGATGTCCAGTCCGAATATCTTGCTGCACTCGGTTGACATCACCTTCACCATAAATCCGTCGCCAGCGATCGAAGCCTGTGGAATTAAAATAATCGCGAACTATTTCTTTGTCTTTGGGGGATTCTTTAGTTGATGTATTGTTGAGTGCTTTATTAGCCATGATTGTGAAGAAAGCTTACAAAAAGATGATTTTAACCTAGAAAGGAGAAGCAGCACGAAGCGAGGCATCGCCTTTCTAGGTTTTATACTAAACTAAAGCAGCCGCCAGAAAAATTTGCTATGCAACTCAATCGCATCATTGCTCTCGTTTTAGTCGCCGTTTGCTTTATCTCAGCCACATTTGGTATTCAGCGCCGCCAAATGGATGAGTCTTTAAATTTAAAAAAAGTACTCGATCGCGATCGCCTTGAACTAGTTGCCCTAGATGGTGCAATTTCAGGGTCTAGGGCTTCAGCATCAGGCGCAATGGCAGTACGCGATCGCCTCCGCGAACTGATCGAGGAAGATTCTGTAAAGGGTGTATTGCTATCAATCAATAGTCCTGGAGGAACCGTTGGCGCAAGTAAAGAGCTGTATGAAGCGGTTAAGGACTTAAGCGAGAAAAAGCCTGTTGTAGTGAGTATGCTCGATCAGGCGACCAGTGGCGGCTACTATGCAGCAAGTTCAGCGACAAAGATTTACGCCAACGCAGGCACATTGACAGGTAGTATCGGCGTAATTTTGAGTGGGTTTAATGCCAAGGAGTTACTAGATCGCGTAGGTATCCAATCCCAAACGATTAAAACTGGCCCCTACAAAGATATTTTTTCGCCATTCCGTGAATTAGGTGAGCCAGAGCGTCAACTCTTACAAGAGCTATTGCAAAGCACTTACAAAGAATTTATTACCGATGTATCCAAGGGGCGCAAACTAGATTTAGAAGTGGTGCGCAAGCTAGCAGACGGACGCATTTATACGGGACAACAAGCTAAAGATAATAAATTGGTTGATGCCTTAGGAACTTTGGATGCTGCGATCGCAGATTTACGTGATTTATCCAGAAAAAAATTCAAGTTGCCAGAGCAAAGCGAATTACCAATCCGTAAATCTCCAGCTTCTTTTGAAAGACTTTTAGATCAATTACTTAATCAAACTAGTATTAGTATTGCTTTACCATTTTTTGATATTGCTGGTGTTGGCAAAATGTCTGGTGCGATCGCTGATCAGCTCACCTCAAAACTAAAAGGTCACAATATGCAAGCAGGAAATTACGATCCCCCAATTTTATTAATGCCAAGCTGGTTTAACTAAAGTGGCTTGAGACATATTTTAGATGGCTTAAATCGTCAAAAAGCGGTTGTTTAAATTTATGAAAGCTCAGCATCTGAAATCCAAAACAATTTCTGAAGATACTAATTATCAAGTCGAGCAATTAATTCAGCAGCTTGACAATGTAAAACATATTGCTGATTCGGATTTTTGGATTTCAACCGATGAAATTAAGATTTTGCTAAGTCTTGATGATAGCTTCGTTGAAAGACTGCATAAAAAAGTAGCATCTCAAATTCAAGACTATAGATTTTCTTGGCGAAACTTTGAATGTATTTTAGTCGATCGTCAATTTGGAAAAGGTTTTTGGGCTATCAGAAAAAAACTAGATGTATTGTTAAACACTAAAAATAGTTCTGCTCAAATACCCGCATATCTTCCAGCAATTCAAGATCCCAAACCATCCACAACTAGCGAGTCAATCCTCTTAAAGATTCCACCAGATCCAGATATCATTCCATCTCCCTATGCTCTAATTGATGATTTTTTATCACCAAATCAACTAAACGATTTATTGCGATATAGCATTAGTAAACAGCCTGAGTTTGTCCCTACCACTAACTCTGCTGGTGACCCCAACTATCGGCGCTCATTTTATCTGATGAACTTCCCAGAATTCTCAGAGCTAATGATTAAGTTAGTCCGAAAAATCACACCACAAATCATCACTCATTTAGATATAAATAACTTTGCGATCGGGCAAATTGAGTCGCAAATGACCGCTCACAATCATGGCAATTATTACAAAATCCATAATGACAGTGGTAGTCCAGACAGTGCGACAAGAGTTCTTACCTATGTGTACTATTACTATCGCGAGCCGAAATCTTTCACTGGCGGCGAGTTAGTAATCTATGACAGTAAAATCGAAAATGGCTATTTTGTAGCCGCAGACTCCCGCAAAGTGATTCAGCCAAAGAATAATACAATCATCTTTTTTCCCAGCAACTGTATGCATGAAGTTTTGCCTGTCAGTTGTCCATCAGAATATTTTGCTGATAGTCGCTTTACGATCAATGGTTGGGTAAGACATACCTAACAAAGAAGGCGCTTTGCGCCTTCTTATTCATTAAGGTTTGGCTAGTTTTTGTTTAACTTTAGAGATTACGCCACTTGCGATCGCACCAGCCATGACAATGCCTAGTACTGGTTGAATCAATGGCTCCCATAGTTGTCGCCATAGCTCCAAGCCAAGATTTATTTTTAATGTTTCGCCGCCGAGCGCAACTAGCAGCCATGCAAAGAAGAAAAATACTAAGAACAAATTAAACATCAAAAATTTGTTCGTCCAACGTCCGATGTTTTCCATATTTCATTAAAAATAATTTTTTTAGTAAATTAAGTGTGTGCCTTGCAGCAACACACACTTACAGCAATTCTCGATCAAACGAGCCACAAGAGATTTTTTGAAAGCGTTGCAAAGCAACGCTTTCAAAAAATCTCTTGGTTTGGTTTTGAGCGCAAGGCGCTGTACGAAGCAATTTTTAGCTCTTCTATATATAGTGCATGACGCTTCACGGCGCACACTTATAAAGCAATCGGGGTAACGTTGCCGCTACCCCGATTGCTTATATCGTTTTTGTTTTATAAATGAGCCAGTATAAATGTACAGGATGTACCTAAAAGTTTTTTATAAGTTTTTTTATTAAGTCAAGACTTAAAATTGAAACCTATTTGAAACCGACTGAAGCTTGCCATACAAAAGCGAGTAGCAAGAAAAATACAGGAATCACGGGAAGAACGTTTACCAGTGGATCGAAAATTCTATACGCTTCAGGTAAAGTTGCAATCAATAGACTAAGTGGCATTAAAAATAGACCTCCTTCAAGAGCTAAGATGAATTTTACCACGTCAAAGAAGACATTCTTTTTTCTGAAAATTTTTTATCAAAGGGTTTATAAAATAGGTTTATTTATGGCGATCTCAAAGACTGAAAATCTCAAAAAAATATTACAGGTTTGTAAGGCTACCGTCTTGTCTCTCCTACTATGTATTTGTACCTTTGCCTTTAGTCCCGATGCATGGGCAGTGCAAATAAAGCTGACTAATGTTACTTACGAGCCATGTACTGGTGATGCTGGTAGAAATATGGTGCTAGGCGGCGGTGTGATGTCGGCAAAGTGCTACATGATCAAGGGAAATGCAACCAATCCCTCAGGCAAAGTTGTGTACAATGCCGATATTTTTGGGCGTATCTATGATGCTAACGGCAATGATGCTATGCCAGAAAGAGCGAGACTGGGTGCGGTCGAGGAGATTCCCGCAGGCAATAGCGATTTTCAAATTATGGTTGCAATTCCTGCCGAACAGCCTGAACCTTTAGAGCTTAAGCAATTTAAAGCTTCGGGATTTGCAGGCAAAGTTAGGCGGTAATCGCACTCGCGTTAAAATATATACAAATCAAGTTATCTAGACACGGAGCTTCGCACCGCCTTTATATAACTGTTCAAAAAAGTCTAAAGTTCTCTGTATTGATACAAAAAATATGACCGTTAAAGTTTTAATTCCCACGCCACTCCAACAATTGACCAACAATCAAGCTACTGTCGAGTGTACTGGTGATTCCGTTCAAGCAATTATTGATTCGCTCGAAACTAGTTGCCCAGGCATCAAAGCTCGCATTTGTGATGAAAAAGGTAATCTCCGTCGCTTTGTTAATTTTTATGTCAACAGCGAAGATATCCGCTTTCTTGATGGAGCCAATACTGCCCTCAATGATGGTGATGAAGTAAGCATCATTCCTGCGATCGCAGGAGGCTAGTCCCAACAAAAAGGGATGCGTTGCATCCCTTTTTGTTTCATGGATTGATTAAGGCGATCGCAATTTGCATTACCCAAATTAATGATTGCTTCTTGATGTCTGGATCGACTTTGCCTTTGTCACCCCAATTTTGTAGCCATTTCCCAAAGCCTCCCATTGAGTCGCCCATCCATTGCCCGACTTGCGCAAAAATTTGCTGGGGTCCAACCCCAGTCAATACCTGAATTGTGAAAATAACAGCAACTACTAAAAACGCTGTTTTAAAGCTAGCTTTAATTACGCTCAGCAACCACCACAACAGTAGTAAAGAGACTATTAATGCGCCGATTACTAAGGGCAAGTTCATAGAGTTTTTTTCCCAATCTCATCTCAAGTTCAAAGATTTTATACCAATTGTCGATCAAACGAACCATAAGAATTTTTTTGAAAGTGTTGCGAAGCAACACTTTCAAAAAAATTCTTGATTTGGATTTGAGCGTAAAGCGCTATAGAAATCAAACCCCGCAAAGTTTTTGGATTTTCACAACGACATCGCAATTTTGCAAATTGTATTATTGGACTTTGGCATGATCATGCCATTTTTTAAGGTTTACTCATGTCACCAGACTTGCAACTATACCAAGCTAGGCTAGACATCTCTGCCTCAGAGTGCGATCGCCTATGGCAGTTTCTTTCAGTGGATGAGCGATCGCGTGCTGAGCGATTCAAACGGGAATATCTTAAACGCAATTTTATTGCCGCTAGAGGAAACTTGCGGGAGATTCTCGCGACAAGGCTAGGCTGCGCACCAAAGAAAATAGAGTTTAGTTATAGTGATCATGGAAAGCCATACATTCATAACAACCAGTGTGTTTATTTTAATCTGTCGCATTCTCAAGATTTTGCCATCTATGCTGTGTGTAGCGATCGCGAAGTGGGAATAGATTTGGAATATGTCAATCCTCAATGCGATGTTGATGGTATTGCCAATCGTTATTTCTTACCTTCAGAGCAGAAAATTATTCAAAGTTTAAGCGATCGAGATAAATATTTAGCTTTTTATCGGGCTTGGACTCTCAAGGAAGCCTATGGCAAAGCAACTGGAGAAGGTATTGCCAATATTCTTGACTATGTGGATGCATCCTCATTGCTAGAGAAACCCATGGGCAAGACTTTACAAATTAAAGATTGGACTCTAAAACTACTAGACTCAGAATTAGATATAGATTCAAACTATTCTGCTGCCTTGTGTATAGAATCTAATTCTCAATCGATGCCTCTACTTTGTCCAGTTCAGATCTAATTCCAGGGATTGGAAGAACAAGATGCTCGCCACACATTGCTCGCAGCTTATCAACAAACATTGAAGATTCAGCGAGCAATGTCATATTTTCATAAGCCGATTGATAGACTTCGGAATACTCTGTATTGGAAGTGGTGGGATAAACTTTTGCGGCGGCTGTCGTTCCCGAGGGTGTAGTTTGGCGACTAGGATATCTTTGAGGTTTAGGTTGAGCAACGGGATTAACTTGAGTCACAGCTTGAGGAATCTTAGCAGTCCCAAGCATTGGACGACGAGGAAATGGAAGTGGTAAATTTGATTCGGCTACGCTTGCAAATGAAGGTATTTCGGCAATCTCAGATTCACGAGTAGAAGTACGAGGAGGAGTATAAAAAATTCTATCTTCATAGATTACAGCAACGTCACCGCACACTAATCTCTCAAATTCATGGTTATAACGGCAATTTGGCTCGCCTTTACGTTCCCACAAATGCAAAATTTGATTTACGGAAACTGCTTTATATCTTCCTTGAAATAAAGATTCGATTACGGCTTGACGCACCCATTCAGGTTTGAAACTACTCCATGCGCGAGTTAAATCTTTGATGGTATAACCACCAAGATCAAAACTGTAATGCTGCAAGAGGGAGATCGCAATTTCCATGAGGGCGACATTTGCTTAAATTATGTATCCATATATTACATTTAAAAGCGATAAATGTGAAGATCATCAGCGATCATATATCTAGGATTTGCTGTGAAAACCAAATTGCTGCTTCAGTATTAGTTTTTGTATCAAGTAATTCCATTGTTTTCTCTAATAATGCGATCGCCAAATTTGGCAAGACTTGAGAAACCTCACACTCTCGATAAACACCTTCTTGATCTAATCGAAATGCAAATATTCGATAGGCTCTCACATCAATTACCCAGTATTCTGATATTCCCAAATCGGCGTAGAGACGCTTTTTTTCATCTAAATCAATTGCCAAAGTCGTATCCGAAATTTCACCAACAAGATCAGGCGATCGCCACTGCTCTAAATCAATAAATCTTGACTGTCCCGATTGCCACGCTGGCGCATCATCACCAACATACAAAACAATATCAGGAGCAACAGCCCGATTGCCTTTTTTTTCTATCTGGTATCCACCAAAGGTACTTAATTTGAGGTCAGGAAATTTTGTTGCACATACAAGCAAAATCATTGCAAATAAATCACCAAATTTAGCGTGATTAATCCCTTCTGCGCCCATTTCCACCCACAGATGTTGATTATCAAAAAATAATTTACAGCGATCGCTTTTATCATCATCACGTAGTGCCACATAATTATCCCAAGTTGCTTGCTGCCACTGCTGTTTAGGTTTTATTGCCACAATCATGATTTAATCCTCTCGACAAACAAGAAATTTCACCAAATCACATAAGTGTCAGGACACTTGTGTGATTTGAAAACCAAACCCTGTAATAGCAAAAGACAAAATGGCGTAGCCATTTTGTCTTTTGCTATTAGAAAATACTGAAGCGTCTTAAATTTAATTTTCTCATAAAAAACAGGCTAGTCAAAGATATGACTAGCCTGTTAATTTGCATAATTAACTCGCAAGATTTGATACCTTACTGCAAAACGAGTTTGACATTGGCATTGCTTAAACCAGGACGCTTCACTTCAGTCAAAGCCTTGTTCACAGCATACTTCTGATTGATCGAGTTGATCAATTCAGTCTGATTGTGCTTTTTAGCAACACCCCAAAGATCAGCAATTAGATCAAACGAACCGTCGGCATTACGCGACCAGCCCAAATCATAATCACCTTCTAGAGTTGCCACAATGTCGGCACGAATGCGTTGGCTGTTATAGCCACGAACATCGGCTTCAGTGTTAACACTGATACCCAGATCGCGCAAAGACGACTTGAGTACTTCGGCATCAGTAATTTTTGTGCGAAGAGTGCTGAAATGAGACATAATAGTTTTGCTCCTGTGAATAATTGTGAATGCAATTGTTAACTAGAACGTGAGACATAAGAGTACTGGTGGTTCTTACTCCTATGTTAGCTGCTAGCCTAAAGATCTTTTAATAAGATATCTTTAGAATCTAGCCTTAAATCTGCTGCCTGCAAAAACAGCAGAATAAGCTTTTTAAAACTCCATACGCTGATATTCAGCGACTGAAGTAGCGGCGGGTCTAGCCCGCATTCTTGCCCAGTCACGCAAAGCAGCAACCTGCTCAGTCATCGTGCGTGAGAGGGGAGTTGTCGATTTCACAGCCGAAATGATATCTAGCTGTGTAAACTCCCGATCTTGGGCAAAAGCTTCATACATGGCGGCAATTACCGCCTGTTCGATTTCAGCCCCCGAAAAACCATCACTTACTTTTGATAGTTGTTCAAAATCGAATCTTTCTAATTTTTCAACATCTGGACGACGCTTGCACAGATGGATTTTAAAGATATCTCTTCGTTCTTCACCGTTAGGTAAATCAACAAAGAAAAGCTCGTCAAAACGTCCCTTGCGGAGAAATTCTCCAGGTAATTTTTCGATGCGATTGGCGGTTGCCATCACGAATACAGGCGATTTCTTCTCCTGCATCCATGTCAGGAATGTACCAAAGATGCGCGATGACGTGCCACCGTCAGAATCAGCAGAGCCAGCCCCACCCGCAAAAGCCTTATCAAGCTCATCGATAAATAGGATCATCGGTGAAATTGATTCGGCAACCTTGAGAGCATTTCTCAAATTTGCTTCCGACTTTCCAACGGTTGAACCATCATAAACCCGACCCATATCTAGTCGAATCAATGGCAATGACCAGAGCCTAGCAGTGGTCTTAGCTATTAGAGATTTTCCGCAACCAGGAACACCGAGAATTAGCATTGCTTTGGGTTGAGGTAATCCATAATTTCTAGCTCTCTGGCTAAAAGCATTTGATCTCTGTTGCAACCAATGCTTTAGTTCTTCGAGTCCCCCGACAGC
This sequence comes from Pseudanabaena sp. Salubria-1, assembly GCA_023336205.1. Lineage (GTDB taxonomy): Bacteria > Cyanobacteriota > Cyanobacteriia > Pseudanabaenales > Pseudanabaenaceae > Pseudanabaena. The sequence continues at coordinate 110,705 of JALQCR010000021.1, forward strand.
ATCTAAATCTTCTTCATCTTCGATGTATTCAAGAATTCCGTTACGCCGAATTAATTGCTGCTTTTCCGAAAGAACGATATCAACTTCTTCTTCGGTCAGCTTGCCATTGGTAACTTGCGCTTTACGATAAACTTTTTCGGCTTCGTCCTGAGTTAATCCTAAGGTCGCTCTAACTAGTTTTTCGCGGGTTTCGGCTGACACTTTTTTAGTGCGAACCTGTCCAAGTTGTTGGTCTAGAACCTCTTCGATCGCCTTCATATCTGGCAAAGGGAAATCGAGTACGACGATTTCTTTTTCTAACTCAACGGGGATTACTTGGATAGGCGACATCAAAATAATTGTTTTCTGAGTACCTTTGAAATTAGCAACTGCATCTCGTAAACAACGGACAATAACTGGATGATCAAAGAAAGGATGTGCATCTTTGAATATGTATATAGCGGGATCTTTCGGATCAGCACGAATAACCCATTTTAGAGCTGCTTCCGCCGATTCTGTATTGTGTTGGGCTGCTCCAGTAGTTTGACCGTACTCAACTATTCCATGGGTCACAGTCCAAGTGAACATACGTCGAACTGGCTTAAGTTGAGAAATGGTTGCGATCGCCCTTTCTGCTCTTTCTTCCTCAGGGGTATTGAGGTAGATCAAGGGATATTGGGCTTGAATTAAAATGCTAAGTTGCTCTTGCATATAGTAATACCGAGGTTTATGCCTCTGTCCTCACCTTGTCTACAGAAAAATTTCTAGAAAGTGCAGTTGAACTAATCTAACTAATTGAAACTAACTCTTCGTCTGGGCTGTCAGCTTTGCCAACAGTAACAGGAAGTACTTGTGTTCGGTTGCCCCCGATCGCTAGTAGTTCACCCTCACGGATCACAACTGTTTGCGAACAGCTCGGACAGTTGTAGGTTTGATGGGTATGACCAACACCTGAAGATTCGACTATGTCAGCATGGGCTAAGTAAAAGCTGATGGCTTTGTCAGCCAAGTCTGACATCGAATCACCATCAATAGCAGAGCGAATCTTAAGCTGTTGATGGAGCCTTTCGGGGAGATAAAAAGTTACCTTTTGCTTGTCTTGCATAATGGTTAAGAGCAGTGAATACCCGAGTATGTGACTAAGTTACATGGAGAATCTTAAGCTGTCAAGGCGTTATGCTGCTATGACAGCAATAAATTAATATTTCTTTACAAAATATCTATGGCAACAATACTAATTCACAAAAGTGTTGTCACACTTTTGTGAATTAAAGACCAAATCCTGTAAGGGTAAAACCCCAAATAAAAGTGGCGGCGCTTTGCGCCGCCACTTTTATTTGGGGTTTTGATTTTTCCTAGCTATCTCTTTTATACCCCACAAAAAGGCAATGGCAGCGCTTCGCGCTGCCATTGCCTTTTTGTGGGGTAGGAACAAAACTAGGAACTAATTGGTCATGATGTCTAATACAAATATAGAATCCCAAACAATGCATCAAAGTTAATGCATCTCACATGGAGTCAGGTTATGAACTTTTCTAAGATTAGTAATTCTAATGTACTTAAACTAGGTTGGGGAACCTTTACGACTATTGTGGCTCTTGCGATCGCAGCTCCTAGTTTTGCTCAAAGTGCTATTTCGTTGGGGCGAAACTTTCGACCTGATCCCGCAACTTTTGCTGGAAATGGGGGAGGCAATATAAGTATTGCGAGTATTGCGGGGATTGCTGATAATTGTCGTGGTTTTGCCAATGCAGAGCCGAATCATACAATTACTTTGACCGAGACTTTTCCTGTAATGGATCTTTTGGTTTATTCCAGTAATATTAATGATGATCCGACTATGTTGATTAAAGGAGCAAATGGCATCATTATCTGTGCTGACAATGAATCAAGTGGTCGCAATCCGCAATTCACAGGTCGTATGCCTAAGGGGGCTTACCAAGTTTGGGTTGGTTCCAAAAATGTTAATCAAGCTTTTAGCTACACGCTGTCTTTGAGTGAAATACGTCAAAAATGAAACTTTTGAAACTGCCAACCGCTTTACTAGGATTTGCTCTAGTACCAATGTTTCTGGCGATATCGCCAACCTTGAGCCAAGAGGTACTTAAGCCAATCGCACCCAAATTTACCCCTGATCCTCAAGTCTATACTGGTAGCGCAGGTGGAGATATTCCTTTGGCATCTATTGCTACTAGTCAAGCTAATGGACAATGCCAAGGATTGACACAACAAGTCCCGAATCATAGGTTAACGGTGCAGAGAGATTTTGGCTTTTTAACTTTGAAGATTTCTGGTGATCAGAATTTGTCTCTACTCGTTAAGGGCCCTGATGGAATTTATTGTCGTAGTGGGAAGACTCCTGAACTTTCGGGCGCTTGGGTTGCGGGGAACTATGAGATCTGGATCAGTACACCTGATGGCGATCGCGCATCTTATCGCCTAACAATTAGCGAAACTAGCCAATAAAATTAACGATAGAAATTTATAAAAGGTTGCTCTCGCGTAGCGAAAGCAACTAAATAACGAAAAAGAGCGCGAAGCGCTCTTTTTCGTTATTTGGAAATGTTCCAGTAGGGAAGTTGTTGGTTTGGTTCGATTTTGACTCCCCGTAACCCTTTTTGAGCAAAAGCGTATTCTTTGTTTTGCCAGAGCGGAATAAATGGTACATCCTCAGCTAGAAGTTCTTGTATTTTTTGGAGTATTTGCGATCGCTTAGCTACGTCACGCTCTTTACGCTGCTTCGCGATTAAATCATTCATCTCTGGGCTGTTATAAAATGATCCTTGGAACTGGCTACTACCCTTTGTGCAGCGATCTCCCTTTACTTCTTCACATTCTAAAAATGGTTTGATGTAGTTATCTGGGTCAAGAATATCGGGAACCCAATCGAGTAAATAGGCAGGATATACGCCTTTATCTATAAAAGCAAAACCAACTGTATTTTCGACGCGCTCAGTTTTAATCTGCAAAATTTTGCCGACATTTTTTTGGATGGAGGCATGCAGAGTACTAGCGATGAGGTCACCGTTACCACCATATTTGGGGGAATACCAAATTGTAATTTGAGCAGGTTTATCGTCGGAATATCCTGCCGACTCCAGCAATTGCCGCGCTAGTTTACCGTTACCATCACCATATTTTTGCTCAAATACGGGTTTGGAATCGGCAAATGCACTAGGAATTAAGCTATATAGGGGTGCGCGTTGGTTAAAAAATATACGCGATTCCAATAGTGGTCTATCAATTGCGGCTGCTAAAGCTTGGCGCACACGCACGTCATTCAGCGGTACTTGCTGCGTATTTAATACCATGTATAAAATAGTTGCACCTTGTCCTGATGCGATCGTCCAACCATTTTGTTTAGCATTGGTCTCTACATTTTTGACTTGGGTTGGCGTGAGCGTCTGAAAAGCGATATCAACTGCACCAGTCTTAAATGCGTTTAGTAAGTTGGAATTAGAAGAGAAAAACTGAATGTCAATCCCTTTATTGACAGGCTTTTTACCCCAATAATCAGGAAATGTATCTAATCGTAAATAGCTACCTTCAACAAACTGGGTAACTTGATAGGGACCAGTTCCTACTAATTTATCGGGCAGAAATAGTAGCTTGCCAGTCTTTTCATCTTTAATATGCTTATATACTTGCGGCGATATTGCGGCTGCTCCTGTAAATGCTAAGAACTTTGGAAAAAATTGCAAAGGTTGTTTGAGCTTAAAAACCAGTTCAGTTTCACTCGGCACAGAGATGGCTTCGATCACATCTGTCAAAATATATGCTGGTGCGCCTTTAGAATTCATGAAGCGGTCTAAGGCAAATTTCATTGTGTAGGCATTGAAATTCGTGCGATCGTGAAATTTGATCCCTGTTCGCACTGGCACTGTATAGATTAAGCCATCTTCACTAACTTTGGGCATATCTGCCGCCAGTTGAGGAATGATTTCGTTGGAGCCTTCTTTATATGTGTAAAGACGTTCGAGCGTGTTGTAAAAAATATTGCTGATAAAAAATTCGTTGGCATCGGCAGGATCGAGCGTGCGAATTTTGCTGGTTGTGCCCAAAACGATGCGCTCATCAGTGCGATCGCTAATCCCCAGTTTCCTATTATTGATGATTTTACCGTTGGTACAGGCAAATAATGTGGTTATTGTGATGATGGAGATCGCAAACCAAGCCAAAAAGCGACGCAGCAAATATCTCATTGATCTATCTATTGATTTATTAGCCGAAAACATAACTGGATTTCTTACTGCTAAATCTTCCCACAATGTCGGATCGATGTAATGTTTGAATCAGGAAAAAAAATAGGTATTGTAAAATGAATAATTAGTGGTGGGGGGGGGGGGGGGGGGCCCCCGGCAATTTTTTTGTT
>JALQCR010000022.1 GCA_023336205.1 Pseudanabaena sp. Salubria-1
CCCCCCCCCCCCCCCCCCCCCCCCCCCCCCCACACCAACCCCCCCCCCCCCCCCCCCCCCCCCCCCCCCCCCCAAACTCTTCTTTGAGTTTTATGTTTTAAATAGACTGACTAAAGCTATGCATATAGCGCTTTGAGTTTGCTCGATAATGGCAGTTGTAATCAAGCTATTGATAGCAATATATCGGTGTATGATGTCACGCTTGTCGTAACTTGCGTAGTATTTACCATCAACTGCAAGCTAAAATCTCAAACTATCTCGTTCAAATTCCATGCAGATTTCAGCTTTTAGCTAGTAGCTCAAGTTCTCGGTTTATTTATTTCAGTACTAAAAACGCTAGCCTATCCTAAATTCAACGTCAGTTCAAATCTATAAATGAAGCGAAACCTAAATAAATGAAGGTGGCGCTTCGCGCCACCTTCATTTATTTAGGTTTTATGTCCTAAGTAAAACTTTCATTGCTAAATGAAGCGATCGCTATCATTTATAGCCATTAGAGTCGAGCTTTGCACAATGCTAATGACTATTTGGTATTAAACTTAATTTCCACTTAAAAACAATTAAAAGAAATAAATATGAGTACAGCAATTTTAATTAAAGACCAAGCTGAATTTGAAACCCTTCGCAAAACGACATCTTTACTCGTTGTTGACTGCACCGCAACTTGGTGTGGTCCCTGTAAGGTAATTGCTCCATTTATCGATCAATTGGCGGAAAATTATAGCGATCGCGCTTCAGTGATGAAATTAGACATTGACGGGAATAAACCTTTAGCCAAGGAATTTGGGTTAAAGAGTATTCCTGCGGTTCTGTTCTTTAAAGCTGGAGAGTTAGTCGAGACAATGATCGGAGTCAAGACCTATGCAGAATTTAGTGCCACTCTAGAGAAGTTTCTATAGCAAATCTAAGGAATAAAAATTAATTAACTTGTGCAATTAAAACCAAAAATTGTTGGGGCGGGCGCAGCCCGCCCCAACAATTTTTGGTTTTAATTGATTTTCATTCCTAAATAGGTTATGAGAGTTTATCCCTTTGGGGCATATTCACATAACCTATTTAATCTCATATCGGTATATATTTGATTGGATAGTTTGCATCAGCCGAACCGAGAAATTTTATGAAAATCCTGCATGGTACTTGGATTCCCGATCATAGCAGTGACTTTATCCAAACAGGCAATTTTTATATTTGGATAGAGACGACGGAAACTAATGCGATCGCCATAGCTAAACGTAAATCTTCCAAAGCCTCAAAGGCATCTGAGGATTTATTAGCAAAACATCCTGCTAGTTTATCAGCAGCAGATTTAAAGTCATTTCTCTATAATGATTTAGCAATTAAAGATGATCTTCTTCAGGAACCAGCTAATAAGAGATTAAGCAAGGATCAGATTATCTTCCCGAAATATTTTTTATTGCCTACAAGTGAGAATCAACCATTACCCTCTCTAGAATCAGCAAGATATTTAGAGGTAGAAAGTCCTGAAAGTTTTGAGCTAGAGTACTGGCAAATCGACTGTTATCAAGTTACTACACCCGTCAAAATCAGTGGCTACAACTACCGCCGTGCCATTAACATTGTCAAATTGCTAAATGACTTACATTTCATCGCGATTAATAATCTTGCTGAGGTGCAATTAGGCTCAGATTTACTATTTTGGTATCACTACACTCAAGTCTTTAAACAGATTATTCTCAAGGATCAATATATACCTTCCTTTAAGTATCGAGAACTTGAAGTTAAAGTCACGAAAACTTCTGCAAAATCCAAAAAAGCAGCAAGTCAAACAGCAAAATTTGAGATTTATCCAGCTTGGGAGATTGTTTCGGAGAAATACGAAGAAGAGTTACAGCAGTATTTGGAATATATGCCCCTAGCATGTGTTGCAGGATTTAGCGAACCTAATTCTCGACCGTTATTTTGCGATCGCCGCACCCTGTTACAACATTTCTCAGAATCATTGCTGCATAGTATTATTACCAAAACTCCATCGACTGCCCAATTTGACAAACAAGTATTTGAATCTTTACTGCACAGAGGTTTGGATTTTTCTGATGATCGCTTTGGTGATTCGATGATTGCTGGTGACGCAGCATTAGAGGAGTACCAACAATGGCAAGCATGGCGACAAAAAATCATTCGCACCCAATCGGATTCTGCTTTTTATCTATGCTTTCAATTGCAAGCGCCAGTCACAGAAGCAGAACTTTGGCAATTACAATTTCAGATTGCACCAAAACAAGATCCTTCCCTCAAGTTGCCTCTAGCTGATTATTGGACTATGACAGCAGCTAAAAAGAAAGCTCTTGAAAAGCAATTTGGCAAAGAGTTTGAGCAAAATCTATTGTTAAATCTTGGTTATGCTGCCAGAATCTATAATCCAGTTTGGCAAGGCTTAGAAACCGATCGCCCAGTTGGTTTAAGTCTCAATCTTGACCAAGCCTTTGAATTTCTCAAGGAATCCGCTTGGGTACTAGAAGATGCTGGTTATAAAGTTGTTGTACCTGCTTGGTGGACACCCATGGGACGACGCAGGGCAAAAATGCGTTTGAAGGGTTCGGGCAAAAGTGCTACTAGTAGCAAAACTCAAGCCAAGAGCTACTTTGGTTTTGAGCAACTGGTGGAGTATCAGTACGAATTAGCTATCGGTGATGAAATTGTTTCTGCAAAGGAATGGGAACAGCTAGTTAATGCTAAAGCACCGCTAGTTAAGTTTCGTGGCGAATGGATTGAACTCGATCGCGACAAAATGCAAGAGATGCTCACCTTCTGGCAGCAGCAGGGACAAGGCACATCGGCAATGAGTCTGATTGACCTGATGAAGTTAACTGCTACCGATCCTGATTGGGAAGTCGATCGCAACAGTACCCTCTCAGAGATGCTGTCAAAATTACAGGATAAGCAGCAATTTGAACCAATCGAAAATCCGCCTCAGCTTAATGGAACTCTGCGCGAATATCAAAAACGCGGTGTGGCATGGTTGCAATATTTAGAAAGTCTGGGTTTAAATGGTTGTCTAGCCGATGATATGGGTTTAGGAAAGACGGTACAGATTATCGCTAGGTTGGTGAATGAGCGAGCCGCCATTGGTGAAGTTGCCCAGCCGACGAAAGCCAAGAAAACAACAAAAACAGCGAAATCCCAAAAAGTTATTCCTGCCGTTGTATCGATCAATGAGATCCCGCCCACGTTACTGATTGCACCAACATCCGTTGTCGGTAACTGGCAAAAAGAAATCGAGAAGTTTGCGCCACATTTACGTGCGATCGTCCATCATGGTAGCGATCGCACCCAAAATGCTCAAACTTTTCAGGATATTTGCCAAACCCATGATTTGATTATTACTTCCTTCACTCTCATTCGCAAAGACGAAGCCATGTTTAGCAGTATGAACTGGCATCGGATTGTGATTGATGAAGCCCAAAACATCAAAAACCCCAAAGCTGCTCAAACCAAGGCAATTCTCAAACTCGAAGCCAAACACCGCCTCGCCCTCACAGGTACACCTGTTGAGAATCGGCTGCTGGATTTATGGTCAATTTTCAACTTCCTAAATCCCAACTATTTGGGCAAAGAAGCGCAGTTTAAAAAATCCTTTGAAACACCAATCCAAAAGAATAACGATCAAATTCAAGCAGGCGTATTAAAAAAACTAGTCGAGCCATTTATTCTCAGGCGCGTCAAAACCGATCAATCGATTATTAAAGACCTGCCCGATAAAATCGAACAAAAGCTCTACACCAACCTCACTAAAGAGCAAGCATCACTTTATGAAGTAGTGGTGAGAGATGTAGAAAAACAACTCAATGAAGTGGAAGGGATTCAACGCAAGGGCTTAATCCTTTCGACATTATTAAAACTCAAGCAAATTTGCAATCACCCCCGTCAATTTTTGCAAGATGGTAGCGACTTCTCAACCGAGCGATCGCATAAGCTTAGCCGTTTGTCCGAGATGATGGAGGAAGTAATTTCCGAAGGAGAAAGCTTGTTAATCTTTACGCAGTTTACCGAGATCGGTGATGCTCTAGAAAAATACGTTCGTCAAAAGCTGCATTACAACACTTACTATATTCACGGTGGCACAAATCGCGATAAACGTGAGCGGATGATTACGGAGTTTCAAGATCCTGAAACGGAGCCTTCTATATTTATTCTCTCGCTCAAGGCTGGCGGTGTCGGCATTACTCTCACCAAGGCAAACCACGTTTTCCACTTTGATCGCTGGTGGAATCCCGCCGTTGAAGACCAAGCCACCGATCGCGCCTTTCGGATTGGTCAGAAGAAAAATGTCTTTGTCCATAAATTCATCACGATCGGCTCTCTAGAGGAGCGAATCGATCAAATGATTGAGGACAAAAAGAAACTCGCAGGTGCGATCGTGGCAGCGGATGAGTCTTGGCTCACGGAGCTAGACAACGACAAGTTTAAGCAGCTTATTGCTTTGAATAAGAACGCAATTATGGATTAAAAGGCTTGTCCAAACCTATAAGCTATAATGCAACAACCATACAGATTAGAATCTTGGGATGTATATGATTACAACAATAGAGAAAAGTGATTTAAACGATGTAATAGAAACGGATGATGATACCTTGGAGGAAGATCAAGGTGAAGAAGGACTATATCCTTACGATCCTACTGAGGCAGATATTGATATTCGTGAAGATCCTCAAACTGTTTTTGAGTTGATGCGAAAATACGATAATGGCAAGTTAATTATTGAGCCTGATTTTCAGCGCAATCTTGTTTGGGAAAGACCCCAACAAAGTAAATTTATTGAGTCAGTTATTTTAAATTTCCCCATACCACCCTTCTATGTTAATCAAACAAGGGAGGGGAAATATATAGTTGTAGATGGACTACAACGCACTAGTACTTTGCATGAGTTTGTAAATAATGGATTTAAACTTCAAGGATTAGAAGCACTTAAAAAATTAAATGGTTATAGTTTTTCTGATCTCAAAAATTTATCTGGAGACTATCAAACAAAAATTGAGGATAAAAAGCTTAACCTTTATGTTATTAGACCATCGGTTCCTGTAAAGGTCGTTTATGACATTTTTAATAGAATTAATACAGGTGGAACTAATCTACAACGTCAAGAAGTACGAAATTGTATATTTTTAGGTAAATCTACACAGTTACTTAAAGAGTTAGCTGAGACAGATGATTTTAAAATTGCGATTAATCAAGGTATTTCATCAAAGAGAATGAAAGATAGAGAAGCAGTTTTAAGATATTTGGCTTTTAGAATTTTTGACTATGAAAAAGATTATCAAGGTGATATGAGTAATTTTCTGGAAACTGCAATGAAAAAGATAAATACGATGAAGTTGTCAGAAATTGAATCTTTAAAAGATGATTTCCAAAGAGTTATGAATATTACTTATAAGTTTTTTGGCAAGAGAAATTTTCGATTGCCTACTACTCAAACTAGAGGTAAAATTAGCATTGCAATTCTTGAGTCAGTAGCTTGTTTTTTCTCTATTAAAGACGATTCATTCTTAAAACAACATAAAATACAAATTACCGCTAATTTTGAAAAGCTTATCAAAAATGCAGATTATTTAGATGCTGTGAAAAATGCTACTAGCAGTAAGGCTAAAGTTATTAGTAGGTTTAACCTAGCTCAAGAAATTTTAGGAGATGTGTAATGATAACTCAAATAGAGATAGAAAATTTCAAATGCTTTAAAAATAGAGTGTCTTTCCCTTTGGGAAAGTTAACCTTATTAACAGGTATTAATGGTAGAGGTAAATCAACTTTACTTCAGTCATTGTTACTAATGAGGCAATCTATTGAACATAATCCAATTACAACTCAAGTGATTTTTAATGGAAATTGTGTCAATTTAAATTGCTTTAAGGACATTAGAAATAAAAACATACCCCAAGATGAACCAGTTGTCTTTAAATATCACTATAATTCTGAAGAAGACCCAGTAAAATGTAACGGTTATATTGAATTTTTGCTCTCTAGCACACTAGAAGATAACATGATCGCGCAAGTGTCTCAAATTAATTTATTTTCTAAAAATGAGATCCCTGCAAAAATTGATATTCCTATCGTCCCTTTTTATGTTCCTGATAGCAGTAATCCTCTTCTCCATAACGTTGAGAGAAGCTACTATCATTACTATCATATAGATGAATCAGATGAATGGTTTACACATAAGAATCCAGAAGAAGAAATTTTCACTAAATTAATAAATTTACTACCTTTTAATTTTAATTATGTTTATGCTAAGACTGGTGATGTTACACCATATGATTCGCCTTTTAAAGAAGCTTTAAATTTTTATCATATTCATTATATTTCTGCTGATCGCATTGGACCACAAGACGTTTATTTCAAAGAAACTTTGGGTAAATTCCCGAATGTAGGTTCAAAGGGCGAACTTACAGTTAATTTACTCTATAAAAAACAAGGCGATTTAGTTGATGATAGACTCTGCTTGGATGAAGATGCTAAAACCCTTATTACACAAACAGGAGCTTGGTTAAGTAAGATTTTTGGTGGAGCTAAACTTGATATACCTAGCTCACAAAGTCGTACTCTTGAACTGCTATTTAATACAAGTGCCTCAAGAGATCGCTTTACGCCAGCAAACGTAGGATTTGGGTTTCATAGCATTCTGCCAATTATCGTTTCAGGATTAATCGCCAAAGAAGGTGAAATATTAATCGTTGAAAATCCTGAAATACATCTACATCCAAGAGCGCAATCTGAGTTAACTAAATTCTTAGCTAAAGTTAGTAGTTGTGGAGTGCAGGTTTTAGTTGAATCTCATAGCGACCATATTTTAAATGGCTTGCAAGTAGCTGTCGTAGATAAAATCATCGGAGAAAATGAAATAAGTGTTTTGTACTTTCAGTCAGATAATCAAGAGCCAGTTGTCCAAATCCCAATTCAGAAAGATGGGCGGATAGAGTTCTGGCCAGAAGGCTTTTTTGATCAGTCAAATAAAGACTTAGAAAAGGTATATGGAATGTAAGAATGGAAATATTTATTAATGAACGTTCGCTGCATGGACAATATTACGAGAAGATTGAATTTGAGAAATCCCTAATGATTTTGGAATCTATTTTTTATTTTATAAACGAAACAGTTAAAAGCGAAAACAAGCGAATTTTCGGTGATATCTCTGTTTTTGTCGATTATGAAGCAATCCGAGGCTCTAATTTTTTTTCAGCATTTAAAAATAGTAATCCACAGATTCGGCAAAACTTTCGAGACAGTGTTTTTATAAAATCTGGTGCAAAAAACTGGACTTCAGAACAAGTACATTCTCATGAAGATAAATTTTTGTATTTGTCACCTGACGAAGATATACATGATATCAGTAATACATCGATCGCTGAGGTAACAGAAAGAACTTTACAAAATCCAAATAACAATTATTTATTAGTCAATTTTATCAACTCTATATTCTGTGTTGAAAATTTTCAGCATCCAGATATTCATGAATGCTTCTCAATTCCCATAGTTAAAAATGACACTGAAGAGTTTCTAATAAAGCTAGATAGTCTTGATAATAAATCTGCGATTGAAAACTGGTTAAGAGAGAAACAAATATTAAAAGATCCTGATTTAGAAGATTGTTTAAAAGATACAACTAGATTTGAAAAGACATCAATTATTTGTCAAGGAAGATCTGTATATCGAGAGATCTCTACACAATATTTTTGGTATTTAGATAATTTACATAAGAGCCATTTTGAAATTTTCGATCCTACTGGTAAGCACCATATTAGATTAGGTGATCTAGAGGGAAATTCTCGTGAAAGTACAAAGAAAGAAAGAAAAGGCAAAAAGCCAATAATATAAATCAAGAGGAGCAAAGCAATGGCAAAACATAGTCGGACATGGTGGGGGCAAAAATTTATTAGCGCCCTCGAATCTTTTACCGATTCAGGTAGACTCCAACGTGGTCGCGCTTATTCTGGAGACAGTCGCATTCTTCATTTCGATATTACGAAAGGTCTCGCCACCGCCACGATTCGCGGTAACGTCAATCCTTATTTTGGAGTCTATAAAGAGCCACACTATGAGACTGAAGTAAAAATGACCGCGATCGCTGCTAAAGACTGGACGAAAATTATTGCCAATATGTCCTCCAAGGCAAGCGTAGTCGCTAGATTATTGCTCAATGAAGTTCCTGAAAATATTGAAGATAGTTTTACCGCCGTTGGCAAACATCTACTGCCCTATAGCAGCAAAGACTTTCATACGGAATGTTCCTGTCCCGACTATTCTAATCCTTGCAAACATATTGCAGGGCTATGTTATCGACTTTCGGGTGAGATGGATCAAGATCCGTTTTTGTTATTCGAGATGCGTGGCATAACCAAGGAAGATCTACAAGCAGAATTAATCAAATCGCCTCTCGGCAAAGCCCTCGCATCAGAATTAGGAGATCGCACTCTTGCGCCAGAAGTGGCAACCTCTTACTTCACGAAGCCGCAAACTGTAGCGATCAAAGAAATTCCTACCCTCAAACAATTTTGGCAAGGACAAAAGCGCTTACCACAAGCAATTCCCTTTGCTTCTCCCGTAAGTGTATCGGCGATCGCGATCAAAAAACAAGGCGATAACCCTCCTTTCTGGCATAAGGACAGTTCATTTATCGAAACGATGGAAATACTTTACGATCGCGTAAAAAATAAAAACTCAGCATTACTATAGTTACAAAAACTAATGGAGCGGACTACGCTTGCCTTATTAGTTTTACAGCAATTACTGCTCAAACAAACCCCAAGAAAAATTTTAAAAGTGCTGCAAAGCAACACTTTTAAAATTTTTCTTGGTTTTCGCGCTAGTCGCTGTAGGTTTACTGATTAACATCACAGCCTAGATTAAAAAATCGTTCTGATTGTTGACCAACTACTCTTCCAATCGCAGTACCTATCATGGTCAAAACATCTTTGTTAGTTAGATGAATATCAACGGCAGTGACATTAGACGGTCTAACTTCTAATGTCTTACCATTAATAAAACTAGAAACGCGCTTGCCGTTACCAGTGAGCATCCATAACTTAACTTCCTTATCATCTCCGCCACTAGCTAAGTAGCAGCCTTCATCGCTAAACGCCACCGATCGCACAGGCTTGCCATGATGCGCACTTTCCCATCCATCCAGCATTTCACAGGGGCGATTGCTTTGTAAGCAAGTCTTCAAATCCCAAACAGACATATAGCCTTGATTATCTCCAGTTGCGAGCAGACTCCGTTTGCGATCGGTAGCTGAGAGGCTCTGGATATAATCATCCTGTCCACCCTTTTCTTCCTGTTTGCCTAATTTAGGATAGGGAATTACTTTTACAGTATCTTTAACCCAATTCCAAAGTACAAGTTGATTATATCGACCAGCGATCGCCAATGTGCTGTCATCTTTACCAACTAAAGCGATCGATGTAACTGCAAAATCAAATTTTTTGATTTGACTCGGCTGCGTTGGTGGATTTGTGAACAAGTTCTGAAGATCCCAGCGCAAGACCGTACCACTCCCATGACCACTAAAAAGTGTTCGAGAATCAAGCGTATAGGCTAAGTCAAAAACTCGATCGTCCGACTGATTGCTAAATGTAGCTAAAGGACTCTTACTAATATTGTGAGCATCCCAAATTTGAATCTCACCATTTTCCAATCCTGCTGCCACAAGATCGTTATTAACTGGGCGGAAACGGACTACTCGAATTGCTTTTTGAGCTTCGCCAATAGATCCTAAATCTTGATTGACCCATGGTAAATGGAACCCATCTACATCCCATTTACGCATTGTCCGATCATTAGAGCTACTAATTCCATATGTACCAGTGCCATCAAACTGAACAGACGTAACTGCACCTTTGTGGGGAGGAAAAGGATTGTTAGGATTGAGCCATGATAGCCACCAAGTGGGAATTAACATCAGCAATGTCAAGAGCACCACCAAAATAATCGGAATTACTGGTTTAATGACTACTTCGACAGCTTGAATTTCATCAACCGTGTTAACTCTAGGGTCTTGCCAATTAGCTTTGACAAATAAATACAATTTCTGGACTTTGGCAAACCAAGATCGAGATTTATTGATTTCCAGAATTAGTTCTGTCTTACTGAACGGTTCAACAGTAGCATCATTTGGAGAAATTTCAAAGGAAAAATCTGAATAATCACTAGTTTGAACATTTTCGATTTCAAAATCAATTTTTTGTGGAAGATTGCTAGCATTATCAGCAATTAAAGTAAATATAGCAGGTGAAGATTCCCAAAATTTCCACCACGATGTCCAAGTTCGATTAGCAGGAATCGTTTGTTTTTTTGGTGAACAGAGAAATTCTAAAGAACCTTTGGGTAAAACTTCTAAAGTGCATTGAGACTCAGAGGGGGAGCCATTAGTATGCGAAACAGCAATAGTAAAATTATAAAGTTGAGAGATCGCCTCATGGTCAAAGGGAGGTCTACATAGAAATGTAGTTTTAAATTTTGCCCCCGGTTTTAGTGGAAATTGCTGGATATTCCCCTTTGGTAGCCATGAATCAGGCAGATCGAGACAGGTTAAGGTGACATTTGTATTCTGTTTGCTAGGGTTCCCAATCAAAATCGGAATTTCTATATCTTCGAGGGGGGGCGCTTGGATCTTGTAAAAAGGTGCATCTAAATCTAAATGCGATCGCCCTGCACCTTCTTCTAAGATGATTCGCATTACAGCACGATTTTCTTCGCGTAGTTCAATCGAAAAGACTCTTACTGTAATATTCATAATTCCAGTAAAACCTGAAATCGGGGTTTCAATAATAGAAACCACAAATTCTACTAAGTCTCCTGGAGGAATCTTTACACTTACATCAGGAGAGACCGTAAACCACTCATAGTTGACATCTTGAGCATCTATTCCTGATGGGATTATATCAATTTGAAAGCTGGCAAATTGATTGCTGTCATTAATAACTATTACTGGAAAAGAATTTTTTTCAGAACCAATTTTAAGATTTAGTTCTTTTTGAGGCATCTCTAAGCCAATTTGATTTGCTGTCATCGCCGTATTTCCCTATGTTTATCTTATTTGGTATAGCTTAGAATCGTGGAGTCTTCTACTTATGTCGAGCAGCTCTTGATCGGCTTAGAATTGACTGCAAAGAATCTCCTTGACCCAATTGGGAAGCGATCGCCATCTTTTTGGCTTCATCTTTTTCTTTTCGCAATTTACTAAGCTGGCTCTTCATCCCATTTTGACGTTCAGCGATCGTACTTCCCATATCTTGAAATACTCGCGCCATTTGTCCCAATTCATCTTTGCGCTGAGCAACTGATGTTAATTCTTCAGGGTCAAAAGATTCTTCCTCAATTTCTTTAGCTGCCTTCATCAGATCTTTGATTGGACGTAATAGCCACGACGAAATCGCTAAACCAATCAAAATAGTAGCACCTAGCATAATCACAATAATAATTAGGGTAGTTCGATTATTCTCATCTACTTCTTGCATGAATATCGACTTTGGCACAATAATTCCAACCGACCAATCTAGTTGTAAGTCTCTATTCAATTTATGGGTGCTAACAATATATTTTTCACCATTAAAATCAAATTCAACTACCTGCGAATCTTGGAGGTTTTGGAATCCGCCAAACTGTTTTTGGACTGCCAGACCAGCATTCTGCAATCGAATATCTTTACTTTGCAAAACTTCAAAACGCTTAATTGTCGAGCCATTTTGCTCAAAAACTGGCGTTTCAGACGTAGATGCTACCAGACTGCCGTCACCCTCAACTAAAAAAACTTGCCATTTGTCTGAAGGGCGGGTTTGCAGCATAAACTGCTTAATTTGTTTCAATGAAACATTAATACCCACAACCCCTTGAAGCCCACCGCTAGAATTATAGATAGGAGTGGCTTTGGTGGTAGTTAATTCCCCGTCAGTAGTACTCACAAAAATCGAACTCCAAATCGCTTTGCCAGACTGTTTAGCTGCAACATACCAAGGGCGGGTTCGATGGTCATAGTTTATTTCAGTTTTGACTAGTTTACCTCGAATTCCGTTATTACTGAGCTCATAAGTCGGACGATTAGGATTACCACTGTCTTCCCTAATCCTTAATAAAAAGTTGGAGTCGCCGTTGCGTTCTATACCAACCATAGTTCCGTTTTCATTGCCATAAAACAAGATGTTTTGCGTATTCAGTTCTCTTAATTTATTAAATATATCTTTCTGAACCTGACTAATATCGTTCGGATTGACGCTGCCATTGGTAAGAGCAATCGTCATCGCTTGATTAACTCGCACCGACTCTTCTAGATAGGAAGTGATTTGTTGTTCAACGCGAAAATTTAAATTCTCACAAAGTTGACGAGTTAGCTTTTGGACAGCGCGTTCACTGCTTTGAAACGAAATCCAGCCCGTAAGACCAACCGCTACAGTAATTTGGATACTAAGGACAATAGGAACAACTTGTCGAATCGAAGACATAGATAAATAACCTTAGATAATTGTGAATAATTCTGTGGATGTTTAGCTGATTTATGCAGTTTTCTCAACCATATTAGTAATGCGGCGTTGATCGTCTGCAAGTTTAGGATCAAGTTTTTGGTATTGAGGATTCACTAGCATCGCATTATGCATCTGATAGCGACGAGTGGCGTAGTTAAGAATATTAATACCCAATTCATGACAGTTACGAATGACTTCTCGAGTCAAGGCTTGCTCTGACTGACCACTCCAGATTGATAATAGTTCGCCTAATATGACGATTACTCCGCCATTTGTTAGTATTTGGATTGGTTGCTCTGCGATCGCAGCTAAGCTCGGAAAGAGAAATGGCTGACTACGGAGAGGATGAGTAATTTCTAAATCAGAGAAAACTTGCATTGGTGTTTCCATAGGAAGGCAACCACGCAAGGAACTAAGTAAACTTTCAGTAGAGGAGCTTACTTCGATCGCGATCGCATCTATCTCAGATTGCAGTTCGGCTTGAATGCTAGATTGGTCAGTCATATTTATATTTTGCTGACCATTAACAAATTGAGATTGCATGGTTTTTCGCAATTTATTTTTAGCAGTTTCTAATTCATTTTGAATTTCCAGTAGATTGGCTAGCTGACTATTCCGAATTGCCGCCTCAATTAAAATTACACCGCCGATCGCCGTGTACTCTTGTAAAGCTAATTGTGTTGATTCATTGACAGATAGGGATTGAGCATGGGTTAGATAAATAAGGTGGTAGTCGCTAAGATGACTGAGCGTTAGTTCAGCATTAATATCGAGACTACTAATTGGCTCGATCAGACTCAGACTGGGGGCAAGACTGGATAGAGATTGCCCAAGAGAATGGAAATGTTCTAGGATATCTATCTGTTGACTTTTCAGGTTTTGATTTTTCTGATTATGAAAACAGGCGATCCGAATCGAGTTTTGTGGACGAATCTGGGCTTGCAATCGGTAGCGCATATCTAGTTGAGATTGGCTAGGCGAAAATACATCCGCAGGCTTCTGGACTGTTAATTTTCCTTCCGAGATCGTAATGCGACAGATTTCAATATCTGTATCAAGGGGTAAGTCAGTCTTCTCATTAACTCGAAAAGTTTCTACCAGCATTTCATTGGCACTAGTTCGCTTAAGTTTAGCGGGATCAACATAACTAAGAACTAAATAAACGGTCTCAATTTTATTGTCATAGGCAATTGTTGAAATCCGAAAATCGAGGGGCGTAGGCACAACAATAAAATTCCCTTGTAGATCGATCGCCATTCCTGGTTGGATCTGTACCCATCGCCCATCTCGAAACTTGGCTGGCAAATCCTCAGGTGCTGCGATCGGGGCAACCCCTAAACCACAGATAATTCCTGGTAAAAATAGGGACTGATACTGTACATTTTGGCGATGCTGGTGATATTCGTGAGCGAGTCTCCATCGTTCACTATTAATCATCAAGCCATCAGATACCTGTAGCCGTTCAAAGGATTTGATTTCGGGATATGGAAAGTCGTTCATATGGTTTTATCAATGCAGTTTCAGTTTTAGGGTTAGGTTTGGCAACACTTCGTGTTGCCAAACCTAAATAATCTCTAGATCGTAAGTACAAAAAACAGGTTTCTCACGTTCGATAATCCTCCGAATTAAAGGTAAATCAAGACTATTTTGTAAATCGTTACGAATCCTCACTACAAAATGAAAAGGTCTTCCACCGCCCGTTGAGGCATTGCTACCAAGAATAGCTTCTCCAATGACAAAGCCTCTACCTATAATTTCAAAAATGCTAATGTGCTTTTCTGCTTCAGGTCTATGTTCATCAAGGGGCAAGCCAGTAAATAAATGGATATAAAAGCGTAGCCCTCTCCGAGTTCCCCGCCAACGATAGATTTGCATTGCTTGCTTGATCAAATAGCGCTGTCGCTCAACCCCAAGAGTGGCCGCTGTGTCCCAGCCCACCCAATGAGCCAGAAACGGTAACATAGTTTCTGGAGCTAACATTGGATCAAGATAAGCCCAGAGACTATCCAAAATTTGAACATCAGGTTCGAGAGTTTCTTCAAAGATTTTTAGCATCCTGCCGACAAAGTCAACCTCGCGGTAAGTATCGGGTAAGAAGTCTAGATATAGACTAGTCGGTCGGATATAAAGCTGAAACGTCTCAATAGCAAATAGTTCTAACTTTGGAGAAAATCCAGAATCTGAGGTGGAACTAGCATAACCACCATAAATCTGTAGTTGTCCTTGATAGTTAATCGTGAGGGGCTGACCATGGACGATCGCTTCTTGATTTTCAAAAAAATCTACAGGAACTTGGAAATAGAGAACAGCTTCCATCTCTGCATAGGGCGGTAACTCATTCCCTTCCATGCCAATTTGGAGCCAATGGTTTGGAAAGTTCCCTTCTACGCGCAAGTTAGTCAGTAGTGCTCGATTGCTGGAATTTCTGAGCTTAACTACTATTTCGCTTGGCTCACTAGGATTAACTAGCAGTTTACACTTAGATGGCGATCGCCCATTATCGAGGCTATTCGACTGGGATAGATGGCTCTGGGATCTATCCAAATTATCCGCACTCGCCAAAGTCTCTTCATTAGCATCAGGAGACTTCATCGAGATTAGTTGAATGCTTAGCGCTTGGAGCTTGCTTTTTGGAGTCATAGGAGTAGGGCTGTCTAACTGACAATATTGATCACATGGCTAGAGCGCAACCTTGGGCTGCGCCAAGAACAAATCAAACCCAATGGACCTGGATCAATCATCGGTTGCGGTGCGAGTCTTCGTACCCATTCTCCATTTACATAGCGCAATTCAAAGAGTTGTACTGTTCCTAAAAAACGCACACCTTGAAAGTTTTGTAATAGTTTGACAATATCAGACGGATAAACAGGACGACCAAACTCCCAACCTTGACCATTAACTCCACCCGTAATCGGATTAAGGAAGCGATAGAGCATCACCTTGAGTTGTTGAACAATATCTTGCTGCACCTTGGGATTGCTATAAGACGCTTCCAAAGCAATCTCGGTCTGCACAGATATACCTGTATATACAGGCTGCTCTAGTTGAATTTGTACACCTAGCATCTTGCGTTCATCAAGATAGGCTAATACGCGATCGCATAGTGGTGCTGTCAAGATGAATTGATCTGGAGCCATCCCTTGACCGAGATCTATACTTTCAGTGCGGACTCTAGGGACAGTCAGCAATCTGACAATTCCTGCATCTTCTTTGCTCTTTGCTGGCGCACAAATCACTCGCGCTACAGCACCATCGCCTGCGATCAGTGTCAAATATTCAAAATCTGTCTGAGTGATGGCGCGATCGCGAGTGCGCAGCATCTTTGGCACGCGGATTGCCAAATCATCGAGGGACTCAGCATTCACGCCATTTGTCGCAGAAACATAGTTAGTTAAGCTTGCCACATAGGGAATGGCACTTTTAGATATTCGCAAACTGCCGCGTTGTACATTGCCGTGAGATCCTCCACCTGTGCGGTATTTCACCATTTGGATGATCGAACCTTTAGGCGGTACGGCTCCATATTGAGTTCCACTGGTCTTCGTATTCATCGAGATCGCCTTAGTCTCATCGGCAACAACCCTTTGCATCGGTTCACCCTGAATGCGCAAGCGTTGCAATGTATGTAAGCTCTGATAATTGGGTGTTTGCACAAAGGGTCCAAATTGAATGTTTCCAGAGGTTGAATCAATAATGTAGTGCAGATCGCTTTCTGTAGATTCTGAGAAATCGGCAACTTCATGCCATATTTGTGGCAGTCCAACTGGTGGCGTGACTAACAAATATTCATTAGCTTGGCGCGGCAATACTGGCTGATGCAGTAATTGAAAGACTTGCCCTGATTTGCCATTACTCTCACCCACAACTTCATTAGTAATTGAATTACATTGAGTTGCTTTGACCGTACCGCCGATCGCCCTCGCACTCATACCAATAATATGCGGCGCACGATTATAACCTGATTGATTAGGGGTTGGCTCAACATAGCTACAGCGTAGCCACCGTCCCCGATAAGTAGAAAACTGTGTCACTTCCCACGTAAGAGGTAAATGAAAGATTACCTCGGTCCCCTGTAGAGGATTAGTTCCTTCATCGGCTAATTCGCTAAAACTAAATCCCTTCGTGCGATCATCACTTTCTTTTTGGAGTGCAGGTTGCCATGCATTGCCATTCCATGCTTCCCAAACCCGAGGCGGATTATTTGGGTTAATTCCTGTAGTTGTGGCTGACTCCCCTTTTAACTTGAGTGCAATCACATTGCCATTAATCGGTTGATCTTCATCAAAGACCACATAAAAGCAATTATTGGGTTGAGGCGGATCGCTAAATAGAGCTATTTCTTGTCCTGACCAGCCTTCATCACGATCTTCAGTCCATACATCTAAAAGCAGATCCTGTAAGAATTCAGGATTCTCTTCGACTCTAGGGGCAGCTAATAGGTTTAAAATTCTGGGATTACCAATCACCAATGGCTGATCAGTACTGAATATGATCGCTTCTTCTGTTTCTGTCCGCTGCGTAGCGACCTCAACCCCTGCAGGAATCGTATAGGGCTCAGGCAAAGAAGCACTCAGATAAAAAGTTACTTCAGTCTGGGCGGGGGCAGGTGGCTGTAATCGAATTCCCAGTAGTTCTAAAAAAGCAACATAATTGCGGCGCGGCACTTGGTTAAAGCGCATCAACATCTGATCGGTTAGCCATGCAAATAACTCGATCAGTGTTACGCCTGGATCGCTAGGATTGTAATTTGTCCATTCTGGACAGTATCGGGGAATTCTGAGAAGACACTCATTCACCAATTCCTCAAAGGTGCGATCATCAAGATCCGATTTTGGCAAATTGGGAAGAAAATCAAACTCTTTCGTCATTACACAGTGCTCTTAGGCGATTATTCAAATTTTACTAGCTATGTTTACCCTGTGCCATGAAATACCAAATTATTTTAATTACTATTCGGTGGCAGTAAATAAAACGGATAAACCATATTGCGACGGTCATTATTCTCCTTGATCTGATATTGGATCTTGAGATCTAATCGTCCTTTGATCGGATCAGGCTCCGCATAGACTCCCGTAACCTTGATTCGAGGCTCCCACCTATTTAACGCTTCCTCAACATAAATTCTGGCTAGTAAAATTGTCTGTGGATTCATCGGCGCAAAAGTGAGATCCGATAGGCGACAACCAAAGTTTGGGCGATATACCCGCTCTCCCAACTTCGTATTCAAAATCGTCGATATCGATTCTTCTAAATTGCGATCGCCACTATCAGTTTTTAGTTCACCTTGAATATTAATCCGCAGGGGAAATGAAATCCCTCTACCAAGATAATCTCGATCTGCTCTGCTCATGGAATTTGGCTCGTTACTTGTCCAGCAAAATTAATTGAAATCACCCCACCCCAAGCACACATACATTTTGAGGAGTTGTTGAGAGCAGGAAAGTTATTGATTAACACAGTTGGACAACCTGGAACCCAAGGGGCTACAGTCATTGGGATGCAAGGCATGGGCGTAAGTACTCCTAAAGCTGCTGCAGTAGCAGCGATCACCATCGGATTTGCAGGCGAGCTACACATACCAAATGGGGGGATATTTGCGATCGGGGCAAAGTCCATAATTGACGCAGCAAGAGGACCACCCGTCATTACAGGCATTCCTTTAGGAATTACAATCAGCGAACTTGGGGCAACGCCAAAACTACATTGAAGCATTGCTCCCATAACTACTTGTTGTCCCATACCTTATCTCCTCTAATCTTTAATGTTATAACGCTCAGTGATGGAGAAAAAACTAAACTTACCACTCCTAGACAATTAATTAATCTTAACTAAACTACCTTTAACTATAGCGATTCCACTTGCCTCCACATTAACTAAACCACCTTTAATAGTATTCATTGCAGACCCTTCAACATTAATCGAAGGCGCTTCCATTTTGGCAGAAGCGGTACCTTTTATCTGTACTTGCGTTCCTTCAACTACTATACCTGAGGTAGAAATTACTATTTTGTTGGTCCCGACTTTAAGCGTAATGTTAGTTGTTGCAGTTAAGGTCATATTAGCCGCATTAATCGTTAAATCTTTGGTTGAACCAGAGGTACCAGTTAAAACTGTAATGTCACCCGTAGAAGTTAGGCTAATTACCTTACTGTCATCATCAGCTCGAAATTTGTGCCCACCAGTAGTTTCGAGCTCAGCAAACTTGGTACTATCATCTAGTCGCAGATTATGACCATCAATAGTATTGAGATAAACTCCCTTTTTGACATCTCCTTTATCTTCCTCGACAAATTGTAATTGATGCCCAACACGAGTTTTAAATGTTCGTAAGCGGACTTTACCGTCAACCACACTGTCAGTGACTACGGTTGGTGGCGCATCAGTCCCATTCCATACGCCACCAATTACATAAGGACGATGGATGTCACCATGCTCAAAAGCTACTAAAACTTCATCATTAACTTCTGGCAAACAATCAAACCCTCTATTAACCCCTGCGCCCACGCCCACGACCCTAGCCCAGTTGCTTTCGTGGTCTTCGGTTAGTGTCGGAAATTTAACTTTGACCCTTCCCAATTTGTCTGGATCATTGTTGTTGGTAATGATGCCCACTAACATGGTTTGCCCTGGTTGCAGACGTGTCTTCGATGACAACATGGAGTACAAATCGCCACCACGTAGACCGCGCACACTAAAATGCGTAGTATAGTATCCATTCTGAAATAAGTGATGCGTTTCCGTAACATAATAACTGCCGCTATAGTTACCCATGTCAGTGAGCTTGATTACCTTACCTGCC
This sequence comes from Pseudanabaena sp. Salubria-1, assembly GCA_023336205.1. Classification (GTDB taxonomy): domain Bacteria; phylum Cyanobacteriota; class Cyanobacteriia; order Pseudanabaenales; family Pseudanabaenaceae; genus Pseudanabaena. Next base: position 19,270 of record JALQCR010000022.1, read on the forward strand.
CTGATCAGAGGATTGCCAGTACCCTTCGCATCAGCGTGGACAAATTCGCCACCTAGTTCATCGCATAGAGATTGAGCGATTTTGTCAGATTCAGCAGTGCTAAAAACTGGCTGATCGACAACAATCATTTTGGGGCTACTACTAAATTTAGTACTAGATGCACTACCTTTACCGCTAGTATTGCTGGTAATTACTGCTTCGGTGGATGCTGTAGAGACGATTGCTTTTTTGGTCTTATAGTCCCAGCCTCTAACTTCAACAGAGCTAACTTGTTCCGCACCCGTAACACGGATGCGAAAGCTAGATAGATCTTTTAACCATTTAAGAGATAGCTCTGCACCTTTGGTAGGTTTACGAAAATTCAATTCCCCATCTTGCATATATAGCTCAAAACCATTGCGAGCCGCCCGTTCTTGCAAAAATTCCATGTTTGTTTGGTTTTCTTGGAATACATATTTATGAACGGGTGTGGTCGATGTGATCGTACCAAGCGTAATGCCACATTCACCAGCTAATTTTTTGACAATATCGCTGTCAGTCATATCTAGAAAAGATTGACTACAGCGTCCTCTATGCAAGCGATGCGCAACGTCATAGCCACGAATAATAATCGGAGCCTTAGCCTCTTCTGTAAAATCTGTTTCGATCGCGGTGATTTCACCTTCCAAGATATAAGCAGTCGATGCATCATCAAAATTAGGATCTCCTGTTGTGCTGGAGGTAAATCCAATTTTGATCTTTTTACCGATCGCAAATTTACTCATATGCGTCCAAGTTGCGGTGCTGCTACCAGAGAAGTAATTATTGCTAATGATCAGTGTAAACATGCTTAGTTGATGCAGACTTTCTTCGACAGATACTTGCAAAATATCGGCAATCAAATCTTCGGAAGCGGCTGTTCCATCAATTGCAAGTGAGAATTGAGATCTATATGTTGCTGGCATTGGTAATTCTAGTTAGTAATAAAAAACGCTATTGGAAAGATTTCAAATGTCATCAACTTCTTGGAGATCTATGCTTACCTTTGCTCTAACAGGTGTACCATCGGAAAGAAACATAGTGAGTTCATAGCTAATGCTGGTGACAACACATTTCATATATTGTTCTCCCCAAGCAAATATATATACGGGTGGTCGTTTTAATGATCCTGCAATTTCTGTGGATTTGATGATCGGCGAGATTAGGGTTAGAACACTTGTTTTGGTTGCATATTCATAAGTATCAAACCATAAATTTGATAACTTCAAAGTTTCTGCACCTCGATTGGAGTAAGAAACCTTTGGAAAGCCTGCTGAGGTATATGCACCCTCTTCTACCTTCCAATTAACAGTTCGTGAGAACGAAAGGCTATTGGGGTTAAATTGAAAATTGATGGCTACAGCTCCTGCATCGGTGGTGGTGAGCATTGCTTTAACGAGTGTCATGATCTGGTTTCCTAAAAGTGTCTAAAAATTCCGGCTCTTCTGGGTTTGAGGGGATTAATGTATAATGAAGCACAAAGATAAGTGGTGACAGGTATGGACTTGTATCTAGATAGGTTGCTAAATTTACCCAACACAACCGTTGAAAGTTTTACGGAAGAAGAAAATAAAATCACCCTAAAGTTGAGATTTTTACAGGATGAAATTACTTGTCCGCATTGTAATACGCATGGTGGAAAATTAAAACAAAATCGACCGATATTGATTCGAGATTTGTCAGTATTTGGGAAAATAGTTTATTTAAATACGCCGCGCCGCCAATTTTATTGTCAACATTGTCAAAGACATTTTACGGAAAAGTTACCCTTTGTAGACTGGGAAAGACGATACACACAAAGGTATGAGGAGTATGTTTATCAACGAGTACAAAGTGCGAGTGTGGAGCAAGTAAGTCGAGATGAATATTTGAGTTGGGATCAAATACAAGGGATTTTCAATCACCAATTTTCTCTAAAAAAAAAGATGATTGGAAAGAAGTAAAACGAGTGAGTATTGATGAAGTGAGTAAACGCAAAGGACATAAAGACTTTGTGACAGTCGTATCAAGTATTGACGCAGGAGCATTACTAGAAGTAATTGATAGTCATAAACAAGATGACATCATTGAAGTCCTGAAGCAGCAACCGATTGAGATAAGGGAAAAAGTAGAGGAGGTTAGCATTGATATGTGGGGAGGCTTTCCCAAAGTTGTCAAAGAAGTATTTCCAAATGCGAAAATTGTCATCGACAGATTTCATGTTATGCAGCCACTAATCAAAGAGTTAAATCGCCAATTCAAGGATGAAATGCAACGGGTTCTGATGAAGCAAAGAATACTTCGTAAGGAGTACGATAGTCAAGTGATTTTCTGGGTCTGTGATTGATCAAATTCACTGCCTTCTGAAAGTCCTCTTCTTTCACGATTTTAAAGTTTGTACTTTTGGGATAGAACTCTCTAATTAATCCATTGGTGTGTTCATTCAATCCACGTTCCCATGAATGATATGGATTCGCAAAGAAGGTCTCTAGTTTCAATCTTTCAGATAGCTTCTCATGCCCACAGAATTCTCTTCCATTATCAAAGGTCATTGTCTTTCGAGATGTTGATTCTATAGGCTCAAATAGATTGAATGTCACTCTGTTTATCTCATCCATCGTCTTGTTCTTAGCTAGTCCAGCAAGTAAATACTTCGATGCTTTATCAACATGCGTAACTACGATACCTGTGTGGTTGCACCCGATTACCGTATCACTTTCCCAATGTCCAATCTCTGTTTTTAAATCTGCAATCTTCGGTCGATTCTCTATCCCTACCCTATTGGGAATGCCACCTCGCTTCTGATGGCGACCTTTGCGCCTTCGTTGCTTTTGCTTCTGCCTCAGATATTGTTGATATATTCCCATCTCTTGATGGTTTGCATAGATCATCAGATAAATCGTCTCATAGCTGATTTTACCTAGCCCCTCCCTTTCCATTCTCCCTGCTAGTTGCTCTGGGCTGTGGTGTTGCTCTAACCGTTGTTTGACTTCGGCGATCGTCTCAGCACTGATGCTCTGAAATCTTACCTTTGCTTGTTTCCGTCTTGCTTTCATCAGGGCAACCGCAGTATCTGGCAAATAGCCAATCTGTCGCTCGTCTGTATTGCGCGATAACTCTCTTGAAATCGTACTTTTGTTTCGCTTCAAGCGACGACCTATCTCTGATACAGATAATTGCTCAATTACTCTTAGTTTATACAGTTCACTTCTTTCTGTGGTGGTAAGATGGACAAAGCTCATGAGGGTATCCTAATTATTGTGATTAATATCAGAATATCCTTATGAGTCCCTTTACGCAAAGATCTCTAGGTGTTGCATTTCATCCTTGAATTGGCGAATCAACTGCGTCAAAAAGCTAAAATCAAGATTAAAGGTAGTCGATTTATTCTACTAAAGAACAAGGTAGACTTAACAGAAGAAGAAAAAGTGAAGTTAGAAAATGTCTTGAAATGTTCTAAACGCTTGCGACTAGCTTATAATCTCAAAGAAGACTTTAGAAGTATTTTTGAGACTTGTAAAACTCCTGAAGAGGGTCAGAAACAATTAAAAGAATGGCTTCAAAAAGCTAAAGCTGTTTATGGCGCAGTTTTGGAAACCATTCGTAATCATCTTGATAATATTTGTAACTACTTTTTAAATCGTACATCTAGTGGTGTGATGGAGGGACTTAATAATCGTATTAAATTAATTAAACGACAGGCTTATGGTTTTTTAAATTTTTTAAATTTTCGTTCTAGATTATTAGCTTGTCTTTCTCATTAGATTTACTTATCCCCTTAAACCCAGAAGACCCAAAATTCCTAAAGAAGTCTCTATAATAATTAATTAAAGCTGTGAATTACGGCTCTATCGTTCAAACTATGCTCGACCAATATCTAAATGCCAACAAATTAGAGATCGCAACTTAAAATTATCAAAATTCCTGAAGCCATACCCAGATCGTTTAATTAGCTTTAACTTATTATTGATACCCTCAACAACGCCATTAGTAGTGCGGTTCTCAAAGTAATTAGTAACTTCTCCAAACCATCGACAAATTGTGCCAACACTATCCTTATACGTCTCCTTTGCTGTCTCCATCCAGTCGAGTAATTTTGATGCGCCATCTCCCCAATTTTTAGCATCTTCAAAGACTCTTCTAAACTCTTCTTTTTGCTGATGCATTTTCCCTAGCAATGGTACCACTTCTCGAATTTCTTCTAATTTTATTTTTTGCTTCTCTGTTAAATCTTTTTCGTTCTTTAGTAATGCATACTTACTCTGCTTAAGTGCTTCTTCGATTTTCTTTTTCTCGTTTACATTTTTGTTTTCTTTATTTGCTTTTTGCAGGTCATTTCGTGCTGTTTTTAGTTCCTCAGGAACTATCTTTGTTACATGGAATCGGTCGGCTACTACCTCTGCTTTTGGTATTAGTTTGTTGATCAGTCCTTTATAATTTCCACTTAGATCCATACTTACCTCAATAATTTGCTCTAACACCTCTTTTCCCCACCCCTCAAGCTCTTTCCTTATTTCTTCTTGTTTCCGTGATCGCACAAATCCTATCGGTATTTTTCTGTCTAAATCTACCAATACTACTATGTAGTCCCCTTGTCCTTTTCGTAATGCTATTTCATCAATCCCAAGTCGTTTTAATGGCTTTAAATCTATTCTAAGTTTTTTTTCGCTAATGTATTTTATCATCGACCACACTTCCTCATCTGTTAAGTCATTTTGCTTCCCTACATTATGCATATCGCTATGCAATACTTGCTGCACTATCATCTCTGCAAATCTGTTAGTTTGTTTTCGTCTCTTTCCTATAAATTCTAGTTCTTCACTGAACGGCTTTTCACATTTTTTACACTTGAATTGACGACGGTTTACTTTTAATAGTACTTCCTGTCCACTAATGCTTAAATCTCTTGCAAAATACCAGCGATTTTGATGCAGATGATTACTTTCTTCTCCGCATCTTGGACACTTTGCTTTTGTCGTTTTCGCTTCAACCTCTAAAATTAATCGATCTGCTACTTTTGTGTAGTTTTCTACTTCGATTCCTGGCAGATTTAAAAGTTCGGTTAGAATTGGCTGCATATTTGTTGTTTTGTATCTTATGTTACCTTAGCATCATTTAGACGATTGAGCCTGAATTACCAAGGTAATCTTCCTTGATATCTGGTCCCTTGTCGTTCTTTTTCGGTTTCTAAGCGCTTCTTTAATAAAATATATATTTCTTGCGCAAGGGTTTCAAGATTTTGGTCAAAGTTTTCATCGTCCTGATTTTGATCTTGTCGAGGTTCAACGGAGACGGTTGCTTCTGGCAATTGCTCTGCGTTGATTTTACGCTGAACTGTATTGGATTGAGTGGTGATGATTTTGTTGGGGTTGCCTTTCTGTATTCCTGTTGGTGTTATATATAGGTCTTGATCGCTGTCTGTGTCGTTTTGATCTAGTGATCGCTGGATGGTTGTTTGATTGTTGGTAGAACTTACGGACGCAGGTTTGGTTGCTAAAGGACTGCGATCGCTAGTTTTTTGATTGTTCAATGAACTAGCAGGTGAATTACTAGAACTTTTAGGCGGTGGTAAGTTAGCCAACAATTCCGCAATGTTTGACCAACCAGTAGAATTAGTATGATTACTATCAGGATTTTGATCTTGTTTGGGCTGAATTATTTGGGGCAAATTATTTAAGCTATTGGACAAGCTGTTTGGGCTAGGTCGATCAATTTGCGATCGCTGTACAGTTTGAGAAGATTTAGAGCTAGTGGTTTTGGATGGTGTCAGTGGCGAAAAATTACCCAAATATTCTGTCTGAGAGAGATTCTCAATGGCTTTAGGTAATTTTAGATCAGCAGTATTACTAGGATCTCTCATCATTTGGATAATAGTTTTATTTTCACTGTTATCTATAGGATTTTCCTGATTGTTTGCCTCAACTTTTCTCTGGGTCGACTGGCTGTGATCGCCTTGCAAAATATCACTAACAGCCAAAATGTCGGGTTGTTTTTGCAAAGAATCGGTCTGAGTGGTTTGAGTAATATTTGAGTTAGTCTCTCTTTGGGTAGTGCGATCGCCTTGTGATAAATCATCTAAAACAGGCGATCCAGCAAATCTTTGAATATTTTGTTCACCTTGTGAAATATCACTAACAGCCGAAATATCAGATTCTCTTTGGATTGAATCACCTTGTGAAATATCACTAACAGCCGAAATATCAGATTCTCTTTGGATTGAATCAATCTGAGGAGTTTGAGTAATATTTGAGTCGGAATTTTGGAGCGTGCGATCGCTTTGTGAAACATTATCTAAAATAGACGACTCAGAAAATCTTTGAACTTGTTGAGTATCACTGCTTTGGGCAATATCATCTATAGCCGAATTGTCGGATTCTCTTTGGATTGCATCAATCTGAGGAGTTTGAATAATATTCGAGTCTGACTCTTGGATAGTGCGATCGTCTTGTGAAACGCTATCTAAAACAGGCGATTCAGAAAATCTTTGAACTTGTTGAATATTAAGATCGCCTTGAGAAATGCCATCTATAGCCGAAATGTCAGATTGCCTCTGGATTGCATCAATTTGAGAAGGTTGAGAAATATCAACGGTTGTGAAGTCAGCTTCTCTTTGAATAGTGCGATCGCCCTGTGAAACATCATCTAAAGCAGACAATTCAGAAAATCTTTGAATATTTTGATTACCTTGTGAAATATCACTAACAGCCGAAATATCAGATTCTCTTTGGATTGCATCAATCTGAGGAGTTTGAATAATATTTGAGTCAGAATTTTGGATCGTGTGATCGCCTTGTGATACATCATCTAAAACAGGTAACTCAGACAATCTTTGAACTTGTTGAGGATTACTGATTTGGGCAATATCATCTATAGCCGAATTGTCGGATTTTCTTTGGATTGAATCAATCTGAGGAGTTTGAATAATATTCGAGGCAGAATCTTGGATCGTGCGATCGCCTTGTGATACATCATCTAAAACAGGGGACTCAGACAATCTTTGAATAGTTTGATCAACTTGTGAAATATCTTCTACAGCCGAAATATCAGATTCTCTTTGAATTGAATCGTTCTGAGGAGTTTGAATAATATTTGAGGCAGATTCTTGGATCGTGCGATCGCCTTGTGAAGCATTATCTAAAGCAGGCGATTCAGAAAATCTTTGAATATTTTGATCACCTTGTGAAATATCACTAACAGCCGAAATATCAGAATCTCTTTGGATTGCATCAATCTGAGGAGTTTGAGTAATATTTGAGTCAGAATTTTGGATCGTGTGATCGCCTTGTGATACATCATCTAAAACAGGTGACTCAGAAAATCTTTGAATATTTTGATCAACTTGTGAAATATCACTAACAGCCGAAATATCAGATTCTCTTTGGATTGAATCGTTCTGAGGAGTTTGAATAATATTTGAGTCAGAATTTTGGATCGTGTGATCGCCTTGTGATACATCATCTAAAATAGGTGACTCAGAAAATCTTTGAATATTTTGATCACCTTGTGAAATATCACTAACAGCCGAAATATCAGATTCTCTTTGGATTGAATCGTTCTGAGGAGTTTGAATAATATTTGAGGCAGATTCTTGGATCGTGCGATCGCCTTGTGAAGCATTATCTAAAGCAGACAATTCAGAAAATCTTTGAATATTTTGATCAACCTGTGAAATATCACTAACAGCCGAAATATCAGATTCTCTTTGGATTGAATCAATCTGAGGAGTTTGAGTAATATTTGAGTCAGAATCTTGGATCGTGCGATCGCCTTGTGATACATCATCTAAAACAGGCGATTCAGAAAATCTTTGAACTTGTTGAATATTACGATCGCCTTGAGAAATACCATCTACAGCCGAAATGTCAGATTGCCTCTGGATTGCATCAATTTGAGAAGGTTGAGAAATATCAGCAGTTGTGAAGTCAGCTTCTCTTTGAATAGTGCGATCGCCCTGTGAAACATCATCTAAAGCAGACAATTCAGAAAATCTTTGAATATTTTGATTACCTTGCGAAATATCTTCCACAGCCGAAATATCAGATTCTCTTTGGATTGCATCAATCTGAGGTGTTTGAGTAATATTTGAGTCGGAATTTTGGATCGTGCGATCGCTTTGTAATAAATCATCTAAAATAGGCGATTCAGAAAATCTTTGAATATTTTGATTACCTTGTGAAATATCACTAACAGCCGAAATATCAGATTCTCTTTGGATTGCATCAATCTGAGGAGTTTGAGTAATATTTGAGTCAGAATCTTGGATCGTGCGATCGCTTTGTAATAAATCATCTAAAATAGACGATTCAGAAAATCTTTGAATATTTTGATCGCCTTGCGAAATATCTTCCACAGCCGAAATATCAGATTCTCTTTGGATTGCATCAGTCTGAGGAGTTTGAGTAATATTTGAGTCAGAATCTTGGATCGTGCGATCGCCTTGTGAAGCATTATCTAAAGCAGGCGATTCAATATTTTGATCAACCTGTGAAATATCACTAACAGCCGAAATATCAGATTCTCTTTGGATTGAATCAATCTGAGGAGTTTGAGTAATATTTGAGTCAGAATCTTGGATCGTGCGATCGCCTTGTGATACATCATCTAAAACAGGCGATTCAGAAAATCTTTGAACTTGTTGAATATTAAGATCGCCTTGAGAAATACCATCTACAGCCGAAATGTCAGATTGCCTCTGGATTGCATCAATTTGAGAAGGTTGAGAAATATCAGCAGTTGTGAAGTCAGCGTCCCTTTGAATCGTGCGATCGCTTTGTGATAAATCATCTAAAACAGGGGACTCAGAAAATCTTTGAATATTTTGATCACCTTGTGAAATATTATCTCCAGTCGAAATATTAGATTGTCGTTGTATTGCATCAATCTGAGGAGTTTGTGAAATATTTGAGACAGAATCTTGGATCGTGCGATCGCCTTGTGATACATCATCTAAAATAGGCGATTCAGAAAATCTTTGAATATTTTGATTACCTTGTGAAATATCACTAACAGCCGAAATATCAGATTTTCTTTGGATTGAATCAATCTGAGGAGTTTGAATAATATTCGAGTCTGACTCTTGGATAGTGCGATCACCTTGTGAAACGCTATCTAAAACAGGCGATTCAGAAAATCTTTGAACTTGTTGAATAGTTTGATCGCCTTGAGAAATACCATCTATAGCCGAAATGTCAGACTGCCTCTGGATTGCATCAATTTGAGAAGGTTGAGAAATATCAACGGTTGTGAAGTCAGCTTCTCTTTGAATAGTGCGATCGCCCTGTGAAACATCATCTAAAGCAGACAATTCAGAAAATCTTTGAATATTTTGATCACCTTGTGAAATATCACTAACAGCCGAAATATCAGATTCTCTTTGGATTGAATCGTTCTGAGGAGTTTGAATAATATTTGAGTCGGAATTTTGGATCGTGCGATCGCTTTGTAATAAATCATCTAAAATAGGCGATTCAGAAAATCTTTGAATATTTTGATCGCCTTGCGAAATATCTTCCACAGCCGAAATATCAGATTCTCTTTGGATTGCATCAGTCTGAGGAGTTTGAGTAATATTTGAGGCAGAATCTTGGATCGTGCGATCGCCTTGTGAAGCATTATCTAAAGCAGGCGATTCAATATTTTGATCAACCTGTGAAATATCACTAACAGCCGAAATATCAGATTCTCTTTGGATTGAATCAATCTGAGGAGTTTGAGTAATATTTGAGGCAGAATCTTGGATCGTGCGATCGCCTTGTGATACATCATCTAAAACAGGCGATTCAGCAAATCTTTGAACTTGTTGAATATTACGATCGCCTTGAGAAATACCATCTACAGCCGAAATGTCAGATTGCCTCTGGATTGCATCAATTTGAGAAGGTTGAGAAATATCAGCAGTTGTGAAGTCAGCGTCCCTTTGAATCGTGCGATCGCTTTGTGATAAATCATCTAAAACAGGGGACTCAGAAAATCTTTGAATATTTTGATCACCTTGTGAAATATTATCTCCAGTCGAAATATTAGATTGTCGTTGTATTGCATCAATCTGAGGAGTTTGTGAAATATTTGAGACAGAATCTTGGATCGTGCGATCGCTTTGTAATAAATCATCTAAAACAGGTAACTCAGACAATCTTTGAACTTGTTGAGGATTACTGATTTGGGCAATATCATCTATAGCCGAATTGTCGGATTTTCTTTGGATTGAATCAATCTGAGGAGTTTGAGTAATATTTGAGTCAGAATCTTGGATCGTGCGATCGCCTTGTGATACATCATCTAAAACAGGCGATTCAGAAAATCTTTGAACTTGTTGAATATTACGATCGCCTTGAGAAATACCATCTACAGCCGAAATGTCAGATTGCCTCTGGATTGCATCAATTTGAGAAGGTTGAGAAATATCAGCAGTTGTGAAGTCAGCGTCCCTTTGAATCGTGCGATCGCTTTGTGATAAATCATCTAAAACAGGGGACTCAGAAAATCTTTGAACTTGTTGAGGATCACTGCTTTGGGCAATATCATCTATAGCCGAATTGTCGGATTTTCTTTGGATTGAATCAATCTGAGGAGTTTGAATAATATTCGAGTCTGACTCTTGGATAGTGCGATCACCTTGTGAAACGCTATCTAAAATAGGCGATTCAGAAAATCTTTGAACTTGTTGAGGAGCATCGCCTTGTGAAATATCACTAATAGCTGAAATGTCGGATTGTCTTTGAATTGAATTAGTCTGAGGAGCTTGTGAAATATCAGCAGTTGTGAAGTCAGCTTCTCTTTGAATAGTGCGATCGCCCTGTGAAACATCATCTAAAGCAGACAATTCAGAAAATCTTTGAATATTTTGATTACCTTGTGAAATATCACTAACAGCCGAAATATCAGATTCTCTTTGGATTGCATCAATCTGAGGAGTTTGAGTAATATTTGAGTCAGAATTTTGGATCGTGTGATCGCTTTGTAATAAATCATCTAAAATAGGCGATTCAGAAAATCTTTGAATATTTTGATCGCCTTGCGAAATATCTTCCACAGCCGAAATATCAGATTCTCTTTGGATTGCATCAGTCTGAGGAGTTTGAGTAATATTTGAGGCAGAATCTTGGATCGTGCGATCGCCTTGTGAAGCATTATCTAAAGCAGGCGATTCAATATTTTGATCAACCTGTGAAATATCACTAACAGCCGAAATATCAGATTCTCTTTGGATTGAATCAATCTGAGGAGTTTGAGTAATATTTGAGGCAGAATCTTGGATCGTGCGATCGCCTTGTGAAGCATTATCTAAAGCAGGCGATTCAGAAAATCTTTGAACTTGTTGAATATTAAGATCGCCTTGAGAAATACCATCTACAGCCGAAATGTCAGATTGACTCTGGATTGCATCAATTTGAGAAGGTTGAGAAATATCAGCAGTTGTGAAGTCAGCTTCTCTTTGAATAGTGCGATCGCCTTGTGATACATCATCTAAAACAGGCGATTCAGAAAATCTTTGAACTTGTTGAATATTAAGATCGCCTTGAGAAATACCATCTACAGCCGAAATGTCAGATTGCCTCTGGATTGCATCAATTTGAGAAGGTTGAGAAATATCAGCAGTTGTGAAGTCAGCGTCCCTTTGAATCGTGCGATCGCTTTGTGATAAATCATCTAAAACAGGGGACTCAGAAAATCTTTGAACTTGTTGAGGATCACTGCTTTGGGCAATATCATCTATAGCCGAATTGTCGGATTTTCTTTGGATTGAATCAATCTGAGGAGTTTGAATAATATTCGAGTCTGACTCTTGGATAGTGCGATCACCTTGTGAAACGCTATCTAAAATAGGCGATTCAGCAAATCTTTGAACTTGTTGAATATTTTGATCGCTTTGAGAAATACCATCTATAGCCGAAATGTCAGACTGCCTCTGGATTGCATCAATTTGAGAAGGTTGAGAAATATCAACGGTTGTGAAGTCAGCTTCTCTTTGAATAGTGCGATCGCCCTGTGAAACATCATCTAAAGCAGACAATTCAGAAAATCTTTGAATATTTTGATTACCTTGTGAAATATCACTAACAGCCGAAATATCAGATTCTCTTTGGATTGCATCAATCTGAGGAGTTTGAGTAATATTTGAGTCAGAATTTTGGATCGTGTGATCGCCTTGTGAAGCATTATCTAAAGCAGGCGATTCAGAAAATCTTTGAACTTGTTGAATATTAAGATCGCCTTGAGAAATACCATCTACAGCCGAAATGTCAGATTGACTCTGGATTGCATCAATTTGAGAAGGTTGAGAAATATCAGCAGTTGTGAAGTCAGCTTCTCTTTGAATAGTGCGATCGCCTTGTGATACATCATCTAAAACAGGCGATTCAGAAAATCTTTGAACTTGTTGAATATTACGATCGCCTTGAGAAATACCATCTACAGCCGAAATGTCAGATTGCCTCTGGATTGCATCAATTTGAGAAGGTTGAGAAATATCAGCAGTTGTGAAGTCAGCGTCCCTTTGAATCGTGCGATCGCTTTGTGATAAATCATCTAAAACAGGGGACTCAGAAAATCTTTGAACTTGTTGAGGATCACTGCTTTGGGCAATATCATCTATAGCCGAATTGTCGGATTTTCTTTGGATTGAATCAATCTGAGGAGTTTGAATAATATTCGAGTCTGACTCTTGGATAGTGCGATCACCTTGTGAAACGCTATCTAAAATAGGCGATTCAGAAAATCTTTGAACTTGTTGAGGAGCATCGCCTTGTGAAATATCACTAATAGCTGAAATGTCGGATTGTCTTTGAATTGAATTAGTCTGAGGAGCTTGTGAAATATCAGCAGTTGTGAAGTCAGCTTCTCTTTGAATAGTGCGATCGCCCTGTGAAACATCATCTAAAGCAGACAATTCAGAAAATCTTTGAATATTTTGATTACCTTGTGAAATATCACTAACAGCCGAAATATCAGATTCTCTTTGGATTGAATCAATCTGAGGAGTTTGAGTAATATTTGAGTCAGAATCTTGGATCGTGCGATCGCTTTGTAATAAATCATCTAAAATAGGCGATTCAGAAAATCTTTGAATATTTTGATCAACTTGTGAAATATCACTAACAGCCGAAATATCAGATTCTCTTTGGATTGCATCAATCTGAGGAGTTTGAGTAATATTTGAGTCAGAATCTTGGATCGTGCGATCGCCTTGTGATACATCATCTAAAACAGGCGATTCAGAAAATCTTTGAACTTGTTGAATATTAAGATCGCCTTGAGAAATACCATCTATAGCCGAAATGTCAGATTGCCTCTGGATTGCATCAATTTGAGAAGGTTGAGAAATATCAGCAGTTGTGAAGTCAGCTTCTCTTTGAATCGTGCGATCGCCCTGTGAAACATCATCTAAAGCAGACAATTCAGAAAATCTTTGAATATTTTGATCAACTTGTGAAATATCACTAACAGCCGAAATATCAGATTCTCTTTGGATTGCATCAATCTGAGGAGTTTGAATAATATTTGAGGCAGATTCTTGGATCGTGCGATCGCTTTGTAATAAATCATCTAAAATAGACGATTCAGAAAATCTTTGAATATTTTGATTACCTTGTGAAATATCACTAACAGCCGAAATATCAGATTCTCTTTGGATTGCATCAATCTGAGGAGTTTGAGTAATATTTGAGTCAGAATCTTGGATCGTGCGATCGCCTTGTGATACATCATCTAAAACAGGCGATTCAGAAAATCTTTGAACTTGTTGAATATTAAGATCGCCTTGAGAAATACCATCTACAGCCGAAATGTCAGATTGCCTCTGGATTGCATCAATTTGAGAAGGTTGAGAAATATCAGCAGTTGTGAAGTCAGCTTCTCTTTGAATCGTGCGATCGCCCTGTGAAACATCATCTAAAGCAGACAATTCAGAAAATCTTTGAATATTTTGATCAACTTGTGAAATATCACTAACAGCCGAAATATCAGATTCTCTTTGGATTGCATCAATCTGAGGAGTTTGAATAATATTTGAGGCAGATTCTTGGATCGTGCGATCGCTTTGTAATAAATCATCTAAAATAGGCGATTCAGAAAATCTTTGAATATTTTGATTACCTTGTGAAATATCACTAACAGCCGAAATATCAGATTCTCTTTGGATTGAATCAATCTGAGGAGTTTGAGTAATATTTGAGGCAGAATCTTGGATCGTGCGATCGCTTTGAGATATATTCTCTAAAACAGGTGATTCAGAAAATCTTTGAACTTGTTGAATATTCTGTTCGCTTTGAGAAATATTATCTATAGATAAAGACTCAAATTGTTCCTGTACATCACTTTGAACCGACTGGGTGATATTGTCAACAGGAGGAAATGACAGTTCTTGTTGTATATTAAGATCGCCTTGAGAAATACTATCTATAGGAGAAATATCAGGTTGTCTTTGTATCCCATTAGTTTGTGAAGCAGGAGAGTTGTTTAGAGGTTGCCTTTGAGTTGATTTGTCGTTAGAAGTACTTGAAGACAAACTGTTTTGTTGCTTGCGCTGTAGATTATTTTGGGAAGAAAGAGACTTAGCTTGAATATTAGATTGATTTATTGTTTGTCCATCAACCATAGGCAAGGAAGTTGGCGATAAAGGTTGATTAAAAAAAGGAGAACCGTCAAATGAATTATTTAGAGATTCAAACCCATCATTAATTTCAGCATTATCGGGATTAAATAATGATACCGCCCCTAAAGGATAGATAAACTTTGGCTGCAAAAACGACTGCCCAAGAGTTGGAGGTGAAATCAGAGGAGCATAATTGCCTAATGGAATATCATCAGGCATATTTTCATTGCTACTTACCTCGAAAGGGATTTCGGTATTTTCAATCATGGTCTAAGAACTTGGGAAAGAACCAGATGAATCTCTTGCAACAACTGTCGCAATTCCACCGCCTTCAAAAGCCACTGTCAAACCTTCAAAAGCTAACTTCAACTCTTCAATCGCCACGGCATTCCCATCCGCCTGTAGTGATGGCGCACTCCAACCAACAGGAACTGCACCAATCAATGTCCAGCATTGTCTTGTGTCGCCAGCCTGATTGAAAAGTAAAATTCGGATATTCCTTCTACGGTTAGTTGCAGCGGTAAACCAACTCCAGAAACTTAAGTCATTAGTTACACCATGCTTAAGCGTTACTTCCGTAAAAGAAGTTTGTTTTAATAAGATACGTTGTTGATCGTTAACGCCCCCTTCAGAAAAAGTCTCTACATCAACCTTAGCGCTTAGTCCAGAGCATTCTGTAAAACCTGCCACAATTGTCGCAGTTGGCAACATTTCTACATAAAAGTGATTAGTTGTAACGTATGATTCAGCTCTAGCAAACCTACTACTATTAGTCATAATCTCCCCTCATAATTTCTACCGACACGTTCTTTTTGTTGTCGTAATTCATCCGTGAGCAATTCATAAACCCGATCGCTAAGTAATCTGATTTGCAAAGGCTCTTGTAAAACTTTGGCAGCAAACTTAGCAAGTTCGGCACGTTCTTTTGGTTCGTCAGAAAGTTTTCCCATCAACGATTTATCATGTATATGTAAACGTATATCCAAGCGTATATCATATCCACCTTATATTATACATTGGTTGCCAGACGTATTATGCTAAAGCGCTAAATGGCGTAGCCATAAACAAAAAAGTGAGTGACGATGCTTCGCATCGTCACTCACTTTTTTGTTTTTTATTTAATTGGAAATTTTAGAGGGATCAGTCCAGTTTGCTTAAGTAGGTTTTGGGCTTCTTCAGTTCGCATGATCGAGACAAAACGCTCAGCAATCGGCAGTCGACGGTTATCGCGGGTATAGACTACCGAAATGGGAAAAGCAAGGGGATAGCTTTGATTGATAAAAGCATTGTAGTTTTGAATGTAACTACCTTTTTCATTGCATAGATCCACATTCGGTGTAATGGCTGAACCATTTGTCCAGACTAAAGGTGCAACAAAAGAGCGATAATCATCAGCGATCGCAAGGGGATAGACTGAGCATTGCCCAAAAACTTGACTAATGGAGCCAAAGGAAATACTGCCAATATTGCGATCTTCAAAGTCTTGGATTACTTGCCGCAATGAATCAAAAATAGATAGCGATGTGATATTTCCATCTTTGATCAAATTTTGGAAGGCAGCGATCGCTGTTTTATCTTTCAATACCCGTTTCTCAAAAATTTTGACTGACTCATTATCTAGGGGCATATATAGCTTAACTTGTAAGTCTGGCCCCCCTAACTGTCTCCAATTAATAATTTCTCCTGTATATATCTGACGCAATTGGGCAAAGGTGAGTCTACCTTGTAGAGAAATTGGTAAGCTGTTATTGCGTTGGGCATAACTAAATGCGACAAATACAGTTAAGCCATCGTAGGCAATATCTTGAGTAATAAAGTTACCACCAAGATTGTCAGTCGCACTTGAAATAGCAAAGTCGGCTTGGCTAGATAGCAATTGAGAGATCGGTGACTGATTTGCCGAGCGATCAACATTCACTGGCTGGTAAGTCAGTTGGAGTTTTGGCTGACGTTTTTCGAGTTCATCTTCGAGCGTCGAGCCCTTAGCAATCAAATTATTTTGTAAAAGGCTGTAGTTCCAAGTGCCATTCTTGTCAGATATATAGGTGAAATTACCTTCAGGAATATCTGATATTTGGTTAATGCAGCAAGGGAAATTTAGGTTTGCAGCTTTGGGTGGTTGCGTTAACCAGAAATATAGTAAAAATATTAGTAGTAATAGGAGAATTACGCCGATCGCGATCGCGATTACTTTCTTCGTTAGCCAAGCCCACCAATTCTTCTTAACTGGCTCAACTTCCTCTTCGTCAATAAACTCTAATAGAGCGTCGCGCTCAATATGTAATCGTAGTAGCGCCCTCCGAGCCACTTCGGCACTGCTATAAGTAGTTTCACCAAAACCAAGTAAATTCTGAACAAATTTTTTCAGACCTAAATGAACTTTACCATCCCAATGGTCGGGGTCAAAGGGATTTAAACAGGAACGATTTTCAAGATCGATGACCCCACCTTTTAATAAATAGAAAGCGATATAGCCTAGATCTTCAAGATCGCGATTGATGGAATAGGCTGGCATTTGCACATCGTGAGGATAGAACCGATCTTCCCAAAGTGACATATCATTCAGATAGACCGTAAACCCCTGAAAATTTGATCGGATCGCAATGCTGTAAAAAGTTAAATTACCGTGAGGGAGTCCTGAAGTCACAACACCTGATCGCAATCGATACTTTTGTGAATGCAAGGATTCAAGAGTCTGTAAAGCTTGATTAAGAAATGATTTCACCTGCCAGTTACTCATCGCTCCATGAATATCTAAATAATCAGATAAAGTGAGCGCCTCATCAGTTTTGGGCAGGATCGCATAACAACGTTCTTCACGAACATCTGCGATCGCTTCTATTGGTGTGATTAAACGTGAGTCTTGCTTCCGTCCATCGGAAAGTTTAAGTTCTGACGATGCTTCAAAATTACGCTTACAAGCTCTAGTTTCTTGTTCGTTAAAATATTTTTTGGGAATTACATATTCCTTTAATAAAAATGGCTCCCCGTCGGTTAAGTTAGTAGCGTTATAGAGGCGGCCAGTGCCGCGAATGCCGATATAGTTATCAACTTGGTAAACTCCACCCCTGCCACGCACTTTGACTTCAGGGGGCAAGCTCGCTGGAAACTGACATTTTTTGCAATATTTATTATTAGGATCGTCGGTGACGGTTTCGTGGGGAAATTCGCATCGGAAGGGATTTGACTCTTGACATTGGTAGCGAAGAAATTGCGGTTTGATTTGCCAAATTGTCCCCACTCTTTGATCGATAGAAATTTCTTTTAAAATTTCTTTAGTTTCGCTCTTTTCGGGTATGCCGATACCTTTAAAAGAAGTAATTGAAGGAGGCTCGATCCCTAGATCGTCTCTAAGAAATGGGATCAGAAATTTTAAGGGGGCTGGAACTGATTTATTTAAGAATTCGACAAACTTATTGCCGATCAGCCCATCGATAGTGCCAAGAAACTGCCCCCAAAGGTCTTTGATTCGTTTCCAGAATTTTTGCCAAACATTTGGAGACTTCGTAGCCATAGATTGCTTGCCTTATTCTTGTTAGACTATTATCAATTACAGGAGTGTGATTTTTGGAAAGGTTTGTATTGTTTATACATTTTTGTCTAAAGCATATCCCACCACTTTACCCTTATTCAAGATTATGGCAAGAGATCAAGTAGCTCGTCTCTATCGAGCAGCGAAGACAGATTCCCTCCTCAAAGCAAAGCTAAACCAAGCTCCCGATCTTGAAAGTTTTGTGGAAATGGCAAAGTCTGAAGGATATGACTTCACGATCGCAGAATGGCAACAGATGACCAACTTTGAGGTTGAAGAATTAAAGTGTAATCTTTCTGAAATTCCTGGTATTTAGTAGGGGCAAAGCATTCCCGCCACAATTTATAAATTTACAGATCATTTTCTTCTGGGAATGCTTTGCCCAAAACCTTGCAACGCAGGGACAAGTCTTCTATGAAAGCATAGAGGGCTTAGCATTTGCAGATCGAGGTTTCTATGATGGGTTTAAAAATTGTGGCGCAAATGCTAAGCCCCTACTGGAGACGCAAATAAATTATGGCTTTACTGGTTTTGGTTTTAGACGCTCGATCGCGATCGCTTTATTTGTCGTGGCTTGCATCTGACTGGGATTAAGCTTTAGGGCTTGCTCAAAGGAAACTAGTGCATCGGCATTACTATTTAATGCAAGTAAAGCTAAACCCCGACCAGTCCAGTAGTCAGCATTTTTGACATCGATCGCCAGTGCTCTGCCATAGGCTGTGGCAGCTTCGGCATTGCGCCCAAGGGACATCAGGGCTAGACCACGATTAAACCAAGCTGTGTCTGATTTGGGATTAATACCTAAAGCCTGTTGGCTTGCCATCAATGATTCTTGAAATCGATTGAGTCGCCAGAGTAGAGCCGATTTGTTTGTCCAGATATCTGCCAAGAAGATTTGGCTACCAATATTTGCATCGCCTTCAATGGCTTTGTCATAGGCTTTGAGCGCTTCTTCTGTGCGCCCCAATGAGGTAAGAATGCGCCCATGATTAAACCATGCGCTTGATGAATTTTGGTTAAGGGCGATCGCTTGATTCGTAGAAGACAGCGCTAAGTCAAACCGCCCCAAAGCCCATAGAGTTGCGGCTCGATTGCCCCAAAAACTCGCTTGGCTTGGTTGGAGGGAAATCGCCCGATTTGCCGAAGCAAGAGCCTCTTCGTACTTGCCTAAGCCGTTAAGAGCATTAGCGCGTTGATCCCATGCCCAAGCTGGTCCCAGATAGTCCCATTGTTGATCGCCTTCTTGGAGCGCTGCGTTGCAAGCAACTAGCGCTTCTTTATATTGGCGGAGCTGGTTGAGGGCGGCACAGGAATTTGCTAAGGCGAGGGAATATTTTTCTTTTGCCTTGAGTGACCATTCCTGTGAAGCCAAAGCTTCGGCATAACGCCCCAATCTCCATAAAATCATCCCCTGTTCAGCCCATGCCTGAGCATTTGTCGGCTCGATCGCTACAGCTTTGTCATAGGAAAATAGGGCTTCATCAAAGCGTTTTAACTGGTTCTGAACTTTACCTTTAGTTTTCCATGCGATCGCAGGTGTAGATCTGCCCCAGTTAGCATTTACCTTGATGGCGCGATCGCAGTCTTGGATCGCATCGGCAGAGCGATCAAGAGCAACAAAAATATCGCAGCGTTCGGTGAGCGCTAGAGAATAATTTGGATTTGAGCGAATGGCAAGCCCCAGCGACTCTAATGCTTCTGCCATTTTCCCCGCCCGTTTCAGCAACGCTCCTTGGATGTACCACACCATCGCAGGGGATGCATCAGCCCAGTTTTGGTCGAGTCTTAGCGCCAGTTCGCAAGAGGCGATCGCATCTTCATAGCGCTCTAATTCCATCAATGCCCCACAACGTTTAGCCAAACCGCCTGAGTTATCGGGTTTTAGTTTAATAAAGCGATCGTAGGACACCACCGCTTCGATATATAACCCTTGCCCTGCCATGGCATCGCCTCGCTCTAGCCAAGCGATCGGCTCATTCGTATTTAGGGTAATTGCCTGATTGCAAGCCTCGACTGCCTCCTTGTATTTGCGAGATTTGACCAAAGAGCTACAAAGCGAGGCCCAATAGTCAAAATCCTGTAGCTTCTCTTGGGCGATCGCTGTCGGTGCGATCGGCAAGTTTAGCAGCACAATCATGAGCAACCAAAATCGCTTGCCTTGTTTGACTGACTGAAAAAAAGAACGCAAATTTATTGGTAATCCCAATTTATCATCCCCAAAGTCTAGAAAAATCTGTCACTAAATACGACTTGTAGTGTGATAACAACTTTTCATATCCACATTAACTTATCATTATGACTTACGCATTAGGTCGTTTGGCTTGGGCAAAGCCCAAGCCAAACGACCTAACAATCCAAAAAAAATTCGATGGATGCTTTTACTCAATCGAGGTCTGAAAATGAGCATTTTGGCTAGGGTGTTATTTTCGGGATTTTTTACGGCGATCGCGATCGCTTTGCCTCTGGCTGCTTTAGCCGATCCTAGTAGCGATCATATCCAAGCTGCAAATCGTCAACGCTTGATCGAAACCAACCGCTGTCAGGGCTGTAATTTACAAAATACAGACTTAAATGGGCTGAAACTGATTGGCGCAGATTTAAATAAAGCTAATCTCCAAGGGGCAAACCTACGTAGTGTCGATCTTCGGGGCGCAAATTTGCAAGGAACAAATCTTATCTATGCCGATCTGAGTTATGCGGATTTGCGGCTGGCGAACTTTGGTCAAGCTAATTTAACGGGGGCAAATCTGAGCAATGCATATTTACTTGAGGCTTCTTTTCGCCAGAGCAATCTCCAAGAGGCTAATCTGACTGACAGTTATGCTGATGGCAATGTCGATGTGTTTACGTCTGTGCGTCAATTTGTAGATCTTGAAGGGGCAAATTTGCTTAGAGCCAATCTAACCAATGCCAAGCTGGGCTTTGCCAATCTCGAAGGGGCAAATCTCAGCGAAGTAAATTTAGTTGATGCGTATCTCGAAAATGCTTCATTAATCAATACAAATTTAACAAAGGTAAAGTTATGTAACACAACCCTGCAAGATGGGTCAGTAAATGATCAAAATTGTCGTTAATTTCTTTTGATTGTGCGAGGATATGTAATATCAAATATATAGAGTTTCTCAGTAAGTAAATTTAGGGGTTAGTGGTATGTCGCGTACTTACGATAATGAAAAAAAACCTTCGCAATCCACGTTTTCATTCAAACCCACAGCTTCATTTTTACAAACTAGACCCTTCGCGCCAATTCAGACGGATTTGGATGAAGATGCTACACGTCGACCATCTGGATATACTGAGAATTTTCTAGAAAAAATAATTAATCAGCGCGGCACTGAGTCGTCTGATACGCCAGTCCAAGCAAAACCAATGAACCGCTTGAGGAGACCCCTTCAAGATAAACGGGTGTCGATTATTCAAGCCAAGCTGAGTATTGGTGAGCCAAATGATAAGTATGAGCAGGAAGCAGATGCTACTGCATCTAAAGTTGTTCAGCAGATAAATTCGCCAATTCAGGATCAATCTGTCCAACGAGAAACGATGGAAGAAGAGGAAGAATTGCAAATGAAACCAATCTCTTCAATCCAACGAGAAGCGGCGATGGAAGAAGATGATGAATTGCAAATGAAACCAATCTCTTCAATCCAGCGAGAAGCAATGGAAGAAGAGGACGAATTGCAAATGAAGTCTTTGGTGCAGAGACGCGAAAATCTTGTCAGGGGAGAAGCATCGACTGATTTAGAGTCATCAATTCAAAGTGCACGAGGTAGTGGACAGCCGCTAGATGCTGGTTTGCAAGAAAATATGGGGCAAGCGATGGGAGCAGATTTTAGTGGCGTAAAAGTGCATACAGATTCGCATTCCGATCAATTAAATCAATCAATTCAGGCGAAAGCATTTACAACTGGGCAGGATGTATTCTTTCGGCAGGGGGCTTATGATCCGAATAGTCGTGGCGGGCAGGAGTTGATTGCTCATGAGTTGACCCATGTGGTGCAGCAAAATGGGGGGGCAGTGCAGCAAGCCCAAAGACAAGTTATGCAGATGAAGAAAGGGAAGCCAATTAATAACAAAATGTTGCTGGAGAAAGAGTCTAATGTAACAGATTTAAGGATGCGAGGTTCCGATCACGCGGTGACAGTGGTAGGGGCGCAAGCATCTCAGGTTGTTCAGCATGAAGGCGAGATGGTCTACGCAAATGAGGAATCTCATTCGTCATTAACTCCATTGCCCGTTGAGCGCCACAGCGTAGGTCAGAGTTCCCTTGGTCGAGGCATCTTGCAGCGCACGCTCATCTCTCACGATACTAGAGGCGATTCAGGCACTGAAGTCGAAAGCATCGGAGATATAGGGTACTTAGCCGAATATGCCAACCATTTGGCTGGAGATAGATCTGTTGAGGTGCATGGCACACCAAGCAAAAAAGGAATCGATACCACGTTAAAGTTAACCAAAATCGATGGAGCTACTATTGCGGACAAGTTAGTAGAGTCGCTGATGGGCAGCGGCACGTGGAGTGACTTAAGCGAAAGTTACGAGAATAAACTGGTTACACACTTAAGATCCTATATGAAAGAATTGACTGGAGGCGATGACTGGGTGGAAGAAGAAGATACGCCTACAAGTTACATTGAAGACCACAAGGATCACGAAGAAGCCATACGAGATTGGATTAAATCCCTACTCGAAAAGCTAAGCGCCGCAACAAAAATCAGCGAAATTGGCTCCAATATCCCCGAAATGTGGCTTTCCGACATGGCATACATAATGTATGAAGCTACTAAGGATGTCTATAAGATTCAGGGCAGTAGGGCTGTGGCTCCATTCGTGCCTCCGTTCAAGGCACTGATCAGCGATGTAGACTCTGGTAAGGTCACAAAGTTCAAGTATGAAAGAAAATATGGCGGGCCAGCAAAAAGTAACTGGGGAGCTGAATTCACGGTAGCGGAGCCTGCACCTCTGAAAAGCAAATACGAAAACAAAGCCGTACTTCACACCCACTATGATGCCGCAGACGAAGAGCCAAACTATGCGCACACAAAGCCCGAAGCCCAAAAGTTCGCACTCGGATTCGGATATACGGTGGTAAACACAAATAGAGTTAAGACAGAAGCTGACAAAAAATGGAAAGATCTGTAGTGAGTTACAGCTTTAAGCACCTATCTGAAAATGCCTAAGATAATCGTTGTCTAACTACGAATGATTTCAGATTTCTATGTCATAGTTTCGCAACATCATGCTTTATCATTCTCTACAACGACTGATCAGTACGATCTCCAATCGCGTAGGTTCAGTCAAAGAATGAAACCCGATGCCAATAGAACTAGAAATGCAATGAGATCGCATTTCTAGTTGTTGATTTTTGGCTGGTGCGATCGCGCTCAAGCAACTGCATAGCCAGTATATTCACGCATTTCAGGAGATTGAAACCCCAATACAATATCTTCCTTCGCCACCCCTAAATCTACTAGTTCTTGGGCAACTCTCATTTCCGTCATATTTTGCTGTATCCAAATCTTTCCCTTCATAATATCCAAAAGTAAAACGCAACCATAGACTCGCCGATAACCATCCCATCCTACATTCATGACATGATAATGGTCTTGCTTTGTATCAAAAACCGTATAGCAATCAATCGCTCCATTTGATTGGTACAGCAGCATAAGCAGTCAATAAGGACTGATTATATTGCGATAAGACTCTATCGTATCCATTGGACAATTACCTCTTGAATAATGTAATTCTTTTGAGTGAGAAGAGGTTATCAAAAAATCAAAAATCGCAAGGTGACATATATGGCAGCAACCACAAGCTGCAAGATCATTACAGGAATGCCATAGTGCAAAAATGTCTTAAATGAAATTCTTCGCCCATGTTGTTCCGCAACACCTGCGGCAACAATATTTGCTGAAGCTCCTACTAAAGTTCCATTTCCACCAAGGGTTGCACCATACATCATCGCGTAAAACAGAGGTAAAACGATCGCTGGTAATTGTCCAGCAAAATCGGGAGAGATAATCTCCGAACCAGCTAAACCGACATTAACCACATATTGCTTGAGTAAGGGAACCATCGCCACCACAAGGGGAATATTCGGGACAACACTGGAAATTAATCCTACAAAAAAGATCAGAATAATCGAACCAAGGGCAATATTTTTACCTAAAAGCACCCCCAAAAATCCTGACATACTGCTGATTACTCCTGTTTTTTCTAGTCCTCCAATCAGCACAAAAATGCACATAAAGAAAATTAAAGTACTCCAATCCACATCCCTCAAAATATGCTGCACTGTGTCAATTTTGCTATGATGCGCTAGCATCAACGCAAGAGCCGAGCCTAGTAAGGCTATGGTTGCGGGAGGTACAGGAATCGGGAGTGATTCACCAATTACAAAAAATAGCAGTACAAAAGCAGTGATGATTGCACCAACGATTAGGGTACGGGGGTGATTGATCTTAGGATGAGGAAGACGCTCAAGGTTTTCTAACTTTTTGTTCCAAATTTTGCGAAATAGAAATGGCAGTATGGCAACAATCACGCCAACAGCAAGCGCCCCACCAAGACTGAGTTTGAGTAAATAATCGACGAAGCTCATATTGATCGCATCACCGACAATATAAGTCGCAGGATCGCCAACAATAGTTAATAAGCCTGAGCTATTTGCCACAAACACCATCAAAATTAGTAATGGTACAAAATCTACCCCAATTTCCTCAGCCATTGGCGGAATGAGTGGTGCTAATAACATTACAGTTGTGGCATTAGGGAGAACTGCACAGATTGGAGTAGTAATGGCAACTATGCCCAATAACAGGCGATCGCCTCTACCTTTAGCGAGGATTACCATCTGGGTGGCAAGAAACTCAAAGACTTTAGTGGGTTGAAAGGCCCGTACCATCACCATCACTCCGAAGAAAAGCCCTAAAGTCCCATGACTTTTACCAATATATCCAAGGGCTTCGGGCATAGTCAGCACATTCAGGACTATTAGAATGAGAGCGCCTAAAAATGCGGCGATCGTAAAATGTAGCCACTCAGTAATCAGTAGAAAAATCACACTGATAAAGGTAACCAGCGAAACTATTGCTTGCCAAGTTGCCATTCTAGTTAAATCTGTATAGAAATAGATCTGTTGTCAGTAAGGGTAGAATATCACTAACCTAAAGTAAAGGCGGCGCGTTGCGCCGCCTTTACTTTAGGTTGATTCTATAAAAAAGTTACTAGAGTTTCTAGAGATAAAGTTACAAAAGAATTATTTTGTAATAGATCGGTTAATAGTTGGCTTGGTGAATTGATTGCTTCTAATAAACGCTCTCTAAACGCCAAGTCCTCCTTAAACTGATGGCGAATTTCTAATTTAAGAATTATTTGGCGATCGCTTTCCGATGCATCAGCATATCGCTGGGAATATTGCTCAGACAATTTCTCAAAAATTTGATGTAATTCTTCAAGAAGAATATGTTCTTGGAGAATCTCTGAGCCATATTTCTCTAATTCTGTACCTGCATTGCCCTTGCTAATTAACTTTGCAAAATCGCCTTGAGCAAATTTTGCCTTGGGATTAAACGGACGGCGATCGCTATATTTCCTAAGAATGTAATCAGGTAAACTTCTCAGAACATGCTTTAAATAGATGGAATCACAGATCACATCATCCAACTTAGTGTCGAGATCGATCATCCATTCTTCAATACAAGCATCAGTGAGATTTGCAGAACTAAAGTCAGTTCCTAGAGCCTTTACTCGAAACAGATCCGCGCCCTCAAGATTGGCTCTAGAGAGATTCGCTTTGCTCAGATTAACTACAAATAGTCTTGCCTTCTGTAAACTCGCACCACTGAGATTTGCTTCAAAAAGGTTCGCAAAATCAAGATTTGCTTCACTGAGATTAGCGCCACTCAGATTTGCTTCTTTCAGATTCGTTTGGTTGATATTTGCAAAAGGAGTCGCACTTCCCAGCAAGAGAGCCTGAATGTTTTTTGCTTTGACAAATTCTGGTATACCAAGACTGAGATTAGCTTTGTGTAAATTAGCATTGCTAAGATTTGCGTTACCTAGATTTGCCTCACAAAGAAGTACTTCAGTCAAATCTGCATTCTGGAGCGTTGCATTTTGAAGTTCAGCACCACTTAGGGATGCACCGCTCAGATTGGCAGCATTGAGATTTGCCCCACTCAGTTTTGCCCCAAATAACGTTGCCTCGGTCAGATTCGCATTGCTGAGATTAACTTCACTGAGATTAGTGCCACTGAGATTAGCTTTACGCAGATTAGCACCACTAAGATCAGCTTTCTCAAAGTTGGCTCCAGCCGCACTAAATCTTTGCCCCTGCTCACCATGACTCTCCAGCCATAGTTGATGTCTGGCTAAGTTATCTTTTAATGTTGCTCTAAAAATTAACATAGATAAGCCTCTAACAATTAGGAGCGGTGCAAAGCGCCGCTCCTAATCTATTTAAGTAAGTTGTTTATATGCACTAAAGGGAATGCCCGTACGCTTTTTGACATCCATAATCGATTTAAATTCACCTCTTCGTTGTCGCTCTTCGGCGATCGCGATCGCTACGTTGGATTCTATGCCAATCGCCATCAAGTCGTCAGCAGTCATGGAGTTAACTCGCTTCCATGAATAGCCTGATTCTTGGCGATAATCATAGCTAAAAACAACCATTGGCGCGATTTTTTGCAGAGTTGAGTTGGGGATTTCGAGAATGTCGTGGAGTTCTTCGAGACTAGTGAAGATATGCCCTTCTGCCCTTAATGAGTCAATATCATTGGCGTAAACGATTGGTAATCCTAAAACGTTAACTAAGTCATTTTTAGAGCAGCCATTAAACTCAATCTTGGGACGGGTAGCAGCGATCGCCTTAAATAGTCTTTCATCTTCAGGCAATGGTAAATGCTTTGGATAAGTCTTCGTTAAATACTCACGTTTTAGGGCAAAGGCGGTTGCAATTTGGGCAAACCAAACAATCGTCGCAAAGCCAGAAAGATATGGGGATGAGTAGAAAATAATTCCAGCCGTGACGAAACCTGCACCGATCCCAATCCAAATATTTGAGCCAGACTTTACACCAGCATAGGCGATCGCGCCACCACCCAATGCTGGTACAAAAGACCACCAAACCCAAGATGGTGTTTGATCAAACCATGAAGGTTGAGACATAATCTTAAATATTTTTCTAAATATTTTTAAGTAGCTTTTTTCGTTTTTCTTCGTACTCTTCAGCTGTGATTATACCGTCATCATAAAGTCTTTTAAGATCTCCCAGTGCTGCGGTAGAGTCTCTAACCGAGGCTGTCGCTTGATTTGTCACACCGTTAAATCTACGGTTAAATTCGGTGTCAGCCATTAACAGCAGCATAATGAACTCAATAAAAGCAGCAATAGAGGGGATGCCAGTCCAGAAAAACAGTAGGTAAACGATTCCCCAACCAGATTGTCCTAGATAAAATTTGTGCGCTCCAAATGCTCCTAGAAAGAAACACCAAAGAATTGCACTAGTTCTAGTCCTCATTACTATTTCCCTCTTAAAACTTGGTTAGTGTGTAACTACAGGCTTATCTTACAGGCTTAGAAATCTTCTTAGCTAGTAAATATACTATGAGGATTCCCAATTTTGCCTCTAGTAAAACTATGGAAATTTGCAGATAAGGATGCATATCGGGATTGGCGTTAAGGGCAAACACAGCTAGCCCAACGAGAACCAAGGGAAAAAATCTCAAGTTTTTGACTATGAGTTTCGCGCTCGAATGTTTAAAACCAGATATCATTAGCTTTTTCTCTGCAAGAGAGATCTCTAAGATCATGCCCTATTTATATCTAAAACTCAACACCTCGATAGATTTCAGCGATTCTGCACCCGATCCTTAATCCTATTGTTGATAGCTATCAAGTACTTACCCCAGAAGAAAAAGCCGACTTGCGCACCCGTCTAGGCGATTACGTCAGAACCTATGCCTTTTAGTGCAGATTATTACTTTTACAGATGCCGATCTCGAAAAGTTTTATCAGTTTGCACGATTTTTACTCAAGAAACTACCGATTGATCGCGATCGCTAGCCTACAGAGCTAACCAACTACATCAGCATGGATTCCTATCGGATTCAGCAAAAATTTCTGACAAGGCATGTTTAATAATTTCCAAAAAAATCTAAGCGATCGGCGCGATCAAAATGTTGGATAACTCAAACATTTTGTAAATTGGTAATAAAGAATTGATAGCGATTTAATTGTATAGCGCGATCGCCCAAAATAAAGGTAGGATTTTCGATGGATTACTAACAACACTGCAACCGTCATGGATCACCCAACAAACTTGGGCTACGCACAGCCAGCCGAATGGCAACCACATCAAGCCTGTTGGCTAGCTTTCCCCAGCCATCGCGACCTGTGGTTAGAATACCTCGATATTGTTCAAACTGAATTTGTCGCTCTCGCAAGAGCGATCGCCAAATCCGAAAAGCTAGAAATACTTGTATTAGAAGAAACTGCCGCTCTTGCCAAAGAACTTTTGGGCGATTTACCAGTGCGATTCCATCAGATTCCCTTTGGAGATATTTGGATGCGCGATATCACTCCCATATATATCAAAAATGCTGAAGGAACAATTGGAGCATTGCAATTTCAATGGAACGGATGGGGCGGCAAATATATGCTCGAACATGACGATCGCGTAGCCGAGAATATTCTTCAGGCAATAGATATTCCTAAATTTGAATTTGATTGGGTACTCGAAGGTGGTGCAATCGAAGTCGATGGAGCAGGAACCTGTCTCACCACCAAGCAATGTCTCCTCAATCCCAACCGTAATCCGCAGATGGATCAACAGGCGATCGAATTGGGATTAAAAAATGCTTTAGGAGTAGAAAAAGTACTGTGGATTGAAGAAGGGCTTCTCAATGACCATACCGATGGACATATCGACACGATCGCACGTTTTATTGCGCCTCATACAGTCATGTGTATGCAACCAACCTCTGAGGACGATCCTAATTACCGAGTTCTCAATGATATTGCTGCTCAATTAGAAGCGATGACCGACGCACAAGGACATAAATTAAATGTAGTTAAAATCCCTTCACCAAGTCTCGTTCTTGATGATGAAGGGGAGATCATGCCCGCTAGCTATCTCAATTTCTATATTTCCAACGACAGCGTAATCATTCCGCTCTATGGTTCTGCTAATGATGAGCTAGCTGTTCAAGCCATCGCTAAGCATTTCCCTAATCGTCAAGCGATCGGGCTATCAGCAAAGCATATTCTTCTTGGCGGTGGTGCTTTCCATTGCATTACTTGTCATCTGCCCAAATAGTAACTGATGTTACGTGGAAGTTTCTAAGACCCTCACCCCTAGCCCCTCTCCCAAAGGCTACCGTGTACACACAAGTCATAAAAACCAGTCAAGTCAACAATTAATCGCCCCCTAGCCCCCAATTCTGGGGGAACAAGAAAATAAAATTTCTTTTAAAGTCCCCCAGAATTGGGGGATTTAGGGGGCTTAGATACATTTCAACGATGGCAGAGAGACTTGTGTGTACACGGTAGCTCCCAAAGGGAGAGGGGGACAAGAGTTTTCTGAATTTTGCTCCCCCTCTCCCAAAGAGGCTACCGTGTACACACAAGTCATAAAACCCAGTCAAGTCAACAATTAATCGCCCCCTAGCCCCCAATTCTGGGGGAACAAGAAAATAAAATTTCTTTCAAAGTCCCCCAGAATTGAGGGATTTAGGGGGCTTAGATACATTTCAACGATGGCAGAGAGACTTGTGTGTACACGGTAGCTCTCCCAGAGAGGCTACCCGTGTACACACAAGTCTAGTTTTTGTCTGAAATCGAGAACGCCCTGCACTCAAGTGCGGGCTAAGAGCTAAAACCCGTTAAAACGGGTTGATTTTGTTCAGTCATTTTCAGTCATCTTTAGATGACTTTAGCTTTTAGCCAAGAACTTGAGTTCTTGGTGACTTTTGTGTACACGGTAGGAGAGGAGAGGAGGGAGTAAAACCCAGAAAATTCTTGTTCCCCTCGCCCTTTGGGAGAGGGGCTAGGGGTGAGGGACTATTGAACCTCGATACCACCAACGAAGCCGTTGATTGGATATGTACATTACTTGCCAAAGCGATCGCTGCTGAAGATATGCACATCAGCGAATATCGCGATCGCCATCCTCAATGGACATACACGATGCAAATGTACCTGCTCGAAGATGCTCAAATCCATCAACGCATAGAGGCGATCGCTTCTATCTTAAAACCACTCCATCGCACAGGGCTGACTACTGAATTACAAACTTTTGTATAGCAAAAAAGGTAGGGGCAATTCATGAATTGCCCCTACCTTTTTTGTGTTTCTTATACAGTGGTAACTGGTGTTGCGTGGAAGTCTGTAAAGCCCTCACCCCTAGCCCCTCTCCCGCAGGAGAGGGGAACAAGAAAATAATATGGATTTTGCTCCCCTTCTCCTGCGGGAGAAGGGGCTGGGGGATGAGGGTTCCACGTAACATCAGTGGTAAGTTAAAAAACGCTATAAACCGTAACTTGCTCTGCTAATTAAAAAACAGAAATTGGGTTACGGGCTTATTTGTTTTCTAGACCGAGAACGCGACCGCCGTCAAAAGATGATGTTGAAAAATTATTTCTACTATATTCCTGACTATATTCAGGCTGTTGCGAAGCTGGAGATAGAAATGTTGAATTGGAAATACGGAGATCAGGAATAACATTTAAGCAGTCGGTGCAAGTTACAACTGGTGTTACTACAACTACAGGTGGTGGTGCGGGAAGTGTGATACTACCGCCTGTAATGGGAACGTCAACTTTTGCTAGACCTTGGCTAGTAAAACCGGCAGCAGTATCAAATGTCGCGTTGATTGTAGTTGGCGCATTGGTAAATGCATTATTTGGTACAAACGGAGCTGTTCCATTTGTAGTACCAACAAATATAAATGTAGTGAGTGGCGAATTTTTCCCATTATTAAAGATATCAAGCCCAACCACATGTGAGATTTGTGATGCAACTACGTTGAATAAACCATTAGGTTGGCCTGGTGTAGTCGTAGAGATGCTTCCGTTGAACTCACTAACACTGACAGCGCCAAGAGGAGTTAGCAGCGTAGTATTTACAATAAATGAATTAGGATAAGCTGCACTGAAATTGTTAAATAGATCAACATTGAGACCAATAGTTGTACCAGTGATAGGTACAGTAACAGTCTGGCTAAAGCTGGGGGATGCAGCAAGTAGTATTGTGGATGCGCTGAGACAAACAGACAAGGCAACAAGTTTTTTCATGATTTTTAGATTCGCTAGAAATGTAAAGAATAAGGATCTTCGGACAAAGGCATAGATCTCGTTTCCCCCTGCGATTACCTGACAAAATCAGCAATATCAATCTGCTAACAGTTCAGTAATCCACTTGATGTTCAATAGGCCTGAATTAAAATGCTGAACGATCAACATTGATAGGAACTGAAATAATGACTAAGCATTATTTCGATTCCTACTATAAAAAGCGATCTTTTAGAACCCATTTAAGAATTACCTGACACTTCAAATCTTTAGGGCTTACGCAAAAATGACTTGAAACCTGCATTTTATCGTAGGGGCAATTCATGAATTGCCCCTACATTTCGTTCTTTTGCGTAAGTTCTAATCTTGTTTAAAGCTCTAGGTATCTAGCCCCCTAAATCCCCCAATTCTGGGGGACTTAAATCTGGTTCCCCCCAGAATTGCTACGGTGTACACACAAGTCTAACTGTCTACGTTGCGATTTATTTAAGCCCCCTAAATCCCCCAATTCTGGAGGACTTTGAAAGAATTTTATTTTCTTGTTCCCCCAGAATTGGGGGCTAGGGGGCGGATAAATGTTGACTTAACTAGGTTTTAAGACTTGTGTTTACACCGTAGCAGAATTGGGGGGCTAGGGGGGCTAGAATTACAATTCTTAAATGAGCTTTTAGAACGTGAATGTAGTTCTCAAAGCACCAATTGTGATCGTGTCGCTACTAGCGGTATTACCAGGACTAAACACAAATACCACTCCAGGGGTAATACTGATGTTCTTGGAAATAGGATAGCGATAGAACAACTCAAGATGGGTTGTGGTCGCAGGTTGAGAACCCGTAATTCCACCCGTGCCACTGAGCAAACTAGGGAAATTGATATTTCCACTCAAGTTGCTGCTGGTGATGCTAGGTGGTTGCCCAACATAAAGACCAAACAAATCACCTTCCTTAAATAGGTCGAGCAAATTGGCATAGGTCATCCAATTAAAAGTATTCACATTGCCAGAAAATCCAGCATTCTGAATATTAGAATTAGTGAAACCAAGCCAACCACCAAGATTGAGTTGATTGGTGGCCCGCCAAGTAAGCGATCCACCAAAGGCATTGGTGTTAAACTTCGAGGCGACATTGGTTGGGAAAGTGATGCCCACGAAATTATCACCAACAGCACTGCCGAGCGTACCGTTATTGGTGTAGGAATTGAGGTAATAGATCGAAGCATCGACGCGCTCAAAGATAGTGGCAGCTAACTGCACACCAATCGAAGTCGGTCCACCAAACAAACCACCATCATCAGTCGCCGCCGCCGCATTACCTGCCGAGTAGACACCCTGCAAGCTCAAACCTTTGGCAATCTGCCAGTCAAAACCTAAACCTGCTTGTCCAGCATTGAGGCTAATGATCGGGTTGCGCTGAGCAAAGATCGAAATTGGTCCACTCCCTGCACTCTCAATCCGATTTGCGCCACGAAATACGTTGACTGCACTTATGCCCCTAGGACCAACAATAATCGCAAGGCGATCACCTAGATAAAAGCGATAGTTGAGATCAGTTAGCCTAAATGTATTACCTGTATTGCCTTCATAGGCTAGACGAGTAAAGCCATTGTTGAGCGCATTAAAGCTCGTAAATGGTGCATCAGTGGAAATGTTACCCGCTTGCAAACTTGTCAAGAGCATACTGCGATCGGGAAACTGCGTTAGTAAACTAAGTTGAACATTAGCTCCAAAGTTAACATTCGTCGCAGGATCTGCTGATACAGCACCAACAACTCTAGGCAGATTGGCATTGTTATTCAGGCGACCTTGTAAACCAAAAATAGCTTGACCAAAAAGTTTCGTCGTCGTCGAAAACTGTTGAGCCTCCAACTTCGCCGTCTTCGCATCAAGAGCATCTACCCGACCGCGCAGAGTGGCAAGTTCAGCGGCAAATTCTTCTTGCAGCTTTTGCAAGGTGGCAAGATCTTCTTTGCTGACCTTATCGGCTAGCCCTGCGGAAATGATCTCATTGATCTTGTCCAAACAGGCATTTAGCCCAGCCGCAAACTCATAGCGACTAGTTGCCTGTTTACCTCGAAATGTGCTGTCAGGATAACCTGCAATACAGCCATAGCGCTCAACCAGAGATTGCAAAGCGGTAAAAGCCCAATCTGTGGGGCGCACATCACTTAGTTGGGAAACCGATGAAACGTTTTGAGCAGTTTTTGCTGACGGACGCTCGATTTTAAATTGATTAATCTCTTGAATCAGTGACGATTCGCTAGATTTATTTGTTACAGGAATAGTTTTGTCTAGAGGGATCTTTACCATCGGATCGTTACCGATTGCTCTAATCAAACTAGATTCATTTTGATCCTTGGTAATAGTTGGAGTCTCAGCCTGAGCAACATCTGCAATCAGCATAGAAGATGCGATCGCAGCGCTAGCCAAAGCCAAGTTTGACAGCTTGCTATACTTACGAATTTTTAAATGCATTGACAAACCTATATGGCCCCAACTGCATTAACTTATCATAATATATTGATTTAAATCTATGCTTATTCAATAATTTTGTTTGTTAAGTCAACAGTATTTTGTCGCAATTCTCATTATGGAACGAGTCTACTGTCTTTAAACAATTATTTGCAGATTTGCTAATTATTGTTAAAGCCGCTTTGTGTAATTATTTCAAAGACATCATTTTTCATAATGAGAATTGCTGATTAAATGGAAGGAAACTAATTATGTCATGGATAGAATTGAGCCTCGATACTACTAATGAAGCCGTAGATTGGGTTTGCACATTACTTGCTAATGCGATCGCTGCTGAAGATATGCATATTAGTGAATATCGCGATCGCTCAGCCGAATGGACATTCACAATTCAAATGTATCTACCCGAAGACACCCAAATCTATCAACGCATAGAGACTATTTCTTCTATCTTAAAACCACTCCATCGCACAGGCATGACTACCGAATTACAAACTTTTGTAGTTGATCAGAAGCCTCCTAAAATGGAACATAATCCCGAAAATTCTTTGATTCGGCGCATAGGCGATCGCTTTGTAATTCTCTCCGCTGACTCCGATTATCAAACTAGCAATTCCCAAGAAATTGTTCTCCGACTCCAAAATAGTCTCGCTTTTGGTAGTGGACTTCATCCTGCTACTATTCTTAGCTTGCAACTAATAGAGCGACATGTTCAGCCATCACTTCATGCCCTCGATCTTGGCTCAGGCTCAGGCATCCTGAGCGTGGCTTTAGCAAAACTTGGAGCAATGGTTTTAGCGATCGATAACGATCGCATTGCCGTATCAGCTACTCAAGACGCAATAGAACGGAACCGAGTCTCTTCGCAGGTCACAGTCACAGAGGCAAGTCTGGGTAGTGCTAGCCAACTAGGACATTGGATGGGCGGCGATAGCATTGAGGCAGTTACTGAAATCAAAGCTAATGGACAATTCGATCTAATCGTGGCAAACATTTTTGCACGAGTGCATATTTCCCTCGCCGCCGAATTTTACAAAGCTTTACGAAATACTTCTACACAACATTCAGGAATCTTAATTACCGCAGGCTATACCAGCGATCGCGAAGAAGATGTAACTTCGGCAATGATTGAGGTAGGTTTTGCCGTATGCGATCGCGTTCAAATTGACGAATGGATCGCGATCGCATATCACACTTTTTAGAAATATTATTGCTGGTTAATAAAATTTGAATGTAAAAGCAAATTTTTGCAATACAAGTTTTAATTAAAGATGAAGTAAACATTAATTCAAAAATGCATCATGAACTATCTAAAAGTGTTACCAATCTTAAGTATTTTTGCCTGTCCTGCTATGGCTATGGCTCAATATCCGATCATTTTCAATCACGTAAAATACGTTTCGATTAGTCAAGAAACATGCATTAGAAGGGCCGAAATAGCTGCCAAAGACTCTGGCTTCGATAGCAACTTTGAACCTCTTGCTAATGGAGCATTTGGAGTCAATGGCAACTACAGCGTATCAATACGCTGTGAAGCAAAACGGGGAGTTGTCTTTTTTGCTGTAGCAGGTCCTGACAATCGAACTGCAAGCAACCTCGTAAAAAGGGTACAGCAGACTTTTTAAATCTTTCCCTTCTAATGCCAAAGCACAAAGTGGCTACGCCACTTTGTGCTTTGGTAGAACACGATCGCATCGAGTTGAATTGTAATTGAATGTAACAATTGCCGAAACATGGCTCAATACAAAAGATAAGCTAAAGGTTGATAATAGAAACAAGCTGAGCTCGTAGCGATCGCTACCAACACAACTTATGTCTTGACTAGACTAATACCAGTTTAGAAATAGCTGGCACTACTTCTAAACTTTAAATCATACAGAGGAGTTGGAAAGTATATGGTGTATACCCCTTTGATCGGTTTCACTCTATTTATCACCCTGTTTTTAGGAGCAGCATTTACGCTAAGTTATTTCTGGTGGGCGGATCGCTACAAAACACCAGAAGTCATTGCCGCAGAAGTCATGCAGTTCTCAGAGCAACTTACCAACGCTTTGTCAGTTTTTGCCGTTGGAATGCTTGCCTTTGGCATCATGCTAATATTTCTAAATTTTTTCTCTTAAATAACTGATGTTACGTGGAAGGAAGATTGCCCTCACCCCCCAGCCCCCTTTCCCAGAGCTACCGTGTACACACAAGTCATAAAACCCAGTCAAGTCAACAATTAATCGCCCCCTAGCCCCCAATTCTGGGGGAACAAGAAAATAAAATTTCTTTCAAAGTCCCCCAGAATTGGGGGATTTAGGGGGCTTAGATACATTTCAACGATGGCAGAGAGACTTGTGTGTACACGGTAGCCTTTGGGAGAGGGGCTAGGGGTGAGGGTCTTAGAAACTTCCACGTAACATCAGTTAAATAATATAAAGGCGGGTGCTATGCACCCGCCTTTATTTATAAAAAACCTACAGCTCCACCCAGTAACATGCTCATCAAAGCGATCGCTATGGGATGAATTACTAAAGCCCAAATACTGGGAATTTTAATCCCTTCACAAAGTGGAAATACTAGACGAGCAATTGTTGCATTAATCAACAAAAAGCAAATAGCCCATAAAGGAATCCAGCGCAAATTTAATCCTACTAAAGCAATCCAAACAAAAATATTTGCGATCGCAACTATCCCTACCCCCTGCACCCATGCTTTTCCAGATTCAATTGGGTGATTAGGTGACATCAATACTAGCCCCATCCATGTTAAGGCTGCCAACAAACCGCAGGCGATCGCATCGAAAAAAAAGTGCATATATTTTTGCGTTTTGCTAGTAACTTCGCTTTGCTAGATCGTAAAAGCACAAAGCGCTTATACAATCTAGCAACTCTTATTCAATTCTGGCTGGAATACCCTGACGACGTAATTGCTCAATTTGTTGCTGAGCCGCATTCGCATCTCGATAAGAGCCAACTTGTACCTGTCCATCACTAGGGCGCACATAAGCATCTCGCTCAATCTGTTGAGCACTTGCAGCATAGCTATTCTCAACGACTACCCGATAGCTGCTGCTACTTGGGGCGGCTGCCGCAGGAGTAGCAGCAGATGATAGAGGTTCAGCATATTTCACGTTAGTATTTCTACGTGGTGTGACATAAACCGTCGTCGGCGCAGGATTTGTATCAGCAGCAGGACTTGTGTTTGTGGGAGTCGATCTAGCTGTACTTGGAGAACTATTAGCTTTGCTTGTAGGACGGGGAGAGGGTGCGGGTGGATTATAGGAAGGTGCAGGAGTCGAATCGTAATTTCTGCTAGAACTATAGTTACGCTCTACAGGTGCTGGAGCTAAAGCGGGAGGCAAAGGTGCAACTGAAATGGGTGGTAATGCAGTTGAAGGCACTGTTCTTAATGATTTACTGGGTACTAAGGCAGTATTTGGGGCGAATAAACTTGAGGACTTTGTCGATGGGGTAGCAAATAGATTTTTGGGCGCGATCGCAGAATTGTTTGACGATTTATTGCTATTTGTTAACGTAGTTTTATCGCCAGTAAAAGGTACAAATGATAAGCCTGCTTCATTTGATTTTTGCTGCTGATTTTGGAGATTAATATCACTACCTAAATCTGGGCTCTTGGCATCGTTTTGTGCAGATTTTTGTTTTGATTCAGGTTTAAAAAGTTTCATTACTCCAGATGGATCGACCATCAGATAGCCGATCGCCGCACTAGAGCAAAGCAACAATAATAGTGAAATAATCCCCACTGGATTCATTAAGCTGCGAAAGGCACTCTTTTCCTTTGGTGCGGTGGGAATCGGATAAGCAGAATCTTGTTCAATGGGTTGTTGATAGGAATCTGTATAATCATTGGCAAAGCTTTGCAAAATCTCATCATCATCGGGTTCTGGTACTCTTGCCATCGTCGGCGAAGCCATACTGCTTGACTCACCATAGCCATTCATATCTTGAGCATAGGGTGAATCTTGCTCGAAGCCTCTGCCACTGAAGCTTTCAAGGCTTTGGAGAGACTCTAGCCCTTTAAAGTTATGTAACTCGGCTGCTGAAATATTAGAAATATTAATTGATGAATTTGCTGGTAATCCTGAGCCCATCGGGGGCATCACAGGCATTTGAATTGTCCGCCGATCATTGGGCGTAGATTCAGTAATTGGAGCGATCGGGGAGAGTGCATCGGACAAACTGGGTGATGTCCAGATCGACTGCGTGGAAACAGCACGAGGTCTAAAGGGATTGAGATATGAGATGGTTTGACCGTTGTCTTGCCAATGGCGATAGCGATCTAGCTCATCATTGAGGCTCGCATCCAAACCAGCCAAAGCGGTTTGCAAGACTGAAGACTGAGCGATCGCAGGCAAAAAATCAGTCTCTGCGTCAGTACCCCTTGGGTTGTATGTTCTGGAAATAGTTGGAGAGATGGTGGGACTCAATGTTTGCATAATCTTTACCTCAGGCAGTAACGGCGGTTTGAGCTAGGTAAATGTCTCGGATATCTTCGGGAAGGGCATCTTCTAGGGCGTGATATGCCTTAACTAGAAGCTGTTTAACATCACTAGCAGAGATGTTTTCGCCTTCAGCATGTAAGTAAGCAGCGATGCGCGTATGGCTCCACTGAAAAGTTTGAGACAACAATAGTATCAGACGTAGGTTACCCGCCATCTGATTTAGCGCTTGATTAAGGTAGCACCAAAATACTGGCGGTGTATCTTTAAGTGAATATTGGATCTCTTCAACAGGAGGGACTTCAGCGCGATTAATCATCATGGCAGCAATATTAATCAGCCAACTCTGCAAGGATAGGCGCGGCGTATTCGCCCGCAAGTCTAGCACTCGCATCTCGTGGTAGATATATTCCCAAGTTTTGACAAATAAGTAGTCCGATTGCACTGGCGATCTTGTGGCTGTACCAATTAGGGTGTACAGCACTTGTCCATAGCGACAAAAAATCGCTGCAAAATATTGACCCTCTTCAGGATGTCTTTGAAATAGCGTCACGAGTTCGCGATCGCTCTTCTGAAAAAGCGCCTGAATCTTAGGGTGATGAATTTCGGGAAGGTGGGGAAGCTGCACGGTCACGGCTATTGCTAGCTCACTTTTTTAGTTTTCAAATTTGATGCACACATACTAGCAGCAAAGTATGATAATGCAACCCGTAGTTCGTACTAATTGTTTTTAGCACCGTAGGTGTAATACTAAAACCCTTACTGGATTTGGTTTTTAATTCACGAAAGTGTGACAACACTTCTGTGATACACCCAGTAAAGAAATGGCTACGCCATTTCTTTACTGGGTGTAAGTCCAAAAAGAGATGCGGCGCGAAGTGTCGTATCTCTTTTTGGGGTTAGATTTTGGTATCTTAAGAGATAACTTCGCTCCAAAATTATGGAATAGCTCGCTATGCTCACCAGTTTTGAAGGTCTCTACCGTAATGGACAGATCAAGCTCACCGATCTACCCACAGGCATACCCGATGGCACAAAAGTTATCGTTACATTTCTAAAGTCAGATGAGATTAATTTAGAATCCCTTGGTATTAATAGAGCCGACGCACAGATACTACGAGCTAGTTTATTTACTTTTGCAGAAGAGTGGGATAGCCCCGAAATGAGTATTTACGATAATTACGATGTCGCCAAAAAACATTAAACGCGGAGATGTTGTTCTTGTAGTTTTCCCCAACTCAGATCTGGCTACGGCCAAAACAAGACCAGCAATAATTGTCCAAGCTGATAACTTGCAAACAGGACTACCACAAGTAGTGGTTGCGATGATTACTAGTCGGATGATCAGGAGTATTCATCCTAGTCGGGTCTCGGTAATGTTGAACACGATCGCAGGAAAACAATCAGGTTTGCTCACAGACTCAGTGATAATGACCGACAACCTAACAACGATCACAACTTCCGCAATTTACAATGTGATCGGTTCACTGCCAACGACTGAAATTGATCAAGCTTTGAGACATACCCTTGGAATCTAAATTATGATTTATCGCAGTTTGGCTGATGTTAATATTTATGATTCGCCAAAATTCGATCGCTTAGCAACGCAGATGGCAAAGGGTAGATATTTACAAGTATTACAATCTGAGCC
Source organism: Pseudanabaena sp. Salubria-1 (assembly GCA_023336205.1). Lineage (GTDB taxonomy): Bacteria > Cyanobacteriota > Cyanobacteriia > Pseudanabaenales > Pseudanabaenaceae > Pseudanabaena. The sequence continues at coordinate 59,243 of JALQCR010000022.1, forward strand.
AAATTTCATCGAAATCCAATTACTCGAAGATCACTATACAGGGTTACTTAATCGTCAAGATTTTGAGAAGTTAGAACTAAGCGATCGCCAAAGTTTTATTGCTAATTTGCTGCCATCTCTGAGTGCTCAAGAAATAAGCGATCGCCTTACTAAGGTAATTTCTTTTATTCAAAAGTCTATGGCAATACCAAATGAGTATTTGTGGGGAGGGACAGTTGCGCCAAATTATGATTGTTCGGGATTAATGCAAGCTGCTTTTGCGTCGGTTGACATTTGGATACCTCGCGATGCTTATCAACAAGAAGCTTTTGCAAAGACTGTAAATATTAAAGAAATCCAAGTTGGTGATTTGATTTTTTTTGGCAATCCAACAAAAGCAACCCATGTTGGCATCTACATCGGCAATGGTGAATATATTCACAGCTCAGGGAAAGAGCATGGACATAACGGAATTGCTATTAGTGAACTATCAGGATTAGATCAAGTTTCCCAATGGTATGCTAAGCAACTCCGTGGTGTAGGCAGAATTACAACATGTTAATAAGAACCAATTTTTTGCGGCGCGGCGAAGCCGCGCCGCAATATTAGCAAGTTGGAACTCTCGATTTAGATTTATGTCTTAACTAAAGGCGCGATCGCTATACTTAGAGAGCAGATATCAGGAGCAGGAATCATGTTGCAAATTCGACTTGGCTTAATGACTGTGATGGCAAGCCTTAGCCTTATTGGTTGTACTAATCAAGATCCGTCAAAATCATCACCGACATCTAGTAATTTGACGACAACCACGACGACAACTACTACTTCCAAAACGGTTTCTCCCTCTCCTGATACAACTCCAACAGCTACAAAGCCAGCCTCTATAGCTCCAAACACTTCAGCAAAAGCGCTTGCTATTGGCGATATCAAAGAACTTGAAGGCGATATTATCTGTGGCAAAAACAAGGTGATTTATGCCTATGGAGAGACTTCCAATTATCGAGTTTATATTTGTGCCGACTCAAAGGAGCCTGATCGCCCTAGATATTACATCAGCCGCAACAAAGATGGCAGTGGCGGTTTGGACTTAGAAGCAATGAATTATAATCCTCAGAAAGATGGGGCGATCGAGTTTAACAATGATGGATATATATATACTCTCGAATCACCTACTACTCAAAATCCTGAGCCCGTATTGCGGGTAACTTTCCCGAACAAAAAATTAACTGAAGAACAATTATTGCGATATCTGACGCGCTCAAATCCATCTAAGCCAGCAACTACTAATGCTGCCGCAGATCCATTGCAATATGTGCTACAAAACCGCGAAAGTTTAGGGGTTTGCAAGGATAACTTCCGTTCAGAAGATGGACAAAGAGGAATGGGTTCTAAAGCATTCCAACTTTCTGATAAAAAGTACTTGGTGCAAATTCAGTGTTTCCTAGCAGCTTATCAAGGAAACTTTGAATATGTTCTATGGATTGACGAAGCTCAGAAACCCCGTGTCGTCCCTCTTGAGTTTGATAGTTTCCAAGAGCCGAAAGCGGGTGAAAAGCCGCTACGGGTTACTTTCAGGTCGATCGCAGGTTTGCCCAGAGTTAATGTGCGATCGCAAACCATGACTAATTTTACCAAATTTCGAGGTGTCGGTGATTGTGGCTCTTCAGCTCTTTATAAATTAGAAGGCGATCGCATGGTTTTACAAGAATATCGAGCTAAATATGCCTGTGATGGCAATTATGTCCAAGACTTTCCAATAATTTATCCATAAAAATAAAGATGGCGCGTTGCGCCATCTTTATTTTTAGCAAAGGCTGCGCATTGCGCAGCCTTTGGTTTAGGTAAATTTATATTTAGCAGTCACAAGACGATATATGCCACTAGCAGGATCTTCAATTGGTTTGAATTTGTAATCCTTAGCTGCTTCTCTAGCAATATCATCTAACTCAGAAATTCCACTTAAAACAAGAAGGACAGTATCCTCTACGATTTTACCGTTAGGATCAACTAACCACATAAATGTGACTGTCCCACTTTTCCCAGAAGTATTTGCTCGTTTGGGCGGAATCCATTCCACTCCTTTTTCTCGTCTACTGTTATCTAGATCCGATAACAAAGCATCTGGAGGAGCAATTTCTGTATTTCTGAGTAATTTTCTGGCAGTCAAATCAAGAATTTTGGGATTAGTTATGTAAGCCGTTGCAAGATTGTCAATCGATTTCTCGCGGCGATCTCCATTGCCACCTGATTGATTTGTTGCAACTTTCTGAGGGACTTTATTATTGTCATTATTTTTGTTTGGAGCTATTCCAACATCCTTGAGATTGCCATTTTTAAACTCAGGCTTCAGATTATCCGCTGGCTTCACAGGAGCTGTATTATCGATCTGTCCAGACTGAGTAAAGCGCTGAGGTGACTCCTGTTTAGCTGTTGTAGGCGCAGGAGTTTGTGTTTTCACAAACTTTGCTGTATCAATATCATTGGTTAATGGAGGAACCGAGTACCGTTCTGTAATTGGTTCTAAACCTTCAAAACTGCTAAGGCTATCTAAGTCTAAGGTGGTTAACGGACTACTAGAAATGTCAGGGAATGTACTTTGTGGGGAACCAAATTTTGGCATGTTCTTTACGAATAAATTATCTATGGGCGATTTATTCGATTTTGAGACATTTGGTAAAGGCTTAGGAGGCAGCTTGACAATTGGAAGAGTCGATACTACGACCTCACGAGTTTCTGATTTTTTGATCGGATTTGGGGCGGCTAGAGCAAAGACAGTATGGATTCCAACAGAAGCTGCTACAAGCAACCAAAAAGGGTGCTGCATAAACATCTGACCTGCTTTACTCGCAAATTGAAGTACAGGATTCTTAGCAACTATATGTGCGGATTTAAACATAGTGTTATCAGCTTTACTTGCATTTAGTTCGCTTTTGGGTTCAATTGGCAACATTGCTTTGTTTTTTATAAGTATTTTGTTTTGGTAAGTATAAATTTACGAAGCAAAGCACTCGAATCAAGACCTAGATGTGGCGATCGCCACCCGATTACCAGCGATCGCCCTTAATTCTGATAATCGACTAATCACAATTTGATATGAGACAGTTGAGTCATCAGCACTAAGTACAATCATGCCTCTGGTGGAAGCGGCTAAAAACCGAGTGATCTCTTGTGACAACTGCTGAGGTGGTATAGATTTTCCATCTTTTAACATTTGTCCCGCAGGATCAAGGGTGATTACGAAAACATCTTCTGGTTGAAGATCTCCTGAATTTGATTCACCCTTACTATTGCGATCGCTAATTGGTAAATCAATTCCCACCCGACTTGGCATAGTCAGAGCGGCTGATAGCAAGATAAAAAATGCCAAAATCGAAAACACTACATCTAACAAAGCTGTTAGATTGATCTCAGCATTAGTCGATACTTGGTATTTCTTACGGATTTTCATAAAGCAACTGCAATTGTTTAAATGTGACGCATCTATAGCTAAATTGTTTCTTGTGGCTTTGTGTAATTTACTTCCACAACTGTATGCACATTACCGCGAGGCGTAAAATCTCCTTTGACATTAATTCTCAAGGGATCGCCTGCCTTCACAAAATCATCAAGAATTTGATTAACCGCTTCTTCGTGGGAAATAAAGAGATCGCGATAGCTATTGATGTACAGCTTGATTGCCTTGAGTTCCACCAATAACAGATTGGGTGTATAGGTAATATAAATTGTGGCAAAGTCGGGATAGCCTGAAAATGGACATTTGCTAGTAAATTCAGGAAGAGTTATTTGAATTTTGTAATCTCTCCCGATTCGAGGATTCGGGAAAGTGGTTAGATTTACTTCTGCGATCGCTTGTTCGCCGTACTTAACAGTCATGTCTGCTCTGGTATAAAAAATAAAACTGCGAGAAATTTGCTTTAGTCTTCTAGCGTAGCAAATTTAAACTCAAAAAAAAGGAAGGACGCTTAGCGTCCTTCCTTTTTTGAGGAACTATTAGCGTCCTCTTCTGAAGTTTGTCTTAATTTTTTTTGACATCATGAGGTTGAATTACGCCATAACCGCCATGATTTCGCTCATAGACAACGTTGATTTCCCCCGTATCAGCGTTACGAAAAACATAGAAGTCATGATCGATTAACTCCAGACGTTCAAGAGCCTCATCGACAGATAGTGCAGGCATGGCAAAGTACTTATTTCGCACAACCTGATTTGGCAACTCAACCACACGATTGCCATTTGGCAATGGTATAGGAGGTTGCTCAACCACGGCAACACTGGTTTTTGCGGCAGCGCGATCGCTCTTGCGCTCCTTAAATTTCCGCAACTTGCGGGAAATCTTGTCAGCGACTAGGTCGATACTTGCATACAAATTCTCGCTCTTTTCCTCGGCGCGGATCACTGATCCATTGGCGTACACTGTTACTTCAGCCGATTGGCTAGGAGCAATGCGAGGGTTACGAGCCACAGATAGATGGACATCTACTTCTGTGGTTAATGCTTGGAAATGGCTCACCGCTTTGTCGATCTTTTGCTCGACGTACTCGCGAATGGCTTCCGTGACTTCAATATTCTTGCCTTGAATTACAAGTTTCATCTCTATGACCTCGCTTCTGAGTTCCAAATCAGCTAAAAAATTTGAAACGCGCAATCTTGTTTTTAATTACCCCACTGCGCCGAATAGCTGATTTGGCTATGAGATCACCATAACACTTTGCAGGTATTAGCAACCCAACTTCGATGCACTTCTTAACGTACGCTTAACAACTGATTTTGGCGTTTTTATCGCTCATACCACGAAAAATACGAAATCCAAAAAATCTAAAATTCAAAGCAGCAATTCTCATTTTAAAAATCAATTTTTTGAAAGCTAAGTAGGCACGCTTAATTAATTACATATCCCAACCCGTAAGGTTTCGCCCCGCAGGGGCGAAACCTTACGGATTGAGGTAATTTATTCTGCACAGGTACTTATCCTGCGACTAGCTTTTAAAAAATTGGTGTAATTACCCAAACCCATAAAGTTTCGCCCCTGCGGGGCGAAACTTTATGGGTTTGGGTAATTAATTAAGCGTATTTACTTAATGAGAATTACTGAAATCTAAAGTTGATCGCAATCTGTAGGAATAACAGCAACAAGGTTGCTAATTATCACTTACGATTGGTTTGGTGCATAGCCAAAGGTTATGCATATTTAAGCTATTCACATTTACAACAATTTGTATGAAGTTTTAACACAATATTTTTGTTGAAAGGGTTGCTTTGCAACCCTTTCAACAAAAATATTGGTTTTTACATCAGCGCAAAGCGCTGTAAGCTATTCACAAAGAGCAAAGTGAGGTTCGTATGAGTTCGGCTGTGGAACTGTGGCAACGTTATCAAGACTGGCTGTACTACCATTCAGAGTTGGGTCTGTACGTGGATATCAGTCGGATCAGGTTTACGCCAGACTTTGTGACACAGATACAACCTAAGTTTGTCAAGGCTTTCGCCGATATGAAAGCTTTAGAGCTAGGAGCGATCGCCAATCCTGATGAGCAACGGATGGTGGGGCATTACTGGCTGAGGTCGCCTGAAATCGCCCCTACAGAAGAATTGCGCAGAGATATTACAGAGACTCTTGATCGCATAGAAGATTTTACAAAGAAGGTACATACGGGGATCATTCATCCACCAAGTGCACCAAAGTTTACAGATATTCTTTCGATTGGCATTGGTGGATCAGCCTTAGGACCACAATTTGTTGCCCAATGTTTTGCTAAGGCGGATGTACCCCTCAAAATTAGCTTCATCGATAACTCCGATCCCGATGGGATCGACTTAGTACTCGATCTGTTGGGCGATCGCCTTAGCACTACATTAGTGTTGGTGATTTCCAAGTCTGGCGGTACTCCTGAAGCAGCAAATGGTATGAAAGAAGCTGAGTTTGCCTTTAAAAAAGCAGGCTTGGATTTTGTGAAACATGCGATCGCAATTACAGGTGTCGGTAGTGCATTGGAGAAATATGCGATCGCTAATGGCTGGATCGATCAATTCCCCATGTATGACTGGATTGGCGGCAGAACTTCGGAGCTCTCGGCAGTGGGTTTAGTACCTGCGGCTCTGCAAGGAATTGACATTCGCGAAATGTTGCGTGGAGCAGGTTTGATGGATGCCGCGACACGCATTGAGGATATTCGACAAAACCCTGCGGCTCTTCTAGCAATGTCATGGTACTTCACAGGCAATGGCAAGGGTGAAAAAGATATGGTTGTCTTGCCATATAAGGATCGACTTTTGTTGTTTAGTCGATATCTGCAACAACTGGTGATGGAATCTCTCGGTAAAGAGAAAGATCTTGACGGCAATACTGTCTATCAAGGGATTGCGGTCTACGGCAACAAAGGATCTACTGATCAACATGCCTATGTGCAGCAACTGCGCGAAGGTGTCCCTAACTTTTTTGCAACTTTTATCGAAGTTTTACAAGACTCGGCAAAGCCACATCCCGAAGTTGAAGAAGGTGTTGTCTCTGGCGATTATTTACTAGGATTTCTTCAAGGTACTCGGAGTGCACTGTATGAAAATGGTAGAGACTCAATTACAGTGACGATCCCGTTTGTTTCTGAGCTTACTGTTGGAGCATTAATTGCTCTTTATGAAAGAGCTGTCAGTTTTTATGCTTCATTGGTGAATATCAATGCTTACCATCAACCTGGGGTTGAGGCAGGTAAAAAAGCTGGCGCAAAAGTACTTGCTTTACAAATGAAACTTGTTGACGCATTGAAAACGTCAACGGTTTCTCTCTCTTTAGAAGAAATTGCCATCAAAATCGACGCTCTAAATGAAATTGAGTCTTTATACCATATTGCAAGACATCTTCATGCCAACTGCAAAATCCTATTTGAAGGAGATTTGTCTAAACCAAAAACCTTGAAAATGATGTTGATTTTGTAATTGAATCTCCAAATAAATGTGGCTCTTAACGCCGCATTTATTTTAAAGTTAAAAAAAAATAAAATGGCTAAGCCATTTTATTTTTTTTAACTTTATATGGTTTATTTATTAGTCCACAAAAATATTGTTACATTTTTGTGAGTTGGAATAGATATTTGAAAATAGTATTCTTAAATTTTTTGATTAAGAATACTATTTTTACGAAAGAATCTGCAAAAATATGACTTCTTAAGTTTTATCCAGTTACCGAGGTTAAATGTGAAGAAAATTTTACTTTTCTTTAGCGAACTCAATAATAGTGACCTTGACTGGCTTGTCCAGAAAGGAAAAAGCGAGACAATTGCTCCCGATCGCTTACTGATTCGAGAAGGTCAGATTAGTGAAGCTCTGTATATCGTTGTAAGCGGATCGTTCAGTGTAGCTATTGAATCCCAAGATCACAAAGAACTTGCCAAAATTTCTGAAGGCGAAATTGTTGGTGAAGTATCTTTTATTGACACTAGACCCCCTCTTGCTAGTGTGCGATCTCTGGAGGAAAGCATCGTATTGTCAATACCAAGAGTTCAACTCTTGTCCAAACTTCAACAGGATATAAATTTTGCATCGCGATTTTATCGCGCCATTTGCCTTTGCCTTTCTGATCGCCTGCGCGGTACAGTTAGTCGTCTTGGATATGGTTACGATGTTGATGACTTAGAATCACATTTTGGTGGATTTGGACAATCTATGCTGAGTAACTTAGAACTAGCTGAAGCAAAATTTAATTGGCTGATTAAAAATGTTCGCAAAGCTTAGCCTTTATAAAGATCAAATCTTGATTCCCAAACAGGTGAACGGCATCAAGATTTGAACAGCAACAATCATTTTAAAAAACATGAAAAATGGTAACACCTAGGATGGCTTCGACGACTGAGGCAATAACTAGCCCTGTCCAAAATCTTCCAATGTTTTTACTAAATCCCAACGCATTGTCTTCGCGACTCGCCGTAAAGAACATTGACCAAGCTTGAGTTTCACTTAGGCGAGCAAACTGATTAAAGTCTTCACGAAAAGCGATCGGTGTAAAAAGATTTTTGCCATTAAAGTCAAATTTGGTTTCCATGATTTCCTCTGAAGAAGTTACTTTATGTTTGATACAAATATCGTAACAATTGTTTACAATTAAAAGCAATATCTCTTAGGTGTGCTCTAGGTTTGCCATAAGACATAGAAAAGGCGGCATAAAGTGCCGCCTTTTCTATGTCTTATGAGTAAATGAAAATAATCTCTTCTTTAATTTGCTTCGATTCGCATTAAAACTTGACCATACTCAACTGGTTGAGTATTTTCTACCAAGATTTCTACGATTTTGCCAGAGGCTTCTGATTCGATCTCATTCATTAGTTTCATGGCTTCGATGATGCAAACAGTGTGACCTTTTTTGACAATATCGCCAATCTCAATAAACGGAGACTCGTCGGGACCTGGAGAACGGTAGAAAGTGCCAACCATGGGAGATGTGATTTCTATCAGTTTTTTGGAAGGAAGAGAATCTGCGATCGTCGTGGTATGGGACACAGTGCTTGCAGCCGTATTCTCGATCGCTGTTAATGGTCCTGGGGTACTAACAGTAGCTGTTGATATTGCCGCAGGTACGACAACTCTATTTTCGCTTTTACGGATGCTCAGACGGACATCGCCTGATTCTAGAGTCAGTTCGGTAATATCTGTCTTATTTAGAATCGTGACTAATTCACGTACTTGCTCTAAGCTAAATTCCACCTAATTTTCACGCCCCAAATACGTGTCTTCACGAGTATCAATTTTGATGTGATCGCCAATATTCACAAATAGAGGAACGTTGATTGATGCACCAGTTTCAACTTTTGCGGATTTGCTGCCGCCTGTCGCTGTGTCACCCTTTAAGCCTGGATCAGTTTCGATCACTTCGAGGACAACAGTATTGGGCAATTCCACTTCAATGATTCTTTCACCCCAGCGTACTACATTGACTTCCATGCCTTCTTTGATGTACTTGACGCGAGTACCAATCTGGGCAGTAGTTAATGTAGCTTCATCAAAGCTCTGCATATCCATAAAGACATAATCATCGCCTTCTTTATAGGTGTGCTGCATTGAGCTTTTTTCTAGAACTGCTTGAGGGAGTGTTTCGCCAGCCCTAAAGGTTTTTTCTAAGGTCTTACCTGTCATGGCGCTTTTTAGCGTGGTGCGAACAAATGCGGAACCTTTGCCTGGTTTTACGTGTAAAAATTCAACTACACGCCAGACTTCGCCATCAAGTTCAATTGTTACACCGGGTCGGAAATCGTTACTAGAGATCATTGCAGGTTGAGTAATAGCCAGTGACAATTTTAGCCTAGCGATGTAACCTTTGCGACAAAAAATATTAAAACCTACATAAAAGTAGGAGGAGGAACATATTAAGTACTTGGGGGGAAACTACCAAAACCTGTAAAGTTGCGCCCCGCAGGTGCTCAACTTTACAGGTTTTACTTTGTCAAAATCGGCTTCATAATGAGAATTGCTGTATTTCATCTCTCCTACTTTTAGGGCAATTGTTATAGAATTGAGTTTTTAGAGGAGCGATCGCCACATGTCAGTAAAAAAGCAATTTGGTAGTTTTGACGAATTGTTGGAGAGTTCAGAATTGCCTGTACTTGTAGACTTTTATGCACCTTGGTGTGGTCCTTGTCAGCTCATGACAGGGATTTTGGATAAGGTTAGTGAGAGAATGAAAGATAAAGTTCAGATCGTAAAGATCAATACTGATAATTATCCCGATCTCGCTTCACAGTATAAGGTTTATGCTTTACCGACATTGGTTTTGTTTAAGGATGGAGCACCTGTTGACAGAGTTGAGGGGGTAATTCAAGCTGATCAGTTATGCGATCGCATAGCAGTTCATGCATAAACCAAAAAAGAAGCACCCTCATAGGTGCTTCTTTTTTGGTTTATGCCAATTCACAAAAGCGTGGCAACACTTCTGTGAATTAAAACCCAAACCCTGTAAGGTTTTTAAAAACACAAAATGGCGTAGCCATTTTGTGTTTTGGTTTTAGGCGAGACAGTCTGTAAGTTTTGCTAGTAGTTCTTCACGGTGTAAATTACGACCAATGATCACTAGTTGATTATTTAAAGACTTACCGCGATCATCTGTCTTGAGTTCGTAACGTTTACCACTGAGTTGAAAGACGTAACGACTGTCAATATTCGTGAACCATAAAATACCTTTGGCACGGAAAACATCAATGGGCAATTGCTGATCCAGAAAGTTCTGAAATTTATCAAGATCAAAGGCACGATCGCTTTGAAATGAAATTGAGATAAAACCGTCGTTTTCTAGGTGATGAGAATGGTGATGATGATCATGGTCATGATGATCATGCTGGCAATTTACATCATGGCTAAGTTCATCGGTGTGAGCATGGTCGTGGTCGTGGTGGGCGTGATCGCCATGCTCGTGATGATCATTAGACTCTTTAGTGGCAGCGATCGCTGATTGGTCGATCTGAATATCCAAAATTAGCGGTAATGGGACAACTCCTAGATGCGATCGCAAAATTCTGGCTTTCGTCTTATTTTTGTTAATGTAAGTTTCTAGCTCTTGTAGTTTTTCTTCGGGAACTAGATCGGTTTTATTAAGAATAATAATATCGCCATACATGATTTGAGCATAGGCTGCATCACTATTAAAGTGATCAGATGTAAAAGCTTCGGAGTCAACTACAGTCAAAATCGAATCAAGACGAGTCAAGTGCTGTAGCTCAGTGCCTAAGAATGTTAAAGCGATCGGTAAAGGATCGGCAACCCCAGTAGTCTCGACAATCATGTAATCAATGCGATCGCCTTTTTCAAGGACACTATAAACAGCATTAACTAGACCATCATTGATGGTGCAGCAAATACAGCCATTGCTTAGTTCCATCATATTTTCATCGACAGAAACTAACAATTGACTATCGATGTTGATATCACCAAACTCATTTACTAAAACCGCGACCTTTAAATCTTGCTGGTTTTGTAAAATGTGATTAAGCAAGGTGGTCTTGCCACTGCCTAAAAAACCTGTAATGATTGTGACTGGCATCCCGCGTTTGGGGACATCTACATCAATAATATCTGGGGTAATTTCTTGTTTAACAATGCGATCGGAAGTGAGCATGGACTTTAGGCAAGAATAACTTTGATTATCATTTTAGCGGATCATCACATAGCTCATCAAAACCGATTTTGGGGATTTCAGCGCCGCAGGCGCTGAAATCCCCAAAATCGGTTTCATAATTTGAATTACTGAAGTAAATAGACATGATTAATTACTTGCGCACCCAAACCCTTAAGGGTTTGGGAATTTATTCTGTACAGGTACTTAAGTCTCGTTATGAAGATTTTTAGCATCGCAATCGTTGAAAATCTAAAAAAGAATTTTGACAAAAGCTCGTCGTCGGCAAACTTTCGCCAAAATTCTTCTTTAAAATGAGAAGCTCAGTAAAGTCCATCATTTGTCTTTACTTTCTGAGTTTTATGTCTTAATTTTACTAAAGATAGCTTTATCATTGCGGATCATCATGTCAGTTTCCGAAGCTCGTATTCCCTTCAGTCTAGACAATATCCTAGCCGCCTTAGAATCTAGTCTGGAATTGGAAGAAGCGATCAATAAGTTGCCTCTAACCCAAGCATTAGAGAAATGCTTGGCATTTGCAGATACTAATAGCGATATTGAGCTTTCTGAGTTCGTCAAACAAGAACTTTATGGTTATGGTGGTCAAACTCCCAGCTATAGACATCTACAATTGAGCTATTTCGATGCTGGAGGACAGATTGTCAATGGATTAAATCAATACAGTAGTTACCCCATAGTTACTGGAGTTTGTAAATTAGAACTACATTTAAAAAATGGATTAACATTGATTCTGCCAAAACAGATTCTGTCATTTTTGTCGAGAGTTGCAGGTCGAGAGGTTGATACTGGTCATGTTTCACCAGATCTAATCAAAAATCTTTTAGGGACTATTCGCAAAGAAACTATTACTAAACTTATAGCTATAGATTCTTAATCTAAAACCCAAAATGCAAAAAGAGCAAGCACCAGCGTAGCTGGTGCTTGCTCTTTTTGCATTTTGAGTTTGGTTAAATCCATTCCAACTTAAGCGCAGGCATTAGTCTTTGCAAGTTTTTTAAGGATTTTCCTTGCCAAGGTATACTTTCAGAGCCTTGCACTGTGATCTTAATTGTTTCTTTTTGACGAACTTTGATTACGAATTTAGATAGAACATTAATACCTGAACTATTCAAAAACTCTAACTGACAAAGATTTAAGCTGATCTGTCTGGGGTTTTGCGCAATTACATTCTCTAAAACTTGCACAATTGGAGCATATTCTTCTGTCCCTGCTAAACGTAAAGATCCTTGGCAATAGATAACTGCATCTAACTGTTCATACCAGACACGATAGTCATCTCCTTTAACTTCCATTATTTAAATTCTCCTGACAAAAAATTTGATTCATATTTTCTAAAAACTTCACTAGGGATTAACCTAATAATTTAGTGGAATATTTGGCTAAAGGGGCAACTGCACCATTGTTGTCACTATTGTGGCTGGCTTATTAGAAATCTGTTCAAGCTTCCATCCCAGAACTGCATCATAATCCATGATCATGGTCAAATATCCAAGCCCAGAACTTTCAGATTCGCCATTGTCAATGCTTTTTTCGACTTGGTTTATATACATTTCACTAACATCACTAGTGGTAATTTGCTGCAAATAGGTCTGAAAATTAGCGATCGCATCTTGGTGAACACTATTTTTAGATACAAATATTAGGCGATCGCTAAATAGATGTACTTCTAAATTGACTGGTAGCCCTGCACTTTTATCACTATATTTCATTGCATTCTCTAGCAATTCATTAGCGACAAAGCTAACTGCATGACGTACTTCAGTTTGTTTGCTCAAAGCCGCACTAGTATCGCCAGGGAAAAAGTTCTTGACATAATCTCCTAGGAAGTCAGCTGAAAGCCCATTGGTTTTCCAACGTAGTTGGATTGGTAAAGATGATGGAGAAAAGCCTAGAACCAAAAATTCGCTTCGTTCGGAAAAATTTTCTGTAAATTCTCCAAAGACTTGCGCCGTAGTTAACGCCATTTTTTAATATTTGTAGTTAATTAGTATTTCTTAAGTGGTCTGCAATATCTTACAAAAGCTTAACAAATCTATGTTTTCTTTTACTACGTTTAGGGACGCGATGCAACCTGTTAAATTACATAAATAATAGAGTTCGTCTTCGGTAAACTTTAGTATTTATGTAATTTAGTACTGAGATAAATCTTATGTCTGCTCAAATTGACGACTCCCAAGACTCCATGGATGGTAAAGCTTCAGAGCAATGGTTTATCTGTAAACGTGATACGGGACTTTGTGAGATCGTCAAAAGCGATCGCAACGAGGAAATTGCAAATTCCTTAGAAACTTGGGGTGCTTTTGCCTCTCAGGGCGAAGCGATCGCCAAACGAGTCGGACTAATTCGCGCTGGAAAATGTACCCCACAATAAATTCAAGTCAGTGCCCAGAGCTGACTCGAATTTATTGTGGGTTGCCCCGCCTTTGACTTCGTAAAAATCGGTTTTTTGAAAGTCTGCCGAAGGCAGACTTTCAAAAAACCGATTTTGGGGTTTGTTGCGCCTTTAGCAGGGATCAGTAACAAGTAGCCATGAGGCGTTACTATAATACGGGACTACACTTTGTGGGAAATTTTACGTCATGATATCCGTTTCCGCTCGATTTGAAGAACTGCGAGCTAAAGGGCAAGCCGCGCTGATTCCATTTATTACGGCTGGCGATCCTAACTTAGAGACAACTGCAAAAGCTTTGCGGGTCTTAGATCAAAACGGTGCGGACATGATAGAGCTTGGGGTTCCTTACTCAGATCCATTGGCAGATGGACCTGTAATCCAAGCTGCGGCAACAAGAGCATTGCGAAATGGGACAACACTGGAAAAAGTTTTAGATGTTGTGCGAAACGTTGCGTCAGATCTGCGATCGCCTATTATTTTATTCACTTACTACAACCCAATTTTGAATATGGGTGTAGCCAAGTTTTTGCAAACAATCTATGAAGCAGGGGTTCGCGGTTTAGTTGTTCCCGATTTACCCTTAGAAGAATCTCATGTTTTGCTAGAACCTGCTGAAAAAGCTGGTATTGAAGTGATTTTGTTGATAGCTCCTACTAGCCCACCTGAGCGCGTAGCAGCGATCGCGGAGAAGTCACAAGGCTTTATCTATGTAGTTAGTGCTACGGGTGTTACAGGCGTGCGCACCGAAGTTGCTAAGGGAGTAAAAACGATGATCGAGCAACTGAGGGTAATTACAGACAAACCGATCGCCGTTGGCTTTGGCATCTCGCAGCCTGAACATGCTAAACAGGTAATCGACTGGAACGCAGATGGCGCGATTGTTGGTAGTGCGATGGTCAGAAAACTTGCAGAACCTGATGGTGGCTTACATGCGATCGCTGAACTTTGCAAAACTCTCAAGCAATCTATTAGTAGGGATTAGGGGTTTGCGACCAATTTTTTTAAATGGTTGCAAAGAAGCGCCACAAAAAAATTTGGTCATTACTTTTAGGGCTTAAAGATTAGAAAGTAGGTATTTAAGGCTTATGAATATTTTGATTGGTGTGGGTATTGCGATCGCGGTTTTGGTAGGTCTAGTTTTGCTTCTGTGGTTATTGTTTGAGTGGCAATACAAGGCTCGCCAAGGCAACTTACTAGAGTTTGATAGTGGGCTGTGGCAATTTTTGACCTACGAGCCAGAACACTATCGCATTGAGTTATTGCTCACAGCAACCAACAAAACTCGTAATTTGGATGTATTTCTAGTCGAAGTAAATCCTTTGATTTCGATGCTGTCTAGCGATAGTCTTAAGGGCATCAATAGCAAAGTCGAGTTGCGATCGCGTCATCCAAATTCTGCTAGTCGTAACGATAACTATTGGGAGTCATATATTGTTAGTCCTAGTCACAGTACAGGTGTTGAGATTCAGATTGACCTGAGTGGCAAAAACTTAGAAGAACTGAAGACTGTATGGGTACGAGTTCATTACACTATCTACGGGCCAGCAGGACGCGAAGAAAAAGTCAAACATTGCATTATTCCCTTACAGTTTCCTGATGCCAATCAAAGGGAACGTTGGCGACCCACCCCTGATGCAGATGTATTGCCCATCCGCACACATATTTTGTCAGCAGGAGATAATCCAGTTGAAGTGATGCAGCGCTATGTGATGAGTCATGCTCAAGCAGGTGATATCGTCACGATCGCTGAGACTCCGATCGCGATTATGCAAGGCAATTTTTATCACCCCAGTGACATTAAGCCTAAGTGGTTGGCTAAGCGTCTTTGTTATTACTTTAAAAGCACTTCTAGTCTTGCCACTGCTTGCGGTTTACAATCATTGATTAATGAGACGGGTGCATGGCGAGTTGCTTTTGCATTTGTTGTCGGTGCTTTAGCCAAAGCATTTTTGCGAATGCCAGGGGTGTTTTATATGCTGGCTGGTGATCAAGCAAGACTGATTGATGATGTGACAGGGACTTTGCCTCCCTATGACCAATTTATTGTTCTAGGACCAAAAAATCCTCAGACGGTAGTTGATGAAATCAAGGCAGGGACTGGACTAGAAGCAGCGATCGTGGATGTAAACGATTTGCGACGTGTGAAGGTGTTAGCCTCGACTTCAGGTGTATCTGAGAAACTTCTCAATCAAGCTTTGTTAATGAATCCTGCGGGGAATGCCGCTGAACAGACTCCTATCGTTTTGATTCGTCCTAATAGTGGAGCATAGCTTCCTTCAAGACAATTGAGAATGCTAAGCAACCATATGCAACCAATTTTGGTGTTTTGAAAACCAAAGGCGCTAGAAATGCCAAAATCGTTTTTTTGAAAGCCTAACTACGGTGGACTTTCAAAAAAATGATTTTTATAATGAGAATTACTGACTGAATGTAGGTTAGTAAAATTCTTCATTAGAAATTGGTATAAAATAGGAAAGTCCGATGCGATGAGAACTTTATGGAGTCCGATCAATTGCCTGTAGAAGAAAATTTAAAAGAAAATTTAGATCAATCTCACCAAGAAGAACCCCCTGAAGCGATCGCATCATTAGGAAACACATCAGACAATGAGTTCGTTGAAGTCGTTGGTGAGTCAATAGATGAAAATATCCACATAGAGCAATCTCTATTTGACAATCGAGGCGATCAATCGACTGATGATAATGGCGATGTCATTGAATCTAAAAACTTGGAAATTAAGGCACTTATCCCAGAAACTGAACCAGAGGCACAGCGACAAGATAGTTTCAATACTTCAGAAATACTAACCATCATTAATCAACTTAAGCAAGAAGAATCTGAGCTTAGGGGAGAGCTAGAGAGCCTTAAAAACATCAAGTCTAAAATCCTACAAGACCAGTTAGACGATTTACAGGCAGGGATTATTCGGTTAGCTCAAGCTGATGTCGCTCGGCTGGAATATCAAAAGCAAGAACTCCAAGCTGCGATCGCAGTTCTTGAGAAGCGAAAAGAGCGTCTTGACAAAGAAATGACTAGCACCTACGCAGGTACATCTCAAGACATCGCTATAAGGGTTCAAGGTTTTAAAGACTATCTGGTTGGTAGCTTACAAGACTTAGTGGCAAGCGCTGAAAAACTAAACCTTGTAGCGACCTCTCCTCAGCCTGTCACCGAAACTGTAGCCCCAATAGACAAGCAACCAGTTAAGGAAGCTGAGCCATTACGCCTATCGGAGCAAACCTTTGCTGAGTATAAACAAAGAGTCGATCAGCTTTTAGAGCGTTACCGCACCTTGCCTGATTACTACGGGCCAGCATGGAAGCTCAGACGCACCTTCGAGCAAGTCCATGCCGATCGCGTCTCTAAGTGGTTTTTTGAGCAGTCTGGACGCGGCGCAATCCGCACGATGGGAACACGCTTACAAAATATTCTGGTCACTTCAGCAGCAATCTCAGTTTTAAAAGCAGTTTATGGTGAAAAATTGCGCGTACTTGTCCTCGCTACCTCGCCCGAACGTCTTGGCGAATGGAGAAGAGGTTTTCAAGATTGTCTCGGCTTGACCAGAGAGCATTTTGGTTCCGATAAAGGTATTGCCCTATTTGAAGATCCTGAGCCACTCGCCACTAAAGGCGATCGCCTTGTGAAGGAAGATCTAAGCCCTTTAGTTGTTATCGATGAGTCTGAGGAACTAATTGCCGTAGATTTGCTGCGATTTCCCCTTTTGATTGCTTTTGGCGGCGCACCTGAATCTAAACCTGCGGCTCCTTCAGCCTATATGAATCGGGATAACAATCGTGAAAGCTCTAATAATCGTGACTACATTCGTGAGGCTCCTCGCGATAATCCAAGGGATACGAGTCGCGATTATGTGCCGCCTAAAGAACGTGATAATCGTGATTATGGTTCGCGGGAATATCCGAGTCGGAATTATGGCGATCGCGATCCTCGTGATACTAGCTATGGAAATAGTCGCGGCCGTAATAATCAAGATTCTGATTGGGACTGGTAAAAAAAATAGGAGCACAATGCGCTCCTATTTTTTTAAAGAAAAGGGCGCATCGCGCCCTTTTTTATTTCTTAGCTGGTGCTACCTGAGGTGTAGCAGATTGCTTAGTGTTCTTGAGAATGTACTCAAACGAAGACCGTGATGGCACAAACTGGAAGCGTTCGACTTCGGGGTTAGGCTTATTATCCTTGGACACCATAGAGTCTAGAACTTGGAACAATGAAGCAACTTGAATCTTAGTTGCCTTAGTAACATCGGGCTGATCTTTGCTAGCGCGGTCGAGCAAGTTTTGCAAGTCAGTTTTATCAAGGAAGAAAGGCACAACTTGTTCCTTCTTGCCATTTTGATCGATGCTCATGGTCAGCAAGCCTTGGTTATTGGCTTGACCACCGATCGCAAAGAAAACAGGCACATTAGGGATTTTGTCAGCCGCAACTCCTTGCGAAGTCAAGATTGTCCGTGCTGAGTCAATACTTGCCTTAGCGGGGATAAACTGGAATACGACTTTTTTGTCTTTGTTTTCACGAATTACTTTATAGGCATCATTCATTGATCGCACAATGATTTGTGCTTTTTTGCCAACTTCAGGATTTGACTTTTGGACTTGACTGAGCATCATTTGGGCTTCGTCGGGACCAAGGAAGAAAAACAAAAGCTGGCTGTCATCAGCTTTTACATTTGGCTGCGGAGGAACTGCACCCAAAAGCGGTGAGCCTTTATCATCAGTAATCGTGAAAACAGGAATACTGCCCAATCTCTCTAAAACTTGGGCTTCGGTAAGGGCTTCAGCTTTGAGAGTAAATATGGGACTAACAGCGATCGCCCCTGCGACACCTGCGGTGGCTGCTAGACTAACCAACGACTTGAATACGGACATATTTCTCCTAGCTACAATACTAATTATGAGGTTTATTCGAGATTCGGGATGCACAACGGTGTGAATGAGCCTTGAAAAGTTAAAAGTCAAAGATAACAATTGTCCGAAAGTAACTTTCTTGCAACTTTAACAATATTTCACGCAAAAAGACAACCTTTTTATACCAGCTTCAGACTAGTTTGTGCGTATATTGCTACCATCTAAGACTCGAATATCATAAGTATAGTTCCTAAACCCCAGAGGTGAAGTTGCGTCACGTCTCGTCCAGCAATTCTCATTATAAAAATTGGTTTTTTCGGCTCCTTTGGCGCAGGAAACACCAAAATTGGTTTCATAATGAAGATTGCTACTTCGCGCCACAACTTCACCTCTGGGTTTTGATTATGTCCTAAAATAGTTAACAGCTGTAGCTATACTTAGCGATGTTATGCAACAAGATGAAAACTTTCTTAGCTTTGATGAGATTTTTGAGGAGCTAAATTATCGCCAAGCACAGCGCACATTACGAGATATTGTCGCAAATCTGGACTTGTCAGAACGAGAGCGGCGTGGACTAGAGGAGCCGTTAGAAGAGCTTCAGCAAATGCTAGATAAATTAGAGCGTCAAGTTCTACAAATAGCTGTATTTGGCATGGTAGGGCGTGGTAAATCGTCGGTACTTAATGCGCTGATGGGTGGACAAGTTTTCGAGACTGGCCCCTTGCATGGTGTAACTACCAGTCGGCAAGCCGCAGAGTGGCAAATATCACGAGAGGCGATGCAAACTAATGGCGATCGCACGATTCTCAAAGCTTCATTTCAGGGGCGCGGTGAAGCAAGAATTGAGTTGATTGACACCCCTGGGATCGATGAGGTGGATGGCGAAGGCAGAGCAGAACTCGCTAAACGAATCGCTCAACAAGCAGATTTAATTTTATTTGTCGTCGCGGGCGATATCACTAAAGTTGAATATGATGCACTGTCGGAACTGAGAGGAGCAAGTAAACCAATTTTGCTAGTATTCAACAAAATAGACCAATATCCGCCTGAAGACCGTATGGCTATTTATGCCAAAATTCGCGATGAACGGGTGCGTGAGTTACTAACAAAAGATGAAATTGTGATGACGGCAGCTTCCCCATTGGTAGCAAAAGCGATCCGTCAGCCCGATGGCTCCTTTGAAGCTGAGCTAGTCAATGGGAAGCCTCAAATCGAAGATTTAAAGTTAAAAATTTTGGAGGTACTCGATCGAGAAGGTAAATCTCTCATCGCTTTAAACACGATGATGTTTGCAGATATGGTGCAAGAGCGAGTGGTACAACGCAAAATGTTTGTACGCGATCGCCAAGCCAATCGCATCATCTGGAATTGCGTAATTACCCAAGCCGTGGCGATCGCTGTTAACCCATTCACTGTAATTGATGTAATCAGTGCTGCAATCATCGATATTTCCATGATTGTGGCGCTTTCTAAGCTTTATGGCATCAACATGAGCAATCGCGGCGCAATTTCCCTAATGCAAAAAATTGCGATCGGTATGGGCGGCATTAGTGCTAGCGAATTCCTTGCCACATTCGGATTAAGTTCCCTCAAAGGTTTGCTGGGCATTGCTGCACCTTTGACTGGTGGTTTAACTTTGGGTGGGTATGTGTCAGTTGCGATCGCGCAGGCAGGTGTGGCAGGTTTCTCTACCTACGCTCTCGGACTAGTCACCAAGGAATATCTTGCCAATGGTGCATCATGGGGCGCAGACGGACCAAAAGCAGTTGTTAAAAGGATATTGGACACCATCGATGAAGATTCAATCTTGGCAAGAATCAAAGATGAACTCCGCGCCAAAATTGATCTCCGCCGACTGAGAAAGATTTAGCATAAAGCTGATAAAAAGCGCGTTGCGCTTTTTATCAGTACTACTTACAAAATCAGCGGCATCATGGCAAAGCTCAATAAAATCCTCATTTTCCCAATTAAATCCCTCGATCCGATCGCTTTAAATGGGGTCGAGATTTCTGCTGGAGGGTCATTAAAAGGCGATCGCGAATTTGCCATATTTGATAAAAATGGCAAATACATCAATGCCAAGCGCTATCCTAAGATTCATTTAATTAGAGCAAAGTACGAATTAAGCGATCGGCTAGTGCATTTGCAAATCCAAGAGCAGCAGGCAGTATCCACTTTTCATTTAGATCGAGATCGCATTGCGCTTACTGACTGGCTAAGCAAATTTTTTGAGCAACCTGTAGAACTTCGTCAAAATGTTAGTAATGGATTTCCTGATGATCCTGAAGCATGGGGCGCAACTGTAATCTCAGAGGCAACTCTTGCCACTGTAAAGGGTTGGTATGCAAGCCCCCTAATCAGTCTTGAGCAAATTCGCGATCGCTTCCGAACTAATCTAGAAATTGCTGATACCGAACCATTTTGGGAAGATCATTTATTTGCGAAAGCTGATGAAACGGTTCACTTCAAAATTGGTGATGTTCAATTTCTCGGCACAAATCCCTGTCAGCGTTGTCCCGTCCCTACCCGTGACATCTTCACGGGAGAAGTTTATCCAGAATTTCAAAAGATTTTTACTCGTCAAAGAGAAGCAACTTTACCAGCAAACATTGAACGATCGCGTTTCAATCATTTCTATCGTCTGGCGCTGAATACCCGTATTCCATTAACAGAAGCTGGCAAGATTCTAAAAATAGGCGATTCTGTTAGTAAGTAGCTGGACAAAAGAAGCTAAGGTTGAGATCTCCAACTTTTTCTTTGCTAGCACAAATAAATTTTGATAAGCAAAGAAAAAGTCGGAGATCTGGGCTTTTACTCAAACCATTTGCCAAGCTTAGTTTTTATTTGTTGAACACATTCTGTCTTGAAGCAAGCCTTGCTTTACCTGAAGCAGCCCATTCTTGGAGAACTTGAATTTCCTGCTGAGCAGTTTGCGCCAATGGCACAATTTGACTAGCAGCTTCGAGAATATCATCGGTCGTAAAGTCGCGATTTTGGCTGAAGCCGATATGCATTGCTTCGATAATGCCCTGCTCGATTTCTGCCCCTGAGAAATCTGGAGTCTCGTAGGCGAGGCGATCGATATCGTAGGCGCGAGTATTGTGTGGGCGATATTTGCTTACATGCACAGAGAAAATCTGCGATCGCTCTTCTTGATTGGGTAAGCCCACAAAAAACACCTCATCAAATCTGCCCTTTCGCAATAGCTCAGGTGGTAAGGTGCGAATATTATTTGCTGTAGCCACAACGAATACGGGTGAAGTCTTTTCTGCCATCCATGTAAGGAATGTGCCAAACACGCGATTAGTTGTGCCTGAATCACCACGTCCATCAGTTCCCGCAAAAGCCTTATCGATTTCATCAATCCATAATACACAAGGAGAAAGAGCTTCGGCTAACTGAATCATTTGACGAGTGCGGGATTCGCTCTCGCCGACTAAGCCCGCGAAGAGACGACCAACATCAAGGCGCAATAATGGTAGATGCCAATGATGAGAAATTGCTTTAGCTGTAAGGGATTTGCCAGTACCTTGAATCCCTGCGAGGAGTAATCCGCGTGGATGAGGAAGTCCATACTTTCGGGCGCGATCGCTAAAGGCACTACCTCGACGCAAAAGCCATTCTTTGAGATTATCTAAACCACCAATATCACTGATTTCTGTTGTCGATGGATAGAATTCTAAAATCTGAGTTTGACGAATACTTTGGCGTTTTTCTTCGAGAATTAGTTCCACATCATCGGGACGTAAGCGACCATTTTCAGCGATCGCCTTTGCTAGCACACGCCGCATTTTCTCAAGAGATAAGCCTTGTCCAGCGCGAACAAGATCGTCGATCGCTTGTTTATCTAGTTGAATATCGCAAGTCGGATTAGCATAACTAACAGAACAGGCAATTTGCTCAATTTCTGTTCTTAATTCACTAGGATTAGGAAGTGGGAATTCTAGAATCGAGAAAAATTCACTGAGGCTATCGGGAATATTAATCTGCGAGGCAAGCACTATAATATTTTGGGCTTCACTTTTGAGTCTACGCGCAAGATTTTTGAGCTTACGCGCGATCGCAACGTCTTCAAGAAAGCGATCAAAATCTCGTAATACAAACACGGCACCTTTAGGAATTTTATCGACAAATTCTAGAGCCTGCAAAGGATTACGCTTGCCCATCCCTGCATCATTGGGATTGGACTGATAACCATCGACAAAATCCCATACAAATATGCTGCGTCCTAAGGATTTTGCCACGTTAGTAATCACGGCTTCGACTCGTTCCTCTTCGGCTGAAGGTATGTAAATCAAAGGATAGCGGGCGCGGAGTGTGAGATTTAAGTCAGCTTCAAAATTCATTGATCAGCAAGCCGTGAATAAAACGCTAGAATATCTATAGCCTATAATCTACAGCAAACTATAGCAATAGTAGCAACAGCAATAGTGGTAACAGCAATGGTTCAAACTCCAAATGCCAGAAACCAAGTCTGCAAATGAATAAGCCTATCTTGGGAGGTTTGTGGTTCTTTATCGCTTTCTGGGGAGTTGGCGTTATCGTACTAGTAATGTCTAGTTTTCAACTTGACTCATATAAGCTGGTAGTTCTTAAGGTTCCACTTCCTCATGATTACCCGTTACAAGATATCCTCAACATGATATGTGTGATGTCGCTTGAGGTCTTACTGTTTTATATTGTCATCCGACCAATAACCTATAAACATTCTTGGCGAAGAGCTTTAATGGCGATTGTTATAGCCATCTTTATGATTCTCTGTTTTGGTATATTTTTGATGCATGCACCGCCATATATGGGATGGCATTGGCTATGGCTTGTAAGTGTCACATTCGCTCTGTTTATTCTTTTTCTTATCTCCACTATTCAGACGCTTCAACTAATGTTGTCTAGAAGATCTGATACAAAAGACTAACGTGATATTTTGTTGAGCGCAAAGCGCTGAAATAGAGATCGCTACAAATCATGAATTGTTCAAAAAGATCTAGACTATTTTCTGGCTTAGCCACTAGATTTATTTGAAAGTGCTAAAGTTGATACGGTCAGCGTAAAGTGCTAACCATTCTCCACTATGTAGATCAAGGTTTATAGGGTTTATCAAAGGTTTATTAACAATGTTGCAAGAGATTCAATTACCTGTTGTTGCAGATGCGAAAAAATGGACTATTCAAGATAGTGAATCACTTTATCGCATTAATGGCTGGGGGGAACCTTATTTCAGTATTAATGAAGCGGGTAATGTGACCGTCTCCCCCAAAGGCGATCGCGGTGGTTGCATTGACCTCTTTGATTTGGTTAATGATCTCAAACAGAGAGGATTGCGGCTACCCATATTAGTGAGATTTTCGGATATCTTAGCCGATCGCATTGAGCGCATTAATTCTACCTTTGCCAAGGCGATCGCTCGCTATAACTACAATGGCGTTTATCGTGGCGTTTTTCCAGTCAAAGTCAATCAACAACGGCAGTTAGTTGAAGAAATTGCCAAATATGGTAAACCATTTCAATTTGGGTTGGAAGCAGGTTCTAAGCCTGAACTATTGATTGCTCTTGCCACATTACGCACCCCAGGTTCGTTACTAATCTGCAATGGCTACAAAGATGCTGAATATATTGAAACGGCTCTGCTAGCGCGAAAACTAGGACAAAACACGATCATTGTGATTGAGCAACTAGAAGAAGTGGAAATGATCATCCGCGCTGCGACTAAGTTGGGAATTGCTCCTGTAGTTGGTGTAAGAGCAAAACTGAGTGCCAAAGGGCTAGGACATTGGGAAGATTCCACAGGCGATCGCGCTAAATTTGGTCTTAGCATGTGGGAGATTCTGGAAACCTTTGAACAATTGGAAGCGGCAAATATGCTAGATTCCCTGAAATTGTTGCATTTCCATATCGGTTCTCAAATTAGCAACATCAGCACGATCAAAGATGCCTTACGCGAAGCAGGACAAATCTACGTACAGCTTGCGGAAATGGGAGCACCGATGGGGCACCTCGATGTTGGTGGTGGGTTAGGCGTTGACTATGACGGCTCCAAAACCAATTTCTATGCCTCTAAAAACTATAGTATGCAGAACTATGCCTACGATATCGTGGCGGCAATTAAGGATGCCTGCGCGGAAAAAGGCGTACCTGTGCCAACTTTGACCAGTGAAAGCGGTCGCGCGATCGCATCCCATCAATCGGTTTTAGTCTTTGATGTAGTTGGCATTAGCGGTATTCCTAACCAGCCGATCTCACCTCTAAAAGAGGATGAGCATCTAATCGTCCGCAATCTTTTTGAAGCATTGGAAAATATCAATGAAAATAATTACCAAGAGATTTATCACGATGCCGTTCAGTTCAATCAAGAAGCAGTTAGCTTATTCACCTTTGGCTATCTAAGCCTCAAGCAACGCGCCAGAGTTGAACGTCTGTTTTGGGAATGTTGCGATCGCATTCTCAAGGTAACCCGCAAACTGAATTATGTGCCTGACGATCTTGAAGATCTGGAACGATCCATGGCGCTAACTTATTACTGTAATTTCTCAGTATTTCAATCTGCTCCCGATAGTTGGGCGATCGACCAATTGTTCCCAATTATGCCAATCCATCGATTAAATGAAGAACCCAGCTGTCGCGGCACGATCGCTGATCTCACCTGTGACAGCGATGGCAAAATTGATCGTTTCATCGATTTGCGCGATGTCAAGTCTGTGCTTGAGTTACATCCTTTTATTTCTGAAGAGCCTTACTTTCTAGCTTTGTTTCTAGGTGGAGCCTATCAAGAGATTCTTGGCGATTTGCATAATTTGTTTGGTGACACTGATGCAGTTCATATTCATGCAACTCCTAACGGTTATAAGGTTGAGCATGTAATTAAGGGTGATTCGATGACCGAAGTTCTGGAATATGTGCAGTACAATCGCGAAGCGATGCTGGAAAATATTCGCCAAGAGACAGAACGCGCTCTCCAAGAGAAGCAAATTACTCTTGATGAGGCAAGGTTGTTTTTGCAAAAATATGAACATTGCTTAAATGGTTACACCTATTTAAGCTAATCAAATTAAAAACCGTTGTGCTGGGCAAAGCCAGGTACAACAGTTTTTAATTTGCGCTGCTCAGCGCGGATTAAGCATAATGTCGCAGTTTCTATTAAAGTTAAATTAGCCCCATATTGATTTGTTGTACTCTTGGCACAGCAAATTACTAATTGCTGTTACGCAGGACGCAGATGATGAATCTCTTGCTGCTAGCGAAGCAGGGCAACCACGGGGGGATTGCCCCTACCTGAATAATTTGTGTTCTGTAGGGGCTGCGCCCCCGTGCCAGCCCTAAACCTCAGCTATCGTAGGAATTCTATCTACGTAAAGCAAATTATTAATTTAGAATTGCAAATTAGATTTTTTGGTAAAACGTGGAAATTTTATGTATCAGTAACGGACATGGTGAAGATATCATCGCTGCCCGTATCTGCATTGAACTAGAGAAATTAGGGCTTTCAGCGATCGCCTTACCGCTTGTGGGCGTAGGACATGCCTATACTAAAGCAAATATCCCGATCGTCGAAAAGTTTACGCAGGCGATGCCATCGGGGGGATTTGTCCGTATGGATAGCCGTCAGTTAGCGCGTGATGTCAAAAGTGGATTGGTAGGGCTAACTCGGAAGCAATTGGGGTTTGTATGGAGTTGGTCACGGGAAAACCGTAGAAGCAAGCGGCTGATCTTAGCGGTGGGCGACATTGTGCCATTGCTGTTTGCTTGGTTACCATCTCAGTTTGGTGGATGTAATTTTGCATTTGTTGCCACCGCTAAGTCAGAATATTTTTGGCGCGATCGCAAAAGTAGTTTGCCCCATGTCAAAAAACCTTTTGGAGGCTCTAACTTTTTCCCTTGGGAACGCGCTTTGATGAATAGCAATCGCTGCAAGGCGATATTTGTCCGCGATTTATTAACTGCCGAAATCTTGAATCGCGATTTTAAACTGCCAGCGATTTATCTAGGTAATTCGATGATGGATGGGCTTGAACCAAAAGGCATAAATTTTGGTATTGGCGAAGATGAATGGGCTGTGGCAATTCTTCCAGGTTCGAGATCGCCTGAAGCCTATGAAAACTGGATGACATTGATGCTTTGTGCTCAAGTTGTATCCCGTGCGATTCCGCATAATGTTCATTTTTTAGTAGCGATCGCTCCCGATTTAGATCTAGAAATCATTGGACAGAGCATAATCCAAAAAGGTTGGCAACGCATTGATGAAACTACTTTTAAAGTGCAGAATGCAAGACTAATTTTATTACAAGATGGCTTTGGTGATTGTCTGCATCAATGTCATTTAGGATTGGCGATGGCTGGCACGGCGACGGAACAGATGGTGGGTTTAGGCAAACCTGTAATTACGATCGCAGGAAATGGCCCACAATTCACGCGCAAGTTTGCTGAAGAACAAGCGGATCTGTTAGGCTGCTCAATTAATTTAATCGAAAAGCCATCTCAGGTTGCGGATGTGCTCAATGAGATTTTACAAGATCCTGATTACTTCCAAGAAGTAAGCCGTAATGGCGAAGAGCGCATGGGAAAAGCAGGAGCATCCGCCCGAATTGCTAAATATATCGCTGAGAAAATCTAAGAAAAAAGTTTCACATCGTGAACCTTTTTTCTTAGACCGTTTGGAACGGGATATTTGACAATATTTAGAACTGATAGCCCAAGCTGAAATAAAAGGCGGATTCTTGTAAGTTAGAGCCGCGATCGCTGAGATTTATAAAGGGAATTGCATAATCTAATCGCATATTTAATCGTTCTAATGGTGTAAATAGCAAGCCCACTCCACCACCAGCTAAAAAGTTTTGACTAGGTAAAGTGTTTGGGTTATTAGGATGGTTCCAAATTGCGCCAGCATCTAGAAATGGAATGACTTGCAACAATGTAGCACCTAAGTCATTACGGAGCGCCACAAATCGATTTTCTAAGGAGAAGCGAATTCCATTATCTCCAGTACGGGCATTTTGGCGAAATCCTCGCAAAGACTGACCACCACCAATTGTAAATTGCTGCGAAGATAACAGCGGATCGGCAGATAGTTGTAAATCTAAAGCGCCAATCAGTTAGGGCAACCGCACACGTTTCTGAATATTTTGGTAAAATCCATTTCTTAGATCGAGATTGCTTGATTCTAGAATTTTGAGATCGCAAGTTTCACAATAAATACACAATTGATAGATTTTGAAAGAATTTCCTGTTTTGTATTCATTTTGATTGAAACCTTTACCTAACAAGCGTTTACAGTCTACTTATAAATTATTCAGAAACGTGTGCGG
The DNA here is from genome assembly GCA_023336205.1 of Pseudanabaena sp. Salubria-1. Taxonomy (GTDB): domain Bacteria; phylum Cyanobacteriota; class Cyanobacteriia; order Pseudanabaenales; family Pseudanabaenaceae; genus Pseudanabaena. The sequence continues at coordinate 86,885 of JALQCR010000022.1, forward strand.
TTGCCCTGGCCAATCAGTAATGAATCCGTACCCAAAGACTGTACACGCTGAATCTGTCCAAGCCAGCTTAAGAACGAGCCACTCGGTGTCGTGACATTTGTAGAGCCAAATAAACCTGTACCTAAACTAAACTGCGATCGCAATGACCAAGCTCCAGCAAAATCGCGTAAGGTGTAGTCCTGACCAAACTTGATGACACTAGTGCGTGTTGTCCCATCTGGCTCTGGACCAATGCCAAAGGGGGTAGCAAGATTATTAAAAGCAAATGTTTGCCCTATTTGATAGCTATAGCCAATGGATAAAGCAAATTCTTCTACACTTGACCTAATTAAAGGCTGACGAAAATTCAAGTCAAAGAGATTACTATTACCGCGAATATTTAATGCGTCAAATGGAGCTTGAGTGATTCGGTAGTTGCTGGGAGAATATCGCAATGACAAGGTTCCATTCATGGGATTGAGTGGAATATTATAAGAAAGATCGTATTGATTAGATCCTCCCGTCGTTGTCCCATAATAGGAAGCTGCTAATGTGTCGCCATTTCCAGAGAGGTTTCGAAAGAATAGTCCGCCACCGTAGCGTTCTGAACCCACGGCGGGAGGAGAGAAGTTATCGATACTAGCAAATCCACCAAACTGATTTGCTTCTTTAACGGTAACGACAAGAATACTACTATCGGGCTGACTTCCAGGTTTTAAACTTGCTGCAATATCGCTAAATATGGGATCTGCGCGTAACAGGCGTAACTGATCTTCAAGTTTGGCTGTGCTAAGAGGAGTACTAGTTCCTAGTCCCAATCGCGATCACACATAATCGGGATTGGTATTTTTTAAGCCAACTATTTCAATTTTCTCGATTCTACCTTCAATAACTTTAATGGTGACTATGCCATTGGCAGTTTTGTCTGTATCGACTACTGCTTGTGAAGTTATGTATCCGCGATCTGCATAGATTTGTGTAACTGACTGAGCTATTTTTTCGATCTGCTCAGGAGTTACTTGTTGCCCTTCTATAGTTTTAGAGATCGCGGCTATCTCCGCACTAGTTAAGATTGTGCTACCAATAATTTCAACTTTTTTGACTGCGATCGCTTGAGCAATTGGTGACGAGACTACAGGCGATGGATTTGGTAGGAAAACGCGCGAATTAATCTTCTCTGCTGCTGCCATTTCTACAGAACCAAGGAGCATAAAGCTCACAGCGAAGAGATTTGAGCGATGATGACTAATTAGTTTGAATAAGCTCATGCTAATAATATCAATTTTGGATAGCGACAGTTCATCAAAGAATAACTTGAGATTGGAGATTTGAGGCATATTTTTTCACTTCTTAGTGTTCAATACACAAAAGTTAATACGATTTACAACATTTCTCGTATGTTTCAATGTTATAAAAGTTTTTTGTCATGCGCTCACAGTTCTATGATTTGAAAGATTAAGATCTGGTATAAGCATCCTCTCAATTAAAATAATTAAAAGCGGTTAAAATAGCTAAGAATAGTTACAAAATAATATTCATTTCAACTTATAACAAAGGAGAAGCTCAATGTCTTTAGTTGTCAAGAGTAATTTTACGCAAATTAGACGAGCAGCGATCGCATTGCTATTGATGCAACCCTTTGTTATGGGAAGTGAGGCTTTTGCTCAGTCAATTGTGCCAACTCAAGGTATCGGTAGTTTAGGAACTCAAGTAGCTCCTGATATTACTAATGCGCAACAATTAAACATCATAGGTGGTACACAAGCCGCCGCAAATCTCTATCACAGTTTCCAGCAATTTGGCTTAACTCAGGGAGAGATTGCCAACTTTATGTCCAACCCTAGCATTCAGAATATTCTGGCGCGGGTTACTGGTGGTAATGCTTCGGTGATTAATGGATTAGTTCAAGTTACGGGTGGTAACTCTAATCTCTATTTATTAAATCCTGCGGGAATTATTTTTGGTGCTAATTCTAGTTTGAATGTCCCTGCTGCATTTACGGCGACCACTGCTAGTGGAATACAGGTTGGGAATAGTTGGTTTGGTGTAAATACTGGGATTGATGATGTCAAGAAGTTAACTGGTACTCCCCAAGCTTTTGGCTTTGCTAGTTCTACTGTGATACCAACTAGTGAACAACCTGCTGTGATCGTTAATGCTGGCAATCTCACTGCTAAAGAAGGACAGAGCATTACTCTCGTAGGTGGTTTGGTAATTAATACAGGCACAATTACTTCACCATCAGGCAAAGTCACGATCGCTGCATCAGCAGATGGAAAGTATGTCAAAATTACGCCTGCGGGAAGTCTACTGAGTTTACAACTACCTATCGCTGATCAAAATCAATTAGCGCAGTCAAATGTTCAGGCTAAGGATCTCCCAAATCTGCTGACTGGCTCAGCAAACCTTCGTAATATGACGGGTTTAAATGTTGATGCTTCAGGTAATGTGCTTGTGGCTGGTACAGCAATTCCCAATACTGCGGGAACTGCGATCATCTCTGGCAATCTCGATGTGTCAAGCACTACGGCTAAAGGTGGCGAGATTAATGTCTTAGGCGATCGCGTTGGTCTAGTTTCCGCCAATCTCAATGCATCGGGTGCGATCGGTGGCGGCACAGTTTTGATTGGTGGAGATTATTTGGGTAAAGGGATTGTTCCCAATTCCCAAATTACTGTTATTGATCAATCATCAACGATTAAAGCAGATGCATTACTCTCAGGGATTGGTGGAAAAGTAATTGCTTGGGCAAATGATAAAACCAGTTTTAGTGGCAAAATCTCAGTGCGGGGTGGCATTAATGGAGGTAATGGAGGTTTTGTCGAAACCTCTGGTAAAAACTATCTGAATATTCAGAATGCGTCAGTTGATGCTACTTCTCCCAAGGGGAAAATTGGCGACTGGCTACTCGATCCACTTAACATTATTGTGCAATTCGGAGGTGCGGCGACGTTGCTGGATGTAGCTAACGCAGCAGATATAATCAATACCTTTACAATTTCTCCAGTAACAATTGCCGCTGCAGGAGCAAATGTTGCACTTGTCGCATCCAACGATGTTACTTTTGCAGATAGCGTAGTTATGGCTAACGCAGGGGTTGGGTTGACTGTTACGGCTGGTAGAACCATAACTGTTGCGGCTGGTGCTGACATTTCCACACAGAATGGCGCAATTAATTTTACGGCTGCCAATATGAACATTAATGCTGTACTTGCCAATAGTGGTGGTAACAACTCTCCAGTAAATTTAAATGCAACAGGTGATATTACTATCGCCTCTCAGGGAATTACTTTTTTTAATCCCGCTATTGATGCTGGCAACGTCTCCATCACCAGTACAAATGGTAATATTTCCACAGGAAGCATTAAAGCAATTACAACTACAGGCAGTAATGTTTCTTTAATTGCCAACAATGGCAATATCACTCTTAATGGTTATATCCAAGCTGGCTTTGTGAATAATGCTGCAAACGACAGCACGATCACAATTAGAGGTAATAGCTTTCGGGCTATCAACCCTATTCAAGGGCCTGCAAATATCGGTAATCAACAGATTCCACTTAGTCTAGTAGTTTTTAACGCTAACCAACAGAATAATAATCCCGTTACGCCGTTACCACGACGAATTGAACTAACCCTACCCAATGACACCCAGCCTAGAATTGTTGCAGGTAGTGCTGCTAATCCCTTAAGTATTTCAATTGTGATTCTGCAAGATACTTCGTTTAAGTTCTCTAAAATTACGCCAACCACTTTCGGTGTAAATTCCCCTGTTGATTCACTTTTACCTACAGGTAGCGGCATTGAGGGAGCAATTAGTATTGGTAGTACTAACATTCCCCCCAATGTTTTGGTTCTAGTCTCTGACCAATCTTTTAGCTCTAATGCTAGTCTTGCGAATACCTTAAATAGCGATGCGATCGCTACGGCAAGAACTGCTGACTTACAAGCAAATGCTGGTAGTCCTAAAAAGGAAAGGATGTAGGAAAATATCCAGATAGTTGATACAAAGTAAAGTAATGTCAGAAGCAAGGCCATCCTGTCCATCCTGCCAGTCCGTATCCGTTGTAAAAAACGGCAGTACACGACATGGAAAACAAAATTATAAATGTCGGGACTGTGGTCGTCAATTTGTAGAAAATCCACAGTGGCAGAGAGTTTCAGAGCGTACCCAAGACACTTATGACCTTCTTGAGAAACTACTACTAGAAAAAATCCCACTAGCTGGAATTGCCAGAGTCCTCAAGGTGTCAGAGAGATGGTTGCAAAGTTACGTCAATCATAAATATGAAAACGTTCCTCAGCAGGTGGAGGTAGAACCAAAACCAAAACGCCGTTTGACCATACAGATGGATGAATTGTGGTCTTTTGTGGACGACAAAGGCAATAAACAGTGGGTATGGCTTGCCATTGATGCCGAGACTCGTGAAATTGTCGGTTGTTATATAGGCGATCGCACTGGTGAATCAGCTCAGAAGTTATGGGAATCGTTGCCTAGCGTCTATCGCCAATGTGCGGTTATTTATACTGACTTCTATTCGTCTTATCCAGTTGTCCTGCCCAGCAAACGTCATAGGGCTGTCGGGAAAGAAACGGGAAAGACCAACTATATTGAGAGATTCAACTGTACGTTACGTCAACGAGTATCAAGACTAGTTAGAAAGACCTTATCTTTTTCTAAGAAATTGGAAAATCACATTGGAGCCATTTGGAATTTTATTCATCATTACAACGATTCTTTACCTCCGTGTGCGTCCTTTCCTTTTTAGGACTACCCAAATGCTGGTGATGTAAAGGAATGTGAACCCACAGGGACAAAGAAGCCATTGTTAACAATCACCGCCTCATTGCCATCAGTTCCAACTCGCACTGCCCAAAATCCAAATCGCTCTACTTTGCCACCATGCAAAGAATAATTAATTCGCTCCTATGAAAAGTAAAGGCTATGAGATCGCCATCTTATTTGCAATTGGGTTAACATCGCCGATCGCGGCATTTGCCACAGGGCTTAGTAATCCTACGATCCCATCCCAAGATGTGAGATCAACCGCAGACGAGCTTGTACAAACTGGTTTGCAACAATTTCGAGCACAAAAGTTTGATCTCGCGATCGCCAGTTGGCAGCAAGCGCTAAACCTCTATCAGCAGCAAAAAAATAGTAAGGGCGCAATAAATGTCCTTGAGACCCTAGCAGAAGCATCAAAAATGCTTGGCAAATATGAAAAAGCGATCGCTTACTCACAGCAATTGCTGGCTTTAGCGCAAAGTCTTGGCGATCGCCGCACTGAAGCTAATGCTCTTGGGAATCTAGGTAACAACTATCGCATCGTCGGTAACTATGCCAAAGCTCTGGAAGTGCAAAACCTAGGATTAGCAATTAGAAAAGAACTAAACGATCAGCAGGGGGAAGGACAGGTTCTGGCTAGTCTTGGCAATATTCACTATGACCTTGGCAATTACCGTATAGCCGAGAATTTTTATCAGCGTAGTCTCAAAATTGCGAAGGTGGTCGGGAATGGGAATGGAATTGTTTCTATGCTCAATAGCTTAGGTGCGATCGCAGGTACACAAGAAGAATATCCACAAGCAATCAAGTATTATCAGCAAAGTCTTAATAATGCGAGAAAAATTGGTTTTCGAGAAGCAGAAGGAAATGCACTTAATAATATCGGCTCTAACTATCATGTTCAGCGCAAATATAAAGAAGCAATTCCATATTACGAGCAAGCATTAACCGTTGCCAAAGAGCTTAAAAATCCTCGTCTTGAAGGAGCCGCAGTCGGTGGTTTGGGGTTAGCCTATGTATTTTTGGGAGAATACGACAAAGCTCTATCTTTGCAAGAGCAAAGCTGGCAACTAGCCAAACAAATCGGCGATCGCCGTCTCGAAGCCATGACCTTGGCTAATTGGGGCTATACACTTTGGCGATCGCAAAAGTATGCCGAAGCTGAGCAGAAGTTTATGAAAAGCCTAAACTTATTGGAGTCTTTGCGCTCTAACTTACAGCAAATACCGATCAAACCCGCCACAAAAGGAGCTAACTAAAAGGGTCGAAGCAGAGCCCACAATGATGAAACCAATTAAGAGCATCTTCATCAGTAATAGAATTAATAGCCATAGTAATTGCGTCGTCAAGAGCCGAAATTGTGCGAGCTTTAGCCGAGCGAATAATCTCTTTTAATTTTGACCAACATAACTCGATTGGCGATAAATCAGGAGAATAGGGAGGGATGAACTTAACCTGAGCACCAACGGATTCAATTAGGGTTTTAGCCATTGCAGCGTAATGTACAGGCAAATTATCCATAGCGACAATTGCCCCAACCCATAACCGAGGCAATAGTATTTTCTCAATGAAAACCAAAAAACTGGCGGTGTTGAGACTACCAGCAAAAGTCATCGCAGCGGGTCTTCTGGGTTTAAGGGGATAAGTAAATCTAATGAGAAAGACAAGCTAATAATCTAGAACGAAAATTTAAAAAATTTAAAAAACCATAAGCCTGTCGTTTAATTAATTTAATACGATTATTAAGTCCCTCCATCACACCACTAGATGTACGATTTAAAAAGTAGTTACAAATATTATCAAGATGATTACGAATGGTTTCCAAAACTGCGCCATAAACAGCTTTAGCTTTTTGAAGCCATTCTTTTAATTGTTTCTGACCCTCTTCAGGAGTTTTACAAGTCTCAAAAATACTTCTAAAGTCTTCTTTGAGATTATAAGCTAGTCGCAAGCGTTTAGAACATTTCAAGACATTTTCTAACTTCACTTTTTCTTCTTCTGTTAAGTCTACCTTGTTCTTTAGTAGAATAAATCGACTACCTTTAATCTTGATTTTAGCTTTTTGACGCAGTTGATTTAACTCTTTGATTAGTGGCTGCATAACATGAAATCTGTCGATGACAATTTTCGCATTTGGAAATACTTCTTTGACAACTTTGGGAAAGCCTCCCCACATATCAATGCTAACCTCCTCTACTTTTTCCCTTATCTCAATCGGTTGCTGCTTCAGGACTTCAATGATGTCATCTTGTTTATGACTATCAATTACTTCTAGTAATGCTCCTGCGTCAATACTTGATACGACTGTCACAAAGTCTTTATGTCCTTTGCGTTTACTCACTTCATCAATACTCACTCGTTTTACTTCTTTCCAATCATCTTTTTTTTTAGAGAAAATTGGTGATTGAAAATCCCTTGTATTTGATCCCAACTCAAATATTCATCTCGACTTACTTGCTCCACACTCGCACTTTGTACTCGTTGATAAACATACTCCTCATACCTTTGTGTGTATCGTCTTTCCCAGTCTACAAAGGGTAACTTTTCCGTAAAATGTCTTTGACAATGTTGACAATAAAATTGGCGGCGCGGCGTATTTAAATAAACTATTTTCCCAAATACTGACAAATCTCGAATCAATATCGGTCGATTTTGTTTTAATTTTCCACCATGCGTATTACAATGCGGACAAGTAATTTCATCCTGTAAAAATCTCAACTTTAGGGTGATTTTATTTTCTTCTTCCGTAAAACTTTCAACGGTTGTGTTGGGTAAATTTAGCAACCTATCTAGATACAAGTCCATACCTGTCACCACTTATCTTTGTGCTTCATTATACATTAATCCCCTCAAACCCAGAAGAGTCATCGCAGCAATCAACCCTTCATCACTCATGGCTCCAATTAAAGTGATGTTTCTACCTTTGTTACCTGGACGGTCATCATATACCCTACATCCTCCTTGACATCTACCATAAAGCCTCGTCATCGCTAGATTTAGCCCTGTCTCGTCAATGAATACAAGGTTTTTGACATCTATCGTATCTAGCCAACGACGAAACTCATAACGCAATTTTTTCACTCTTTCTGTCGCTTGTTCGCTGGCTACTAAAGTTTTTTTTTACGCCCTAATTCTAAGCGCTTAAGCGTACGACTCAATCCTGATACGCTCACTTCTATTGTCTTTGTTTCATGTAGTTTTTCTTTGATCTCTCTGAGATATATGTCATTTTGCGCTTCAACAATTGTCTTTACTAATTCTTCATCTTTGCCTTTGATTTTCGACCGCCGATCTCCTCCTTGGGGTTTTGCTGCTATTTCATTTGTTTCTCGATACCGACGCAAAAAATCTCGAACAAATGACAAGCTTACTTTAAATCGTTTAGCTATGCCTCTCTGCGTATTTTCTTTGTTTTCCCAAGCACTTAATATCTTTTTTCGTAAATCTAGCGAATATGCTGCCATATGTAATCTTTCCTTGATAATACTTTTAGCTTATTAGACTTGTGGCGGGTTTGATCGGTATTTGCTGTAAGTGATGGTGATAAGGTTTCGATTTTTGATACGCAGCTTCATGCTTTTAATTTGTTGCAACAGATTATGGTTGCTCAGGGGAAGCATGAAGAAGCGCTGGAAATCGCTGAACGTGGTCGCGCCCGTGCCTTTGCCGAGCTTCTCTCCCGTCGCGTTAGCTCAAGTTCTGCACCAAAAGCAGCACAGAAAAATGAAGCCATTATTCCATCTTTAGCACCTGTTAGTATTGCCGATATTCGTCGTATAGCAAAACAACAGAATGCGGTAATGGTGGAATATTCACTGATTGCTGATCCTAGCTTTATCGGTCAGGGAAAGCTTAAGGGTGAATTTATCAAGCTCTATATTTGGGTAGTGCAGCCTTCGGGTGCGATCGCGTTTCGCGAGGTTGATCTCAGAAAATCTGATGTTTCCATAGTGGATTTGGTTGCGGATATTCGCAGCTTGTTTAACGATGCAAATGGAATTGTTCGAGATCCTAAGGAGGTATTAGAGAAGTATGGAGAACTCAAGCAACTATATGCAGTTCTAATTCAGCCAATTCAAGACTTGTTACCTAAAGACGTAAATACCAGAGTGATTTTCTTGCCCCAAGGATTGCTTTTTTTAGTTCCATTTGCGGCTCTAATTAATCCTAAAGATCAATTTCTAATTGAGAAACATACAGTTCAAATTGCACCTGCCATTCAAGTTCTCGATTTTACTCACCAACTTAGACAACAAGTAAAAAAAGTTGATTTGCAGGAAGTTCTTATAGTTGGCAATCCCACTATGCCTAGTCTCGGAAATCCACCAACTCAGTTAATACCTCTATTAGGAGCTGAGAAAGAGGCAAAAGCGATCGCATCTTTGCTAAATACTACTTTTTTGACAGGTGACAACGCGACCAAAGTAGAAGTTGTCAATAAGATGAAATCTGCCCGTTTTGTCCATCTCGCTACCCATGGATTATTAGAGGAATATCGTAAAGGCGATATCCCTGGTGCGATCGCCCTTGCTCCTAGCTCAACTGATGATGGATTTTTGACGGCTAGCGAAATAGTGACAATGCAACTGAATGCAGAGATGGTGGTGCTAAGTGCTTGTAAAACTGGACAGGGTTTATTAACTGGCGATGGTGTGATTGGACTATCGAGATCGCTAATTAGCGCGGGAGTGCCCAGTGTTGTCGTGTCGCTATGGGCTGTACCTGATGAGCCAACAGCTTTGCTAATGACCGAGTTTTACAAAAAATTCCAAAATGATCCTAACAAAGCGCAAGCCATCCGTCATGCCATGCTTGCTACTAAAACTAAGTATCCCGATCCACTGAATTGGGCAGCTTTTACATTAATCGGTGAGAATTAAGAAAGGGGCGCTTCGCGCCCCTTTCTTAATTCTTATAGACCGTTACGTCCCCAGACGACAAAAGCGATCGAAAGTGTAAACATGCCAAGTAGACTAAACCAACCCAAAGACAAGATATCCATAGTTTCGCAACAATTTTAATAAATTTTTCTAATTATCATAATACGCTTTACCGCTAAAAACAATTTTATTGAAAGTCCACCGTTGGCTGACTTTCAATAAAATTGTTTTTGCTAAAAAAGTTAAGTCGAATGTCTATAGCAACTTTTTGATAACAGATGCATTCTTTATTAGTATCTAACTATCTCGTGGGTATTATGGTGATGAGCTAAGCTGGACACCATACCCATACAGATCACTTTTCTAGAGGCGATCGCATCATGTTTTTACCCAAGTTGTCACCCAAAAAGACTTTAATCGCATCGGCTTGCTCTTGTTTAGCAGTAAGTACAGCAATTGCTTTACCTTTGTCATTCAGCCTTTTTACACCTCCATCTCAAGCCCAGTCTAGAGTGCGCTATAACCCACCTAGCAATCTTGGTACTCCCATAGTCTCAACTCCAGGGATTCTCCGTAGTGCTTGTGAAACAGCAGAAGTTTGTCTAATTGCGCTAGTGCCAGATTTAAAAGTAGCAAATGCTCCAGTACCTCTAACGATTTCAGAACGTCCAACGGTTTATTTCTTGATCCCAAATGTTGACGGTAATGTATCGTTCACTCTAACTGAGGAAGATATCAGATCTGAGAAGGGTAGGAGAATCTACACAACAACTTTTTATCTTAAAAGTAAGGCAGGTATCATTGCCTTTAAGATTCCTGATCATGTTCAAGGCTTAAAGCTTGGCAAGAACTATTCATGGAGATTTACAAAAAATTTTACAATCAATGATCCAACAGATTTAGAGGTAATTGGCTCCATGCGAAGGGTTTTGCCCAATCAGAATTTAATTACTCAACTTAAAAAAGCTTCACTACCCATAGAGCGTGCAGCATTGTTTGCTCAAGAGAGTATTTGGTATGAAACTTTGCAAACTTTAGCCGAAGCGATGCAAGGTAATACTAACAAGTCTGAGATTGTCAGTGAATGGAACGAACTTCTGAAGTCGGCTAGTCTAAATAAAGTCCTTCCACATAAGTTTGTGAAGGCTGCCGAAACTAGTCCTGAGAGTATTTCCAACCCTAGCCCAAACTACGGTTATTAGCGATAGTAAGGGATGGCAGCGCAAAGCGCTACCATCCTTGACTTGTTCAAATATTTCCAAGTAAATGGTAATTAGATCTCGATTAAAAAACAGTTTGTGGAAATGGCGTGGGATTGCGATCGCAGCGCCGACAATTTCCCTATTGGTGATCGGGTTACGGCTAATTGGAGGGCTGGAATCGCTCGAACTAGCTATGCTAGATCAGTTTTTTCGATGGAGATCTCCAGAACCTGAAGATCGACGGATTGTGATTATTGGTATTGACGAAGCCGATATCCGTCAATATCAATGGCCGATTGATGACGCTTTATTGGCTAAATTGTTAGATAAAGTCAGGCAACAACAGCCGCGTGCGATCGGCTTAGATCTTGCTCGTGATAAAACCGATAGTGCTAGCTATCCGCAATTAGAAAAGATATTTAAGACCACTCCTAATTTGATAGGTGCTTATAAAACACCTGATTTAGTTACATCAAATTTCTCAATTTCAGATATTAAACCTCCACCTGCGCTTGCCGCACTCGATCAAATTGGTGCAGTTAATCTTGTCCATGATGGCGACGGTCGCCTGCGTCGAGGCTTATTATCCTTGAGTTTACCTGATGGTAAAGTGGGGCTTGGTTTTGGCTTACAACTAGCCCTACTCTATCTTGACGGAGAAAAAAATATTCCCTTTGAAAAAGCCCTAAATCCGCCAAAGCTACAGGCTAATGATGGTAGTTATCATCGAGTTGACGTGGGTGGGCATCAATTTATTATTAATTACCGTCGATCGTCACAAGGTTTTCAGACCGTGAGAATGGCGGATGTATTAGAAGGAAAAATTGCGCCAGATTTACTTCGCGATCGCGTAGTAATGATTGGGGTGACGGCTATAAGTTTCCGTGATTGGTTCTTCACACCTCTCGATGGTGGACTTGGCAGTACGCGAATTTTGACAGCAGGAGTAGAAGTTCATGCTCAGATTGTGAGCCATATCCTGAGTAGCACTCTTGACGGACGATCCACGATCCAATCGTGGGAAGAGTATTGGGAATGGCTATGGATTTTTGGCTGGTCGCTAGCTGGCTCGACTTTGATTTGGCAATGGCGCAATGTCAATGCTAAAAATCATAAAACTCAGTTACTAGTCATGCGATCGCTGAGCATATTAGTCTTAGCGGCAAGTCTATTTGCTTCTTGCTTTATTGCATTAACCTTTGGCTGGTGGATACCCTTTGTCCCTGCGGCGATGTCATTTATTGGTGGTGGTGCGATCGTTACTAGCTATCTAGCAATTACGGCGGCACAAATTCGCGGGTGCAATTAAAAGTGAAAGTTCAGCTCAATAAGAAATGGAAGAAAGATTAAGCCAATAAGCATCCCAATCTTGATTAGTACGGCAGATCCTAAGAGCAAGCATAGCCTTAGCATTTTCAATCGTCCACCAAGAGCCAGCAAGCTTTAAACGATTTTGAATAACATAGCGGTGACCACTCTCAATTTCACCAGAGCCAATGGGTAAATTGGAGTCAATCGTGCCCTGATAGTCTAGACGATTAGGACGATTGAAAAGATAGCGATAAGCGGATCTAACCACAGCCAGATTGTCAGGAACAGATTCAGGTTCTTGAAACGGCTTAAGAGCTTCAAGGACAGCCGAAGCATGATTGGATTTGAGTTGTTGCTTCTGCACATCCATCCATGCTTTCGGAGCATCTGGGGAACAAACGCGACTTGCATCGGCTAGATATTCACATACATGATAGAAATCTAGTAAGTAGCGACTAAGTACACCAAAACGCTGCTCGATTTGGCTAGCAATCCAAGGCGCACCGTCGCCAACCCCATGCACAAAGGTTTCTTCTCCCAATCCAGCACGGATAGCACAATCAAGTAATGCTGCTCCTGCATCATCAGTCGAGCCTATCGTTGCTCCGAAAATAGGCTGCTCTTGCTCAGGGGTACGCGCCGAGGTTAGACGCGCTTCTTTCCAGCTAATTTTACGCGTCTTACGACGGTCAACTTCTTCGCCATCAGTTTCGCTTGCCGTTGTTTCCACAATCGGAATCATTGTCCCATCCATCTCCGCTATTAAAAACTCCACACCCTCGATTGCTGGGAATCCTGTTTCCCAACTCTGCGTTTCTAATATACGCTGGGCATGACTTTCTGTGATCTCCTGTCCTGCACTAATTGGGATGCTTATTCCATGATGTTCCATCATTTTTTTTGGGATTTTCCCAAACGCTACATCTGACCCAAAGTCGGTAATCACTCTCTGCAATGGGCGTGAATATCCTCGGCAATGTACTTCGGCGGCTTTTTGAAATGGTCTCACTACCTGTTTGGACTCTCTTCCAAATTCGATGTACCTTTGCTCTAGTACTTCGATGCGTCCATATCGGCTGTACCAATAGAGTTTTTTTTACCACCTCGGTGTGAAGATGGATTCGCGGCGATATATGCTTCGCTTTGCTTGATTTCTTGCCGCGTTGCCCATGTTTGTAGTGCTGTTTGTCCTAACTGACGGATTTCTTCTATCACTCGTTCCTCGGCTGCGTCGGCTTTGATTAGATCACCTTCTGCATTTTCTACAACGGATAATAATCCTTCGATTTTCGCTTTCAATTCAGGATAATCGTTTAGTCTTTCTTCTATGCTTTTACTGGACGATGCTGTTTTTGTTTTTATATTCACGGCTCAATTTTATGACTTCTTTGGATTAGAACTGTTATCCATCATACTTTCTAACCTACTTTATTTCTCCCATTTCACTTTTAATTACACCCCAAATTCGCACTTACTTTAGCCGCTATTTAACTGATGCCGTAGTTAAAAGTTTATTGGAAACGCCTGAAGGGCTAAAGCTAGGAGGAGATCGTCGCAAAGTCAGCATTCTGATGTGTGACCTGCGCGGCTTCTCCACAATTTCCGAAAAGATGCCGCCCGAAAAAGTTGTAGAAATCCTCAATATTTTTCTTGGCACAATGACCGATGCGATCGCGACTTACCAAGGCACGATTGATGAATTTATTGGCGATGCGATCTTAGTGCTATTTGGTGCGCCGATCTATCGTGAAGATGATGCGGCGCGGGCAGTAGCTAGTGCGATCTCCATGCAATTAGCCATGCGATCGGTGAATGAGAAACTCACTCAACAGCAACTGCCTGAAATCGCGATGGGAATTGGTATTAATACAGGTGAAGTCGTGGCTGGTAATATCGGTTCTCAATCTCGCGCTAAATATGCTGTAGTTGGTAATCATGTGAATCTCACAGCGCGGATTGAATCTTATACTGTGGGAGGACAAATTTTAATTTCGGAAGCCACTTACAAGGAAATTGAAGACATTGCTAAGATCAATGGATCGATGGAAGTAGAACCTAAAGGCGTATCACATCCAATTTCCATCTACGATATTTGTGGTCTTGGTGGAATATACAATCTAGAACTTCCTTCTCTCAGCGATTCTTTGCAGTTGCTGCCGACTCCAATCCCAATTACCTATCGCATTTTAGAAGAGAAGCATCTAGGTACAGAAATGTTTGAGGGTGAGCTACAGCAGCTATCTCCCTATGGGGCAGAGATTTTCTCTGATCGCGATGTCCCTGAATTAACTAATCTCAAACTCCATCTCCAGATCTATGACCAAGACCAACAGCTAGAGATCGAAGGTGAAATCTATGCCAAAGTTTTAAAGCATCAGCAGCCTAGTCAGATAGTTTTAGAACAAGTATCGCGATCGCAGCATATTAAACCAATTTATGTACATTTCACTACAGTACCGAATAATCTCAAAGATTGGATTAGGCAGAAAACAAGTTGCTAACCTACAGCGCTTTGCGCCGTAACCTTCTTTTAGGCTTTTTGGGACTATATAGCTAAGACGATGCGATTACGCCCCTTCTGTTTAGCTTCATATAAAGCTCTGTCTGCCAATGAAATTGGTACTTCCCAAGAAAGATCATCATTGGGCACAACACAAGCCACACCGATACTTAAGGTGATGCGATCGCTTACTTGTGATTCGGCGTGAACAAGATTGAGACCATAGATAATGGATATAATCCCCTCGGCAACTTTTTTTGCTCCTTCAATTGGTGTATGCGGTAATATCACAACAAACTCTTCTCCACCATAACGAGCTACCAAGTCTTGAGGACGCATTAGTAATTTACTAATACCTTGAGCAACTTGCCTTAAACATTCATCTCCAGCTAGATGTCCATAATGAACCTTTCCTGAGATCTTGCACCATTCAAGAAAAGGGGTTGCAGAAAGAGCAGAAATGTGAAAAAAAGGGCGTAGTAGTAAATTAAATAACGAGCATGGAAAGCATCGTTAAGCACGCCCAAGGGCTAGTGTATAGTCTTCTGTGTTTGATGCCAAGTGTGTATCAAACAGCAAGTCTCAATGCAATACTAGGACTATTTCTCGAAGCACAAAGGCATCCTTATCCAGAACATACACAGATAAAATCAGCGAGTGCACTCAGCCGATTTCTCAATCACTATAACTGGTCAACGAGAGCAGTAATTCGGTCAACACGGCAGGCTATTTTGGGACAAATCGCCAAGCATCGCCCATCGAAACAAGTGCCATTAAAGATACTGATAGACTTGACTACCCTAGAAAAAAGCGGCAAGTTTTTACATTTGAGCAATCCCACCCAAAACGAACCAGACCCATGGGTGAGAATACTAAACGGAAAGCGAGGACTACATCTGGTTGTACTGTATCTGGTCTATGGAGAGTGGCGCGTACCATGGAGTTTTAGAGTATGGCGCGGCAAAGGATACCCCAGTCCCTCTGACTTAGCTTGTAAGTTATTGGGGACAGTACCCAAGCAACTAACCCAAGGCAAGACTGTGATTGTCCTTGCTGATACTGAGTTTAGTACGGTGAAGTTTTTCAATACTGTCCGCGCCAAGACTTGGCGCATCGTTGTCGGTGTACGCAACAATCGTAAACTTCAAGATGGCCGTACAGTCAAACAACTTTATCGTCATGGCAAACGTGGACAACAAATTTTGCTAGAAGGGCTAACTCAGCCTTTGACGATCTCTTGGTTTTGGCTCAAAAGAGCTGATAGTAAACGGGAGTTACGCTTTGTTGTCTCTTCTCATCCTTATTCTGGTGCTTATCTGGTGATGTTAGGTCGTAAGCGTTGGGCGATTGAGGGATTCTTCAAAACCATCAAACATCGCTTTGGTTTGCATTGTTTTGGGCAATCTACAAAACTTGGTGTTTATCGTTGGCTTATCCTCTCTCTGCTTGCTTATCTTTTGGCCCATTGGATTGATCAATGGTCGAGTCCTCCTGTCTTGGACTGGAAAGCTACCTGTGATTTGACACTTTCCGTTTTATTTCCTTCTGTCCTTTGGTTGAAACTTCTTAGGTATCTCCAAATTAGTGCCGATATTGCTGCTCGTCATGGGTTTGAAATTATTCTCAAACCCATTCCTACTTAACTCTTTCAGGAATGGTGCAAGATCTCAGTTATAGTTCTTAAAATAGTCCACATCCATTAGTATTAATGAAAGAGGTTGCTTCTCTTCCTTTAGCATTATCCACTGTTGAAGCCAATATTCATCAAAGCAACGACGGTTTGCCACCTGTGTTAAACCATCTATTGTTGCTAGACGCTGAAGCTTTAGATTAGCTGTCTCTAGCGCTGATGTCCGTTCAGCAATTTTCTTTTCTAAAGTAAACGCATATTCCTCAAGTTGAATTTGGCTTTCCTGCAACTTCTCAAGAGCTTGAGCTAACTTGATCTTCTGATGTTCTATTGTGATGATATCTCGATAAGCTCGAAGAGAAGCGAGCAAAGTTGTCAGTAGGTTCTGGCGAGTCAGATCTACCTTAAGTTTGTAATCGTTAATATCATAATTGAGTATGACAGAATCCTCAGGAGCCTCCCCAGAATTCCCTGTCCTCAAAACAATACGAATCTGATGATTATCTAACTCTTCGCGGATATACTTTACCAATCTCAGTCCTGCATCATTAGTCTCCATGACTACATCAAGAAGTGGCTCTTCTGGGTTTGAGGGGATTAATGTATAATGAAGCACAAAGATAAGTGGTGACAGGTATGGACTTGTATCTAGATAGGTTGCTAAATTTACCCAACACAACCGTTGAAAGTTTTACGGAAGAAGAAAATAAAATCACCCTAAAGTTGAGATTTTTACAGGATGAAATTACTTGTCCGCATTGTAATACGCATGGTGGAAAATTAAAACAAAATCGACCGATATTGATTCGAGATTTGTCAGTATTTGGGAAAATAGTTTATTTAAATACGCCGCGCCGCCAATTTTATTGTCAACATTGTCAAAGACATTTTACGGAAAAGTTACCCTTTGTAGACTGGGAAAGACGATACACACAAAGGTATGAGGAGTATGTTTATCAACGAGTACAAAGTGCGAGTGTGGAGCAAGTAAGTCGAGATGAATATTTGAGTTGGGATCAAATACAAGGGATTTTCAATCACCAATTTTCTCTAAAAAAAAAGATGATTGGAAAGAAGTAAAACGAGTGAGTATTGATGAAGTGAGTAAACGCAAAGGACATAAAGACTTTGTGACAGTCGTATCAAGTATTGACGCAGGAGCATTACTAGAAGTAATTGATAGTCATAAACAAGATGACATCATTGAAGTCCTGAAGCAGCAACCGATTGAGATAAGGGAAAAAGTAGAGGAGGTTAGCATTGATATGTGGGGAGGCTTTCCCAAAGTTGTCAAAGAAGTATTTCCAAATGCGAAAATTGTCATCGACAGATTTCATGTTATGCAGCCACTAATCAAAGAGTTAAATCAACTGCGTCAAAAAGCTAAAATCAAGATTAAAGGTAGTCGATTTATTCTACTAAAGAACAAGGTAGACTTAACAGAAGAAGAAAAAGTGAAGTTAGAAAATGTCTTGAAATGTTCTAAACGCTTGCGACTAGCTTATAATCTCAAAGAAGACTTTAGAAGTATTTTTGAGACTTGTAAAACTCCTGAAGAGGGTCAGAAACAATTAAAAGAATGGCTTCAAAAAGCTAAAGCTGTTTATGGCGCAGTTTTGGAAACCATTCGTAATCATCTTGATAATATTTGTAACTACTTTTTAAATCGTACATCTAGTGGTGTGATGGAGGGACTTAATAATCGTATTAAATTAATTAAACGACAGGCTTATGGTTTTTTAAATTTTTTAAATTTTCGTTCTAGATTATTAGCTTGTCTTTCTCATTAGATTTACTTATCCCCTTAAACCCAGAAGACCCCAAGAAGTATCAAGGCAGCGTCAGTATGTAGATTTATTAATTGCTTACATTCTTCTCCAGAATATGCCGAGACAAAAACTACTGGTTTGCCTTCAAATATAAGATTGCCAAGCGCTATTTGAGTTGCTCTATGCACATCAGGTTCATCATCAGCAATAATCACTTTCCATCTATCTAAATTAACTTGCGTTTGATTTATTCCTAAATCAGGAGAATTTTCTATGTCTACATAATCTTCGTCCATAAAAATGATTTCATCATCTTTATCGCTATCTTTATCGCTAGAAAGAAAAATATTTTGCTGTTGATTATTTAAGATGGTATTTTGAGGCTTATTAGAAGTTAACATGATGGTAAATATATGCATTTATTACGATTTAAAAACTACAACTAAAATTATTTGAAAGCTTCTATAGAGACAGGTAATCTTACTGTAAATGGGTCTTCTGGGTTTAAGGGGATAAGTAAATCTAATGAGAAAGACAAGCTAATAATCTAGAACGAAAATTTAAAAAATTTAAAAAACCATAAGCCTGTCGTTTAATTAATTTAATACGATTATTAAGTCCCTCCATCACACCACTAGATGTACGATTTAAAAAGTAGTTACAAATATTATCAAGATGATTACGAATGGTTTCCAAAACTGCGCCATAAACAGCTTTAGCTTTTTGAAGCCATTCTTTTAATTGTTTCTGACCCTCTTCAGGAGTTTTACAAGTCTCAAAAATACTTCTAAAGTCTTCTTTGAGATTATAAGCTAGTCGCAAGCGTTTAGAACATTTCAAGACATTTTCTAACTTCACTTTTTCTTCTTCTGTTAAGTCTACCTTGTTCTTTAGTAGAATAAATCGACTACCTTTAATCTTGATTTTAGCTTTTTGACGCAGTTGATTTAACTCTTTGATTAGTGGCTGCATAACATGAAATCTGTCGATGACAATTTTCGCATTTGGAAATACTTCTTTGACAACTTTGGGAAAGCCTCCCCACATATCAATGCTAACCTCCTCTACTTTTTCCCTTATCTCAATCGGTTGCTGCTTCAGGACTTCAATGATGTCATCTTGTTTATGACTATCAATTACTTCTAGTAATGCTCCTGCGTCAATACTTGATACGACTGTCACAAAGTCTTTATGTCCTTTGCGTTTACTCACTTCATCAATACTCACTCGTTTTACTTCTTTCCAATCATCTTTTTTTTTAGAGAAAATTGGTGATTGAAAATCCCTTGTATTTGATCCCAACTCAAATATTCATCTCGACTTACTTGCTCCACACTCGCACTTTGTACTCGTTGATAAACATACTCCTCATACCTTTGTGTGTATCGTCTTTCCCAGTCTACAAAGGGTAACTTTTCCGTAAAATGTCTTTGACAATGTTGACAATAAAATTGGCGGCGCGGCGTATTTAAATAAACTATTTTCCCAAATACTGACAAATCTCGAATCAATATCGGTCGATTTTGTTTTAATTTTCCACCATGCGTATTACAATGCGGACAAGTAATTTCATCCTGTAAAAATCTCAACTTTAGGGTGATTTTATTTTCTTCTTCCGTAAAACTTTCAACGGTTGTGTTGGGTAAATTTAGCAACCTATCTAGATACAAGTCCATACCTGTCACCACTTATCTTTGTGCTTCATTATACATTAATCCCCTCAAACCCAGAAGAGCCCTGTAAATATTGTACCTTTTCCTAATTCACTTTCACAATCAATGCTGCCTTGAAGCTTTTGAGTTACTAAGTTATAGGTAATATGAAGCCCTAAACCTGTTCCACCTTTATCCCGCGCAGTAGTAAAGAATGGATCATAGATCCGACCAAATATTTCTGGATCGATCCCAGATCCATCATCTCTATATTGAATAATTACCTGATCGCTTTCTTGTTGAATATAAATACTAATATTCCCAATCTTATTAGGTAAATAAGCATGGAGGATAGAATTATTAATAAAGTTTGTTATTACTTGAGCTAGAGCCCCTGGATAGCTGTAGATTTGCATCGTATCATCTCCACTAATAGACACTTTACATAAGTTCTGTTTAAATTGAGGTAAAATGCTTATAATTACTTCCTGTATATATTCTTTGACTTTAAAACTACGTCTCTCAGAGCTAGATTGATCTACTGCAACCTGCTTAAAGCTCTGCACTAGCTCCCCCGCACGATTTAAATTACTCAATATTAAACAGCTTACTTCTGTAGCAATTTCTAGATAATGCTTTAATAGTGATTTTTTTAAACATCCAGTTTCGATCAATGTGCTCAATAATTGAGTTTCATCCCTTAGAGTAGAAGCTAGGGTGATACTTGTCCCAACTGGCGTATTGATTTCATGGGCAACGCCAGCTACTAGTCCACCCAAAGCCGCCATTTTTTCTGCTTCAACTAATTTATTTTGCATGAGTGACAAATTGGTTAACGTCTGCTCTAGATCATTACTCTTCTTTTCGAGAATACTTTGATATTCTTGCAAGTCACAAATCACTTTTTTTAGCAAAGTTTCTTTATTCCGATCAGCTGCTTCAAGCTTAGAGCGATCAATCTCTGATCGCTCTAGTTTCTTTTTGAGAATGCGATTTTCTTTCTCTAAACTTTTGATTTTAGATGTGTAGTCTTCAACTTCCATAGTTTTTTACTAGTTGTTTGGGTGAGATGCTCAGCGCTTCGCGCTAAGCATCCTAATCTTTTATAGTAATAGTGGGGGGGGGGGGGCGGCCCCCCCCCACAAAAAAAAAAAAAAAAAAATAAAAAAAAAAAAAAAAAAAAAAAAA
>JALQCR010000023.1 GCA_023336205.1 Pseudanabaena sp. Salubria-1
GGCGGAAGAGGTTTGTCGTTTGAATATTGAGGATTATGTGAATGGGGAATTGGTGATTAAGGAGGCGAAGTGGGATAGTAAGGGGGAAGTGCCTTTGACGAAGTTGGGTATTCAGGATTTGGATGTTTATTTAGATTGGAGAAGGGAGCAAGAAGGGGAGTTATTGCCTGATAGTGCTTTGTTTGTGTCTTGTTCTAATCGTAGTCAGGGTAAGCGGTTGACCTATTGGGGCATTCGGCATGTGATGGATGATTTGGCGGAGAAGACGGGGATTGATTTGCATTCGCATCGGGGTAGGCATACGTTTGCGACAAATTTGATTGTCAAGTATGAGTTAGATCCATCTTTGGCGATGGAGTTGACGCGACATCGGGATGTCAAGAGCTTTCGGCGTTATACCAATCGTAAGAATAAGATTGCGGCGAAACGTGCTTTCTTAAAGGCGAGTGAACGTTTAGATTAGAGGGATTGTTCTGTGGTGTTGACTACTATTAATATGGCTAATTAGAAGTGGGTAATTCATGACGACTATTGTTACTTTTTTGGGCGATCGCGGTTTATTAGAAACAAAATATACGTTTGGCGATCGCAATCAATCTCATACGGGTAGTGTGTTTGCAGAGGTGCAAAATCTTGAAATTCAGAGGGAGACGATTGAGTGGTATATTGAGCGCAATTATATTGTGCAGGCTTTGACGCTGGCGAGGGCGTGGATTGTTTCGGTGGTTGCATATAGGTTTGATTTAGATATTCTGGACTATAAGGGAAGTCGCAAACCGATTGAGGATGCACTGAATAGTCTTAGAAAGCATTTAAGAATTGACAGCAGTAAGATTTCTAAGCATTTTGCGGATCAAAGCTATATAGATAAACGACTCTGAGGTATTCTCATAAAATTCATAACCCTTGCTCAGGTGCCAAGTCTTGGCGCATTGTTGTTGGCTTACGCAACAATCGTAAACTTCAAGATGGACGAACCGTCAAACAACTTTATCGCTATAGCAAACGTGGACAACAAGTTTTATTGGAAGGGCTAACTAAGCCTTAGACCATATGGTTCTGGCTCAAAAGAGCTGATAGTAAACGAGAGTTACGCTTTGTGGTCTCTTCTCATCCCATCCCTATTCTGGTGCTTATCTGCTGATGTTGGGACTTAAGCGTTGGGTGATTGAGGACTTCTTCAAAACCATCAAACGTCGCTTTGGTTTGCCTTGTTTTGGGCAATCTACAAAACTTGGCGTTTATTGTTGGCTTATCTGAGATCTTGCACCATTCCTGAAAGAGTTAAGTAGGAATGGGTTTGAGAATAATTTCAAACCCATGACGAGCAGCAATATCGGCACTAATTTGGAGATACCTAAGAAGTTTCAACCAAAGGACAGAAGGAAATAAAACGGAAAGTGTCAAATCACAGGTAGCTTTCCAGTCCAAGACAGGAGGACTCGACCATTGATCAATCCAATGGGCCAAAAGATAAGCAAGCAGAGAGAGGATAAGCCAACGATAAACACCAAGTTTTGTAGATTGCCCAAAACAATGCAAACCAAAGCGATGTTTGATGGTTTTGAAGAATCCCTCAATCGCCCAACGCTTACGACCTAACATCACCAGATAAGCACCAGAATAAGGATGAGAAGAGACAACAAAGCGTAACTCCCGTTTACTATCAGCTCTTTTGAGCCAAAACCAAGAGATCGTCAAAGGCTGAGTTAGCCCTTCTAGCAAAATTTGTTGTCCACCGCCAATTCAAGGATGAAATGCAACGGGTTCTGATGAAGCAAAGAATACTTCGTAAGGAGTACGATAGTCAAGTGATTTTCTGGGTCTGTGATTGATCAAATTCACTGCCTTCTGAAAGTCCTCTTCTTTCACGATTTTAAAGTTTGTACTTTTGGGATAGAACTCTCTAATTAATCCATTGGTGTGTTCATTCAATCCACGTTCCCATGAATGATATGGATTCGCAAAGAAGGTCTCTAGTTTCAATCTTTCAGATAGCTTCTCATGCCCACAGAATTCTCTTCCATTATCAAAGGTCATTGTCTTTCGAGATGTTGATTCTATAGGCTCAAATAGATTGAATGTCACTCTGTTTATCTCATCCATCGTCTTGTTCTTAGCTAGTCCAGCAAGTAAATACTTCGATGCTTTATCAACATGCGTAACTACGATACCTGTGTGGTTGCACCCGATTACCGTATCACTTTCCCAATGTCCAATCTCTGTTTTTAAATCTGCAATCTTCGGTCGATTCTCTATCCCTACCCTATTGGGAATGCCACCTCGCTTCTGATGGCGACCTTTGCGCCTTCGTTGCTTTTGCTTCTGCCTCAGATATTGTTGATATATTCCCATCTCTTGATGGTTTGCATAGATCATCAGATAAATCGTCTCATAGCTGATTTTACCTAGCCCCTCCCTTTCCATTCTCCCTGCTAGTTGCTCTGGGCTGTGGTGTTGCTCTAACCGTTGTTTGACTTCGGCGATCGTCTCAGCACTGATGCTCTGAAATCTTACCTTTGCTTGTTTCCGTCTTGCTTTCATCAGGGCAACCGCAGTATCTGGCAAATAGCCAATCTGTCGCTCGTCTGTATTGCGCGATAACTCTCTTGAAATCGTACTTTTGTTTCGCTTCAAGCGACGACCTATCTCTGATACAGATAATTGCTCAATTACTCTTAGTTTATACAGTTCACTTCTTTCTGTGGTGGTAAGATGGACAAAGCTCATGAGGGTATCCTAATTATTGTGATTAATATCAGAATATCCTTATGAGTCCCTTTACGCAAAGATCTCTAGGTGTTGCATTTCATCCTTGAATTGGCGCACGTTTGCCATGACGATAAAGTTGTTTGACTGTACGGCCATCTTGAAGTTTACGATTGTTGCGTACACCGACAACGATGCGCCAAGTCTTGGCGCGGACAGTATTGAAAAACTTCACCGTACTAAACTCAGTATCAGCAAGGACAATCACAGTCTTGCCTTGGGTTAGTTGCTTGGGTACTGTCCCCAATAACTTACAAGCTAAGTCAGAGGGACTGGGGTATCCTTTGCCGCGCCATACTCTAAAACTCCATGGTACGCGCCACTCTCCATAGACCAGATACAGTACAACCAGATGTAGTCCTCGCTTTCCGTTTAGTATTCTCACCCATGGGTCTGGTTCGTTTTGGGTGGGATTGCTCAAATGTAAAAACTTGCCGCTTTTTTCTAGGGTAGTCAAGTCTATCAGTATCTTTAATGGCACTTGTTTCGATGGGCGATGCTTGGCGATTTGTCCCAAAATAGCCTGCCGTGTTGACCGAATTACTGCTCTCGTTGACCAGTTATAGTGATTGAGAAATCGGCTGAGTGCACTCGCTGATTTTATCTGTGTATGTTCTGGATAAGGATGCCTTTGTGCTTCGAGAAATAGTCCTAGTATTGCATTGAGACTTGCTGTTTGATACACACTTGGCATCAAACACAGAAGACTATACACTAGCCCTTGGGCGTGCTTAACGATGCTTTCCATGCTCGTTATTTAATTTACTACTACGCCCTTTTTTTCACATTTCTGCTCTTTCTGCAACCCCTTTTCTTGAATGGTGCAAGATCTCAGTTATGGCATTCACTGAGATCAGATTCAGCAATATTGTCGATCGCTAACTTTCGACCTTCTTGATAGGGCTTCCAATATCCTGATTGAAAACAAGTATCCTGAAAATCAGTATGGAGAGAACTTCTCCACTTAGGATTGAGCGATTCCACTTCTACTATCCCCGACCAATCATCATGAAATCGATAAATGAGGACTCGATCAGCTCTAATAAATTTGCGAATTTCGATGACAGATGTATTCAGGATTTCCTGAAGATTAAGTGACTGACGAATGCGAAGAGCAATATCGGCAAGCAACAGCGATCGCCAATTTTGTTTGTGCAAATCTCTTTCAATTTTGCGCTTTTCCATAAACTGACCGATCTGTCTACTGATCGCTGTTACGACGTTAAGTAGTTCTAGATTATAATCCTGATATTCGCGACTAAACATCGTAATTACAGCTAAAACAGTCTCATTCTCTCCGCATACAGGAAAACTTAACGCATAGTTTATACCTATTTTTTTTACAGCTTCTGATTTGTAAAAATTAGGATATCTGAGATCTTGCACCATTCCTGAAAGAGTTAAGTAGGAATGGGTTTGAGAATAATTTCAAACCCATGACGAGCAGCAATATCGGCACTAATTTGGAGATACCTAAGAAGTTTCAACCAAAGGACAGAAGGAAATAAAACGGAAAGTGTCAAATCACAGGTAGCTTTCCAGTCCAAGACAGGAGGACTCGACCATTGATCAATCCAATGGGCCAAAAGATAAGCAAGCAGAGAGAGGATAAGCCAACGATAAACACCAAGTTTTGTAGATTGCCCAAAACAATGCAAACCAAAGCGATGTTTGATGGTTTTGAAGAATCCCTCAATCGCCCAACGCTTACGACCTAACATCACCAGATAAGCACCAGAATAAGGATGAGAAGAGACAACAAAGCGTAACTCCCGTTTACTATCAGCTCTTTTGAGCCAAAACCAAGAGATCGTCAAAGGCTGAGTTAGCCCTTCTAGCAAAATTTGTTGTCCACGTTTGCCATGACGATAAAGTTGTTTGACTGTACGGCCATCTTGAAGTTTACGATTGTTGCGTACACCGACAACGATGCGCCAAGTCTTGGCGCGGACAGTATTGAAAAACTTCACCGTACTAAACTCAGTATCAGCAAGGACAATCACAGTCTTGCCTTGGGTTAGTTGCTTGGGTACTGTCCCCAATAACTTACAAGCTAAGTCAGAGGGACTGGGGTATCCTTTGCCGCGCCATACTCTAAAACTCCATGGTACGCGCCACTCTCCATAGACCAGATACAGTACAACCAGATGTAGTCCTCGCTTTCCGTTTAGTATTCTCACCCATGGGTCTGGTTCGTTTTGGGTGGGATTGCTCAAATGTAAAAACTTGCCGCTTTTTTCTAGGGTAGTCAAGTCTATCAGTATCTTTAATGGCACTTGTTTCGATGGGCGATGCTTGGCGATTTGTCCCAAAATAGCCTGCCGTGTTGACCGAATTACTGCTCTCGTTGACCAGTTATAGTGATTGAGAAATCGGCTGAGTGCACTCGCTGATTTTATCTGTGTATGTTCTGGATAAGGATGCCTTTGTGCTTCGAGAAATAGTCCTAGTATTGCATTGAGACTTGCTGTTTGCAGCAATTCCAAATTCAAAAAGTAGCAAGATATACAAAACCAAGAGTCTAAAAATTAACAGGAATCTGCAAAGACGGGGGCTTCATCAAGCATAAAGTCGATTAAATGTTGCCAACTCTTAAATAAAAAGTACTTGGTAAGAGAGAGAATATCTTGAAAGAATCCTCTACGAGTGCCACGCTTACGACGAATCTCTTGATAACTGGAATCTATTAAATGTAAAATCGTGTGAAATAGAAAAGCTAACAAATTAAGAGATAGAAGTGTCGATGACAAATGTTTTTGTCCATGACCAAAGTTATGTTCCAAGTTGTAGCCCTTGGTTTTCAACACATTGTGGTTCTCATTTTCGGTTTTCCAACGACATCTACCCGTTTCAACTACGACCGCCACATTGTCAATATTAACAGCATGATTAGTCACAAAAGCATTACGGTAGACTTCAGAATTATCAACACTATTGCGAACAGTCAGTTCACACCAGTTCACTAACAGAGAGGGTTCTTGTTCTCTTAAAGGTATCTGATTCACAAATCGATAACTATATATTTCTATAGATTTCCCCTTGCGGTGTTTAGTCGTCAAATTCTGCACTTCACCATTTTTTTCAATGTAATCTAACCACTGATATAAACTAGGATGACTGGATGGTAAGCAGGTGAAAATGAAGTTCATATTTGCCTCTAAACAATTCTGACACATCGGTTGACGGCTATAGAGATCATCCCCTAATAACGTAATCGCCTGTCCTTCAAAAAGATGCCCATGTTTACTAATCCAGCGTTTCGCTGCGGCTGTTTCACAATCTTGTTTCTCATGTCCATCTTGCGGAGTGACGAATTCGGGTGGTAGAGAAATCACCTGTTCGCAACCTGGTGCAGCGATTACGGGCAAAATTGCTGTGTGTGAGTATGTTATTTTGCCACTGCGATGATTACGGGTACTACAACATTCGCAGGATATTTTCGATGAGCTATGGTACTCCGTTCCATCTAAACAAATCAGTAAATTCCTATCCAATCTTTCATATCGTTTCAGGTGCTTTCCCATTTGCAGAAATTTATACACTTTCTCAAATACAGCGTTCAGACTCTTGGCGCTAATTAGGTCGAGGATATTGCGTATTTGCTGGTCAGAGGGTATTTTCTCCACTCCAAATATACTTTGAACGTTATTTTTTCCACTTCGACTCTGCAATTGTCTTTGATACTCTAAAAATGATTGACACTGCATAAAAAACATCGAGAAAGCCGACAGCATCGCATCGCTGATTTTAAATTTTGTCCCATTGCTTTCGCTTCTTGGGTCTTTTATTTTCTCTATCCCCTCTTGCAGGAAATCTAAAAAAACACTAAAAACTAAGATCGTTGGTGGCATTAACTGGATAGGATTATCATTTTTGCTATGTTTTAAGCTCTACCTTTATCTGGTTCCTTATATCTGTATACTTTGCTGCTTTTTGAATTTGAAACTGCTGTGCTGTTTGATACACACTTGGCATCAAACACAGAAGACTATACACTAGCCCTTGGGCGTGCTTAACGATGCTTTCCATGCTCGTTATTTAATTTACTACTACGCCCTTTTTTTCACATTTCTGCTCTTTCTGCAACCCCTTTTCTTGAATGGTGCAAGATCTCAGTTATCCTTGCTCTGCTTGCTTACAGGCTATTTAGGGTTTGTGTAGTACAGATAAATTTTGAAAAAGCTTGCTTCACAAGCTTTTTCAAAATTTATCTGGGTTTTGAGAAAGCGCAAAGCGCTGTATCTTTTGGCTCATTGGATCGATCAATGGTCACGTCCTCCTGTTTTGGTCTGGAAATCTACCTCTGATTTAACTCTTTGTGTTTTATTCCCCTTCTGTCATTTGGTTGAAACTTCTCAGGTATCTCCAAATTAGTGCCGATATTGCTGCTCGTCATGGCTTTGAAATTGTTCTCAAACCCATTCCCACTTAAGTATTTGAAGGAATGGTGCAAGATCTAAGTTAAAGAAAATTTCAAGAATTTGATCTTTTTCACTCATAGTAAATTTCCTTACCTAAATCCTTTTTCTAAATGATATTAGATATTTTTGCTATAATTTTATGTGATTTGCTTCCTTGAAGGAGTCCCTATGCCTTGTGCGGTGATCTTAACTGCTCTTTCTGTAGAATATCAGGCGGTTCGGAGTTATTTGGTAAATCCTCAAAAAGAGGTAAATCAGCAAGGAAGTATTTATGAACGGGGTAAATTTACTGCAAATGATCAGGACTGGGATGTAGGAATAGCTAAAGTGGGTATGGGGAATGCTAATGCTCAGAGAGAGACAGAATTGGCAATCACATACTTTAATCCTGACATCCTTTTCTTTGTAGGTATTGCGGGAGGAATTAAGGACGTTTTGATAGGTGATGTGGTAGCAGCCACAAAGGTTTACTATTACGAACTTGTCAAAGTAGAAGAGGAAAATATTAGTAATCGTCCAGATTTGGAAAAATCAAACCATTACCTAGTAATGCAAGCAAAATTCGAGGCAGAAAATAAGCAATGGTTGAAATGCTTTGCCGATAAACTAGGAACAAAGCCACAAGTTTTTGTGTCTCCTATAGCTTCTGGAGAGAAGATAATTGCCTCCACAAAATCAGATTTGTTTAAATTTCTCAGAAAATATTATAACGATGCAATTGCTGTCGAGATGGAGGGATTTGGTTTTTTAAGTGCAGCTTCTTTACATCCTAATGTAAAGGCGATCGTAATTAGAGGTATTTCTGACTTGCTTGACAATAAAAATGATGATTCCTCCGAATCTGAGCATTTGAGACATGAAAGAGCTTCCTACCACGCTAGTGCCTTTGCCTTTGAAATTCTTGCCCAACACAAAGCAAATGATTTACAAAAGAAGGAAAGCTATCGGGGAGTGACTTCGTATGGCATAAATCCTGATGAGTTGATTGCTAATATTTTTAAACAAGTCAAAATAGGGAATAACAATGAGTCTAGTAGAATTAATGATGAACGTCACAAACGCATTGAATATGCACTGGAATTGATTAATAGAGGTGACTTTAGCCAAGCAGTTCATTATTTGGAAGTATTGAAAGAGGAAATATGGTATCAAGTAGACAATATACTTAAGTATCGTATTACATCAAATCTTGCAATGGCAAAGTTAGGGCTTGATGAAATCAGCGATGCAGCAGTAAGTTTCATTGAAGCGTTGCAATATAATCCAGAAGATGACAAAGCAATAGCCTATGCAGCAATGGGCTATTGCTTTCAAAGAGACTACACTAATGCTGAGAATCTAGTTGATAAAGCATTGCAGAAAAATCCAGCAAATGTACTGGCTTACTCCTTATGTATTCGGATATCGTCAATAACAGAATCAATTGAGTCAATTCTAGAAAAGATTCCGCCTCCATACCGTGAAAGTTTAGATGTTCTTATAGCCCTTGGAGAAGCAGCGATAAACCGTAAACTATATAACAAAGCAGAAGAATGGTTGCAAAAGGCTCTGGATATTAAACAAGACATCAGCATGATTAGTGTCAAAGCTTTTTTAGGTGTTGCCTTAATCGAACCTATTGCTCAGAATTACGTACTTATCGCGGCTGGTCAGATTTTGGAGTACCAAAAGCATAGTTTGGAACGAGCTATTTCTCTTTTCACAGAGGTTTTAGGAGGATACTATGTAGATCCAAAGGATCTATCTCATCTAAAATTCACTGCTCTAGTTAACCGATTATCTGCATTAAGACTATTAGGTAGGTATGATGAAGCCATCCATGATATTGAAATAGCTCGCCAAAAGGAACCAAATGATTCTTACTTGATTAAGCAACGCGCTCTATTAGCCCATGAGAAAGGGGATGAGAAAGCAGCACACGAATATGCAACTCTTATTTTATCATCTCCTAAAGTGCCAGAGGCTTTTTTATTAGTAGCTAACTTTTTGATGGCTCTTAACCGAGATAAAGAAGCAGAAGAAATACTGAATCAGTTTTTGAGAACAGATAACTCCGAGGAATTAAAACGGGAGGCTAGCCGTCTTAAGTTTGAAATATGGTAGTCCTAAAAAGGAAAGGACGCACACGGAGGTAAAGAATCGTTGTAATGATGAATAAAATTCCAAATGGCTCCAATGTGATTTTCCAATTTCTTAGAAAAAGATAAGGTCTTTCTAACTAGTCTTGATACTCGTTGACGTAACGTACAGTTGAATCTCTCAATATAGTTGGTCTTTCCCGTTTCTTTCCCGACAGCCCTATGACGTTTGCTGGGCAGGACAACTGGATAAGACGAATAGAAGTCAGTATAAATAACCGCACATTGGCGATAGACGCTAGGCAACGATTCCCATAACTTCTGAGCTGATTCACCAGTGAGATCGCCTATATAACAACCGACAATTTCACGAGTCTCGGCATCAATGGCAAGCCATACCCACTGTTTATTGCCTTTGTCGTCCACAAAAGACCACAATTCATCCATCTGTATGGTCAAACGGCGTTTTGGTTTTGGTTCTACCTCCACCTGCTGAGGAACGTTTTCATATTTATGATTGACGTAACTTTGCAACCATCTCTCTGAGACCTTGAGGACTCTGGCAATTCCAGCTAGTGGGATTTTTTCTAGTAGTAGTTTCTCAAGAAGGTCATAAGTGTCTTGGGTACGCTCTGAAACTCTCTGCCACTGTGGATTTTCTACAAATTGACGACCACAGTCCCGACATTTATAATTTTGTTTTCCATGTCGTGTACTGCCGTTTTTTACAACGGATACGGACTGGCAGGATGGACAGGATGGCCTTGCTTCTGACATTACTTTACTTTGTATCAACTATCTGGATATTTTCCTACATCCTTTCCTTTTTAGGACTACCAAAGCTTTGGGTAATTTAGGTAATGCTTATGGAAACAAGAGAAAATTTCGTAGAGCAATCAATTATTTGAAGCAATGCTTAGTAATTGTTCAACAGATTGATGATCGCATTTTGGAAGGGCAAGTTTTAGGAAACCTTGGAAATGCTTATGGATACTTGGGAGACTATGATACAGCCCTGAAGTACTTCGAGCAATCACTAGCTGTGGCACGAGAACTTGGAAATCGGTCTGGGGAGACAGCAGCTTTGAATTCGTTAGGTGAGCTATACCGAAGAACCAAGAAGTACCAAATTGCACTAGAAAAAATGGAAGAGGTCTTGCCTATAGCACGGCAGATCGGTGATCGCCTCACAGAAGAAATTGCGTTAGGAAACCTTGGCTCAGTTTACGGAGATATGGGAGACTACGAACGGGCAATTTCATACCAGAATCAGTCTCTTGTTATTGCTCAAAGTATTGGTGATCGCCAAGGGGTTTTTCTGGCACAACTCAATCTTCTACTTGTCAAACTTCTAATTAAATTTTCAGGCATTAAGCAATTTGCAATCCAAAAATTGAGGAAGAATAGATGAACATGATCACCCCCCCTGCTTTGCCAATCTTGACCAAACTCGGTATCGAGCCATCTCGGTTAAAGTTTATTCAACCTCATCAACGGCGAACACATTGCCGAGCGGTGGTAAATTGGCTCACAAAGCATAATCCATCCTCAGAATCTTCCAATTTAGAGCAGGTACGAGGTTATATAGAGGGATTTCACCATCTTTGTGAAATTCAAGAATGGGAACGTGCAGACACTCTAATATCCACAGAATTAAATACTCCAACAAAAGAACCAATTCACTATCAACTTAAGCTTTGGGGCTATTTTCAAGAACAAACTAGACTTTACACTCGTTTAGTTGGAAATTTACCTCTAAGAGGGAATGGTATGAACATCAATTTTTTAGGAGCTGCATATTATTCTCAGGGGAAATTTTCTTTAGCTATCGACTACTTCCAACAAAGTCTCGAAATTGCTAGAACTGCTAGAGACATTGAAGATGAAGGCAATGCCTTAAGCAGTATAGGAGGTGCTTACTATTCCCAAGGAAATTATGCCCAAGCGATCGCATATCAAGAGCAGGCAGTTTCTATTGCTAGAAAAATTAAGAATAAAGGTGGTAAAGCTATTTCTTTGGGCATTTTAGGTAATATTTATGAGTCAATGGGTGACTATTCCAAGGCAATTGAATTTTGCACTCAACATTTACAACTTGCCTATGAAATTGATGGGTTGGAACAAATAGGATCTGCTCTAGGAAACTTGGGTAGTGTATTTTACTCATTAGGGGATTATCAACAAGCTATCCACTACCATGAGCAGCATATGAGTATTACTCAACAGATTGGCGATCTCCAAGGGCAAAGTATTGCTCTAGCTGGTTTGGGCAGTGTGTATTTTGGTCAAGGTAACTACGAGCAAGCTAAGAATGCTTTTGAGAATCAGTTAAAGATTTGTCGAGAAATTGGAGACCTACAAGGAGAAAGTACTGCTCTAGGCGGTTTGGGAAATATACAATTTGCTACTGGTCAATATAGACAGGCAATTGATCAACATCAAAAGCATCTTTTGATCGCCCAACAAATTGGACACCAACAGGGAGAACTTCACGCTTGGGGTAATCTTGGCAATGCCTACGGTGCGATCGGAGATCACGTTCAGTCCAAAGATTGCTACCAGAAACAGTTATTCATAGCAAAAGCTATAGGCGATCAGTCTGGTATTGGACTTGCCTTAGGGAATTTAGGGGTAATTGAATATGTTTTGTGTAACTATGCTGAAGCCCTAGACTACTTAAAGCAGCAGCTATCAATTGTTCAACAAATAGGTGATCGCCATAGAGAAGGACAAACTTTAAGCAACTTAGGCAACATTTATCGAGCGACAGGCAATTATGCGGAAGCTCTTCCCCTCTATCAAAAAGCGCTAGATATTGCTCGACAAATTAGCGATCAACAGGGAGAAGCCAATGCACTAGGCTATTCGGGGAATATATACCTTGACCTCGGAGATAATAGATGTGCTATCGATTATTTTCAGAAACACCTTGCAATTGTGGAAAAGATTGATGATTTGCCCGGAAAAGGCAGAGCGCTAGAAGGGCTAGGAACTGCATATCTCCACTTGGGAGACTATCCCCATGCAATTGATTACCATACCCAAAACCTTACCATTACTCGTCAGCTTGGAGATTTAGCAGGAGAAAGCTCAGCTCTTGGCAATTTAGGAAACGTCTATCATGAACTCAAAGACTATGTTCGTGCAATTGAGTATCACGAGCAAGATTTAGAAATTTCTCGGCAAACAGGTGAGAAGCGCTCTGTAGAGGCAGCTTTAGTTAATCTGGCTAATGCTTACTGTGAGCTTGGCAACTACTCTCAAGCCATCGAAAACTATCATCAAGCTTTAGCGATCGCAAGGGAGATCGGCGATCGCTGGGGGGAAGGTCTAACACTCTCCAATCTAGGAGACACGCTAATTAAGCTAGAGAATTATACAGAAGCACATGATATCCTCCTCTCCTCTCTAAATATCGTTCAGAAGATTGAGGCTCGTTCTATTGAGGCATCTGTACTCAGAAGACTTGCAGTTTTGCATCAAGTTAGGGGGGATATAGACATTGCCAATACATTGTGCGATCGCGCTCTATCCATTGCCATAGAGCTAGGTCTTCCTTTAGCTCAAGAATGTCAAGAACTTAAAGAGAAGCTTCTCTTTAAACAGTGAGCAAATGACTTTGCTATAAACTTGTAAAAGACTACAAACCACTGAGTTAAAGTTGGGGTACGACAACGATTCCTTCATTTAAGGGACATAAGGTCACAAATCTATACCTAGAGCCATCTATGAAGATGTAAATAGGATGATCACCACCGTCTTTCTGGGGAATCTAATGAAGTAATATCGCATTCAACAAAGCAATGGTACAAGTCTGCTATATTTTCCGCTTCAGCCAATATTTCACTGTAGATAGTTCGGTCTAATTCTTGCTCAGTCGCATAGGAGATTGAGAGGACATATTCACAGCGACTCTTGTTAGGCTTCTCCATGTCAAAATGACTGAGGACACACCTCTCGATTTCCGCTTGAGCCCGACTTTTACCCCGAACAAATTTACTATTGTTTTCAACCCTTAGCCATAGTCTCACTTTCAGTATTCTAGGGCAAGGTGAAGTCGGCAAATGCGAAGATAGGTTATTCTCTGGCTTCAGAATACCTTGCTGCTCTATTGTTGACTGTGGTGGTGCAAGCGTCTCTTTAGAGTTTGCGTACTTGTAATAAGTGTTACGAGAGATTCCCACGATTTCGCAAATCTCCTTCACACTCCGTTCTCGGTCTTTCTTCAAGGCAAGAACTGCTTTCTTCTTCTTTTCATCTACTCCTTTTGGTCTACCTCCCTTTCTACCGCGTGTTCGAGCAGCAGACAAGCCAGCATTTGTACGTTCACGGATGATATCTCGCTCGAACTCAGCCAACGATGCGAAGAGGTGAAAGATGAGTTTACCGCTAGAAGTCGTAGTGTCAATACTTTCCTGCAAACTCATGAACCCAATGTCACGAGCTACTAGGGCATGTACTGTTTCAATTAGATGAGAGAGTGAACGACCTAATCGGTCAAGCTTCCAAACAACTAAGGTATCACCAGATCGGCAATGTTCAAGAGCTTCTGCTAAACCTAGCCTCTGTGCTTTTGCTCCACTGGCTATATCAGTAAAGATAAGTTTGCAACCTACCAACAGTAGAGCATCTTTTTGAAGGTTAAGGCTCTGGTCGATAGTCGAAACTCTAGCATAGCCAATTAGCATAAAAGTCCCTTCTGAGATGACATATGTATACCATGAAACTCATCTCAGCTTACAGTTTTGGTACTTAGATTTTGTAGATGAGTTTCATGGTATACATAAAGAGCATCAGAATGGTTAAAAATAGCCATTGAAGAAGTGGTAGCAACTGTACCAAACAAACGACCGTTTGTTTGAACAACTCACTGACCGATTACACCTTATCTTGAGCTCAGGTTTTATCTTGCCCACGATTCAGGATACTGCATATCCACGTTTCAAAACTTATATCCCCAGTCGAGATCTGAGCGCCATCTATAGCCCGACACCAGACGATCTTGCGCTCGCACGAAGTGTTACCCGTGGCAAGGTAACTAATCTTGGCTTTCTAATACTTTTGAAAACCTTTCAACGTTTGGGATACTTTGTAACGATTAACCAAGTGCCGATCGCTATCGTCGAACATATTGCTGCTCTCACCCTAAATTCTAGCGTTGTCTCAGATTTGGTTGCTTATGACCCCTCAAAAACCCGAAAACGTCATATGCAAACTATCCGTCAGAATCTCAATATTCATTACTATGACAAAGAAGCACGCCATATTATGTTACTGGCTATGAGGGAAGCAGCCAGAACCAAAGAAGATCTAGCCGACATTATCAATGTCGGCATCGAAGAATTGATCCGCAAGCGTTATGATCTGCTGAATATTGAGGAGAAAGCTAGACTTGATACTCTCTTTACTCCTGAGCCAGAAGCCCATTTCACCCCTTGGAACTACCTCAAGCAAGAACCTGGTAGCCCCACCTTGACGCATCTTAAAGTTTGGTTGGATCGTCAAGCTTGGCTCTCTCAATATCACATCAGGCAAGAGATACTACAAGACATTCCCGATGCGAAGATCAAACACTTTGCGGCAGAAGCTAAAACTTTGGATGCGGCTCGAATGCTAGAGATGGAATCACGAAAACGTTTAACTCTGGCAGCTTCACTACTCAAATTGCAATCAGCAAGGGTTCTAGATGACTTAGCTGAAATGTTGATAAAGCGCATGTCTGTCATTCATCAGAGAGGCAAAGAAGCTCTTACAGCCTACCATATCCGTAATCAACAGCGAACTGATGAGTTGATACAAACACTCCGCAATCTAGTTACTGCTTATCGGACAGATGGAACTGAACCAGAGAAGATGGCTGCAATGAAAATTTTATTGCCAGATGGGGGTGATGAGGTCTTGCAACAGTGTCAGGATCATATGGCTTATGTAGGGAACAATTACTTTCCATTTCTCTGGCGTTTTTACAAAAGCCATCGCGCTGCGCTTTTTCGTCTGCTGAGAAGCATTACGATGCGCGCTACTACGCAGAATAAGGCGATTGAAGAGACCCTACGATTTCTGCTGGAACATGAACATAAGGTTAGCGAATGGTTAACTATCCCCAAAGATAGCCAATTAGATCTCTCTTGGATGTCTGATACTTGGAGACGCTTAGTGATTGAGCAGCCCCATCAAAGTGATGCCCATCCCCGTTTACATCGCCGTAATTTTGAGATATGTACGTTCTCTCAGCTCATAACAGAACTGAAATCAGGTGACTTGTCGATTCTAGGTAGCAACTTCTTTGCTGACTATCGTAACCAACTTCTTTCTTGGGAGGATTATTACCGCGATATTGCTGCTTACGGTGAGATGATTGGATTGCCAATTGAAGGTGCAGCTTTTGTTGAACAGATGAAATTGCGATTGACAGGGGTTGCACAAGAAACGGATCGAAACTTTCTTGACAATAACGATCTACGACTTGAGAACGGTGAACCTGTCTTAAGTCGCCCAAAAAAGGCAGACCCGCCCCCTGGGTTACGAGATTTTGAAGATCTGATCGCTAACCGAATCGAACCTATCCACTTGCTGGATGTTCTACGTGACACAGAGCACTGGTTACATTGGACTCGTTTCTTTGGTCCGATTTCTGGGCATGATGCCAAGATTGACGATCCTCGCTCACGTTATCTTACTGCCACTTTTTGCTATGGCTGTCATCTCGGTCCAGCACAAACGGCTAGATCTTTAGGTAGCATTGATCGCCGACAACTTGCTTGGATTCACTGGCGACACATTGCTGAAGAGGATTTAGATAGAGCGATTCGAGAGGTTATTAACACCTACCAACGATTCTCTCTACCTAAACATTGGGGCACAGGAAAGAATGCATCAGTTGACGGTACTAAGTGGGACTTGTATGAGCAAAACCTGCTCTCTGAGTACCATATTCGCTATGGCGGTTATGGTGGCATCGGCTATTATCACGTCTCAGATACTTATATTGCACTATTCTCTCATTTCATTCCCTGCGGAGTTTGGGAAGCAGTCTTCCTACTTGATGGATTGCTCAAAAATTTATCCGACATTCAACCAGATACAATCCATGGTGATACTCAGGCTCAAAGCACACCAGTTTTTGCACTAGCAGCACTCCTAGGAATTACCCTGATGCCTCGAATTCGGAATTGGAAACACTTAAAGTTCTATCGTCCAGACAAGCAGTCCTGTTTCACTCACATTGACTCTCTGTTCTCAGATACTGTTGATTGGGATCTGATTCAGACTCATCTTCCCGATATGCTGCGAGTTGTTCTCTCGATTAAAGCAGGGCAAATTACGGCTTCAACACTCTTACGAAAATTAGGAACCTACAGTAGGAAGAATCGTCTCTACCAAGCATTTCAGGAATTGGGATGCGTTATTCGGACGGAGTTCTTGCTGAAGTATATTAGCAGTGCCGAATTACGTACTTTGATCCAATCTGCAACTAACAAAAGCGAGGCATTCAATGGTTTTTCGCAGTGGATAGCTTTTGGTAACGATGGTACGATTTCCACGAATGACCGCGATGAGCAACGTAAGATTATTAAGTACAATCACCTTATTGCAAACTGTATCATCTTCCATAATGTTTTCTCCCTCAGCCGCATCCTACACGATCTACAGCAAGAAGGCTATCCTCTCGAATCTTCGCTAGTTGCTGCTCTCAGTCCCTACTTAACCCAGCATATTAATCGCTTCGGTCGCTATGAGCTAGACTTGGAAAAACACCCGCCCGAGCTAGTCTATGACCTCTGGTCATGAGCAAGATTTCCTTATGTCCCCAAAATGAAGGAATCGTTGTCGTACCCCTACTGGAGGGGGTGGAATGCCTTTAGATCTAGCGTGGCAGATGACATTAAAAGAAGTAGTAAAATTACTATCTAAGCAAACTCAAACTCTTCAAGAGGTTGTTTTAGTGATCTATAAAAAAGAAGTTGTAAAATCTCTTGATGTCGTAGGAATCTTAGAAAAAGCTAATAGGGAAGGATGGACATCTCTTTTGTCTTAATTTTTCAATACTAACCCTGCTTAATTGACTGAATATTTACAGGTTTGTGAAATATTTTTTGTCCGATTTTTTGATGGATCGTGAATCGTTACAAACTACGATCGCCAGTAAACCCAATTCCACAATCGCTACAATCTTGGCAAATTTACCTTAGAACCATATGCGATCGCTTCAGAATCAAGTCTTTTAGGCGATGATGGCTAACGAGTATTTAGAATTGTCGTGCGATCGGGATTTGGCTTTTGTGAAGAGATTGGAGAAAGCGATATGTAAGGTTTCTTAATCCACAAAATTTCTGATTGAATCAATCTGAAGAAGTCTTAAGTCTATTGCTAGTTATAGAGTAAAATCTTTGCAGATAAGTGCAAGACATTTATAATAATAGAAAGCTATGGCATTAAGATTAACTTCAATAGTATCGTTTTTCCTGATTTATTCTTTGAGTACAATTATCTACTCTTGCCATAATTCTTATGTTAATAGCGAAGAATTTATTGGAGATTGGGAAGGTGAATATGTTTGCCCAGAAATTCCTGAGACAAAGACTGAAGATTTAGTCACTATAAAGCAAGGTAATGGATCATCCGATTTTCTCGTTTCCTTACATAGGAATTCGTTAAACCCTTCCGAAAATATTAAAGCAACTTTAGTTAATGACGCGATTGTTTTTTCTGAAGAATCAGATGGTAAAACTGTTAGTAAAAATGCATTTTCAGTCAAAAATGGTGTCTTAAGCCTGAAGGTAGAGACTAACTTATTTGGGAATATTTCATGTCAAGGTAATTATAAAAAAGCAATTTTACAAAAGACTTCTATAGAAAAATACGATAAGGATGCCAATGATTTTGCAAATATATCCGTAGATCCTAAGAATAAAAAACCTAATGGAGGAGAAAAATTGCAGCAGATTCAGATTGGACAAGATCTCAATCAAGTCCGTGCGATTCTTGGAACACTACCGTATAGAAAAAAATCTAATAGTAGGCTGACTTGGAATTTTGAAAATCCCGCCGATACATTAATTGTTGATATTGCCTCTGGTAAAAATGAATCATCATTATCTTCTGCGAATGGTAACAAGAATCCAATTGCAAAAAAGGCAGTTAGTAAAATAAACGAGCAATGGAAAAAATCGCAAAGTTTATCAGTTAAATCTGCTGAAGATATAGTAGGCAGAAAAGCAGATAAGAAGCAGTTTAATTATTCGATTTTTTGGCATTCCAATAATGATAAATGCTTTGTTATTGATTTCTCTTCAGGCAAGGTTTATAAAAAAGAAGAACAGCAATGTTACTGAACAGATAAGATCTCTAACCGTTATCAAGATATGATCGTACATGAATCGATAAGCGAGACATTGATATGATATGGCAAAAATCCCCTAGAGCTATATGAAATCGCTTATGAGGCAAGGTTATTGACTCTGACTAGTCCTTCATGAGATCGCAGTTCGGTGTTTGTGAGGAGATTGAAGAAGGGGCTTTGGGGCTGCAATCGTGGGGTGTTACGAAGTGCGATCAATCAGTTACGGTAAAATACAGAAACTATCTATCAAGAATTATGCTCCAGAGTATTGTGGCGATCGCTAGTGTGATGATGATGTCCGCAAATACTAGTTTTCAATCTGTTGCCCAATCTTCTGTAAATGATGAATGGGCTGCTCTCAAAGGCTCAGGCAAAGTCTTACTAATGCGCCATGCGCTTGCACCAGGCACGGGTGATCCCAGTGGATTTCAACTGGGAGACTGTAACACTCAGCGCAATTTGTCAGAAACAGGACGAGAGCAAGCTCTCCAAGCAGGGAATGAATTTCGGAAGCGGCGGATTCCTATTAAACAGGTTTTATCTAGTCAATGGTGTCGTTGTTTAGAAACTGCCAAGCTTTTGAATTTAGGAGAAGTGAAGCCAGTACCTTCTCTCAATTCCTTTTTTAGCGATCGCAGTACAGAAGATATCCAAACTGCTCAAACCCGCCGACTCATCACAGAACATCGCCAACAGGATGGTGTCGTGATTATGGTGACGCATCAGGTAAATATTACGGCTTTAACGGGTATTGTGCCGCGATCGGGTGCTGCTGTGGTGGTACAGGCTAACGCCGAAGGCGAAGTAATTGTAATTGGTGAACTAGATCCTTAGAAGAGATGTCGAATGCTAAATAGACTATCTTTACCGTACAAACTGCGATCGCCTCTCAACCCAGTCATTCAAGCGCTATGATCTTGGCAAATTACCCTAGAACATCATGCGATCGCTACAAGCTTTTTCCCTATCAGTATTACTTGTTGGCGGCTGCGGTCAAAATACGACACATAATCTCGACAATGACTATGGTAATGCCAACATAAAGCTAGGAAATCCCAGTAAAGCCACAACTGATGTTTCAAATGTCGATAACTATTTGATGCTGAAGCCTGAATATGTTTTGAGCTATAGCAAGAGTCGCAATTTAGCAAACTGGGCTTCGTGGCAACTAAATAGATCGTGGATGGGAGATGCAAAACGACAAAACAATTTCCACCCCGATCCGGGTGCAATTAAAAGTGAAAGTTCAGCTCAATAAGAAATGGAAGAAAGATTAAGCCAATAAGCATCCCAATCTTGATTAGTACGGCAGATCCTAAGAGCAAGCATAGCCTTAGCATTTTCAATCGTCCACCAAGAGCCAGCAAGCTTTAAACGATTTTGAATAACATAGCGGTGACCACTCTCAATTTCACCAGAGCCAATGGGTAAATTGGAGTCAATCGTGCCCTGATAGTCTAGACGATTAGGACGATTGAAAAGATAGCGATAAGCGGATCTAACCACAGCCAGATTGTCAGGAACAGATTCAGGTTCTTGAAACGGCTTAAGAGCTTCAAGGACAGCCGAAGCATGATTGGATTTGAGTTGTTGCTTCTGCACATCCATCCATGCTTTCGGAGCATCTGGGGAACAAACGCGACTTGCATCGGCTAGATATTCACATACATGATAGAAATCTAGTAAGTAGCGACTAAGTACACCAAAACGCTGCTCGATTTGGCTAGCAATCCAAGGCGCACCGTCGCCAACCCCATGCACAAAGGTTTCTTCTCCCAATCCAGCACGGATAGCACAATCAAGTAATGCTGCTCCTGCATCATCAGTCGAGCCTATCGTTGCTCCGAAAATAGGCTGCTCTTGCTCAGGGGTACGCGCCGAGGTTAGACGCGCTTCTTTCCAGCTAATTTTACGCGTCTTACGACGGTCAACTTCTTCGCCATCAGTTTCGCTTGCCGTTGTTTCCACAATCGGAATCATTGTCCCATCCATCTCCGCTATTAAAAACTCCACACCCTCGATTGCTGGGAATCCTGTTTCCCAACTCTGCGTTTCTAATATACGCTGGGCATGACTTTCTGTGATCTCCTGTCCTGCACTAATTGGGATGCTTATTCCATGATGTTCCATCATTTTTTTTGGGATTTTCCCAAACGCTACATCTGACCCAAAGTCGGTAATCACTCTCTGCAATGGGCGTGAATATCCTCGGCAATGTACTTCGGCGGCTTTTTGAAATGGTCTCACTACCTGTTTGGACTCTCTTCCAAATTCGATGTACCTTTGCTCTAGTACTTCGATGCGTCCATATCGGCTGTACCAATAGAGTTTTTTTTACCACCTCGGTGTGAAGATGGATTCGCGGCGATATATGCTTCGCTTTGCTTGATTTCTTGCCGCGTTGCCCATGTTTGTAGTGCTGTTTGTCCTAACTGACGGATTTCTTCTATCACTCGTTCCTCGGCTGCGTCGGCTTTGATTAGATCACCTTCTGCATTTTCTACAACGGATAATAATCCTTCGATTTTCGCTTTCAATTCAGGATAATCGTTTAGTCTTTCTTCTATGCTTTTACTGGACGATGCTGTTTTTGTTTTTATATTCACGGCTCAATTTTATGACTTCTTTGGATTAGAACTGTTATCCATCATACTTTCTAACCTACTTTATTTCTCCCATTTCACTTTTAATTACACCCCCCCGATCCAGCTTTGCCGAAAGGATGGTTCCACGTTACCACCAAAGACTATAGCGGCTCAGGATTCGATCGCGGACACTTGGTAAACTCTGAAGATCGCGGTCAGTCAGTAGAGACGAACTCATCTACTTTTTTAATGACAAACATCGTGCCTCAATCACCTGAGAATAACCAAGGTGTATGGGTACAACTAGAAGAATATTCTCGCGATTTAGCTAAGCAAGGTAAAGACGCCAATTCAAGGATGAAATGCAACGGGTTCTGATGAAGCAAAGAATACTTCGTAAGGAGTACGATAGTCAAGTGATTTTCTGGGTCTGTGATTGATCAAATTCACTGCCTTCTGAAAGTCCTCTTCTTTCACGATTTTAAAGTTTGTACTTTTGGGATAGAACTCTCTAATTAATCCATTGGTGTGTTCATTCAATCCACGTTCCCATGAATGATATGGATTCGCAAAGAAGGTCTCTAGTTTCAATCTTTCAGATAGCTTCTCATGCCCACAGAATTCTCTTCCATTATCAAAGGTCATTGTCTTTCGAGATGTTGATTCTATAGGCTCAAATAGATTGAATGTCACTCTGTTTATCTCATCCATCGTCTTGTTCTTAGCTAGTCCAGCAAGTAAATACTTCGATGCTTTATCAACATGCGTAACTACGATACCTGTGTGGTTGCACCCGATTACCGTATCACTTTCCCAATGTCCAATCTCTGTTTTTAAATCTGCAATCTTCGGTCGATTCTCTATCCCTACCCTATTGGGAATGCCACCTCGCTTCTGATGGCGACCTTTGCGCCTTCGTTGCTTTTGCTTCTGCCTCAGATATTGTTGATATATTCCCATCTCTTGATGGTTTGCATAGATCATCAGATAAATCGTCTCATAGCTGATTTTACCTAGCCCCTCCCTTTCCATTCTCCCTGCTAGTTGCTCTGGGCTGTGGTGTTGCTCTAACCGTTGTTTGACTTCGGCGATCGTCTCAGCACTGATGCTCTGAAATCTTACCTTTGCTTGTTTCCGTCTTGCTTTCATCAGGGCAACCGCAGTATCTGGCAAATAGCCAATCTGTCGCTCGTCTGTATTGCGCGATAACTCTCTTGAAATCGTACTTTTGTTTCGCTTCAAGCGACGACCTATCTCTGATACAGATAATTGCTCAATTACTCTTAGTTTATACAGTTCACTTCTTTCTGTGGTGGTAAGATGGACAAAGCTCATGAGGGTATCTGAGATCTTGCACCATTCCTGAAAGAGTTAAGTAGGAATGGGTTTGAGAATAATTTCAAACCCATGACGAGCAGCAATATCGGCACTAATTTGGAGATACCTAAGAAGTTTCAACCAAAGGACAGAAGGAAATAAAACGGAAAGTGTCAAATCACAGGTAGCTTTCCAGTCCAAGACAGGAGGACTCGACCATTGATCAATCCAATGGGCCAAAAGATAAGCAAGCAGAGAGAGGATAAGCCAACGATAAACACCAAGTTTTGTAGATTGCCCAAAACAATGCAAACCAAAGCGATGTTTGATGGTTTTGAAGAATCCCTCAATCGCCCAACGCTTACGACCTAACATCACCAGATAAGCACCAGAATAAGGATGAGAAGAGACAACAAAGCGTAACTCCCGTTTACTATCAGCTCTTTTGAGCCAAAACCAAGAGATCGTCAAAGGCTGAGTTAGCCCTTCTAGCAAAATTTGTTGTCCACGTTTGCCATGACGATAAAGTTGTTTGACTGTACGGCCATCTTGAAGTTTACGATTGTTGCGTACACCGACAACGATGCGCCAAGTCTTGGCGCGGACAGTATTGAAAAACTTCACCGTACTAAACTCAGTATCAGCAAGGACAATCACAGTCTTGCCTTGGGTTAGTTGCTTGGGTACTGTCCCCAATAACTTACAAGCTAAGTCAGAGGGACTGGGGTATCCTTTGCCGCGCCATACTCTAAAACTCCATGGTACGCGCCACTCTCCATAGACCAGATACAGTACAACCAGATGTAGTCCTCGCTTTCCGTTTAGTATTCTCACCCATGGGTCTGGTTCGTTTTGGGTGGGATTGCTCAAATGTAAAAACTTGCCGCTTTTTTCTAGGGTAGTCAAGTCTATCAGTATCTTTAATGGCACTTGTTTCGATGGGCGATGCTTGGCGATTTGTCCCAAAATAGCCTGCCGTGTTGACCGAATTACTGCTCTCGTTGACCAGTTATAGTGATTGAGAAATCGGCTGAGTGCACTCGCTGATTTTATCTGTGTATGTTCTGGATAAGGATGCCTTTGTGCTTCGAGAAATA
Source organism: Pseudanabaena sp. Salubria-1 (assembly GCA_023336205.1). GTDB lineage: Bacteria > Cyanobacteriota > Cyanobacteriia > Pseudanabaenales > Pseudanabaenaceae > Pseudanabaena. The sequence continues at coordinate 23,611 of JALQCR010000023.1, forward strand.
GTCCTAGTATTGCATTGAGACTTGCTGTTTGATACACACTTGGCATCAAACACAGAAGACTATACACTAGCCCTTGGGCGTGCTTAACGATGCTTTCCATGCTCGTTATTTAATTTACTACTACGCCCTTTTTTTCACATTTCTGCTCTTTCTGCAACCCCTTTTCTTGAATGGTGCAAGATCTCAGGTATCCTAATTATTGTGATTAATATCAGAATATCCTTATGAGTCCCTTTACGCAAAGATCTCTAGGTGTTGCATTTCATCCTTGAATTGGCGGTTCACCAGAGTTATGGTATCTGGTCAAACCGACAATCCGCAAGCATGAAAGCGAAGAGGGAGTACTGATATTTGATGACACCCTAGAGCCAAAACCTTATAGTGATGAAAATACGATAGTAGGGTGGTACTTTGACCATAGTAGTAACCGTAGTGTCAAAGGCATAAATATCCTCAACTGTATTTATCACAACGAAGCCATCAGCTTACCTGTCGCCTTTGAAATTGTCCAAAAACTTCAAGAGGTAACCGACACAAAAACAGGTAAAACAAAATTCGTATCTGAGGAAAGCAAAAATGAGATGATGCGAAACATGCTTCATGTCTGCTGCCAGAATCGACTAAAGTTCAGTTATGTATTGGCCGATAGTTGGTTCAGCAGCAAAGAAAATATGCAATACATTAAGCTCCGAGTCAAAAAAGACTTCATCATTGCTCTTAAAGGCAATTGTTTGGTTGCATTATCTCCAGACGATAAATGTCAAGGACATTTCGTTAATCTTGAGTCAATTGAGTTAAACCCAGATTCTTGTTGCAAGGTATTTTTAAAGGGACTTGATTTTCCAGTCTCGATCACTAAGCAGGTTTTTAGAAACAAAAATCAATCGACAGGGATTTTGTATTTAGCTTGTAGTAATCTCGACTTAACTGCAACTGACATCAACACAATCTATCAAAAACGATGGAAAGTCGAAGAATTTCATAAGTCTTTGAAATCTAATCTCGCTCTTGCTAAGTCTCCTACAGGGATTGCTCATACTCAGAAAAATCACATCTTTGCTTGCTTTTTTGCTTTTGTTAAGTTAGAGCGCCTTCGGATCAATACGAAACTCAATCATTTTGCTCTCAAGGCTAAACTCTACTTCAATGCTGTTAGGGCTAGTTTCTCTCTTCTTCAAAAACTGTCTGTTCCTTCCACGTAACATCAGTGATAAAGCGATTGCCACTTTATTGCATCCGCTTTATCAACTGCACTTAATGTTTATAGAAAATTAGGTTGTATAGCAGTTGAAGAATTCATATTCTGTAGAGCTACATTCCATTACCAGTCCAACGTAATCTGACATCGCAAAAATTCTTTCCACGTAATATCGGCACCAAAACATGAATAATAACGACTATCCAAATGACTTTCCAGAATTCCGAATCATTAATTCATTCACTCTAGAAGTAACCCCAACTGCTCAGTTCGACTCTTCAGTCTCCGCGTCAAATGCCGCAGCATCGCCACTGACCGTAAATACTGAAAGCGAGATCGAACCTCTCATCCTGCTCGCTGAAGACAACGAAGCAAATATCCAAACCTTCAGCTCTTATCTAACCGCAGTCAATTACCGTGTTATCCTCGCCAGAGATGGAGAAGAAGCAGTTGCGATAACTAAGACTTCTTCTCCAGATATCATCCTCATGGATATTCAAATGCCGAAAATGAATGGTCTAGAAGCGATCAGGCTGATTCGTACTGACGAAACAATTGCCAAAATTCCGATTATTGCCTTAACTGCTCTGACAAAGGAAAGCGCTCGCGAAGAATGTCTAAAGGCGGGAGCAAATGCATATCTGGCTAAACCAGTTAAGTTAAAAACCCTCAATGCCTTAATTCAGCAATTTTTATAGAGCATTTGCTATAGCACCCCAATGAAATGTAACGCATCCTTGGTAAACTACCTCTTACAAATTAGCCCATTAAATTAGCCCATTAATTTTCTGACTCTTGCTACTTGTTTGGGAGCATTTAATTCTGTAAAAAGCGCGATCGCCATTTCAAAATTATCTTGACAACCACGCTCCTGCATCTCACGGGCAATCAAAGCTTCTTCTACTAATACCTTAGCCAGATCTAACTTTGATTCTATCTTTATCAAGATATCTTTTGCTTGCAAACAGAACTCCTTCGCATTAGGTAGATCTCCTATATTTCGATAGGTTTCTGCAAGTCCATACATGGCTTTGCTTTCAAGCTGTCTGTATCTAGCTTTACGACTAAATTGTAAAGCTGTATTGTATATTTTCAGAGCTTGATCGAATCTTTTATTCATGACGCATACAAATCCAAGATACAGGCAAGCACAGCCTCTTGAAGTGTCAAACATAGATAAAGGTCTATTTGTAATAGCCTCATAAGTCTCTTCAGCCAAAGCGATCGAAGCATCATGCTTTAGTTCCATAGCAAGTATGAAAGATTGAACTAGTTGTGGATAAGCAGAGAATAATTGCTGAATGAGTGGGTGATTTACATATTTGTACCGATCAATATTATCTATATACGGTTTAATCAGTACAATCGCTTCGTCAATCTCACCCAATTCCAGTTTACAGGTAAAAACTTGAAAAACATTCGATAGCAGAAAAAAGATTAATTGTGGGGAATTGATTTGCTCAATAATTTTGATGGACGCTTCAAATTCTAAAACTGATTTTTGTAGTTCTCCTGAGAAGAAGTGTAAGCTTCCACGAAAACTTTTTACAAGGGCTAAAATCAGCATACCCTTTTCTGGAGGTAAAAGCAATGTCTTCTCTTCTACTTTGCCTAACAGCTCAAGTACCAAAGTTGGCGAAAGTCTTCGATAAAAAACCAAGTGAAGATGTTCGCCCTCCAATAGATTTGGGCTCAAGAATATTTCTATAATTTTATTGAGATCGTTAATTTCTAAGTAGTGATAGCATGGCTCAAAAACCATGAGGAGATCTTTGTCAGTATTTAAGGACTGAACTTGAGCTTTCCAAAAATCAGCAGCGCTGTTGTGTGCTTGATCAAATTCTTCTTCATTTTGCTTGAGAAGATGCACCGCTTCTGCACGTACAAGTGGGTGTAGTGAATATTCACCATTTACTAACTCCACTAAAGACCGATTTTTGAGAACTTCAATAATTTTGATGTGGGTTGCTTTAGGGATATCTGAGATCTTGCACCATTCAAGAAAAGGGGTTGCAGAAAGAGCAGAAATGTGAAAAAAAGGGCGTAGTAGTAAATTAAATAACGAGCATGGAAAGCATCGTTAAGCACGCCCAAGGGCTAGTGTATAGTCTTCTGTGTTTGATGCCAAGTGTGTATCAAACAGCAAGTCTCAATGCAATACTAGGACTATTTCTCGAAGCACAAAGGCATCCTTATCCAGAACATACACAGATAAAATCAGCGAGTGCACTCAGCCGATTTCTCAATCACTATAACTGGTCAACGAGAGCAGTAATTCGGTCAACACGGCAGGCTATTTTGGGACAAATCGCCAAGCATCGCCCATCGAAACAAGTGCCATTAAAGATACTGATAGACTTGACTACCCTAGAAAAAAGCGGCAAGTTTTTACATTTGAGCAATCCCACCCAAAACGAACCAGACCCATGGGTGAGAATACTAAACGGAAAGCGAGGACTACATCTGGTTGTACTGTATCTGGTCTATGGAGAGTGGCGCGTACCATGGAGTTTTAGAGTATGGCGCGGCAAAGGATACCCCAGTCCCTCTGACTTAGCTTGTAAGTTATTGGGGACAGTACCCAAGCAACTAACCCAAGGCAAGACTGTGATTGTCCTTGCTGATACTGAGTTTAGTACGGTGAAGTTTTTCAATACTGTCCGCGCCAAGACTTGGCGCATCGTTGTCGGTGTACGCAACAATCGTAAACTTCAAGATGGCCGTACAGTCAAACAACTTTATCGTCATGGCAAACGTGGACAACAAATTTTGCTAGAAGGGCTAACTCAGCCTTTGACGATCTCTTGGTTTTGGCTCAAAAGAGCTGATAGTAAACGGGAGTTACGCTTTGTTGTCTCTTCTCATCCTTATTCTGGTGCTTATCTGGTGATGTTAGGTCGTAAGCGTTGGGCGATTGAGGGATTCTTCAAAACCATCAAACATCGCTTTGGTTTGCATTGTTTTGGGCAATCTACAAAACTTGGTGTTTATCGTTGGCTTATCCTCTCTCTGCTTGCTTATCTTTTGGCCCATTGGATTGATCAATGGTCGAGTCCTCCTGTCTTGGACTGGAAAGCTACCTGTGATTTGACACTTTCCGTTTTATTTCCTTCTGTCCTTTGGTTGAAACTTCTTAGGTATCTCCAAATTAGTGCCGATATTGCTGCTCGTCATGGGTTTGAAATTATTCTCAAACCCATTCCTACTTAACTCTTTCAGGAATGGTGCAAGATCTCAGTTATCCCATAATTGATAGAGCAGCGCCTCAACTGGAATATGGGGAATATTCTGATAACGATAACAACCCATGCGCTTTAATAAGCTATAGGCTAATGGCTCCAGCTTTTTCAGCCCTTCTATATGTCCAGCGACCAGATCCTTTAAATCGGCTAAAGCCAGTATATCCGCCCCGCACTGGTTCCAAAAATTTGTAGCATTACGATCAAAGTCCATATGGATTTCGCCACATAGACTAGTCATGGCTTTAGCATTTCCTCCCAGCTTACTGTGCATTTCTGCCAATGACTTCTCATCAAAAAGCACATTGCTATAGGTGAAGTAATTTTGCCAATCGGTCTGACTTAATGACGGAATCGCATAGTTATAAACACTGCGTAATCTAGACTCTAGCAAACGGCATCGACTGGTCACAATCGTAATGGATTGGGTGGCGTGATCGGATAGCACGCTAAATAGCTCTAAATATTGAGTATGCTCTGGGATGAACTTCCCATTCTCATCCAGCAAGCTTTCGATATTGTCAACTAAAATAGCGAGTTTTTGCTCCTTGAGTATCCTTCGTAGTCTGTCTAAGTTAACGGCAAACTGTGAGGAAGACATTTTGTGAAAGTCTTGATTAAACCACTCGTCTAAAACACTCTGAGCTGAAGGAATATTTGTGACATCAATGGGCATATATAGCTCAATAACCTGATACCCATTACTCTCTAGCTCTTGTAAATATTTTTGAGCCAGAGTTGTCTTGCCCTGACCACCCAGACCGTGGATCACAATTACTCGGTTAGTCTTTGCTAGAGAATTCAAACTTTCTATGGCTCTAGCTCTCCCCAAAAAGTTGAGGTTTGGCTGTTCAAATATGTGTTCTTTTAGCTCCTTAGGATCGAGATCCAATACTTTGCAGCAGGCCACAAAGTTAGCAAAACTAATCATTACTTTACCAGTCCGAAACCGATTCCAAGTTTCTTTAGACACAACCGCTTTTTCCGCCCAATAGCGATCAGTTTTATTACGACCACTATTTTTAATGACTACATTGACTTTTTCCACCCCATCACTAGACAGTCTAGACATAGCAAAAAACTTATTCTTAATCAAGCCCTAGAGTATATTTAACACAAATACAAATACAAATACAAATACAAATACAAATATAGTCAAGGCATTAGTCGACATCATAAAATCATCATTTTATTTTTGTCAGTTTTTTGTCAGTTTTCAGGAAAACACATCAGACAAAAACTTGACAAAAAATTTTCTGTATTTTTCTTGTACTCTAGAATGCAGAACAATCTAACACGGGGTAAAGTTTATTTAAAGTCTGAAGCTTAAAGTATTTACATTGGCTAAAGGCAATGTAAATACTTTAAGAAATGCTATATTTCTCAAAATTAATTTTATTCGCTTAAGGCAACTGTTCCCTCAGCAATTTTTTGAATGTTTTAGTTTCTGTGGTGATTACGTTTAAGCAATAGAGTAAGTGAGACTGGTATATTATGGAACATACAGATGAATATCAACTTTATTCAATGCAAGATGTTGATACCTATACAGACAAAGTTGATCACTTAGTTGATCACTTAATAGATCTATTTGGAGATACGGAAAACGCTATTCATTCTATTGACACTCTGTTAAAAGCAATCGAGGTTAGACTAAAGAAATATACAAATCGTAAAAATATGATAGCTCACATGACAATTTCAAAAGAGCAAATTGATGAGCAGCATATACTAACTAAACGTCAAATTTCTGTCTTAAGCTTAGTAATAAAGGGATTAAAAAATAAAGAAATAGCTGAACTACTGTCTATTAGTATCAAAACTGTTGAAAAGCATCGTAAGGATATAATGCTACGCCTCAAGATTGATAATTTTACAGAATTAGTTCAATATGCTATGCGTATTGGAATAGTCGATTAACTTCACATCAGTCACATCAGTTTTATAGTGATTTTAAGAGTTGCAGAAATTAATAATTTGATTGACATTTCTTAGCAATTGTTTTAGTTGATTGATTGATATATTTACATTTTAAATATAAAACGACTACTCTCAAAATTTATCTTGAAACCCTCTATGTTTATTATGTTTAGTCCTTGGGCGGAACTAAAATGTTACATGCATTAGAATCTCATAAAATCCACTTTCATTCTCAAGAAGATAGTTGGTTAGTTTTGCTTGACTCTAACAATTATGATCTAGAATGTTTCAAAATATTGTCAAGCTACTTGCCTAAACAACAAGTGGTTATTCTATCCAAAGCTTCTCAACCAATCTCTGAGATCATAAAAAATGAGCCTCGAATTATTGATGGAGGAACCTTTGATAATTTATCTGATTTAGATGAGCGATCCTGGGCAGGAGTGATTTTAGGGACAAAACTTACTCTCTCTAATTTAGAGACCTTAAGTTTAATAAAACTACGGCTCAAGAACATACCATTTTATCATATGTGTGATATGTGGGAATCCCTATGGTCGAAGCTACCTCCTTCTTTACTTGATGGTCATTGGTTTGTGGCCAGTAGTAGGCTTCAAGATGCTAATAGTTTAAGAATCAAACGGTTGATGGATATATTGATTTCTATATTTTTATTAATATTTCTATTTCCATTGTTGTTACTAGTGACCGCAGCAATCAAGTTAGATAGTCCTGGTAAAATTATTTACAGCCAATTAAGGACTGGGCAGAATAGCAAACCATTCAAAATTTATAAATTTCGTTCCATGTATGAAGATGCCGAAAATGGTGGCGCAAAATGGGCTAGTCTAGGAGACGCTCGAATCACTAAAATCGGTTATTGGTTAAGAATCCTCCGAATCGATGAGCTACCACAGCTTTGGAATGTATTAAGGGGAGAAATGAGCTTGATTGGACCTCGACCAGAGAGACCAGAATTTGATGCAAAGCTGAAAGATGCCATTCCATACTACGAATTGCGTTACTTAGTCAAGCCTGGAATATCTGGATGGGCGCAGGTGCTTTATCGTTATGGTGCTTCGGTTGAAGATGCTTATGAAAAATTAGCTTATGACCTGTACTATATTAAAAACTATTCTCTATGGCTAGATCTGGTGATATTTTTCAAAACGATCGCAGTGGTCTTGGGCGGTAACGGTCGATGAGTCGGAAGATCTTAGTAACAGGTGGCGCTGGTTATATCGGTTCCCATATTGTGCGCCAGTTGGGAGAATATGGTTATGATGTTGTTGTCTATGACAACTGTTCTACGGGTATACCCCAAGCCGTACTTTACGGAGAGCTAATTATCGGTGATTTATCTGACATAAATCGTCTTTATCAAGTTTTCGGTAAACATCAATTTGATGCGGTTGTCCATCTTGCAGCGCGTTTAGTCGTTCCAGAGTCTGTTGCCTATCCCCTTGACTATTATTCCAACAACACTTGCAATACTATCAACCTACTGCATTGTTGTAATGTAATGGGGGTTGATAAGCTAATCTTTTCTAGTACGGCCGCAGTTTATGGTGAGTCCAATCAAAATTTTGTTACTGAGGACGCTCCTACATCACCGATTAATCCTTATGGTCGCTCTAAGCTGATGAGTGAGTTGATTATTCAGGACTATGCTAGGGCTTCGACATTACGGTATGTGATCTTGCGTTATTTTAATGTGGGGGGTGCAGATCCTGTTGGTAGAATTGGGCAAAATTCTCGCGCCACTCATCTAATTGCTAATGCTTGTAATGCTGCTCTCAAGAGGCAGTCAGAATTAAAAATTTTTGGAACTGATTTCCCTACGCCAGATGGTACGGGAATTCGTGACTATGTCCATGTTGAGGATGTTGCTACGGCGCATATTGATGGTTTACGTTATTTAGAGGATGGCGGAAACAGTGAGGTTGTTAATTGTGGTTATGGAGAGGGGTATAGTGTGCGACAGGTAGTCGAAAGGGTCAAAGCTAAAGCTATTTCTGGTGTAGATTTTCCTGTGATTAATGGAGATCGTCGTGATGGTGATCCTGCATCTGTAACGGCTTCTATTCAAAAGATAAAAAAGATGTTGAGTTGGCAGCCTAAATATAATAATTTGGATGCTATTATTTCAAGCGCTTTGGCTTGGGAAAAGCGTAAACTAAAATGATGTAACAGTCATAAATCATTTATGAGAAAAATAGGGCTTCGACTTCGCTCAGCCAACCTATACCGATTGGGGGCCGCCATCGGCGGCCGGCACCCCACCAATTTATGATTACTATATAGCTAAATTTTTGTAAGTAGTCTTTCATATTTATTGAATCAAGTCATTTTGATAAGAGATGACAACCGAAGCATGTGTTATTGAGTGCACACAGGCCGATAAACGCACGACACAGACTACCATCTTTGGTTAGTGAAACGGTCAAGCGACTAGAGAACAAAAGTTTGACGCTCGATTTGCCGAATTTAGTTAGAGAGGTTTCAGATTTGATCGGCGAGAAAAGGAAACTGGAAAGTTTATTAACTCGACTGTTTGAACATTTACTAAAATTAAAATATTGGGAGTCCGAAAAGATCGTCAAAATCGAGGTCATTGGGAGCGGAGATCTTAACTTTTGCAAACAAATTGTAAAGAGTTAAGCAAGTCTAGTTTAAACCCTATCTCTTAGAAATTTTTTTTTGAAGAGTGTTACCAAGATGGTCGGAGATTGCCTCAAAGCGATCGCGGGTGTCTCTAGATATTTTCCTAAATTGGCGATCAATAATTTAGATCAAATTTAATTGGTGGTTGCCTTGAATTTTATACAAGTTAACTATGATTATGATTGCTGGTGAAGGCATTAAAAGAGATAAATCTATGGCAGTATTACGCACGTGAGCTAGAGATGCAAATGCCTGATGCTAGTCAACTCTTAATTGATGAGCCTAAGTGGACAATCCCACCAACCGACCTGACCCCAGATATGATTGTCAGTCTTGAGCAAGTCAATCAGAATATTCAAGATCCGCCTAAATGCCGCGCCGATCAATATAGCCGCAGGAGCCATAAAACAAACTGCGGCGCTGGTTCCTTCTCGACGATTTCCATACAGCGCACTTTGGGACAGCCGTAATTGTTCCCCCGGGAAAAGTGGCCCGAATGAGATCAGCAAAGTTAAGATCCTTCAATAATGTCCCCACCACATTACTAACAAGATGCATAACATGATGACTGTATCGTTCGATCGCGAAGAGTTCATCGACTATTACGCTGCCCCATTCACAAACTCGTCCGGTCATTGCGCTCAAGGTCAGCTTAAGCATAATATGTTCCGGCTTGCTCTTTTGTACGAGCAAGTAATTCGCGCTCAAATTCGAGATCTTGTTGTTTATCTTTACCGCGTGGTCTTGTGCCTGCGATCAGTCTGGTTTTCCGCATGGCGATCGCGCAAGCTGACCAGCCAGACGCTCAGGAAACGCTAATTACTTCGCCTGAAGTTGTGCGCCAATAGCTGGCAAAGGGCGATGGTTAATTCCCCAAATGGCGGTACAGTTGCCATCCATCCGATGCTTAAGGGTAGCCATGAAGCGCATCAAGAAAGTTGCCTGAAATATTACTGGCGCCAATATGCTGTTTTGCTTGATTCACCATGGCTTCATAGCCTTGTTGATCAGTCTACAGGTAAAACTTTGTTCCTGCCTTCGGCCCAGAGAGCAAAGTTGATTTAATGGAGAAATTTCTTTGTTTAAGCGATCGCTTAGTTCGGTTAATTCGTGATCTCGCTAGCCGCTAGCAAATATTTTTTGAGTTTGTTAGATGATTACGGCAAAAGCTAGATGGCTCGTACCAAAAGGCAACTGGAAAGGAGGCAAAGTGTCTGGCTTAGTATATGGCAATCGCTCAATTTCCCATGCGAGATCATAGCCCAACCAACCTAAATATCCGCCTGTGAATGGTAAATGAGTGGGTAAAGCAGAATTAGGATTTTGAGAAGACTGCATCCGCGATCGCAATTTTTCAAGGCATGGCAGAATCTCACCGACCTCAGGAGTCCAAATCTGTCGCGGTTTTCCTGCGGCGATCGAATATCTTGCTAATTTTGAAGGGACTGTGGCTGGACTTTCTAGTAGAACTGTAATCGGTTCATCTGCATAAAGCGATTCCCATAGATCTGCACCAGTCATATTTTCAGGTAGCGATCGCTGAAGACACAACCAATCGGACATAGAGAGATTTCGTAAGGTATGGCTTTTTTTTTTTTTTTTTTTTTTTATCGGGGGGGGGCGCCCCCCCCCCCCGCCTCTCTAAATAATTTAAAATTAAAAAATTATGAATCGCACCTTATTTATTGGGATTCTCGTTGTAATTGGTTTAATGGTATTGGCGAGTTCGCTGCCAAATAAGTTCTATGGTGCTAGCGATCGCAAGTTCATCATTATCACGATCATTACCAGTATTATTTCAGCGATCGGCTTAGCTGTATTCTTCAGCATTCCCTTTTTGACCTCAAACTAAAAAATTTGCGAAGCAAATTTTTTAGTACTTAGCCATGCTCGGCTCAACCGCATAGGCATAGGCATCAATGCCGCCACCAATATTTTTAACGTTAGTAAAGCCTTGATTGATTAACCATTGACACATCTGCGCCGATCGCATCCCGTGATGGCAAAGCACTAACGTTTCCGCTTGGGGATTAAACTTTTCCTTAAAATCTACTGACCATTCTCCATATTCACTCAGAGGCAAGATCGTAAAATCAGCGATCGCGGCAATCTCAACCTCGTCACGTTCTCGCACGTCGATCAGTTGTAAATCTTGGCGTTCACCAGCCAAACGTTCGGCTAGCTCTTGGACAGTAATTTGTATGATAGACATACGCGCAAAATATCTCTTAGGTATGAGTTAAAAAACTAACACAAGTCCCGCTTTTAGTTCAAACTTTAAATGATTGAGCTTTGTCATCAAAGTAAACCCAAATAACTTTTGAAGAACCTTGCAAAGCAAGGTTCTTCAAAAGTTATCTGCATAGTATAAATATATTTGTCTAGACTAATGAGCCAGCCCATCGAAGAATTGTTGAGAGACCTCAAAAGTGAAGATGAAGGTATTCGCGATCGTGCCACTCAGGGGTTGTGGGAAATGTGGTTTATGCAGAAGGGGATGAAGGGTTTGCAGGTCTTGAGACAGAGTCAAATGATGGCAGATAGCGGCAATGTCAGACAAGCGGAGCTGATGTTGACACAATTAATTCATGCTCAGCCAGATTTTGTCGAAGCATGGAATCGTCGGGCGGTTTTGTTTTATATGCAGGGAGATTACAAACGCTCAATCAAAGATTGCCAAAAAGCGATCGCTCTTAATCCTTACCACTTTGGGGCAGTTCACGGTTTGGGTCTATGCTACGCTGCGATCGGTAACTATCACGAAGCGATCGCCACTTTCCGCAGAGCCTTAGAAATTCAACCCTACTCGCTCACCAACCAAAAACTAATTCTCGAATGTACTGCCATGCTGAATTAAAAAAGTCAAAAAAATTGCTTTGCAATTTTTTTGACCAGTAATTTTGACTAGTAGTTTGTATTCCAAAGAGGGGTGCGGCGTACAAAAGCTAGAATACAGGCTCCGATACTGATACTAAGCCATCCGCAAATGAGCGTTAATATCGGTAGTGATTGCATGAACATGATGAGAGGGGTCGTTTTTGCTGTCGGTTGCGCTGGCAGAAAAGCGCTGATTAATAAAATTGCCGTACCGATTTCCCACGACTGTAAATGATTTTTGCTGTAGCTAGGACGATCGCTTTGCAAACTATTCGGGGCAACTAGTTGCAAGAAAAATCTGGCGATCGCAGGACTAACGAGGCAAACCCCTAGCCAAGCGGTCGCACTTTCTGCTGATAGGCTTGGGGGCAAAGGAAAGATAAACAGTAACACCACGCCTAAAATAATAAATGCTGTACCTGCTAAAATTCCTGCTCCCTGAGGTAGTAATACAGTAGCCATGCCTAAACTGTCGCGCTCAGTTTCTTGCTTCGCAAGGTGGAACTCCTCACGGATGGCTTGCCCTAACTCATCGTTTTGATCTGAAGCTTTTTGATTTGTAGCTTCTTTATTGGTGGATGGCAAAATTGTCATCGCTAAAGGGATCGTAATATCACTATTATTCCCCGATAGCTGCATCCAGCTTAGTTCGCCGCCAGCCTCTTGCAATTTGATGACAGATAGGCATGAGAATGGTTTTACATTAATTGCATATTCGGCAGCAATTCCCCATAAACCACTAAATCTTAGTTGTAAAACTTTTTCGGGCGCTCTCAATTGGGCTTGCCATGTAAAAAATCCTGTCAGCCCCGTAGTGGTCAAACAGATCGCCGCGATCGCTCTTAGATTGGGAGATAAATCTATCATTGACCAAAAGAAAAAGCCCAACAGGATTAACACAAGACTATTAAACTGTCGTGGTTGCTGACCGAGTGATGAGGGGCTGACTAAAACCGTTTGATCGGAATAGGTAACTACATTTAGTACATCAGCATTAACAGTTTCTAGGATTAGCTTTTTATCTATTTTTTTAGATTTACCTGAGCGAAAAGCGAGCGAACTAGAAATACCTATAAAAATAGCGGCGGGTAAAATCCACCAAATCGCCACAAATCCCTTAATGAAATTTTCAGGAGAAGTACTAAGGGCTGCGATTAAAGCTAACCAATAGGTTGAAATCCCAATTAACTGAGTGCGGGAAAATATATAATCTGAATTTTGTTGGCATACATTAACCACTGATTTGGCTACATAGATGCCGATCGCAAAACCTGCAAGTAACGAAAGACCTTTAGTTTGGACTAATGGGCAGGTATGAGAGAGGAACCAAAAGACACGAGAAAATTGAGCAGGAGCTTGCAATAGCAAAATCCAGCTCAAAATTGAGAAGAGAAGCAGAACCTAAATGGCAATTGGATGGGTTGGCGCAGGAGTCTTTTCAGTTTTCTTTCTTTTTGAGGCGTGTTTTTTAACAGTCGGATAGCGAATACGAGGAGGAAGGCGATCGCCTAAGGAGCGTCCGGGCGATTTACCGCGTAGTTTAGGAGGGATTGCAGGAGTACCAATCGCGGCAATAATTACCGCAAATGATTGAGCGACACGACCAGGAGCAAGATTATCCTGAGGAGACTGCCAAGGTAAAGGAGCATCAACACAATCGAGACGAGCGAACCAAAGTTGCCAAGTCATTAAAGGCATCAAAGCACTCCAACGCTCAGCCGCCTGAGTAGAGGTAATCTGGGGCAGAGTCCAATGTAACCGTTGCTTGGCAAAACGATACCAATGCTCTATGGCAAAGCGACGCAAGTATTTTAACCAAAGAGTTTCCAAAGCAGGCATAGTTTTACCCAACCAAGCCAACCACATGGGCTGAAACTTACGGTTGCGCCCCAAGGGTTCAATCACCTCAATTCTAAAAATCTGCATCGGTCTTTCTGGAGAAGTACGGAAATGAAAGTCACGCCAATAAGTTACCCGTACCCGACCTATTTTTGGGTCTGTAATTTCTATAGTGGTGGCTGCCCCAGCCCAAGTTTCTGGGGCATTCAGTTTGAATTTATGCCCATGTTTACAAGGTGCACCACGACCGCTATAGGCAGACGGAACTCCCCAAACACAGCGATTAGATGCCAAACGTAGTAATAAATCCGCCTCAATATTCGCTGTTGCTTTCACAAAACTTGCATTCCCATATCCTCGGTCATAGACAGCTAGGGGGCGTACGCTTAACTGCTTTGTGACTTGTTTGAGTTGGAAGGCAGCTTTACTCACAGGAGTCTCGAAACTGGTGATCCGCTCATGTTTTATCGGTAGCGCCCAACTCCCACTTGCTTCGGGAATCCACGCCAACGTGCTGTAGCTTTGTCCTACGCCGATACTTTCGTCTTTGCCATGATGGAATCCTCTTTCCTTCAGCGTTTCCGCATCTGGTCGCAACCACACGCTATTATCTCCAGCCAGACAAGGTTGCTCTTCGGTTGGGATCTCTTGCACCATTAGTTTCATCAACTTTCCTCTTGCTGGTCGGCTATCGCGCAGTCCCTCATAAATACTTGACCATTTTCGCCGAAATAATGGATTCATTGACAGACTCACATACGAGCTAATGCTCGGACTTGTCAGGACGGCATCCATTAATTCAAATACTGCATCTTTTCCTGTTCCTAGGTATTCATATATCGACTTGCGAAATTCTTGTAATTTTTGGAAAATCATAGTAGTCAATGTCAATTTGGTTTATTGATCATTGCTCTTTTGGCAGTTTGTGACATTCACTTCCTGCCTTTCTTTTCTTCTTTTTAGTCTAAAGTCCAGGAAAGACTTGAAACTGCTAAAAAATTTGTTTCTCCAATTGGCAATAATTGTGCGATCGCCACCATGAGGATCAACAACCCTGCAAAAAAAAAGTTCGCAGAAATAGGCATAGTTGCCTGCCTCCAGCCCCAACCGACTTTACCTGATACCAATTGTCGCTGAGAGTGGGATGGCGAAACTTGCATAGGTAATTTTGGATTGGTAATTGGTAATTGGGGATTGGGAATTAGAAATTGGTTTTTCCTTTTTCCTTTTTCCTTGATAGCTAGACAGTAGCGATCGCTTCGTGACGAGCAAAAATCATCCGCCCCGCAGAAGTTTGTAAAGCACTGGTAACAATCACAACAATTTGTTTGCCGAGATATTCACGACCCTCTTCAATGACCACCATTGTACCGTCTTCAAGATAGCCGATTCCTTGAGATGCTTCTTTTCCTTCCTTAAGTACCTTAATTTCGATCAAGTCACCAGGTAAGTAGGTTGGACGCAGAGCCTGAGCAAGATCGTTAATGTTTAAAACTTCGACTTGCTGCAAATTTGCAACTTTATTGAGGTTGTAGTCATTTGTAATCAATGTACAGCTTAGCTCTTGAGCTAGGCGCACTAATTTAGCATCGACTGTATGTAAGTCTTCATAATCTGCTGAATGAATTGTGATGCGATCGCTAAATTGATCGCGCATGTTATTAAGAATATCCAGCCCCCTTCTACCACGCACTCGTTTTTGATCATTGGAGCTATCGGCGATTGTCTGCAATTCTTGAATCACAAAATGAGGGATTAGTAATTGCCCTTCTAAAAAGCCTGTCTCCATTAAGGTCTGAATCCTTCCATCAATCACTGTGCTAGTATCCAAAACCTTGGCTGTGGCTGTACGCAATGTACCATCAGCAATGAGGCTGCTTTCGACGTTGTTAGGATTAATCAAACGTAATAATGCGCGTCCGTGGGTATCTGACAGAGTCATGCCTGAATAGGCAAAAATAATACTTACTAAAATTGCGGTGAGCGGCTTAATAAAGTCAAAATTGTTGGGAATAGGGATTAGAAATAATGGAGCTAGCATCAAGTTAGCGACCAATAACCCAAAGACTAAACCAACAGCCCGACCCAAAATCGTCTCAAGCGGCATTGATCGAATGTTGGTCTCGACACGGCGATAGGTGTTTTGAACAATCAATCCTGCCACTAGACCGACGACAGATCCAACTCCAAGGGTTACCCAACGTAAATTTTGGATATTGAGATTGGCGATCGTATCTGGTGGTAAGAAATCAATGCCATGGAAGCCAGTGCCTGCGCCAGCTAGGATGAATGTAAAAATGATAATAGCGTCAATCATAGGGCGGAACTCCGCTTGGACGAATAAATATTAAGGACGTGAGATTAACTCAAATAATCTCTAGCCTATAGCCTTAATTGAGTTTAGTTAGTACATTTCCAACTTTCTCAATCCTTTGCATACAATTCTACACAAATACAATAGAGAATTGTCTATTTTGGTGCTTTAGGGCAGCCTTCGCTTGATTTTTGTCCATCAGGCATAATTGCGCCGCAAAAGTTGGTTTCTGACATGTAAGCACTGGTTAAATCTGCACCCGTGAGATCGGCTCCTCTTAGATCAGCTTTATCAAGGATCGCGCCAATTAGGTTTGCATCTCTTAAATCAGCAAGCTTAAGATCCGCAGAAAACAGATTTGCATAGCGTAAATTGGCATTTCTCAGATTTGCAAAACTGAGCTTGGTGCGTGAAAGATCGCAACCTTGACATTCTCTAGTTTGCAAAACTTGACGAACTTGGTTGGGATCAGCAAAGGCTTGATCTGTCCAGCTAATTGAGGCGATCGCTCCAGTTAGCCCTGAAATCACCAAACAAGAATTGATTAGAGTTTTCATTTTTTAGCTCTTAGTTGTTTAGTCTATTGTCAGTATAAAACCTAAAAAGCAAAGGCGGCTCTTCTCGCCGCCTTTGCTTATCACTATGGGTTTGCGATCGCGATCACAAGGGTAGATATCTGATGTCACTGGCAATTATTGAATAAAGCTTGATGATGTTGTTATTGAGTTAATGACTCATAAATCGAGTTCACCCAATCGATTGAGCTCATAGCAGGAAGTAGCGATTGCTACTTTCATTAGAAAATTAAACTATAGAAGTTTAGTTTTCTGGTTTGTTGGAAGCATTTAGAGAAAGCAGAGTAGAGGCAGTCATGAAAAATACTATCGTCGCCACATTTTTAGCCATTTCGGGTTTCGTCGCTTCAGGTTTCGCCGCTGCACCAGCAAATGCTCAAACAGCGATTGTTGCCGCCCTTTATCAAAATCCTACTGCTCCTCAAACAGAAGTCCGTTATGAAAATACTGACATTAACCGCAATCAAATTATCCTTGCTGTTAATACCACTCCTGAAGTAATGGCGATCGCTGACAATTTACTAACTGGTCGTAGTTATGATCGTATTGTAACCATGAGCCATAAAGATAGCCTTGCTTGTTTAGTTAGCGGCAAAGGCTCCATCGATGGAGCTGTTATGTGCGGATTCATCGACTACGAATAAAAAAAAGAAAGAACGCTTAGCGTTCTTTCTTTTTTTATTCGTTTGTTATTAAGCGATGTTAGAAATGTTGGGATTGTTTTTAATTTCGTTTAGTTTTTGCAATCCAAACTGAGCACGTTTTATTTGTTTTTCGCATAATTCTTCAATATCAGTACGTGCAATTTCAATCCCGTTTTGCGTATCTGTAGCTCGATCAAAAAAGACAATACTGTCTACCTGTTTCATGCCAATTAAGCGAAACAGCATATCAACTACATTGTATTCACCACATTCAAGATGATCGTCATTTAATCTCAATCGATCAATATTGGCAGGAGTGCGATCGCAATAGGCGTAGATAGTCATCTTTTCCAGTTCAGGATTATCGTGATTGCTTAAGGGTGTCAGTAACCAGCCACCCTCAATATCTTGAATCACAAAATAGATCGTATATTTAAGATTTTGAGCGATCGCCTTTAATACCGATGCAATCAAACTAACTGCACTGGCAGTCTCTGCATCAGGAGTACCCTGAACTAGTAGAGCCACTTGGCGATCGAGAATTTGATCTTTAGTTAGCATGAATCTTGAGTAAACACTTCCTTTATAGCGATGTTTTGGGAGGGCGCTTCGCGCCCTCCCAAAACATTAGTTAATATGGCTTGCCGATCGTTTGAGAGCAGGTTTGTCATTAATAGATTGCAATGATTCTAGAGTTGCAAAGATTGCTTCACGCATAGTTGTCTCTGTTTCCCGATTAAGCAATATCTGACAATAATCAACGATCGCCCTTTCCTGAGCTACAGGTAGCCGATTGTCTTGCACGTATTGGTTAATCTGTTTAATGGCAATTAGTCGAGCCAGATCATCATTTACGGCAAGTTGAGCAATTAGTTGATCGAAATTATCTTGTTGACGCTGCAACCATTGACTAAAAGCTTGACGAACTAGAAGAACTAAAATCCCTAAAGTTGCACCTAGCTGCAAAATGTTAGCTGATGCTAACCAATGATTTTCTTGATCTGACCATACTGCCAATACCATATATGTCAGAAAGACTGTCCCCGCGCCACTCGCAACTGATAGGGGTAAAAGTCGATAAGGGCTTTGCAGAAATTTCTGGATGCGCCACAAAATCACGTTCCAGTTCCAGTCTTGAATCATATAGACTGCAATCATGGCAAAAATCCCCGCACTGGTTGCCGCAATTAATTGCCAATTCCACAGCAGCAGCATCACAAGAAAAATTGCCAACAAAGCCCACACGGGAAAACCCTGTTCACGAGCTAGCCCACGCCAAAGTGATCGCATTAACTGTTGGACTTGCGAAGTTGGTGTTGTTGATTCTTGATGATGTGAGGTTTTGACCACTGGTTGACCACATTTATCCCTGAGGACTGTAATAGCTACTTTACAGGATTTTTGATCAAAAAAGTTTAGTAAGCGCTCTGCACTCGCTAAGCTTTTTATTAAAACCCAAAAGGTGATAAGCGTCATCTTTTGGGCTTTTTGAACGGAGACAGCTATAAAAGGTTATCTAGCAGCTCTCTTATACATATTTTGCAAACTGAGCAACCCGACTCCACCTGTAACTAGAAACACTCCAAATACCTGAATAAACTCTAGTTTACTTCCCAAAATCGTGAATGCTAAGAATGTGGTAAACACTGGACCACTGGCGCTAACAATCGATGCTTGGGCAGCTCCCATTAGCTTTGTGCCAAAGCTGGTCAGCAAATAACCACTTAAAGTAGTTAGCGCTATCAAGAAGCACATAAATATCAGTGAGCCATTTAGAGAAATAGAAGCCAAGGTGAATGGTAATGTACCTAGGCATAGTAGCAAGATAATGGCAAAGTTAATTGACGTAAATGAGACAGGATTTAGTTGTTTGAAACAAGCCTGTGAGGTGATGATATATCCCGCAAAAGAAATGCCTGATAGCATTGCTGCAATTACACCCCATGTATCAGGTTTTGCTACACCAAAGATGTTATAGGTCAGCATGATGCCGAAATAGATCACCCCAATCACTAACCAGCGTTCCTTGCTGGGGCGATCGCCAAATAGCAACCAAGCCAACAGAACTGTTACTGTCGGGAAGATGAAAAAGAGCGTAACAGCTAATCCTGGGTTTAAGATGCCTAAAGCCACATAGATGAAGGCAAAAGAGGTGAATTGCAATAAAGCACTAAAGGCAACCCGCCAGAATAATAATCTGCGGCTAGGCGTGAGTAATTGCTGAAAGTCCCGCAATACATCAACCCGAAAAATAAACTTTGCGACTATCCACATAATTGGTGTGGCAAATAGCATTCGTAACAGCAACAACATAAAAGAGTTAGGGACAGTTGCTTTAATCAATCCACCAAAATTAAATAGCCCGAAAATACTAGAGTTGGAGAAAATTATCCTTACCAAAATATTCTGTAGGGACAAAACCACCGAAGCCCCCAAAACCAATATGAATCCAATCCACCAATCGTTAAGACGCTTAACTGGCTGAGCTATGGGAGGTTCTGATTCTAAAGAGTTAATTGGTTCGGTAGGATCACCTGCATAGGGACGAGTATCGTTTTGGTCATATTGCCTAAACTGACTACTATTAAAAGTGGGTATCTGAATTTGGTTGAAATTACCATTGCCATTGGGAATAGTCGGGGCTGTGTTACTACCATTCGTACCGATCGCCCCCGCAAAACCAGATGTCCCCGTGAAGTTGATTGGTGGATTCCCCCCTATATTTCCTCCTCCAGAGCGATCGGCGGAAGATCGCCGCAAATATTCATCAATTCTTTCAACAAGCGCAGAGAGCATTAGCTCGCCTTGCTGTCTCTGTGTGTACATGCGCTGCATCTGATCATCAAGATCGCGCTGATAGGTATCCACATCCCGTTGCAACGACTGGAATGTGGCACGAATAGCCCCATCAAGATTTAGCATTAACTGCTCAAAATTTGCGGAGTGATCGCTAAGTACTCTGGAGTTAGTAACGATCACATCATTTTTTAGATGATAAGTAATTGCTTGGGCAAGTTGCTCGATCCATTGCTGGCGCTGGATTTCTTGTTGATTCATCCCTTGCTGAGCAACAGTTAAAACCTCTAGCTCTTTGCGTTGAGACTGGAGCCGCTGAATGTCATCAGTTAAAGCATTTTTTTGGGCTTGTAAAATCAGAATTTCACGACTGAGCTTGCCCAAGATATTTGCCCGCAGATCTGACAAGTCCTTGGTGACTCCCGCGAGGGTCTGCTCGTAAGAACTATTACGGATATTATTGTTCTCCATTTTAAGAAATCACCTCGTAACAATGCCAGCTGGAATAACGTTAGGGACTAAGTTTGGCACTAATTTTTTTAATTGGCTTAATTGGTTGCGTCTAGTTTGCGAACTTTATAACACTAATTTGAGCATATGACATATTTTGTTTTGTAGTAAAACCAAAAAATGGGAACGCCGCAAAGCGGTGCTCCCATTTTTTGGTTTTGGATAGTATTGTTATGTTTGCGGTATATATGTAGCTTTAACCATGGAATACAAGAGACTTGGCTCAAGTGAACTGTTGGTGTCCAAGATTTGCCTAGGGACAATGACCTATGGTCAGCAAAACACGATCGCTGAAGCCCATGAGCAACTAGACTATGCGATCGCGCAGGGAATCAACTTTATTGATACTGCGGAAATGTATCCAGTTCCACCCAAGGCTGAGACGCAAGGTAAGACAGAAAAATATATTGGGGAATGGTTAGCTCAACCGCGTATTAAGCAACAACGCGACCAGTTAATTGTTGCGACCAAAATTATTGGAACAGGACGCAATTACAAATGGTTAAGGGATGATGCGATCGCCGCACTCAGTCGCAAAAATATTTTGCAGGCTGTGGATGACAGCTTGAAGCGATTACAAACGGACTATATCGATCTCTATCAAATTCACTGGCCAGATCGTAATGTACCGATGTTTGGTCAAATTGCCTTCGAGCCTCAGCAAGAGCGCGAAATGGTCACTATTGCTGAACAACTAGAAACCTTTGCCGAATTAATTCAAGCAGGTAAAATTCGCTATTTAGGAGTTAGCAATGAGACTGCATGGGGTATATGTGAATTTAGCCATACAGCAAAACAGCTAGGTTTACCAAAGATTTTATCGATCCAAAATGCTTACAACCTGATCAACCGTACCTTTGATAGCCACCTTGCTGAGGCTTGTTATCGAGAGCAAATTAGTTTGCTAGCTTATAGTCCTCTTGCCTTTGGACATTTGTCTGGCAAGTATGTTCAAGGTTCAGTGACTGATACTCGTATAACTCTATTTCCTACCTTTGGGCAGCGCTATAACAAAGTTAATGTCAAGGAGGCTACGGCAGAGTATGCTGCGATCGCCCAAAAACATGATTTGCCATTGGCCCAATTAGCTTTAGCATTTGTGCAAAGCCGTTGGTTTGTGGCTAGTACGATTATTGGTGCAACGACAATGGAACAACTCAAAGAAAATATCGACAGTGCTAGTATTCAGTTAAATGCTGATATTTCGGCAGAAATAGACACCGTTCACGCCCACTATTTTAATCCTGCGCCTTAAGTTATTCCTGAAAAGTTTTGAGCCACTTCGCAGCTCAAAACTTTTCAAATTAATCCTCGTTTAGCCTTATGAAAATGACATACTCTAAAACGCTAATTCCCTTTCTTGCCGCAGTTTGTTGCCAAGTTGTCATTGCTGATAGCGCTCCCTCGGCGACTATACCCGATAGTGGAAATGTAATTCAATTAAATGGACAGCCTTGGTCAGGGCGTTGGATCAGGAAAGTGGAGCAAGGACAGCAAAGCTTGTATGTGCAGGAAGACTGGCTGACAGGTGGATTAGGTGTGCAGATGATGGATTCAGACAAAGCTGATCGCCAAAGATTGCGATGGTTTTCTAGTCCTACATTTTCGCAGGTTGCTTTTGACAATACAGGGCAATTTCGCTATCTCGATCTTGCTCCTTTCGCTGAGCAATGGCGGACAGAGATCGCGGGAAATGCTCTGAATATTTACACCCCTGATGCTGCAATGCAAGCTGTCCGACGCAGTAAGCAGCCTTGGGGCGATCGCATTGTGATTGATCTAAATCGCCGCACTCCTTGGCGCGTTACTCAGAAAGGTAATGTGATTACGGTATTTGTATCCGCTGAGGTAGCATCTGGGCTGCCCATTGGCATGAATGCGATCGCAGGGAATTTGGTGAAGTCTGTTAATGTGCAACCGCAGGGGAAATTAACGCAGATTCAGATTCAAATGAATGAATCTATTAATCCTGCGATCGAGATGCTCAGTAGTCCGACACCTAAGATTGTGATTGACTTACGGCGCGACTATATTCCACCAAGCTTAACAGTACAGTGGGCGGAAGGCTTGCGAAGAATTGAGCGCGTTGTCGAAATTCCCAACAAGCCAAAAACAGATAAAGAACCTAAAACAATTAAGTTTTCAGTTACGGCTTTAGAAGTTGATTTAAAATCACCACGATTGAAATTACGTCCAATTTGGAGTAATCCCGATGGCTCTCCCAATGGCATCTTAGGTTTGATGCCTCTTCCGCAAATGGTACAGCAAGCCCAAGCGGTAGGAGCAATTAATGGCGGATTTTTTAATCGGATTCGGAAATTACCAGTTGGTGCAATTCGGGAAGGCAATCGCTGGCTAGCAGGAACCGCATTAGTTAGAGGTGCGATCGCATGGAATGAGAAAGGAGAAACTCTTATTGATCGGCTCAATTTCAAGGAAGAGATCAGCACGGCAAGTCAAGTAACCATTGCCCTTACTAATCTCAATAGTGGTTATGTGCAGAGAGGAATTGCTCGCTACACTCCTAATTGGGGCAGTGTGTACTCTCCACTTACTGAAAATGAACTCTTAATCGTTGTACGTGGCGATCGCGTTGTTGCTCAATATCAAGGTAATGCTGTCGGTGTAGGACAGATCGCCATCCCCAGTGATGGATATGTGCTAGTGGCGAGACAAACTCCTGAAGCGGCTAAGCAATTACCTGTGGGGATGACTGTTCGCGGTCGTCAAGCCTTTATTCCTGATAAGTTTGCCAATTTTTCCAATTTGATTGGTGCTGGTCCGCTGCTGTTGAAAAATGGAAGTCTATCTCTAGATGGAAAACTGGAACAATTTCAATCGGGGTTTGATACTCAATCGGCGAATCGTAGCGCGATCGCTACTACTAAAGAGAAAGGCAAACTAATTCTTGCTACTGTCCAAGCTGCCCCCGAAGGAGTTGCTCCCAATCTCTTGCAAACTGCGGAAGTTCTCAAAAAGATGGGAGCAGTTGATGCGCTTAATCTTGATGGTGGTAGTTCTTCGAGCTTATTTCTTGGTGGTGAGATTCTCAATCGTCCTATAACTGAGATTGCACCTGTACACAATGCGATCGCTATTTTCATCACGCCACCACCAGCTAAACCCCAGTTCTAAAATGCTAATAACTCTCTACTAACAAGGCAGACAACTTTTACTGAGGCAATTCGCCAAAGCGATCACGATATTGTTTTAGCATTGCCTCCATCTCTTTAAGTTGTTGTGAAGCTTGTTCGGCACGTTGGAACTCTTGCTCTAACTTCGTATTAATTTCGATATATGAATAAAACTTAGTGCCGTCAGGACGATAGATTTGAAGCTCATTGGTAGATACATCAAAGCGAATCCCCAACCGAGGGCTGATCCAGTTATGAGTTTCAAGAATTCTATCTAAGCTGCCATCATTTCTAATCCAGATTTCTAGATTGTCATTCTCAGGATTATAAACATAATATTCTTCAACCCTATAGCGATCGTAGAAAACTAACTTCTTTGCCATATCTAGAGGTTTATTGCTAGGAGAGAGAATCTCAAAAACAACTTGAGGCGCAATATTCCCTTCTTCCCATTGTTTATATGAACCCCTGTCTCCTTTAGGACGACCAAATACTACCATCGTGTCAGGAGCAGCAGTAATTTGGGTTTGTCCTTCAATGGGATACCACAACAAGTCACCAGCAACGAATACTTGAGGATCGTTGGTATATAGCCAGTCAATATTTTGCTGAATCGTTAAAATCCATCGAAACTGCTTAGTATTATCTGCCATTGGTTTCCCATCACTTTCGGGATATATGATTTCGGGTTGGGCTAGTTGTTTTTGGCTCAGTTGGCTGACCATTGGCTTTGGCTCCTGAACTTATAGATAGTTTTGATTATACAGCGAAAAATTCCATAAAAGAAGAAGCACCCCAAGGGTGCTTCTTCTTTTATGGTTTGGCTTTTGCCTCGATCGCTTCTAGACGACTCTTCAAATCCTGATTGTCTTTGCGAACTTGATCAAGCTCTTCACGTAGTTGCTTCAACCCTGCATCCTTACCAATTGCTCTCTGTACACGCTGAACCGCTTCATCGGCGGCACGGCGCACTCGCCCATCAGGCGTAGAATCAGATAGCGATCGCAATATGCCTATTGCCGCCGCACTGTCAACTTGCCCAAGCGCCCCAACCGAAGCCATTTGCGTCAAGAAAAATGTTTCTTGAGCAATTACCTTCAAGCGATTGAGAATCTGTTCAGTTTTAGGTTTTGATTGCGATTTACCCATCGCACCTAAGGCTCTGATAGAAGCTAAACGCAATGGCTGTGGTACATCAGGTTCCGTGTATTTGATGACAGTTTCCAAAGCTTCATCAGAATCCTTGATTTTAGATAAACCTGCGATCGCGCCAGAACGTACTACTTCATTCCAACCTGCTCTTTCTTTGAGAACTGTCTGTAATAGCTTCACCACTTTAGAAGGTTCACGCTCTGTACTTAAAGCCGCCGCCAATTCACCAGTTAGCCTTGCTGCGGTTGCTTCCACATTGTAGCTAGGATCGCCTTTTTTGATGAATGGTTTAATCAAATCTAAACTCTTCTGCACCTTGTTTTGTGCCAAGCCACTGATTACTGCCATTCTCACCTTTGCATCTGCATCTTCTAAACCCTTTGCCAAAGCTTCAAAAGCTTGATCGAGCTTAATCGAGGCAAGATTTTCGGCAATCTCCACGCGCACGCCCCAGAATTTTTCATCTAAAAGGGCTTGCCCAAGAGCTTTTACTGATTCTAAGCCACCTTTTTTCGCCAAGGCTTCCGCACATAGGATTCTAGCGATTGGATCGGGATTTGACTGCAAGCCAACTTTTAGTTCAACGACACCATATTCAAGACTGACTTGTTTGAGATAGTTGTTGCCGCGATCAAAACTGATGTACTTAGGCTTTTTGGGCAATGGGAAGTAAAAAGCTTGTTCTTTCTCAAATACGCGCACTGTGAAAACTTGGCTGTCTGAAACTTCTTCAAAACCAAAGCCAATCGGAATCTTCAAATCAAAGAGTTCCTCTTGGGTTTGAGAAACCGTGACCTTCGCCAAGTTATTATCACTATCCCAGCTATAGCCAATCTTATATTCTGGATGTCCACCACGGAATACATATTGATCGAAGAGAAACATACAGTTTTTACCCGTTGCTTCTTCGATCGCTCTTAGCAGATCAATTGTCTCAACGGTCTTGTGGACATTAGTCCTTACAAAATGATGAATTGCTTTCCAAAACAAATCATCACCTAACTCGGTACGAAGCATATGGTAAACACAGCCGCCCTTCTCGTAGATATGGCGATCATATAGCTCGATCGCTTCACGATAGACATGGGTCACCATCGGACGGCGATAGCGATCTTTATCTTCGGAAATATACCGCCGCGCTTCACCTAGCAAATAATAGGCAGCTTCTTCAGCTCCATATTCATGGTCTGTCCATAGCACTTCAGCATAGGTGGCTGCGCCTTCCTTTACCCATGCATGTGACCAATGCTTGATCACCAACAAATCGCCAAACCACTGGTGCGCTAATTCGTGGGCAACTAAACTTTCGCTAGAGCGATTATCAAGTGCAGCTCTACTATCCAATACACAGCGATCGGTTAACAGCGTTGTGGAAGTGTTTTCCATGCCACCAAAAATAAAGTCAGCGACACAGACCTGTGCATATTTAGGAAATGCATAGTCATAGCCATATTTCTCACTAAAGAACTCGATCATCTGTGGGGTTTTGCCCATCGTCAAGATCGCTTCTTCGGCAGTGCGAGACTTATCGACATAGTAAGTTACAGGCTTGCCTTTCCATTCATCCTTTACCTCGACAAAATCACCGATCGCAAGAGTCATCAGATAGCTAGGATGAACTTCTTTTTGGGACCAATGATAAACCTTCTCTTTTTTCTGTTCCTTAACCTCGATCAATTCCCCATTGGAAATCACCATCAAGTCTTTAGGAACCTTAATCCGAATCTCCGAAGTCGCCAGTTGACCAGGATAATCAAAGCAAGGGAACCAGTAGCGCGAGTCTTCATCTTCACCCTGTGTCCAAACTTGTGTGGGCTTGTTGGGCTGTGCCTCAGTAGGCTGCACAAAGTAAATACCGCGTTGAGGTTGTTCGGCGGCATAGGCGATCGCAATTTCAATTGGCACACCTACTTGCGTTGGTTGATTGAGATAAATCTTCAGGAATTCACCGTCATAATCAAATTTGCATTTAGACTTATCTGGATCAGGTTTGGCTTCTATTTGATCAGTAATAGACACGTTATCAATCCGCAAACTGACTGCATCCAAGGTCATTTCCATGATGCCATCGCGCACAGGTCGCAAACGAATCTTGCAAGTACCTGCGATCGCTTTTTGAGCAATATCAAGCACTAAATCTAGAGCAATATGTTCAACTTGTCCTGGGCGATCGGGATTGTAATGTGGCTTTGCTCCTGGCATGTGGAAAGATTTATGTTTTTTCGATTTGTCCCCATCTCCATCCCAGAAGCCCAATTCTGAGCCTAATTCCAAATAGTTATCCCAAGATTTGCGTGTCATATAACTTGATCTCTAATACGTGCCTTGATTTCACCATAATATAGCAATCTCAAAAGAGTTGGGAGAATAATAGCTTAATGGGAGATCGCTATATTGCTAAAATTTTCTAAATCTGGATTAATGTGATGGCTTAAAGTTATATAAATCGGGTCTTCTGGGTTTAAGGGGATAAGTAAATCTAATGAGAAAGACAAGCTAATAATCTAGAACGAAAATTTAAAAAATTTAAAAAACCATAAGCCTGTCGTTTAATTAATTTAATACGATTATTAAGTCCCTCCATCACACCACTAGATGTACGATTTAAAAAGTAGTTACAAATATTATCAAGATGATTACGAATGGTTTCCAAAACTGCGCCATAAACAGCTTTAGCTTTTTGAAGCCATTCTTTTAATTGTTTCTGACCCTCTTCAGGAGTTTTACAAGTCTCAAAAATACTTCTAAAGTCTTCTTTGAGATTATAAGCTAGTCGCAAGCGTTTAGAACATTTCAAGACATTTTCTAACTTCACTTTTTCTTCTTCTGTTAAGTCTACCTTGTTCTTTAGTAGAATAAATCGACTACCTTTAATCTTGATTTTAGCTTTTTGACGCAGTTGATTTAACTCTTTGATTAGTGGCTGCATAACATGAAATCTGTCGATGACAATTTTCGCATTTGGAAATACTTCTTTGACAACTTTGGGAAAGCCTCCCCACATATCAATGCTAACCTCCTCTACTTTTTCCCTTATCTCAATCGGTTGCTGCTTCAGGACTTCAATGATGTCATCTTGTTTATGACTATCAATTACTTCTAGTAATGCTCCTGCGTCAATACTTGATACGACTGTCACAAAGTCTTTATGTCCTTTGCGTTTACTCACTTCATCAATACTCACTCGTTTTACTTCTTTCCAATCATCTTTTTTTTTAGAGAAAATTGGTGATTGAAAATCCCTTGTATTTGATCCCAACTCAAATATTCATCTCGACTTACTTGCTCCACACTCGCACTTTGTACTCGTTGATAAACATACTCCTCATACCTTTGTGTGTATCGTCTTTCCCAGTCTACAAAGGGTAACTTTTCCGTAAAATGTCTTTGACAATGTTGACAATAAAATTGGCGGCGCGGCGTATTTAAATAAACTATTTTCCCAAATACTGACAAATCTCGAATCAATATCGGTCGATTTTGTTTTAATTTTCCACCATGCGTATTACAATGCGGACAAGTAATTTCATCCTGTAAAAATCTCAACTTTAGGGTGATTTTATTTTCTTCTTCCGTAAAACTTTCAACGGTTGTGTTGGGTAAATTTAGCAACCTATCTAGATACAAGTCCATACCTGTCACCACTTATCTTTGTGCTTCATTATACATTAATCCCCTCAAACCCAGAAGAGCCTATAAATCAATTTCTTTTTTCATGTATTTCAAAATAGTAGAAGCCACAAAATAAGCTAAATTCACAGGTACAGAATTGCCAATTATTTGTTCTAGATTTGTTTTAGTGCCAAAAAACTTAAATGACTCTGGAAATGTTTGAAGATAACTACGTTCTATAGTTGATAGAGGTCTAATTGTGGAAATATCAATATCCTGTGGATCGCCACTATGCAATTTATAATTTGCAGGTATTGGACGATTAACACCTCTGATAGTTGGACTTGGCTCATCAATCGAAAAAATCCCCCTTCGAGCATAGCTTCTAGGATGTCGATAATAGTATTGCGCCAATTCAAGGATGAAATGCAACGGGTTCTGATGAAGCAAAGAATACTTCGTAAGGAGTACGATAGTCAAGTGATTTTCTGGGTCTGTGATTGATCAAATTCACTGCCTTCTGAAAGTCCTCTTCTTTCACGATTTTAAAGTTTGTACTTTTGGGATAGAACTCTCTAATTAATCCATTGGTGTGTTCATTCAATCCACGTTCCCATGAATGATATGGATTCGCAAAGAAGGTCTCTAGTTTCAATCTTTCAGATAGCTTCTCATGCCCACAGAATTCTCTTCCATTATCAAAGGTCATTGTCTTTCGAGATGTTGATTCTATAGGCTCAAATAGATTGAATGTCACTCTGTTTATCTCATCCATCGTCTTGTTCTTAGCTAGTCCAGCAAGTAAATACTTCGATGCTTTATCAACATGCGTAACTACGATACCTGTGTGGTTGCACCCGATTACCGTATCACTTTCCCAATGTCCAATCTCTGTTTTTAAATCTGCAATCTTCGGTCGATTCTCTATCCCTACCCTATTGGGAATGCCACCTCGCTTCTGATGGCGACCTTTGCGCCTTCGTTGCTTTTGCTTCTGCCTCAGATATTGTTGATATATTCCCATCTCTTGATGGTTTGCATAGATCATCAGATAAATCGTCTCATAGCTGATTTTACCTAGCCCCTCCCTTTCCATTCTCCCTGCTAGTTGCTCTGGGCTGTGGTGTTGCTCTAACCGTTGTTTGACTTCGGCGATCGTCTCAGCACTGATGCTCTGAAATCTTACCTTTGCTTGTTTCCGTCTTGCTTTCATCAGGGCAACCGCAGTATCTGGCAAATAGCCAATCTGTCGCTCGTCTGTATTGCGCGATAACTCTCTTGAAATCGTACTTTTGTTTCGCTTCAAGCGACGACCTATCTCTGATACAGATAATTGCTCAATTACTCTTAGTTTATACAGTTCACTTCTTTCTGTGGTGGTAAGATGGACAAAGCTCATGAGGGTATCCTAATTATTGTGATTAATATCAGAATATCCTTATGAGTCCCTTTACGCAAAGATCTCTAGGTGTTGCATTTCATCCTTGAATTGGCGATGGTTTGTGTAAGATCGCCTTTTCCGATGAATAATTAGTGATGTGCGGCAAAGCAGTACATCACTAATTATTCATTGGGGAATGACTATATGCGCTTATCTATAATTCTGCCCTGTCTCAATGAAATTCGGCATGGGTATTTAGACCGAATTCTCACGAATCTAATAGCCCAATTAGTTCCTCAAAATTGTGAAAAAGAAATTATTGCTGTAGTCAGTGCTAGTGAAGATGGGACAGATCTAATTTTGGATGAATATGCGGCACGATCGCCTGAAATTCAAGTTGTGCGATCGCTTGCCAAAAATCGGGCCCAGAGACTAAATGAAGGTATTGCCATCAGCAGTGGCGACATAATTTTGTTACATCATCCTGCAACGCTCTTGCCAGAGCAAATTGCTCTCCAACTAATTGAGCAAGCTTTACAATCGGGCGGAAATTGGGGTGCATTTCGCCATAGTTTTGACTTTTCACATTGGTTATTACATTTTACGTCTTGGTACTCTGACAATGTGCGCGTCAAGCAAAAAGGCATTGTTTATTTAGATCACTGTCCGTTTATTAAGCGTGAAGTATTAGCTGAAATTGGGAATATCCCCGATCTCGATATTTTTGAAGATACGGTGTTAAGCGATCGCCTATGTCAATTCTCAAAGCCAGTATTGGCTCAAGGCAAGGTTGTGACCTCTGCAAGACGGTTTCAGCAGAGAGGAATATATCGACATGCTATGCTCAACCAGTGGTTAAAGCTTTGCTACCACCTCAATATTGACCCCAAATTTCTCAATCGGGTTTACGAAAAGCGCTACAGCATCAACACCAAATATTAATTGTATGAGTTCAGCCAGTTTCCAGTCACTATCAAACTTTATCTGGTCTGTTGCTGACCTATTGCGGGGACCTTATCGTCCACCGCAGTATGAGCGGGTGATGTTGCCAATGACGGTGTTGCGGCGCTTTGATTCGGTGCTGGAGGCGAGTAAACCGCAGGTATTGAAGAAGTATGCTCAACTTCAGGCGAGTGGCAAGATTACCAATGTGGACTCGACATTGAATTTTATTGCTAAGGATAAAAATGGCGAATCCTTGGGTTTTCATAACCATAGTCCCCTTGATTTTCAGATTTTGAAAGGTGATCCTGATAATGTGGGGCGGCATTTGCAGGATTATATTAATGGATTTTCAGAGAATATTCGCAAGATTTTCGATCGCTTTGAGTTTGATAAAGAGATCGAGAAAATGGAGGAGTCAAATCGGCTCTATCTAGTGGTGGCTAAGTTTGCGGAGATGGATCTGCATCCCGATCGCGTGGACAATATCACGATGGGGCTGGTGTTTGAGGATTTGATTCGGCGGTTTAATGAGGCGGCGAATGAGACGGCAGGGGATCACTTCACGCCGCGAGAGGTGATTCAACTTATGGTGAATTTGTTGATGGAGCCTGATGGCGATATTCTGACGGGGGGTAGTCCGATTGTGACGGTGTGCGATCCAGCCTGTGGTACGGGGGGAATGTTGGCGGAGGCGCAAAACTGGATTTTGGCGCATAACCAAAAGGCGATCTTGAAGGTGTTTGGTCAGGATTACAATCCGCGATCGTTTGCGGTAGCGGCTTCGGATTTGTTGATTAAGGGGCATAAGGATAGTCGGATTGAGTTTGGCAATACGCTGACTGCGCCGCCTTTTGCGGAAATTGAGGGTTTTGATTATTTGTTGGCGAATCCGCCGTTTGGGGTGGATTGGAAAGCGGAACAGAAGGAGATTAGTCGTTGGAAGGATTTTAATGGTTATGGTGGGAAGTTGCCACGGGTGAATGATGGGGCATTATTATTTTTGATTTATATGCTGTCGAAGCGTCAGGAGTATCTGCCCTCGGACGATCTGCAACAAAATAAGCGGGGTTCACGGATTGCGATCGTGTTTAATGGTTCGCCGTTGTTTACGGGTGGTGCGGGTTCGGGTGAGAGTGATATTCGCCGTTGGATTATTGAAAATGATTGGCTTGAGGCGATCGTGGCTTTGCCTGAGCAGATGTTTTATAACACTGGTATAGGTACGTTTATTTGGGTGGTGACGAACCGCAAGACTGAGCAACGCAAGGGTAAAATCCAATTGATCGATAGTCGGGACAGATGGCAACCGATGAAACGCAGTTTGGGGGATAAGCGCCGCTATTTGGATAGTGCGATTATTGAGACGCTGACCCGCGAGCATGGAGAGTTTAGGGAGTGTGAGACTTCTAAGATTTTTGATAATGCGGATTTTGGCTATCGTAGGATTACAGTGGAGCGTCCGTTGCGGTTGCGGTTTGAAGTTACGGATGAGGCGAAGGAGGTTTTCTTGAATGCTTTTCCTGAGCTTTACGATCCGATTGTTGAGATGGAGCAGGAGTTGGGGGATGAGCCTTATATGGATTGGAATGAGGTTTGGGTAAAGGTGCAGCGTATTTTTAAAGATTGTGAGGTGGGTTGGACTGCTGGGGCTAAGGGTGCGAAGCAAAAGCAGTTTTTCCGTAGTTGTTTTACGGCTGTTGATCCTGATGCTATGCCAGTGATTGCGACGATGGGCGCGAAGGGTTTAGTTACTGTGGCGGATTTCCCTAGTTATTCTCAGTCAGAGTTAGATCGCGTATTTGGATTGTTTGCGAATCCAACCGAAAAGAAGGCTAAGCCTGTTACCTATGAACCCGATCCGAGTCTGCGGGATAATGAGAATGTGTCGTTAAAGGAAGATATTGTGTCGTTCTTTTTGCGGGAGGTGCGCCCCTATGTGAGTGATGCTTGGCTTAATACGGATCGCAAGTTGTGGGATGAGCTTGACGGTGCGATCGGGAAGGTTGGCTATGAGATTAATTTTAATCGAGAGTTTTTTAAGTATCAGGCTCCGAGGGATTTAAAGGTTATTGATGCGGAATTAGCAGATGTTGAAAACCGAATTTTAGAGATGCTAAAGGATGTCACAAAATGAATACTAATTATCATCTCTGTAATTTACCAAATTCGTGGGAATGGCGACGAATTAAGTATGTATTGAAGTCTCTAGAAAGTGGAGGACGAGAAAATAGCAAAGAAGACAGTTTTGAAGGTCAGGCGTTAAGCATAGGCGGAGAACACATTGGTTGGAAGGGTGAGTGGCTGCTAACAGACAATCCAAGGTTTGTATCCTTTGAATATTTTAATTCAATGAGATCTGGTCATATTCGTAAGATGGATGTGTTACTTGTAAAAGATGGAGCCACAATCGGAAAAACTGCTATTGCAGATGAACTTCCCTACGAGAAAATAGCAGTAAATGAACATGTATTTATACTCAGGTTTGATAGCTCTGTACTTCCCAGATTTGGGTTCTATGTTATTCAATCAAGAATGGCTCAAGAGCAGATATATCTTGAAGTTCGTGGTTCTGCTCAGCCTGGCTTAAATACAGAATTTCGGCATAAAGTTCAGTTCCCTCTACCACCACTAGCCACTCAGTTAGTGATTACCAATTTCCTTGATCGCGAAACCACACAAATAGATAACCTCATCGCCGCCAAAGAGCAAATGCTCACCCTGCTAGAAGAAAAACGCGAAGCCCTAATTAGCCACGCAGTTACTCGTGGACTTGATCCTAATGTTGCTTTTAAGCAATCGGGACTAGACTGGCTAGGCGATATTCCCCAACATTGGAGTATTGAACGTGCTAAAGGTTTATTTCGAGAAGTAGATAATCGTACAACTTCAGGCGAAGAAGAATTACTTTCACTCCGTATGCATGTAGGACTTGTTCCTCATCATGATGTTTCTGACAAAATCTTAGAGCCTAAAGATGTTATTGGGTTTAAAAAGGTTGAAACGGGACAATTGGTAATTAATCGAATGCGGGCTTCAATGGGATTAATTGCAATCTCGCCTCAAAATGGCTTGGTAAGTCCTGATTATGCAGTTTTTGACATTGTTAAACTAATTCATATTCCTTATTTTTTAGCATTGTTCAATACTTCTCTGGTAGGAGCTTTGTTTCGTTCTTCATCTAAAGGTTTAGGTACTGGATCATCAGGATTTCTAAGATTATATTCTGAGAGTTTCCTTTCAATACATTTTCCTGTTCCCTCTCTAGACGAGCAAAAAGAAATTACAAACTTTCTTGACTGAGATCTTGCACCATTCAAGAAAAGGGGTTGCAGAAAGAGCAGAAATGTGAAAAAAAGGGCGTAGTAGTAAATTAAATAACGAGCATGGAAAGCATCGTTAAGCACGCCCAAGGGCTAGTGTATAGTCTTCTGTGTTTGATGCCAAGTGTGTATCAAACAGCAAGTCTCAATGCAATACTAGGACTATTTCTCGAAGCACAAAGGCATCCTTATCCAGAACATACACAGATAAAATCAGCGAGTGCACTCAGCCGATTTCTCAATCACTATAACTGGTCAACGAGAGCAGTAATTCGGTCAACACGGCAGGCTATTTTGGGACAAATCGCCAAGCATCGCCCATCGAAACAAGTGCCATTAAAGATACTGATAGACTTGACTACCCTAGAAAAAAGCGGCAAGTTTTTACATTTGAGCAATCCCACCCAAAACGAACCAGACCCATGGGTGAGAATACTAAACGGAAAGCGAGGACTACATCTGGTTGTACTGTATCTGGTCTATGGAGAGTGGCGCGTACCATGGAGTTTTAGAGTATGGCGCGGCAAAGGATACCCCAGTCCCTCTGACTTAGCTTGTAAGTTATTGGGGACAGTACCCAAGCAACTAACCCAAGGCAAGACTGTGATTGTCCTTGCTGATACTGAGTTTAGTACGGTGAAGTTTTTCAATACTGTCCGCGCCAAGACTTGGCGCATCGTTGTCGGTGTACGCAACAATCGTAAACTTCAAGATGGCCGTACAGTCAAACAACTTTATCGTCATGGCAAACGTGGACAACAAATTTTGCTAGAAGGGCTAACTCAGCCTTTGACGATCTCTTGGTTTTGGCTCAAAAGAGCTGATAGTAAACGGGAGTTACGCTTTGTTGTCTCTTCTCATCCTTATTCTGGTGCTTATCTGGTGATGTTAGGTCGTAAGCGTTGGGCGATTGAGGGATTCTTCAAAACCATCAAACATCGCTTTGGTTTGCATTGTTTTGGGCAATCTACAAAACTTGGTGTTTATCGTTGGCTTATCCTCTCTCTGCTTGCTTATCTTTTGGCCCATTGGATTGATCAATGGTCGAGTCCTCCTGTCTTGGACTGGAAAGCTACCTGTGATTTGACACTTTCCGTTTTATTTCCTTCTGTCCTTTGGTTGAAACTTCTTAGGTATCTCCAAATTAGTGCCGATATTGCTGCTCGTCATGGGTTTGAAATTATTCTCAAACCCATTCCTACTTAACTCTTTCAGGAATGGTGCAAGATCTCAGTTGACCAAGAACAACAAAGAACTGGAGAACTTGAAAAAGCTCTTACTGATTCGATCTCACTTCTCAAAGAACGCCGCTCTGCCCTAATCACCGCCGCCGTAACAGGACAAATCACTCTGGAGGAAA
This sequence comes from Pseudanabaena sp. Salubria-1, assembly GCA_023336205.1. Taxonomy (GTDB): domain Bacteria; phylum Cyanobacteriota; class Cyanobacteriia; order Pseudanabaenales; family Pseudanabaenaceae; genus Pseudanabaena. The sequence goes on from JALQCR010000023.1 coordinate 59,091, forward strand.
TGAAAAAATGAAATTAGATAAAATCAGTCTGGCTAATTTCAAAGGTTTTGAACAACTCGACTTAGATTTTGAGCCAAATGTAACTGTACTTGCAGGCATTAATGGTATTGGTAAATCCAGTATTCTCTATGCAATTTGGTAGTCCTAAAAAGGAAAGGATGTAGGAAAATATCCAGATAGTTGATACAAAGTAAAGTAATGTCAGAAGCAAGGCCATCCTGTCCATCCTGCCAGTCCGTATCCGTTGTAAAAAACGGCAGTACACGACATGGAAAACAAAATTATAAATGTCGGGACTGTGGTCGTCAATTTGTAGAAAATCCACAGTGGCAGAGAGTTTCAGAGCGTACCCAAGACACTTATGACCTTCTTGAGAAACTACTACTAGAAAAAATCCCACTAGCTGGAATTGCCAGAGTCCTCAAGGTCTCAGAGAGATGGTTGCAAAGTTACGTCAATCATAAATATGAAAACGTTCCTCAGCAGGTGGAGGTAGAACCAAAACCAAAACGCCGTTTGACCATACAGATGGATGAATTGTGGTCTTTTGTGGACGACAAAGGCAATAAACAGTGGGTATGGCTTGCCATTGATGCCGAGACTCGTGAAATTGTCGGTTGTTATATAGGCGATCGCACTGGTGAATCAGCTCAGAAGTTATGGGAATCGTTGCCTAGCGTCTATCGCCAATGTGCGGTTATTTATACTGACTTCTATTCGTCTTATCCAGTTGTCCTGCCCAGCAAACGTCATAGGGCTGTCGGGAAAGAAACGGGAAAGACCAACTATATTGAGAGATTCAACTGTACGTTACGTCAACGAGTATCAAGACTAGTTAGAAAGACCTTATCCTTTTCTAAGAAATTGGAAAATCACATTGGAGCCATTTGGAATTTTATTCATCATTACAACGATTCTTTACCTCCGTGTGCGTCCTTTCCTTTTTAGGACTACCTGCAATTTGTGTAGTACTTTCACGAGCATTACCCACATTTACCACATCAAAATCTAAGCCTCGCTATTTTGAAGATATTGATATTTATCTGGGCAAAGATTCTTTAGAAGTTTCAATACAACTATCAGTGTCAGATCTGCAATTAGATGTTGGGATTCAAAGAATTCGTCACGATAAAGATGAAAATGATCGTTTCATCCTACTTCGCCATAGCAATGAACAGCCCCGACAGATTGACTTACAACAAACACTCCAGTCTCGAACTCTAACTGGCAATCTAGAAGCAGGTGAACAAGAAACTCGTACTGTTCTTGCAAATTTAAAAAGTTCAACCAATCAACCTATTGCTATTTATTTTTCGCCAAAGCGTCAACTACCAGGTCGCCCACGTAGTCTAATAGATCGACAATCGTCAGAAACTTCTCAAGCATATAGCTACGCATTACAGGATCGAGAAGTAGAACTAAGAGAGTTTTTAAATTGGTTTAGAGTTCAAGAACGACTAGATAAATCTAAAAAAGTTTTAGATTCATTGCGAGATGTTGTCTCAGAGTTTATCCCAGAATTTACTAATCTACAGTTGCAAGAAACTCCCAAGCTTGCTTTTGTAGTTCAAAAAAATGGTAAACCCTTTGAAATGCATCAGCTTTCAGATGGTGAGCGCAGTCTCCTAGCGCTAGTTTTTGATTTAACTCGTCGTCTGGCGATCGCCAATCCTAAAAGCTCTAACCCAATAGCAAAAGGCAGTGCAATCGTCATGATTGATGAAATTGAGTTGCATCTGCATCCAACATGGCAACGACAAGTCTTAAGAAGACTTACTTCTACGTTTAAAAATTGTCAATTTATTATTACTACTCACTCTCCTCAAGTAATCGGACAAGTACGCGCCGAAAAACTTAGATTAATTTATAGAGATAACGAAGATAAAGTTTGTGCAATAACCCCACACCAAGCTCTAGGAATGGATAGCTCTTGGATTCTACAAAATATTATGGGTTCGTCAGCACGAGACTATGAGACTGAACAAAAGCTAAGTGAATTATTTGACGCGCTCAACGAGGATAAATATCAACAAGCTAGAAAGTTAATAGCAGAATTGAAGGAAGACGTAGGAGATTTCTCAGATCTGCAAGAAGCAGAAGCACTATTAGATCGATTACAACTATTGGAGGAATATGAAGAGGATTAGAAAAACGCACCCTCCTAGAGAGTTTTTAAATTGGATTAACACTCAGATAGAATCAGGGCTTGAACATACTTACACAGCGCTTGAAGGCAAACCTGAGCATTCAGCTTTAAAGAAAAAATTACTGAAAGAGCAAGGATATCTTTGTGCTTACACAGGACTAAGCATTGCTTCGGAAACTTCTCATATTGAGCATCTTAAACCTCAAACTGTTTGTAAAAACGTAGAAAATCCAGAACTTTATAGATATTTAGATGATATTGAGTATCGCAATATGGTTGCGTGCTTTCCAAAAGATGGTGGTGATATTTCTTATGGTTATGGAGCACCAGTTAAGGGGAGTTGGTGGAACGAATCAGAATTTGTTTCGCCTTGTCAAGAGGATTGCGAGAAGAGATTCTCTTATAAAATGGCAGGTAAAGTTTCTCCTGTTGATGAAAATGATATAGCAGCAAAGAAAACTATTGAAGTCATCGGCTTAAACGCGCGAAGTTTACTAGATAAACGCAAGAGTAAAATATTAGGCTTTTTCGGTATTGGGAAAAATTCATCTAACAAGCCACTTAGTAAACTTAAGGCTCAAGAGTTTTTAAACACTATTGGGAAACCAGATTCATCAGGAAAACTCACAGAATTTTGTTTTGTGTATGAACAGCTTCTTCCGCGTTACATAAATTCTATTAAATAAAATAAATGCGTCATCATGAATAGAACCTCTGAACAAGCCTTTGAAAATGCAATCGCCGATGTTTTATTAGCATCTGGATATCAGCGTCATCAATCAAAAGACTTTGATCGCGAAAATGCGATTTTTCGAGATGTTGCGCTCAAATTTATCCAAACAACACAAACAAAAGAATGGGATAAATTAGCCGCCTTACATGGTGACAAAACAGGCGATCGCATTATCGCCGCCCTATGTAAATGGATGGACACCAATGGCTCACTCAGTACCCTACGGCATGGCTTCAAATGTTATGGCAAAACCCTCCGCATCGCCTTTTTCAAACCAGCCCACGGACTCAACCCAGAACTAGAAGCCCGTTACGCTGCCAACACTTTAGGACTTACGAGACAACTTCATTTCAGTCCTAAAAACCAACAATCCCTTGATGTCACTCTCAGCATTAACGGCATACCATTAATCACCTTAGAACTTAAAAATCCTCTTAGTGCTGGCAATCAAACCGTAGCCGATGCGATCACCCAATATCGTAGCGATCGCGATCCACGCGAAAAAATATTTGATTTTAAAAAGCGCACATTAGTTCATTTTGCTGTCGATACCGAAGAAGTCCACATGACTACTCGACTAGCAGGAACTTCTACCTATTTTTTACCATTTAACCAAGGCAGAGACGGCGGTACAGGCAACCCAGCCGATCCCAATGGTCGCAACTATCGCACCGCCTACCTGTGGGAAGAAGTCCTCCAACCTGATAGCTTGTTAGATCTACTCTCCCGTTTTCTCCATCTGCAAGAAGAAGAAAAACTCACCGATGAAGGCAAAAAGGTCAAAAAAGAAACGATGATCTTTCCCCGCTATCATCAACTAAAAGCCGTGCGCGATCTCGTTAGCGCCGCCGCCATCGAAGGCACAGGACATAACTATCTAATCGAACATTCCGCTGGCAGTGGCAAAAGCAACACTATTGGCTGGTTAGCCCATCGCCTCTCATCTCTCCATGATGCTCATGATAAGCGCGTCTTTGATAGCGTCATTGTTGTCACCGATCGCCTTGTCCTCGATCAACAATTACAAAACACCATCTATCAATTCGATCACCGCCAAGGCGTAGTCCAGAAAATCGAAGAAGATTCGCGCCAACTAGCTGAGGCCCTAGAAAATTGTGTTCCCATTATCATAACCACCCTTCAGAAATTCCCCTTTGTCGCTCAACAACTAGCCAAACTATCTGAAGCACGCGGTGATACAACTAAAAGCCGATTACCCACGCGCAAATGTGCCGTCATTATCGATGAAGCGCACAGTTCCCAATCTGGTGAAACTGCTACCAAACTGAAAGAGGTACTTGGCGGCGAAGAGTTACACCAAAAAGCCCAAGAACTTGCCGCAGAAGAAGGCGAATCAAACTTAGACGCACTGTATCTCAGTATGGTCAAGCGCGGCAATCAGCCCAATATTAGCTTTTTTGCCTTCACCGCCACTCCCAAACATAAAACCATGAAAATCTTCGGGCGTGATGGCGAACCCTTTAGCAAATACACCATGCGTCAGGCGATCGAAGAGGGCTTTATTCTTGATGTCCTCAAAAACTACATCACCTACAAGACCTACTACCGCCTGCTAAAAGCTTGTGAAGACGATCCAAATGTTGAGCGCAAAAAAGCCGCTAAAGCCCTAAGTCGTTATATGCGTCTTCATCCCCATAATATTTCTCAAAAAACGGAAATTATGGTGGAGCATTTTCAAAATTACAGCCGCCATAAAATTGGTAGTCGGGCTAAAGCTATGGTAGTTACAGGCTCACGTTTAGAAGCAGTTCGCTATAAACAAGCCTTCGATAAATTAATCAAAGAAAAAGGCTATGACATCAAAAGCTTAGTTGCCTTCCTTAGTGGTGCAGAAAACTCATGGGAGTCTCAAGATGAGACAATGGTAATACGGGCAAATTCGATACGAAAATCTAACTTTTCGCGTTTAGCAATAGAAGCAGAGGCAGGAGGAGGATTAGTTCTAGGCAAAATCTGCAAAATAGGAAGAGATTTTTGTTGGTAAAGAAGAGTGTGAAGCTGACGGAGACCGAGTTGCAGAAAACTCAAGCCGCGATGATCGTGCCAATCAATCGCAGCCCTTTGCCCCAAACGCACCAACATTATGCCAAGAATTACAGCAATCAGGTTAGCCGTGGCAAGGAGCATAAATAAACAGGTAAGAGCTTGAGCATCACGGAGATGAGAGCTAACAACATTAAAAGCCGCCGACTTATAGTCTTTAAAATGGGGTTCGATTCCACCAAAGCGTTTGCCATAGAGAGCAAAAGTCTGTAATGAAGGGGGAATATCGCTAAGGACAGCCCATGAACCGTTAGCCATGTCTAGGTTAGCCGTCGCTAAATGACAATTAACATCACCGAGTACGGTGACATCGGGAACTAGATAAGCTTGCTCTGCGGGAGGTATCAGTTGTTCAACACGCTTGGTTGTACCTGTTGGCAGAGTCACTAGCAGATCGCTCTTTGCGCGAATTGCCCAAGACCAGTGATTTTGCTGTAACCATCGGATTAATTCCCCATGTTCAAAACCTCGGTCGGCAAGCAAGGTCACCGTACTTTGTGGCGGCAATAGAGAGCGTACTTGTTCTAAGACGGGACGATAATGTTCAAAGCCAACTGTAGCGCTGCCATGCTCTAGTACTACTTGAGCTAGAGTAATCGACCTCCCTCCCCAAATCAAGCATACTTCTATAAGACAGAATTTATCCCACAGTATACTTGTGTCTAAGGCTAGTTCCAACGATTCTCCTGCAAATGCTTGGAGAAAGTGCTTCACCAATGGGTTATAGAATCTCTCGGCGATGATATGTGGATTATGCACAAAGTAGCTTAGTCTTTCCATCTGACTTCTGGCTTGGCACTCTCGATGGCTCAAATAGGGCAACCAATGACTCAGACTTGCCCTTCCTGATTGCAATATCGCGGCTACTGCCTCCGCAAATCCTTGGAGATGTCGCTTATCTTTTGGCTTGAGCCATTGACGCAGTTGTTCTTGTAGCTGAAGATATAGGTGGGGCATTTGTATAAGATCTTTTGTTGAGGAACTTGAGTATCTCATCTCTTGCCCTTTTTATTCCTCTTGTCTCATTTTGAGATTCTATGCCTGTCAACCCTTTCCAGACTTTTCTGCACCACTAAGGTTGCCTTCTCTGGAACCGTAGTTGATGACAAAATTCCCGAAAAGACCTATACCGAGCCAGAAATGAATGGCGGTATTCGGGAGAAAGATTTACCCGAAGAATTTGCTACTAGAGACTATCAAGTGCTGCTGGTTGCTGATAAATATCAAACTGGCTTCGATCAACCCTTGCTGCACACAATGTATGTGGATAAAAGACTTGGAGGCATACAGGCTGTTCAAACCCTATCGCGGCTCAATCGTACTCATCCTCTCAAAAAAGAAACTTTTATTCTCGATTTTGTCAACGATCCAGAAGAAATTCAAAAAGCATTTAAAGTCTATTTTGATGGCGCGACTATGGGGGAAGAAGTCGATCCTGATCGCTTATATCAAATTCAAAATGAGCTAAATGAGGCGGCAATTTATTTAGACCCAGAGGTTGACCAATTTTGTGAAATATTTTTTGCTCCCAAACAACGTCAAAGCCAAGCCGATCACAAAATCATGAATGCCTCGATCGATAAAGCTGTTAGTCGCTTTCAGGATTTGCTTAAAAATCAAGAGGATGAAGCTGAATTGTGGCGCGGTAAAGTACAGGCTTTCTGCAACCTTTACGCATTCCTAAGTCAAGTCATCCCCTATCAAGACAGTGACTTAGAGAAGCTATACACCTATCTCAAGCATTTAGCTCTGAAATTACCAAAAAGAACATCAAGTTCAGGCTATCAGTTTGACGATGAAGTTCAACTCGAGTACTATCGCCTACAAAAGATTAGCGAAGGCTCCATCAGCCTTAACTGAGATCTTGCACCATTCCTGAAAGAGTTAAGTAGGAATGGGTTTGAGAATAATTTCAAACCCATGACGAGCAGCAATATCGGCACTAATTTGGAGATACCTAAGAAGTTTCAACCAAAGGACAGAAGGAAATAAAACGGAAAGTGTCAAATCACAGGTAGCTTTCCAGTCCAAGACAGGAGGACTCGACCATTGATCAATCCAATGGGCCAAAAGATAAGCAAGCAGAGAGAGGATAAGCCAACGATAAACACCAAGTTTTGTAGATTGCCCAAAACAATGCAAACCAAAGCGATGTTTGATGGTTTTGAAGAATCCCTCAATCGCCCAACGCTTACGACCTAACATCACCAGATAAGCACCAGAATAAGGATGAGAAGAGACAACAAAGCGTAACTCCCGTTTACTATCAGCTCTTTTGAGCCAAAACCAAGAGATCGTCAAAGGCTGAGTTAGCCCTTCTAGCAAAATTTGTTGTCCACGTTTGCCATGACGATAAAGTTGTTTGACTGTACGGCCATCTTGAAGTTTACGATTGTTGCGTACACCGACAACGATGCGCCAAGTCTTGGCGCGGACAGTATTGAAAAACTTCACCGTACTAAACTCAGTATCAGCAAGGACAATCACAGTCTTGCCTTGGGTTAGTTGCTTGGGTACTGTCCCCAATAACTTACAAGCTAAGTCAGAGGGACTGGGGTATCCTTTGCCGCGCCATACTCTAAAACTCCATGGTACGCGCCACTCTCCATAGACCAGATACAGTACAACCAGATGTAGTCCTCGCTTTCCGTTTAGTATTCTCACCCATGGGTCTGGTTCGTTTTGGGTGGGATTGCTCAAATGTAAAAACTTGCCGCTTTTTTCTAGGGTAGTCAAGTCTATCAGTATCTTTAATGGCACTTGTTTCGATGGGCGATGCTTGGCGATTTGTCCCAAAATAGCCTGCCGTGTTGACCGAATTACTGCTCTCGTTGACCAGTTATAGTGATTGAGAAATCGGCTGAGTGCACTCGCTGATTTTATCTGTGTATGTTCTGGATAAGGATGCCTTTGTGCTTCGAGAAATAGTCCTAGTATTGCATTGAGACTTGCTGTTTGATACACACTTGGCATCAAACACAGAAGACTATACACTAGCCCTTGGGCGTGCTTAACGATGCTTTCCATGCTCGTTATTTAATTTACTACTACGCCCTTTTTTTCACATTTCTGCTCTTTCTGCAACCCCTTTTCTTGAATGGTGCAAGATCTCAGTTAACGAAGGCTATGCCGCAAAACTTGATGGACCGAAAGAAGTTGGCAGTGGCAAGGTTAGAGAAAGTGATGTTCCCCTCTCCCGTCTTATCGATCTAATTAATGAAAGATTTGGAGAAGAGCTAAATGAAGCCGATCAGTTATTTTTTGACCAGATTACTGAAGTTGCCGCCCAAGTTGAGGCGATCGCCCAAGCCGCCCAAACCAATCCCATTGATAAATTTCAACTCGTTTTTAGCCAAGTGCTAGAGTCATTGTTTATCGAGCGCATGGAATTAAATGAGGATCTTTTCGCGCGTTACATGAATGATCCTGAATTCAAAGAGTTAGTATCTCAGTGGTTAGGACAACAAGTCTATTCACAAATCCCAAAAACTATTTCTTATCAGCCACAGAAAAAAGCAGGAAGTAGAAAGCGATCCCAAAACTAACTGAATCCAGATCAAAAAATTTTAATTTTTCTGAAATGCGATAGAGGATTACTTCACGATACCGTTTTATAAGTCAAGCTCTGGACAGGTTTTCGCTCGATTATTGAATGAGATATCGCTATGCTATGCTCAATCAGTGGTTAAAAATGTGCTATCACTTCAACATTGACCCGCGATCGCTGAATCGTTTGTACGAACAAAAAGCTAGCATTAACGTCAAGTATGGTGATTAAATATCAGATTGTGGGTTTAGTCCGTAATCTAATATTCTGACTAGATTATTTAGTGAGGAGTTTTTAAGGGTGATTGGTTCCCAGAAGTTCGGTAAAAGTAAATACGATCTATTCGGTAACAAAAAGAGATTTTTAGAACAAAAATCTTGGTCATCGACCTTATATCGTGGTGGAGATATCTTATTTGCAACTTGGGTAGGGTTAATTTGTGCTGTGCCACCTTGCTATATGCAAACTGATTTTCAAAGACCAGCCGAAGCTGCGGAACTTAAACTTGCTCAAGCCATAGCCCCAATATCTCCCCGTGCGGTTAATCCTCTCACCCTTGATCTCACCGATGATCTGTTAGATAGCGATCGCCAAAATCTTTTGCAAGCGATCGATCATAGTATTCAATACATCCGCACCCCATCTACTGCTAAGCGTTATCCGATCGCAGGAATTAGTCAAGATCTCATGGAGCGCAGTTTGGTTAGATTTCGTCGGCTTGTTCAAGTGTCTCGCACTGCTAAAGATCTCCAGCAAGCCGTAAATCGTGAATTTGATCTTTATCAATCCGTAGGGCGTGATGGTAATGGCGATGTTCAGTTTACAGGCTATTACGAGGCTGTATACAAAGCGAGTCGTACTCGTACTGATGAATTTAAATACCCGCTTTATAGTTTGCCACCAGACTTTGCTCAATGGCAATCTCCCCATCCTACTCGCGCCATGCTTGAAGGCAGCAAGCAAATGGCAGGGCTAGAAATTGCATGGTTAAGCGATCGCTTTCAGGCTTTTTTAGTGCATGTTCAAGGCTCAGCAAGGTTTGAGTTACCCGATGGCAATTTATTAACTGTTGGTTATGCAGGTAAAACTGATCAACCCTATCGGTCAGTTGGCGCAGAGCTAGTTAGAGATGGCAAAATGCGTCTTGAAGATGTGACATTGCAGACTCTGATTGAGTATTTCAAAAAAAATCCTCAAGATTTAATTAAGTATCTCAATCGCAACCCTAGCTTTGTCTTTTTTCGCGAAACTAATGGCAAGCCTGCGACAGGCAGTCTTGGTGCGCCAGTTATCGCAGAGCGTTCAATTGCCACTGACAAAAAAATCTTTCCATCGGGCGGCATTGCTCTGATCCGTACTGAAATTCCGTTTGAGAATCCCACCACAGGTAAGCTTGAATTACGACAAGTGCAGCGTTTTGCGCTCGATCAAGATACAGGCGGTGCGATTCGTGGTGCGGGACGAGTAGATATCTTTATGGGAACAGGCGATCGGGCTAAGCAACGGGCTGGATTAATTAAAGGCGAAGGCGAGTTGTATTATCTTGTATTAAAAAAATAACCACCATATTTTTGTTAAAAGTGTTGCAAAGCAACACTTTTAACAAAAATATGGGTTTGGATTTCAGCGTAAATCAATGTAGGAAAAAAGTTATGCCACAAGTAAATCCTTTTACGATCAGAATGCAAGTTGCAAGGATGTTTGAGCAAGGTCAATCACTCTTTGCAGAGCTCAAAGTTCAAGACTGGCTAAAGGAACGCAATCATAATCCTAAGGATTATGTAATTCGCTTCCTTCAAAAAATGGCTCCCGTCGGTTCCAATTCTTCTGTAATGGTAGAGATAGAACTCATTCGCAAAGATGGTCAACCCGTTGACGAGTGGCTATTACAAGAAATCTCTCGACAAAGCTAGATATGACTCTCAGAAATTATACCAAAACACAAAATGGCTACGCCATTTTGTGTTTTTAAAACTCTTACGGGGTTCGGTTTTTAATTCACAGAAGTGTTGCCACACTTTTGTTAATTAAAAACCGAACAAGGTTTCCCAAAGCATAAAATGGCTACGCCATTTTATGCTTTGGGATTAAGAACTAGACAGAGGCAAGATTAGGCGACTGAGGATGCGATTGTCTTCTAGTTGATAGAGAGACAGCTCTCCACCCGCCTCCACCATAAGAGTCTGACAGATAGCAAGATGTAAGCCAGGAGGCTGATCTAACAACGAAGGAGATAGAGGATCGATCGCTCTACCTTGATGTAACTCCTGCAATAAAGAAGCATCAACCACGCCATAATCAGTGATTGATAGCTCTAGAAGCTTTTCGTCTATTTGGCGACACCAAAGATCAATTCGACCGCCAACATCCGATCGCCCACAGGCAAATAGCAACAACTCATTTAAAATCATTTCCATCTTAGCGATATCACCACCAACGACTACATTGGCTTGATTATGCACCTGCGACCAAATTTGGCGTTGTTTTATGAGCGTATCTACTCTTTCTAAAGCCCGTTTGAGCATACCTGCTAGAGGCGCAGTCTCATAATTGGGACGCAAGCGCCATTGCTCCTTGCGGATAATCTGTGGGAGTGGAGATAGAGAACCCTGTAATTGCTTAAGAGAACTTTGCAATGTAATATTATTGATACCTCCAGTTCCATTAGCACGAGCATCAGCATCCAATAAACGCTGGACTCCCGAGCTAACTGTACGATAGATATCCTCTAAACGACGATGTTTATACCAATTAAGTCGTTCTAATTCTTGACGATTGTGCTTGAGATGATCAACGAGTAGCAGGTGACGACGAGACCAAGATAGTTGATTAGCCAACATATTAAACGCCTGCAATTGGCGATCAACCCAGCGCCGTCCAACGCGATCAGCAACCAAAATCATTCCTGTTGGCTGGTGATCAGGGGTTGTCCGTAATGCAGTCACCAATAAATGTCCCAGAGCAGGGGCATTTAGCCAAGCCTTAGTCTGTTCTGGTAAGTCATGAATACTCAGGGGCAGAATTCCCTCGCTTTGGATCGCCCACTGTGCAAGCGGATCTTCTTCGATCGCAATTAGGGTTTCGCTGATCGAGAGCTGATACTCATCACGGCTAGCAAATACGGAAGCAATTTGTCCGCCTTGCCGCCCTGGTAGCCATACTACTAATACCGCTAGAGGGGATTGAGTAACCTGAGCCATTAATTGCGTTGCCGTCTGATGCAACTTCTCAAGAGCATTGCATTGTTGGATAGCAACTAAGCCAAATTGAACGGCTTGATGAGACTTTTGGCGTTCATCGGATAAGCGCTGCAACTCATTTTGGTGAACGATTAATCCAATCTGTTGAGCAACAGCTTGTACCATTTCTCTTTCTGGGCGAGACCATGTACGTGGGGCTTCATGGGCAACAGCCAGAACACCTTCGAGAGTCTTCCCAATGGAAGTACTACTGACGATCATTGAACGTACATCAAGATCAATTAATGAATTTCGCCATGACAAAAATTTAAAATCACTGTCAAGATTCTCAACAGTTGCAGCATCAGTAGATTGCTCCATCATCTGCACATCAACTGCCGCTAATCCCGGTAAAACTGAAGGGATTGGACGACGATTTTTAGGATGATATTGAAAATCGATCCGAAACACATCATTGTCTTTGTCATAGGTTGCCACCCAAAAGCGTTCCAGCCCTAAGCGCTGACATAACTGTTCAGCAGCTTGATCGAGGGCGCTTTGCCAATCGCTATCAGAATATATCGCTCTGGCAATTCCTGCGGTGAGAATTTGATCGGAGGCAATGCGATCGAGGGTAACTTCCATCTCTTCGAGAGGTGCAGTAATGGCTGCTAGCTGAGCTGCACCACGAACAAAATTACGCTCATCATCAGTCCAGAGGCGAGGTTCATCGCCTTCCACTGACAAAAATCCTAACAATTCTGATTGAAAAAATATGGGCGCAATAATTATTGAAGCCGCCCCAAATTGTTCCATAACGCGATTGCTGACTTCACCCTTGGTCATGGATTTGGCATCAACTACCACCACTACCTGATCTTTGGATAGAGCCTGATACAAACTAGGGGCATTTTGGACGGTTACTCCAGCCGTATTGTCAACTGCTTGCTTGATTTTTGGTCCTGGCTGGCGATTGGCAATCCGTCGCCAAAAATATTGATGCTCGCGTTCAAACCAGTAAATATTGGTATGATCGGGCATAACAAAGTTGTGGGTTTCCTGAACAATCTCTTCGAGTCGTTCAGTGAGTGCTGGTAGATTCCGAATTTTTGAGAGGATTTGCAGTAGCGGTTCATCAGGGCGCTTGGTATTGTGATGATGCCAATCGTCATCAAGGCGGCTCAGGGTAGAGCCAAGCGCACCAAGGACTACAGAAAGTCTTGCTCTTTCTTCATTGCGCGGGGTGACATTCCACAGATTGGAGCCTAAGAGGACTACGCCAAAGCTGCGATCGCGATGATAGATCGGCCAAAGTAATGTGCCTTGGATATCAAATTTTTGGGCTAATTTTTGCCATTCACCACTACGTTTCTCTTGGCGTAGATCGGCTATGGGCACGGGCTTGCGTTGCAAAATCACCTGATCGAGCAAATCGCCCGCATTGAGATTAAACCGCTCTTTTAAAAATTTAATTTCACCAGCAGGAGTTGTACCACCTTTACCTGTAAGTCGGTGGTTTTCAGCGTCATAAAGCCCAATCCAGAGAAGTTTGTACTCAAAATTATCTCGAAGGTAATCGAGCGTTGCCGTCAATAGGTTGTCAATACTATCTTCATCACGCAAGAACTGCATGATTCGCCCAAGGTTAACAAATTGGCGATCCCATGGGTTAGCTCCTGCTTGACTCATATTTTTGCCCTGACGTAATTAGACTTAGGTATGGTTAGAGCGGTACAACTTACTAAAATGAAATTTTCTGGAAATTTAAGTTTATACAAAGTATTACAACACAATCGTACAATCTTTAGCTTAGAAAGTCAGCAACACACCATACATTTATTGATTGTAGTAACTTTTATAGCATTTACGCGCTTCCCAACCAAGCATTGTTGATGCAGTCAGAAATTCTCATTATGAAAATCCGTTTTTTGAAAGTCCGCCTAAGGCAGACTTTCAAAAAACGGATTTTGGCATTTCCAGCGCCAAAGGCGCTGGAAATGCCAAAATCCGTTTCATAATGGGAATGCTGTAATGCTGTACAAAGAGTCTCTCCAGGAATTCTTAGTTTCCTATGAGCCACTCTAGCGATCGCTCACCAATTTGCAGAGGGATGCTCACAGCTTTGCCGAGTCGGGGGCGTTCTTTGGTAACTTCGATAAATTTTTGAACCTGATCAACTACTGCCCAATCACTGAGATATGAGGCAATCACATCAAGGTGTTGAATAAATTCTGTTTCACTCATCGAAAAAGACTGTTGCTCTTGGTAGCGCCACATTACTTGCAAGAAAATTTTGCCCTGAGTTTTGCGTAATTGTACGTCATAGGAGTAGTCCCATTTATTGGCGATCGTCTGTCGGAGTTCTGCGCCTGTCATAGTTTCTACATTTTTTGCTTAACATATCTTACTTTAACGGCGATTTGTGCAATGTTTCGCTGGCTAATGGTGTAGATGAGGGCGCTAAGCGCCCTCATCTACACCATTGCTTTTCCTAGATGACCTTGAGTATTTTGCAATAATTGCTCGGCGGTGGCGACTTCTATGCCTTTCCAATGCATTAGCAAAGCTAATTTGACCCGTTTTCCCGATCGCTCTAGTAATTTTGCAGCCTCCTCACGACTGAGTGAGGTGATATCGCGAATAATCCGAATAGCCCGATCTTCGAGCTTGCTATTGGTGACAGAGACATCAATCATCCGATTGCCATAAACCTTACCTAGCTGCACCATTACCCCTGTCGAAACCGTATTTAAAACTAATTTTGTGGCTGTCCCTGCTTTAAGTCTTGTAGATCCTGCCAAGATCTCTGCCCCGACTAATGGACGAATCTCAATATCGTACTGAATCGGAAATTGGTCAGGTGGTACACAGCAAAAAAAGATCGTTTTCGCACCGCGTTTTTGGGCTTCCTTGAGTGCTCCATGAACATAGGGCGTAGTCCCCCCTGCGGTAATGCCAAAAACAACATCGCGATCGCTAATATTTCTTTCCGCGATCGCTGCTGCACCATCATCTTCACGATCTTCAAGGGCTTCAGAGCTGCGTACCATTGCGTTCATCCCACCCGCCAAGATGCCTTGTATCAACTCAGGATCACTGCAAAAGGTGGGTGGACATTCGGCAGCATCGAGGACACCAAGTCGCCCACTTGTGCCAGCACCAACATAAAACAATCGACCGCTATTAGCGATTGCTTCAGCAATGCAGGTAATAGCGGCGGCGATCGCTTCTTTTTCTCGTCCAACTGCGGCTACAGCCTTGGCATCCTCTCGATTAAAAAGTTCGACAATTTCTAAGGCGCTGAGCCGATCCAGATTTTGACTGTGGGGATTTGCTTGCTCTGTTAACAAATAACCGCGATCACCATTTAATGCATTATTCACTGGCCAAACTCAATCCTTGCTTTTTCGACAATTTCTGCGGTAATCGTATCACTACCTGCGGCTTGAGCTAGTTGCTCGATTTTCAGACGCGCCTGCGATCGCACAAAGTAGGGGATATTTTTGTATTTAATTTTTGCTTCAGGTGTCCAACTTAAGCCTTCAAAATAATCAGAATTTTGCATGGTCTTTTCGATAATTAGCGATCGCTAGTATGCCATCCCCTCCGTTTTCATCAAAATTTGCTTCGTGTAGGTTTACAATCATGTTATAAAAGCGAAAACATAGCGCTTCGCGCTATGTTTTCGCTTTTATAACATTTAGGGCTGTGCGAAGCACGGCGCAAATGGAACACTCATTGATTTAGTTTTATAACCAGTTACCTACTAAGGTAAATGAAGACCAAAAGAAAGGATGCTTCAGATCAATTCCTCTGGCATCTATGAGAAAGGGAATATTCGGGAATCCTTGTACTCCAATAATTCGATTATCCTTAATTGTTACTTCGCCACGTAAAAATGCTAACTGCGCCTCTTGCAAAGCGATCGCTTTGCTAGGAGCTGTATGTAAACCCCGATAAAAACGAATCATCAAGGGAGCCGTACCTGCATCACTAACTTGCCATAGAGAAGCCAAGACGCTCTTAGCCCCAGAATCTGCCGCCAAACCTGCCAAGCCCAGATTTTGTCCCACGGCAGTTTCACAGGCACTGAGAGTTAATAGATCTGTGACTAGATTCATTGTCGAAATTTGGTTCATTTGTAAGCGATCACCCCAAAATTGAATAAAAGATTCCTGAGGTGAATTTTTGACAAATTTGGCATGGGTCGCTAAATGGATAATTCCATAATTCTGACTACTGATTTGCGATCGCAGATTATCCTTGGTAAAGTCACTATTCATAAAAGCTTTACCAACTAGCACCTGCGAGGATATCGTCTCCACCTCTACTTTCGTTGCTGGCAATGGCGACCAGCCTTCGACAGACTCAGACAGTCCCATAGCTAAGATTTGCGGAGTCAAAGCGCGATCGGGGCGGTTTGGTTCCGTTAACTGCCATGATGGAATCGTCGTAACGGCATATTTTTCGACAAGATAATGCTTGCCGTCATGAAAGGCTGCTGGCGGTACTACACGCAAATTACCATTCATCACAAATACTAGCGTTTTCACCTGCGCCTTTTCTAGCTCAGGTTCCATCGGACGCACGACCCAATCATAGAGCTGCTGTGACTGGGGTAAAAAGTCATTGGCACTGGTGTCACGTAAATTATTGCGAAAATCAATGATCACGCGATCGACTTCTTCTGTGGTGACATTGTAGGCAACCTTCCGGAAAGGAATGCCTTTGCTTGGATTGGTTTGAGCGATCGGTAGCCCAACTTTTTCTTGTAAAGACTTTGCGCCAATCCGAGTGCGTGAGAATATTCCCGCAGGTCGGTTGGGACTAGATGGCGGTACGCCAATTAGTTCTAAACCATCTTTAGAAGTAGTGACATAAATCAGGGCGGTCGGGCTTCCTGTCAGTTTTGAGATGCGCTGCACCTCTGAGGCGTAACAGTCATCACTGTCAGGCTTAAGCAATCGCTTCCGTTTGAGTAAATAAGCTTCTAATTCAGCTCTATACCCTTTTTCGAGAGCATTACAAGCCTGAGGTAATTGGTTCTGAGCTGCATATTGTCGTGCTAAGAGAAAATACATTCGCCCAATTTGTCCACGAATTTCACCGATGTCTATGGAAAAGTCAACTTGCTGTTGGTCGTTATTGCTAGAGCGATTTAAGGCGTTGATCAGGTTTAAGATTAAAAATAGATTAAGCCCATTGCCAGAAGATGTTTGTGAGGAATTACTATCTTGACCATCGTTGTCGTCATCATCGTCGTCATCAATAGATTGTGGGCTCTTCTGGGTTCATGGGGATAAGCACAGCTAATAGTAATCAGAATCCTCTCGGAGCAACAGTTACAGCCCTACCATGTCGCCAATAATTGTATCGATACTGTACCATTTACCCCTCAAACCCAGATGAGCCAGATTGTGATATTAAAACCGAAGTTTGCGATCGCACAGTTTTTGGGAAACTTAGCGACATCATCGCAAACATTAAGGAAAGAAACCATAACAGAAAATATCGCATACGAGTTTGCTCCTAAACTTCCTTAGATCTATTGTGAACCAAATAATCTGCGATCGCATTTTCTAATTTGCTTGTATCAGCATGGCGATCGCTTTTTTGACGTTCATAATTAAATCGGTAAGTATCTCAATCGAATTGAAACATCGCTAACAGAGATGATTACACCATTTGTAAGTTCTGTAGCATAGTCATTAATGATTGCTAACAAATGACGGTTAACTACTTCTCGGCTTACATTTCCTAAACGAAATAAAATAACACTCGGTATGCTTTCGCCGCTAATTGCTAATAGTTGGGCAAAGTCTAAATCTACGGTGAGTAATATTCGTTCTTCTTGGCGAGCTTTTTCTAAAATATTGGGGTCTGTCATCTTTTCTAGCTTCTCTTCAATCAGGTGGATTGCGTCATAACCTTGTTCTCTCAAGAGTGCAATTGTGCGGGGAGAGATGCCCATATCGCCTAAGAATTTCATACTGCTTGAGGGATTTGCCAAAAGATGACTCGCTCTTGGGTTAGCCAAGCGGCATATCTCAGCGCTTGCTGGATGTCTTCTGGTTCGAGATAGGGATAGTCTTCGATTATTTCGGCTGTTGATAAGCCGTTGGCGACAAGGTTGATGACTACTGATACGGGTATCCGCATTCCGCGAATGCAAGCTTGACCTGCCATAATTTTGGGGTCAAAGGTAATGCGATCTAGTCCTGCTATTGTTTTCATTGTTTTTACCTTTTACTCTATTTTAATTGCTTTGTATTCTTGTTCTGTTAGTTTAAATTCTGGGTCAATAATTTTTATTTCGTCATAGGTGAGTTGATAGAGTTTGTAAACTAAGCGATCAATCGCATTTTCTAATTTGCTAGTATCAGCATGGCGATCGCATTTTTTAGCGTCAAGACATTTCTGCACAAGTTTTTCTATTGCTGTACGTTGTGTTTTAGTTGCATTGATAATAGGAATTTGAGAAACATAGGCTGGCTTAAATTCAAAAAATCCACCTTGTCTAGATGCGGCTATTTGCTGAATAAACCACCACATTAAAGCAGAATTAAGGATTCCTGAAGTATAATTGATATCTTTAGGAATACAAATTGAAGTTTTATCGTTGCTGTAATAGCCTAGAGAATCAGGAGCATATTCAACATTATTTGTAATTGCAGGAATAATAATTTTAGGCTGTTCAAATTCTTGCCAATACTTGCATGATCGCAACTCCCAAAAAAATCTGCCTTGATCTGATCTAGCGATTAATTGAGTTCTAAATTGTTCAAAGTGTTTGTAAATTGCAGGATATCTTTTAGTAAAAATTTGTTCTGCTTCTTGTTCTAATTTATTAGCCCAAGGATGCTCTATATTCTCTGAAGATTCGATCTTAATCAAATACAAGTCCTCATAGTCAACACTCCATCTTTTGACATCTCGACCACGAAGAAATGGTTTTATAACTTCGGCAGAAGAAGAATGCTCATTAATTAATCTGTCACGAGTTGCTAGATCGATAACAAAAGCTTCGTTAAATCCCGTCAAAATACCGCGATAAAACGCCAATTCAAGGATGAAATGCAACACCTAGAGATCTTTGCGTAAAGGGACTCATAAGGATATTCTGATATTAATCACAATAATTAGGATACCCTCATGAGCTTTGTCCATCTTACCACCACAGAAAGAAGTGAACTGTATAAACTAAGAGTAATTGAGCAATTATCTGTATCAGAGATAGGTCGTCGCTTGAAGCGAAACAAAAGTACGATTTCAAGAGAGTTATCGCGCAATACAGACGAGCGACAGATTGGCTATTTGCCAGATACTGCGGTTGCCCTGATGAAAGCAAGACGGAAACAAGCAAAGGTAAGATTTCAGAGCATCAGTGCTGAGACGATCGCCGAAGTCAAACAACGGTTAGAGCAACACCACAGCCCAGAGCAACTAGCAGGGAGAATGGAAAGGGAGGGGCTAGGTAAAATCAGCTATGAGACGATTTATCTGATGATCTATGCAAACCATCAAGAGATGGGAATATATCAACAATATCTGAGGCAGAAGCAAAAGCAACGAAGGCGCAAAGGTCGCCATCAGAAGCGAGGTGGCATTCCCAATAGGGTAGGGATAGAGAATCGACCGAAGATTGCAGATTTAAAAACAGAGATTGGACATTGGGAAAGTGATACGGTAATCGGGTGCAACCACACAGGTATCGTAGTTACGCATGTTGATAAAGCATCGAAGTATTTACTTGCTGGACTAGCTAAGAACAAGACGATGGATGAGATAAACAGAGTGACATTCAATCTATTTGAGCCTATAGAATCAACATCTCGAAAGACAATGACCTTTGATAATGGAAGAGAATTCTGTGGGCATGAGAAGCTATCTGAAAGATTGAAACTAGAGACCTTCTTTGCGAATCCATATCATTCATGGGAACGTGGATTGAATGAACACACCAATGGATTAATTAGAGAGTTCTATCCCAAAAGTACAAACTTTAAAATCGTGAAAGAAGAGGACTTTCAGAAGGCAGTGAATTTGATCAATCACAGACCCAGAAAATCACTTGACTATCGTACTCCTTACGAAGTATTCTTTGCTTCATCAGAACCCGTTGCATTTCATCCTTGAATTGGCGAAGTCTCAGCGAGAATCTTTGTAATTCCAATTCTCGAAAGTAGACTTCACTTTCGAGAATTGGAATTACAAATCAAGTAATAACTTTAAATTCTCACAATGTCATTCCTATTGCGAGAATTTGTGTAAAAATCATTTCCAAATCAGTCTACGCACCCTTTTGAAACGCGGATATAGTCACTTCAAAATATGGGTTGATTAAATTAAAACAATCTGGTGGGGCAATTTTTTTTGTTAGCTCACGTAACAAAAAATAGGCTACGGACACCTCTTTGGAAATGCCATAGGAATGGATAATATTGGCGTGCCAATCAATCAAGGCTTCGCGAAAAAATGTTTCATCATCTCGCAATATTGAAAGTGCTACATACCGCAGATTAAGAGACATATCGTATTTGCAAACATGCGAACTTTTTTTCACAAGTTCTGGATATTGTTGAGCTAGAAGACTTATTGACCGCGACACCAGTTCATCTGATTGATCGCGCAATAAATTATACGCTTTCACCCGAGATGGAAACCCATTAACAAACTTTTCTACATTTAATAGATCTTCATCCGTGAGATAGGCTCGATCAATATCCCCGATTTTCTCACCTAAGGTGCTGTTAATTGTCAACATAATCTTTGTTATTACTACTCACAATAAATTTGATTGGTTCACTGAATTTTATCTTTGCAAAAAATTCTAATCAAAAGATCTCCCCCACTAATAAATTTTTGATATTTTAGAACTACATTCACTTAAATTTCAAGCATGAAATCAAAGTTAACTCAAAAATATATTTCGACATATAATGCAATTCTAAAGCAAGTTGTCATAACAAAGTTCAAAATAGCGTTACCATTTTGAACTTTTACAGCACTTTGCGCTCAAGCCCCAAACAAGAAACTTCTTAAAAGCGTTGCGAAGCAACGCTTTTAAGAAGTTTCTTGTTTGGGGCTTGTTTTACTGGAATACCCAGCCCACATTAATCACCATTGTCGAGAAGAGTAGAAATGCTAAGAATAGCAACTCTTCTGATACCAATTCACGAAAGTGTGGCTACACTTTCGTGAATTCAAAACCAAACCCTGTAAGGGTTTTAAAAACACAAAATGACGTAGCCATTTTGTGTTTTGGTATTAACGGTTATTTGGCTAGACTGCGAAGTAGCGATCGCTGATTTTCATTCATGCTTTGCAAAACTTGCTTGGCATCGCTGTTTTGCAACATTTGTAGAAGTTCCTCAATTTCCGCATTCAGGGCTTTAGAAACTGGCTCTTTCGCTGTGGGTTCAACAACAGGTTGATGTGCTTTCTGTTGATTGAATTTGGCATTTTCGTCAGGCATTACACAAGTGCCCGTTTCACAATCCAGACCTAGCTGTTGCCAATAGATCGTAGGAATGACTCTGCCTCGTTGACCAACATGCTCGTGTTGAAGGAGATTTGTTTGTAGATAGTTGCGGGGTGAGTCATAGAATTTCACATTACGGGCATAGGGAATTGTGAAACAGCCAAAGGCTTTACGGTATTCTTCAGAGCCGAGGATTTCGTGAAAAAAAGCAGATACACCATGCATCATCAATAAATCCATATACAAGGCAATTTCTTCTTTGCCTTGTATCGCTCTGCCGAGGAGATGCTTAAAGCTCCATTCTACAAATTTGAGATTTGAAGAGTTTCTATAAAAGCTATTGAGATAAACAGATGACATGACTAGCTCACCAATGAAATGGCGCACTCCGAGCTTCCCTTTCAGGAAATCCCTTTCGAGCTTGACAATTTCTTTGCGCTCATACTCATAGGGCTGGCGCTCTAGCACTTGGGCATAAATCTGCTTAAGAGCAGCCTGTCGTTCTGTCTCTGATGATTTGCGATCGATGGTGGTGGGGGCATGAGTATCCATAACATCTTCTCCGAAAACTCTCTAAAAAATTTTGAACATTAGTCAATTTGGCTATTAATCATCTGGAATCTCGGAGATAAATTTCTATAGCCTGTTGCTAATTGAACTAACTAAACATTGAGCAATGATGATATAGCCATTTCTGAATAAGGTTTTACCAAGGCTGCACATTCGAGGGGTAACATCTCATCAATTACTGATTGAAAAAGACGATATGCTGTAGAGCATTCCTGCGTAACTTGATAGGAGTTAATAATATTTGCCAACCAATCCATCAAAGCTTCACGAAAGAATAATTCGTCATCACGCAATATTGATAGTGATGTATAACGAATCAGATTCGACATATCATATTTGCAACGCTGCAACTGTTTCTGGACTAGTTCAGGATACTGCTGGGCTAGAAGTTTCAGCGTTCGGATCGTGATTTCATCAGTGTGATCGCGCAAAAGGTTGTAGGTTTTGACACGCAATGAAAAACTATTAGCAAACCGTTCTAAATTGTAAAGATCAATATCAGTTAGATAAACACGATCAACATTGGCAATTTTTTCATCTAGGGTGCGATTCATTGTTAATAGCATAATCTTCTATTACCCCTTAATAAACTTAGTAAATATAACTATTCATGCGACCAAATCTTGAAAACATTTTTTAAATCCCCTATGCTTAAAACAATAGAATTGTATTTACTTGAATATCCAACAATGAAATCAAAGTTAACTTAATAATATATTTCGACATAACTTTGCTTAAAGTGCTGTAAAGATATCGCTCATATATCATTCCTAAACAATACGTGAAGCTTCGACTTCGCTCAGCCTGCACGAACCTTTGGCTGAGCGAAGAAAGCCTGTAACGTTTTTTCTACAAGTATCTATGCAGAACCTATACAGAATAAATTATCCAAACCCGTAAGTTTGCGTCCTGCGTAGTACAACCTTACCAAGGAAACCCCTAAAAGTGTTGTTTTGTAACACTTTTAGGGGTTTCCTTGTGGCTCATTTGGTTGGTAATTGCTATAGGATGAGCTTTCCAAAAAACGATTTTTATCATGAGAATTACTGGAGAGATTGAGATTTTATTGCAGTTTTAAGAACGACACGGTTAAAATAGCTATTTAACAGAACGTAATATTTGATACCTTCATGCAATCGGCAGTACGAATTGAAAATCTCAGGAAAACCTACGGCGAGACCGTTGCCGTTGATGGAATTTCTCTCAATGTTACACAGGGACAAATCTACGGACTATTGGGACCAAATGGAGCAGGCAAAACTACGACCATGCGTTGCCTTTGTACTCTGACTACACCTGACTCTGGATTAATCGAGGTAGCTGGGGTAACCGATGCAAGAGATATTCGCAATCGCTTAGGCTATGTTGCTCAAGAAGTAGCCTTAGATAAAGTCTTGACAGGGCGAGAATTATTACGGTTTCAAGCCGCTTTGTATCACATTTCGCCAAAACAAATCGCCGATCGCATTGACAGTGTATTAGATTTACTGCAACTAGAACCTTACGCCGATAAACTTTCGGGGACATATTCGGGTGGTTTAAAAAAACGTTTAGATTTAGCTGCGGGTTTACTACATCAACCATCAGTTTTAATTCTTGACGAGCCGACGGTAGGTTTAGATATCCAGAGTCGATTCGCGATTTGGGAATTCTTACGCAAGTTGCGAGCGTCAGGCGTAACAGTATTAATTTCTAGTCATTACCTTGAAGAAATTGATGCCCTTGCCGATCGCGTGGCAATTATTGATAGGGGCAAAATTATTGCCGAAGGCACAACTGATGAGCTAAAGACTAAAGTGGGAGGCGATCGCATTACAGTAAGAATTCGTGAGTTTGCGGATCGTCAAGAAGCGGAACAAGCAAAAAGGATTTTGCAGCAGTTACCAATTGTGCAGAGCATCACAATTAATTCATCTCAAGGTAATGCAGTTAATTTATTTGTTACACCTGATGCTAATGCAATTAGTGAAATTCAAAATATGTTGGCAGCAGTTGATATTGAAGTATTTAGTTTGTCCCAGTCACGTCCTAGTCTTGACGATGTATTTCTAGCGGCTACGGGGCAAACTATTCTTGATGCTGAAATCGCCCAATCAGAGATATTGACAGCCAATAAAGGCAAAAAGAAATCTAAAAATTAAAAAACCAAAATAGAGTTGCGCCGCTTTGAGGTGCAACTCTATTTTGGTTTTGCTACTTAGTAAAGTTTTTTATAGAAAACACAAGAAAAATCTTAACTATTGATAGCTATTTCATACCAATGACTGCATTTAATATACGGTGTTAAGGATAAGTACCTCAGCATAATTAAAAGCCTAAAGCCAAAAACTTTATTGCCTGCGCAGCAGGCGGTAAAGTTTTTAGGGTTTTATATTTAATTATGCTTAGCTACTTAATTCTTAGTTCTTTACATTGAGGTTGCAGTATGCGCGAGTTGGCTTCTTTCGTCTTGGCACAAGCCTCGACGACAAAGAGTTTTGCGATCGAAGATTTACTAAGACCAGAAGGAATCGTATTCCAGCTTGTCTTTGCGATCGCTATCTTAGTTGGTGGTTGGGTAATTGCCATATTTTTCTCTTCTATGACCGAAGGATTACTGAAACGGACAGATGTTGATAACAAACTGTCGAATTGGTTAACAGGTTCTCGTAGTAGTAGTCTGCCAATTGAGAAATGGGCGGGTATTACAGTTTTTTGGATCATCATCCTATTTACTTTGGTAGGATTTTTCCAATTTCTTAGATTAGATGCAGTTGCGACTCCGCTAAATAGTTTGCTAGCGCAAATTGCATCATTCTTGCCGAAACTTGGTGGTGCAGCGATTATCGCAGGCATCGCATGGGTCTTAGCCACCATCAGTAAAGTCATCGTCGGACGCTATTTGCGATCGGCTCAAGTTGATGCCAAGGTAAATGAGAGTGTTGGTGAATCAAATACTGAAGTGATGCCTCTTAGTGAGACAGTGAGACTCTATCCTCGGCTTTATATTGGTTTATCCTGCTACTCTTTTTACCTCTAATTCTTGATACCCTTGGCTTGGTTCAAGCACTTCAGCCTATTCAAAACCTTGTCAATCAGGTTTTGAGCGCTCTACCCAAAATCCTCAAGGCGTTGATGATTGGTGGAATCGGCTGGTTGATTGCGCAAGTAGTAAAGCGAATTGTCACGAATCTCTTAGCTACTAGTGGTGCAGATCGGTTTCTTCAGCGTTGGACTCCCAGTCAAACTGAATATACTCTGTCTCAAGTTGTAGGGAACTTCATCTATGTATTGATTCTGATCCCCACAGCTATATCTACATTAGAAGCATTAGAAGTTGGTGCAATTTCTCGCCCTGCGACAGCAATGCTTGATCAAGTATTGCGCTTCTTACCTCAAGTTTTTGTAGCTAGTGCGATTCTTACTGTTGCCTATTTCCTTGGTCAATTTGCCAGAGACATTATTTCTGGAATTCTGACGGGCTTGGGCTTTAACAATATCCTGCAATGGTTAGGATTCTCGGCGATCGCATCAGCACCAACGGAATCCCGTGTAAGTGTTGATGATGAGAATAGCTCCATCACTTCACTTCCACCCCAAACACCTTCACAAATCGTTGGCATCATCGTATTTCTAGCAATTATGCTAGTGGCGATCGCTACAGCTACTGATGTTTTACAGATTAATGCACTCACCCGTATTGTCTTTGGAGTGCTACTAGTGGCGGGTCAAGTGTTAAGCGGCGTAGTTATTTTTGCGATCGGCTTATACCTTGCTAATCTTGCCTTTAATCTCATTTCTAGTACTGGTGGTCGCCAAGCGAGAATACTCGGTCATGCAGCTCGCATCTCGATTGTGGCTCTGATTACCGCAATGGCGCTCAAACAAATGGGTGTTGCCAGTAATATTGTCGATCTTGCATTTGGTCTATTGACTGGTGCAATTGCAGTTGCGATCGCAGTTGCCTTTGGATTGGGCGGCAAAGATATTGCTTCTCAACAATTACGTGAATGGCTAGAATCATTTAAACGGAACGACTAAAAAAAACAAAAAAGCGGTAGGGGCAATTCATGAATTGCCCCTACCGCTTTTTTTGCGTTCTAAATTAACATTGAACCTGATGCATACATGCCTGAAGCGATCGCACGATTAACTAACGAATTTGCGCCAATTAAAGTTTGCGATGGAATTTGAGCATCTTTGCCAATGGAAGCTTCTTCTCCCACATAACAAGGTGCATTCAAAACCGCTCCCTCAGCTACCTTAGCCGTTTTCGCGATCCAAACACCTTCACTTCTCTGCTCAACGCGATCGCCAAAATCATAGGCAACCTGACCTTCCAAAACATCAACTTGCGCTTGAAAATACTTCTCAGGTGTTCCCATATCCATCCAATAGCCATCCCATACAAATCCCATCATCTTTAGTCCGCGTTCCAAAACATTGGGAAAAACCTTCCTTTCAAAGCTTAAAGGCTCACCCGTTGGATAGATGTCAAAAATCTTTGGTTCAAGAACATAAGTTCCTGCATTAATCGTATCGATACCTTGAGCCAAAAATTCTACTGCTTGCTCTGCGTTCGGTTTTTCACGAAAAGCTTGTACCTGACTTTGCTCATTAATTTCTACTAAGCCAAAAGGCGTAATGTCAGGAACTCTTGTCAAGGTCAAAGTTGCATCAGCTTGAGTTTCCTTATGAAACTTTATCAGCGCCGTCAAGTCTAGATTAGTAAGAATATCAGCATTGAATACAATCAATGACTCACCAGTGAAATATGGCTCGGCCAGCTTAATTGCGCCTGCGGTATCGAGAGGGGTTGACTCTTCCACATAGCGAATTTTCACCCCAAAGCGATCGCCATCCCCAAAATAATCGATGACTTGTCGCGCTTGATACTGCACGTTTAGTAAAATGTCGCAGACACTAGCTTCACGACAACGATTGATCATCCACTCTAAAAATGGACGATCAACCAGAGGTAGCATTGGCTTAGGGCAGCCATAGGTCAATGGTCTGAGGCGTGTTCCTTTTCCACCAGCAATAATTACAGCTTGCATAGAGTTGTTGACTTGCGGTATATGTTGTTTGTTGAGCATTATAGAAGTTATGGAGTGGTGTGTGAGTAATAGACCGATAACTGCATCCAAAATTCGGTCAGCCGATACCACCAATCGGGCTGATTTGCCTATTAATTTACTAGAACCAGTGCAAATCGATGCAGTTCCCACAACTATTACTAAAACTATTACAAATATTAAGCGCATCCCCTTTGCTAAAATTGGGTTTACTTTATCCCTATTAGCTTCTATTGGCGCTGGTACTCTTTTAGGTCGGATCATCCCGATTAACGCTTTAGATTGGGGTGGTTTGTTGTCAGGACGTAAACCCGAAGAAGTCTTGATGGAGGGGTTGGGACGCAAGTTAGAACGACCCTATCAGATTTTGGTTATGGGTGTAGATCGAGTCCTTGATGCTCCCATAGGCTCTCCCGAATCCTTTAATGGTCGTAGCGATAGTATGCTGCTAATTCGTCTCGATCCTATCGATCGCTCTGTGCAGATGCTGTCAATCCCTCGCGATACGCAAGTGCCAATCCCAGGCTATGGTGTGACCAAAATTAATGCCGCGAATGTCTATGGTGGTTCTTCACTTGCGCAAGAGGTTGTTTCTGAGAAACTTAATGGTGTTGAAATCGATCGCTATGTGCGTATAGATACCTCTGGGCTATCAGCTTTAGTGGATGCCCTAGGCGGTATTGAGGTGAATGTCCCTAAGCGAATGAAGTACAAAGACAATACTCAAAAGCTCAATATCGATCTTTATGCAGGTGTGCAGACGTTAAATGGGGAACAGGCTGAAGGATTCTCTAGATTTCGCCATGATGAAGAGGGAGATATTGGGCGGATTAAGCGACAACAGATTGTCTTGAAGGCTGTGAAGGCGAAAATTGCTAATCCTTCGGTGGTGCTGAATCTTCCTAATCTGATTAACGTCATGCAAAAACATGTGGACTCTAATCTCAGTTTTGACGAGATGATGGCGATCGCAACTTTTAGTATGACTTTAAAACCTGACCAAATCCAATCCTCTAGCCTGAAGGGTAGAACCAGTGAGCCAAATGAGTTTCGCTTTAGTTATTGGATTGTGACTCCTGATGATGTCGATCAGGCGATCGCAGATAAATTTACCACCAAACAAAAACCTCAATAAAAAAAGCAGCGCTTAGCGCTGCTTTTTTTTGTTCTTTAGAACGGGCCAGGAGGGATTCGAACCCCCGACACCGTGGTCCGTAGCCACGTGCTCTAGTCCACTGAGCTACAAGCCCTTAACTCGCGAATCTAATGATAACACAGTGTGCAATATTGACAAGCAAAAAATAAATTTTCTTTTTCCAAACAATGAAAACGCCGCTTTCATTATTTGGGTTTAAGTATAATCAAATCAACTTAGCCTGCTGAAAATTATGGTTAGCATAGCGATCGCTGAAAAAGCAGAAGAAATAGCCATCCCCCAACCTATTTCCCTTGACGAATGGGCAAACAATCCACCATCAGGCGGGATCGAATGGGTCAATGGAAATTTAATCGAAAAGACAGGTATGACTTTACAACATGGTCGGGTGCAAAGTAGGGTTGCGAGGCATTGGGGCAACCATATCGAAAGCTCTGGTATTGGTGGTGAAGTATATACAGAAGTTCCTTGTCGAACCTTAGAACAAGGGCGCAGACCTGATGTTGCTTACCTTACCGCTGAGTTACTTACCCAATATGGTGATTTGTCAACCTTACCCCAAAGTTTTCCGTTAATTGCTGAAGTGATCTCGCCAACTGATGTTGCTAATGAAGTATTTGCAAAAGCTAGTGAATATTTAAGGTCTGGATGCCAAGAAGTTTGGTTAATTTTCACTGAAGAGCGTTTGATTGTGGTGTTGACTCAAGACTCTCGCAAAATCTATGTTGCAGATGAAGCGATCTCATCTACAGTGCTTGAAGGCTTTGTCATGTCTGTGAATAATTTGCTGGGTGTTTAGATTCAATCGGGAACTTATAATACTGTGGCGGATTATTTTCTGGCGTTGCTGAACCAAGATCGTCAGAGGAAGGATGCTCAAGCGAAACTAGCAAGTTTGTTGCAAGAGATTTTGAACTCAGAAGCGGAACTAGTAACTTCAGCGTAATCGTTACTGTTCTTATTCTCCATAGTGAGTTTTGGCTCGAATGATCAATATTGATTGGTCTTCTTCATAAATCTCGTAAAGAATACGATCTTTGAGGTTAAGACGATAGGATCGCAAACCATCTAGTTCGCCTTTCAGTACTTTGCCTAGGTAAGGATTAGGTGTGAGTATGTTAAGCAAAATTTCTTGGAGTTTGACTTTTTGCTTAGATGTGAGTTCCCCTATATCTTTTTGAGCTTGTTTAGAAAAAATGACTCTGTAGACTTTCATCCAAAGACTTGCTCCATAGAGAGTGCTTCTCCTGCTTGATATTCTTGGCGGGCAGATGCAACTTGTTTTAGCAGATTGGGTACTCGCATTAATTCCGCAGTTTCCATCAGCGATTCCCATTCTTCTTGAGTAATCAGGATATAACTGCGGTTTTCGCGCACGATCGCTACGCCTTCTGGTTCTTGACCTGCGCGATCGCATAGTTCATCAAGGTTTGCTTTGGCGTAATTTAGTGTGACTTGATACATATATTTTTAGCCTAATCCTATGTCCTAAGATAACATCAACCAATAAAACCCAAAAAATCCACATTTTTTTCTTTTACCCTTTTCCTTTTTCCTTGATCACCTGAAGCCCAGCTAGTGCATTTTGAGTTGTAGGATGTTCAGCACCAAGTTTTTGTTCGTAAATCTGGATAGCACGTTGGATGGATTTTAGGGCTTCGGGATGACGTTGGGTATTGTGATAGAGGACAGCCAATTTGAATAGACTGGAGGCGACATCGGGATGGTCTGCTCCTAGTTGACGTTCCCTAATTTCGAGCGATCGCAGATACAGAGGTTCGGCTTCGCTGTACTTTCCTTGCGATTTGTAAAGTCCTGCGAGATTGTTGAGAACTGTTGCGACATCAGGATGATCTTCTCCATAAATGCGTTTATCGATTTCGAGTGATCGCAGATAGAGAGGTTCGGCTTCGCTGTACTTCCCTCGCGATTCGTAAAGTTGTGCGAGATTGTTGATACTGGAGGCGACTTCGGGATGATATTCTCCATAGATGTGTTTATAGATTTCGAGCGATCGCACAAAGAGAGGTTCGGCTTCGCTGTACCTCCCTTGCGCTCGATAAATTTGTGCGAGACCGTTGAGACTTTGAGCGACATCGGGATGGTCTGCTCCTAGTTGGCGTTCCTTGATTTCGAGCGATCGCCGATAGAAAGGCTCGGCTTCGCTGTACTTCCCTAGCGATTCGTAAAGTTCTGCGAGATTGTTGAGGATTATATGTACATGGGGAGGGGCTATGCCCTGTTCTTCTATGATTTCAAACAATCGAATGCTGAGAGATTCTGCTTCGCAATAAATCCCTTGCGAACGGTAAAATTCTGTGAGATTGTAAAGGCTTATGGTAAAAGAGGGACAGAAAATATAAATTGTGTAGGATTCATCGGATTTTAATTTCTGCCCTCTAATTTCGATTGCTCGCAGATAGAGGAGTTCGGCTTCGCTAAACTTTCCCTGAGATTTATAAAGGGCGGCAAGATTGTTGAGACTCCAGACGACTGGGTCAGAATGTATTTCTAGGTATCGTTCCCTGATTTCAAGCGATCGCAGATAGAGCGGTTCGGCTTCGCTGTACTTCCCTTGTGATCGGTAAAATTCTGCGAGATTATTCAGTCCGTTAGCGATTCCGTGATGCATTGCTTGTAGTTGCTTCTCTCTAATTTCGAGCGATCGCAGATAGAGCGGTTCGGCTTCACTATACTTCCCTTGCACTAGGTAAATTCCTGCAAGAGTATTGAGGATTCGAGAAACAAATTCATGATCTGCACCATAAAATCTTTCCCAGATTTCGAGCGATCGCAAATAGAGAGGTTCGGCATTGCTGTACTTCCCTTGAGAATAGTAAATTAATGCGAGATTATTGAGTCTTTCGACAATTGTGTGTGGGTATGCGTCTATTCGCTGTTCAGCGATTTCGAGCAATCGCAGATAAAGAGGCTCAGCTTCACGGTATTTACCTTGCGCTCGATAAAGTTGTGCGAGCTTGTTGAGACTGGAGACGATAATGGGATAGTGTGTTCCTATTTGCCGTTCAAAAAGTTCCAAGTCTTTTTGATAAAGTCTTTCAGTTTTAGAATGCCAAGATGAATTTACATTCAATAGTTTTTGATGGGCTTTTTCGATATCGCGAATAAGATTATCAAGAAGAGGTGATTCAGGATCTTGAGCTAGCAAATCATCCTGTTTTTTTGCAGTTCAATAGGAATGACAAATGGAGGTCGTTTGGGTTGCAGTTCAACAGGAAGGAGAACTGGAGGTCGTTTGGGTTGCAGTTTATGCGGAGTCACGGGCAAAATTATCGGCTGGGAGAAATCAAATACACCATTCCGCCAACTCCAAAAATCGGGAGCTTGTTTTGCTAGAGAATTAGCGATCTCTGGAGTTAGCCAGATCAAAATAGAAAACGTAAATTCTTGCCATGATTTCAAAGTCCCTTGCAAAGAGGAACAGAATTGTTCTTCAGTGGATTTTGTCTCATCCAAGCGAATATTTGATAGTGAATCTGCCCCCATCACTGTAACTAAACACAGGTGCATTTAATGAATTTAGCCCTGATTCTCTCTCTACTAAATCTAGCAAGCACTTACTCAGACTAGTTTGCTGACTCGTGACATTGACGCGATGACAACTTACACCATTAGCACTCAATTCCGTCTCATAGTTAAAGATTATTTCATTACGAGAATTCTGATTGTCACAGATAGCTACTAACAAGTTTAATTTCCCATGACTAGCTTGTACCGACTTGTTCAACTGTCTCAAATCATTTTGGCTCTGACTATTTTGATCTTCCATGACAAATATCGCTTTATTGAGTAGTTTTTTGTTTGAAAAAATCTATCGATATCGTATATATTACATAAGTGTAAAGAGCACCTTGCATAAACCTTGGAGCCTATCGCCCCGAACCACAAAGTTCGGCGATGAGCACATTGAAAAAGCTCTAAAGCCAAGCATTACTGATCAACTGAATCCAAGCTAAAGTATAAGTGGCAACGTTCTTTAGTTGGTTTCTGTGCAAGAAGATTTTCGGTTAATTGTTGATTTAGTAACTGTTCTTGCAGCTGCTTCCTTTGGCGGATTATTAGCGGCGGCGCTGCGATTACCAGTTTTGTTGGGTTACATCTTTGGCGGCATCGTCGTTGGTCCCACAGGTTTAGGGCTGATCAAAGAATTGATACAGGTAGAAACCCTCGCTCAGTTTGGGGTTGCTTTTTTGCTGTTTGCCCTCGGCGTTGAGTTTTCCCTCAAGCAATTAAATAAAGTTAGAGCGATCGCCCTTGGCGGTGGCACTTTACAAGTCTTGCTAACGATCGCCCTTACCACAGCTGTATCAGTATTTGTAGGATGGGTCGAGACACCAACTCAAGGAATCTTCTTAGGCGGGATCTTGTCGCTATCGTCAACGGCGGTGGTACTGCGAAGCTTGATGGAAACCAATGCCACAGAGTCCGCACAGGGACAAGTTACGCTGGGGATGTTGATCATCCAAGATCTTGCCCTAGGATTGATGTTGGCGGTGTTGCCTGCGCTAGATCATCCTGAGTCAGTGGGCATCGAAGTGATCAAAGCATTGTCAGTGACTGCTTTATTCGCTGGTGGCGCGATCGCAGCAGGGATTTGGGTGATTCCGCCGTTTTTGCGATGGGTAGCGAGTACCGAGAGCCGCGAATTATTTTTGCTAAGTGTGATTGTGTTGTGCTTAGGGATTGCGCTGCTCACCGAGTCTTTAGGCTTGTCGATTGAAATGGGCGCATTCGTTGCAGGTTTGATGATTTCCGAGGTGGAATACGCCGATCAAGCGCTCACCTATGTCGAACCCTTGCGGGACGTGTTTGCCACTTTGTTTTTTGCCGCGATCGGGATGCTCATCGATCCTGTATTTCTGATTCAGAATTGGGAATTAATTCTCAGTCTGGTCGCGATCGTGATGATCGGTAAATTTTTAATCGTTGTGCCTTTAGTCAGTATTTTTCGATATCCCTTGCGCGTTGCTATTTTTGCGGGACTAGGCTTAGCCCAGATTGGAGAATTTTCGTTTGTACTCGCTAGTGAAGGACAGAAGCTAGGTTTGGTTTCGCGTCGAGTGTACTTACTGATTTTGGGGACAACTGCGGTAACGCTGGTGATTACACCATTCTTGCTGAAGGCGACACCACAGATTTTAGAATTACTCGAAAAAGTACCATTCCTGAAAGCATGGATGAACAAGCTCGATATGCCCCAAGAGCTTTCCGCCAATGCCGAACTTAAAGAGCACGTAGTGGTCTGCGGTTATGGTCGGATTGGGCAGGGGATTGTTACTTTGTTGCAGTCCAAGGGATATCCTGTGCTGGTAATTGAGGATGCCGAGTCTAAGATAGAAATTCTGCGATCGCAAAATATCCCATATTTATATGGCAATTGCTCCAGCCCTTTTGTGCTTGAAAAAGCGGAAATAGCCCATGCGCGATCGATGTTAATCGCTATCTCTGACCCGATCGCCACTAGATTGGCAGTGCAGAGAGCAATATCAATTTCTCCAGTAATTGATATTGTCGTCAGAGCGGAAAAAGATGCTGATATCGATACGCTATACCAACTTGGAGCTAAGGAAGTTGTACATCCTACCTTTGAGGCAAGCTTGGAGCTAACTACACATTTACTGCTATGTCTGGGCGAAAGCACTCAAGATATTCAGGCAGAAATTATCGCTGTGCGAAGTAGCCGTTATGCTAATTTTCGCCCTGAAATTGCCTGTGTATTGCCTGTGATTGTGCCGTTGTTGCCACCTACCACCAATCTTGTTGAGATTGATGGCAATGCTTCTTGAACTAACAGCTAAAAAACACAAATAAAGAAATGCTATGAACACAGGACTATACGAGACAGATTTTTATGGCTGGACATTGGAGCAGTCCAAGCTTCTGTCCTTAGGACATTTAGATAGCTTGGATTTGTTGAATTTGGTTGAGGAAATAGTGGCTTTGGGTAAGCAAAAGCAGCAAGAATTATCGAATCGATTGGGTGTATTGATTGGACATCTTCTGAAATGGCAGTATCAACCCACAAAGCGATCTCGCAGTTGGCAGGTCACAATTCAGTTGCAAAGAGAAGAAATTCTAGACCTGTTAGCGGATAACCCTAGCTTAAAATCTTACTTAGAAA
Organism: Pseudanabaena sp. Salubria-1; assembly: GCA_023336205.1. Taxonomy (GTDB): domain Bacteria; phylum Cyanobacteriota; class Cyanobacteriia; order Pseudanabaenales; family Pseudanabaenaceae; genus Pseudanabaena. Next base: position 93,163 of record JALQCR010000023.1, read on the forward strand.
AAGCCCTGCTTAAGGGATATCGCTTAGGATTAGCGCTAATTTTAGCGGAAACCCCAATCAAGAAAAGTATCTTGCCCAATGAATGTCCTTATAGCCTTGAGCAGTTGCTTGACTTGAGTTTTCCTGATGATATTGGTGTGGAATTTTGATGAAGTTCAAATCTCAGTTAATTGCTAAAACTTTCAATTTTTTGCTGCTCGGTCTTACCACTTATTTCCTCACGGCTTGCCAAGGTTCAAACATTGGCAGTTCATTGGAAAATGCGATCGCTCCCGCTAGTCCATCTTCTTCTGATGCGATCGCAGAAAAGCCCAATCAACCGACCCCACTTGCCACAACTCCTATCAGCTCAAGCCCAGTTTCAAACCCTGAACCCAAACCAACTAATTCTCCTACTAGTTCCGTTAATTCTGTTAATAGCGATCGCTTATCTACTCAAATGAAAGCGATCGCTCTACAGTCCTTGCCAAAGGAATCGCCCGCAGAGAAAAAATCACTCAAAGAACTTTTCTCTATAAACTTTACGAATTCTCAGCCTCAATCTAGTGAATTTAGCGATCTAGAAACAGCACCTGCTCCTCTCAAAGCTTGGATTAAGGACTTAAACAGATTAGGAACGATCACACCAAAAATAGGGCAAGAGTTTAGACCAAATATATTAGTTGCACGTCGCGAATATGCGCGATGGCTAGTAGAAACCAACAATCGACTTTATAAAAATCAACCTAGCCGCCAAATTCGACTTGCACAACCAACCGATAGCGTCAGCTTCCCTGATATTCCCCAAAGCCATCCTGATTTTGCACTTATTCAAGGTTTGGCTAATGCAGGACTAATCGGCGGCACAGGCGATCCCTTTCGTCCCAATGATCCTCTATTGCGCGAAGAACTTGTGCAGTGGAAGATTCCGCTTGATCTCAGACAACCTTTGCCCACTGCCACAGTAGAGACTGTGAGTCAATCATGGGGATTTAAAGATAGCGATCGCATTAGTGAAAAAGCTCTAAGTGCAATCTTTGCTGATGCTCAACTGCGCGATATTTCTAACATTCGTCGCAGCTTTGGATTTACGACATTATTGCAACCTCAAAAGCCTGTCACCCGTGCCGAGGCAGCCGCTTCGCTTTGGTATTTTGGCACTGCGGTAGATGGCACATCGGTTAGCAAGGTTTTAGAAACTGAGCGATAATCAACGTTGCGATCTAATCAATTGGTCAATAAACAGGAGAAAAAAGCTATGGTTCAAACTCTACAAGCTTCAAGGCTCAGCTTATATGATGTCAAAAGCAAGTTTCACTTACAGCAAAATAGAAACGATACTTTTTTTATTGATTTATTAGGTTCGGCTCCTGAGCTTAGTGAATTTGAGAAACAACAATTGGATCGCGTGAGGCAACAATACCTTTATCTTGCCGATCGCCCACTGCTAGAAGTAACTGTCAAGATGGTTACTTTGTCGCCATTACTATCCCTAGCAGGTTTTTATGATCCACCTTTTTATACAACTTTAGAAGAGTCTATAGAGTTAGTATCTCAGGACGGGGCAGAAGTGGTGCGGGGGCAGATAGATATCTTAGTTTTACAACAGGCAATCTGGGTATTGGTGATCGAAGCCAAAAGCATTCAATATGACGTGATGGTTGCGCTGCCGCAAGCTTTGTCTTATATGATTGCTAGTCCTAACCACACTCAACCAAGATTTGGACTAATCACCAATGGACGAGAGTTTCGCTTTATTAAACTAGATTCTGAAACTGAACCAACTTATACATTATCCAAAGTTTTTTCATTGTCAGAATCGGAAAACCACTTATATGTAGTGCTCCAAATTTTAAAATTTCTCGGTCAGCTAGTTAAGTAGAAATGAAAAACGCCGCAAAGCGCTGTTTTCATTTTGCAATTTTGGATATAGAGACGCTAGAATATTAGTAATTGTTATTGTTGAGAAAAATTAATACATCATGTCGCAGTATCAACGTATCGAGTACTTAATAGGGAAAGATGGAAAAATCGTTGAACGAGCGATTGATATCGCTGGTAGTGAATGCGTGGCAATCACTGCCGAAATTGAGTCGAATTTAGGGAAAGTCGAAACTCGCCAATTATTACCTAATTATTACGAGACATCTGAGCAAAATCTTGACTGTAATGAGATGGAGCAAGTTCAGTTCGATCAATCAACCTAAATTTTTGTAGATATGTTTGCTGTTTGGGTCGTATTAACGAACCCAATATTCTCTTAGACTTATTTCATTTACTGGCTGTTTTAGCATTGCTATCTTTTTTGATAAGTAGCTAACACAATTAAATTCAACCCTTATAAATCTGCACCGCCCGCTGCGCGGGCGGTGCAGATTTGAGCTCCGTTTTTTAATTGTGTTGATGTACTTAGCAATAATTTAAGCAATTATTAGGTAAATATGATTTGCTTGCGAGTGGGCTAAGTTTGAGAACTTGTTTCGATAAAAGTTAAGATGCTTGCCCTTATCTGGGTAAAATTGTGATTAAGAAATTAAGAATTGTTAAAGATTTGCTTATGTAGAGATATGCCATGGTAACTCAAACTCCATTATTGATATCAGAATCGAGTGCAACCAGCAGGCTCCGAAATATTTTCGCGTCCGTCGATGCTGTGAGTTGTCCGCATAGGCTAAATTTCCATTTGCATACGGTTTATTCTGACGGCAAAATGCAGCCTGTGGATTTGATCCAACAGGCGATCTCCTTACGTTTATCAGATCTCGCAATTACCGATCACCATGCGATCGCAGGCTATTACATAGCTAAGCAGTATCTTGAGCAATCAATTAGCCAATCTAATGATCCCCACTCTCTGCCAACTCTATGGTCGGGGATCGAAGTTAATGCCAGTTTGATTTTTACTGAAGTGCATATTCTTGGTTATGGATTTGATCCCCAACATGAGGCGATGCATCCTTATTTGCAAGGTAAAACTACAGCAGGGCTGGATTATCAAGCAATTAGTGTGATTAAGGCAATGCATTTGGCTGGGGGATTAGCAGTACTTGCTCATCCTGCCCGATATAGGCGATCGCCTGAAGACCTGATCCCCGCCGCCGCCGCTTTGGGGATTGATGGCATTGAAACTTACTATGGCTATGACAATAGCGATCCTTGGAAACCAAGTCCACGCCAAACGGAAGAAATTCGCCATCTTGCGGAGTCCTACGGGTTAATGCATACCTGTGGGACAGATTCCCACGGGTTTAAAATTAGTAAAAGACTCTAGATTCTCGATCAAATAAACCTTGCATAGCGAGGTTTGTTTTACCAAATCAAATTGCTATTCAGATAAAAAATGACAGAAAAACCAAAAGTAATCGTAGTTGGTGCAGGTTGGGCGGGGCTAGGTGCAACTTATCAACTCACCAAACAAGGCTATGACGTAACCTTATTAGAGGCGGGAGCCCAAGCAGGTGGACTAGTTGCAGGTTGGAAAACACAAGGGGGGAAATCCGTTGAAGCTGGCATTCATGGCTTTTGGTATCCCTATTGCAATATTTTTTCCTTAGTTAAAGAATTAGAGCTTGATCCATTTACGGATTGGACGCGATCGGCGCAATATTCTCCCGCAGGTTTAGAAGTTGAATCCCCAATTTTTCAAGACTTGCCGCGCTTACCTTCACCTCTTGGCACTTTTGCCTATACACAATTTAAGAGATTGCCATTAAGCGATCGCCTCTCAGCATTGCCTTTAATGTACGCTGTCGTTGATTTTGATAACTCTGACGATGCATGGAAGCGTTACGACGGTATCACTGCCCGCGAACTATTCCGTCAATATGGCGTGTCGGAACGGCTGTACCGTGAATCCTTTGAGCCAATGCTGTTAGTTGGTTTATTTGCTCCCGGGGAACAATGCTCGGCGGCAGCGGCTTTGGGAATGCTGTATTACTTTATCTTGGCACATCAAGCAGATTTTGATGTGGTTTGGTGTCGTGGCACTGTCGGCGAAAAAATCTTTAAACCTTGGTGCGATCGCATTAAAGATCTTGGCGGCAAAATCCTCACCGAGCGACGTGTTAGTGATGTACAGGTTGATGATTCTGGCAAAGTTACGGGAGTAATTTGTGGCGATGAAAGCTTTGATGCCGATGCAGTAATTTTTTCCGTAGGCATTTCGGGAATGCAGAAAATTGTCTCTAGTAGCCCTGCTTTGCAAAAACGTAGAGAATTTCGTAACTTGATGAACTTAGGTGCGATCGATGTATTGGCTGTAAGGCTATGGTTTGATCGCAAAATCAATATTCCTCGTCCATCCAATGCCTGCTTTGGCTTTGATGTGACTACAGGCTGGACATTTTTTGATCTCAATGCGCTCCATGATGAATATGCTGATGAGACAGGCTCCGTGATCGAAGTTGATTTTTATCACGCAAATCAATTTTTACCCCTTGACAATCAGGAAATTATTGCGATCGTCCAGAAATATCTTGTTTCCTGTTTACCAGAATTTGAAACAGCTAAAGTTGTGGATAGCAGTGTAATTCGCTTGCCTCGTGCAGTGACCCATTTTGCCCCTGGCAGTTACCAGCATTTGCTTAGAGCCATTACCAGTTTTCCAAATTTATATATGAGTGGTGACTGGGTAATTACCAATCACGGCTCATGGTCACAGGAAAAAGCCTATGTCACAGGTTTAGAAGCAGCAAATCTAGTCATTCAACAATTTAGTCATGGAAACATGACTCAGATTCTGCCGATTGAATCCGATGAACCTCATATCCAGATTGCGCGATCGCTCAATCAAACCCTAAGAAATATAGCAAAATCCTTGATTCCTAATTTCTCACTGCCATAATTAAGTTTGAATTTTGCTGTGCCTAAGGTGCAACAAAATTCAAACCTGCCTACATAATTAGCTTGTAATCAATGTAAAATTGGATACGGTTAGACCAACCTAATAAAACTTTTTTATGCTCTTAACAGAACAAGCTCCCGCGACTCCTAAAAATACTCTCGGTTGTGTCTTAGTAGTGGAGGACGAAGCGATTATTCAAGAGGCGATCGCATTATCTTTGCGTGAAGAAGGTTACAGTGTTTTACTGGCTGAAGATGGTTACAGTGCTTTGCAAGTTGCGAAGACTGCGGCAAGACTCGATCTAGTGATTTTGGATGTGATGTTGCCATCAATAAATGGATTAGACTTCTGCCGCATTTTGCGCCACGAAGGCAATAATGTTCCTGTATTGATGATTAGTGCTAGGGGTAATGAATCTGATCGGATTGTCGGCTTAGAGGTTGGAGCTGATGATTATCTCAGTAAGCCTTTTGGGATGAGAGAACTCGTAGCCCGTTGCCGTGCTTTGTTACGCCGTAGCCGCCGTGACTTTGTAGCAACTAATGCCACGGTTTATAAGTTTGGCGATATCACCATGTATCCCGATGAGTGTCGGGTTACTATCAACGAAACGGAAATCAATCTTTCTCCCAAAGAATTTCGGTTGCTTGATCTATTTATGAGTCATCCGCGTCGCGTGTGGTCACGGGAGCAACTACTAGAAAAGGTCTGGGGTGTAGACTTTGTAGGGGATAGCAAAACTGTAGACGTGCATATTCGTTGGTTACGTGAAAAAATCGAAGTAGATCCTAGTGATCCTAAGCATATTGTGACTGTCAGAGGCTTCGGCTATCGTTTAGGGTAAATATAAGGAAGGGAGTCGAAGACTCCCTTCCTTATATTTTATAGCTATCGCCAGTCTTTGTTACAGCGCTTTTCGCTCAAACTCAAAACAAGAAAATTTTTGAAAGCGTTGCAAAGCAACGCTTTCAAAAATTTTCTTGTTTTGTTCGATTGGTAATTGCTATATATCCTAAAAAACGAGTGGCGGTGCATTGCGCCGCCTTTCTCTTTTTGCTGTTTGATTTTCTAACTAATTAAATACAAAATATTTATAATTTTTCTACTTTTTTGTGGCTTTCCTGACTTTTTAAGCTCTTATTCTACTAAGTAAGTTAAGCGATTTGTACGATTAGTTTATCAATAGTTGTTTGATAAATTAAACCTTAACAATGAAGCCTAATCATCAAATTTTCTGAAACATATAACATATCTGGACTTTAGACTAAAAAGAAGAAAAGAAAGGCAGGAAGTGAATGTCACAAACTGCCAAAAGAGCAATGATCAATAAACCAAATTGACATTGACTACTATGATTTTCCAAAAATTACAAGAATTTCGCAAGTCGATATATGAATACCTAGGAACAGGAAAAGATGCAGTATTTGAATTAATGGATGCCGTCCTGACAAGTCCGAGCATTAGCTCGTATGTGAGTCTGTCAATGAATCCATTATTTCGGCGAAAATGGTCAAGTATTTATGAGGGACTGCGCGATAGCCGACCAGCAAGAGGAAAGTTGATGAAACTAATGGTGCAAGAGATCCCAACCGAAGAGCAACCTTGTCTGGCTGGAGATAATAGCGTGTGGTTGCGACCAGATGCGGAAACGCTGAAGGAAAGAGGATTCCATCATGGCAAAGACGAAAGTATCGGCGTAGGACAAAGCTACAGCACGTTGGCGTGGATTCCCGAAGCAAGTGGGAGTTGGGCGCTACCGATAAAACATGAGCGGATCACCAGTTTCGAGACTCCTGTGAGTAAAGCTGCCTTCCAACTCAAACAAGTCACAAAGCAGTTAAGCGTACGCCCCCTAGCTGTCTATGACCGAGGATATGGGAATGCAAGTTTTGTGAAAGCAACAGCGAATATTGAGGCGGATTTATTACTACGTTTGGCATCTAATCGCTGTGTTTGGGGAGTTCCGTCTGCCTATAGCGGTCGTGGTGCACCTTGTAAACATGGGCATAAATTCAAACTGAATGCCCCAGAAACTTGGGCTGGGGCAGCCACCACTATAGAAATTACAGACCCAAAAATAGGTCGGGTACGGGTAACTTATTGGCGTGACTTTCATTTCCGTACTTCTCCAGAAAGACCGATGCAGATTTTTAGAATTGAGGTGATTGAACCCTTGGGGCGCAACCGTAAGTTTCAGCCCATGTGGTTGGCTTGGTTGGGTAAAACTATGCCTGCTTTGGAAACTCTTTGGTTAACTGAGATCTTGCACCATTCAAGAAAAGGGGTTGCAGAAAGAGCAGAAATGTGAAAAAAAGGGCGTAGTAGTAAATTAAATAACGAGCATGGAAAGCATCGTTAAGCACGCCCAAGGGCTAGTGTATAGTCTTCTGTGTTTGATGCCAAGTGTGTATCAAACAGCAAGTCTCAATGCAATACTAGGACTATTTCTCGAAGCACAAAGGCATCCTTATCCAGAACATACACAGATAAAATCAGCGAGTGCACTCAGCCGATTTCTCAATCACTATAACTGGTCAACGAGAGCAGTAATTCGGTCAACACGGCAGGCTATTTTGGGACAAATCGCCAAGCATCGCCCATCGAAACAAGTGCCATTAAAGATACTGATAGACTTGACTACCCTAGAAAAAAGCGGCAAGTTTTTACATTTGAGCAATCCCACCCAAAACGAACCAGACCCATGGGTGAGAATACTAAACGGAAAGCGAGGACTACATCTGGTTGTACTGTATCTGGTCTATGGAGAGTGGCGCGTACCATGGAGTTTTAGAGTATGGCGCGGCAAAGGATACCCCAGTCCCTCTGACTTAGCTTGTAAGTTATTGGGGACAGTACCCAAGCAACTAACCCAAGGCAAGACTGTGATTGTCCTTGCTGATACTGAGTTTAGTACGGTGAAGTTTTTCAATACTGTCCGCGCCAAGACTTGGCGCATCGTTGTCGGTGTACGCAACAATCGTAAACTTCAAGATGGCCGTACAGTCAAACAACTTTATCGTCATGGCAAACGTGGACAACAAATTTTGCTAGAAGGGCTAACTCAGCCTTTGACGATCTCTTGGTTTTGGCTCAAAAGAGCTGATAGTAAACGGGAGTTACGCTTTGTTGTCTCTTCTCATCCTTATTCTGGTGCTTATCTGGTGATGTTAGGTCGTAAGCGTTGGGCGATTGAGGGATTCTTCAAAACCATCAAACATCGCTTTGGTTTGCATTGTTTTGGGCAATCTACAAAACTTGGTGTTTATCGTTGGCTTATCCTCTCTCTGCTTGCTTATCTTTTGGCCCATTGGATTGATCAATGGTCGAGTCCTCCTGTCTTGGACTGGAAAGCTACCTGTGATTTGACACTTTCCGTTTTATTTCCTTCTGTCCTTTGGTTGAAACTTCTTAGGTATCTCCAAATTAGTGCCGATATTGCTGCTCGTCATGGGTTTGAAATTATTCTCAAACCCATTCCTACTTAACTCTTTCAGGAATGGTGCAAGATCTCAGTTAAAATACTTGCGTCGCTTTGCCATAGAGCATTGGTATCGTTTTGCCAAGCAACGGTTACATTGGACTCTGCCCCAGATTACCTCTACTCAGGCGGCTGAGCGTTGGAGTGCTTTGATGCCTTTAATGACTTGGCAACTTTGGTTCGCTCGTCTCGATTGTGTTGATGCTCCTTTACCTTGGCAGTCTCCTCAGGATAATCTTGCTCCTGGTCGTGTCGCTCAATCATTTGCGGTAATTATTGCCGCGATTGGTACTCCTGCAATCCCTCCTAAACTACGCGGTAAATCGCCCGGACGCTCCTTAGGCGATCGCCTTCCTCCTCGTATTCGCTATCCGACTGTTAAAAAACACGCCTCAAAAAGAAAGAAAACTGAAAAGACTCCTGCGCCAACCCATCCAATTGCCATTTAGGTTCTGCTTCTCTTCTCAATTTTGAGCTGGATTTTGCTATTGCAAGCTCCTGCTCAATTTTCTCGTGTCTTTTGGTTCCTCTCTCATACCTGCCCATTAGTCCAAACTAAAGAACATATTATGGCTGCGGGGAATGCCAAAAATATCATTAATATAGTAATTAATTTTTTTAGCGATAATAATATTAATTAATCCAGAAAATCAAATTAAAAACTTTGTTGTTTACTAAGTGCTAAGACTCTAATTAGTATGAATTCTAAGCAAGTAGAAAGTTATGCATATCGCCAATTCAAGGATGAAATGCAACACCTAGAGATCTTTGCGTAAAGGGACTCATAAGGATATTCTGATATTAATCACAATAATTAGGATACCCTCATGAGCTTTGTCCATCTTACCACCACAGAAAGAAGTGAACTGTATAAACTAAGAGTAATTGAGCAATTATCTGTATCAGAGATAGGTCGTCGCTTGAAGCGAAACAAAAGTACGATTTCAAGAGAGTTATCGCGCAATACAGACGAGCGACAGATTGGCTATTTGCCAGATACTGCGGTTGCCCTGATGAAAGCAAGACGGAAACAAGCAAAGGTAAGATTTCAGAGCATCAGTGCTGAGACGATCGCCGAAGTCAAACAACGGTTAGAGCAACACCACAGCCCAGAGCAACTAGCAGGGAGAATGGAAAGGGAGGGGCTAGGTAAAATCAGCTATGAGACGATTTATCTGATGATCTATGCAAACCATCAAGAGATGGGAATATATCAACAATATCTGAGGCAGAAGCAAAAGCAACGAAGGCGCAAAGGTCGCCATCAGAAGCGAGGTGGCATTCCCAATAGGGTAGGGATAGAGAATCGACCGAAGATTGCAGATTTAAAAACAGAGATTGGACATTGGGAAAGTGATACGGTAATCGGGTGCAACCACACAGGTATCGTAGTTACGCATGTTGATAAAGCATCGAAGTATTTACTTGCTGGACTAGCTAAGAACAAGACGATGGATGAGATAAACAGAGTGACATTCAATCTATTTGAGCCTATAGAATCAACATCTCGAAAGACAATGACCTTTGATAATGGAAGAGAATTCTGTGGGCATGAGAAGCTATCTGAAAGATTGAAACTAGAGACCTTCTTTGCGAATCCATATCATTCATGGGAACGTGGATTGAATGAACACACCAATGGATTAATTAGAGAGTTCTATCCCAAAAGTACAAACTTTAAAATCGTGAAAGAAGAGGACTTTCAGAAGGCAGTGAATTTGATCAATCACAGACCCAGAAAATCACTTGACTATCGTACTCCTTACGAAGTATTCTTTGCTTCATCAGAACCCGTTGCATTTCATCCTTGAATTGGCGTATATTTATCAATGTCTTAGAAGAGATAATTGTTAAAGAAGTTAGAATTCAAATCGAAGAACTACGTCCAGAGATACAACCAAAAGTTAAAGTTGCCGAAGCTGTAGCCTATTCACTTAATCGACTACCACCATTATTTGCCACGTCAATGATTGGCTGGAAATATCAATATGACTATTCTTTAAATGAACTATATCCACAAATATCTCAAACAATCAATCATGGTATTAAAGCTATTTTATTTGGCGACCCGTTGCATGACACTACGCCTTTACCTAAGCACTTATTTCTAAATAATGCAGGGGTATTACACCAACTCAACCAACTACTCAAGCGCAAATATTTACGATGGCGAGATGTCCCCATCATTGTTAGGGAGCTGTCTGATCAATGTTCGCACTTTAGCCAATTCAATAATTCACAGGATCAAACAGTAATTCAAGGTATTGAAGAAACTCGATTACAAGATGTTAATCATTTAAATCATCAGCACCGAGCAGTTCTTTCCAGTTCAAAACGGTTTATGCAAAAGCAGCTAGTTCAAAAGCAGCAGGAAGCCTTTCGTCTAGAATTGGAAAAAGCTTGGGATTCTCATCTAAAAACCTCTGAAGGTTCATGGTCTAGTGATAAACGGGCTAAGGATGCCTTGGAAATGGAATATAGAGCATTAGAATCCTATACGTTGGGAGCTGAATTAGGAATAGTAAATGTATTGGAACATCTTGTGTTTCAAATAATCGAGAAAGCGACACCCGAAATAAGTCAACAATTTAACAAAGGTGAGGTGGCTGCATATGCACTCAATCGATTGCCAGCAATGTATGCTACGAGCGTGCGCGGGTTTCGCCACTTAAGACAAAAAGCTGTTTCTGAGCTTTCTCGCGAACTAATTGGCAATGTGCGGACTGGCATCATGAAAGTCCTAAAGATTCCGCATACAGAGTTGCAACCGATCGCAGCCTATCGCTTTACTCAGGAATATGAACATGCAATTTTAGATTTACGCACTTATTTAAGACGCAACGACGTTACTCTGCATAATGTTGTGGCGATTGTGCAAGATTTATTGTTATGTCAATCTGCATCAAGGCAATGATGTTGGCTCATCTTGATGAACTAGTAGTTCTGGCACAGGATCGTACCCACCAATATTCCAAGGATGGCAACTACAAACTCGTCTAACAGCTAGCTTCCCTCCTTTGAATAAGCCAAAACGCTCGATCGCTGTCAAAGCATATTGCGAGCAAGTAGGTTGAAACCGACACCTTGGTGGAAATAATGGTGAAATAAATAATCGATAAAACTGAATCAATAAAATAACAAGTTGTTTCATGAATGTTTTCGTGACTGCGCTAGGCTATTGATAAAGCTGTCGCCACCTAACCCCAAAGAAGCATGAGGCGGCGCGTAGCGCCGCCTCATGCTTCTTTGGGGCTGGCGCAATAGTTATGTAACTCCATTTTAACGTTTCTATCCTAATATCCTGATGTCATCCTCTAAAAATGTCACGATCGCTGTTATTCAAGCATCTCTCAATGCTGATGTAGTTACTAATGTTGCTAAGATCTCTGACTTAGTTAGCAAAGCAGCTCATCAGGGTGCACAGGTGATTTTGCCACCAGAATTATTTGAAAGCCCTTATTTTTGTCGAGAAGAGCGTGATCGCTTTTTTGATTGGGCACAACCTGTAGAAAATCATCCGACGATTGCTCATTTTCAAAAGCTGGCTCAAGATCTAAATGTGGTAATTCCTGTTTCATTTTTCGAGAAGTCAGGACAGGTTTATTACAACAGTCTTGCTATGGTTGATGCTGATGGCTCATTGCTAGGAGTCTATCGCAAAAGCCATATTCCCGATGGACCTGGCTATGAAGAAAAATTTTATTTCCGTGGTGGCGATACAGGCTTCAAAGTTTGGGACACAGCTTTTGGCAAAATTGGCGTAGGCATATGTTGGGATCAGTGGTTTCCTGAATGTGCTAGAGCAATGGTATTGATGGGCGCAGAGATTTTGCTATACCCAACTGCGATCGGCTCTGAGCCAGAGGAGCCAAATCTAAATACTAAAGATCCTTGGCAACGCGCCATGATTGGTCATGCCGTTAGTAATGTGATCCCTGTGGCAGCAGCAAATCGGATCGGCTTAGAGGGAAATCAAACTTTTTATGGTCATTCCTTTATTGCCAACCATCGTGGCGATAAGGTTGCAGAGTTACATGACACCGAGGAAGGTGTAATTTTAGCTAGTTTCGATCGCGATCAAGTTCGACTTAATCGAGCATCCTTTGGATTTTTTCGCGATCGCCGACCTGATTTGTATCAGATTTTGCTTTCTTCCTAATTGCCCAAGTTGCTAGTTAAGTTGATGAGCATAATTAATTACAAAATTAATTGCAAACCTAAGCACTTAAGTTTTTGCCCCAAAGGGTCGCAATCTTAAGTGCTTGGGTAATTTATTCTGCACAACCCCTTACTTGGTAGAAGGCAATAAGCAAATAACCACTACTAATTGATTGCTCACTGCCTTCAAAAATTGGAGAGCAAAATGATAGTCATTGCCTTTTTGAACTACCACTTTGACCTAGGGTGAAAACGAAACTATGAAGTCAGAACAGGAATTGCATCTGGCTGAGCGATCGGCATTTTGCCTAGCTTTACGCCATCTGGATAGTACTCCCAGCCATCTTTGATCTTGATTTCATCATCCCACGGCAGCTTATATTTGCCCTCGGCTAAATCGTGAACCCAAGTGAGGTAATTTTCTCGTTCACCACCAGGCTTGCCAACATACCCGCGACAACCAACGTTGAAAATATTATTTTCTAATGCCCAGTTCTTACGTGATTCGTCAACAAGTCGAGGGAACAGTTCTGCGGTAACAATTTCCCAGGGATTACGATGTCCCTGCTGAATAACATTGCCATCATAGTTACAAACAGTTCCTTCCCCGAAATAGTAGAACACCTCGTCATATCCAGCAAGGTTTACTGAAATTGTATACATCAGATTCTGCCATGCGTTAGTACGATTAGTCCAAATCCATTGGTCGTTTACTTGCGTGGAATAACCAGAGATGCGGATATAGACGTTGCAGCCCTTGTAAGCAGCCTCACGCGCTAACTCAGGGAACATTCCATCGTGGCAAATACAAACTGCCAATTTTGATCCTTTTGGGCCATCACACACGGGCATTCCATAGTTACCTGGATACCAAGGTTCGATGGGAACCCACGGTTGCAATTTGCGGTAGTGAAGGGCGATTTCCCCTTGGTCATTAATAATAATGGCGGTGTTAAATGGGGGTAACCCTTGAACATCGTTTTTTTCCATCAACGAGAAAACTCCCCACACTTTATTGCGGATACAGGCTTCCCGAAATTCGCCAATTTCAGGACTGTCAACCGTCAATAACATCTCATCGTATGTCCAGATTTTTGTGTTTAATCCCTGAGTCGAATATTCTGGCAACACGATCAAATCTAAACCAGGATAACCCGCTTTTGTATTATCAACTGTTCGACAAATCTGCTTGACCTGAGTTTGAATATCCTCTGGGCTACGAATGATCGGCACAGGATATTGAATCATTGCAACTAAGAGTGCTTCATCCCACGAACTAACGCTGCCAGTACTACCCATTTTTTTGATTCCTTATCTAATTGGGGTTAGCAAATTTAATCTATGACAATCCAATATTGAAATTTGTTGTTACGACTACTTTTTGATAATGATTATCATTCTTGACACTTCTGAGTTTGCAGATCAAGTTATATCAATTCACAAAAAAATGGCGACACTATACATTGACCAGATGCGCTTTGGTATTAGCTTTCTGGTCAATGTATTGCAAAAAAGATTGGGCTAGTACAAGCCTAAAATCCAGAAAAGAGTTGGGGGGGGGGGGGGGGGGGGGGGGGTTTTGGGGGGGGGGGGGGGGCGCCCCGGGGGGGGGGGGTTGTCCCA